>JANRJU010000011.1:0-274851 GCA_033763815.1 Planctomycetota bacterium
CAGCCGCGCGTCGATCGGCAACCGCGTCGGCTACGCCGGGTACCAGTTCGATCCGTCGATCGCGGGCGGTTCCGGGGGCGGGGGCGCTGGCAAGTACCACGTCCGCCATCGCGTCTACGACGCGGCGATGGGTAGGTGGACGAGAAGAGATCCGCTGGGGTACTTGGATCAATCTGGCCTATACGCGTACGTGCGTGGACAGCCGATGGCAGGTTTTGATCCTTTCGGGTTGTTTACCGACTATTCCTTTCGTAGAATTTATACAACCTACGGCGTTCTGTCGGGACTGGCTGGGCCCTCCACTACCAATGCCAGCATGGCCTCGTTCGCATGGGGCGTGATGTATCAATCGGTTCACATGATTCCACTGGGTGATGTTGTGCTTCCATGCAAGGGAGGCGGTCTTGCATTCCCGGTGCATGGAAATCACTGCGGCCCTGGCTATGGCATGTCATATCAGACATGCGGAAGTGAGCAACCTGGGGACACCTGCTGGGCTGATCAAGTCTGTCGACAGCCGGAAAATGGCGACTGCCCTGCCTTGACGCCTTCGGACGATTGCTGTAGGGCGCATGACCTTTGCATGCACCGAACGTGCGTCGATTTTCGCTTTGGCCATAACGAGCCAAAGAGTGAGTGCGCAAAGTTATGCGACAGAGTATTCTGTGACTGTCTCAATGAGGCTAGCACGGACGGACTGTGGGAAAAGATCGCCAACTTGCTCATGCGAGCACTTTTCTGTCCGAACAATGGCGGGCTTCGGCCAGATGCAAACGTGTGCAACTGTCGAAACGACTACGGGAATCAACGTAGATTGTGTCCGCCTGACTTCGGACCTCCCGAACAGAGGTGGAATGACTGTGCATGTGACCCTCCTGGACACGGCAATAATTTCGATAACTGTTGTGCGCATCAGTAGCAGTGGTGCAACTTCAAACAGGATCCCCATATGCTCAGGTACCCAATGCTGCTCTCGATAGTCGTGGTTGGATCGACGGCGCTCGCCAATCCCGAGCTGCACGAGATCGGCTTGAATGCTGACTACAAGTTGTTTGAGCTTACCTTTGAAGACAAGCCGCAGTGGGTACATTCGCTTGCGCTCTCAAGCGAGAGCACAGCAACTCGCAAGCTGTCCGTTTTTACTGGATCGCACCTATTCGAGTATGACGAGCAGTTTCGCAAGGTTCGTTCCGTCGATTTCACCAAGGCATTTTCTCCTCTACGACACGAACTGTCAAACTTTGATGTTCTCTTTGACAAAGATGCGAACTTGCAGTATGTGATCGGATGGGCGCAGCCTGCTAAAGCAATCCACGTAGTGTCGGGCGATGGTATGACATTGTCAAGCTTCGAGCCGGATCTACCCGCGTTCAGCTTTTGGGGTAAAGCGAAATTCGCAACGCTTGTCCGGGTGGACGACGACACCCGAGTGGCGGTTGTAAATGCGGGACCGGTTTCGGTTTTGCTTTACAGCCTGCAAGGCGACCTGATCTGGAAGCGGCAAGTTGCCACGAAAGGACTCGTGGATGCGGCTTCCGGAGCACCGATTGGCTCTTACTACTTCATCGGAGCAGGAGGCAAGTTCCACGCGGTTCCGCTTGACGGCATCAGCCCAATTATTACTACTTCGTTGCCGAGTCGGTCTTCTCCTATCATCAATCAAATGGAATGGGACGACGCCAACAGCTGGTTCGTGATCAAATATGCCGGTCTTCAGTACGCGGCGACAGTATCGAGAGCGGACGGCTTCGCCAAGGCTGTTGCTGTAAAGCAACCGTTCGACCCCATTCCACACGTCGTTACTCAGGGCCCTGATGGCCCGATCAAGATATGGTTCAGTGGTGGCCGACAAGCAAACCTCAACGTTTCCAGTTCGACTGGCGTGAGTCAACACCAGTTGGACATCGGCCTCGACGGGCCTGTGTCGATTCCGCGCCAGTTGCGGCGTCAGCAGTGCGCAGTTCTTAAGGTCGACATGCCCCCACTGATGAAGGGAGATGCATTGCTAGCTATCGCATCGAAATTGTATGTAGTACGCCCTCGACCCAAACATGCGGCCTCCGAGTGAACTTGCTTCTCGATGTTTCTTGGCTAAGTGCATCGATGTGATGTCAAAGCTCATACGAGTGGCTGACCCGCGACCTTGACTCCAACGCCGGCACCACGGGCAACAACCACACGCTGACCCACGACGCCGTGGGCAACCTGACCGACGACGCCCGCGACTACACGTACACCTACGACGCCTTCGGGCGTTTGGTAGCGGTTCGCAATCGCTCGAATAGCGCCCTGGTGGCCGAGTACCGGTACAATGGTCTTGGGTTCCGCACGGGTTGGCACTACGACGCCGACGCGGACGGCACGGTCGAATCAGGGTCGCCCGGCGACGATCCCTGGTACTGGTTCTGCAACGACGAGAGGTGGCGCATCGTCGCGACGTTCCGACACACCGACTCGTATCCGAAGGAACGCTTCGTGTTCCACGCCGCGGGTGCCGACGGGCTCGGCGGGTCTTCCTACATTGACGCCGTCGTCCTCCGCGATCGCGACATCAACTCGGGCTGGCGCGTCGCCGGCGACGGCACGCTCGAAGAGCGGTTCTACTACTGCCAGAACTGGAGAGCGGACGTGAGTCTGGTGCTCGCGGCCAGCGGCGCTTCCGGGGGCGGCGTAAAGGAACGCGTGAAGTACTCCGCCTACGGCGTGGCCCAGTGCATCACGCCCGCGGATTACAACGCCAACGGCCAAGTCGATCTCTTCGATTACAACGACTTCATGGACGACTACGGCAGCAGCCGCATCCGCAGCGATGTGAACTTCGATGGCCAAGTCGACTTCGACGACTACCTCGACTTCATCGCCGCGTGGGACGGCGGCGCCGGCGAGGAGGGCGGGCTTCCTGGCTCCGGCCAGCTCAGCCGCGCGTCGATCGCGAGCCGCATCGGCTACGCCGGGTATGAGTTCGATCTGTCGATCGCCGGTTCGGGCACCGGCGGCGGAGCCGGCAAGTACCACGTCCGCCATCGCGTCTACGACGCGGCTATGGGAAGGTGGACGAGAAGGGATCCGCTGGGCTACGTCGATGGCGCGAGTGTGTATGAGTATGTCAAGGCAATGGCGGTGGTGGGACGGGATATGAATGGATTGGACAGTGTCATTGGAGTTGGCTCTGGGGGCGTGCGACTGCTAAGCGGCCCTATGGCACCATCCGGGCCTGCAATCCCAGGCGACCAAGTACCACCCGGTTATACGCCGTATCCCTGCATTCTTATGTATCCAGGTGCCGACACCACTTGTCAGGCAGAATGCTCACTTCGTGGAAAAGACTTCGCCGAATCACGCTGTTTTATTTCGCCGGATGGGACTAATGGCAGGCTTGTATGCGTGTGTGTGACGAGAGAACCCGCTTGTTCTCCGGAGCGATATGCAGAACTTAAGTGGGAGTTTGAGGTTTGGAACTGCCACGGCGTACCGACCTGCAATCGAACTACCCCTTGCGATCAGGTACCAGCATTCATCTCTCACATCGCTCACTGCATCGACATCCGGACAAGAATTAATCAAGAGTGCTTTGAAGGAGGAAATTACGGACATCGCCAAGCAGTTAAGCAACTCATCTCGCAACTCGAAAAGTGTGCGGAACGACTGCGTCAGTGCAACGCGAAGGACGCAGAGCAATGAATATGAACGGTATTTGGCATCAGGTTAGACCAGCTTTCCTCCGTCTTGATGCACACGGACATTTACTTGTTAACGTACATACATATTGTTTTTTAGACTCGTTTGATATGAAGCGACTCGAGTTGGATTTGCAACTTCTATTGAAATCCGATGTGTATATCGATCTTTCTGCATCGTCCTGTCGTATTCTCATAGATTGTGCTTATAACATACACTCTACAGGAGCATCCTTGTCAAGTATTATATACTTTGAGTGTTACTTTGCCCTGGTGCTCCATTGGATATCAGTCGCGCTAGGGCACTGTGCGTATGAAGATTACCTTGCAGAAGGCATCCGACGGCACTATCCGGCATTGCCGAGCGAACTACAGCAGTGTGTATTGGAAGCTATGCATGTCGTTTCTGCTCACAGGTCGCACTCAATTGCTCATCTATATCAAGCTTTCTTCAGGAATGTGTGATTTCATTCTTTTCCAGCAGGATGATATCACTGCATCGGCGGGTTGGCAGCGAATGCCGGTCGTTCGCGTCTATCGTGCCCGTGCCACCCGTGCCACCGCCACGCTCGTGCCCGAACCCAGGTTCCAATCCACGCCCCGGTGAGGGGCGACTCGGCGGTGCCGGAGTGCGAGATCTCCCACGCGCTTTTCAATCCGCGCCCCTGTGAGGGGGCGACGAGTCCGGTCAATCGATCATCACAAGCAACACATGTTTCGATCCGCGCCGCTGTGAGGTCGCCACGACCGTCGAACGTCCCCGACACCTGGAGCGTCAAGTTTCAATTCGCGCCCCTGTGAAGTCGCGATGCGTCCAAAGAGCTCTCAAGCACATCTTCGCCGCGTTTCAATCTGCGGCAGAGTGGTACTGATGCGGACTATGTACGTGCCACCGACCATGCTTTGGCGGTCGGTACTGCTGCTTCTGTTGATCTGGGGAATCCCGCCTCAGCGGTTATGACGCGGCCCGGGGCACAGGCTTGTTCTCATTTCCCGCGGGGGATCGCAAGGGGGCGGCAAGCCCCCTTGCACCGCGAGGGCAGTTAGACAGCGAAAGCCGCTTGCACTGCGAAGTACCAAACGAGCGCCAGCAAAGTTCGCTTGCGACTCGCAAAGTGGCTTGGCGACGGTCGTCAGCCGCTTCGCGCTGATGGTGCAACCCGCTTGGCGCGGCGTGGGTGGCACGGTAGACTTGAGCTGATGAAACGCTGGGGAACGTCCATAACGAGAGCACCGGGTCGCCGTCGAAGGGGTGGCGTGGCCCAGTGCATCACGCCCGCGGACTACAACGCGAGCGGCAAGGTCGATCTTTTCGATTACAACGACTTCATGGACGACTACGGCAACGACCGCGTGCGTTCCGATGTGAACTTCGATGGCCAGGTCGACTTCGACGACTACCTCGACTTCATCGCCGCGTGGGACGGCGGCGCTGGCCAAGAGGGCGGGCTTCCCGGCTCCGGCCAGCACAGCCGCGCGACAGTCGGCAATCGCATCGGCTACGCGGGGTATCAGTTCGATCCTTCGATCGCGGGTTCCGGCACCGGCGGCGGCGCCGGCAAGTACCACGTCCGCCATCGCGTCTACGACGCGGCGATGGGTAGGTGGACCAGAAGAGATCCGCTTGGCTACGTCGATGGCGCGAGTGTGTATGAGTATGTTAAGAGCAGGGCGGTAGTTGGAACAGATGCGAGTGGATTACGCTGGCTACCATGTGACGGAACTTGTATATCTGAGGGATACAACCAACCTGTCCCACCAGGACCAGAATGTCTTTCCTACAGTCAATGTCAAACTTATTCATGTGCGAACGCTCGATGCTTCTGCTTGACGTCAGGAGATGAACTGTGGCAGAATATTGTACGGAGTTGCTTGCTATGTAACTACCGACGAGGGAATGATCCAAACGTGGCTCATGCTTGCTGCTACGCAGCGGCGTCAACCATTCTCCCTACGCCCTATTGGACGCTGTTCAAGACATCTCTGAGGTGTTGGGCAGTGCAAGCCGCGCTTTGTGGAGCTACAGGCACGTTCGCGTCATGTGTGGTTGTGCCCGCATTGCCCGCCCTTGATCCGCTTCTCCCTAGAGTGCCTCCTAGAGTTCCGACATTTCAAGTGTTCTTCTAAGCCAAAGAGCAATGATGTGAAGCGTTCCAGGGTGAGGGTTGTGGTCGAAGTTGTCGCTATCTCTTTAGGATGGGTAGCTGTTACTACGTTTCCAGCAGCGGCCTTCTTGCGAGTATGGGGCGATTGGGAAGGCATCGCGTTCGCTATCGCGATTCTCACCATCATACATGCAGGGTCTCCGCTCGCTGTGTGCATCGCTCTGTGCAGTAAGCAGTCTGCTCCGCAGCGGCGGGTTGCGATTCTTGCGACGGTCGTCGGTCTGACAGGCGGATCGATCTTCGCTGTCGGTGCGGCGCTCGCACTGGCGATACTGCTTGCCATTCCGATTGTGGGCGCCTTGTGTGCACTCGCAGCGCCGTTCGTAGGTCACGTCGTAGCCATTGTGTGTGCAAATGTGTACCTCACGCATGCTGCTTCGATGCCGACGCAGAGAAGGGCATGTCCCAACTGCGGATACTCCAGGACGGGATTGCCAACATCGGTATGCCCCGAATGCGGGCATCGACCCGACTTTCCAACATAGAAGCGAGAATCCGTGAACGGCAGGTGTTGTTCTAAGTTCTGCCGGGCTCCGAACGAATCGCGATACAAGTTTTGTACGCTGCTTCACGAACTAGTGCATGCTGCAGATCGATGCAATGATCCTGGTGCATTCTACTCGAACTTTGTAGCGGTGATCCGTACGAAATACAATGCTTACTACGAGGAGTTCTTCGTCCGTGGGTGGCCACTAAACGTAAGAGACATCTGTAATGCCGCGTGTGACAGTGCTGGTGCTGGCACTGACAGCGGCCCTTGCTCAAACGTCAGTCGCGCCACATGCGTCTCGACATGCATGGCGCTGAATCCCGTGTACATCCCTGGTGGAGACGCAGGGGTGGGAGTAGAACAGTAATGCATCCTCGCCTAATATACATGGTGGAGTGCCAAGGGCAGTATGCGCTTACGCGACAGCCCGAAGATTTTCCAAACTGCATGCCCGTGTTGAGTGTTGCGGTTCATCGATCTGTTCATTTGTCGTATTATGTGCCGGCTCCGTTGCTGAGTACTACATCAACACGAGTATTGATTTCTGATTGGGTAAACAAAGTATCGATCGAAGATCCGACTATTGATAGTAGCGTACTTGCTGTAGCATTCCGCAAAGCTGTCGAGCATAATAATAGCTATGGTGATCTTGCCTCTGCACTTTACTCGTCCAAGCAAGCAAGTCATATTCACGTCCCAGGACTTGTGCTCAATATAGTTGTATATACAATTGCGTTGTATGTTGTTATCAAGTATATCTCTCGTGTTCGTCATGGACGACTGCGGCGATATGAGCGTTGATGGCCAAGTCGACTTCGACGACTACCTCGACTTCATCGCCGCGTGGGACGGCGGCGCTGGCGAGGAGGGCGGCGCCATCGGGTCCGGCCAGCTCAGCCGCGCGTCGGTCGGCAATCGCATCGGCTACGCCGGATATCAGTTCGATCCGTCGATCGCCGGGGCATCTTCCGGCGGCGGCGCCGGCAAGTACCACGTCCGCCATCGCGTCTACGATGCGGGTATGGGTAGGTGGACGAGAAGAGATCCCCTCGGCTACGTCGATGGCGCCAGCGCGTATGAGTATGTCGGGGGAAGGGTGGTGGTGGGGAGAGATCCGGTCGGACTAGACATGGTGATGAATAGTGGGGGTTCGTGGCCCGTTGATAACGTGAGACCGGAGCCTGCGCCGCCGCCGGTGCCGCAGCTCCACCAGCTCCACCGTTGAGTGTGGAGAACTGCGACCAAAATCCAAACTACTCTGTATTGATGGATCGCATCCGTAGCGAATGCGCTGGCACTGGAAAATGCGGTGATGCGGGGCGGCCAATCAAGATTGTGAGAGTGCCTGCGATGCCCGGGGTTACTGCAAGGTTTGCCTGCAATTCATGTACAATTGAAGCTGGTCCGACGGCTGACTGCTCGTCGATTCTGCATGAGTTGGTTCATGTTGCCGACATGTGTGCGTCGCCAAGCTCAGCATGCGGCGGTGACGATCCTGGAGAATGGCAAGATTCAAATACGGGGGCTGTCGACTGCTTTACGTGGTACTGTTCGGAGATGCGAGCCGCGATGTTCGAATGTTGCGCGGCGTCGCCACCGCCACTCACGCGAGGCGATGCGCTGCGGTGCATGCGGACGAAGTTTGCGCCATACATGAACCCAGGTAGGAGTTGCGCTCAACTTGTGGAGCATCTGTCTAGCTGGACCAAGCTGGAGACTTGCTGCTTGTCAAACTTTTCGTGTTCTGGTGGCCGCGTACAGCAACTGCCGCCGATGCCACAGGGTGTTGGCAGTTGCGCTAGGAACGCAAGTTGGTAGTACCGGATGCAGCTATTCTGCTAGTGGCGTCGGTGATCGCATGGTCGCTGTCAACATATGTATTCCTGCGTCTTCGGCTGAGGACTCGTCGCACTAATAATGGTGAATGCGACGGATGCGGATACCCACTATTGAGTGGAATCTGTGTTGAGTGCGGGCCTCAGACGAAACAACGAGCATGGTGGTGCAGCAAACGTACTGTAGTCATATTAGCGGTTTTGGGGATAGCACTGCAATATACTAATGTTGTCTACATGTTCCGCGGAGGTATCTCCTTGGTGGCAAAGAGATTGAGCGTTAACGAACTATGTAGAATAGTTGAAAACGAGCATTTACCAAAGAGTATTACACACGAATGCTTGAATGAACTTGCAGACCGCCTTATCAATACGCCAGCAAGTGTCAGTATGCTCGATCATCACCATGTCGCGGTGATGCGCTTTAGAAGAGCGATTCGCTCCGCACGAATCACAAGTGCAGGGTGTGTGTCGTTCCGTACTCCAACGAGATCGTCAGTCGCAGATACATATATTGTTATACGCGTCAACGGTGGACCGCCACTGCAGTACCAACCACCTGGGGATGGCGAAATCGCACAACTAGCCGATGTGGAAGTGTGCGATCCAAGCAGTCACGCAACTCCCGTCACTGTGAACTACGTAGTAACCACGCCGGCTGCCAATGCATCCGCAAGCGGATCGATGCAAGTCAGTCGTATTTCTGAGTAATCCCTGCTAGATTGCGAATTGGACAGAATGTTTGCGCCTGTTCGATGTCGCGCGACATGACAGGAGGGCGGTGCACTTGTACCAGCGGTGGACCCATCTCAACGCTTTGGACGTTGGTTGAAGTTCGTAACCGCTCGAACAGCGCCCTGGTCGCCGAGTACCGGTACAATGGTCTTGGGTTCCGCACGGGTTGGCACTACGACGCCGACGCGGACGGCACGGTCGAATCAGGATCGCCTGGTGACGATCCGTGGTACTGGTTCTGCAACGACGAGAGGTGGCGCATCGTCGCGACGTTCCGAGACACCGACTCGTTTCCGAAGGAACGCTTCGTGTTCCACGCCGCGGGTGCCGACGGGCAAGGCGGGTCGTCGTATATCGACTCGGTCGTCCTCCGCGATCGCGACATCAACTCCGGCTGGCGCGCGGCCGGCGACGGCACGCTTGAAGAACGCCTCTACTATTGCCAGAACTATGCATCAGACGTGTGTGGACTGGAGGTATGGCAATAAAAGCGAATGCGGCAAGTTAGGTGACCAGAGGTATTGCAACTGCTTGATTCGCGCTAAAGAGAAGGATCTCGAGGAATTGATTGCGAACTTCCTCATGCGGGCGTTGTTCTGCCACAATAACGGCGGACTTCGACCAGATGCAAACGAGTGCAACTGCAGGAACGACTATGGAAATCAGCGCCGACTGTGCAAACCTCGGCTTGGACCTCCCGAGCAAAGGTGGAATGACTGTGCATGTGACCCTCCTGGACAAGGCAACAACTGTGACAACTGTTGTGCACATTTGTAGAACCCTGTGCAGACTCGGCAACTTCTGCCCGGGCGCACTTGTGAGCTGCGTTTCCATCGTGATCGCGACGCTTATGACCTCGGTGTGCTTTAGTGCCCCTCAACTACGCGAGGTTGGATCTCATTCAGAGTATCGGCTGTTCGAGTTCGAGTTTGCAGAGAAGCCCTTTGCTATAGCGGCCTTTGCCCTTTCTACCGATAATGGAGAGGATTCGAAGCTATCGGTCTTCACTGGTCAAGAGTTATATGAGTTCAACCGTCAGTTTAAAAGGACTCGGACTGTAGATTTCGATCAATCGTTTACGCCACTGCATTTCAAGGCGGCGTTTTTTGACACGATGTTCGACGATCGGGCTAACCTCCAGTATATTGTGGGATGGGCAAAGCCAGCGCGCGAAATCTTAGTCGTTCGTGGAGACGGAACGCTTCAAGCGTCGATTGTGCCGCCCGTCCCAGACTTCAGCTTCTGGGGCAAAGCTAACTATGCAAGTCTCTTGTACGCAACAGATGCCGTTCGAGTTGCTGTCGTCAGCAGCGGACCGGTTGCCGTGTTGTTGTACACGGTTGAAGGCGAGTTGCTGTGGAATAGAAAGCTGTCAGAGAAGGGAATCGTAAGTGCAGTATCCAAATCGCCGTCAGGTCCAAGTTATTTCGTGGCCGCCGGTGGTGATCTGTATGTGGTGCCACTCGACGGCACGAGCAAGATCCTCGTCACTGGGATGCCACGCTCGACATCGATCATCAACGAACTTGACTGGGACGAGGTGAACCGTCGCTTTGTCATCGGGTACAAAGGACTCCGATACACGGCTACCGTGTCTCAGAGCGACGACTTCGCCAAGGCTGTCGATGTCAAGCAGTCGCTGCCACCGATCGCAGATGTGACGATTGATGGGCCGAACGGTCCGCTTACAGTCTCGTTTGGTGGTGGTAGGTCCGCAACCATATTTGTTGGGCATAGTAAGGGAGTCGCCGAGCACGAGCTCGATATCGGATTCGGTGTTCCCATGCCGATTCCAAGCAGTGAGCGACGTAAGTTGAGCACCAAGGTGATCTCAAACGATATGCCGCCGCTGCGGAAGGGGGATGCGCTGCTTGGGATTGCGTCGAAGTTCTATGTTGTACGTCCGCAGCCAAACCCTTAATTCCTAGATGCGGCAACTGGCTCCGCCACCGCGTGGACTGGGACGGCGACGGGGCGTTCACCGGCACCAACGAGATCGACGACACCGGCACCTACAACAGGGCCAACGAGTGGCTGACCCGCGATCTTGACTCCAACGCTGGCACCACCGCTAACAACTACACGCTGACTCACATCGCCGTGGGCAACCTGACCGACGACGCCCGTGATTACACCTACACCTACGACGCGTTCGGGTTGGGCACGGCAGGTGCCACGAAAAAGGCCCGCACGATGGCGGGCCTGAACACGTCCAGATGTCACCAGAACGATGCCTTCGGGCTCGGCCGCCCGCGGTCCAGCGGCAGGCCCGGCGCCTCAGCACGCTCCGAAGGCTTGGGCGAAGTCGAGGTAGTCGAAGAAGTCGACCTGGCCATCGCCGTTGAAGTCGGCCGGCTCTTCTTCGTTTCCAAACGCCGAGGCGAAGTCGAGGTAATCGAAGAAGTCGCACTGTCCGTCGGCGTTGAAGTCGGCGGCGGCGTACTGCTCAAAGAACACGTCGTCGTAGTAGATGGTTCCGGTGTCGCCGGCAAAGCCGCGGCCCCAGTAGCCCACCACGATCTTGAAGTGGTCGGGAAAGGGCGGGAGGACGAAGAAGCCCTGTGCCTCGTTGAAGAAGACCTCGCGGCGGATCGCGGTGCGCGTCCAGAGATACTCGGCGAAACGCCACTCGCCGTTGGTGGTGCCGGCCCCGACGAACAGGCCCGTCTCGCCCCAAGGATCGCTCGTTGCGTAGTCCTGGTTGCCGAACTTGACATTCAGCTTAACCGCGGCTTCGCCACCACCCTCCAGCGGGGCGTTGGCGGGAATGAGGTACCACACGCCGACGCGAACGCTCCCGCCCTCCCAGTCAAAGAAGGGGTCATAGAAGGGGAAGGTGGGGAGGGTTGTGTTGACGATGTCGGTGTTGACGCTGCGGAACCCGCCGTCGCCTGGGGCGCGAATCTCGACGAGAGCTTCGCCGGTTCGGGGCGTGATGGCGTTTGGCGTTCCGACGGGCTGGATGGGGGGCTGCAGGCCGTCGCCCACATAGCGGCGCTTGACCTCGTTGGTGTCGCCAGCGTTGGTCCATCCACGTGGAATGTTGAGCACGGATCCGCTGCGGGGAATCTCAAAGCTGGGATTGGTGAGGGGGCCGGGCGTCTGGGCGAACGCCGGGAGAGCGGCGACGGCGAGCATGCCAAGCCCCGAGCCTTGACGAACGAGGGAGAGAACGCACGTTTTCATGACCAAGCTCCTCGGACAGGCAGGACAAAGACGCAGAATGCAGTACAAGCACCACCCGACGGGCAGTAAACGTTTTCATTGTGCCTGATCGACCACGCGGTTGTCAAGCACTTTCTGAAGCGAACGCCCGGGCACCGGCCGTGATGGGGGGGCAAACGCCCCGGCCATTCCAGGACGTGACGGAGCTTGCCAACGCGTTGCCACGGAGAAGGCCGCGGGCTACCATCACGGCCCTGGACGATGAGGTCCGGGTACTTTCGCTCGGGAGAATCTCGCCATGGCACACAAAAAGGGACAGGGTTCAACCAAGAACGGGCGCGATTCCAACCCGCAGTACCTCGGAATCAAGCTCTACGGCGGCGAACAGGCTCAGCCCGGAGCAATCATCGTTCGCCAGCGCGGCACGCCCTTCAAGGCCGGCTTCAACGTCCAGCGCGGCAAGGACGACAGCCTTTTCGCCGTCGGCACCGGCACCGTCCTCTTCCAGGGACGCAAGGTTCACGTGATCCCGGCTGACGCCAACGAGCCCCGCCCCGCGTGGCTCGCCGCCAAGTAAGCGGGTCTTCCCTTTTCAGGCCACAACTTTGGGGCCACGACGCCTCTCACCGTAAGCTGCACCAATCCCCCCGGGGTGTTCCTTGGTGCCGATCGGGTGGTAACTTCGCAACCAGAGTGCGGACTCCACTCGCGTTCGGCTCTGCTTTTCGCCATCTGCTGCCGCTGCGAAATTCTCCCATCGACGGGGATACGCTCATTCGCGATGGCCAAGTGCGATAAGTGCGAGAACGAAGCGACGGTGCAGGAGACGACGATCCGCAACGGCGTGCGGGTCGAGCGCAAGCTGTGCGAGTCGTGCGCCGCCAGCGCGGGCCTGCAGGCCCAGTCGCCCGGGCAAGTCAACGTCGCCGAGCTGCTCAAGTCGACCGGGCTCGGACAAGTGCCTGGGTTGGTGGTCGCGATCAGCGGGCCTACCTCCGCCCGCGGCAGCGTCTGTGCGCGTTGCAAGCTGACGTTCGCCGATTTTCGTTCCACCGGGCAGCTCGGTTGCCCGGAGTGCTACACGACCTTCGAGGCGCAGCTTGTTCCGATGCTCGAGCGAGCGCACGAAGGGTCGAGCCTCCACGTGGGCAAGTCGCCCAAACCCGCCAAGCGATCGGCGATGGAAGAGGTCGCACGGGCCAAGGCCGCGATGGACTCCGCCGAGCGGATGCAGCAGTTGAGGCGGCAGCTCGATGAAGCGGTGAAGGCCGAGGCGTATGAACTCGCGGCGCGTATCCGCGACCAGCTCCGCGCGTTGGGCGGCTGAGGAGGCGTCGGGGCGCCGAGCGGAGTGCCGTCGGGGGCCTTGAGCGCCTAAAACAGAGCGTTCGCATCCAAGCCGCGCGGTGATCAGTGGTCTTGCCATGTCAGCCCACGACCGAGACAAACCCGAGCGTGACCAGCCCGACCGCCCGGAGCGCGATCGGCCCGAGCCCGGAAAGCCAGAAGCTGGCAAGTCCGAAGCTGGCAAGTCCGAGTCCGGCAAGGGCAAGCCCGTCGAGAAGCCCAAGGGCGATGCACGTGCTCCGCACCTGAACTATGCCGCCGAAACCGAGTGGCTCCGAGGCGAAGGCGATTCGGCGGACGTGGTGCTCTCCTCGCGCGTGCGCCTGGCCCGCAACCTCGCGGAGTTTCCCTTCGCGGCCCGGTGCAACGCCGCCCAGCGTGGCGCAGTGCTGGAGCGTTGCCGCGTCGCGCTTCACGCGCTGCACGCCTCGATGGCCTGGGTCACCCTCCACGACGCGCCCCCCATCCATCGCACCCTCCTCGTTGAGCGGCACCTGATCTCCAAGCACCTGGCTCGGGGACGCTCGGGCACTGAAAAACCCGCGGGAAGCGAAGACCCGCGCGGCGTCGGCATCTCGCTGCCTTCCGAACGCGTCGCGGTCATGGTGAACGAGGAAGATCACCTGCGCCTTCAGGTCGTTCGCTCCGGGCTTGCCCTCAGCGACGCCTGGAACGAAGTCAGCACGATCGACGACGCGCTCGGCAAACGCCTCGACTTTGCCTATTCCGATCGTTTCGGACATCTCACCGCCTGCCCCACGAATGTCGGCACGGGCCTGCGCATGTCGGTGATGCTCCATCTGCCCGGACTCAAGCTCACCGGCGAGATCGAAAAGGTCAAGCGGGCTGCCAGCGACATGAACCTCGCCGTCCGCGGGTTCTATGGCGAAGGCTCCGAAGCGGTCGGCGACTTCTATCAACTTTCCAACCAGACGACCCTTGGCAAAAGCGAGGGAATGATCCTCCGCGACCTGGGCGAAACGATCATTCCCCAGGTCGTCGCCTACGAGCGGCACGCCCGGCGGAGCCTGATGTCCAAGCGGCACGCAACCGTCGAGGACCAGGTCTTCCGCGCCCTTGGCGTCCTTCGCCATGCTCGCTTGCTCGGGAACGAAGAAGCCATGCAGCTGCTCAGTAACCTCCGACTCGGCGCTTGCGTCGGATTGATCCCGAGCGTCAGCGTCAAGCTCATCAACCATCTCATGCTGCTCGTTCAGCCCGCCCACCTCCAGCAGGTCGTGGGCAAGGAGATGGACCAGGACCAGCGCCGCTTGGCGCGGGCGGCGATGGTGCGCGAGCGGCTCTCGCCGGCCTAGGCGGAGCTGAGCCAGCACCGGCATCAGCAATCAAATCAGCATCCGAACCAACGAAAAACGACCGGTCGGGGACCGGTCGTCGTGGCATTCACTCGAGCGTCGTTCGAGCGATCACCGCTGTTCCTGCGCGTTGGCGATGTTCTCTCGCTCGACCCACACGCGGAAGTTGACCACGCGGTCGTCACGCGTCGACAGCCCGCGGTTGACGCGCATCGCCGCGGCTGCCCGAGCCGCCCGCGCTCGAAGCTCCGCCAGCACCCGCGGATCGCTCGGGTTCACCACCGTTGCCGGGACCACGGGCGTCGGGGGACGGACGAAGATCGGCGTGAGCGAGCGGACACGCCGAGGCGGCGGGGGCGGGCGATTGACGTTGTTGTTCCCACCCTGGTTGTTCCCGCCCTGGTTGTTTCCGCCCTGATTGATGCCGCCCTGGTTGTTGTTGCCGCCCTGGTTGTTGTTGGGCGGGGGTGGCGGGGGTGGGGGTGGCGGCGGGGGAGCTGACCCGCTGCCACTGCCGTTGTTGCCATCATTCCCGTTGTTGTTGTTGTTGTTGTTGTTGTTGTTGTTGCCGTCGGAGGCGCCGCCATCGCTGCCGTTGTTGGCGTTGTCGCCATTGGGCGGGCGGCTGCCAAGATCCGGCGGAATCGACGTCAGCCAGCTCTCCGCCGCTCGGAGCGACGGATCGATGTTGATCCCCGCAAGGTCGATGGGCACGAAGCCCAGCCCGGCGATCCGGCGCACCTCCGCCTGCTTCTCCGCGTCGGTCGCTCGCCGACCCATCGCCAACTCGAGCTGATCGAAGCGGATGCCCGCCCAGCTCTCGTGCCCGGGGATCAGGAAGTCGGCGAGCACGTGCGGCCCGGTGACGCGGTTGTTGTCAAACCACGTCGGGCTCATGTTGTGGAAGACGTCCGCGTTTGCAGGTTCGGTCACGAACCGCACGTTCGGGGCCCGCTGACGCAGCAGGTCGAGCATGCGCTTGGCCCGCAGCGGGGGAAGGTAGTCAAAGGCGTCGAGCCCGATGAGCGTGGTGCCCGCTGCCACCGCCATGTCCAGCTCTTCGAAGATGCGCTGCACGTGCCTTGGATTGTCCGGGTCGAAGAGCTCGAACGTGCCCTGATCCCACCCATCCATGATCCTCTGGGAATACCCCCACCAGAAGCCCAGCTCGATGCCGGATGCCGAGAGCGACTGCAGCTCCGAGAAGCTGTTCATGGCCCGGGGCATGGATCTGAACCCGGTCATGAACGTGAACGGATAGTTGAGATCTCGATTGGTCTGATGCAGACCCGTCGGCGCCCAGTTCATGGAGCGGGCGTACCCCTGCTGCGGAAGCTGGCGTAGCGCCGCGGCCCAGGGACCAAAGCCGTGCTCGTCGGGGCGGCGCGTGCGGTACGTGAACGCCCGCGGGTTCTCGGGCTGATCCAGTTCGTGGTCGCCCGCCCATGCATTGCCCCGCACGGGGCGGGCGTCGCGGGTGTACTGGATCGGGCCGTACGTCTGGCGGAAGAAGTCGCGGTAGGGCAGAAGAGTCTTGAGCCAGTGCTCGCCCGCACGGGCAAGGCGGATGGTCACGGTGTACGTCCGCGACTGGCCTGGCGCGAGCATGCCTTCAAGGCGAAACTCCGCCTCCCAGTTCCGTCCGTTGTCGCGGTCGCGCCGTCCTGGCGAGCGGTACCACGCCGTCACCTGATGGTCGTACTCGAATACGTTGTACAGCAGCGAGATTCCGACGGTGTGACGGTCGTCGCGCATGACGATGACCGGGGCGTACAGATCGCCCCGCGGCCAGCGCAAGTCGCCACGGAAGTAGTTGGCGTTCTGGTGGTCGTGTGTCTCGGGGCGGGCCCCGCGGCGGAAGTCCAGGTGCTCGATCACTTGTGGGAAGCGAATCCCCCCGATCGTGATCGCCCCCAGAGGCAGCGGGTTGGACGTGGTGTTGGTGTAGCGGATGATCAGGTCGCAGCCGTCGGCGACGGGCACCATCTCAACGCTGTTCTGCAGCGCCGTCTGCCGCACGATCGCGTTGCGATTGGGCAGGATGACGATGCGGTCGAGCCGCGCATCCTGGATGCGCACCATGTTGTCGTCGAGCTGGGTCGCGAAGCCATCGACGGTGATGTCGCGGGCGAGCGCCGGAGCGGGGAGGGTTGCCAGCCCGGCCGCCGCGGCAAGGAGCGATGCAAGTAGGCCGCTCGGGAGATGAGAAGAACTCGTCGCGGAACGTTTCATACCCCATGTTTCGGCATACGCGAGCATCGCCTTTGTTGGTGTTGCGCCGGATCAACACCCTACCTGGAAGGACATAGCGACTCGGAAAAGTGCGGGAACAAGCGAAGTTCTGCCGCTGGCGCGCACCCCGCAGAAAGCGATCGCGACCCCCAAGGCGCGACTTTGGTGGACGCCCGTTGCGCCATTTGCCGGGCGCGATCGTGCCAAAGCTGGCTATCGAAACCGCCTGCGACGCTATCGGAACTCGATGTCGATCACCTGTGCCCGATGATCGCTCACGCCCGTGTCGATCGTCCAGTAACCGCGGGATCGCGCGCCCGGGGAGACCAATGAGTGATCAATGTGCAGCGTCGGCATTGCTCGGGGCCAACTCGGCGTGACGCGATCCGACGGCGCGACCAGCCCGCCCGCCCGACCGCCAGCCAACCCGCCAGCCAGCACCCGGAGCGACGCCGAACCGCGGGGTATGTTGAAGTCTCCCATGATCAAGTCCGGATCGCCTTGCGCTTGCGCCAGGCGATCCATCGCCTCGCGGGCTCGTCGAGCTATTTTCATCCGCGACAGCCTCGGGTCCGAGGGCAGATCGATGAACCACACCCGCAAAGCCCGGCGCAGGGGCGACGCCCGCGCGTCAAGCTCCAGCTCCAGCAGCAGACCATCCTCAACCGCGCCGAACTCGCGCCGAGAAACGCCAAATCGCGGCGCGACGGCGTTGTACCAATCTTGGAAACGATCCACAAATGCTGGGCGCGATTCGGTTGCCAAATCTGCGAGCGCCAACGCGTGCAGTTCTCGTCGCGTGATCGGATACGCCGACGCGACGCACAGAATGTTCGAACGTCGAATCTCGTGCGTCTCCTCCAGCCCCGTAACGGCGTGCTCAAACCCCGGGCCCGCAATGGCGTAAGAGAACAGCACGAGCTGCGCGTCTGGAAACGTCTCCGCCAGCGTGCCCTCCCACGACCAGACGTCGGGCGACGACATGTTCCACTGCGCCACGCGAAGGTGGTCCGTCGCTCGCTTGCCCGGCGCTGCTCCCGAGGCCAGCACGCGATCGATCAGGGTTTGCGTGACGAGGCCTGTCGCAAGCCCGAGCATCCCGAGCCGCGCCAGTCGTCCGATGCTCCATCGCGGGCGGGTGTGTTGTGCCTCCTTCTCGCTCACCCGCCCAGCGCCGGGAGCGAGAATCGACGCGAACGCCGCGAAGAGCAGGACGGCGCCGCCCCAAGCGGCTCCCGGAATCCAGAACAGGAACTGCGACCAGTAGTGCTCGTCCGTCCACAGTCGACCGGCGGTCCACCCGAGCGCCAGGAGAAGCGCGGCCAGCGTTGCGGCGCTGGCCAGCAGCTTCCGAAGCCGACGGATGGTTCGACCAGAGCGCAGCGGCACAGCACATTCTCCAATCGTCGATGCTAGCGCTCGCCGCTCGAACGCTGGGATCTGTTCGCGCTCAGCCAGGCCCAGCGGAGGTCTTCATCGAAGACTGTCACCTCCGCCGACGCCAAGAGTTGGTCCGCGAGGCGCTGCATCGCCAGGCGCTGTTGACCGACGCGCAGGTCCTCCTCGACCGCCGCCAACTCACTTGGCGAGGGTGTTGCTCGTGCGGGGCGCACGCTCTCCAGCAGCAGCACCGCGTAGCCGCCATCCACCGCGACGCTGGTGCTCATGGCCGTCGAACCATCCCCCCCGGCGTCAAGCGCCTTGAGCCCGCGCAGCGTCGTCCGCACGACCTCCGGCACGCTCGCATCGCTCAGGCTCACCTCGCCGATCAGCCCGCCCGAATCTGCCGAAGGATCGATCGAGCGGGTTCGAGCCCCCTCGGCAAACGCCACGACGAGTCCGGCTCCGCTGAGCGACCGCAGCGGCGTTGCAAACGAGCTCGCCTCGCTCGGGGTCGAAAAAACCGCGACACGCGCGACGTGCCGGGCCCCGAAGGCCACCTCGATCGCCCGGGTTCGGTCGAGTTCGCTGACCAGAACGTCATCGCGGGTCAAGGCTCGTAGGGCGGCACTGCGCCACAAGAGTGCCGCGAGGCGTTTAGGCCCCAGGCCCCGAGCCCGCTGGATGCGCAGCAGGGCTTCGTCTGCTTCCTGGGGTGTCAGGCTTGCCGCCCGCGCCGCGGTGCGAGTGAGCGTCTCACGCTCGCGGTCCAGGTCCGCGTTGGAAATGGTCACTCCGCGGTCGCGCAGTTCGCGCATCAGCAGGCGATCAAGGGCGACTTCCTCCAGCACCGTGCGCCCCGCCGCCTCGGCAAGCAGCGGCGCGAGTTCCTTCCGATCAACGGTAGTTCCCGCGATGACCGCCGCCGGCAGTGTCGGGTCGCCCGTCGCTCCCCGAGCCTGCGGCAGGCGCTCGAGCGTCTTCTCACGCTCGGAGCGTTCCGGGCCGGGCGATCCGCCTCCCGCGCACCCCGAGCAGACCGAGGCAGTAGCCGCTGCCAGCGCAGCCAGCAAACCGGGGGTCTGCTTGGACGGCCATCGGGACGAGCTTCGGGATGAGCGCCGGGCACTTTGTGTGTTTACCATGACAGCAGCGTTATGCCCTCGAGCCTGGAGTCAACCGCCGCGTCCGATCCGTCCGCCCAACCCGTTGCCGCTCCGTCGGAGCCGGCGGTAGACCCACGCCTGCACGTGTGCCCTTACTGCGGCGCGCCGGAGACCCCGGTGACTGCTACGAACGACAGCGCGCCCTGCGCTTCCTGTGGCGGGCTTCGCGACCCACTCTCGCGCCAGGCGACGCAGAACGACATGGGCCCGTGGTTTATCCGAGACGAGAAGAACCCCTTCCGTCCGGGATGCTCATATGCTCGTCTTGCCCAGCTTGCCGCGCGTGGCAAGCTCGCGCCGGACGCGGTCATCCGCGGGCCGACGACGCGCCAGTTCTGGCGAGTCGCGACCAAAGTACCGGGACTTTCGCACATTTATGGAGTGTGCCATTCCTGCGCCGCCCCGACCGCAACGAACGCCGCGGCGTGTGTCGCGTGCGGAGCCTCGTTCGAAGTGGACTCCGGCAGAAGTGACCTCGGGCTTTCTCCGGTCTGGCTCATCCCGGGCCAGGCCACTCCGGACCAGATCGTTGAGCACGCCCACCCGCCCTCGACGCCTCGGGTTTCCGTTGTCCCGCGTCCTGTCCCGGTCCATTTCGCCGGGCCGCGCGTCCCCTCACCGAGCCCATCTGGACTAAGCCCGGAGGCGACCAAGCTCGCGGCCGCGGAGGCCCGGGCCGGGATGTGGCGAACCGTCGCCCTGTTCGCGGGCGTGGGGTGCGCGTTGCTGCTGGCTGCGGCAACGGTGCTCGCCTGGCTGCTCGGGTCGGCAACGGGCTGAGTTGTCGCGGAAGCCCTGCCGGAACGGAGCGGCAAGCACGCGACTTGCAACAAATCGCGGACCTTCGTGGAACCAGACTCCCCCTCCCCGACGAATACGACCAACGCGTTCCGGCCCCTGTCCGTTCGGGAAACCGGGACCGGCCGAGCAGATTACTCGGGGCGACTCCCTCGAATAAGGCTCGACAGAATCGCGGGTAGGTGTTACCATGGCGTTCCGGGCCGTCCGGACGATGTTGTCCCAGGAAGCGTTTCAACGCGCTTCCGAGTGTTCCAGTGTCCGGAGCCCAGTGTCCGGCAGCAGTGTCCGGGTCGCATCCAGGGGGGTTGGTTGCATGCGGCGGGTCGACCCCGTCCAAGTCGGGCCGCGACGTACGGCTCGGTGCAGTTGAGTGCAGTCGGTTGATCGGAGGTTACCGCGAATGGCTAAGAACTTTGGGATCGCGCGTTCAGCTTTCACGCTGATCGAGTTGCTCGTCGTGATCGCCATCATCGCCCTGCTCATCGGCATCCTTCTGCCCGCGCTGGGCGAGGCTCGCGCGACGGCGAAGCTTGGCGTCTGCCAGAACAACCTCAAGCAGCTCGGCCTGGCGACCAACACCTACGCCGCCGACTTCCAAGATCGCCAGTTCAACTTCACGTGGTACGGCGACCCCACCAAGCAGTGGCTCCAGGCCGAACGTCAGGGTCTGGACCTTCGGGGACCGTTCCAGACGGACCTGCAGGCGATGGCCGCTCAGGCGACGTACATCATGCGTCTGCGGGGCGACCGCGCCCCGGGCGATTCTGCGATTCCCGCGAACTGGATCCCCAACGTTCTGTACACCCACCTCGTGCTGCAGGACTACCTCCAGTCCCGCCTGCCCGAGAAGCTGGTCGCCTGCCCCGATGACCGCAACCGCAACCTCTGGCAGACCGACCCCAAGGGCTTCATCAACAACGTCTTTGGCACCAACCAGCCCGACGGCAGCGGCCCCGGTTGGCGCTGGCCCTACAGCTCGTCCTACGAGTCCCCGGCGTCCCACTACGCCCCGGATAACGCGGCTCGCAACGGCGGCGTCGCCCAGACCGGCAACGGGCACGGCTTCTTCACTCAGGTCATTCCCCCTGGCCAGTCTCAGCTCAAGGACGTCCTGGGTCGCCGCAAGCTCACCGACGTGGCCTTCCCCGCCTCCAAGGTCGTGTTCTACGAGAGCCAGGCCTTCCACCTCAAGACGCGTCAGTTCTTCATGGTCAAGACCGCCAACCCCAACCTCGCGTTCTACGACGGTTCGGTTCGCCAGGTCAAGACGCAGCTCATGAACCGCGGCTTCCGTCCTGAGGCGCCGAGCCTGGCCCCGAACACCGCGACCTCGCCGAACGGCGTCACCCAGGTGATCTACCAGCCCCAGTCTTGGGAACCCCAGGGTTCCGCGAACCAGACGCTCGACGCCGTCGTCCGGTTCACCCGTGGTGGTCTCCGCGGCATCGACGTGTCCCCCGGTGGCTTCCGCCCGAAGACCGGCACCGAAGGCGGTTCCGAGATCGATACCAGCAGTTGGTAAATCAGGACCTTGTTGTTATGAATACGTGCACGCCCCGGACCTTCCGGGGCGTGTTTGTTTTTGTTGTCTTCGTGGTTGCACCGACCATGCCCCGGCAGCGGCTTGAGGGCCGCTTCGGTGGATTGTGCAACAACCACTGGCTTGAGGCTGCGATTGGGACTCGACACAGCGAGTGGGTTTTGGTAGCATGGAACCGATCTCAACTACGGGCGGCTGTTCTTGTCGCCCAGCTTGGCCCCTGTTGGACATCCCTCACCACAGACAATCGATGGGAGGTTCGCACATGCACCGCACCGCTGGAAAGTCGCGTTTGGGCTTTACGTTGATCGAGCTGCTGGTGGTGATCGCCATCATCGCTCTGCTCATTGGCATCCTTCTGCCCGCGCTGGGCGAGGCTCGCGCGACGGCCAAGCTTGGCGTCTGCCAGAACAACCTTAAGCAACTGGCGCTGGCGACCAACTCGTACGCGGCGGACTTCCAGGATCGCCAGTTCAACTTCACGTGGTACGGCGACCCCACCAAGCAGTGGCTCCAGGCCGAGCGTCAGGGGCTTGATCTGCGCGGTCCGTTCCAGACGGACCTGCAGGCGATGGCCGCTCAGGCGACGTACATCATGCGTCTGCGGGGCGACCGCGCTCCGGGTGACACCGCCATCCCGGCGAACTGGATTCCCAACGTCTTCTACACCCACCTCGTGCTGCAGGACTACCTCCAGTCCCGTCTGCCTGAGAAGCTCGTTGCCTGCCCCGACGACCGCAACCGTAACCTCTGGCAGACCGACCCCAAGGGCTTCATCAACAACGTCTTTGGCACCAACCAGCCCGACGGCAGCGGCCCGGGCTGGCGCTGGCCCTACAGCTCTTCGTACGAGTCTCCGTCCTCGCACTATGCACCGGACAACGCGCGTCGCAACGGCGGCGTCGCCCAGACCGGCAACGCGCACAACCTCTACTCGCAGGTGATCCCGCCTGGGCAGACGCAGCTCAAGGACGTCCTGGGGCGGCGCAAGCTCACCGACGTTGCCTTCGCGTCGTCGAAGGTCGTCTTCACGGAGAGCCAGGGCTACCACCTCAAGGTTCGCCAGTACTTCATGGTGAAGTCCGCCAACCCCAACTTGGCGTTCTACGACGGCTCCGTTCGTCAGGTCAAGACGCAGCTCATGAACCGCGGCTTCCGTCCTGAGGCGCCCAACCTCGCTCCGAACACCGCCACGTCGCCGAACGGCGTTACCCAGGTCACGTACAGCCCGGGCTCTTGGGAGGCGCAGGGCTCTCGAGGCCAGTCGCTGGACGCCGTCGTCCGCTTCACCCGTGGTGGTCTCCGCGGCATCGACGTGTCGCCGGGCGGCTTCCGTCCGAAGACCGGCACCGAGGGCGGCTCGGAAGTCGACACGAGCGACTGGTAAGCTCGCGGCTCGAGGCGACTGACTTGAAGATGCCTCGTGCAGAATCCGTGCTTGAGAATCCGTTGCACCAAACCCCGCTGAAGCGGGGTTTTTTGTTGGCAGGGCTCGGCTGGACTCTCCGGCGCGTGCTCTTCGTGGTCACTCTGTGGGGCATTGACTAGCGTCGCGCGGCATGGAGCGCCGCGGACGACGCACCGCCGCTGACGAAGTGACGTTCAACGCTTGCGACGTACTAAGGGCGACGCGGCATGAACTGCTCGACACGCGAGTCGCTCATTCCCGCATGGCTTCGCCGATCAAGATGGCGTTCTTGCCCTCGCGCTTGCTACGGAGTGTGAGTTCGTCTGCGCGGGCGAGCAGGGCCTCGGGTGTGGCACCATCCCACGGGTAGGTTGCCAACCCGCCAGAGACCGACAGCGGGCCAGCGGCTTCGCTGGAGAGCTTTGGGAAGCGGGCACGGATCTGTTCTTGGAAGCGGGCGGCGATGATCTCGGCGGAGCCTGGGTGGCGGCTGGAGGGCTTGCGCGGGCCGTCGGGCTCGTCGAGCACGACGACGAACTCGTCGCCCCCGATGCGGCAGACGCGATCGGTCGGGCGCACGACGCTGCGCAGCATGCGGACGATCTCGCGGAGGATCATGTCGCCCTCGGCGTGTCCGAAGCGATCGTTGTACTGCTTGAAGTTGTCCAGATCGAGCAGGAGGACGGTCACGCAGCGACGATCCGCCCGGGCCGAGGCGATGGCACTGGTGAGGAAGGCTTCGAGATAGCGGCGGTTGTACGCGCCGGTGAGCGCGTCGGTCCATGCGGCGTCCTGGAGTTCCGTGTAGTGTGCGGCGAAGGCGAGCCACGCGGCGAGCCAGTCGCCATGCGGGGTCAACCGCGCCATGGGGACGCCGGGGGCGCGGAGTCCGCCGAAGACTCGTCCGTCGCGGGCAACGGCCGCGTCGCTGGTGTGCGCTTGCTCGGGGTCGACAAGGGTGACGCGCACGCCCAGTCGCGCGGAAATGATCTTGAGCGCCGTTGCCACGATGGAGCCGCCCCGACGCAGCGTTCGGAGCATGGCCTCGTCGCCCATTGCCTCAGGTCCCAGTTCCTCGCCTCCCAGTTCCTCGCTTCCCTGTTCCCCGCTTCCCTGTTCCCCGCTTCCCAGCTCCCGGCCGGCAATCGTCTGGGCGATACTCGATGTCGCGGGGGCGGGCTCAGATGGTGCGGTCGCGCGCCGTTCGAGAGGCGGCGCGGGATTGGTGGCAGGGTTGGACGAAGTCGCGCCGGTTGGCGAAGGGTTGATGGGCAATGCGCTGGGGGGCGGCATGGCGGCGGGCGACATGCCGGTGGGCGACATAGCGGCGGGCGACATGCCGGTGGGCATGTTGGCGGCTGAGGGCGTGCTGATGATCGGGCTGCCGCCAGGAACGAGCGAAGCCGGGCCCACGAGCGCGGGCCCGATTGGCGCGGGCCCGACTGGAACTGGCCCGATCGGAGTGGGGTTCTTTGAACCCGGGCTGGCCGGGCTTGGCGCGGCGCGGCTGGAGAGCTTGGGCTCAAGGTGCGGAACGCCGGGCACAGGCGTCGCGGGGTTGATCGGCTGGGCGGGACGTCGCCCCGCGGCGTCGGGCGTCCGCGGCGTGCGGATCGCATCGCGGAGCACGCTCGAGCCACTGCCCGTGGGGATTTCGGCATCAAAGCCCGAGGCAAGGTCATCGCGGCCCCGGGGTCCGACGCGGACGACGCGCACGCGCGGGTCGACGGCGCGAAGCCCTTCGATGAGTTCGCTCGTGGTGGCTTGGGCCCAGGCCCCGGCATGCTCGCCCGGAGCAACACCGGACGAAGCATCACTGGCGACGACGACAACGTTGGGCCTTGGGTCGGCGTTTTCGCCGGCGCTGGCGAGCTCACCGATGGCGTCGAGCATGGTGGCGACGCGGATGAGTTCGATGGCGTGGTCGAGGCGCAGAACAGCGTCCAGCCCCGTTCGACCAACAAGGATCACACGCAACGCACCGTCCACGACCTGTCCCCGAAGAACCGCCGTCACGACGCCCTCCTTGGCGCCCCCTTGTCGCCCGTGCTTTCTGGCGCGACATCCGTGCCCGCCCCCGGTCCCCCAACCATCGAGGACGGCGAGAGCAGCATTGCAAGTTCATCATTCGTAAGCAAGTGTCCCGAGCCAACTAGTTGATTATCAGACGAGGAATCGTATTCGGAGGCCCCATTTTCGAGGGGAAGCGGGAAGGGCTCGCTGGTTGGCGCTGAGTGGGCGGCGTGTGATTCGTCCTTGCCCAGTCCTTGAAGCCTGGTGCCGTCGAGACGATACATCGCCGCCCGCGGGGCGTAGCGCTCGATGGCCTGCATGATCGCGTGCACGCCCGCGAGATTCGCGGGGCTCGCCATGACGAAGGCCAGGCGGTCCGAGGCCTGGAGATCGCGATGGAGGCGGCACAAGCGTGCGAAGGCCAGGTGCGCGCTGGACTCCAGAGTCAGTTGCCAGCCTTCCTGCTCCATGGCGAGGCGCCACTCGGAAAGCAAGGGTTCTTCCGGGGAGTGCCACACGACGCACTTCGCGGTGTCCGTTGCGGGAGAGAAGCTGGAAGCGCCTTGGGTCGCCATCGGGGGAGGAGCTAGCCTAGGAGAGGAACCTTCCTTGGGCATGGCGGGAGAGGCTCAAACCAGCAAAGAAACGGCCAGTTCGTGAGCGGCGTTTGCGGACGCGGTTGGCGAGAACGCCGCTCGCATGCGCGCGCGCTGGTCGGGGCTCAGAAGCGCCTTCAGGAGCAGAGTTCCGGCGTGGCGGAGGTTCGCGGCGGGGTCGATGTGGTCGGTGCTCAGCGAGGCGGCGCCCGCGCTCACCAGTCGCTCGGCATTGCGGACCTGGTGCTGATCCTTGTGGAACGGGTAGGGCAGGAAGAGCGCCGGCACGCGGTTGGCGGCGACTTCGGCGACGCTTCCCGCACCGGCGCGGCACACTGCAAAGTCTGCCGCTCCCCACGCCACGCCGATCGGGTTCAAGAACTCGGCGACGTGCGACGCGACGCCTGCGGCGGCATAGGCCTGACGCAGCTCGACGAGGTCGGCATCGCGGCCCGTCTGGTGGATCACCTGCCACCCGTGCAACGAACGTGCGAACTCGCCCTCGGGGGAGGCGGAAGCCCGCGTCAGCGCGAGCATGAACTGGTTGAGGGAACGAGCGCCGAGGCTGCCGCCCGTGACCAGCAGCGTGGGTGCATCGGGCTTGAGCCCGAGCAGAGCGCGGCAGGCGGCGGGAGAATCGGGCGCCAGCGCTGCGGCGCGGAGCAACGGGCCGATTTCCCGCCAGCCCTGGGCGGTCGGCGCCGTTGAGACGATGCGCCGGGCGCGGCGGGCGATCCAGAGGTTGGCCTTGCCGGGAACGGCATCGAGATTGATGAGCGTGAGCGGGACGCCCTCAACCCGGGCGGCTTGAGCGCATGGGGCGGCGACGAAGCCGCCCATGGCGACAACATGAACGCGCTGCGCATCGCGCTTGGCGCGGCGGATGTGCTCGCGGGCCGTGCGGACGGAGAGGCCCCAGTTGCTGATGAAGCGGTAGAGGGCTCGGGGCTTGATGCCAAAGGGCGCGGCGGGGATGGGCGAGAACTCGACGCCTGCTTCGCTCAGGATCTTGGCGTCGATCGGTCGCTCGGAGCAGAGGAACCGGGAGGCGGTTTGCCGGGTCGCGAGGTCGGTGTTCGAGTTGCGGAGCGAGCGAAGGGCTTCGTCGATCGCGAGCGCGGGGAAGAGATGCCCGCCGGTACCTCCGCCCGCGAAGAGAATGAGATGGTCCAGCGCCACGGGAACGGTTGTAGGCGAGGG
The DNA here is from genome assembly GCA_033763815.1 of Planctomycetota bacterium. Classification (GTDB taxonomy): domain Bacteria; phylum Planctomycetota; class Phycisphaerae; order Phycisphaerales; family UBA1924; genus JANRJU01. Next base: position 27,067 of record JANRJU010000011.1, read on the forward strand.
CAGGGCGGAAAGGTGAGGCACACCGCAGAGTGAGGCGGGATGGGGCGGGTTAGTCGGCGCGGGCGATCCAGCCGCCGCCCAGGACCCAGTCGGGCTCGGCGCGATCGAAGAGCACGATGGCCTGCCCCGGCGCGACCGCCGACTGGGGCTGGTCAAAGGCGACCTCGAACATCCCGGTGCGGCCCGATGGCGTCGGGGCCGGTGCGGAGGAGCCCGGCAGGCCAACCGGAGCGAGATTGTCTGCGACGACGCGAACGCGGGCTGGCACCGGGGGCGTGTTGTATCGATACTTGGCGAGGCACGAGCGCCACTCCTGAGGCGGGTCCTCGATCAGCCAGTTTGCCTCGTGGGCCAGGCAGCGCGAGACGAGCAGCGCAGACCTTGGGCCGATAGTGACGGTGTTGTCGGCGGGGCTGCGCGAGATCACGTATGCCGGCTCTCCGAGCGCGACAGCGACGCCCCGGCGCTGTCCGATGGTGAAGCGGTGCTGGCCCTGGTGCTCGCCCACGACGCGCCCCTGCATGTCCAGCACCGAGCCTCGCGAGGCGAGTTCGGGACGGCGGCGCTCGACGAGGCCCGCGTAGTCGTTGTCGGGAACAAAGCAGATTTCCTGGCTGTCGGGCTTGTCGAAGACGGGGAGGTTGAACTGGCGGGCCAGCTCGCGGACCTCCGGCTTTGGCAGCTCTCCGATGGGCAGGAGCATGTGATCGAGCTGCGCGGGCGGCACGCCAAAGAGCACGTAGCTCTGGTCCTTGGAATGGTCGACGGCGCGGAGGAGGCGTCGCTTTCCCGTCGCGTTGGTCGCGATGCGGGCGTAATGCCCGGACGCAACAAAGTCCGCGCCGATCTGGCGGGCGTATTCGTGCAGTTTGCCGAATTTCAGCCAGTCGTTGCAGCGGACGCATGGGTTCGGCGTTCGCCCCGCGGCGTACTCGTCAACGAAGTAGTCGATGATGCGCGAGAAGTCTCTCTTGAAGTTGCAGACGTAGAACGGAACACCCAGTTGGGCCGCAACCAGACGGGCGTCGGCGGCGTCGGTGATCGAGCAGCACCCCTGGTGCCCGATTTTGGCCTCGTTCGCGATGGGGAGCGACCGGGAGACGGTCCGGCTGGGCTTTGCGGTGGTGGAGGCGGGGGGCGGCGCATCCGGTGGTGCTGCTCCGTGATTGGTCGAGCAGGTCTCGCTTGCGGGGGTGAGTTCTTCGAGCGATTCGCCCGGGGAACCAAGGCGCATGAAGACGCCGACGACGTCATAGCCCATGCGTTGCAGCAGCGCGGCGGCGACGGAGGAGTCGACGCCTCCGGACATCGCCACCAGGACTTTCTTGCCGCGGGGATGCTGGGTCGCGGGATTCATCGCAAGAGAGTTTATTCAGAGATCCACGACGCGAAGCGTGCGCGGGCGTTTGTCGAGCGTGTTCGGGTTTGGCGAAGCAGGTGCTGGCGGCTGCCGAACAACGCGACGAAGGGTCGCTCGGGTGATGGGTGATCGGGTGCTTGGCGTCCGAATTGATGGGCGGGCTTGGTGTCGCGCGGGCGAGCGGGGCCGCACGGGCGACGCGGGATGCGCCTCGAAGGAGCCTCATTGCTTCGTGCTGGCCCGGCTTCTGGACGCGGCGAGCGTCTGGTATCATGGGTTGCGATCTCGCAGACGTGAACCCCGAGAGAATGCTCGGGCATCTTCCAGGAGCTTTGCATGTCGGCGTCTCACTTGCCCAGTTCTTCCGGGCCCAGTTCTTTCGGGTCCAGTTCCGTTCCAGAGCTTTCGGTGCTGCGAGAGCGCCTCGCCCGCGCGGGGCAGTCGCACCTGCTCAACTTCTACGATCGACTCGACGCCGCGGGGCAGCGGTCGTTGCTGACGCAGATCGCATCGCTGGATCTGGAAGTTCTGCCTCGGCTGGTCGAGGCGTACGTGAAGCAGAAGCCGGCGTTCGCCCTTGCGAGCGACGTGAAGCCGGCGCCATATTTTCCGAGGAAGGCCTCGCAGGCCGACGGCATGACTCGACTGCGCCACGACGAGGCCAAGGCGCGAAGCGCGGGGGAGGCGTTGCTGAGCGCGGGCAAGGTGGGTGCGTTTGTCGTCGCGGGCGGGCAGGGGAGCCGGCTGGGCTTTGAGGGGCCCAAGGGATGCTTCCCCGCGGGCGCGGTGACGGGCAAGAGCTTGTTTCAGGGCTTTGCGGAGCAGTTGCTCGCGGCAGAGCGCCGGTATGGCCGGCCCGTGCCTTGGTACGTCATGACCAGTCCGCTTAACCACAGTGCGACGGTTGCGTTCTTTGAGAAGCACTCGTTCTTCGGGCTGAGTTCGAGGAACGTGATGTTCTTCCCGCAGGGCGTCCTGCCATCGCTCGATATCTCGTCGGGCAAGGTGCTGCTGGCGGGGCCGGGCGAGATCGCGACGAATCCGGACGGGCACGGCGGGTCGATCAAGGCCTTGCAGGCTTCGGGCGCGCTGGCGGACATGCAACGCCGCAGGGTCGAGCATCTCAGCTATTTCCAGGTCGACAACCCTCACGTGCGGATTCTCGACCCCGTCTTCCTCGGGCTTCACGCGTCGGCGCCGGAGTCATCGCGCGAGATGTCGAGCAAGATGATTCCCAAGGCGTATGCGGAAGAGAAGCTCGGCGTCTTCTGCGCGGTGCCCGCTGCGGACGGCCAAGGCAGCGCGGCCAACGCCGGCTCGAAGACCAACTCCAAGATTGTGGTGATCGAGTATTCGGATCTTCCCGCGGCGCTGCAGGCGGAGAAGCTCGCGGATGGGACTCTGCGTTTTCTCGCGGGATCCATCGCGATCCACGTGATCAGCGTCGAGTTCATCCACCGGATGAACCACGACCCGGCGTTCGACCTGCCTTACCACCGGGCGGAGAAGAAGATCCCGTGCATCGACCCGCAGACGGGCGATCCCATCACACCGGCGAGCAACAACGGCGTCAAGCTCGAGCGGTTCGTCTTCGACGCGCTGGACTTCTGCACCGGTTCGATCCTCTACGAGACGGATCGACTGGAGGAGTTCGCGCCGATCAAGAACGCAACGGGCGTGGACAGCGTCGAGAGCAGCAAGCAACTGCAGACCGAGCGTGCGGCCCGGTGGCTTGAAGCGGCGGGCGTGAGCGTGCCGCGCACGAGCGATCACCAACCCGATTGCGTCTTGGAAATCTCACCCTTGACGGCGATGGACGCGAGCGAGCTGGCTGCAAGGCTCGCGAGCGATCTGAAGGGACTCAAGATCGCGCGGGGCGAGCGCCGAGCGATCTAGGCCACGTGGTCGTCGCTTCGCAGGCTGCTCAAGCCGAGACCAGGCGCATGGCGATGAGATCCTGAACATCGAGCAGGCCGACGGGGCGCGCGTGGGCGTCGACGATCGGGATCTCGTCCTGGCGGAACTCCTTGACCATTCGCACGGCGTCGCGCACGAGGGCGGTGGCGGGAAGCGTCCGGGGCGAGCGGGTCATCACCTGCTCGATTGGGCGTTCGAGTTCGCGAACATCGCGGAGCACGAGGCGGCGCAGGTCGCCGTCGGTGAAGATGCCCGCGAGTCGGAGTTCGTCGTCGATGATGAGGATGGCGCCGGGGCGCCGAGCCACCGCCGCGGCAAGCTCGAGCGCCTTGCTGACGCTGGCGTCGTGGGGCACGAGCGGCAAGTTGTCTCCCGCGCGGAAGCGGAGGATTTCCACGACGGGGCGCAGCAACCCGCCCAGCGATCCGCCCGGGTGGCGACGGGCGAAGTCCTCTTCCGTGAACGCGCGGCGGCGGGCCAGGCAGAGCGCCAGGGCGTCGCCGAGAGCGAGCGTCGCGGTGGTTGACGAGGTTGGTGCGACGAAGTCCGGCGCGCCGGCTTCGTGGGTGAGGCACAGGGAAAGGGCGACGCTCGACAGGCGCGCGAGGCTGGATCGGGCGACGCTCTCGGTTGCTCCAACCCCGACGGGGCCCGTGCGGGGCGGGTTCGTCGCCCCCGAGGCCTGCGGTTCGGCGTCGCCATCCGGGCGCGCCCACGCGGTGATGGCGATGACTGGGATGTTGTCCTGGCGAAGCGTCAGCACAAGGTTGACGACTTCGTCGGTCTCTCCACTGGCAGAGATCGCGATGACCACGTCGGCGGCTCGGAAGCGGCCAAGGTCGCCGTGGGCGGCTTCGGTGGGATGGACAAAGTGAGACGCGACGCCCAGCGACGAGAGCGTCGCGGCAATCTTGGCGCCGATCAGCCCGCTCTTGCCCAGACCGGTGATGAGGATGGTGCCGTGGGCGGCGGCGCAGCGTTCGAGCACGTCGAGAGCCGCGAGGAAGGCGTCGCGCTGCGCGTGCTCCAGCGAGTGAGCGAGCGTCTGCAACGCCCGTCCTTCTTCAGCGACGACGCGGGTGGCGAGCGAGAGATCAAGAGCGCGGGTATCCATGAGAGAGGACGAACAAAGGCGGGAACGAGCAGGAGAGAGAGAAAAAGCAGGCGTGGGAACGAGCAGGAGTGGGAACGAGCACGGGGAAATGAGCCAGAGGTGCAAAGGGGCAAGTACGCCAGCAAACCGGAGCGGGAAACACCGGATTGAGCGAATCGGAGTTCCCGCGAACCAGTATACTGCGGTCATGCAAGGCAAAGGGCTCATGCGAAGCAGAGGCGGACGAGCGTGGTTGGCGGGCGCGGCGGCGATGGTGGTTGCCGTGGCGGCCTCGAGCGGGAGCGCGCGAGCGCAAGAGTCGCCCGTGGCCTTTGTCGGCGCGACGATCTTGCCCGTGGCCAAGGGCGGCGGACCGGCGGCGCCCATCGCCGAGGGCGTCATGGTCGTGCATCGAGGGAGGATCGAGGCGATCGGCGACCGGAGCACGTTGATCCCGCCCGACGCCCGGCGCATCGATGCCCGCGGCAAGTTCATCATCCCCGGGCTGGTGGATACGCACAGCCACATCGGCGGTGTCGGGGCCGCAGATGAATCGGGGCCCATCCAGCCCGGGGCTCGAGTTTCCGATTCGGTCAACGTGCGCGATTCGGGGTTTCGCAGGGCCGTCGCGGGGGGCATGACGACGCTCAACATCATGCCCGGCTCGGGGCATTTGCTCAGCGGGCAGACGGTTTACGTGAAGCTGCGCTCGCCCCGGAACCCGCAGAACGTGATCAGGCCCGTGGCGGGAGCGCAGCCAGAGCTTGACGCGGGCCAGGCTGCGACGGTGCTCCCGCCTCAGAGTCTGGAAGAGTGGCTGTTTCGCGACCAAGGGGGGCGCGTCGCGGGCGGCGTGAAGATGGCCAACGGCACCAACCCGATGCGGAACCCGCCCTTTGCGGCGACCCGCGGAAAAGCCGCGGCGCTCGTGCGGGAGCAGTTCATCCGCGCGCAGGAGTATCGCCAGAAGCTGGGAGCGGCGACTCGCCCGGACGGCTCGATCGACGAGGCGAAGGCGCCTGCGCGGGACCTCGGGCTCGAGGCGCTGGTGAACGTGCTGGACAAACGCTGGATCGTGCACCATCACACCCATCGAGCCGATGACATCATGACGGTGCTCCGGCTCAGCCAGGAGTTCGATTTCCGCGTCGTGCTGCACCACGTGAGCGAGGCGGCGATGGTGGCCCAGGAGATCGCACGCGCCAAGGTGCCTTGTTCGATCATCGTCATCGACGCCCCGGGCGGCAAGCTGGAGGCGGTGAACCTCTCGCTCTCGACAGGCGGCGTGCTCGAACGCGCGGGTGTGAACGTCGCGATCCATTCCGACGACTGGATCACGGACTCTCGGGTGTTCCTGCGATCGGGCGCGCTGGCGGTGCGGGGCGGGATGTCGGCGCCTGGTGCGCTCCGGGCGCTCACGCTCGCAGGCGCGGAAATGATGGACCTGCAAAGTCGCGTGGGCTCGCTCGAGCCCGGCAAGGACGCGGACTTCGTCTTGCTGTCAGGCGACCCGTTCAGCGTCTATACCCGAGTGGTCGAGACGTGGGTCGAAGGCGTGAAGGTGTTTGACCTCTCGAACCCTGTCGATCGCTTGCACGCCGAGGGCGGCTTTGGCGCTGGACGAGACCAGCAGCCATACATGTGCTGTGCGGAATGAACGCCGATGGCTGGGCGATCGTTGGTAACTGGCTGTGTGTGATCGGGTCGCGGCGTGCGGTTGACCGTTGGTCCGCCGCCAGAAGTCAAAGCGGTCCGCGGCAGAACGGGCCGCGGCAACACGGGCAAAAGGCTGAAGAAAAAGGACGCTCAGGCATGGGTCATCGAGGCATCTTGAAGTTGGCGAGCGTCTTGGCGTTTGGCCTGGCGTTTGGGTTTGCCGCGCTCGGGGCGGGCGGTGTTGCTTCGGCGCAGGTCGCGGTTCGCGCCGAGCGCATCCACACCATGCGGGCGGCTGGCGGCGGGGCGGGATGGGTGGTGATCGAGAACGGGGTCATCATCGCTCGCGACGGCAAGATTGCCGCGATCGGCCCCGCGGCGGAGGTTGCCATCCCTGAGGGGATGCGGGTGGTGAGCGCGCGGGTTGCGGTGCCCGGGCTGATCGACGCTCGGGCCACGGTTGGCCTCACCGGCATCTTCAACTCGAAGCACGATTCGGATCAACTGGAAGGATCGGCGCCAATCCAGCCCGAACTGCGGGCGGTTGACGCGTACAACCCGATGGAGCCCTTGGTGTCGTATGTGCGCTCGCTGGGCGTCACCACGGTGCACACCGGGCACGCGCCGGGCGAACTGATCTCGGGTCAGACGATCATCGTCAAGCTCATCGGGACGACCGTTGACGAGGGGCTGATCCGCTCGCCGGCGATGGTCGCCGCGACGCTCGGAGATTCCGCTCGCAAGAACGACAAGAGCCCGGGAACCCGGGGCAAGATGGTCGAACTGCTTCGTTCGGCGCTCATCCGGGCCGGCGAGTATGCCAAGAAGCGAGAGCGAATCGGGGCGAACTTGGGCGGGTCTGGCGACAAGGATGATCAAGGGCGAAACCTGCGCGACGAGGCGCTGGCGGATGTGCTCGCCGGCAAGACGCCGCTGATGATCAACGCGCAGCGGGCGACGGACATCGCCTCGGCGCTTCGGCTGGCGGAGGAGTTCAAGTTCAGGCTCGTGCTGGACGGCGCGGCGGAGAGCCCGCAGCTGGAATCGCGGATCAAGGCGGCCGGCGTGCCGGTGATCGTTCACCCCCCCATGCAGCGGGCGTGGGGCGAGATGGAGAACGCCAGCTACACGACGCTGCGAAAGCTGCGCGAGGCGGGCATCGTCGCGGTGCTGCAAAGCGGGTTCGAGTCGTACGTGCCGAAGGTCCGCGTGGTGCTCTTTGAGGCTGGTGCCGCGGTGCACTTTGGCCTCCCGCCCGAGGAGGCGCTCGCGGCCATATCGATCGACGCGGCGCGATTGCTGGCGATCGATGACCGGGTCGGGTCGCTCGAAGTTGGCAAGGACGCGGATGTCGCGTTGTTCTCAGGCGATCCATTCGAGTACACAACGCACTGCGTTGGAACGATTATCAACGGGCGGCTGGTGTCGGAAGGCGAAGCCTCGAAGCCCGAGGCCGGCCGCTAGGCCGAGAGGCGTCGCCAGACTTTGGGCGCCAGCGAGCGGGCAAGATAACGATGTCCCGAGAGACTTGGTTTGTGAGTTCGGGTTGAAGCCACTGGCGTTTTTCGGTATGGTGCCTTGATGGCAACCCCATCACCGGCAATGAGTCCGATGCATCTGACGGCGGCGGTCCAGCAGCTCGCGGGCGGGATGCAGGGGCTGCGCGGCACGGTGCAGCGCCTGGAACGCCGCTTGTGCGAGTTCGAGGCCCGGGAGCGTCTCCGCGAAGCGGGGCGCAAGCCCGTGTACCCGGTCGAGTTCCGTTCGCAGTTTGCCGAGGACGCGCTGGCGTGGAACCTGCTCGGGGGCCAGCTCGAAGGGTTCTTCATCGAGGTCGGGGCGTTTGATGGATACTCGTACTCGGTGACGTATGGGCTTGAGTGCGTGGGCTGGAAAGGGCTGTTGATCGAGGCAATCCCGGAGCGGGCCCAGGCCTGCGCCGAGCGGCGGACGCAGAGCCGAACGGTGCATGCTGCCATGGGGCGTCGCGGGGCGACCGGCTCGACGGAGTTTACCGTGGTCGCCGACCCCTACGGCGGCATGCTCTCGTACGCGACCACGAGCCCGGAGCACAAGGCCTCGTTGCAGCAGCACAACTACATGAAGCGGACGGTGAGCGTCCCCGTGACCAGCATGGACGAGCTCCTCAAGGACCACACGGGGCCCATTGACTTGGCGGTGCTGGACGTTGAAGGCGGCGAGGTCGAACTGCTCGAGGGCTTCGATATCGAGAAGCGCAAGCCCCGGTTGATGATCATCGAGGACAACCTTCGCCAGGAACAAACGCCCCTGAGCAAGTACATGGCAACCAAGCCTTATGTGCTCGTTGGCGTGCAAGAAGTCAACCGGATCTACGTCCACAACGAGAGCGCGGACATCCTGAAGCGGGCGCGGTCGATGTGACTGTGAGGCCGTCGCACGAAGCTCGCTGAGAATTCAGAAAGAGGCTCAGACCGCGAGCATGGAAGGTCGCGATGCACGCGCGACCCGAGCGATCAATAAAGCGACCGGGCGGGCTATCCCCACCCGGCTCGCTGCCCCAGTTTCTGTGCACGTCCATCGATTGAAAGGCAGAGCAATCCTCCGCCCAGGCGGGCGCGCTTCGGAGGCTGGTTATTCGTCCGCTGTTCGGGTGGCGCGATGAACGAAGCGCTCGTCACGGAATGCGTATCTCGCCGGGTGCATGCGCAGCATGTGTTTTCGTTCGGACACGCCAGGTTGCAGAAAAAGCTGCCCGCGCGTTCAACCCTGCCCGGGCGGCCCTGAATTGCCATCGGCACGGGCCTTGCTGGCGTGCGCGGTTGCTCTCGCCCAGCCCCCGGGCATCAGTCCCCCGGGCATCAGGCGTCCGGTCGTCAGTCCCGCGGGGTTCAGGCGTGCGGGTTCCAGATGATGATCTTGTAGATCCAGGCGGCGATGACGAGCGCCAGCGCGATCCAGAGGGCGCGCGTCGGCAGGAACCGAGCCGCGAGTCGATCAACCCGGCTGCCGGAAATGGCCTGCACCAAGGCCCCCCAGAAAGTCACGCTGGTCGCGAGCGCGAGCAGCGCGCCGGCGGGCTGGGTGAGGAACGACTGGATGAACTGTCCGGAGGCAAAGTGTGCGAAACTGGTGGTCATGCCGCACGTCACGCAGGGGGTGCGGAACGCCACCGCCCACCCGCAGGGCGGGATGCCCAGTTGTGTGTGCGTGCCGTGCCCGGCCGCGTCGGGCTTGAGCGTTGAGGCCACGAGCAAAAGGGCGAGGCACGCGAGCGCAACAGCGCCCGCGAAGAGTCGCGGGGGAACGCCTTTTCGTCGTGCTGGGGTCGCGACGGGAGGGCGGGCGGGCTGGAGGGCGGTGCTTGTCATGGTGCTGACGACCCGACCGCGGGCACGATCGAAAGGACGATAGCGAGCCTCGCCCGCGGCGCGGTCTGAGCCACTGCCGGAAATCCGGGGTGGCGACGCCGGCCGGATTGGTGGTACCATCGCGTTGATGGGCACGCCGGAGGCAAGCTCGTTTTCCGGCTCGGGAGCCGCACCAATGCAGAGCGGCGGTGGCGGCGCGGGGCGACCTCGCATCTGCGTGGTCGGGTCGATCAACATGGATCTCGTCGTCCGCGTGAGCAAGCTGCCAACAGCGGGGGCGACGGTGCTGGGCAGTTCGTACAAGACCTACTCCGGCGGCAAAGGCGCCAACCAAGCGGTCGCGGCGGCCCGCCTCGGTGCGGATGTTGTGCTGATCGGTTCCATTGGCGACGATCCGCACGGGCGCGAGCTGCTCAAGACGCTGCAAGCGGAAAAGCTCGACCTGTCCACGCTGCTGGTTCGCGAAGGCCGCACCAGCGGCCTGGCGATGATCACCGTCGCTGAGGGCGGCGAGAACACGATCGTTGTCGCGCCCGGGGCCAACGCGTTGCTGACCGCCGACGACGTGCGGGCGGCGTCCGGCGTCATCGAATCGTGCGATGCGCTGCTGATGCAACTCGAGACGCCGACCCAGGCCGTGATGGTGGCGGCGCAGATCGCGCGCGAGGCGGGCAAACCCGTGCTGCTCAACGCCGCACCCGCCAGGGCCCTCTCGCCCGAGCTCTTCAAGCTCATCGACGTGCTGATCGTCAATCGCGTGGAAGCGGCGACGCTTTCCGGGCTGGATGCAAACATCGAGCCAGCGAGGCTGGCACTGCGCCTGGCGGATGGGGGCGTTCCCACGATCGTGCTGACGCTCGGGGCCCAAGGCGCGATGATCACCCACCGAAGGCGGCCCAAGCGCATCGGGGCCGTCCACGTGAAGCAGACAGACTCGGTCGGTGCTGGCGACGCCTTCGCTGGCGCCCTTGCCGTCAGTTGGCCCCCGGTCTACGCCGCGGCAAAGGCCAAGAGCCCGGAAGAGTTCCGCCTGGTGGATGCGGCGTTGGAGCTGGCGTCGGCGGCTGGCGCGCTGGCAACCACCAAGCCCGGGGCGATCCCCGCGTTGCCCACCCGCGCCGAGGTCGATGCGCTGCTGAACTCCGCGCGTCCATCCGAGATCACGCTCCCGGGTTCGAGATAGCCACGATCACTCGCCTGAACCATCGCTCGAAAGAGCTCCCGAACCGCATGACCCCCGTTCAACCAACAAGCCAGGTATCCCGCACGCTGTCGCCGTTTGGAACCACGATCTTCGCGGAGATGACGCAGCTTGCGGTGCGGCACGCCGCCGTGAACTTGGCGCAGGGGTTTCCAGATTTCGATGGGCCGCAGCTCGCCAAGCGGGCGGCGATCGACGCTATCGAGGCGGGGCATGCACAGTACGCGCGGATGATCGGCGTGCCGACGCTCAACGAGGCGATCGCCCACGCCTGGCGCGCCCGCACCGGGCTCGAGGCCGATCCGGACGTGAACATCACCGTCACGTCCGGCTGCACAGAAGCCATCCCCGCGAGCGTGCTGGGCGTCGTCAGCCCGGGGGATGAGGTCGTCGTCTTTGAGCCCTTCTACGACAGCTACCGCGCCTGTGTGGCGCTGGCAGGCGCGACGGCCCGCTTTGTGCGCCTCCGCCCGGAGGCCCCTCGCACCCGACGCCGCGGGTTCGTCTTCGATCCCGTGGAACTCCGCCGGGCGTTCTCGCCCAAGACGCGTGCGGTGCTGATCAACACGCCCCACAATCCGACGGGCAAGGTGTTCACGCGTTCGGAGCTGGAGCAGGTGGCCGAACTCTGCGTTCGGCACGACGCCATCGCGATCTGCGACGAGGTGTACGAGCATCTGACGTACGACGACGCCCCGAGCCATGTGTCGCTCGCGACGATGCCAGGCATGAAGGAACGAACGATCACGCTCGGGAGCCTGGGTAAAAGCTACAACCTCACCGGGTGGAAGGTCGGCTGGGCGATCGCCCCGGAGAACCTGACCAAGGGCGTGCGGGCTGCCCATCAGTTCCTGACGTTTGCGACGGCAACGCCTATGCAGCACGGGGCCGCGGCCATCATTCGGGACGGACGCGAGTGCATCGATGCAACACGCTCGCTCTTCCAGCGTAATCGCGATGCGCTTTCCGCGGCGCTTGAGGCGCTCGGATTCGATGTGTTTCGGAGCGACGGAACCTACTTCGTGATGGCGGACCACACACCGATCTCGGTCCGCCTCGGTCGCGACGACGTGCGTGACGATCGAGGGTTCTGCGCCTGGCTCACTCGGGAGATCGGGGTCGCCTCGATTCCCCCGAGCGCGTTCTACAGCGAGCCCGACGCCGGGCGGTCGTTCGTCCGATTCGCGTACTGCAAGAAGGAATCGACGATTGCTGAAGCGATCGCGCGACTCGAGAAACTCCGTCATCATCTTCCCGAGCGGGCCTCGCCGCCTGGCGCGCACGTTGAATCCTCCACACTCCGCGAGCGAGGAATCTCCGCATGAGCGGCGGCGACCTCCTTCCGCACGCCTCTGCGTCGCCCGCGCGACGCGGGATCCACTGGTCCATCTGGATCGCGGCTTACTTCGTCGGGCTCATCGTCGTTCACGCCTTCGACGGCCCGATTTTCCGGGCGCTGCTGTCACCCGATGAGGAGGCGCTCGAAGGCCGCTCGCTCTACCAGGTGTTTCGCCAGCTTGGATACTTCCCGACATGGCTCATCGTCGGGCTCGCGATCGGGCTCGAACTGCAGCGTCGCCGACAGGGGGGCATCGAACTTCCTCCGTTGAAGCGCGAGCGCCAAGGGCCCGACAGCGTCGTGATGCTGATCACGTGCAGCGCGATCTCCGGAGCACTCGCGGAGTTGATGAAGCTCGTCATTGGCCGCTCTCGCCCCGACGCCTTTGGCAGCCCCGTGTATCGCGGGTGGTTCGCGGGCTTTGAAGATGGGTCCAACCTTGGCTTGCCCAGCAGCCACGCGGCGGTCGCCTTCGGCGCCGCATTCGCCCTGCTTCACGCGTATCCCGGGGCGGGATGGGTCCTCGTTCTCGGCGCGACTGGCTGCGGCATCACCCGGATCATGGCGGGCGCTCATCTTCCGACCGACGTCTACGTTGCCGCGGGCGTGGCGTACGCTGTTTCGCAAGGCTACGAACGCGTTCGCCGGGGGATGCGGGGACTCCGGTGATTCCGGGGGTTCCATTGGTCAGGGGCGGGTGGTACGGGGTTGAGGGGTCTGGGGGCGGCGACCGCGGGCGGAGCGTTTCGAGCAGCACGACGGAACTCACGTGATCAGCATCCTCGACCGAACCATCGCCAAGCACTATCTCATCAACGTCGCCGTGCTGCTCGTGGCGTTGATGTCCTTTGTCGTTGCGATCGACGCCTCGCTCAACTTCGACGAGTTCGCCAAGCAGACCGAGCGTCTGCTCGAGCGAGCGCAGGGAGGCGAAGGGGGCGCCGCCAGCGCCGAGGCGACCGCGGGGGGCGTCCGGCGCGTCCTGCTCACGCTCTACCTCGTCTTCGACTTCTGGTGGCCCAACCTCATCCGCCTCTTCAACTACATGCTCGGGGTTGTGCTCGTCGGGGCGATGGGGTTCACCGTGACGCAAATGGTGCGCCATCGCGAGCTGGTTGCGATTGTTGCGAGCGGGCAGAGCCTCTACCGGGTGGCTCGCCCGATCCTGGCGGTCGCGGGGTTGTTGCTGGGCGTGCAACTGGCAACCCGCGAGCTGGTCATGCCGCGGATCGCGCCGCTCTTGGCGCGTGGGCACTCCGACGCGGGCGAGCGGCGAGTGCTGGAGACTTCGGTCCCGCTGACGTCGGACGGGCAAGGGCGGCTCTGGACGGCCGACGCCTTCGACGCGGAGGAGGGGACGCTGCGGGGCGTGACGATCTGGGAGCGCGACGAAGAAGGCCGCGGGCAGCGCCGCATCGTCGCACAAGCTGCGGCATGGCGCGATGGCGCCTGGGCGCTCGACCAGGGCGTCATCGATAGAGACCAGGATCCCTCCAACGTCAACGCGCCCGTCGACAAGATCGAATCGTCGCTCGATCCCACGGCGCTGACGGTGCGCCGCTTCGCCGGCTACGGGCAGAGCCTGAGCTTCATCCAGCTCACGCGCATGCTCGCGCGCCCCGACTTGCTGCAGGACGCGAGCGAACGAAGGCTCGACGAACTCGATCGCCTTCGCTTCGGACGCTTTGGCGTGATGGCGTGCAACGCGCTCACGCTGATCATCGCCCTGCGCTTCTACTTGCGCAAGGAACCCTCGAACATCCTCAAGCAGTCGATCCGCTGTGCGCCCGTCGCCATCGTGTCGCTGCTGGGAGGCGTGCTCGGGGCGAACGCTTCGCTGCCTGGTGTTCCAGCGGCACTCTCGGTCTTCGTTCCCGCGCTGGTGCTGCTGCCCGTCGCTATCGCGGCGGCGACAAGCGTCCGAACCTGAACGCGACAACTCACGACACCGCGCCGGACAGCAGTTGGAACGCGCGAGCACACGCTCGCATCACACCTCAACAAGAGATCGGACCACACTGGTCAGCGGCTGCTCTCTCGAACGATCAGGCTTGCCGGCAGCCGCGTGACGACTTCAGCGGCGTCCGGTTCCGCGATGCGACGGGCCAACAGGCGGATCGCTTCCGCGCCAACGTCGCGCAGCGGCACACGCACGCTGGAGAGCGAGGGCCTCACCAAAGATGCCAGACGCGTGTCGTCGAAGCCAACGATGCGAACGTCCTGTGGCACACGCAGCCCAAGGTCCTGCGCTGCCTGAAGGATGCCCAGGGCGATCTCGTCGTTGCCCGCCAGCACGCCGAACGGGAGGCCTCCCGCCTGGCGGCTTGCGTGCTCGCTGATCCACCGCTGGCCCCACTCGACGCTGTAAGCACCAAAGGTCAGTTGATCTGGTCGCGGCTCGCCCCCCCGGGCACGCAGGGCCGCGACGAACGCATCGGCGCGCGTCTTTGTGTCGAAGTTGTCGCGGGGCCCGCCTGCAAAGGAAAGTCGCTCGGGGGGAATCGTCTGCAGCAGATGCTCCGTCGCCAGCGTCGCGCCCTGTGCGTTATCGATGAGGATGCAGTCGACGCGGGGATGCTTGATCTCTAGATCGATCACCACCACGGGCAACGCAAGATCGATCGACTCCTGGAGCAGGGCGGCGTTGGGCTCGGTGATCATGACCGCGACGCCGCCCACGAGACCGAACTCAAAGCCGCTCGTTCGCTCACCAGGACGAGTGGGGGTGTTGGTGGGATCGGTGCCCGGGCCTTGGCCAGGCGCGGGCGGCAGCGCCGGCTGGGAGCGTCCCTCGGAGGTGACGAGCAGGTGGAAGCCGAGGCGATTGGCTTCACCGTCGGCGCCGCGGAGCAGTTCGGAGTAGAACTCGCCGTGCAGATCGGGGAGAGCAAAGCCAAGGACGCGGCGTGTGCCGTTGATCAGCCCCCGTGCGTAGACATTGGGGCGGTATCGAAGCCGGGTGATGGCTTCGTGGACGCGATCGAACGTGTCTCGGGAGACCAGGTCGGGGTTGTTCAGCACCCGGCTGACAGTGGCGATGGAAACCGAGGCGGCGTCAGCCACGTCCTGGATGGAGGCTGAGGCGTTGGCACGCGGCGCTCGCTTGGCCATAACGCGACGAGTGTACTCGGGAGTGCTGGGTCGGTTTTCCCTTGGCCAGCGGAAACCGTAGAATGAAAACGTTTACGTCAGGTGTTGTCCCCGACTGAACGTTCAACCCGCCCCCTGACCCGCCTCCACCACACACCAAAGACACGCCAGGAGGAGTCCCGCCATGAACCGCCCCTTGTCGATCTACCGGCTCCCGGCCCGTGGCTCTGGACACCGACGTTCGCGTTCCGCAAAGGCGGTCACGCTTGCGGCTCTTTGCTCGATCGCCTCGTGTGTCGCGGCGCCTCCGACGCCGCCCGACGCCGGCAAGCCTCCGATCGAGGGCATGGCGATCGGCGAAATGCGCAGCGAGCAGATCACCATCGCCTCTCCTCAGGGTGTCGCGCGGCCTCCATTCTCCTTCACGCCTGAAGAGGACGCGTTCCTCGACGAGGTGCAGCGCGCGACCTTCGACTATTTCTGGAATGATGTCGCGCCCGAGACGGGGATGATCCCAGACCGCTCCAGCACGCAAACCGTGAGCGTGGCGGGCGTGGGCTTTCAGCTCTCGGCGCTGTGCATCGGGGTTGAGCGGGGCTGGGTCACGCGCGACGCCGCGGAGCAGCGGGCGCGCACGATCATCGATGTGCTGTCGGGCAATCCGGACAACCGCCGCGATGGGCTCTTTTATCACTTCATCAGCGGTCGAACGGGTGGGCAACCGGAGCAGGCCTACGAGATCGCGGTGAGCAGCATCGACACGGCGCTGCTCATGGCGGGGCTGATCACCGCGTCGAGCTACTTTGGGGGCGATGTGGCGCAGGCGGCCGATCGCCTGGTCTCCGAGGCGAACTGGGCGTCGCTGGTCTGTGGAGACGCCGCGGACCCCGCTCGACCCGAGGATGCCGATTTCATTTCCTTGGCGTGGAAGCCGAGCGATCCGAAGAACATCCATGGCCCGGGGCGCAAGACGCCTTGGGTGTGGATCGATTCTGGCGATGAGCATCGCGTGGTTACGTTTTTGGCGGTCGCGGCTCCCAAGCGGGAGTTTGGTGTCGAGCCCGAGCTTTACTACCGGCTACGCCGCCCGCTCGGGCAGCATCCCGCCGCCCCGCGTGCCATTGGCGACGGGACCTATGCCATGAGCCCGACGCACGTCGACGAGCACGGGAACCTGCGCGGCGGGGAACCCGGCATGATGGTCTTCCTCCCTTGGTCCGGTGCGATGTTCATCCACCAGTTCGCGCACTGCTGGATCGACTACGCGGGCATGGCTGCGGACAACCCGCGAGCCCGGGGTGTCGAGAACCGGGCCCGGGTCGATTGGTGGGAGAATGCCCGGCGCTTCACCCGCATGCAGCAGCTCAAGGCCATCGAAAACCCGAAGAAGCTTGCAGGGTTTGGCGAGATGGGCTGGGGGCTCACGGCCGGCGACTGGGCCAAGGGCTATCAGGTCCCCGGGCTGCATCCCCAGCCGATCGCGGCGCCGGGCGATCGCCTGGGAATCGATGTTCCGCTCTACGTGCCCAAGGACGACTGGGGCGATGGAACGATCGCCCCGTACGGGGCGGGAAGCTCGATCATGTTCGCCCCTGCGCGCGCGCTGGCGTCGATGCGATGGATGCGCGAGCTGAAAGCCGCGGATGGCAAGCGCCCGCTGGCCTGGCGCGCCCGGGGCGAACCTAACGGCTATGGGTTTGCGTCGTTCAACATCGCGAGTGATTGGACCGCGCCCGAGTACATCGCGATCGACCAAGGGCCACTGATCCTGGCGATCGAGAATGCTCGCACCGGGCTGCTTTGGAAGCTCTTCCACCAGCACCCGATCGTGCAGGAGGGCGCCAGGCGGCTTGGATGGACGGTTCCGGCCCGATGAGCGAGCGCCCGCTCGGGCGCGGCGAAGGCGGGCCAACGCCTCAGACATTCCGCAGCTTGTTGAGCCCGTTCATCGCTGCCACCTTGTAGCACTCGGCGAGCGTCGGGTAGTTGAACACGCTGTTGACGAAATACTCGACTGTTGCCTTGAAGGCGATCGCCGCCTGCCCGATGTGGATGAGCTCGGTCGCGCCGGTGCCGATGGCGTGGACACCCAGGATCGCGTGCGACTCCTGGTGGATCAGGAGCTTGAGCATCCCGATCTCGTCGCCCAGCAACTGCCCGCGGGCGATCTCCTTGTACTGCGCGATGCCCGCCTCGTACGGAATCCCCTCGGCGGTCAGCTTCTCTTCCGTCCAGCCGACCATGGAGATCTCCGGAATCGCATAGATTCCGTAGGGGAGAAGCTCTTCCACGGTCTCCGCCCGCTCGCCAAACGCGTGGCACGCAGCCAGCCGGCCCTGCTCCATGCTCGTGCTTGCCAGCGCGGGGAACCCGATGACGTCGCCCGCGGCGTAGATGTGCGGCTGCTTGGTCTGGTAGTGCTCATTGACGCGGATGCGCCCGCGGTCGTCCGCCTCCAGCCCAGCGGCGCCCAGATTCAAGCCTTCCGTCGCGCCCTGCCTTCCGACGCAATAGAGCAGGCAGTCAGCGCGGAGCGTCTTCCCGCTCTCGAGCGTCGCCTCGACGATCGTCCCCTGGCCGATGCGAGCGCCCACGGGCTCGCTCGTGCGGACGCTGACGACCTTCTCACCCAGGCGCAGCGTCATGCCGCCCTGACGGAGGTGGTATTGCAGTGCTTCGATCAGTTCGGCGTCGACAAAGTCCAGGAGCCTGGAGCGCCCCTCGATGATCGTGACCTTGACGCCCAGTGCCGAGAGCATGGAGGCGTATTCGGTGCCGATGACGCCACCTCCGACGACGATCGCGGAGTGAGGCAGGTACGCGAGCTTGAGGAGGTCGTCGGACGTGATGACGTGCTTGCCATCGAAGGAGATCGACTTCGGCCGCGCCGGGGAGGTGCCGACGGCAACGAGAATCTTGTCGGCGCGGATAGCCTGCTGCGCATGGGCGCCGATGGCGTCGACGACATGGTCGTCGCGGAACTGTCCGCGGCCATAGATGACCTCGATTCCGTTGTTGGCAAAGTGCTGGGCGGTGAGATCGACCTCGGTCTGGATGATCCGCTGGCAGGATTGCAGGAGGCCGGTGAAGGTCGCGTGCCGCGCGGCGCGGTAGTCGACGACGCTGGGGGCCACGCTGCTCCGGCCTCCCAGGTCGAGGATCGCCTCACGGAGCGCCTTGCTTGGGATCGTCCCCGTGTTGATGGCGACGCCCCCGACGACCTCGCGCTGCTCGATGACGCAGACGTGCTTGCCAAGTTTGGCGGCTTGGATCGCCGCCCGCTGCCCCGCGGGCCCGCTGCCGATGACGCATAGGTCGAAGGTGCGCATGCCGCGGTAGGTTAGCCAAACCCGAGCGGGTTGTGTGTCGCGAAAGGCGCAGAGCTCGTTTCGCTCAAATGGCGAACGTGTCGCCTGTGCCGCTCATTCCCACGACGCGAGGAGTTCCAGCGTAAAGCAAGCCCCGGGACGAGCGGGGTCCTGGGGCTCGAGGCGAAGGTCGCCGCCGGCGTCGCGAGCCAGCGATCTGGCGAACGCAAGCCCAAGACCAAGGCCGGGTGTGGTCGTGCCTTCGTGCGCGCGCCCGCGATGGAAGGGCTTGAAGATGTTCCGTCGCTCGCCCTCCGGCACGCCTGGGCCCTGATCGCGCACGCTGAGGCGAACCCGAGAGCGAGACGCGCCGACGCGCAGCTCGATCCTTCCCGGGGCTGATCGCGAGGCTTGTCCGCCCGGGCCGGGCGTCTGCGCCGCTTCGCGTTCGCCCGGGCTCGCGTACTTACACGCGTTGTCGACGAGATTTTGGATGATCCGCTCGACGAGGGCGGGGTCGGCGTGGACGAGAAGTCGCCCGCGAAGCGAATCGGGCTCGCGCACGACGACCAGCTCCAATCCCGCGGCGCGGGCGCGAGCCTCGGCTGGCGTGAGCACATGCGTCAGGAGATCGTCGATGCCGACGCCGGGTCGCTTTCGGCTGGCGTCCAGTCGCGGCGCTCCGGCAATGCCCGATTTGAGCCGTGCGTTCGCGCCCAGTTTGGCGTAATCCAGCACGCTCTCGACGATGCGCGAGAGCCGCTGGGACTCATTGCGAAGGGTGATGTGATACTCGCGCTGAGCGGCGGGATCCTTGACCATGCCGTCGGCGAGCATCTCGCTGTAGAGGCGGAAGGTCGTCAGGGGCGTGCGCAGCTCGTGCGTGATCGCGGAGACAAAGCGCCCGCGGCGCTCGCCAAGGCGCACCGATGCGAGGAGCAACAGCCCGATGGCGGTTGCCGTCACCAGCACCGCGACCCACCCGGCGTAGATCGCCACCCGCGTGGCGCTGAACACATCGCTCGCCGCGGGGCGCAGCGTGCGGACCACCGACTCGGGGATGATCAGGCGTGCCGGAAGGCTCGCGAGCGTCTCCGGGCTGATGGGCGGGGCTCGGAGGCTCACGTTCATGACAGGGTCGCCCCGAAAGATCTCGCCCGCCTGCGCGTTGGGGATGGCCAGCAGCGCGGCTCCCGGAAGAAGATCCTGGATCGAGGCTTCCAGTTGTGCCTTGAGCGTGCTCCAGTTGAACCACAAGCCCTGGACGATGCGCTCGCCGCTGCGGTCGAACGAGCGCAGCACGAAGAACTCGGGCGACGCGCCCGTTGCTGGCGAGCGGGGTACGAGAGCGCACACCACGACGGCGCCGACGGGCTCCTTGACAGCAGCGGGAACGACGAACGCCGATTCGCCCACCGTCGCGGCCAGTTGGGGGAAGATCGGTTCGCCCATCGCCCGCGGCGGTCCTTGCCCGCGTGCACCAGGGGGGCCGAGCGATTGGCCCGATTCGCTCGACACTCCCACCCTCCGCGTGTCGCTGGCGGATTCGCGCATCGTCATCGCCTCGCCCGCAGCGGCGCGAGCGGACGGCATGCCGGCCCGCCCCACCTCGCTCGGCGCCGGAGCGGAGGTTGTTGTGTCGGACGAAACTGAAGGCGAAGCAGTTGCGGGCGGACCAGTTGCGGGTGACGTTCCGGGGCTCGCGGGGCCGGCGCCTGGGCCTTCGGCGCTCTGCTCGCGCCGGAGCGCCAGGCTCACGGCTTCCTGTCGCCGAGTGAAGTCCACCTGCTGCGCCGACGATGTCGCGTCGCCCGGGCTTGTCTGGCCCACGCTCGCTGCCTGCGTCGACGCAGCGTCGGTCGCGGACGATGGAGCGATGCCATCTGCTTCCGGAGCGCTCGAGGCGAGCAGTTCGGAGTCGCGAGCCGCCTGTTCGAGCTGGGTCAGCGACTGGCGCGCCGCGTCCAGACGGGCAAAGTCGATATCGCCGAGGAGCGCCAGCGCCCAGTGACCGCCGGTCGGCACCTGGGGCGAAGTAAGCTCGCCATAGCCATCGCGTTCAAAGTACAGGCGCACGACGGGGTCGGGGCTGGTGAGCAGCGGAGAGGCAATGAGCGGTTGCTGCGGGTCGGAAAGTGCGAGCAGGTCCTTCTCTGTCGTGGCGTCCGGGCGCTGGGGCGAATAGAACGCTCGGTAGTGGAGGATGGGCCGCGCCGACTCGCGGGCGAGCAGTCCCGTCATGGTCGAGTCGATGCGCCAGAGAGCCAGACGCACCTGCTCACGCAGGCGGGCTTGGGCACGCGTGTCGCGCTCCAGATGTTCAAGCTCGAGCACGCGACGGGTGACAAAGCCCATGGCGAGCACGAGCACAAGCACGCACGCGGCATAGACCACAGCGACCTGCCGCAGGGAACCGCTCACGCGTCCCGGCCCGGCGCGGGGGCGCTCGATTCGTGATCGGCGTCGCTGGCAAACGCCGCCGCGGAGTCGCCCACGGGAGTTCCGGGCCCAGAAGTTCCGGGGCCAGAAGTTCCGGGGGTGCCGGGCGTAACGCCCTGCGCGAGCATGTAGCCCTTGCCTCGAACCGTGACGATCACGCGGGGCGAGGCGGGGTCGTCGCCCAGGTGCTCGCGCAGCCTGGCAACGGCCATATCGACGGTGCGCGTCTGCACACCCCGCGGATCGAGCCCCCAGACGCGTTGCAGCAGTTCATCACGCGCGATCGCGCGGCCCGGGTGCGATGCCAGATACTCCAGAACCTGTGCTTCGATCTCCGGCAGCACGATGGTTCGGCCGTCGCTGTGCGTCGCTTCCCGGCGTTCAAAGTCGATCACCAACCCCGCGACAGACAGACGACGGATCCTCTTGGGTCGCTCGGCGGACCGGCGCAACACCGCCTCGACGCGGGCGATGACCTCCTGCGCGGAAAACGGCTTGACCACATAGTCATCCGCGCCAGAGCGCAGCCCGCGAACCCGGTCTTCTTCCAGCCCCTTAGCTGTGAGGAAGATCACCGGCGCGGCCAGCGCCGCCCGACGAAGTTCGCGCAGCACCGTCATCCCGTCCAGCTTGGGCATCAGGATGTCGAGCAAGATGATGTCAACCTCGCGCGTCAGCGCCAGGTCGAGCCCGGCTTGTCCGTCGCTCGCTTCGAGCACGGCATAGCCGGAGAACTTCAGCGCGTCGCACAGGCCGCGCCGGATCGCCGCGTCGTCTTCCACCACCAGCACGAGCCTTGGCTTTTCCACAGTGGGTTCCCTTCGGGACCAGAATCGTATGGGGCGACAAGAGCTTTCTCGCCCATGGTTTCTACCCGCAAACCAGCTGAAGGTTGGTCACGCGGGGGTAACCTCGCGCGGGCGTCCGGGCGTACGAGCAGAGTCGATTGTGCGAAGGCTTTCCGCTCGTTCGCGTCGGGCCCCCGGGGCCCGTTCGCGGATCGTGCAGGGGTTCTCGGAAGTTCCTGGCTTATGCAACTGACGTCCAACGACTCGATATAACGTTAGGCGGGCCATGCGATTCTTCATGCCAAGAGTCTGGCGGTGCTTCTCGACGCTCCGAAACATCTCGGACGCGGAGGGGGAGCACATTCTCAACCGCGCGACGCAGCTCATGCCGGCGTCGGCGGAATGGCTGCCCGCCGCGGCGGCCTCCGCCCTCGCGCTGGCCTTCATTCTCGGTTCGGTCGCCGCCCGCTCGCAGTTGCTCCCGCTTGCAGGACCGCTTGATCCGGCGGCGGAGTCGCTCGTGGTGGCGCTCTGGTTCGTCCTTGGGGCGTCCGCGATCTTCTTCGCCTCGTGGTTCCTGTTCAACACGCTGGTGATGCTCGTGGCGATCGCTCGCGACCTGCGCCGACTCTGCTGCCCCAAGTGTCGCCATCCGTTGCAAGGGCTTCGCGTGATCTTCTCACGGGTCGATGTCCAGGTGCCGGGCGATGCGCGGGTGCGATGCCCGGAATGCGGGCGAACATGGGTGCTGCTGGAGATCGGTGTGTCGCCCGCCGACCTGGTGCCGTTCGAGCAGCGCGAGGTGCCGCGCGACCTCGGGCGAGTGCGGCGACAGCCTCGCATGTGACTGCTGGCGGCGCGAAGCGCGAGACAACCGCTGGCAGAACCCCTGGCACAACACCTCGCACCGCCACACCCTTGGCTGCAGGCCCGCCGAGGAGGCTCCATTAAGTCGGAGCTCCCCAAGGGAACTCCGTGACATCAAGCTTGGGTGTGAGCTCTGTGATGAGCCTGGGGTTGGGGCGATGCGGCGCTCGGGCATACGCTCCACCATGGCAAGCCGAGCGATGCGCAGCCTGCTGACCGACCTGGTCGATTACGCCGGGCTGTACCCACCCGCGGCGTTGGATATGCCCCGCGCCGTCGAGAACTTCGCCCGCTATCGGATGGGGGAGCATGAGTGGATGCTCTCCCGCTTCGTGTGCCCCGCGTCGCGCCTCAAGGATCTTTCCAAGCACGGCGCGTCGCTCATGCCGGGCACGAATGCCACCAGCGGGTATCGCGAGTATGCCGACGCCGAGCCATGGCGCATCTCGGCGGTCATCGAGGGCGGTGTCGATTCGCTCGATGCCGCCCTGGACCTGGTCGACGAGTTCAACGCCCATCACGCTGCGGAGGAGAACGGGCTGGCGCGCGTGGACATGCTGGAGATCAAGACGCCCGTCGCGACCGATATCGACGCCGCGCTGGACGTTCTGCCCGCGAGCTTGCTCCCGTGCTTTGAGATCCCGCTCAATGGCGACCCGCGCGGGCATGTCGCCGCGATTGCTGGCGAAAGCGCCATCGCCAAGATCCGCACCGGTGGCGTCAAGCCCGAGGCATTCCCGAGCGGGGCTCAAATCGCGTCGTTCCTGGTTGCCGCGGCCAGCGCGGATGTCGCGTTCAAGGCAACCGCCGGCCTGCACCACCCCGTCCGCGGGCAGTATCCGCTGACGTACGAGCCCAGCAGCCCGACCTGTGCGATGCACGGCTTTTTGAACCTGTTCCTGACCGCCGCCCTCGTCAAGACCAAGAAACTCAGCGACCAGGAAGCGGCGAACCTGCTCGACCACATGCCAGCCAGCGCCATCCGCATCGCCGAAGATCGCGTGGAACTGGGCGAGCACTCGATCGACGCCATGCAGATCGCGCACGTGCGCGAGGGCTTTGCACTCTCCTTCGGCTCGTGCTCGTTCGACGAACCGGTCGAGGACCTCACGCGACTTGGCATGTGGTAGTTGCGGGCGCCGCGGGCGAGGATCGACGCACGCCTCGTCTCCATGGCGTACGCTCGGAGCCATGCCCGCCAAGCCCAGAGAATCCAAGCGTACTTCCAAGCTGAGAGTCGCCCAGCCGGCGCGACCCGCCGCCAAGCGCACGGCATCGCCAGACAAGCCCCGGACCGCGACCAACCCCAGCCCTCGAGGGAGCTCGAGCGCCGACCGCCCGGCCTCGGCGTCGGGCGGCGCGATGTGGGGCGGACGCTTCGAGGGCGAGGCCGATCCGCTCTTCCGCGCGTTCAACGACTCTCTCCCCTTCGACTATCGACTGACGCCGCAAGATATTGAAGGCTCGATCGCCTGGGCCGAAGCGCTGGGCAGCGCCGGGGTTCTCACGCAGCGTGAGGTCCGCGAGCTTCACCGCGAGCTTCGCGCCTTGGCATCTCGGGTGAGCGAGCATCCGCGCCTTCCGCTGGAGTCGAGCGCGGAAGACGTGCATTCATGGGTTGAGCAGCAGCTCGTCGCGGCGCTCGGACCGCTGGGCAAAAAGCTGCACACGGGTCGGAGCCGCAACGACCAGGTCGCGACGGATCTTCGCCTGTGGGTGCGCGCTGCGATCGACGCCAGAAGGCAAGAAATCGCGGGGCTCCGGGCGGCGCTCGTCAAGCTCGCCTCGCAGCACGCGCAAACGGTGTTCCCCGGCTACACGCACGTGCAGCGGGCGCAGCCGATCGTCTTTGGCCACTGGTGCCTGGCCTACGCCCAGATGCTCTCTCGCGATGACGCGCGCTTCGCGGACGCGCGCGGGCGGGTCAATGTGTGCCCGCTCGGTTCCGCGGCTCTGGCGGGCACGACCTACGAGATCGATCGTGAGAAGCTCGCTCGAGCACTTGGCTTTGAAAGCGCGAGCGAGAACTCGTTGGACGCAACAGCGGACCGCGACTTCGTCGCCGAGACTCTCGCGGTGTGCGCCCTGGCTGCGATGCACCTTTCGCGCATGGCAGAGGATCTGGTGCTCTACGCCTCGCAGGAGTTCGCGCTCGTTGACATGCACGATTCCGTCAGCAGCGGGTCGTCGCTGATGCCGCAGAAGAAGAACCCCGACGCCGCGGAACTGATCCGAGGCAAGTGCGGGCGGATCATCGGTTCTCTCGCGGGGTTGCTGACGACTCTCAAGGGCCTGCCGCTGGCGTACAACAAAGACCTCCAAGAAGACAAGGAGCCGGTCTTCGACGCGATGGACCAGCTCTCCATGTGCCTGCGCATCGCAACGCGTGTCATCTCCACCCTCGGCGTCCGCGCCGAGGCGGCGCTGGCTGCAGCCAAGGGCGGGTATTCCAACGCGACCGAGCTCGCCGATTACTTCGTCGCCGGCGGCGTGCCATTCCGCGATGCCCACGACATCGTGGGCAAGCTCGTCCGCGAGGCGATTGAACGCGGCGTCGCGCTGGAGGAACTCGAACTCGCGTCGTTCCAGCGCCACTGGCCCGCCGCCACCCCCGAGGTCTATCGCTGGCTCGACGTCAAGGCGGGACTCAAGCGGCGCGAGATCCTGGGCGGCACAGGGCCGAACGCGGTGCGTGCGGCGGCGAAGCGAGCGGCACGCTGATTTCCGCCAGTTCAATCGGCGACCGCGCTGGCTGGCGGCGCAGAATGCTCGCGACCGGGCCTCGTCAACGCCAAGAATCGCGCGACCGCCTCCATCGCGCGGGCTCGGGTGTCGTCTTGCGTCCACATGTCCAAGTGCCCCGCGCCAGCGACCAGCGCAAGCTCGCCCCGCGCCGCCGCCCCGGCGATCTGGCGCCCATCCTCGACCGGACAGACCGCGTCTCGCTCACCGTGCACCACCAAGAGCGGGACGTTCAGGCGCGAGGCCCACATAGCCCGATCGAAACGGCGCTGGCCATCATGCCCGCGTGACGCTCGCTCCAGCAACCCAAGCCCAGCGCCCACGCGAAGCCCCGCCAGCGCCATCGCGATGGGCAGGTTCAGCGCTTGCGGATAGTTCGCCAGCCGGTGCACGTTTCGCGCTGGCGTGATCGCGACGCGATACGGAGCCTCGGCAACCACGCCCCGGAGCGGGCGGAACTTTCCGTCGCGCTGCGCCCCCGCGACAATCGAGACGCCCGCGCCGAGGGAGTATCCAAACAAGACGACGTCGTCGGCATCAAGGTGCCGCAGGAGTGCGATGAGGTCCTCCGCTTCGCGCCATCCAAGCGTGCACGAGCCGGGCGCCTCCCCATGCCCTGGCATGTCCCACGCGATGACGCGTGACGCAAGCGTTGCGAAGGCGTCGATCCGCGCCAGCATCGTGAATCTGGAATCTCCCCACCCGTGCGTGAGCACGATTACCGGCCCATTCGGGTCGTCGCCGACAACGTCCCACACGGGGAGCTCGAAGCCGCGCGAGCGAAATGTCCAGCGCTCGAAAGCGCGCGGGCGGGGCAGCTCGCGCGGATCGCTGGGCAGGGACCGCGAGACCGCCCACGCGGTCGTCCTTCGGGGCGGATGGAGCAGCACCCAGAACGACGCGAAGCTCGCCAGCGCGATCGCAACGAACAGGCCCGAGATCAACGCGATCGCGAGTCCCATCTATTCGTTCGCCCCGGGTTCACTTCGCCGATTCGGGCGTCCGCCGCGCTCATCGTGATGCTTCTTGACGAGTACCGCCAGAAGGGTGACATCCGCGGGCGTGACGCCTTCCAGCCGCCCGGCCTGACCGAACGTGCGAGGCTTGAACTTGGCCAACGCCGCCCGAGCCTCGGTGCGCAGGTGCGTCCACGAGGCGTAGTCCGCGTCGTCTGGCAGGCGGCGGTGCTCCAGCTCGGCGTGACGCTTGATCTCCGCTTGCTGGCGGACGAGGTACGGCCTGTAGCAGTGGTCGGCATACGCGGTCATCTCAACGCCACGGATGGCGGGTTGTCGCATGACACTCCCGTGGGCGTCGCCGCCCCGGCGGGCATCGCCATCACCAGCGGAGCGGTCCGTCAGGCCGCATGCCCCGAGTTCCGCATCGTCGCTGGTGCGCAGTGCCTCGGCGAATCGCTCAAAGGTGTAGTCGGGCGTGAGCATGGCCCGGGCGATGGTGCCGCCAGCAGGATCAGGTGCGCGAGCAATGAACCGCGAGAGGGCCGCCAGCGAGCGGGTGCGCCACTCGAACGCCGCTCGACGCGCCCGCCCGAGCGCCGTCGACTCA
Organism: Planctomycetota bacterium; assembly: GCA_033763815.1. Taxonomy (GTDB): domain Bacteria; phylum Planctomycetota; class Phycisphaerae; order Phycisphaerales; family UBA1924; genus JANRJU01. The sequence goes on from JANRJU010000011.1 coordinate 53,783, forward strand.
AGCAGGCCCAGCTCCATCGCGATCGGCGTGAGGCGGTCCGGCGCGTTATCCGCTCGGAGCAGCAAGCGATGCTCCGCGCGGCTCGTGAACATGCGATAGGGCTCGACGGGAGTCTTCGTCACCAGGTCGTCCATCAGCACACCGATGTACGCCTGATCGCGACCCAGCACCCACTCGCCCTGCCCCCGCGCCCACCGGGCGGCGTTGACGCCCGCGACAAGACCCTGCGCTCCCGCTTCTTCGTAGCCGCTGGTGCCGTTGATCTGCCCGGCGAGGAATAGACCTTCAACGAGCTTGGTCATGCCGGTTGCGTGGATCTGGTGCGGGCGGACCATGTCGTACTCCACCGCGTAGCCGTAGCGGTAGATGTGCGCTCGCTCACAGCCCGGCATCGATCGCACGATCGCGTCCTGGACGTCCGCGGGCAGAGAGGTCGAGATGCCGTTGCAGTAGATCCAGTCGTCGCGCAGCGATTCTGGCTCGAGGAACACCCCGTGGGTCTCGCGCTCCGCGAAGCGAACGACCTTGTCCTCGATCGACGGGCAGTAGCGAGGCCCGACGGATTCGATCTGCCCGCTGTACATCGGCGCGCGGTGCAGGTTGGACCGGATCAACTCATGGCAGGCGAGCGTCGTGTGCGTCTGGCGGCATTCCACCTGCTCGAGTATGGGGAAGCGGTCGATCGAAGGCGAGTGGCGGGCGATCTCCGCATCCCAGCTCCCGCTGCCCGGCGCCCGACCACTCAACTCCGAGAAGGGGGTCGGCGGATCGTCGCCTTGCTGGGGTTGCAGTTCATTCCATCGAATCGTCGACCGCTTGAGCCGGGGCGGCGTGCCAGTCTTCAGTCGCCCAAGCTCAAAGCCAAGCTCACGGAGCGCGCCGGAGATCCCAATCGCGGCTGCCTCCCCAAACCGCCCGCCCTCGGTCTTCGTTTCACCAGTGTGCATCAGCCCGCGCATGAACGTGCCGGTGGTGAGAACGACCGCTGGCGCGGAGATGTCGAAAGTACCAAGTGGAAGAATGGCCAAACGTGATGCACACGAGTCCGTTGCTCCGATTTGGCCATTGGGTAACTTGGCGTCTGGCCGTTCCGCGTGAGCGACGCGCACGCCCCGAACGCGCCCCCCCTCGACGAGCAGGCGATCCACGCTCCCGGCGATGACCTGGATCTCGGGTCGCGAGGCGATCAGCGCTTGGACACACTCGGCATATGCGTGCTTGTCGCATTGGGCCCGCGGGCCGTGGACCGCGGGACCCTTGCTCGTGTTGAGCACCTTGAACTGGATGCCGGTGGCGTCGGTCGCCAGACCCATGACCCCGCCCAGGGAATCGATCTCGCGAACGAGCTGACCTTTGGCCAGCCCGCCGATCGCCGGGTTGCAGGACATCACCCCGATCTTGCCGGGATCGAGCGTGACCAGTGCCACGGTCGCCCGCCCCGGGAGCAGGTTGGCTGCCGCCCACGCGGCTTCCACGCCCGCGTGCCCGCCGCCAATGACGATGACCTCGAACGACTTCATGCCGTCAGATCGTAAGGCGTCTGGTGTCGACAACCCTGCCCCGTCTTGGCCTCACGTCGGGGTACGCACCGGGGGCGGGTTGGCGTTCAGGTTGGCTCCGAGGCGAATCTCGACGGGGACGCTGATCTCGCGTGTCGGGAGGCTCTCGCCCCCGATGCGGTCCATCAGCAGGTTCCATGACTTCGCGGCGACGTCGCCCGCCGGGCGCTCCGCACCGATGATCGCATCGGAGACGTACTCGCTGAGTTCCGACGCATCGCACACGCACAGGCTGACGTCGCCCGGAGCCCGCAGCTTCATGTCTCGCGCAGCCCGCGCCGCGCCGATGGCCAGTTCTTCCGTGAGGCAGATCAGCGCGCACGGGAGCGCCATCCCTGGCAGCCGGCCTTCAATAGCCCGTCGCGCGGCGGACCTCGAGTCTTGCGGAACCTCCACATGCGTCGGAATCACGCCGCGCCGAGAGAGCACTTCCTGGCACGCCCAGGCCAAGTCTTCCACCAGGTGTCCGGGTGCATCGGAAGTCGCGACAATCGCAACGCTCCGGGGCTCTCGGTCGAGCACCGCCTCCAGCAGCTTGACGATTGCCGGGGCGTGCTCGCAGATGATCCGGTCGTGGGCTACGGAGTCGCGAGCGCCGATCGTGATGACATTGGACGACCGGAGCCACTCTTCCCCCAGGCGGTCTTCGCGCACGGGATCGCAATCAATGGCGACCAATCCGTCCACGTTGCCGAGCACTCGGGATGAAACCCCATTCCACTGGGAAAGGCTGGGGCCCCTGAACAATGTGATGGCGTCGCGCTGGGTCTGGGCTGCCGCGTCGCGCAGCGCGAGCTCGACATCGCGTGCAAAGGCGCACGGCGTGCGCCGCTGGCAGATCAAAATCAGCCCCCCGGGACGCACTCGAATCGAGCGCTTGCTCTCATACCCTATTTTGCGTGCAACTTCCATCACCCGGCGGCGGGTTTCCTCCGAAATGAAGGGCTGCCCCTTTCCGCTCAGGACGCGGGAGACGGTCGCTTGCGAAACGCCAGCCTCCAAGGCAACCTGTTGCATCGTTGCGGGTGTGTTCATGGCTGCGCCCACCGCCTTCCCCGGGCAGCGATCAGCCCCGCCGGCCATGTCGACGCGTTCACCGACTTGATGCGTAATGTGATGGTGAGCGCGAGCGAGCGCGCGCTCAGACCGAACGTCATGCAATCACCCATTCCAACACCCCGAAAGGCCCCCGACATCCCCCTGGTCTCCGGAACCGGAAACTCCCCATGCTAGTGTACTACCGGAACTTGGGACTATGCCACTCTTTTGTGGAACCGAGGAGAGTTCTGTGAGCAACTTCTCACTTGCAGGCAAGAAGATCATCGTGACCGGCGGCGCAGGGTTTCTTGGCAAGGCGGTGTGTCGAACGCTTCGGAATCGCGGTGTTCGAAATGAAGATGTTTTCATCCCGCGGCGAGCGGACTTTGATCTGACCAGAGAGCAAGACGCGGCCCGCCTTTTCCAAGTTGCATTCCCCGGCAAGAGCCCCGACATCTGCATCCACCTCGCTGCCGAGGTGGGGGGGATCGGTGCCAACCGAAAGAGCCCGGGTCGCTACTTCTTCGCGAATATGGCCATGGCCCTGCACCTCATCGAGCAAGCCCGCCTCGCCGGACTCAGCGATCGCGGCGGCAGCTTCGTGCAGGTCGGCACCATTTGTGCCTATCCCAAGTTCACACCCGTGCCGTTCCGGGAGGAAGAACTCTGGAATGGATATCCGGAAGAAACCAACGCGCCGTACGGCGTTGCGAAGAAGGCCGCCTGGCAGATGCTGGACGCATACAAGCTCCAATACGGGTTCCGCTCCGCCTATGTGTTGCCCGTGAACCTCTATGGCCCGGAAGACAACTTCGATCTGGAATCCAGCCACGTCATTCCCGCCCTCATCCGCAAGTGCGTCGAAGCGATCGATCGCGGTGACAAGACCATCACCTGCTGGGGCACGGGGAGCGCGTCACGCGAGTTCCTCTACGTCGACGACGCGGCAGAGGGAATCGTCCGCGCCACGGAAACGATGGACAGCCCGACGCCCATCAATCTCGGCGCGGGGTTCGAGATCAAGATCAAGGACCTCGTCGAGTTGATCGCTCGCCTCACCGGCTTTGCGCAGACCCCTCACGAACTCCAGAGCAAGATCGTCTGGGATGCGACGAAGCCCGATGGCCAGCCCCGGCGCCAGCTCGACGTGTCGCGCGCGGCCAATCTGCTGGGATGGCGCGCCCAGATGGGATTTGAAGAAGGGCTCAGGAAGACGATCGAGTGGTACCGGGCCAGTCGTAAGTCATGACCGCCCGGCCCTGACTGTGTGGACGTGATTGTCTGGACGTCATTCCCTGGCGGAGCGTCAAGGGTGGTGGCGTTGCCTGGCAGCCGAGCTCAACCGAGCATCTGCCGCAGATATCGCCCGGTGTGGCTGGCGTCGATCTTGGCGACCTGCTCGGGCGTCCCGCTGGCGACGATTCGTCCGCCGTTGTCGCCTCCCTCAGGGCCAAGGTCGATGATCCAGTCGGCGCGCTTGATGACATCGAGGTTGTGTTCGATAACGACCAGGGTGTTGCCCGCATCGGCCAGTCGATCGAAGACGGCGACGAGCTTGGCGATGTCCTCGAAGTGGAGCCCCGTCGTCGGCTCATCGAGGATGTACAGCGTGTTGCCGCCCGCGGGTCGGCGGTCGCCCTCTGGAGCAGCCCGGCCCTTGGTGGCACGGGCTTCTTGACCCGTGCTCACTTCGCCATTCTCTGCCGCGCTGTGTGGCTCCAGCCTGGAGACGGGGGACGCCGCGAGCGCGCCCCCTGAGGAGCCGAGCGGGTCGTTCTTGGTGCCGCCGGTTTTGCCGAGCTCGGTCGCCAGCTTGATGCGCTGGGCCTCGCCCCCCGAGAGCTGCGTGCTGGGCTGCCCGAGCTGGACGTAGTCCAGCCCGACATCGTGGAGGCACTGCAGGAAGCGCACAACCTTGGGGTGGTTGGTGAAATACTCCAGTGCGTTCTCGACGGTCATGTCGAGCACGTCCGCGATGCTCTTGCCCTTGTAGGTGATCTCCAGCGTCTCACGGTTGTAGCGCTTGCCCGCGCACACCTCGCACTGCACATAGACGTCGGGCAGGAAGTGCATCTCGATCTTCTTGAGTCCCTGACCCTGGCAGGCCTCGCAGCGTCCGCCTCCGTTCTGCTGCGAGACGTTGAAGCTGAACCGCCCGGGCTTGTAGCCTCGAATCTTGGCTTCCTTGGTCTGCGTGAAGACGGCGCGGATGTCGTCAAAGAAGCCGGTGTAGGTCGCGGGGTTCGATCGCGGGGTGCGCCCGATCGGGCTCTGATCGACCTCGACGATTCGATCGACGTTCTGAAGGCCCGTGATCTTGGAATGGGCGCCGACCTTGACTCGCGAGCCCAGCGTGGCGATCTTGGCCGCTTGGAGCAGGATGTCGTTGACGAGGGTCGATTTGCCAGAGCCCGAGACGCCCGTCACGCAGACGATTCCGCCCAGCGGAAAGATGGCGTCTACGCCCTTGAGGTTGTTCTCTCGAGCACCCTTGACGCAGATCGCCTTCTTCTCGCTCACGCTCCGCCGCTGGCGGGGGATTTCGATCTTCTTGCGACCGGAGAGATACGCGCCCGTGAGCGATTCGGGCACGCGGCAGATCTCGTCGACGGTTCCCTGCGCCACCACGCGCCCGCCATGCACGCCCGGCCCGGGCCCGATGTCCAGCACGTGGTCCGCCGCCCGGATCATGTCCTCATCGTGCTCGACGACGAGCACCGAGTTGCCAATGTCGGTGAGGTGTCGCAGCGTGCTGATCAGGCGGGTGTTGTCGCGCTGGTGAAGCCCGATGGTCGGCTCGTCGAGCACATAGCACGCGCCGACCAGCCCGCTGCCCACCTGCGACGCCAGGCGGATGCGCTGGGCCTCGCCCCCCGAGAGCGTCGCGGTCTTGCGATCCAGCGAGAGATACTCCAGTCCCACGCCCGCGAGGAAACGCAGGCGGTTGTTGATCTCCTTCAAGATCGGTTCGGCGATGTGAGCCTGCTCGCGAGTCAGCACCAGGTTCGAGACGAACGCCGCGGCGTCCGAGATCGTCAGCCTCGAGAGCTCCGCGATGTTGAGCAGTGTGCCGTCGGCGATCTGGGCCTTGCCCGGCGTGCTTCCCGCGGGGCGAGGCCGCCCGATCACGCTTGCGGAGAACGCACGCCCCGTATCCGCCGGGTGGGTGCTCGTCAGCAGCACGTGCAGCGCCTCGATCCGCAGGCGATCGCCCATGCACTCGGTGCAGGGCGTCTGCGACAAGAACCCGCCAAGCCACTCCTTGACGCCCGGGTTCTCCGTGCTTCCCCACCACTCGGTGATGTTGGGAATCACCCCTTCGAACTTGGCGTCAAACTTCGCCTGGTCCGCGGGCGTGCTGCCATGCAGCAGGATGCGCCGGTGCTCGGGATCGAGCTTCTTGAACGGCACGTCGTAGCTGGCCCCAAAGTCTCGGCAGAATCGCTTGAGCTTGCGGTTGAACCACGCCCGCACCGGCCCGTTCTTTGCCCACGCGACCACCGCTCCATCCGCCAGGCTCAGGTTGTCGTTGGGCACCACCAGCAGCGGGTCGAACTCCAGCAACGTGCCCAATCCGTCGCACTTCTTGCACGCGCCGAACGGCGAGTTGAACGAGAACAGACGCGGGCTGACTTCTTCCAGCGCAAACTCGGGTCGCTCTGGGTCGGCCAGCTTCGTCGAGAAGGCGTGGTCGATCCAGACCGAACCACTTGAGCCGCCCGCACCGCTGGCCGAAGCATCGCTGTCGCCCTTGGAGCCCTTCGCCTTGTTCTCGCTCGCGCGGGCCGCGAGTTCTTTGGCTTCTTCGGGCGTCGCTTCGCGGGCAATGACCACCGCGCCGTCGGCCATGCGCAGCGCCGCCTCGATGCTCTCGGCCAGGCGCTGACGCGCCTCGGGCCCAAGCACCAGTCGGTCGATCACCGCTTCGATCGAGTGCTTCTCGTAGCGCCCCAGCTTGAGCGGGTTCTCGCTCGAATCCTTCAGCACCTCGCGGATGTCGACGAGCGCACCATTCACTCGGGCCCGCGTCCACCCTTGCTTGGTGAACTCCTCCAGCACGTCGCGATGGAACCCCTTCTTGCCCCGGACGACAGGTGCGAGCACCATCAGCCGCTGGCCGGCGTTCCACCCCATGACGGTGTCCACGATCTGCGTGCTCGACGTGCCAGCGATGGGCGTGCCCGCGCGCTCGAGGATCGTTCCGTCCTTCTTGGTCTTCGTCGGGGCCCAGGAATAGGGCGTGGCACAGCGGGCATAGAGCAGACGCAAGTAGTCGTAGATCTCGGTGGTCGTCGCGACAGTCGAACGCGGATTGCTCGCGGCGGAACGCTGCTCGATCGCGATCGTCGGCGGGATGCCCTCGATCTCTTCGACGTCGGGCTTCTTGAGCTGCTCAAGGAACTGCCGGGCATAGGCCGACAGCGACTCCATGTACTTCCGCTGCCCCTCGGCAAAGATCGTGTCAAACGCGAGCGACGACTTGCCCGAGCCGGACAAGCCCGTGATGACGACGAGCTGATCTCGCGGGATGTCGACGGAGATGTTCTTGAGATTGTGCTCCTTGGCGCCGCGCACGCGGATCAGGCGCTGGCCCGCTGTGTCCTTCAACGCCGCGCGCTTCGCCTGGGCGCTCGACGCGAGATCCTCGCGAGCCCCCGTCGCGGCATTGGTCGACTCAACTCGAACGCGAGCGACCGGCGAAGACGAGTCCGTCACTCCATCGCTCCGAACTGTCTTCACGCGAGTCGTCTCCGGTCAAAGGGTGGTCGTCGCCGAGCCAAGAGACAATGATAGACCGAGCCCACGCCCTACTCGGGTCTTGTTCGGATTCTCGACTCAAGTTGTACGGGCAACTACGCGAACAGCAAGCTTGACGGGTGGTTCCAAGGGGTTGTGCGAGCATCCGGCACGGGTCGCCGCGTTCGGCTGGTCTTCCGGCCAGTTTGTCCACGCCCGGTCGGTCGGTCCCCGTGGCCTGTTAGTCGTCGTCCAGTTCCGCCGACGGGCCCGCGGGCGGCTGCACCGACGCGATCACTCGTCGAGCCCACGCCTCGTCCGTCGCGTCCCGATACGCGAGCGTGAAGAAGGCCAGGTGCGAGTCCGCCGCCAGCGAGGCGCTCAGCACATGCCAAGATTCCTCTTCCCCGGGTTCCGCAATCTCGAGCATGCCGACCAAGTCGTCGCGTTCCACCTGCTCGTAAGGCCCCTTCGCCGCCGCTTGAATGTCCTGGAGGATCTGGTGTCGATCGACGGGTTTGTCGCCGTCGGACTCAAACTCAATCCCGGACATCCGCAGCGTCCGCCCTGGCATGGCCAGCACGATCGAGACGTTCCCCTCATCGTCCTCCTCGACCTCGTCCAGCATCGAGGCCGGGGCCCGAAACGTCCACTCCCCGAGCCCCGTGTAGTGAGCGTCGCCGCGGAAGAGCCCAAAGCCTTGATCGCGCGGCGGGGGCACGTCCGCTTCCTCCTCGACGCTGAGCAGCGTGCTGATCTCCTCGAGATCGCCGGGCGTCGGCCCGAAGCGGGCCAGTTCGGGCCCCGCTTCTTCCGCGGCTCGCAGGGCCAGCCTCATCAATCGCTCTTCATGCTCTCCCGTGGGCGGGCGCCAGCGGAGCTCCGACCACATCAGCACCGTCGCCAGCTTGGCCCATTCGCGCGGGGTCCGCTCCCGCGTCCACCAGGGATAAAAGTCAGGCGCCAGACTTGCCGCCCCTTGCTCGGTCGCCGCCTTGGTCAGCCACCCGCGCGAGTGCGCCCCGATCGGCGACACGATCTGATTGTGCGTGACCGGCTGAAGCATCGAGCCATTCAGTGGCGCCATGTTGAGGTATGTTGTTCGCTCGTCTTGATCGCTCTCTTCGAGGTGATCGCCGATCGCTTCGGCGACTGCTCGGAACTGCGAGGCCATCGCCTGTTGCAGCTTCGCGTAGTCGCGGTCGAGCGCGTACCCCGTCTCGTCCGGGCTCCCCTCCTCGTCCCACATCCACGCCAGCGAGCAGGCCTTGCCCAGACGATCCAGCACATCGACGACCGCGGCGTGAAAGCCCGGGCCAGCCGTGGAGGTCTTCGTGCTTGCGACCACGAAGCCGTGTTCCGCCGAGATCTCGAGCATCTCCGCAGCGGGGTGCAGCGTTACCAGCAGCTTGTCCTCCGCCTCGACGACATCGAGGCACTCCGTCATCACCGGATCGCTGATCGCGTCGGGCAATGCCCCGACGATGTCCTCGATCGCTTTCTCCGCAGACTGAGGCTTGTTGTTGCGGAGCTTTGCCCGTACGCAGATGCCCAGTCCCATAGTGAACCCTCCGGGCCCAGTGTACAGGAGGGGCCAAGCGGGGGTTGAGATCCGCCTCGCATCTGGCTAAGGCGCAACCAATCTTGACCGATTCTTAATGAGCGTGCGACGCCCGGCTGACTCCGCACGGACTCTCCCGGCGCTGGGTATCGATGAGGCGGGCGATGAGGCTGTCGACTAGGCGTACCGGTCGAAGCGACCGCCGCCCGAGCCAGCCGCGTTCCCGCCGCCGCTTTGACCCGAGCCCTGCCCGCTGGTTGCTTCCGCGACCTTGGCGGCGGCTTGGATCAACTGCACCGCGGCTTCACCTTGCGCTCGTTGCTGGTTCAGCGCCGTCTTTGCGACCGACACGCTCACCTGGTTCTGAACGTTGGCGCGTGCGACGACCGAGCCGAGGGAAGAGTCCATGAGGCTGCCATCGGCTCGTGCACCAAGCTCCGTGAGCGATGACGCCCGAGAATCGCTCTCCATAACGCTCGACGTTCCCCAAACTGTGCGTTGCGGGGTCGGAGCACCCCGCGCGGACTCGATCTCTGGACCGAGCCGCCCTGCTTTGGGGGTGCCCACGCGCGTCGACGGTCGCCTTGTCTGGCGTGGCCATGGCTGGGGGCGGCACGACAGCGCCCGACTCTTCGAAAACTGGCGAGTGATACGAGATCACTCCGCGTCTTCGCTGCGAAGGACCTCGATCGCCCTGATCCGCTCTTCCGGCGTGAGCACGCCAAAGATCTTGACGAATAGTTCGCGTCGCTGAGCCGGCGTCGAGTTGAGCTTGGTCCGCTGCGCGTGCTCGGTCACAAGATTGCGCACCTTCGTCTCGCTTTCGGCAGAGAGCTCAAGCCTCGTCATGATTGATTCGAAGCGTTCGCCCTGGCGAGCGATCGTGCGTTCGTACGAGCGCTTGATCTCTTGCCCGATTGCCATCAGGTACTCGCGGGCCATGCCTTGGGCCTGGCCTCGCAGGCTGGCGATTGGCCCGGCGGCGCGTTTGCCGGGCTGGCCAACGCCGGCCCCTTTCAACTCGCGATCGTCCTGATCGCTGGCGTCCTGATCGTCGGCCGGAGCCGGTTCCGCGCCGGTCTGCTCAGCCTTGATTTCGGCGCGGATCGCATCCCAGTAACCCGTCACGAGTGCCGCGAACGCTGTCTGTTGTTCCGCGGGAAGAACCGACGCGATCTCGTCGCGCAGACGTCCACGCTCGCGCAGGGGTTTGGCCTTTGACGTGAGTTCTCGGAGCATCGCCGCGGCCTCCTTGCGATTTCCAGCCGCAAACGAGTTCCGCATCCGGCCGAGCGTCTCAATGTTCTCGACCACCAGTTGATCGAGAATCCGCGCCCGTTCATCGAGAATGCGGTCCACCGCCTCTTTGGTGACGGCGTCCAGCGTCAGCAGTTCCAACGCCGCTTCCTCCGCGGGAATCTCCAGACGGATCACCCGGCCCGCCATGTCCCGCGCCACCAGCGTGCTTGGCGCGTCGCTGGCCAGGACTTTGGGACCGCCCAAGGGACCCGGACTCGCCAGGGGCTCCGCGATCGCCACCCCCGCGGATACCACCAGCGACATCAATGCCAGACCGCTCCATTCCGACACCCGATGAGCCTTGATCTTCATGGCCGTGCCTCCGAAGTTGCTGAGATACCAACGCACCATCGTCCGGGGCATTGCCTGGCGAAAGCCTCTGGTGGAATCTGAGCGACTACCCTCCGCCCCATGGCGACCATCCCCCACGTCGATCGTGATGCGCTCGCCCGCGAGATCGCGAGCGTGGCTCTCCTCCGCGGGACCTTCACGCTCCGCTCCGGGCGGACCAGCTCCTACTACCTTGATAAGTATCTGTTCAGCACCCGCCCCGAGGTGCTCTCCAAGCTCGCGGCGTTGTTCCATGAACGCCTCCACATGCTGCGCAGCGCGGGCATCCGCATCGATCGCATCGCCGGCGCGGAACTGGGAGGTATCCCGCTCGTGACCGCCGCCGCTCTGCAAAGCGGGCTTCCGACCGTCCTCGTCCGCAACAAGAAGAAGGACTATGGGACGTCCAAGCAGGTCGAGGGCGCCGTCAACAAGGGGGATTCGATCGTCCTCCTCGAGGACGTCGCGACCACTGGTGGGCAGGCTCTCGAGGCGGTGCAGACGCTCCGCGAGCTTGGCGCTGAGGTTCCTTGCGTGATCGCCACGATCGACCGGCTCGAGGGCGCGCGCGAGACGATCGAGGGTGCGGGCGTGCGCTTCGAAGCTCTCTTCACCAAGCGCGACCTGGGTGTGACGGAGTAAGTACCCGCGGCGCCAAAGGCCCTGGCTGCCTCTCTGCTTGCTGGGCCTTTGCACCCGACCTCGTCGTCCGCCTTCTTTCCTGGGCCTTGTCTCTCTCCCAAATCAGACCTCCAGCCATGTCCGAGCCCGACGTTTTCCTTCCACTCCCCGCGATCGAGGCGTTTCTGACCCAGACGCTCAGCGCGTTCGCATGGCCCGCGAACCTTTTCGACGCGACAAGCTACGCGACGCTTGGTGGGGGCAAGCGCCTTCGCCCGATTCTGGCGTGGCACTGCGCCGTCGCGGCGTGCGGGCGGGGCGAGCCGAGCCTGCTCCCGGGAGCCGCGGTCGAGTTGGTCCACGCCTTCAGCCTCGTCCACGACGATCTTCCGGGGCTCGACAACGACGACCTGCGTCGGGGCAAGCCGACGCTGCACAAGCACGCGGGCGAGGCGATGGCGATCCTCGCGGGCGATGCCCTGCTGGCGGGCGCGTTCGAGATCTTGGTGTCGCGCTGCGAGGATCCGGCGCTGGGCGTGGCGCTCGCCCGTGAGCTCGCTTCGGGCACAACCGCGATGATCGCAGGCCAGGTGTACGACACGGTCGGGGGCGTGCCGGAGGGGCTCAGCGATCGCGAGCATCTGGCGATCATCCATCGCAACAAGACCGGCGCGCTGATCCGGGCGGCGTGCCGCATGGGCACGCTGGCCGCGTTCCACGAGCGAGAGGCACGCGCGGGGGCGGGCGAACCCGTCGGCGGGGCTCCTCGTACGTCTCGCGACGAGGCGCTCCGTGCGATCTCGACCTATGCCGACGCGGTGGGCCTGGTCTTCCAAATTGTCGACGACCTTCTCGATGTCGAGCAGAGCAGCGAACACGCGGGGAAGCGCACGGGCAAGGACGCCGAGGCGGGCAAACGGACCTACCCGAGCGTTCTGGGCGTGCAGGCATCCCGCGAAGAGGTGGAGCGGCTGACGCATCGGGCGATCGACGCCGTGCGAGCGGCGTTCGGCCCCGACGCGCAAGGTCTCGAACGCCTGGCATCCCTCATGAGCCGACGGACGAAGTGATCTTGAAACCCGCCGATGCCCGAGACCAACAAGTCGGGTTTCAGGGCCCGGTCGGAGGCCAACTCGCCAGCCGGTTGTCTCCAGGTGTTCTGGCCGGTTCGTTGGTGGTCAAGGTTCAAGCAGCCCGCGGCAGGTTCAACCGGTCCAACCGACGTGACTACAGTTTTCAGAAGCGATTGAAAGTCAGCGGTGGCTGCCAAGGTCGGCCCCGCGGAAGGTGAGAAGCGAATGTCCATCCTGCCCTCGTTGCGCGGCCCGGAGCAGCTCAAGTCCCTCTCCATCCCAGAGCTCCAGTCGCTCGCCGGCGAGATCCGCGATGCCATCTGCAGCCAGGTCTCCACCACCGGCGGACACCTCGCCCCCAACCTGGGCGTCGTCGAACTCACCATCGCGATGCACTACGTCTTTGATTTCCTCTGGGACCGCCTGCTCTTTGACGTCGGCCACCAGTGCTACCCCCACAAGCTCCTCACCGGACGCCAGCACCTGCTCCAGGGGCTGCGAACCCGGGGAGGGATGGCCGGCTTCCCGGAAATCTCCGAATCTCCCTATGACCTGTTCCGCGTCGGGCACGCCGGCACGGGGATCTCCACCGCTGTGGGCATGGCGCGGGGAGACACGCTGCGGGGCGAGGGCTTTGACTCCAAGATGCGTCCCGATGGCCGACGGGTCGTCACCATCATCGGCGATGCCTCCATCGTCAACGGCGTCGCGATGGAAGGGCTCAACGGCGCGGGCACCCTCAACCGCCAGTTCCTCGTCATCCTGAACGACAACGGGATGTCCATCAGCCGCCCGCAGGGCGCCATCGCCGCCCACTTCGACCGCGTGCGGCTCTCGCACCTCTACACCGAGATCAAGAAGGAAGCGAAGGAGGCTCTGCGCCACCTCCCCGGTGGGTCGCTCGTGCAGCGGGCCTATCACCGCGCGGGCGAGGCCGCCAAGGCGATGATCTCCGACGAGGCTGGCACCGGCTGGTTCGAGCACTTTGGGCTCAAGGCGGTGGGGCCCGTCGATGGGCACGATCTTCCGACCCTGATCGAGTTTCTGAAGGAAGCCAAGGAACAGGACCGCCCGATCGTGCTCCACGTCAAGACGATCAAGGGCAAGGGCTTTGACTTCAGCGAGAACGATTCGAGCCGCTTCCACTCGCCCGCGCCCTTCAAGATGGAAGGTTGCCGCGTCGAGATTCGCACCGAGGGTCGAAGCTTCACTGCCGCGGTTGGCGACGCTCTGGGCACAATGATGGAGCGCGACGAGAAGGTCGTCGCCTGCACCGCCGCGATGCCCGATGGAACCGGCCTGACCGGCGTCCTGCAGAAGTTCCCCGATCGCGCGTGGGACACTGGCATCTGCGAGTCGCACGCGATGGACATGATGGCGGGCCTGGCCAAGACGGGCTACACGCCCTTCTTCGCGGTCTACTGCACCTTCCTGCAGCGGGCGTTCGATCAGGCCTTCCAGGAAGTCTCGCTCCAGGGCTTGCCGGTTCGCCTGCTGCTCGATCGCGCGGGCCTGGTCGGGGGCGACGGCGCCGTCCACCACGGGTTCTGCGACGTCGCGCTGCTGCGGACGCTCCCGGACGCCGCGATCACTGCGGCGATCGACGAGCCCTCGCTCCTGGCGGCGATGGAGTTCATGCGAACCTATGAACGCGGGCTCTCGAGCGTGCGGTACCCGCGCGACAACGTCAGCCCGCGCTTGCTCTCCGAGTCGTGCCCGCCCTTTGAGCTGGGCAAGGCGCGCTGCCTCACGCCCGAGTTCGACATCGCGCGGAACTCGAGCAGCGGCACCAACCCGCGCCTGCCCGATGTCGCGGTGCTGGCGTTCGGCACACCGGCGATCGACGCGTTGAAAGCCGCCGACCAGCTCGCCTCAGAGGGCTCCGGGCTGGGCGTTGCGGTGTACGACGCGCGGTTCGCCAAGCCGGTCGACGCCTCGCTGCTCCGTGCGTTGTTGGAGCACAAGATCCCCGTGCTGACCCTCGAGGACCACTCGATCATCGGGGGCTTTGGTTCCGCGGTGCTGGAAGCCGCTCAGGAGCTCGGGCTCGACGCTTCGCAAGTGACGAGGCTGGGCCTGCCGGACCGCTGGGTCATGCAGGATTCCCGCGCCCGCCAGCTCGCCGAAGTCGGTCTCGATGCGGCGGGAATTGCCCGGGCCATCCGCGCCGCGGCGACGGGCATCCACGCGGGCAGCGAACTGGCAAAGTAATCAAGCGTGCGTAACCGAGCCGGCAGAAGGCACGGGCTTGGCGGCACAGGCTTAGGGAGTCGTGTCGAAGCCCGGGCCGGGTGCTTGCTGCCTCCTGCCTCTTGCCTCTTGGCGCCTCCGGCATCGTGCCTCACGCTTGCACGAAGCCCAGCGACGCGTACAGCTGCTCCGCGGGCGTGTTGCCCAGCGTCACCGCCAGTTGCACGCGCTTGGCCCCGCTCTCGTGCAGGCGGTGCATGGTGCGGATCAAGCCCGCCCGCGCCAGGCCCCGGCGTTGCCACGCCGGCAACGTCAACGAGAACGCCACCAGCGGCAGGCCTTCGTGCTCGGTCACCAGCGTCGCCGCGACGATCTGACCCTCGCGTTCCACCACTTCCGATGCCATGAAGTTGAAGGGGCCATAACCGCCCGAGAGCAATCGGCGGACCTCCGCTGCGGCCTCGTCCGGTCCTTCGCCCGCGTCGTCGACGGTTCCGCGATAGGCCTCAAGCATGAGCGTCGCCAATGCCTCGGCATCCGGCAGCGTCACCTCCCGCGAGCCGGGATCCGCCGACGCTTCGGGCAACGAAACATCGAACTCGCGACAGAGCTTGAGCCTGGAGAGCATCGCGAAGAGTACACGCCGGCCCTTTGTGAACGGGCCGGGGGAGGTGCGTCTTCGCCGGGGTGCTCAGGTGTACTTCGTTGGCTTGGGGCTCGCTCGCTCACGCCGCTCGCCGCTCGTTCTCGGGCTGCGTGACCATGGCCTTGGTCGCCCGTTCCATCTCAGGCCAGCGTGATGAATCCAGCACCGCCTCGATGTGCTCGTTCATGTCGTGCTTGGCCTTGATGGCGACCAAGCGGCGCCAGGAGAAGACACCGACCATGAACGAGACGGAGGCGGCGCAACCCGCGATGAACGCCGCGGCGGTCAGGCGGCGGTCGTCGATCGGGTGATCGCCTGCCTTGCTGGGCTGGCTGATGTCCGTCACGCCGCCGTCCAGGCGTCGATCTCGAGCGGCGTTGGCCTCGCTCGCCAACCGCGTCACCAGCGCGTTCAGCTCGCGCTCGGTCCGCTCTCGACCATTGCCCTTGAGCTCGAACTTCAGTTGCCCGTCCTGCGCCGACTCCCACGAAAGGTCCGCCTCGAGCCGCGCCTTGAGCAATCCTGGGCTGCCAAGCTCCGCGAGCCCCTTGCGGGCCATGTGCTCCGCGGCTTCGCTGATGAACGAGGGATCCAGCACCAGCGCTTCGTGGAATCGCTGCCATTCCGCGAGCTGCTCGTCGCTCATCTGCCCGGCGCGGCTCGATGCCCGGATCTCCGACGTCGCCGCGAACCGACCGGGCGACACCTGTCCCGCAATCGCCCAGCTGAGCGCCGCGACAATCCCGAGCGTCGCGACGACGAAGCATGTCAGCGCGCCGGCCCGCGAGCGAGCCTTGGCGCCCTCCGCCCGACGCTTGAGCTCCAGCACCACCCGGTGGGTCTCGGCAAGCTCCGCACGCTGCGCCAGCACCTGCTCGCAGATCTCGAACTTCCGGCTCAGCGCCGCTTCCGCCCGACGGATCTTCACGCTCTTGTTCTTGCGCAGCTCACGATACCGGCTCAGGCGGTGCAGCCTCATCGGGGGCAACGCCGCCTCCAGCGCTTCGCGCGATGTCACCGGCGCCGGGGCCGACGTCTCTCCGGGGCGTTCTGCCTTCAGACGCGCCAGCTCCGCCGCGGCCTCGCGACGCGCCGTTGCCTCCGCCTTCAGCCGCTCCTTCAGTTGCTGCAGCACCGTGGTCAGTTGCTGCGATTCGGCCTCGCTCTCGTGGCGCTGCTGCGCCAGTTGCTCCTTGGCCTCTTTCAGCTGCGTCTCGGCCTCCGCGAGCGCGTCCTGCTTCGCCCGCAGCGTGCGCTGGAGCTGCGCGAGCTCCTCCGTGTCGTGCTTGCCGCGACCTTTGCCCTTGGCGTGCGCGTGCTCGAGCTCTTGGCGAAGTCGCTCGACCTCGCCCCGCGCCTGGTTCAGTGCCGCCTGGGCGGGCTCCAACTCGCGCGTCCGGGCCTCCGACGCTTGCAACGCCTGCTCGCCCGCGCGCCGCTCTTCCTGAGCCCGGACGAGCTCCTGCGTCAAGCGATCGCGCTCTTCCGCCAGGCGCTCGCGCTCCTGCGAGAGCCGGTCACGCTCCTGCGACAGACGCTCGCGCTCGCTGGCGAGTTCCTGGATCTTCGCCCGGAACTTCCCGGCGTCGCCCTCTCCAAACCCCAGAGCCTCCTCGCGTGAAGCAACGTCCGCAGCGCGGATGCGAAGCTCGTTGTCGCGAGTCTCAATCTGCAACCGCTGCGCGTCGAGCGCTTCGCGATCGACCCGCAGCCTGTCCTGCGCGTTCGCCAGTTCGCGATGACGCTCCTGGAGCGCCCGCTCCTGTGCCTCCAGCGTCTGCACCCGCTGGTCGAACTCCTGCTGCTTGGTTCGGAGCGCCGCTTCGAGGCCAGCCAGCTCTTTCTGCGCCGCGTCCCACGCTGCCTGTGCTTCCTGCTTCGACTGGTTCAGCTTGCGTTCGGCTTCCAGCACCGAAGTCTCGCGAGCGGTCAACTCTTCGCCCTCGCGCTGCAGTTCCGCCGCTTGACGGTTGAGCTCATCTTCTCGCGCGGCCTGCGCCCTAAGGCGGGCCTCGATCGTCGACTCCGCGATCGCAAGATCGTTCTTCCGCCGGGCCGCTTCCTGCTCCGCGGCGGAAACCCCCGCTTCGCGCTTTGCGAGCTCCACCAGCTTCTGAGCCTGCTCCGCCCGCTGGGCTTCCAGTTCTGCCAGCGCCGCAGCTGACTGCGCCGTTCTTTGCTCCAGCGCCGCGACCTCGCGCGAGAGCCGCTCGCGGTCGGCCTCCAGTTCCTTGCGCTTCCGCTCCAGCTCCTCGCCTCGGGCGCGAAGCTCCTGAACCTGCTGATCGAGTTGGTTCGCGCGGGCTTCGACCTCCGCCCGCTGTCGATCGAGTGACTCTCGTGCCGAGCCCAGTTGCTTCCCCAGCGCGTCGAGCGACTCCCGATCCGAGACGATCGACTTGCGGGCCTGCTCCTGCAGCGTTTCGGCTTCCCGCAGCCGCAGCAGCGCCGCGGCGACGTCCGCCTCACGCTGCTCCAGGCTCTTTTCCCGATCGCGGATCTTCGCCAGATCCTCGTTCCGGTTGGCGGAGATCTTCTTCAGGTGGTCCAGGCGGGCTTGGAACTCGGCCAATGCGTCAACCACGCCCTCTCCCGGGCGCGGCGGGTCGGCCTTCGGGCGATTCTGGGGCGTTGGCTCGGGCAACGGTGCAACTCCTCAAACCGCCTATCCGCGGCATCGGAGCTATCGGCCAATCATCCCAAGCTCTGAATCACCAAACCCCTCGGTCCTATCCCCGGTTCTCTCCTCTCGCCAGTCATGACCGACCCGCTTTTCCACGTTGTCCTGCACGAGCCGGAGATCCCGAATAACACCGGCAACATCGGTCGCACGTGCGTCGCGACCGGTTGCGCCCTCCACCTCATCCACCCGCTTGGATTCCAGACCAGCGAGAAGGCCTGTCGGCGGGCAGGCCTGGATTACTGGCCAAGGCTCGGCGTCGTCGAGCACGCCTCGTTCCGGGCGTACCAGTCCGCCTTCCCGGCGTCTGGCGCCTGGTTCTTTTCAACCAAGGGAACTGCGAGCCTCTTCGACGCAGAGTTCCAGCTCCATGACCACCTGGTCTTTGGCAAGGAAACCGCGGGGCTGCCCGACGCGATCCTGATTGCCGTTCCGCCCGAACGCGTGCTGCGCATGCCCATGGTCGAGGGGGAGCGATCGCTCAACGTTGCGACCGCGGTCTGTGCCGCCGTCTATGAGGCCCTGCGTCAAGTGGTGGCTCGGGGCCAGGTCCGGGTGGATTCGGGCGTGATTCGCCGTCCGAGTTGATCCGGTTGCGGCGGCAGTTTCGGCGGTCTTTCCAGTCTCGGGCGGGGGCGCGAAGGTCCGTAAACAAGGGTACAAACCGGATGCCACTGTGTACCGGATTCTCGAACCGAAGCGCTTCATGGGCGTATAAAGGTGTGGGATCGCACTCGTCTGGTCCCACGAATCATCTCTCTCCTCCGGTGTACCGTCCGCAAATCGCGGCGGTACACTGCGCTTGATGACCCGTCACCCGAGCTTTAGCCCAAGCCGCCCTATTCGTTCCAGTCGGTGCCGCCTGCCCGCCCTGACTGGTTCGTCTCATGCGCACCTCTCCCGTGCGCGGACCTGGGCCTGGCTGATGGTTGCGGTCGCAGCGGTCGGCGCGGTTCCGGGTTGCCAGAAGCCCCTGCTCCGCCCGGATGAAGAGCGCAGCCAGTTTGATCGGTACGACATGATCCGCGAGCGGCGAGCCCCGCCGTTCATTGAAGACGAGTTCGGCAACCGCAGGCCCAACATACGTGGTCGGCTTGAGCCTAAGGACTAGCTCTTGTGGTCCGGCACCGGAATCGGGTTCCGGGGCGCGGCCGCGAGGGGTTCGAATCGCAGAATCGCTCGGCCTTTGCCGAGCAAAAAGTTGGTCCCCGATATCGGGACCATTGAACATTTGCGTTGAATCCTGCCGATGTTGAAGCGGCTGGTGCGTAAGGAATGCGCGACCGGCTTGCGTCGTCTTTCTCGAGGCTCACTTTCGATCGACGACGCGCGTCAGAGAATCGGCGGGAAGCAGCGTCTAGCATCTCCCGCGAACGGGTACCAAGGCACAGCCGCGAGTCGCGGCGGGGCCGACCAAGGATGGCGTCTGGCACCATGGCTCGAAAGTCAACCAAGTCACGCTCGAAGGGAAGCGGCACACGGGGCTCCGCGCCGGCTCGCTCCACGGGCGCCGTCAGCCGCCCGAAAGTTGTTTGGGCTTCGCTCGTCGCTGGCATGACGCTCGTCGGGGGCGTGCTCTGGGCGCTCGATGGCTCGGCGCTGCCGCGTAATGAAGGCCTCGCCCTTCCCGCTTTGGTGAGTACCAGCCGAGTTCCAGCGGACATCGACGTGGTCTTCAACACGCGCCAGCCTCTCGACACCGAGCGCTGGAACGCGATCGCGATCTACCACAGTGGTTCCTCGTACGGCTCCGCCGATTCGATCGAGGACGTTCACCGGTCGCGCGGGCTCCAGGGCCTTGGCTATCACTTCGTCGTGGGCAATGGCAACGGCAGCGAGGATGGCGAACTCCACGTGGGCTATCGCTGGCTCAACCAGGTCCCGGGCGCTCATGCCGTGGGCGATGGAGCCGAGGACGCAAATCAACGAGCCATTTCCATCTGCTGGGTCGGTAACGGCGACCGTCAGGGCCCGACGCCCGCGCAGATGTCTCGTCTCATCGAGCTGAGCGAAGCGCTGGCCGAGCGGTTCAACCTGCCCCGCGAGCGGATCATGCTGCAGCAGGCCCCCGGCTCTGGCAAGTTCTTCCCCGCCGCGACCTTCTTGGGCCAGTTGAACGCTCGCTGAGCAACGCCAAGTCGCCCAACAATCCGAATCCGACTCCCGCCCCGGTGCACCGGGGCGGTTTGCGTTTCATGGGACGAACTTTGTCCCCGTGGGATTCGCTTCACGAAGTCCCCGCATCTGAAAACCCGGCTCCGACGGGGATTGAACTTTGTGGAACCTCTGGGAATACTCAACGGACGTTTGGGCGGGCTGCCCAGTCAGGCGGCGTCTCTGTCTAGATTGCCCAGCTTTCCACGTGGCTAGTCTCGGTGGTTTTGCTTCTCGCGCGGTGGATGTGGTCGGGGGGCCGGGAGCGTGGTGGGAGGGAGCGTTCGCACCGGGCCTGTCTTGAGTCCGGGAATCAATCGTTGATCGACGTGGGTCTCGACGGCGTACCGTCTCTGCTCGCGGCGGGCCCAGTCGGAGTCTTTGGGGGTGTCTGGGGGGTGTCTTGGGGGTGCCTGCGGATGTCCGGGGGGGCTTCCGGGTGTCCGGGGACGTCCGGGGTGTCTTGAGTGAAATGTCGGCGCCCGCGTCGGCGAGTGGCTTGGAGTTCGGGAGGTTTGCCGTCTGGGGGCGTTTCGGGGCGGAGAGCGGGCTGGCGTCAGGTGTGGTCTGGTTGGAGAGGTGCCCCGAACGCGACGACAATGAAGAGACGCCGGGCGACCGGCATCGGAGTCGCGTGCGAGCCGGCGGGCAACGGAACAGGCGGAGCGGTTTTCGGGGCGGGTTCTGGTCTCAAGTTCAGGCCTTCGGGCGTTTCGAGAGGTAGCTCGCTGCGTGACCGAGTTCAAAGCCAACGACCTTGTCGAGGGATACCGGGTGCTTTCCACGCTGGGGCGTGGCGCCGCGTCGGTGATCTACCTCGTCCAAGACCCGAAAACCAAGCAGATCTGGTCGCTCAAGCACGTCGAGAAGCACGACGCCAAGGACAAGCGCTTCCTCGAACAGGCGGAGATGGAATACCGCATCGCCAGCGAGCTTGACCACCCGAACATTCGCAAGATCACGAAAATCATCAAGAAGACGACGGGGCTGCTCCAGCTCAGCGAGCTTCTCCTTGTGATGGAGTTCGTCGACGGCGTCAGCCTCGAGCGCAACCCGCCCAAGACGTTCGAGATTGCGGTCGCGATCTTCCACCAGGTCGCCGAGGCGCTGGCACGCATGCACGACGCGGGGTATGTCCACGCGGACATGAAGCCAAACAACATCGTGGTGACCGCGGACGGCATCGCGAAGATCATCGACCTTGGGCAAAGCTGCAAGGTCGGAACCGTTAAGCCGCGAATCCAGGGAACGCCCGACTACATCGCGCCGGAGCAGGTGCACCGCCGCGCGATCACCGGCAAGACGGACGTGTACAACTTCGGCGCGACGATGTACTGGGTCTTCACCGGGCGGCACATCCCGACGGCCCTGGCCAAGCCGGGCTCTCTGGTGGGCTCGTTGGACGACGAGTTCATCGAGAAGCCCAAGCCCACGACGGATTACAACCCCCGCGTGCCGCCCAAGCTCAACGAGCTGATCATGCACTGCGTCGAGGTTGAACCGGAGCGCCGCCCGGAGAACATGCACGTGGTGGCCGACCGCCTGAACCTGATCCTCGCCTTGTTGCGGGCTCGTTCAACGCCCGCGGCGGTGACGGTGATGGACGATGGCGACGCGGACTGACCCGCGCCTCCAGCAGCGAGCGATGAGCCCCGGAGACAGAAAGCGGAACTCGCCCCTTTCGAAGCGAGTGCCGAGGACGTGTGGTCGACTGAAGTCGCGCTACTCAGCACGCTTCCTCGAAGGCCTGGGCAAAGTCAAGGAAATCGAAGAAGTCGACTTGCCCGTCGAGGTTGAAGTCCGCGATGGTCGTTCCCTGTTGCCACTGCGTCACGAACTCCATGTAGTCAAACATGTCAACTTGGTCGTTGCGATCGAAATCACCCAGGCACCGAGCAACCGAAATGGCGACGCCGTTGGATGTGGCTTCGAGGCGTACCAGTCGAGGGTCGATGCCGTTGACGACGACTTGAGTGAAGCTTCCTTCGATCGCTAGTCCGCTGAGAATTTCGAAGGCCGTAGCTTCGGAGGGCACGTAACCATTGATGAACTGAAGGTTGAGTGTTCCGCCGAGCGTGATCGCTTCGCTGGCGACGATGCGATCTCGCTGCGTGGGCTCGGGACCTGCGACCTCGATGGAGAGCACGCCGTCGCTCTGAACTTCGAGGTTGCCATCGATCTGCATAAGGCCGGGGGAGTGTCCAGGCTGGAGTGTGCCTCCCGCGACGATCACCTTGCCGCGGATCGTCCCGTCACCAGCAAGCGTGCCCCCGGGGCCAGCGACGATTGTGCCGGGTGCAACTGCCTCAGGATCAACTTGGCCGATGGCCATTCGACCGGCATTGCTGACATCCACGGTTCCCTGGGGCCATGCTTCAACACGATTGCCAACGTGAGTCAACGCCAACGAGCTCACAATGACGCTGCCCCGGGCGCCGTTTTGGCCGATGAGCAACTGAGTATCGATCGAGAAGATCGCGTTTTGCCCGCTGCAGAAGACCGTGCCCTGGCCCGGGCCATTGTCTGAAGCGCCATTTCCAACTTGGGCCTGAGTCGCGAGAGCACGCCCCGCCGACCCGATCGATAGGGTTCCGAGCGAACCCTGCTGGCCTAGAACAAGGGAGTTGGTCTGAAGCAGGCCTCCCGAATCGAGCGTCACCTCTCCCTGACCGTTTCCTGTGTTCCCGATAGCCGCAAAATCTCGAATGTGTAACTGGGCACCGGAAGACACTGCGACGTTGCCGCGACCATCATCACCGAGAAAGCCGATCGCCGCGTCGACTCTCGACCCATCACCGATGATTGCGACGTGGCCTTGTGAGCGACTGCGATTGCCCACGACCAGCCACAAGCAGTCGACGGACCCACCCTGTTCGACGGTCAGTTCGCCCCTGCCGCTGGTGTCCGTGTGATACACACCGCCCACGGTCAGGCGATCAACCCCGGTCCACGCGGAGTTGACACCAGAAACTCTGGCAACTCCCACTTGGTTGTCGCCGATCCCGAGCCAGCCGAAGCGCCGAGTGCCATCCGGAAGTCCGGATTGAGGATTCCACCACTGAGAATCGTCATTGAACCGTGAGCAACCCCGTTGGCCGTGCAGAAAGAACCGCTGCCCTCCACCAAGATGTGAGCAGTTGAGAGCTCTCCGTTGGGCCCGCTGTAGAAGTAAGGAGCCACAACCGAACGGGCCTCGATGCGCCCACCATTCCGCGCGATGAGGTGACCGGTGCCACCGCCGTTGCCCACCGCGATGTCGCGAGCGATGTTGATTCTGGCCTCGGGGCCGTCCGCAGTGAGCGTACCAACCGACCGATACCCTTCTCCGATGGCAACGCCAGCCCAGTTGTCAGGCGTGCTCTGCGAGAGCACGCCCTGGCGAATGGTCAGACTGGCTTCAACATCCCGAGTCCAGTTCTGCACGGCGCGGCCGATGACGAAGTACCCGGACGCGACGAGGCTCCCGTCGGCCTGCCCGTTGCTCTTCACGAACTTGAACTCGAAATCGCCCTCCCGTACTTCAAAGCCATTCACCGCCGCATCCCCGCCTTCCACCCAGAATCCCTGGGGGATGAACGGGGGATCAGCAGAAACAAAGAAGTCACCGAAGTACACGTTGTGCGGCATGCCGTTGTTCTGCGGATCGAAGGCCTCGTCGAAGATGGCGACGTCGCTCGGGCCGGGAACCAGGTAGTTGAACCATTGGTCTCCATGGAACCACGAGGCAGAGTCGCGTGTCGAGCCGGAGCCCCCTGGCGGTCCGTACTGATACCCAACCCAGTTGATGACATCGGCCTGTGCCGAGACCGCCAGCGCTCCAGCCGCTAATCCAGCAAATACTCGCAAGCGTCGAGAAAGATCTTGACGAGGCATCGGATGCTCCTTTCCCTAAGTGACCGCAGCGTGCGGCCAGAAGAGATGCGGAAAGCGGTGCCGCGGTGTGCACCACTTTTCCGATAACGTCTGCCGTTCACAGAGCCCGGAGTTTCACTCGAATCTTGTCCCGGCGCGAGCACGATCACTATGCTCCGCGCGATGAACAGCATCTTTATTGCCGGTGGGCGCGTGATCGATCCCGCCTCGGGCTTTGACCGTGTCGCCGATGTTGAGATCGATGCCGGTCGCGTCGAAGCCATCCGTCCGCGGGAGCAGGGGCAGGCACGTGCCGTTCCCGGCTCCCAGCCCAGGCGCATCGTCATCGACGCTACGGGCAAGATCGTTACGCCGGGCCTGGTCGACCCGCACGTTCACCTTCGTGAGCCGGGGGGCGAGCACAAGGAGACGATCGCGACGGGGGCCGCGGCGGCCGCGTTCGGCGGGTTCACCACCGTCTGCTGCATGCCCAACACGCAGCCCGCGCTCGACACGCCGGAGTTGATCCGCTTCGTCTACGACCGGGCGCATGCGGCGCTCGCCGGCGCCAGTGGGGAACTCGCGAGCCCATGGTCGCTCGACGAGGCGATGAGCACGACCCGCGGCGTTGCGCGTTCCGGCCACGCGGCGGGACGAGCGACAGCGGTGGATCCGGGCTCGGGCGGAAGTTCGAACGCGCCCCGGCGTGCTGGCGCCTGCCGCGTTTTTCCCGTGGGCGCTGCGACCAAGGGACGCAAGGGCGAGGAACTGGCGGAACTGTCGCTGATGGCGCGGGCGGGAGCAGTTGCGTTCTCCGACGATGGCGACGGCGTTCCGACGCCGGGGATGATGGCGCGTGTGCTTGCGGGCGCCCATGCCGCGGATCGCGTGTTCATGCAGCACGCGCAGGAACCGACGCTGACGCGGGGGAGCAGCATGCACGCGGGGACGATTGCAACGCGACTCGGGCTCACGGGTTGGCCCAGAGTTGCGGAGGAACTCATGGTCGAGCGCGATATCCGCCTGAATCGCGGCGTCGGCTGTCGATACCACGTGCAGCACGTGTCCTGTGCGGGGACGGTCGAACTCATCCGCCGGGCGAGGCGCGAGCAGCAGCCCGTGTCGGGCGAGGCGTCACCCCATCACCTGTTGCTCACCCACGAGGCGTGTGATGGCTACAACACGCTTGCGAAGGTCAATCCGCCCCTGCGCGAGGCGAGCGACGTGCGGGCGCTCATTGAAGGTGTCGCCGACGGCACGATCACGGTGCTTGCAACCGACCACGCGCCACACTCAAGAGACGAGAAGGCGCTGCCATTCGAGCAAGCGCCGATGGGCCTGATCGGGCTGCAGACGGCGTTGCCTCTCTATATCGACGCGCTGGTGCGATCGAACGCGATCGATTGGTCGCGGCTCGTCGCGATGCTCACCATCGAGCCCGCGCGACTCGTGGGCCTCGACGCGATGGGCCTGGGCAAGCTCTCGCCCGGCGGCCCGGCGGACGTTACCATCATCGACCCCGACTTCGCTTGGACGATCGATGCAGAGTTGCTGCCCGGGCTGAGCAAGAACACGCCCTTCCTAGGCCGGCGGGTTCGAGGGCGTGCCGCCGCGACGATCGTTGCCGGGCGAGTGATGCACTGGGCGGAGTGACGCGTCATCGCAGCTGGCGAAATACGCCGCGAGCGCGTCGCGTATCACTATTCGAATGGCGACCCCTGTGGCTTACTGCCCCTGAGCCAGGCTGTAGCCCTTGATTCCGTCGAAGATGCGAAGCAGTTCGTAGCTGCACACCGTGAACTTCTCCGCGATCCGATCCAGAAGCGCTATGCAGCGGCTCTGGCCGAACATTCCCGGCTGCACGCCTTCGCGAAGCTCGAACCGAACTCGGTAGTAGTCTACGCATTCCGTATAGACGCTCCCCGTCGGCCACACCTGCGTCCCGCGGTTGCTCATCAGCACCAGGCGGAACGGAGTGTCTTCGCACGCGCGGCTCATCTCCTCCGCCAAGCTGATCGGCGCCAGCGGCGTGTCCAGATACACGTCGCACCCCACCACGTGCGTCACCACGTTCTTGAACGTCCGGATTACCTGCTGACCAGGCGGACGGGGCAGGCGGGTGTGCGTCGCCGGGGCGGCCTCGGGCACATCAACCGCCGCGACGGTCTTGGGCTTGTTCCCAAGGCGGTCGATGATCGCCTTCGTGAAGTCGTGCGTACCCACCGCCGGCTTTGACTTGTCTCCAAAGTCGCCGGTATGGATTCCACTCTCCAGCGTCGCCAGCAGCGCGTTCTCGATGTGCGCCGCCTCGCGCCCAAGCCCGACGTAGCGGAGCATCATGAGGCCCGAGAGGATCAGCGACGTTGGGTTGGCAATCCCCCGCCCGGCGATGTCCGGCGCCGTGCCGTGGACCGCCTCGAAGATGCTGATGTGGTTTCCGATGTTGGCGCTTGGCGCAAAGCCAAGCCCGCCCACGAGCCCGGCGCAAAGGTCGCTGACGATGTCGCCCTGAAGGTTTGGCAGAACGATCATCTGATACTGCTGGGGCTTGACGACCAGATTCATGCAGAGTGCATCAACGATGACGTCCGCCTGCTCGATCTCCGGGAAGTCGCGCCCGGCCGCCTTGAAGCGGTCGAGGAACAGCCCGTCGGTCATCTTCATGATGTTCGCCTTGTGCCCGCAGTGAATCTTCTTCACCCCGAGCTTGCGGGCGGTCTGAAAGGCGAAACGGTGGACCTCATCGCACCCCGGCGCCGAGATCAGCCGCTTGCACTGGATCATGTCGTTGGAGAGGCGGTGCTCGACGCCGCCATAGGTGTCCTCGATGTTCTCGCGAACGATGGCGAGATCGATATGGACGCCAGCCTTGGAATAGACGGTTTCAACGCCGGGAAGGGTCTTGAAGACGCGATAGTTTGCGTAGGCATTCCAGAGCTTGCGTGCGGTGACGTTGATGGACTTGCCGCCGCTGCCCTTGGGCGTCTCCATCGGTCCCTTGAAGAGGATGCCGCAATCCTCGACGGTGCGCACCGCCTCGTCGCTCATTCCGCGGCTGTTTCCCTTGAGAAAGACCGCGGCACCCATTTCGACCGGCACGAAGTCGGCGTGCTCGTACACGCCCGCCGCCTTGAAGAGCTCCAGCGTCGCCGCCATGATCTCCGGACCGATTCCATCACCGGGCGCGAGTGCGATCTTCAAAGAAGCCATGCGAGCCTTACTCCTCAAAGCCGACGCCCGACCCATCATGAGTCGGAAGCGACGGGTCCGCGGGCGCGGGAGGGCAAATGTAGCGAGGGCGAACGAGCAGGCACGCCGTCCATCGTCTTCCGGGGTCTGATGGTCGCCCATCGTGCCCGACACCAAGGGGCGGTTGACGCTCGGGTGAACAGCCGATACATTTCTAGTGCATCAAGAGAGGCGGAGGCGTCGAGCCACCGCCCGGCAACCGAGACCGCATCTGGCGGGACACGGTGCCGAGACTGTCCCCTGAACGGGGCAATCGATGCGGCTGGCCGCTCCCTGGAGCGTGCCAAGCAAACTGTCGCCGAGTGTTCGGCGGCCCCCGTTCAAAGGCCAGCGCTTCTCCCGGATGCCTTGGGCGGACTGGCATGCACTTTTCCGACATCCTCCGCGAGCAGGGCACGACTGTCTCCTTCGAGTTCTTCCCGCCTCGAAGCGAGAAAGCCTCGGGCGACCTCTTCCGCAGCGTCGCCGAGCTGCAACTGCTCAAGCCCGCGTTCGTCTCGATCACCTACGGCGCCGGCGGCTCGACCCGCCAGCTCACCCACGACCTGGTCCTCCGCGTTCGAGAGCGGACGAAGCTGGCTGTGGTCCCACACCTGACCTGCCTCGGGCACTCGCGAGCCGACATCGCCTCGCTGCTGGACAGCTACGCCAGCGCCGGCATCGGGACCATCATGGCTCTGCGAGGCGACCCGATCAAGGGCCCTTCCGCGAGCGCCGACCCGGGCGATTTCCGCTTTGCCAGTTGCCTTGTCAAGTTCATTCAGGAGTTCAACGAGCAAGGCTCGCACCCCGACCCCCGCGGCTTTGCCGTCGGCGTTGCGGGTTACCCCGAAGGCCACCACGCCACGCCCAACCGCCTCCGCGAGATGGACTATCTCAAGGCCAAGGTCGACGCGGGCGCTTCGTTCATCATCACACAGCTCTTCTTCGACAACCGAGACTTTTACGATTTCCGCGAGCGATGTCACCTGGCGGGGATTCGGGTTCCGATCATCGCCGGCGTGATGCCCATCACCTCGCTGGCGGGCATGAGGAAAATGGCGGACCTGGCCCTCGGCGTCCGCTTCCCCGCTCCGCTGCTGCGAGCGGTAGCCCGCGCGGGCGAGGACGACGAGTGCGTTCGCCGCGTCGGGCTGCACTGGGCGACCGAACAGTGCCGCGATCTGCTCGATCACCGCGTCTCGGGGGTCCACCTTTACACGCTGAACAAGTCCACCGCCACGCGCGAGATCTACGCCAATCTGGGCGTCAAGGACTCGACGGCGCTGGTGGGCTGATGCCCTCGTGGTGCTTCTGAACGTCGTGCGTTTGCTTGACTCGACCCCTGGCCCGAACTCGACCACTCGAACTCTCAATCAGGAATCCTCATGGCCCTTGCAACAAATCTCGGCTTCCCCCGCATCGGTCCCGCTCGCGAGCTCAAGAAGCTGGTTGAGTCGTATTGGTCGAAGCAGCTCACGCTGGACCAGCTTCGCGTCGGGGCCGCGCAGCTCCGCGCCGCCAACTGGAAGCTCCAGAGCGGGCTCGATCATGTCCCGGCGGGTGACTTTTCGCTCTACGACCACGTGCTCGACACCGCCGCATCGCTGTCGCTCGTGCCCGCGCGGTTCCGCCCTGCCCTGAGCCCGGCGGCCGCGATCGAGGACAACCTCTTTGCGCTCGCGCGTGGGCTTGGCGGGCCCAGCCAGAGCCCAGCCGGTTCGAGTCAGGCCGCAGGCCCCATCGGCATTCCCGCGATGGAGATGACCAAGTGGTTCGACACCAACTACCACTACATCGTTCCCGAGCTTGAAGAGGGCGTGCGTCCCGTGCTCGCCTGGAACAAGCCGCTCGAGACTTTCCAAGAGGCCAAGGCCGCCGGCGTGAACGCGAGGCCTGTCCTGCTCGGGCCCGTGTCGTTCTTGCTGCTCTCCAAGCCCAAGTCGCCCGCGCTCGACCGTTTCGCCCTCTTGCCCGATCTGGTCGCGATTTATCGCAAGCAGCTCCGAGACCTGGCTGCCGCCGGGGCGGCGTGGGTTCAGATCGACGAGCCCTGCCTCGTGCTGGATCTCACGCCCGAGGCCAAAGCCGCGTACAAGAGCACGTACTCATCCCTTGCGGGCGCCGGCACGGCAAAGCTGCTCATCGCGACCTACTTCGGGGGCCTGCGCGACAACCTCGATCTGGCCCTCTCGCTCCCGAGCGAAGCGCTCCACCTGGACCTGATCCGCGACCCCGACCAGTTGCTGACGGCGCTGGAGAGGCTGCCTGCCGGCAAGTCGCTGTCGCTGGGCGTCGTTGATGGCCGGAACGTCTGGCGCGCCGACCTCGACCGTGCGCTCTCGATTGCGGAACGTGCCGCCGACCGAATTGGCCCCGATCGTCTGCTCATTGCCCCCTCGTGCTCGCTGCTGCACGCGCCGGTCGATCTCGATCTTGAGGCGACCCTCGACGCGGAGATCAAGTCGTGGCTGTCTTTCGCGGTGCAGCGGGTGCGCGAGGTCGTCGCCATCACGCGCGGGATCAACCAAGGTCGTAGCGCGATCGCGTCGGAACTGGAAGCCAGCCGGGCGGCGACCGAGAGCCGTCGGCGTTCGACCCGGGTCCATCACCCACAGGTGCAGGCGCGCCTTGCGGGCGTGACGCCTCAGCACTACCGCCGGGCGAGCGACGTCGCGCAGCGGCGGCGCGTCCAAGCGGAGAGGCTTGGGCTTCCGGCGCTTCCGACGACGACTATCGGGTCGTTCCCGCAGACCAAGGAGGTTCGCCAGGCGCGGGCGGGCTTCGTCTCGGGCACGCTCTCGTCCGCCGCGTACGACCAGTTCCTGCGTGATGAGATCACCCGCACGATCCGCATCCAGGAGGCCATCGGGCTGGATGTGCTGGTCCATGGCGAGTTTGAACGCAACGACATGGTTGAGTACTTTGGCGAGCAGCTCGAGGGCTACGTCTCGACCAAGCTCGGGTGGGTGCAGAGCTATGGCTCCCGCTGCGTGAAACCCCCGCTGATCTACGGCGACATCCGCCGTCCGCGGCCCATGACCGTCGAGTGGAGCCGCTTCGCACAGTCCCAGACCGACCGCATCATGAAAGGCATGCTCACTGGCCCGGTGACGATGCTGCAATGGTCGTTCGTCCGCGACGACCAGCCCCGGTCGGAGACGTGCAAGCAGTTGGCGCTGGTGCTGCGTGACGAGGTCTCGGACCTTGAAGCCGCCGGGCTCAAGGCGGTTCAGGTTGACGAGCCCGCGCTGCGCGAAGGGCTGCCCCTGCGTCGCTCCGACTGGGCGGAGTATCTGCGCTGGGCTGTCGATTGCTTCCGCCTGTCGACCGCCAGCGCCGCGGACGCCACGCAGATCCACACGCACATGTGCTACAGCGAGTTCAACGACATCATCCAGTCGATCGCGGATCTGGACGCCGACGTGCTCAGCATCGAGAACAGCCGCAGCGCGGGCGAACTGCTCGAGGTCTTCGCGCGGTTTGAGTATCCAGCGCAGATCGGTCCCGGCGTCTACGACATTCACTCCCCGCGAGTCCCCAGCGTCGCTGAAGTCGAGTCGCTCATCCGCGCCAACCTCAAGGCTCTTCGACCCTGGCAGGTCTGGGTCAACCCGGACTGTGGCCTCAAAACCCGGGGCTGGGATGAGGTCAAGCAATCGCTCGTCAACGTGGTCGAAGCCACCCGAAGCGTCCGCGCAGCGCTCGCGAGCAAGCAGCCCGTGGGGTGACCCCGCAGCGACGCCCGGAATCACGCCCCGGACCGAAGTTGTCGCCTCGTTGAATCCCCTGATCGTCCCACCGCGAGATATACTCGCGTCCGCGGCGGTCCGGGTTCCAGGCGTACCTGCCTGTCCGGTTTGAGGATTCGCCTCCGCCGCGGCGGGAGTCTCTCATGTTCGAAGCCACCGGCAGCGCCTTGCTCGCTTCAACCGCATCCTTCGCGACGGGATCCACGACTCTGGCCCAGGCGGGAACCTCGGCCACCAGTATCGCCGTGATCATCGGCCTGATCATCGGCGGCCTCTTCATCCTGATCATCGTCATCTCCGCCTTCAACTTCCTCGGGCTCTACATCCAGGCCCTGTTCTCCGGCGCCAAAGTCGGCCTCTTCACGATCGTCTTCATGCGGCTGCGGAAAGTGGATGTCCGCGTGGTCGTTTACAGCCGAATCCGCGCCGTCAAGGCCGGCTTGCAGGACGTGACGACCGATCGTCTGGAAAGCCACTACCTCGCTGGCGGGCGGGTGCAGAACGTCGTGACCGCGTTGATTTCCGCGCAGAAGGCCAAGCTCCCGCTGATCTGGGACACCGCGACCGCGATCGATCTGGCGGGCCGCGACATCCTCGAAGCCGTCAACACCTCCGTCAATCCCAAGGTCATCGACTGCCCGGCGCAGCAGGGGCCGCGAGCCACCATCGACGCCGTCGCCAAGGACGGCATCCAGCTCAAGGCCAAGGCCCGAGTGACGGTCCGGACGAACATTTCCCGCCTGATCGGTGGCGCCACCGAAGAGACGATCATCGCTCGCGTGGGCGAGGGCATCGTCTCGACCATCGGTTCCGCCGAGACGCACAAGGAAGTGCTCGAGAACCCCGACAAGATCTCCAAGACGGTGATGGCCAAGGGCCTCGACGCGGGAACGGCGTTCGAGATCCTGTCGATCGACATTGCCGACATCGACGTGGGCGAGAACATCGGCGCCAAGCTGCAGGCCGACCAGGCCAACGCCGACAAGCAGCGCTTCCAGGCCGAGGCCGAGAAGCGTCGTGCAATGGCGACGGCGTTGGAGCAGGAAAACAAGGCGAAGATCGAAGAAAACAAGGCCAAGCTGGTGCTCGCCGAGGCGGAAATCCCTCAGGCGATCGCGGACGCGTTCCGCAACGGGCAGCTTGGCGTCATGGATTACAACCGCCTTCGCAACATCCAGGCGGACACCGCGATGCGCCAGTCGATCGCGGGCGAGGGCGGCAACACCACCAGCGGCCGCGCGGGGTGATCGGGAGCTCTGCCGCGGCTTGAAGCAGATCCTGACTTGCGACGGGCTTGAGACCGGCTTGAATCGAGCTTGAACCAAGCGGCGTGGCGCGACGCGTACGATCCTCGCCGCCGCGGCTTGTGCCGCGCGCTCGCTTGGGAGCACGTCGGTGGACCTTGCCTCGCTGGAACTCCAGAACGCCGACGTCGTTTGCCAATGGCTGCGGCGTGGTGCCGACGCGAACCGCTCCGCCGCCTGCCGCGTTGGTTCCATCGATCGCATCAAGGGACCGG
Organism: Planctomycetota bacterium; assembly: GCA_033763815.1. Lineage (GTDB taxonomy): Bacteria > Planctomycetota > Phycisphaerae > Phycisphaerales > UBA1924 > JANRJU01. The sequence goes on from JANRJU010000011.1 coordinate 86,022, forward strand.
GTGAAGTCGTTGCAACCGGCGACCTGCACGACAACGCGTTCAACCTCATGAAGCTCGTCGAGCTCGCGGGCATGCACGCGGTGGTTGATCCATCGTCGGGCGATGGCGGCCCGGTCGATTCACCCCGCGCCGATGTCCGCGGCGGCGGGTCGTCTCGCACGCCGCTCCGTCACCTGGTGTTGCACGAGATCATCCATTCCGACCGCCTCCTGAGCGGCATGGACTTCAGCTACCGAGCTCTGGCGCGCGTCGCGGCACTCAAGGCGACCTTCCCCGAGCATGTCCACGTGCTGCTGGCCAACCATGAGCTCTCGCAGCTCATCGGAGCCCGCATCCTCAAGGACGGCGTCGAGGCCGTCGCGGCATTCAACCAGGCAGTGGAATACACATTTGGCGATCGTGCCGACGAGGTCAGCGACGCGATCAAGGACTTCATCCGCTCCATGCCCCTGGCGCTCCGCTGTGTCGGGCCCAAGGGCGATGTGCTGTGCGCGCACAGCCTGCCGCCCCCCGCGATGATGGCCCGGTTCGACCCGACTGTGCTCTCGCGGGATCTGACGCCCCAGGACTATGAGAGCCGGCGCGGCTCCGCCCATGTCATGGTGTGGGGTCGCGGCTACGACGCGGAGCTGCTCGAGGACCTCGTCGAACGTTGGGGGGTGGCGATGTTCATCTTGGGCCACGAGAAGGCCGAGGGCGGGGTCGCGTTCGTCCCACCCAATGCGGTGGTTCTGAACACCGATACTGCACAGGGTAGATACCTTATCTTTTCGTTGGACAACCCCCCGCGCGCTGATCAGGCGGTCAGGCTTACAAAGTCCTTGATTGACAACGAGTTACAGGACCAAAGCTGATGGTTCTCGGGCCTTTTCGGCTTCGGTGAACGAGTTTTCAGAATCACTGGTCGTCCACAGGTTGATGTGTTGGGGTCTCGCCCGGCTTGACAAGGCAGGTAGTTTGCGTGAATATACGGACTATCCAGAAGACGTCCGGTACTCCGGCGGCTTCTCGGTCCATTCCTTTGCCCCCAACCCCAAGCCCACGGCCCGCCCTCTCGGGTGCGTCGTGGGCTTCTTTTTCGTCCACAGTTGGAGCCCAGCGCCGAGTCTGAGGGCGAACCAAGGGTTCGGGTTGGCCTCTTTTCCCGGGTCTTCCGCATGCACCGGGTTCGGGGACAGGTTTGTGCGCCGATTCGGCGCTTTGCGCGTCGCGAACGCGCGGGGTTCGGGCTGCGTCTTCTACAGTACAGATACGGAGGTACGCCATGGCGACCGGACGCACGCTTGGTTTGGCTCTCACGGTTCTCGCGGCAGGATGGGCAACTTGCGGGAACGAGGCAATGGCTCAGACCGCCCTTGGCGACGGGCGGGGACTGCAGCGCGACCTGAGCACGACCGGGATTGGTCGCCTGCCCGTCAAGGACTTTGCCGCTGAGGTTCGCTTCCGCAACGCGGTGGTGACCGGCAACGCGCCAGGCGGCTTGTCGTTTCGTGGCAACGTGGGGTATCGCGATACCGGGGAGTTCTTGGGCTCGCTGGGCTCGAACGATCTCTACGGCTTCCGGCGGGATTCGCTCTATTCCGGGCTCGCGGGCCAGGGGCTTCGAGGTACCGAGGCGTTGCAGTATCAGTTCGGTCTGACGACGGGCAACAGCCGCGCGAACCCGTTCGGCGCGAGCTTTGTCGTGCCGCGGAGCGGGTCGGCGGCGTCGGGCGCGGCGGCAGTGGGGGCGGGCGGGCTTGGTGCCGCGTCGGGCGCGGTCGGCGGGCTGGGTTCGTCGAGGTGGGAGAACACGCTGGGCGCCCTGCGCTCGCCTTCGACCTATGTTGCCTCGCGGAGCCTCCAGCCGGCGCTCCTGGGTATTCGCAACGACAACGAGCAGGCCGCAACGTATCGGATCACGTCCTCGCCTTTGCTGGGTATCCACCAAGGGCGCGTGCGGAACACCGAGCCCAACCCCAACGCGCTCCCGGCGTTCCAGGGGCGGAACTTTGAGGCCCCTGCTGCGGCGCAGACCCCGCAGGGTCCGAGCTCGCTCGGTTCGCCCAGCAACCCCGCGGTGCGCAGCGCCGCTCCCGCCAGCGCGGGCGCTGGTTCGCTCGCGCCCGCGTCGCTCTCGGCGCTCCCGGGCGCGGCGCCGCTCACCTCGGGCTCGGATCTCAAGCCGCGCGGACCTTTTACCGAGCTTCGCGAGCGACTCGCGGCCTCAGCGCCGGGTTCAGGCTCGGGGGCTTCGGCAGGCTCGGGCGCGACAGGGTCAACTCCGGTCTCGGCACCGGGCGCGAGTTCGCTTCCGTCGATTGAAGAGCAACTGAACGCGCTGCGGATGCGTCTTGAGCCCAACGCCGCGCAGCGGGAGCGGGTGGAGGCGCAGCAGCGTCAGGCACGGGGCGAGCCCGAAGCGGACGACAACGCCAAGCAGGCCTCGATCAACCGGACCGCGGACCTGATCCGGCGCGAGGGCGGGAAGATCGACGAACTGCTGATCAGCGGGGGAACGGACACGGCGCCCGGGCTCGATCGGACGTTTAGCGAGCAGATCCGCGCGGGGAGCGAGCGCCTGGCGAGCGAGCGGTACTTTGATGCGGAGGAACGATTCAGCTTTGCGCTCACGCTCAAGCCTGGCGATCCCTCGGCGATGGTCGGACGCGTGCATGCACAGCTTGGCGCGGGTTTGGTGATCTCCGCGGCGAGCAACCTGCGCGAGGTTCTGCGGAACCATCCGGAGGCGGCAGGCGTGCGATACGCCGCGAGGCTGATGCCGCCCCCCCGGCGCATGGACACGCTGGGATCGATGCTGCGGGACAACATCGCCAAGGACCGGTACGCGCAGGATTCCGCGTTGCTAATGGCGTACGTCGGAATGCTGACTGGCGACCTGAACACGCTGAAGGAAGGAATGCGGGCGTGGGAGTCCGCGCTGTCAACGATGGCGCCGGGAACTCCGGGGCTTGAGGCCGAGCAGCGACTCAAGGCGTTTCTTGAGCGTGTGTGGATGTCGAATGAGACGAATCCAGAACCCGCCGCGAACGACAAGTAAGGCCAGAGGAGCACGCGGGTGCTCGCGCGGGGTAACGAGGGGTGATGAGGGAGCTTCCAGTCGCGGATGGTGATGGGCATGCCGGATCGGCGGCGCTGAGCGTGCGCGCCGCGGCGGGGCGGGCTCCAGCGGGGCGGATCAGCGGGCTGGCGGCAGAGGATGCCCGTGCCTCGGATTTCCGTGCCTTGGATGCACGTGCTTTGGATGCCCGTGCGATGGAGCAGGTTCACGCGTCCGGTCGCGACAGCGTCGCCCGAACCAAGGATTCGATCGGCGACTATCTCACGGATGGCTCTCTCGCCCGGCTCGTCGATGAGCTGAGCGAACTGCTTGGCGTCCGCGTTGAACTCCGCAATGGTGACGGGCGCCTGGTCATCCCGGCGGAGGGTCGTCCCGCGTGGAAGATGGTGGAAGCGCCGCCTCTGGAAGGCGGCACCAGCATCCCCCTCAAGCGAGAGACGCAGGTGATCGGGGCTCTGGTCGTCGGGCCCGGCGAGCCCCGCATAGCCGGCTCTCAGCTCGATGCCAAGTCGCGACTCATGAGCGTCGTCAACAAGCTCGCGCTCGCGACGAACGAGGTCGTTGACTCGGAGGCGGAGCTGCGGCACAAGCTGCGGGAACTGAGCGTGGTGGCGCGCCTCACTGGGCTGCTGAGCCGCGCAGTGCGGATCGACCGGGTGCTCGAGGTCGCGCTGGAGTCGGCGATCGAAGTGCTGTCGCTCGACGCGGGCGCGATCGTGCTGCTGAAGGATTCAGGTGACGGCGCGCCGGAGCTGGACAGCAAGGAGATCGACCTGGAGCTGCGGGCCGCGCGGAACCTGAGCCAGGATTGGCTGCGCAGCCCGCTGCCCTTGAGCAAGGATCGGCTGTTTGATCGCCTGGCGCTGCGGGGCGAGGTCGTCGTGTGCGAGGACATCCAATGCGACGAGCGGGTGCTGATTCCGGAGCGGGCGAAGCAGGAGGGACTGGGCGCGGCGATCAACGCCGGGCTGGTGTTCCAGAGCCGCGCGATCGGGGTCATGCGGTTGTATTCCCGCGTGCCGCGAACGTTCGACGAGTCGGAGAAGCGGCTTCTGGGCGTGATCGCGCAGCAGGCGGCGATCGCAGTGGAGCAGTCTCGACTGCTCCGGATGCAGGAAGAAGAAGAGCACCGGCAACGCCAGCTCTCGCTCGCGGCGGATGTGCAGCGTCGCATGATGCCCAACACCCCTCCGAACGTGCCCGGCGTGGACGTGGCGACGCGCTGGCTTCCGAGCTTCGAGCTTGGCGGAGATTTCTACGATGTCTTCGAGCTGCACGGGCACCTGGCGCTGGCGATCGGCGACGTGGTTGGCAAGGGCGTGGCGGCGGCGCTGCTGATGAGCGCCGTGAGGGCGAGCTTGAGGGCGTACGTGCAGGACCTTTACGACCTGGACGAGGTGGTTGCGCGGGTGAATGCCGCGCTGTGCCGCGACACGCGAGATGGAGAGTTTGCGACGCTGTGGTACGGGGTGATCGACCCGGTCCGCCTTCGGCTGACGTATTGCTCGGCGGGGCACGAGCCGCCCATGGTCGTGCGCGTGCCGTCGCCTGGCAGCGGGCGTGCGCTCTCGCTGGCGGATGTGGACGAGCTTGGGGTTGGAGGCATGGCAGTCGGGATCGACCCGCACCAGCGTTACCAGCGGGGCGTCTTCGATCTTCGCCCCAACGACACGCTGATCGCGTACACCGACGGCTTGCTGGACGCTCGGAACTTTGCGGGCGAGAAGTTTGGGCGGGCCAAGCTGCGGGCGTCGGTCATTCGCGTGCTCAGCGAGAATCCCTCGGCAAGCGCGACCCATATCGCCGAACTGCTGCAGTGGGAGCTTCGCCGGTTCACCGGGCTGGCGCAGCGCACGGATGACGAGACGATGATGGTGGTGCGGATACGCTCGCGAGTGTGAGCGGGGCGGGGGCCCCGGCGGGGCGTGCGGCTGTGGCGATTTGCAGTTGTAATCGGCTGGGGGCCAAGGTGGAGCGTGGGTGATGCGAGGAGCGCCGGAGCCGAAGGCGAGTGCGCAGGCCGCGATGTGCTACGCGAGTGGCGACGTTTCGGGCGCCGAGTACTTCGCGCGCTTCGCGCTCATGGACGATCCGCGCGATGCCGACGCGCTTGCGGTGCTGGCGCGGCTTTCGATGGATTGGCGCGCGTTTGACTTTGCTCAGGATTACGCGGCCCGGGCGCTGGCGACGAATCCCTATCTCAAGCCCGCGAAGAAGGTCGTCGAGGAGCTGGCAAAGGTGCCGGCCGAGGCGCGGGGATTTCGGGGTCCGGCGGGCGGTGAGGCATCGACTTGGAAGTCAGCTGCTGATCCTGCTGCTCGCGTGCTCCTGATTAAATCGTGGGGCGCGGGGTTCTGGTCCGACGTGCTGCACGTGCTGGGGCAGTTGGTGCTGGCGAGCGTGAGCGGGCGGACACCGATCATTGCGTGGGGCGAGCGCAGCCGCTTCTTGCCGGCGGATTGGCCCGGCAACGGGAGCGAAGCCTGGAGCCAGTTCTTTGAACCGGTGTCGGAGCTTCGCCTGCACGACGTGCTTGCGCGGGGCGACCTTTCGTGCTATCCGCCCTGCTGGAATCGCGAGAACCTTCAGCGAGAGCGGGGCGTGGATCGTGCTGCGAACCTCGCCGGTCCGTGGGATCTCTACACGCTGAATCGCCCGGAGCGCGTGGTCGTCAGCAACATCTTCATCGGGATGTGGGACATCGCCAACTGGATTCCGGCGTGGCACCCATGGCATGGACTCGAGGCGACGGAGCTGGTCCGTCGTGCATTCCAGCACTGGGCCCGTCCGGTGAAGCCGGTCGTTGACGCGGTGGAGCGGTTCGCGGCGGAGCACTTCTCAAGCAGGCCACTGATCGCGTTGCACCTGCGCGGGACGGACAAGGTGGGAGAGGTGCCGGACTTGGCCCTCGCGAACGTCGAGCTGGTGCGCCACGTGAGCGAGCTGCTCGGCGCGAGCCCGGGCGCTCGTGTCTTTTTGCTGACCGACACGGTGCAGGCGCTCGCGGACGCGCGGCAACGATGGGGAGAGCGGGTGATCGCAACCGACTGCTTCCGGAGTTCCAATCAGGAGTCGATCCACTTTCAGCAGCGGAGCGACCCGAACGATGGCGTGAAGTTTGGTCGCGAGGTTCTTGTAGATGCGTTGCTGGCGTCCCGGTGCGATTCCCTGGTGGGGATTGCCAGGTCGAACGTTGCGGCGATGATCGGGTTGATGAAGGCGTGGGAGGCCGGGGCGTTGAGATTGCTGGGGCCGCCGATGATCGCGCCGCAGCGGATTGAGGGGTTGCCGAGGCCCGTGAAGAAGCGGTGATGGACTATGATCCGGCAGACGTTGAAGTGGGGCGGCCTTTTCGAGAAAGACCGGCCTGCTTGAGAAAAGGATTGGACCATGCCGACTGCGACTCCCGCTCCCGCCGCCCCGCACCACATTCCAGCCGCCGCCGGAACGCCCGCGCGGTCGGCGGTGGCAAACCCGACGATCAATGTTCGGGCGTTGCTCGGGGCTCAGGCGGAGGGGCTGCTGGGCTATGAGTCGCGGACGGTGTCCAAGTCGCTGATCCATCTGCCCGGGCCGGACTTTGTGGATCGGGTGTTCTCGCACACGGATCGCTCGCCGGTGGTGATGCGGAACTTCCAGACGATCCTGAACACGGGCCGCTTGGCGGGAACGGGGTATGTAAGCATCCTGCCGGTGGATCAGGGAATCGAGCACTCGGCGGGCGCGAGCTTTGCTCCGAACCCGGCGTACTTCGATCCTGAGAACATCGTTCGGCTGGCGATCGAGGGCGGGTGCAACGCGGTGGCGAGCACGCTGGGCGTGCTGGCGGCGGTGAGCCGCAAGTATGCGCACAAGATCCCGTTCCTGGTGAAGTTCAATCATAACGAGATGCTGACGTATCCGAACGTGTTCAAGCAGAGCTATTTCGGGAGCATCAAGCAGTGCTACGAGATGGGGGCGATGGCGGTCGGCGCGACGATCTACTTCGGGAATGATTCCAGCCGCGACGAGATCGCGTATGTCTCGGACATGTTCGAGGAAGCGCACGCGTATGGCATGGTGACGGTGCTGTGGTGCTACACGCGGAACGCGAACTTCAAGGTGAAGGGCGCCGACGGCAAGAGCGTGGACTACCACGCCTCGGCCGACCTGACGGGCCAGGCCAACCACATGGGCGCGACGATCAAGGCGGACATCATCAAGCAGAAGCTGCCCGTGAACAACGGGGGATACGCGGCGCTGAACGCTGGCGGATCGTCGTATGGCAAGTGGGACAAGCGTGTGTACACGCAGCTTGCCGGGAGCGACGAGCACGGCAACGGCGGTCATCCGATCGACCTTTGCCGATACCAGATCATGAACAACTACATGGGCCGCGTGCCGCTGATCAACTCGGGCGGTGAGAGCAAGGGCGAGGGCGACCTTGCGGAAGCGGTGACGACGGCAGTCATCAACAAGCGCGCCGGTGGCATGGGCCTGATCTCGGGGCGCAAGGCGTTCCAGAAGCCGATGGACGAGGGCGTGAAGATGCTCCAGGGCATTCAAGACGTCTATCTGGACAAGAGCGTGACGGTGGCGTGAGCGTTCCGTCGCGTGCCCAGCAGCAGCGAGGATGTCTCGGGTCAAGATCCGTTTGCCGCACGAGTCACCCGGCGGGGCTTATCGGCGTCCGTCGCCCTTTTGCATCCCGGGGGGGTTGGCGTCGGCCGGAGGGCTAGCGCGCCGGGTGGCATCCGGGGGCGAAGCGGTCGCGAAATCCGTACCGTGTATCCAGATCGCTACCATGCGGTGGAAGGGCGCGATTGGTGCGCTCGGGCCAACGAAGTGGCTTTCGATCTCCGACTGCCGTCTTGAGGGAACCTTGCCGTGACGACTTCGACCGCGAACTGGACTGCCAAGACCACCTCGCCCGTGCTCACGAAGCGGATTCCCTGCTGGCCGCACGCCGACCCCAAGGGGCGGCACATCGTGGGATACGACGAATACGTCCGCACGGGCGGCTACGAGGGGCTGCGCAAGGCCTTGACGATGAAGCCCGACGCGGTCACCGAGGAAGTCAAAAAGTCCGTCCTTCGCGGTCGCGGCGGCGCTGGGTTCCCGACGGGGCTCAAGTGGACGTTCCTCCCCAAGCTGGCCGTGGACGCGAGCGGCGTCGAGGCCGACCCGGGCCAGCGATACCTCGCGGTCAACGCCGACGAGAGCGAGCCTTGCACGTTCAAGGATCGCCTGCTGATGGACTTTGACCCGCACCTTCTGCTGGAAGGCATCGCGATCTGCTGCTACGCCTGCCGAATCAAGACGGCGTACATCTTCATCCGCGGCGAGTATCACCACCAGGCTCGCGTGCTCGAGGACGCCATCAAGGAGGCCTACGCCAACGGCGTGTTTGGCTCCAAGGGCCTGCTGGGCGGCAGCAGCACCGCACGCGGCGGAACCTTTGCCGTCGATTGCTACGTCCATCGCGGCGCCGGCGCTTACATCTGTGGCGAGGAAACGGGCCTGCTCGAAGCGCTGGAGGGCAAGCGGGGCTGGCCCCGCATCAAGCCGCCCTTCCCAGCGGTCAAGGGCCTGTTCGGCAAGCCGACGATCATCAACAACGTCGAGACGCTCGCCCACCTTCCGAGCATCCTCGAGAACGGTGCTGAGTGGTTCATGAAGCAGGGCACCACCAGCACCTTTGCCAATGGCCAGCCCAGCTTCGGCACCAAGCTCATGGGGGTGAGCGGGCACGTCAACCGCCCGGGCTGCTTCGAGTGCGATCTGGGCATCCCGCTGCGGGTGCTCATCGAGAGCAAGGACTACTGCCAGGGCATGCGGGGCGGCAAGAAGTTCAAGGGCGCCATCGCCGGCGGCATCAGCATGGGTGTGCTCGGGCCGGACCAGATGGACGCGGAGATGGATTTCGACATCGGTCGCAAGTACAACGTGCTGGGCCTGGGCACGGCGTGCCCGACGGTCTTTGATGAAGACACGGACATGGTCGCGGTGGCGAGGAACATCGCCCGGTTCTTCAAGCACGAGAGCTGCGGGCAGTGCACCCCCTGCCGCGAGGGCAGCGGGTGGCTGTACCAGTTGATGGGACGGATCGAAGAAGGTGCCGCGAAGACCAAGGACCTCGACCTGGCGCTGGAAATCGCGACGAGCATGGGCAGCATGCCCGGCACGACGATCTGCGGGTTGGCGGACGGCAACAACTGGGCGATCCGGACGATCATGAACAAGTACTGGAGCGAGTTCGAGGCCCGGGTGAAGCCGACGTTCGTGCCGGTGAAGATGACGATCGGCGCGAGCGCGAAGGAAGTCGCGGCGAGGTGAGACAGGGTTTGCGATCCCAACCGGGGATGCAAGCTGCTGATGCAGGAGGGCGCGCCGCCCTTTCCGCGACCTCGGCACGGAGCAGGCAAGGACGAAGCTGGCCCAGGAAATGAAGCGGTCCTGTCGCTTGCTCGCGGCTGGAGCCCTCGCTCACGCTCTGCCCACATGTTCCGCGAGGATTGTCATCCGAAGCTCTTCACCTACGATCTACCGTGGATGGTCAGACGAAATCTCGATGACATTCACGACCTGCGTGCTCAACCCCTAGCAACGACTCGACCTGCCCGAGCGAACTCGCCTGAGCACGATTGTGTCCCCGCTCGAGTCGCCACCCGCCAGCTCCGCCGGTGATCTTGCGAAGGCGATTGAAGCGATCCGCGACACGGGAGCTTTCCAGTCGAACGGCCGCTCGTTCACGCGGGATGAGTTGCATGAACGCGACGTGCAAAGCTCGCCCGTGATTGCAGGGGTCGAGATTCGTCAACCCGTTTGCCTGAGCGAAGGTGCCGACCGGCGGATAGACCGTTCCGCGTACCCTTCCACATGCCCGAACCGACCACCACTTCGCGTGCGTCTATTCCTCCGGCAGCTCGGCGGCTTGTGTATTGGTTCGCGTTGCCGCTCGGGGTGGTGGTTTTCGCAGTGATCTCGCTCGCGGTGCCGGAGCTTCGAAGCGCCATTCCTTGGCCCAAGTCGGGTTGGGCGGCGACGGTGGCGCCGAGCACGGTCTTCATCCCGCAGTTCGTCGCGATCTTCTTCGTGTGGCGCGGAAAGCGGAAGATCCGCCGCGCGGTGTTGGCTGCCGGCGGCAAAGCCTGCGTCAGTTGCCTGCACGATCTTCGTGGCATCGGCGAATCTGGCAACTGTCCAGAGTGTGGCCGTGCGTTTGATCTGGGCGAGAATGCCCGCATGTGGGCCCGACTGGGCCTCCTGTGAACCGCACGGGCTTGTGGCGGGCAACACGGTTCACGGCGGCGGCGCGCCCGGGGGCAAATCAGAGGGGAACGAGGGGACTGGGGCGGACCGGGCCGTGCCGCCCGGCGAATGGCGGCAGCGGGGCGTCGGGCATAGAGTTTGAGCGAAGCCGAGGTAGCTCAGCTGGTTTAGAGCGCTGGATTCATAACCCGGAGGTCGGCGGTTCGAGTCCGCCCCTCGGCATTTCTCGACATAGCAGGTATTCCGCCCGAGCCGGCGACCGACAGAACGGTTCGCCCGGCTCCTCACTTTGTGACCCACGCCCGAGACGCGAATCGCGGCCGACTGGCGCGCGAATCTCAACCCGCTCCGCGGAGTGTCGCGGGTCGTGGGTGGGTTCCGCGTGTTTTTTCTTGGCACCAACAGTCTTCGGGAGATGCCAGCCGCTGCCGGGCCTGCGCTTACTCGCAGGGCGATGCCATCGAGTTGCTGAAATCAAGATAATCGAAGAAGTCGACCTGCCCGTCGCGGTTGAAGTCCGCGGCGGGCTGGCCCGCGCTATACGCCTCGGCGAACTCAAGGTAATCGAAGAAGTCGACGGTGAAGTCGAAGTTGAAGTCCGCGCAGGCGGGCGGGCAGGCGGCCCCGCCGCAGTAGAGCGGGACGCGAGCGATCGCGGAGCGTGCCACGCCGCCCTGGGCGGTTGGATCAATCACGGACCACTGGAGGTAGAGGACGCGCCCGTCGAGTCCGCCGTTGTCGGGCACGGTCCAGTGGGCTGTCGCGAGTCCGAGTTGGTTGCTGGAGGCTCCGGTGCGGGTGGTGGTGAGCATGCGAGCGACGGGGAGGTTGCCATTGACCGGCGGAGTCCATGAGTAGAGCAGATCGGCCCGGGCGTCGGCGGGCGCGTTCGCGAGGCCGGCGCGGAAGGCGTGATTTCCGACGAAGCCGGGCGAGACGCCGAAGATCGACGGAACGCCCTGGCTGCCCGGGGTGCCGCCGGGCAGGATGGTGGGGAGGTCGGCGGGCCGCTGCGAGGCGAGCGACGGGTGATCGAACGGGAACTGGCGGTTGGCGACGCGCGGATCGGTCAGCGCGTTGGCCAGGAAGTCGACCAACCCGGGCTCGGCCTGTGGCGGGAAGCGCACCCGGCCCATCACCGGGTCGATGTTGTCCTGGAACTGCGGCGCCGAGCCCGGCGCCCGCGTGTAGAAGCGGACGACCTGCTGCAGCGTCGTGAACTGACCGTTGTGCATGAACGATTGACGCAGCCCGACGTTGCGGAGCGAAGGCACCTTGAACCGGCCCCGATCGCCCGCGATCCCGGTAACGATCTGGCGCCCAAGATCTTCATCCGGCGGACGCAGCCCGATGTTGCGGAAGAGCGCGCCAGTCGCGGGCTGCCCGTTGGGCCCGATGCCGGTCTGAGCAAAGAACGGCGCGGTGTGGCACACGTTGCAACTCGCCTGGTTGAATGTGTTCAGTCCCTGCTGCTGCTGGGGCGTGAGGGCCGTGGTCTCGCCCGCCTGGAACCGATCCCACGGGGCCTGGTCCGACACGAGCGTCCGCTGATAGGTCGCAATCGCGAACGCGATGCTGCGCGCGTCAATGGTGGACGTGCCGAACGCGGCCTGGAAGAGCTGCGGATATGTCGGGTTGGCCGCCAGCGCCGCGGCAACGTCCGGAGGAAGATCCTTCGCGGCGGCGAGCGGGCGGTCCGACGCCAGCTTGCTGCTGATCGCGACCCAGTCGCGGTCGGCGTGCGCCATCTCGACGCTGCTGACGGGCGGCGCCACGGCCTGGCTTTCCAGCGCGCCGCGGTTCACGATCGCAACCTGCGACGTCTGCGGGTCCACAAACTGCGGCGAGGCTCGACCATCCCAGAACAGGTGCGTCGTATACGCAGCGTTGATGTTCGTCATCGTCGCCCGGTCGGTCACCTGCGGGGCAAGAGCGAATGACGCGTCGCGGCGAAGGTTGTTGGCCGAATCCGAAGCGAGCACGCCCGGAGAGGCAAAGACGTCGTCGGGCGTGTTGAAAAGGTCGTCAAAGCCCGGGTGGCGCACACGCCGGGCATCGACGCCGCCCAGCTCGGGAAGGTGGCAACTGGCGCACGACATCGTGTTGTCGCTGGAGAGTTGCTCATCCCAGAAGAGGATCTTGCCCAAGACACGCTTGGACTCGGTGATGGGGTTTTCTGGCGGCACGGGGACGGGCGGGAGCGCGGCAAGCGCGAGGTACGCCGCGGGGATCGCGGCGCCCGCGACCAACGGAAGAACGATCGGGCGGAGCGCCCCAAAGCGGGCGAAACGCCGGCGCTCGCCGGGCTGATCAGAGCGCTGGGTATTGCAAGAGACCGATAATGCGGGGTTGCGCTTCATGGCTGGATCTCCGGCGCGAGTGCGAGCTGAACTGGCGAGCTGAACTGGCGAGCTGGGGACCGCCTCGTCCGCTCGCGTGTGAAGTTGCGTTCCATGCCCGATTTGGGGACAACCAAACACGGGAACTTCAATCGACTCATGCAGCACGGGCCGGGACGACTTGGGACTTGTTTCGCCAGATCGCGTGTTTCGCAAGGTGTCTGCTGGTTCCCGGGGCGGATCGGGTGTTGGACGGCGCGAATCGCCGAAGGACACGGCGAGAGGCGTTGTACGATCCGACGAGGCGTGGTTGACACGCCAATGCGCGCAGGGCGGGAACCTTGGCATGAGCCGACTGGATTCGCTGGTCCGAGGATCGGGCGTCTTTGCGGACGCATCGCGGTGGTCGTTCGCGCGTCCGGTCCGGACGGTGGATCCGACCGGCGAGCCGGTGGAGGTCGACCAGCCTCGGTTTGGCCGATCGGTTGGATTGGCCTCGTTGCCGGGCGAAGCGCAGATGATCAACGCGCAGCTCGCGCCCGGCTCGTTCGTGATCCACGCCGGGGTGGACGTGGACGGGCAAACGCCGGTGCTCATGGTCCACGACGCATTTCGACGGCAGTTGTTGGTGTATCGAGACGAGGGCGGGCATCTTGAGCTGCTCACGATCTTCACCTGCTCGACGGATCCGCAAGGGCTGGGCAGCGGGGATGTGTTGCGCCGGGCGACGGACGGGTGTCCCGTCGGAACGGTCGCGTATGAGCCGGCTTCCGGGCTGGTGGTTCATGGGACGCTGGTGCTGCTCTGCCGCGCGAGGCGAAAGATCGCGCCGGGCGAGTGGCAGCTCCAGGGCGTCGGGGTGTGTTATTCAACCGACCTTGGCGCCACGTGGACTCCGTACGCGGACGATCTGGACGACCCGCGGGATGTCGGCAGGGTCCGCCTGTCGGGCTGGGAACTGACGAACTACTACTGCCCGTATCACGTCCCCGGGAAGGCGTTGCTCGAGGTCTTCGTGCCGCTGGTGGATTACCGCCTCGCGGGCCCGCAACCGGTTCGTGGTGGCAGGGCGTTCTGGTTCAAGATGACGCGTGCAAACGAGCAGGCGCGGTTCATTCCCCTGTGGAGCGGGAAGGCGGGGCTTTCCGCACCCCGGATGGCGCGGTACACCTTGGACACTAATCCCGCGTCGAACTTCTATTGCCACTTCCATGCGTGCGGCATCACGGAGTACGAGCCCAAGCCGGGCGCGCGCGGGCTGCAGGTCATTCTTGGGATCGGAGACGGTGCGGCATCTCAGACGGCGCGCATCCTCATCCCCGATGCCGAGCGCTACTGGGAGGACCGCGACGCGCAGGGCGCGCCGCTCTGGACGGTGCAGCTCAACTGGCACGGCACCGCGGATTCGGCAATCATCGACCCCAACGCCAACGACGGGTTTGGTGGACCAGGCTCCGGGCCCACGCGGCGCAACGACGGCAACTCCGGCAACCAGTTCGTTGGCTGCGGCCCGGGGCCCGATCCGGGTTCGCTGCTGCTCGGAGCAGACGCGGTGGGGGAAGGAATCTGGATCCTCCGCCCCGGGAACACGCCCGGCGGCTCGCGGCTGCACGAGACTGCTGTGAGCGATCACGGGTTTGTGTGCCGAAGCAACTGCTTCTTCATGCGGGTGGACCATCCCGAGCGGGCGACGCGGACGGTCGTCTGCGACGTGATCAAGAGCATGTATGGCTCGGGGCTGTCGCAGGCGCGAAACCCCGACGGGCTCTGGATCTCGCACGACTCCGGGCGCGCGGGCACCTGGAGTTGGATGAGCCTTGACGGCGCGACGCAGAGGTTTGCGCACGTCGGGGGCTGGGTTTATTTGATGAGCCCGGACGGGACAAGCCTCTTCCGCCGGAGGCTCCCGCGCGTCGTGGTGGGGCGGCCTTTGCAAGTAGGCCCGGGGGGCGACCAATGGCTGCGCGATGATGCGTCGCGGTTTAGCGTGTCCGGCCTTCGGCTGCTGCCCTGCCCGCGCGACGCCCAGGGGCGATGGCTCGTGCCTCGGGCCGATGGGCTTGGGACGCTCGGGCCCATTGAGCCTCAGCCTCCCACGCTGGTCGGAACGGTGTGGCGGGTGGTGAAGCGGCTGGAAGAGGGCGTCGGACGGATCGGGAGCGTCATGCCCTCGGCGACTCATCCTTCCGGGGCATCCCCTTTTCGCCTGTCAGACCTCTATCGCGTAGGCGGGAACAAGGCGATGCGATGCCGATGGTGGCTGCTCAACCACTCCGGACGGGCGACCGATTCGCCGTTCCTTGCATCACGCTCCCCGTGCAGCTCCCAGGTCCGGTTCTTCTTTGAGAGCCCGGGCGAGGCACTCCAGCTTGGCACCTGCGGCACGATCTCGAACGATCGCTGGGAGGCAGTGACGCGAACGCTCGTGGGCAACGTGACGGCAGGGGAGCTCTTTGGCTTTGCGGTGAACGCGTCGGACTTGCCCGGCGATGTCGATTGCTTCGTCGCGTGGAGCGAGTTTCTGGGCGGCTTCGGCTGCGTGGGGTATCCCCTCCCGCCCGATCTCCCGGCGTGTGCCGGCAACGGCACCGGCGACGAGGGCTTTTCGTGCGCGTTGGCGCCGACATCTTTCCCGCATGAACGAGCGACCTTGCGCAATCTCTCGCTCAGCGGTTCGTGGACTCTCTTGGCCGCGGGACTCACGCCCATGGATTCATGGGAGCAGTTCAGCGGGCACGATCCGAGCGACTCGGGGTATCCGCTGCTCAGCGTGACCGACGCGGCGGGCGATCGGCACGTGACGATCGTCGCCAGCCCCCGTACCGATGCGACACGCACCAAAGTCGCCTCGCTCGAAGTCCGCTGGAACCCCGAGGCGGGACGCGGCAGTTGGTTCTCCAGGCAGCTTGGCCCCGCGAGTTTTCTGCGCGACCGTCCCCTGCTCGTTGCGCTGGTCTGCAGCCCCAGTGGGCTCAGCGTGCACGCGACCCTGGGCGGGACGGACCTGCAGACGTTGAGCGTGACGGCGCCGGAGATGAGCGAGATTCCGCTGTCGCAGGTTCGCTTCGGGCGCCATGACTTTGGCGAGGTCGGAGCGTTTCAGTGGTTCGCAATCCGCACTCGCAACGAGGCGCTATCGGCGCTCGACGTGCGGCAGGCGTTTCAGACACTCAGTTTTCTTGATTCCTGAGGCCCAACCCGCGTTCGGCACAGTCGGCGCATGGTCGCCGCCGCGAAGGTGCCGCCAAGGTAGCCCCAAAAGAAACAATCCCCCGGTGGTGCCGGGGGATTGCCGCGGAAGCTCGACGACTTTTCGATGCGCCGGCGGGGAGGACGCCGGCAATCAGACTGCATGGTGTTCGTCGTGGATCCACGTCGAAACTTGGTCTCGAAGCACACGTGCGGGAACGACTCACGCGACCGAACGCGGTGCTTCGAGGAAGCCCATGCGGATGAGGAACATCGTCGCCTCGTTGACCTCATCGCGGCTGAACTCGTTGAGGGCCGCGGGTTGGAAGCGCGTACCCATCAGGTCCGGCGGATAGGGCCAGCGCCCGCCGAAGTGCTCGGAAGCCTCCACGACGGCGATCATCACAGCTTCCGCAGCGTCGCACAGTCGAAGGGGATCAACCTGTTTGCTCTGACGGGACACGACCTGCTCCTTTCGTGGTCGGACGTTTGTGGCGTCCGCGTCTTCGTGCTCGGGGTCGTCGCGGTGTTGCTCGCCCCCTCATCACGTACTTCTTTTTCGTCGGCGTGTTCTCTCAGTTGCTCTCCGCCGATCTTTTTCATCAATCTGGTGCGTCAACCTCACTGTTCCACTTCCCGCGTGAGTTGCCCCGCTTGCCAGGGTGCACAGCCTTCGCGGGCGACTCCAGTGCTCCATGTTTCAACACGCTGCCACCGTTCACTTCGAGGCTCGTGCCTGCCTGGATTTACGCTTGTCTCTGTCACGCTTTCGCGCGTGCACTGTTGCATCGGCTGAACGCGGGTGAAGGCACGTGCGTGACCGGGTGAAACGAGCGGACACGCGGCCGATTTCCCGGATATCCCCCTTTGCGGCTCCGGCGAAGGGCCTGTTCCATCTTTGATGACGTGTACAGAAATGTGTGACTCGTTGCAACAAAGGCGTGAGTTGGCGCTCACGTGACAGTTGCGTTGCGTGTCCGCACTCATGAAACCCCCGCGCAACAGTTGCCGGGGCGGGCGCTTCGGCGGCATCGAGTTGTGCGTTCTCACGCTCGGACAAGGCCGGGGGAAAGGGGTTCCGGGCGAACTGGGGGGCTTGCTGGCGGGTCACGCCGAACGCAAGCCGTGCATCTCAGGCTTGGCGCGCCAGCGTGCGAGGTCTGGCGAGCGGGGTTGGTTCGGTGGCTAGACTTGCGATCTTTGTACGTCACGAGCATTCGCGTTCGCCAGAAAGGCTTGCATGCCACGGATGCCGATGAGCGAACGGGAACCGCGCCGCCTGCGGCGCATCAAACCACCAATGGAACGAAGGAGCTTGCACATGCGGATGACCGCCTCGATGATCGCGTTGGCCCTTCTTGCCGGGACGGCCGCCGGCGCGGGCCCCAAAGCGGAGAAGACCCCCGGCACTGCCGCGGGCGCGACGATCCAGCCCGTGGCCGCCCCCACCGAGGGCGAGGGCGTGACGCTGAAGCTCGGCGATCCCGCGCCGAAGCTCCAAGTCGAGAAGTTCATTAAGGGTGACCCGATCACGGCCTTCGAAAAGGGCAAGCTCTATGTCGTCGAGTTCTGGGCGACCTGGTGCGGCCCCTGCATCGCCTCCATGCCCCACCTCTCCAAGCTCCAGAAGGAGTACAAGGACGACGGGCTGACGATTGTCGGCGTCAACATCTGGGAGGATCGCGAGTACAGCGAGTCGACCCTCACCAAGGTCGAGAAGTGGTTCAGCGAGAAGGGCGAAGCCCGCATGGGCTACACCGTCGCTTACGACGGCGGCGCGAAGCACACCACCAAGAGCTACATGGATGCGACCAACTCGCAGGGAATTCCCATGTGCTTTGTCGTCGACAAGGAAGGGCGAATCGCCTGGATGGGGCACCCCATGCTGCTCGACGCCGTCCTCCCCAGCGTGGTCGCTGGCTCGTGGAGCCCCGTCGAGGATTCGGCGAAGCTCGACCAAGCCGAAGAGAAGATCAACGAGATCATGGAGACCGCTGGGAGCGATCCCGCTGCGGCCCTGGAGTCGTGGAAGGCCTTTGAGAAGGACTACGCCAAGTTCGTTGGCGCCTTCACCGACGCCAAGATCGGCGTGCTGCTCGCGGCTGGCGAGCAGGCGCAGGCCGTCGCGCTGCTGACCAAGAAGGTCGATTCCGCCATTGAGGACAAGGACGCGCGCACGCTCGTTCGTGCCTCGATGCAGCTCACAGGCGACGACAAGGCCTCCCCAGAAGCGATCGACTTGGCGATGCGGGCGAGCGACGCGGCGATCGGCATCGCCGACGGTGCCGACCTGCTCTATGCCCGGACCGCTGCCGCGCGGGCCTACCACCTCAAGGGCGACAACGCCAAGGCCGCGTCGCTGCTCAAGGAAGCGATCGACAACGCCCCGCCCCGCATGCCGGAGCGGATGAAGACCCAGCTCGAGGCGACGCTGAAGCAGTATCAGGACGCTGCGGGAACGAAGTGACCGGTGGTCGCCGCCGGCGATGGGCGGCTGGTGATGGTTCACGCGGGGTGGGCCGACGGGTTTCGTCGGCCTACTCTCTGTTTGTAGGTGTGGCGGCAGGCCACGCCCAGGCGGGGTGTAGCGCAGCTTGGTAGCGCGCTTCGTTCGGGACGAAGAGGTCGCTGGTTCGAATCCAGTCACCCCGATTGACGATCAAAACGCCCGCGAGTCTTGGACTTGCGGGCGTTTTCGTTGAGCGAAGCAACCTCGGTTCGGCGAGTACCTCGAATGGCTGACTTGGATTCAGAAGTCTGCTCAAAGGCGTTCCGGGCCCGCAATGGCGAGTTCGCATGGCGTCGCGAACACGTCGAGCTTGCTCTCGATGCCATCCAGAAGTCCCATCTCGCGATCCTCGGCTGGGAAGTATGGCTCGTAATCGGTGACCAATGGACCGGGCTGATCCCGAGCATTCGACAAGAACCAGATGGTGTCTGGAGTTTCGATACATCGCCGCGCCGTTCCGGGGAGGATTGGTTGGCGTACTGCACCAGAACAGTCGAAGAGACTCGAAATCAAATCAAGTCACAGCCCGTCGAGGCAGAATCGTCTCCCAGGGTGCGAGATCGTCTGCGGTTCAATTTCACCTACGTCGACGTGTCCGACCGGTGATTTCCGTATGAAGCGATGGCTTCGAGCAACAGTCGGCGAAACCTCGACTCCCACACCCTGACGCCCGCCAAGAACTGTTCTATTGGTGTCCTGCCATCCCGACTTGAAGACCATGATGGCCTCGGCACATGCCGGGGGCCATCTGCATTTGCGGGCCGGTCCAACGGCGTCCCCCCAATACCGGTACGCTCCATCGCGTTTGAACTCGCCGCGGTGGTTAGCAAGCGCGGTTTGGGAGGCGACTTCCATGGCTCTCTACGACAGCATCGGCCGCGGCTACGCGTCGTTCCGCAGGCCGGATCATCGCATCGCCGCTGCGATCGGTGCCGCACTCGGGGATGCCGTCAGCGTGGTGAATATCGGCGCCGGCACTGGCTCGTGTGAACCATCCGGCCGAAGTGTGCTCGCGGTGGAACCCTCCGAGGTGATGATCCGGCAACGCCCCATCGGGGCCGCGCGGTGTGTGCGAGGATCGGCGGAAGCGTTGCCTCTCCCGACGGCCTCGGTCGATGTCGCCATGGCGGTTCTCAGCGCTCACCATTGGACAGATCTTGAGCGAGGCCTCGGCGAGATGAAGCGGGTTGCGCGCCATCGCGTCGTTCTGATCACGTGGGTGCCCGACGCCCCTCCGTTCTGGCTGACGGAGGATTACTTTCCAGAGATCGCGGCCCACGACCGCACGCTCTTCCCGAGCACGTCAGCCCTCCGTGCGTTGATGGAACGGATAATCGGGCCGGTGCGCCTGACGCCGGTTCCTATTCCGTTTGATTGCAGCGACGGGTTCCTGTGCGCGTACTGGCGCAGGCCCGAGTGCTATCTCGATGCTGAGAGGCGAGGCGCCATCTCCAGCT
Organism: Planctomycetota bacterium; assembly: GCA_033763815.1. Lineage (GTDB taxonomy): Bacteria > Planctomycetota > Phycisphaerae > Phycisphaerales > UBA1924 > JANRJU01. Next base: position 105,828 of record JANRJU010000011.1, read on the forward strand.
TCGCACGGATCGATGCGGAGCCCGGCCTGGCCAAGTTGCGTGTCGACCTCTCAAGCGGCCGCTGGGCCGAGCGCAATCGCCACATTCTGGATCTCGACGCGATGGATCTCGGCTACCGCCTGGTGTGCGGCGAGATCAACGCTTCAAGCAACTGAGAATGCAACGCCTATCAAGTGGCGCTGGCGCGGTGCAAGACGTTCACTCGTGGTCGACGAGTTAGCGACGAGCGAAGTCATCGCAGGGCAGCGGCTTCGGCGTGCGTCGGGTGTCGGCTTGCCTCACCCGAACGCCGTCCCACAACAAGTCATGTCGGTGTCCAGTTACCCGGACGTGCGTTAATGTACCCCTTCGCTGAGCACGCCAACGTGTTCGATCTTGAGGCGAGTCCAACTATAGTTCTTGCATGTGGAACCGCCCGGCCATCTCGCTGCTCGTGAGTGCTTTCCTGTGCGGTGCGACGAGCCTGTGTATTGGCCAGCAGGAGTACACGCACTCGATCGGGAGCACGCCGGAGCTTCGCCCCTCCACGTTCTCGCTCTGGATACCCGACATCCCTGCCACGACTCCCGTGCGCGGCGTGCTGGCCATCAGCGACTACGAGGCTGGTCGAGAGATGTACGACGATGCCCGCTTTCGGGCGTGGGCGTCGCAATCGGGCTTCGCGCTCCTGCGATTCGATTTACGCAGTCGCGATACCACGCTCAACCTGGCCAAGACTCAGCCGGCGCTCAATCGCCTGTTCAATGAAGCGATGCCCCATTTCGCTGGTGTTGCGTTGCGAAGTGAACTCGCCAGCGTGAACATGATCTTCACGGGGCTGTCGCAAGCCGGTTGGCAGGCGGTGGCGTTTGCCGACCTCGCTCCTCATCGGACGATCGCGGTTCTTCCGATCCACGACTCCACGGGTGAGCGAGTGCCGCAGCAGGCACTCATTACAACGGGGTTGGGCGTGCCCGCGCTCCATCTCGTTGGACGCAACGACAATGTGAACATGGGAACGCTGGCCGCAGGCACGCTCTACGCGCAGACCATCGTCAACTTTGTGACAACGAGGCGAGCCGCCGGCGGACTTGTGTCGTACCTCATTCGGCCGAACACCGGTCACACGCAGTGGGAGGGCAACGAGCCGCACGGCGTGCCGATCATGATCGACTGGCTCACCGCGGTTGTCGCGCTGCGTGTGGCGCCCGACCCGGCGCAGCCGCCGATCGAACTCTCGGCCACCGACGGATGGGCCGGCAGCCTGAACGTCACCTTCAATGCGAGTGTGCCGTGGATCACCGCGACCAGCTTCAGCATCGCACCATTCTGCGCTCTGGATCAATCGACTCAGCCGACTCGTCTGTGGCTTCCGAGCTACGGATTCGCCTCGCAGTGGCACACCTATTTGTTGACAGGCCAGTACGCGACGTTCGCTCCGAACTGTCCGACGGTGCCCGCCGGACCGGACCTGAACGCCGACTGCCAGTTCGACGTGGACGACCTTTACGTCATGACGCAATCCCCGATCGACATCGACCGCGATGGCGTAACCTCGCCAGAAGACACCCGCGCGCTCGAGTGCTGGCTGCGCCGCAGTGAACTGACCGATATGAGCAGCGGTCGGCGTTGATCCAAGTTCATGCATAACCCCACGCCCAAGAGGGCTACGCGTGGGGCTTCGTGGTTGAGTTCTCACGTCGCCGATGCAGTTGGGGGCTTCGTTCTATGCCGGAAGGGTTGGTACCCACGCGGGAGTGCCTCTCGCGCGAAGGTGGGCTGCCAGCCATCAGCGAGCGAACTTCCTCACCCATGCCAGCGTTGCCGCTCGCACCTGGGCCGACAGGTCGTTGAGGGCATCGGAGCACTGCGCCATCTTGTCGAGCGCGGCGTCGGACAACGCGGCGAGTTGGTCGCCTCGCTCTTCCTGCTCCTTCGCGGGACCCTTGGGGCCCATGAGACTGTTTGCCTTCGTGAGCAGGTCCGCCGCCTTGGGCTGGCTGATCCGCCTGAATACATCAACGGCCTCGTGCGCGTTCTCGCCGTAGGAGTTCTCGTAATACTGCATCAGCCCGCCGTTGCCCGACTCGTTGAGGCACACGTTGGCGGTGATGAAGTCTCGCTCGGCGGGCTTGAGCCCGGTCATAGCGTCGTCGATCCACAGTGAGAAGATCCGGTCGTACTCGGCTTTGAAATCGCTGTTCAATGGCGTCATGGAACGTCAGCTCTCCTCACATGGCCTTAGTGAGACTGCATCACCACGCATACGTTGTCCCAACGCCGTGCCGACAGATCCGTTTCCCGAATCATGAAGTAGATTGATCCAAGGTCTCCGAAGCGAAACTCGGGTGCGTCGTCCGCGTCGACCTGAAGCAACAGTCGCCACGTCGCAGCGGCCTTCACCCGCGCATCCCAATCCTCCCACGCCGGCACGTTTGGATCCCACTCCGCATCGAGCTCCACGAACTCTTGGATCGGGAGGGGTTCTCCGAGCAAACGGTGCCCAACGTCCAGCAGTTCGACCGTCGCGGGATCCTTCTCCTGGATGCCACGATGGATCACGCGAAACTCGTCCGTACTGACCAACCCCGTGACGATGCCGCGAGGGCCGTCTGGGATGGGGATCGTGACCTTCAAGGCCAGTTCTACGCGGCAAGGACAGAAGGCATCCTCCTGCGGCGCGGGCCGCTTGCCCATCATCCGCCCCAATAGCCCAACGGGCTTTGGCGGCCTGGACCATGGGTCCTTCATGCGGACCAGGGATGAAGTGTCAGGTGTATGAATCACGCGGACACCTTCTGATGTTGTCCCGATCTCGTGTTCTTGGCACCAGAAGAAACTCAACAGGCCACGCTCCGGCAAAGGGCTCTGCGGCAATAACCTCGAAACCGCACTGAGATCAAACTGCGCAATGAAGCGGAAGTGGACCCCTCTGGCGGCCGGCCAAGCTGTCCCGCTCGGAAGGTCCGCGGCCCCTGCGACTTTGGTGGCGCCGATGGGGATCTTCGCGTCATCTGTCTCTCGGATTAGTCGGAAGCCCAAGCACACGTGGGCCGCCGCCAGAACGCGTGTCGAGGCTTCGCTGTCGAAGCCTCGCTGGGCGAGAAGTGTGCGCAGTGCTTCGATGGTGTCCACGCGTGTCTCAACGGAGGCATCAACTGGCGTAACTATGGACTCCTGACGCGCAGATCGTACTCGGGACATCACGAAAGCGAAACGGGCAGCGACGACGCCGCACAGTCGATATGCCGTAGCCTACCACGGGCTCATTTTGATCCCAGGAAAGCGTTCGCGGATGGCGGCTCTTCCCGCTTCGCTGACTCGTGTGTTCATGATGACAAGTTCGGCGAGCGCCGGGAGGCCGGTCTCGGGCTTGGCAAGAGCTCTCATGCCATCGTCGGAGACCTTGGTCGCGAGAAGTTCCAGCTTGACGAGAGACCCGAGGCCGGTGTCCGGGCGCGCCAAGGCGGCGAGGCCCGCATCGGTCACCTTGGTGCTTGCGAGGTTCAGGTGCGTCACGCGCTTGAGGCCCGTGTCGGGTGCCGCCAGCGCGGCTACGCCCACATCGGTCACAACCGTGGCATCCAGGTTCAGGCTTCGCAGGCCCTTGAGCCCGGTGTCGGAACGTGCGAGCGCGATCACGGCCGCGTCGGACAGCTCGTGCATCCCGCTCAGATCGAGCGATTCAAGCCGGCTCAAGGGTGTGTCGGCCCGCGCGATGTACGCTAGCGTTGCAGGAGTAAGCCTGGTGAGGACCGTCAGCGAGGTCAGGTTCTTCAGACCGGTCTGGGGGTCTGCCATCGCCCTCACGCCCGCCTCGGTGACCCAGTTGCCCCCGATGTCGAGCGTCGTGAGCCGCGGCAGCCCGGTGTCCGGGGCTGCCAGGGCCCGCAGCCCGACGTCGGTCATGTGAATGCGGTTCACCAACAACTCGGTCAGCCGCGCGAGCCCGGTGTCGGACCGTGCCAACGCGACGATTCCCGCGTCCCCAACCTCTGTCAGGTGTAGATTGAGTGATGCCAGTGCAACGAGGCCGGTCTCGGCCTTGGCGAGCGCGATCACGCCCTCGTCGGTGACCTTCTGAAGCCCACCCAGGTCCAACACCTCAAGCGCGCCAAGGCCCGTGCCGCGGCGTGCGAGTGCCTTGAGCCCTTCGTCCGTCACGTCCGTCCCACTGAGATTCAGAACGGTGATTCTGCGGAGACCCGTATCGACCTGGGCCAGATGTGAGAGCACTTCGTCGGTTGTCAAGGTACCTGAAAGATTGAGTGTCGTCAGGTTCTTCAGGCCCGTGTCGGTGCGAGCAAGGATCTTCAATCCCGCTGGGGTCACGCCCCCGACCCTGAGGCAGAGACTCACAAGTCCCTGGATGCCCGTGTCCGGATGGACAAGCGCTGCGAGGCCGGCGTCAGAAACCTTGGTCGATGTGAGATCCAGTGAGGTCAGAGATTTGAGGCCCGTGTTCGTCCCAGCAATCGCGATGACGCCCGCGTCGGTGACTTTGGTGTCGGTGAGGTCAAGCGTCCGGAGGGACTTGAGGCCCGAGTCTGTACGAGCCAAGGCGATGACGCCATCGTCGGTAACGGTCTCTGGAACCGAAAGTTGTACGAGGTTCTTCAGTCCAGTGTCTGGCCGCGCCAGGGCCTCCAGTGCGGCGTCCGTCAAGTCCGTACCGAAGAGGTCCAGGTCCGTCAAGGACGAGAGTCCGGTCGCGGGATCAGCAAGCCATGCCGCGGCAGCGTCGGTGAGGCGATACCTAAAGCGGAGGTCGAGGCGAGTCACCCGGGCGCGTTCGGCTGGACCGATAGGGGTGCCCGGGCGGAGCGCAAGATTGTTCCGGATCGCCTGCTCGATCACGTCACGCTCGTGAGCCAAGATCATTGGCTGCGGAGTGACGTTTTCATGAGCCGTCAGCAAGGCGACGTGTCCCACAACGCTTCCGACCAACAGCGCGACGACTGTTCGCATCCGAGTATCGTATAGCAAAAGCTGAAACCATTGAGTTGCGCTGGTCGAGCGTCCGGTTGGTTCGAGCGACTCATGGAACTGCAGCAACGGTCTTGCGGAGTGTTAGTCACTCCGACCGCCAATCATTCAAGACGGCGTCATCCGCATCACGCCGTGACCTTCCCCTTTGCCCCGCTTTGCCTCGGCTTGGCTCGCCTCTCAACGTGCTCCAGCCTTGATCGCTGCTCACTTACACAGGCGGGTGCTTGCGACCCTTGCCGCGGGCGATGATGCCCCCGGCAATCACAAGCGCCACGCCGCTGAGCAAGAACAGGACGTCGTAGATCGATGGGCCGAGTCGTTCGACAACGTGATGCAGGCCAAGCAGGTGGTGATTGATGATGCCCTCGATGAGATTGAAGAGCCCCCAACCCACGAGCAACCCGCCAATGAGCAGGCGCGCGGACCATGCGGCGTTGGGGCGCCGCGCCGCACGATACAGCAGCACAACGCCAACGCCCGTCGCGGCCCACGTCACCACGTGAAAGACCCCGTCCCAGACCATCGCGGCTTCAACGTTGACCAGCGATTCTGGCGGCAGCCTCGCAGACACCATGTTGTGAACCTGCAGGATCTGATGCAGCACGATCCCGTCAACGAAGCCGCCCATTCCAACGCCAAGGACGACACTGGCGGTCGCAAGCGGGCGAGGATCAAGGATCCCGCTCATGGACGGTGCCGCTCCCCCAACCGCTCACCCAGCCGCTCCGCCGCTGCTTGCCGCTCCGCGCGAGATCCTGGTTTGAGTGCCGCGTGTATCACTAGCACGGCGCCCGCGAGCGATACGACCGTCATTGATAAGCCCGCGAGTACTGGCGCACGCTGGCTCGCGGCAAGCGAGCGAACTTCGTGAGCTCGGTCGCTGTCGCAGAATGGGCACGCAAGGCTGCTGCTCGCCAGCGCCGCAATGATGCAAACAGTCGACACGGGACGCATCACGCCAGCGTGCGGGCCGGAATCTTCGCCGCCATGAGATCGGCGTGAAGTTGGCTTGAATGCGACCCTACTCGTCCAGTTCGTCGAATGCGCCGGCCTTCGACTGCTCGTCGACGTACTTCTGGAACTCACCCATCTTGTACGAGATAAAGCAGAACGCGTGGTGGACCGTCACCCACTCCAGGTCCGACTTGTCTTCTCCCAGGTCCTTGCGAATGCGGTTGAGCTCGGCCAGCAGCGTCTCGGCCTTGATGGTCTTCATGTCAAACTGTAGCGAACGACGACTATGGCTTGCCTTGCTCCCCGCCTCGCCCCGCCTCGCCCGGGGCTCGCGGTCTCTCGTCTTCTGCCTCAGCCCACCTCGTCCTCGTCGTCGCTCGCGACCGATTCGAGCACTTGCTCTTCGACATAGATGGGCACGCCGCCCGCGACGCCCAGCGCGATCGCGTCGCTCGGACGGGAGTCGACGTGGATCAGCTCGCCATCCTTGCGAATGTCGATCGTGGCGAAGAACGTGTGCTCGGAGAGGTCGTTGATGGTGATCGATTCGAGCTTGCCGCCCAAGTGGCCAATGACGCTCGCGAGCAGATCGTGGGTCTGCGGCCGCTTGATCGTGACGCCCTTGAGCCGCCGATCGATTGCCTGGGCTTCGGGCAGCCCGATGACGATCGGGAACGAGCGGAGCTTGGTCTGGTCGGATGACTCATCGCCCGTCTCTCCCGGCTCCGCCACGACCTCACGCAGCTCGATGAGCTGGTAGTCGTTCAGCTCGCGGATGAGGATCCTGGAAAGTTCCATCCGAATCGCCATGCAGCGCCCTCCGGGCTCGACGATGTGCAAGGGCTCGCGCGCCCATGGTTGGCATGCCCATGGATCGCATGCCCATGAATCGCGACCCCGAGGATCGTTGACCATCGCCGGTCTGCGGGTCAACTGGCGGCCTCAACAACCCCGCACCAACCCGAGGGCGCCGGATGCCGTTCAAGCCCAGATCTGCGAGCCCCAAAAGCCACTCGCCGCGGGCCAAGCCTCGACGCGCATCACCGTGGGAACGCTGTGCATCAAGATGACGCGTAGCCCAACTGCCGCATCGGTTCGGCGAATCGCTCATCGATTGCCGCATCCAGCCGAGGGTCGATCTCGCGCAGGCTCTGTCCGGAGCGACCTCGGTTCATGAAGAACTCTCCGTGTCGCGCCGCGCTCGCCGGACCAAACACCGGGTCCATCTTCTGGCTCGCCTTGGAGCGAATCTCGAGCGCTCGCATCCGATCAAACTGGGCGCCCTCCACCGCGGCGTGCAGGCGGTCGGCGTCCACGGGCTCTCCCAGCATCTCCAGCACGCGGGCCATCTCCCGCTTGGGATCGGCGCGGAGATCCTCATACCGGACCAGCACATGAGGCAAGTGCGCGCCGTTCTCCAGCCAGCTCTTGGCGTGCGAGGCCCACGTTCCAAACCCCATCGCCACCCACCGCGTCTCTCCGCCCACGCGAATCCATTCCGCGACGTACTCCGCGGGTTTGATGCTCGCGCGCACGGCGCTGCTCACCGCCGTCACTTTCCGATAGTGCAAGTTGCTCAGCAGCACGTCCTTGGGACGCCGGATGACGTAGACGAAGCCGTGAAGGGTGGAAGCCTCGGGTCGCGGGCACGGAAACGCGAAATGGGTCTTGACCATGAGCAGCCCGTTGTGCGGTCGCGCCGCCTCGAGTTCCCCCGCAACATGGACGTCGGGGATGCGGCGAATGTCGTTCGTCTCCTGCACCGGGCCAAAGAAGTAGCCGGCCAACAGCATTCTCATCCATGTGTTGCCGGACTTGGGGTAGGACGCGAGCGCGATGCGCTTCATTGCAACGGGGATCCTTCTCAAACCGCCTGAAAATGGTCGCAAGCGGGTTCGCGGCTGCCGCGCCAGGGTTGCGACGAGGTTCTCAACTTCCGTCAGTGTCGCGGGATCCCAGAGTTTTCCCGGACTTCAACGTCCGGAAGCGTTTCGATCGCACGGGTTCCGCCGCCCGAGCGTTCGCGGGGTACCATCAAAAGTGCGGTACTTTCCCTCGAACGCCTGGGAGGTCCCGTTGGATCCCGGTACAAGTTTCGAGGAGTGAGTGGTCATGGCGGTTCCGCAGGTCTCGCCGGAAGTGCGGCTGGAACATGAGTCGATCGGACAGAGGCTGGCGCTCGCACGCCAACTCGCCGACGCCTCGGGCGAACTCGTCATGCGGTACTTCCGCGGGACATCGCTGCAGGAAGTCACCAAGGGTGACGGCTCGCCCGTCACCATCGCCGACCGCGAGGCCGAACTGCTCATGCGCCGGGAAATCGAACGCGTCTTCCCGGATGACGCCGTGATCGGCGAAGAGCACGGCGAGCGACCGGGCACGTCCGGGTATCGCTGGATCCTTGATCCCGTCGACGGCACGACTTCGTTCGTTCATGGCGTTCCGCTCTTCGGAACGCTCATCGGAGTCGAGTTTGGTGGCAAGAGCGTGGTGGGCGTGCTCAACTGCCCCGCGGTGGGGGAGCGGGTCTATGCCGCCACTGGTCAGGGGGCTTGGTACGAGCAGCGACAGGGGCGAGCGGTTGTCGCAGATCGTGCTCCCGCGCGCGTCTCGGCGACCGACACGCTGGCCCGGGCCACCTGGAGCACCACCTCGCTGGACTACTGGGTGAAGATGGACGTCGGCCCGCTCTACCCGAAGCTCCAGGCACGGACGCACACCACCCGCGGATGGAGCGACTGCTACGCGTTTCTGCTGGTCGCGACGGGGCGGATCGACGCGGCGGTGGAGCCCGCGGTCAAGATTTGGGACGTTGCCGCCATCCAGCCAATCGTGGAAGAGGCGGGCGGTCGCTATTCCGATTGGCAAGGCGTGGCGTCGCTCCGCACCGGGCACTGCGTGGTGAGCAACGCGGCGCTGCACCAGGAACTCGTCGAGTTCCTCAGCCCAGCGATCCGCCGCTGAGCGATCCCGCTGTTTCGCTTCGCCAACGGCGCTGCATCCGACAGCGATGAAACGGGCCGACGGCGTTGACGGGGAACCCCAAACGCGCGGGTAATCGGGCCAACGAAAAGCAACGAGTTTGCCGCTGAACAGGGGCCTGGATGCGGCTCAGCGTCGAGTCAGCAGCCAGTCGGCCCGCGTGGCGGCGTCCGCCCAGCGACGCATGTCGCGGAGTTCATCCCACTTGAGCGTCGCCGCGTGGCCATCGAGCATCGAGGCCACGGCGCTCTCGTTGCCGCGCAGGGCGACGTTGCCGGAGTTCGCGTTGGTTGTGGGCGCCTGTGGGTCGTAAGCCGCCTCCCACCTCGGGCGTGCGTCGGGCCCAAGATAGGGCGGCTCAACGCGGAAGAAGCCATCCACGCGTCCGAGTGCCGGGAGCAAGGGCTGCTGCTCCACCCGCGCCGACGTGAAGGCCATGACCTGTGTGGGCCTGGTGGCTTCGTCCATGCGGTCGACGACCACGTCGCCAAACGCGCTGACCCACGATGAACTGAACTGATTGAGGCGATCCGTCCCGCCGACGAACGTGGTGTTCATGCCCAGCGAGGGGAACAGGCTCATGACGTAGCGCTCGTCGACCCCGAGCGGTGCGTACTCGTCGCGCCGAGCGCGAATGTCTTCCAGCACTCGGCTGTTCTCGTACAGTCCGCGGAACTCATAGTTGAGGTACGGCGCCAAGCGCCATGGATAACGCTGCGCCACGTCTCCCATCAGACGGTTGCCCTCTTCGTCGCGCACGACCATTTGGCCGTTGACCCAGGAGATCGGGGCATAGCCCGGGAGGATCGCGCCCTTGGAATCGTCGGCGTAGAGCGCAACCGCCAGCATCAACTGGCGAGCGGTGGACAGCTCGCGTGCCTGGCGGCTCAAGAACTTGCAGCGGGAAAGCCCGGGGATCAGCACCGCGATCAGCACCGCGATGATGGCGATGACGACCAGCACTTCCATGAGCGAAAACGCCCGCCTCACGCGGTGCGAAGTCGCCGAGCACTGGCTCAACCCGAGTCGCATGTCATCTTCTCCGTGACCGCTCTCTCCAGCCTGCCGGATTGCTGCAAGACAGTAGGCGCTCTTGCCGGACGCGAGGTCAGAAAAGCAAGTCTTCGCGCGGAGCGTGAACCTCCGTCGGGTACGGCAGCGCCGCTCGTCGGCTGAGGATATGTTGCTCAGGTTTCGACGGAAAGGGACATGACCGCGCGGCGCTCACAAAGGAAGCACGCGGACGGATCCCCGGGATAGGATCGTGAAGAGGCCGCGGGCGGGCGAGGACAGCCCAAGACCCAAACGAGCCTAGCCGGCAGCCGCGACCATTCGATCGACCGCAGCGGCCAGTTTGTTCGGGTCGGAGTAGGTTCCCATTCGGAGTTGTTGACGAACTCGACGAATAACCCACTCCCGAACCGGGGCATCGCTGGGGCTCGACCCGTTTCGCGAGCTCTCGAGCGATCGTCGATGAGTGCAAGTCTCGGTTTTACAAGGGTTTACGGAGACCGGCAAAGATCCCGCTAGACGCGAACCAGGGGCCCGGAACCGCGAAAGATCAGAAAAACCGTTCCGGGATCCAAAGTTCATTGTTCCGCTCCCGCGATCGTCGCCTGTGGCCTCAATCGTCTCGACGTCCAGACGTGCTGGGGTCGAGGCCCCGTCTCTATCGACGGCCTCAAGAGCGGGCCTTCAATAACGCTCTCGGAGTTCCAATGAACAGAATCTCCCTGCTTTTTAGGCACTTTCCATGCGTTTCCCGCGTCTGGTGCCCCACAATTCTCGTGCCTGGGGGTTTTTCCCTGGTTGGATGCCGCACCCGCAATCGGCGGGTGATGCTCGGGCTCCTCATGGTCCTCTTCGCCATCGGCAACGGAGCTTCCGCGTCCGAAAAATCACCGGGCTCCGGCACGCCCGATACCCTAACACCGAATTCGGGTGTCGTGGGCTTCGGCTCGCCCCGTCCACTCGCGTCGATTTTGGCCTCGAGCGCCAGAGATGAGCCCGATGAGCGACCCCGGACTGGTCAGAACGCTCGACCTTCGAACGCGAACCAGACCAAGTCCAAGTCGAGCGATGCCGCCAAGGCCGATCTCTCGTGGACGATCGTGCTCGCGTTGTTCTCCGAGGACACGGGCGAAGAAGCGTCGGCGTACTTGCAGCAAGTTCGCGCCCAGCCCGGGCTTCGTGAGGCCAAGTTGCGAACGCTGCCGGCCGGAGCGGCGGTGGTCTTTGGTTCGTTTGAATCGCCGACCTCGCCCGAACTCAAGCGCGAGCTTACGCGTGTTCGCGGGATCATGGTGAACGGTCAGCGTCCTTTTGCCCGGGCCTTTGCAGCCCCGCCCGAAGATCCCAAGATCACCGGGGTTGATCCCGAGCTCGACCTTCGCAACGCGATGGCCAACTACGGCACGGAGATGATCTACACGCTGCAGGTCGGCGTGTACGGGCGCGACGACGGCAAGCCTCCCAGCGAGAAGGAACTCAAGGAGTTTCGCACCCTTGCCGAGCAGGCGGCGGCGCTGATCCGCCGGAATGGAGATCTGGCGTTTTACTTCCACGGGCCGGCCCGCAGCACCGTGACGGTCGGGCTGTTCATGCAGGAGGATGTGGACGTCGAGCGGGGCGAGCAGAGCGCCCAGCTCAAGCTGCTGAGGCAGAAGTTTCCGCACAATCTGCTCAACGGCAAGGCGATCCGCGAGACGGTGCCCGCCGCGAACAAGGAACGCCAGAGCGTCAAGCTCCAGCCCAGCACGCTGGTGCTGGTGCCCAAGGGCTGAGCAATCAGCCGATCAGCTCGTCATGGGGCAGGTCGGGCGTTGGCGCGTCGGTCGTCGCGGCGGCGAGCAAGGCGTGTGCGAACTCCGTCCGGTTGTAACACACCTCGAACCCCAGTTCGCCCACGCACTCGATGCGCTCCGAGTTGTCGCCAGCGACGCGATCGAAGAAGACTCGCTTGGTGGTGAGATCGACGAGCATGCGGACCGAGCGGAGATCGATGGAGCGAACGCTGCTCGCACGTCGCCCGCGAAAGCGGAATCGCATCACGTCGAGCCGTCCTGGGACGACGCGCAGATAGACCGGGTTCAGGAACGCCAGGATGATTGCCGACACGACGGCGATGATGTAGAAATAGACCACGTGGAAGCCAGGGATGAGCGGCCTGGCGATGATGAAGACCTCGCCCATGACGCCAGCGACGCCCACGATGCTGGTGATGATGATCCACCAGCGAAAGAGCTTCTTGCTGGCGGGAACCATGAAGAACGCGTCGTAGATCTTGGGCTCGAAAGAGCCGACACCTTCCGGCGGGCCCAGGGCCTTGACTTCCTGGATTGCAACGGCGTTTCCGGCGCAGCGCACACGAACTGAATCATCCACGGGCGGGGGCTGGCGGATGAACTGCAGCGTGATCCGCTTGGTGCGCAGCCCAAAGCGCAGCGACCAGATGGCCAGCGCGATCCCGACCAGTCCACCCGGGACGAATGCCAGCCATGTCGGCCCCGCGACGGCGCGGATGACGAGCAACCCGATGAGCACTACCGCTCCCACGACCGCAAAGGCCCCCCAAGGCAGCAGCATGCCCCAAGGAGTTGCAGGGCCAAGCGAGTCCGGGGAGTGCCCCGAGACTTTGACGCGGGAGTAGCGCCAGCCATAGGAAATCGGGCCCGGCGCGGAGTCCGTTGTTTCGGGAGTCTCGGATTTTCGACGAAGTTCCGCGAAACTCATCTTGGGAGCGTACCAGCAGACGAGCGCCGGGGTTGCGGCTGATTCGGCCCGATTGATTCGCTTTGGGTGATCAGCTCCGAGGATGCGGAAGCATGCGATGGTCTTTCCACGCGGAGAAAGCCGCTCGCCAGCGGGCGACAACGCCAGGATCAAGCTCGCACGACAACACACACTCGCTCGTGCCCGCCTCCGCCAGCTCCTCGCCCTTGGGGGAAAGCACGATCGAGCCACCCGCGTATTCCAGCTTCGGGTCGCGGCCCACACGGTTGACGCCAACGACGAAGGCCTGATTCTCGATGGCTCGGCTCACGAGCATCGCGCGACGCTGGGCCTCTCGGCCCGCCGGCCAGTTGGCGATCACCACGATCAGCTCCGCCCCCATCAGCAGTCCGGCGCGAAAGAGTTCGGGGAAGCGAAGGTCGTAGCAGATCGTCGGCTGCACTCGAAGCCCACGCTTCGCGGGTCGACCCGGGTCCGCAGCGCGTCCGGCCTCCGGGTTGCCCGGCCAATCGAAGACGCGGGCTTCCTGCCCGGGGACAAACCGTTCGGGCTCGCCGCCAGGTGAAAAGAGGTGGATCTTGTCATAGGTGCAGACCTCCGAGCCTTCGGGATCGATGACGCTCGCGCGATTGATGCCGCGCGGGCGCTCGGAGTTGTCGCCCGCACCCTCGCGTGCGTCCTTTGGGGCCCGCACCGTCCGCCCGGCGATGAACCAGCAGCGAAAGTGCCGGGCTTGTTCTCCTAAAAACGCCAGCGTCGTCCCCGATTCGTCGGCGGTCCGCTCCACGTTGAAGGAGAACCCCGTGTCGAACATCTCCGGCAGGACGACCAGATCGCCCGGCGCGAGGGTTGCTGTCGCCAGCAGTTCGCTGACGTGAGCGCGGTTCTGTGCCGCCTGCTCCCACGCGATGTCGTGCTGCACAAGATGAATCCGCATGCGCGATGGTACGGGTCGGCTGCGGTGGTCGATCCGCTGCGGCGCGCGCATGTGGAGACGCGCCCGTCGGCGGGTGTTGCGCGTTCATGTCCCCCGTTTCAGTGGCGTTACGCATGGATTCTCGGCGACGACAGAAACGCGAACGGTGGGGTTCCAACAAAGCGCACGAGCCAGGGGAACCGGGAGGAGCCGGGTGCCTCTCAACTGGATGGGGGGAATCTCGGAGTTTTGGGTGATCTCGGGCCATTCTTGACGGAACCCACACGTTTCATTCATCAATCCAGAACAAGAAGCAGCGGAGGGCGGAGTACGCTTTGAGCGACGAAACGTGGACGGCCAAGATGATTCGCATGGCCGAGAAGCGCGGGCAGGAACGCCGGCGGGAGCACGGGCAAGATGCCCGGTTGGCAGCGTCGGGTGTGGAAGTTTGGAAACCGGCCTTCGAGGCGGGACTGGGCGGCCGCGTCAGGATGACGGGGCCGGGGAGGTGGAGCATGGTGCTTGTGGAACCGTCGGCGATGGAGCATGAGCGGCACGATCAGCAACTCCGACGGATCGCCCGACCGGCGCGGGAGGCGGAGCAGGGGGCGGGCACCTCTCAACGAGTCCGTGGTGCGCGCCGCGTGCTGCTGGCGAGCCGATCGCCACGACGCCGCGAGCTGCTGGCGCAGCACGACATTGCCCACGAGGCCATTCATCCTGGCGTCGATGATTCAGGCTTTGTGCCGGGCAATGTGTCGCCCGAGCAGTGGGTGACCGCGTTGGCGTATCTCAAGGCCCGCGCGGGCGCCGATGTTCTTTCGCAGAAACTGGAAGCTGGTCGCGCCGGTGTGGATGGTCCGGGCAGCGGCATCGGGGATCTGGCGCAGGACGCGGTTCGAGCGCAGGATTACTTTGTGCTCGGAGCGGACACGACCTGCGTGCTCGAGGGGCGTTCGCTGGGCACCCCGGTGGATGCCGACGAGGCTCGCGCGATGCTCGAGGCGTTCAGGGGCAAGGCTCACGAGGTTATCACCGGCGTGGCCATCCTCGACCTGGCGACCGGCAAGCGTCATTTGTTCGCCGATCGAGCAACGGTCACGCTGGGGGACCTGAGCGGGCCTGAGATCGATGAGTATGTCGCAAGCAAGGACTGGCAGGGGAAGGCCGGTGCGTACAACCTTTCCGAACGCCTGAAGGCGGGATGGCCCTTGTCGTTTGAAGGCGAGCCTTCGACGATCATGGGACTTCCGATCAAGTTGGTCGTTGCCAAGCTCCGGTCGCTTGGGGTCGACTGAGCGACAGTGGTCGCGTAGTTGGGCCGTCGGTCTCGGCACGGCTTGCCCTGGACGCCGCCGAGCGCACCGCGCTGGGTGTGCTCCAGGACGGGGCGTCGCTCGGAAAGCCCGAGTTAGCCGCGTTCGCGTGCGAACGCTGGCTCGGGCTCATCGACAATGATCCGCAGGCGCGAGCGAACGTGATGCAGCAGCTCTCGCGATATCGCCAGCTCACTGCGGCGCAAGGGCGGTAGGAACAATCGCCCAAGGGGCCGCCTTGGGAGCCCTCGAAGGTCGTCGAGGCGGGTTGGCGCGGGTTGTTCAGATCATTCCACGGCGCCGTGTTCTCGGTCGGCCGGGTGTGTTCGAAGTGGTCCCATGACACTTTGTTTGTAATAAGTTTGGTATGCACAACTTGTGAATGGCGCGAAAACACCCCCTGCCCGAGTGGATTGTCAAGTCAAGGTTGTGCTAAACTGGAGACGATTTGGCGGCGTTCGTTCGAAAGCCGCCCGTCCGCGGAGGCGGTCAACGTCCCCGAGTTGATCCGCCGCGTTCCGCTCACCAGCCTCGGGCAGTGTGGTTCGAAGGGACGACAACCATGGGGCTTGATTTCGCGATCGACGAGTTGTATGCCAGTGGGTGGGACGTTGCGGAGCAAGACGCTTCAAGGGGGTGTGAGCGTCATGCGGATGGACGCGCCTTCCCGACCTGTGCGCGGGTCTGCGAGGAGTTCCGCTCGGCGGGCTACGTCTTGGGCGTGCGGCACATTCAGCTCTTTGATTGTTATCGAGCGGAGTGGCGCGACGAACAGGGCAACGCCAGCGGCGCGGTCGTCGGGAGCTCGGAAATTGAAGCCGCGGTCTACGCGCTGGCTCAACTCCGGAAGAACCTGACTGCGGCGTTGCAAGCGTAAGTTGACGATCTTGTCGCAACAGAGCCGTTGAGTCGCGACATCAGCCGCATGTGCTGCCACTCGGCGATTGGTGCCGGTGCTTTGCGTGTAGCCTTAGGCGTCGGTGCGTTGCCGGTCGCGCGGGCCGACGCATCACGGTCGCTTATTCTGCTGTCGCTGGCTGTCGTACCGGAGTTTGTTGATCTTGACGATCACAATCATTCCGACGACCAGAAGCGCCGCAACCAGCACTCCGGACGCGAGAAATGCTACAAGAATCCAAGGGCTGACCGAGCGCTTGCCATTTCCGCTCGAAGCGTCCGGGCCTCGAGCGTTACTTGCTTGGAATGCCAGCCCCTCGCGCCACGCAAAGCTGTCGCCGATCTGCTCCAACAGCGGCCGGGTCTCCTCGAAGGATGAAGCTCGCTCGTAGGCGTGCAGCGCAACCTGAGTATCGCGCCCCAACTGCACCAGGGTCAGCGCTCTGAGCGCGGGCGGCTGGATATCGGCGTCGCCCGATTGGCCTTCGCTGGTCTCTTGCGCTGCGTCGTTGGTGCCCGCGATGTTCTGGCTCGCGTTGTTCGCGTCAGGCTCGACTTCCGCCTCGAGCATGATGATGACTCGCGCGCGGGCTCGATCCACGAACGGCTGATTGACGCGGACGTCGCCCAGCACGTCCGACAGCGAGCGTGCATGCTCGCTCGCGGCTTGGCCAACCCGCTGGACTTCGTAGCTCGCTTCAATCTCCTCCCACGTCGCAATTAGCGGGCGTTCGCCCATCAGTTGCACCAGCACGTAGGGGTACGCGATGCCCTGAGCGGCTGGTGTGAAGCCGGCAAGAAACTTGCGATGCTGTTGATCGAGCGGCAGCTGCGCGTTGAAGAGGCGGTCGAGCTCGTCCTGGGTCAGCGGGCGCCAGGATGCGGGCACGAGGAAGCTGAAGCCGCGCTGTTCGTCGACATAGGGACGGAGCGACTCGCCCATCGAGTTGGGCGGAGTTTCGGCAGTCCGCCCGGCGTCCGGCGAGGGACTTGGCGGAGGTGCGTCACCGACGCTTGGACTTGCGCTGGTACCGATCGGCTCGGTCTGCGCCGCACCAACGCCCCCGAAGGCGAAGATGCAGGCGAGGGCGGCGATTCCCAGCGCGGGCCAGCGACTGCGCACGGTCATGGCACACTCCCGGCCCGATTGGTTGCGTGGGTTGGTTCCGTTGGCACGCTCTCCAGCCTTCGCAGACGGCAAGAGTAGAACGGACGGCCCTCGCGCCGGTACTTGCGCTCGAAGTTGCTGCCGACCAGTTCGCCTTCTCGCGCCGCGGCGGGAGTTTCGAACTCCAACCTCTCAAAGAGTGCGCCAGGTCCCTGAGCGACCTTGGCAAACTTCTCCTGCATCCACTCCCAGTATTCCTCGTGATCGGTGACGATGCGGAGCTCGCCCGCCGGAACGAGCACCCGCCAGCAGTCGCGCAAGAAGCGATCTTGCACAACGCGGTTCTTGTGGTGTCGTCGCTTGGGCCAAGGATCGGAGAAATACAGGTGAATAACCCGGACGATGCTGTCGGGCACGCGCCAGCGCACAAAGTCGACCGCGTCGGCGTAGAGGACGCGCACGTTGGTGAGCCCTGCCCTGCGGCAGCGATCGCCCGTATAGGCCCAGTACTCCCCGGCATACTCGATGCCCAGGAAGTTCGTTGCCGACTCCGCGGATGCTTGGTTGAGCAGGAACGTGCCTTTGCCGCAGCCGATCTCGATCTCGAAGGGGCGATCGGGGTGGAGGAACCAGGCGCGTGGGTCGAGGTGTGCGGCATCGGGCCTGGTGAGCAGGTCGTCCGGTAGCGGGGGCAGAGCCTCGGCGCGAACGCCCAGGGCACCCGGGTCGTGCTTCTCGGAATCTGGCTGTGTCGGTGGATGCTCGTCCTCGCTCACGCTGGAGCGTAGATGCAAAGGCGAGTCGCGACGAACCGAAAGCAAATCGCCCTGGAAGCGAACCGCCCGCCAAGCAAACCGCCCCGCGACGAGCGGGGCGGCATGCGAACTGCGAGGATGCCGGGCCGATGGGAGAGAAGACGCCCGGCATCGATATGCAGGCTTGGAAACTCAAGCGCGACGGCGACGAGCGGCGACGAGCCCGCCCAGTCCAAGCAGAGCCGCGCCCGCGGGGGCGGGAACGATCTGGCCACGGATCTCACCACCAGGGAAGTTGATGCTGTGGACGTTGAAGTAGGTGCGGCCGCTGAGGAGGTTCTCCAGCTCAGCCGCGGGGAAGAGGAATGGCGAAGCGACGGGCCCGTTGCTGTTGAACGAGGTAACGCCGACGGGGATGAAGGCCCAAGCGCCGTTGATCCCGTCGAGGCCGACGATCACGGGCCCGTTGGACCCGGTTGGGGCTCGGTGGATGTGAGCAACTCGCGTGGGCGAGGTGAGCCCCGAGAACTGGAGATCAATCGAGAACTGACGGGTCGCGCGGTCGATCGTGAGGGTGGCGGTTCCCGTGGCGGGGGTGTTGACGGGCGGGTTCTCCTGAGCGCCGTTCAGGACGGCGGTCAGGGTGACGACCTGGCCGGACGCCGAGGCGACCGCGGCAGCCAGAACCAAACCAGCGGTAATCGTGCGAGTCATGTCTTCTTCCTCCTTGGAAAAGTATCCAGAAACATCGAGAGAACCCGGGAGTATACCCCTGCCCGAGTTTGGCCGCGTGCCAGGAAACTTGGAAAAAAAAAGCGGCCCGGAGGCCGCTTCGACGAACAAGAGAGCGAAGGTTCGGGAAAATGTGCGTTTCTTGGGCCCGGGAGCGGGCTCGAGGCGTCAGTTGACGCGTCGACGTCGGACACCCCAGGCCAAGGCAACACCGGCCAGAGCAAGCGTGCCTGATCCCGGGATAAGCTGGCCGCGGATTTCACCGCCGGGGAATCGCTCGCTGTGGATGTTGACATAGGTGTTTCCCGCGAGCAGGTCGTCGACCTCGTCGGCGGGGAACGGCAGTGGGGAGGCGACGGGGCTCCCGGTGTCGAAGGAAAAGACGCCGGGGAGGATGAGCGACCACCCGCCGTTGGTGCCGTCGAGTGGGACGATCACCGGCCCGTTGACCCCGGGGGGAGCGCGGTGGATGTGAGCCGACACCACTGGGGTAGTGAGGCTTGAGAAGCGGATGTCGAGCGTCCAGGCTCGGCTGGTCAGGTCGAGCTCAAGGACCGCGGTCCCGATCGCGGGGGTCTCCGTCGGCGGAACTTCCTGAAGCCCGTTGAGCGTCGCGGTGAACGTGACGAGTTGGGCCTGCGCGGGGCGTTCAAGCCCGGTTGTGAAGAAGGCGGACAGGGCCACAAGGCCCGCTGCATGAGCGCGTTTCATCTCGATGCTCCTGTTGAGCCGCGGACGCTTTCACGCCCGGCGGCATCATCCCCAACCCCGACGCGCCCCAACCCCAGCGCGCTCGGATCAGGCTAGATCGTGGAGCCAGGGTGCGGGCCAGACAACCCGGGGAGGTTGCTGGAAAAGGTGGCACTCGTCCAAGAGGAGTTGGACTGCACGAAAGCAGCCGGCCGCGTGAGCAGTCGTGGAGATGCCTGGGTGGTCGATCGTCGTCGACTTATGTCCGGGCTCGCGGTATCTTTCATGAGGCGTTGCCCGACCACCCGCGCGCCGCCGGCTGTTTCTCGCGCGGTTGCTGGTGAGGCATCGTCGGTGATCTCGACTGGGCGCATAGCCTCTTTCAATGACGGACGTGAGAGCGCTGGCCCAAGCTGCCCGAATCGCCAGCCGCGAGCTGGCGTGCTTAGACACATCGCGAAAGAACGAGTTTCTGATCGATCTTGCCCGCGAGATCTCGTCTCGGGAGGGTGAGATCCTTGCGGCGAACGCGGAGGATGTTGGCGCTGCGAGAGCGGCCGGGCTTGACGAGGCGAAGCTCGCCAGGTTGGCGCTCACACCCAAGTCGCTCGCGCAGCTCAGCGACGGCGTGCGGCAGATCGCCGCGCTGCCCGACCCCGTGGGAGCTGTCGTCAAGGACTATGAAGTGCCGTCCGGGTTGCGGGTCAAGCGGATTCGCTCGCCTCTGGGCGTGATCTGCATGATCTACGAAGCCCGCCCCGGCGTGACGATCGACGCCTTCGCGCTCTGCTTCAAGGCGGGTAACGCGTGCCTGCTGAAGGGCGGCAAAGAGGCGGCGCGAAGCAATGCCCTGCTGGCTTCGCTCGCGCGCGGCGTCCTGGCGCGGCACAAGCTCCCCGAGGCCGCGACGACCAGTATCACAGGGCTTGATCGCGAGGCGATGCGCGACTTGCTCGCGCTCGATGAGTTCATTGATCTCGTGATCCCGCGAGGCGGGCATGAGCTCATCCGCTTCGTCGCGCAGAACAGCCGAATCCCGACCATCCAGCACTATCAGGGCGTGTGCCACGTCTTCGTCGAGGCCTCGGCGGACCTGGACCTGGCGGTGCGGATCTGCGTGAACGCCAAGACGAGCGCGCCCGCGACCTGCAACGCCGCGGAGTGCGTGCTCGTCGACACCCGCGTCGCGAGCGCGTTCGTGCCGCGGCTGGTGAGGGCGCTGGGGGATGCGGGCGTTGAGGTTCGAGGCGATGAAGAAGTCATCTTGCTCTCTGGCGGCGGGCCGCACGTTCGCGCCGCAACGCCGGACGACTTCGGGCGCGAGTTTCTCTCGCTCACGCTGGCGATGCGCGTGGTCGACGGCCTGGACGAAGCGATTGCGCATATTCATCGGTATAGCTCAGGTCACACGGAGGCGATCTTGACGCGGGATCAGGCCGTCGCGGACGCGTTCTGCACTCGCGTGCAGAGCTCCTGCGTGCTTGTGAACGCGAGCACGCGGTTCAACGACGGGTACCAACTGGGGCTCGGCGCCGAGATCGGAATCTCGACGAGCCGCCTGCACGCGTTTGGGCCGATGGGACTGGAAGAGCTGACGATCCAGCGGTTCGTGGTTCGTGGAGAAGGGCAGACGAGGTGAGTGGGGAGTAGGGAGTGGGGCAGTGGGAGTGGGGAGTGGGAAGTAGGAAGTAGAAAGTAGGAAGTAGGAAGTAGGAAGTAGGAAGTAGGAAGTAGGAAGTAGGAAGTAGGAAGTGGGAAGTGGGAAGTGGGAAGTAGGAAGTGGGAAGTAGGAAGTAGGAAGTAGGAAGTAGGAAGTAGGAAGTAGGCCCCGGCGATCACGGCCCAGACGAGCTGCTCGCGCAGTACGACGGCAACCGGCGCGTCTCCTGGCCGCTGCAGGACGCGGGCGGCGACGTCATCGCCCTCTGCGATCGCGGCGGCCCGGGCGGCGCCGCGCGGGTCATCAGCCAGGTCGTCTAGGATGCCTACGGCTCGGTCATCGCCCGTGAGGATCCCGCCGGCGGCAGCGCCATGATCGGAAACCACAAGGGCCTCTTCTTCGACCGCCTCGACGCGGGCATAGCCCAGTCCACGTCGATCGGCAGCGAGACGCCGCGGCTGTGGCAATCGCGAAGGCGGATGTCGGATCACAGCGTGGGCACCGCGCTTATTACCCAGCGCTTATTGCCTCGTGCCGCTTGTCTCTGGTCGTCGGGCGATGAATGCTTCCGGCATGCGGCGAACGTTGGATGATCGTGCCATGCTTCCGTGCCTGAGAATCCTTGCGATCGCGAGCGTCGTCCTCGCGAGCGTTCTCGGGTTGGGCGCGTGCGCGTCGTCTCCCCGTGTGGGCAAGGAGTTGCCCCGCCGCGGGGAGGAGATCATGGTTGCCGGGCGGCTGTTCCACGTGGGGGCGCCGGTGGTGCTGTGGACGGATCCAGGCGGATATGACGCGTACCGCGTGGAGCGGCGGTTTGTGCCGTTCGACGAGGCGAACTGGGAGGCGACGGAGAAGGCGGGCATCGCCGAGCCAGCTCGATACAACCTGCGGTATCAGCGGACGCGGGACGCGGCGTACTCGCCCGAGCAACTGGAGCAGGTCCGAGGCGGCGGGTGGGATCTTGAACTGCTTCGGAACAAGGTCGATCAGTTCGTGCTGCACTACGACGTGTGCGGCACGAGCCGAACGTGCTTTCGCGTGTTGCATGACATGCGCGGGCTGAGCATCCACTTCATGCTCGATGTCGACGGCACGATCTATCAGACGCTCGACGTGAAGGAGCGGGCGTGGCACGCCACGATCGCCAACGACCGTTCGATCGGCGTCGAGATCGCGAACATCGGGGCGTATCCGCCGGGCGACGCGGCCCCGCTGGAAGAGTGGTATGAACCGGAGACGCTGCCCGGGGGCGTGCTGTCGACGAGGTTGACGATTCCGGCGCGATTTGCTGGGACCGGGGGCAGGGGCGGCGTGCGGACGCCTTCGTTCATCGCTCGCCCAGCGCGCCCGGAGCCGGTCGTCGGCGCAATCCACGGGACGACGCTGAAGCAGTACGACCTGACGCCAGCGCAGTATGAATCTCTGGCCAGGCTGATCGCTGCGCTGCACAAGGCGCTGCCCGCGATCGTGATCGACTACCCGCGCGAGGCCGACGGCACTCTCGCGACCCGTAAGCTGGCCCCGGACGAGTTCGCGCGGTTCCGGGGCGTGCTCGGGCATTACCACGTGCAAGAAGACAAGGTCGATCCGGGGCCGGCCATCCAGTGGGATTGGCTCATGCAGCGGGCGCAGAAGCTGGCGAGGTGAGGCCGAGACGCCCGATCGGCTTGAGGGACGACCGTGGTTGTGCGGCGCGGCTTCGAGCTCAGGAGCGTCGACGACGACGCGCACCAAGGCCGAGGGCTCCGAGGCCAGCGAGTGTGGTCAATCCGGGAGCGGGAATCGGGGTGTAAGAAAGTCGGACATTGTCGATCCCCCAGGATTCGTCGTGGTGACCCTGAAGGGGCGAGCTTGAAAAGACAACACTAAGCGAGCGACCCGCGGGAAGAGAGAAGGGGATGGCGACATCGCGATAGATGGAGTCGGCGGACTCGCGGTAGGCGAAGTTGAATCGCCCGACGTCCGGCGCACGGAAGCTCTGGTTCGTGGATTGGTTGGCGATCGTCTCGCGGAGAAGTTCGCGCGAGTTCACCGCGACGCGGATCTCGTCGCGGCCCCAGGTTGTGTCGTTGCCATC
The DNA here is from genome assembly GCA_033763815.1 of Planctomycetota bacterium. Taxonomy (GTDB): domain Bacteria; phylum Planctomycetota; class Phycisphaerae; order Phycisphaerales; family UBA1924; genus JANRJU01. Next base: position 128,615 of record JANRJU010000011.1, read on the forward strand.
CCAGCTATCGATGACGTAAAGGTCGAACGTCAGGGTGTAGGCGACGGAGCCGTCGGTGCGGGGCTCAACGCGGGGCGCATCGACGTTGAGCGTCGCAAGCTCGCTGAAGGAGAACCGCCCGTTGAAGTTTGAGAATGCGGAGTGGAAGCTGATGCGGGAGTTGCCTCCCCAGCGGGCGTCGAGCGAGGCGGACTCGAAGTTGTTGGTGTAGAAGGTGACGGGAGCGACCTGGGCGCTCGCGGCAGACGTGAAGCCAAGGCCAGAAAGCGATGCGAGGAGCGCCAGTGCGAGTGGGCGGGCGGCGAGCGGTGCCAGGTTCGAAGCGGCGTTCGAGACGGTGTTCGACGCTGCAAGGCCGGCGCGCTGGGGCGTGTTCGAGGGTCGCATCTTGGTTGTCTCTCCAATCCCGAGTCGCACGCAGGGGAGCGCCGAACGCTCGCCGCGACGCACGCGACTTGAGTGGAAGATGCAAGATGATCAAGGGGAAGTCATCTCATGCGGCCCGCAATCGGCGTCATTTCCGGTTCTAGGACCGGCATCTCGGGCGCGCGGCTCCAACATCTCGCCCATCTTGGCGGATGGGTGTGGGCGACGCCGCATGCCGGCTGACCTGCCCGCACGAACCTTGGTTATCGAACGCAGTTAGCGTGCTTGGGCGGGGTGGTCGGTGGAAGCCCCATCGGCCTTCGCCAGCGTCGTCTCAGGGGCGGGTGAAGCGGCATCCGACGCTGCGGGCTTCGGGGCGGGTGAGGCAACGACAGCGAACCGCACCGTCGACTTGCCCGGCACGCCAGCGTCGATCGAAGAGGAAGCGACGTGCTGGGGAGTCACGACGCGGGCCAGCGCGACGGGGGGCAGGCTGTGACCCGCATCGACACGCTGACGAGACCGGAAGCGAGGTGCGTCGTCCGGGATGGTGATCGTCGCGCGGGGCGCGATGGCCTTGCCGCGAGCGTCGCCTGGCGTCGTTGCGTCGCTGAGGAGAGCGGAGTCCTGCGCGGTTGGGGAGTGCTCGTGCGTCAGATCCATGGTGCCGTCAGCTTGACCAAATCGGGCCCGCTCGCGATCGATGTGCTGGGAAAGGTGGGCGTCGTTCACGAACGTGCGCACGCCGCCGACGTAGCCTCGCTCGCGGAGCCATTCGTTGCGGGCGCGTTCGAAGTCCTGCAATCCGGTGTCGGGGATGCGGATCCAGGGGTTGAGCGGGATGACCTGGTGATCAACGCGTGCGTAGACGGTTTGCCAGGGGTTGTCGAGCGCGCCGTAGCCCTCCGGTCCGGGGTCGCCCCAGCCAAGGGGCCAGACGGTCTGCTGACCGCCGCGGAACGACTCGCCGATCCAGAGGCGGCCATTGAAGCCCGGGCGGTGGACGTCATCGACACGATTGGCGGGGTAGGGGCGGATGGTGGCGATTCGGCGCGGAGAGCGGTACTCGTAGCTGATGACCTGGGCGACCTGGGGGCTGGAGCCAAGGCAGATCGAGGCGCAGGCGAAGGCGAGCAGCGTCATTGCATATCTCCGGAAAAGTGAGAGCGTCCGATGCATGCCCGGGGCCGGATGGCCTTCGCCGGCTGTGGGCCGGTGGGCGTCAATGCGGCCCGGCAGCGGTTAGCCACCGGGCCCCACTCCTCGTTCTTCTCTCTCCTCGCAGCGGGCGGAATGCCGCGCGAGCAGCCTGACGGGTGGTAGTGTCGCAGATCGCTCCCCACCGGAACAAGGGGAATTCGACCCCGGACGAGCGGCCCCACGGCAAAGGCCGCTTCGGACGGATTCAGGGCGGATTTTTTCGGACACTGGGGGTTTCCGAGCGAGTCCGATCACACGGGAGGGCGAGGAGCGGCCCGCGGAAAGGCGAGTGAAGGCTGGGTCAGCTTGGCGTAGGTTTCGAGCGTTTCGGCGATCTGATCGCTGACACGGTGGTGCTGGCGAACGTGCTCGTATCCGCCACGGGCGATGCGCTGGGCGAGGTCCTGATCGCGCAAGGCCGCAGCGATCGCAGCTTCCCAGGCCTCCGGAGCCGGACTCGGAATCACAAGGCATGTCACGCGGTCGAGCAGGTCGCTGGCGGCGGGGTCGCGCTGCGCGATCACCAGTTGGCCGCACGACATCGCTTCGAGCACTACGGAGCGGTGCTCGCCCAGCGACTCCGGAACCAGGAGCAGATCCGCCTGCATGATCAGGTCGCGTCGGGTTTCGAGCTCATCCACGAGCGAGAGCGACGGGAGGAGCTTGAGCGCACGGGCGTCGCGCCACGACCGCGAACGACGGAAAAGAGTGGCGTCGGCGAAAACTCGAAGTTCCGGGTGCTTGCTCAGCACCAGGGCGTAGCCCCGCAGCAACGAACGGATGCCCAGCACGTCGTGCCCGGAGCCGATCATGATCGCACAGGGGGCGTGGTCGCGGGAGCGTCGGGGCGGCACCGGCTCGGCGTGGACACCCCAGCGCACCACGCGGGCGGGGTTGAGCGAACCCACCAGCAACTTGGCGATCGCGGGATCGGGCGTGTGCAGCGCCACGCGCCCGCTGGGGCCTCGCAGCGCTCGCGCGCGGGGGACGAGGCCCGAACGCCACACCTCGAGCACAAGCCCGGCGTTTGTCATCGCGGCGACCCGTCGACCAAGATCCCAGGCGCCGCCGCCAAAGACATGCACAACGTCGAAGGCGTCGTCGCCCTGCTCCCTGGCGGCTTCGAGGAGGCGTGAGGCAGTCAGGCCCTTGGTCCAGGGCACGGGGGAACTGTCGTACATCAAGAATCGGGCGAAGACGGAGCTCTCGGCAAGATCACGGGCGCGGTCGCCGACCGCCGACGGAGCCGCGTGCACAACCGCGACGCCCTCGTCCGCGAGCCCGATCTCGACGCGGGCGAGCATCGCGCGCTCCAGCGTGGCGAAGATGGCGTCGGTGAGGATGAGGGTGCGCATGACGGGGGCAGAGGGAAGCGAATGAGCGGAAGGCGGGAAAAGCGGGCCACCGAGTCTGGCCCATCGAGTCAGGCTCATCGAGCCAAGGCGAACGGGCGGAGTCTAAACCGAGCGGGGTCGAGGCAACACAGTACAACGAGTGAAGCACGAAGGTTGGGGTTCAGTGTTCGCCCGTCAGCGTTCGCCCGTCGGGGGCGACGGGCGCTGGGGAGCCTCTTCGCGGGCGATACGGTCGATGTGGGCTGCGAAGGCAGGATCCTCGCCCGGCAGCAGGTCGGCGAGTGCCGCGACGAACTCCGGTCGTCGGCACCACTCGCGGATGTAATCTTCCCAAGAACGCCAAAGTCGGGCGGTCTGCGGATTCATCTTCTCTTCATAAACGAGGATGTACGCTCGCTCGAACAGCGCCACCAGCACGCTGAAAATCGCCAGGCGACGTTCGAGCTGCTCGGGCGTGAGATCGAGCGGCTCGTTGGTCTTGCGAAGCAAGCGCAGGTCGGAGTTTTCGAGCACCAGCTTGATGAAGTTGGTGTATTCGTCGCTCAGCCTTTGGTAGAGTTCTTCTTCTTCGTTCTGTCGTGCGCGCCGCCGCTCGAAGGCGTAGACGAGGATCGCAAACGGCAATCCAACGACGGTCACGACGTTGGCGGCAACCTCCCACCACGAGCCGGTCAGGAGCGCCTCAACCCACGCCAGTGCGGCGGTAGTGACCATGGCTAAGGCTAGAGGCGAGGCACGCGGCGTGCCGCGGGAGCTTGATCAGGGGCCGCGTGAGTCGAGGACCGGAGTGCTGGCGACGTCGCTCGGCGGTGGGGAGAACGGGCTTCGTGGATCGCTCGAACTGCTCGGCGCATCCGCGGGCTGGCGGTTTGCGTTGGAACCCCGGAGTTCGTCGTGCTTCAGTTGCCAGAGCGCGGCTTCGGGCGGGCGCGTCCAGGTGTCGCCCGGAGCGTTGGCAAAGGAGGCGAGCATCGCGATCTCCTGCGCCGACAGGGCGATCTCGGAGGGGCGGAGGCTGTGACGAACGAGCATGATTCCAAGCCCCGCCGCCGCGAGGGCCCCGAGAGTTCGCATGGGCTGGAAGCCGGTGCGCTCGGTGATCCGCTGCGACCAGAAGGCGAACTCGTCCAGTCTGTTGCGGAGCGAATGGCGGGCGCCGGTGAGCAGCCGCCCGCACGCGTTGTCGCTGCGTTGCCGGAGGGCGTGGGCAACATCCGCGCCGCAGCGGCGGACCGCACCGAGAAGCGGATCCATGGCGTGTTGCAAGCGCCGCCATGCGCGCTCGGTGGCACGGGTGAGCGGGGCAGCGAGCGTGCTGGCGAGCAGACGGCACACGGGGCGACCGGCGGCGTCCCATGCCGCCGATGCCCGAGAGCGTGCATACTGAGCGAACCGCTGGCGCGCGGCGAGGCTGGCATCGCGACGATCGAGGTACCACGTGGTCACTCGCGGGCGAGCGCGGCGCGACAGGCGCCCGAGTGGCGAGTTGCGGCCCAGCATCGCCCCGCCACACCGGGCGACGGCTCGCCCCAGCGCATGACATTGATCCTCCAGAGAACCGAGCACGCGGTGTCTGAGGTCGCGGAGAGCAAGTGCCCGCCGCGCTCGCGTCAATCTGGACTCATGAGATGGCGTAGGCGGTGGCACAAGTGTGAGGATCATCGACTATCGCTGAAGGTCGCGGCCTCGGACGCCGTAACGCGTGGCGGCGAAGAACATCGGATACTTGCCGTCTACGGCGAAGTTGTGCTCCCCAGCCTCGATGACACCGTTCCCGCCCGGCGGGAGCGGGTACCACGAGTCGCGGACCGAGAGCAGATCAACGGGAAGCATGTTGAGACCGGGATCGTCGCGGAGCGATTCCGCAGCGAGTTGCGTGAGGCGTCCGACGTCCGCGACCGTGACCGAGCCGTCGATCGCGGCAACACCGATGCGAGCCTTGGGATTGTTCCACGCGGGGGGCAGCGGACGCACGACGGACTCCCCGCCTTCGCGGACGGTGACGCGAGTTTTCTGCGTGAAATCCGCGCGCTCGAACAGAAGAGCCTTCGACGAGGGCCACGCGACCATCTCAACGTTAATGCGTGCTCCGGCTGCGCAGGCGCAAGGCTGGCAGTCTCGGGGCGTGCAGCAATCGCCTCGATACTGCGGCGCTTCGCCCCGGCAGTTCGCGCAGGGATTTGGAGCGCGGACCGTGAAGTCGTACTGATCGGGCGAGCGGAAGAAGACCGGAGAATAGAAGAAGGAACCCGGAAGCAGCGATTCACGTCCGCCGCTCGACGAGCGGAACTGCCCGAGATGCTTCGCGTCCGCGGGGGAGAAAAAGGACTCCAGGGGCGTGCTGGAGTATCCCTCGGCGGCGGCCATATACGAGTACCAGTACACGCCAAACCCCTCGCCGCTGTATCGGGAATCCTCGAGGAAATGAAAGTCGTACTCGAGCTCGGCGCGAGGCACGCCGGAGAGGTTCGGGTTGTAGAAGTCCCCCTTGTGGTCAGTGATCCACGCCATGTGAACGTCGGTCAGCGACTTCATGTGGGCATGTCCGACGGTTCTGGCGGCGGCAGTCCGCGCCTTGGCGATCGCCGGCAGGGCGATGCTCATCAGGATCGCGATGATCGCAACAACCAGCAATAGCTCGACGAGACTGAACGCGCGCGGGCGGATGGCCATGTGAATCCCCGATGAAATGGACACTGCGAGTCGCGACGGAACTTTCGAAACAGCCGGCTTGCATCGCTTCCATGCATATCAGCTGAAAGCACGCAAAGGAGTTGCACGCAAACGAGCCGCTCGCGAACACACCGGACGCGAGCTCGCACGCCTGCCGCCTGCAGGACAAGCGAATCTATCTGCAAGCCGCGCCTTAGCTCATGCAGCCGACAAACCGTGAGCGTTGGACGCGCGTCGGCCCGGCTGGTTCCCGTCAGATGGCGAGCGACTGCGAGTTTTTCCGTCTCGGTCGAGTTTCGACTCGAGCCCCGAGCGACTCGGACAAGGTCGGAGCGTTCACTGACCCGGGATCAACTGCCCGAAGAGGCCGAGCGCTGCGGAGCGATGAACGCGGACCGGCACGATGTTGCCAACGAGGCGTGGCGCGAGGCTTCGGGGCGCGTCGAAGAAGACGATGACGTCGCCATCGGTCCGCGCGGAGAACTGCACAAGTTCGTCGGGGGCTTCGTGGGCGTCGTTCGAAAGGTTTGGCGACTGATCGTCGGACGAGATCACGTGCGACGCATCGAGCGAGCAGGCGTCCTGAGCGCTCGAGGGCTCGGCGTGCGTGCCCGTGCTGGGGAGCGAGCGACCAGCAATCGTGAGCATCACGCCGCCGCCCGAGCCACTGGAGGGGCCTTGGTCTCGCTGCGAGGCGGCCCCGGCGAACGCCACCGCCTCCCGCCGGCGGAGTTCGCCATGCGTCGCGGCCTTTTTCAGCTCGCGGCGCGAGAGGCCTTCCACCATGACGCGGTAGGCGCCTCCCACCAGTTCACGGCCGATCTCGTCGCTGATGCGCGTCTGCAGGGCGAGCAGTTCGTTGTTTCGCCGACGCTTGACGGCATCGGGAACATCGTCCGCGAACTTGTCGTATGCGAGCGTCCCCGGACGCGGGCTGTACTTGAAGATGAAGCAGTTCTTGTACCGGGCCCGTTCGAGCATGGCCGCGGTCGCCAGAAAGTCATCTTCGGTCTCCCCCGGGAAGCCCACGATGATGTCTCCCGACACCATCAGGGGTCGGCCACGCTCCGGCTGGTGCAGGAAGGTTCGGGCTCGATCGAGGAACTCGAAGTACTCAGAGATCGTGTAACCCCGGTTCATCGCGCCGAGCAGGCGGTCGGAACCGGTCTGCGCGGGCACGTGCAGGTATCTGCAGATGCGGGGCGAATCGCGCATCACCTCGAGGACATCGTCGCCAAAGTCTCGCGGATAGCTGGTGACGAAGCGCAGCCTCTGGATTTCCGGCACCTGCTCGTGGATGTCGCGCAGCAGGTCGGCGAAGGTGGTGACGCCCGCGCCAGCGAAGGGATCGCGACGATGCCCGCCCGAGTAGCTGCGGCCTTTCTGGGGTTGCACGACGCCGCCGACCGTGACCGCCGCTCCGTGCTCGAAGCGGTAGTGGTTGACGGTCTGACCCAGGAGGGTGACTTCGATGACGCCAGCGTCGGCGAGCTTCTTGCACTCGTCGATGACGTGCTGGGGCGGACGGTGGACCTCGGCGCCGCGGGTGAAAGGCACGACGCAATACGTGCAGAACTTGTTGCAACCTCGCGTGATGCGGACGTAGGCGGAACGGCGCGACTGCTTTTGCCCGTCGCCAACGCCATGACCCCCTGAGAACACGAAGGCGGGTTGGTTTTCTTGGAGGGGGTCGTGGAGCGAGGGCCCTTCGTCCAGCGGCGAGATCGCGCGAGAAAGGTCGAGCAGTTCGAGGGAATCCTGGGCCGCGGCAAGCGTTCCGCTGCGCCGCGACGTGTTCCCCTGGAGCGCCACCTGGTTGGCGGAGCGGGCGACGATCCAATCCGGGGCCTGGAAATCCGCTGGGCGGCTGTCGGGGAGGAGTTCGTCGGCCAGGAGCGAGGCTCGGGTCCGGACAGCGTTGTCGAGCAAGGCGGGGAGCTTGTCGAGCTCGCCCGGGCCGCATAGGACGTCGACGACCGGCATCCGCCTGATGAGGTCGATCCCATCCCGCTCGGCCATGCATCCCAAGACGCCAACGACGAGCCCGGGCTCGCGTCGCTTTCGGATCGCCAGCTCCCCAAGGCGGGACCAGACCTTTTGTTCTGCGTGTTCCCGGACCGAGCAGGTGTTGTAGAGGACGACAGCGGCCCGGTCGGGGTCGGTCGTGAAGGCGTAGCCGAGCGCCCGCAACGCTCCAACGACGAGCTCGCTATCCAGCTCGTTCATCTGGCAGCCAAAGGTCTCAAGGTAAACGCGGGGTCGGGACATCGGACGAGAAGGGTAGGAGGCGAGGGTGCGGCGCACGCGCCGCAGAGAAAGTGAGCGCAAACCGCGGGACCATGATGTTCGGGGCCTTTCGGGGCCGATATATTGCCGCGGCGGTCGGCAGTGGTGGCAGAAAGGGCGAGGTCCAGGGATGGATACGTTCGTGATCGAGGGCGGGCGGCGGCTCGAGGGTCGTCTCCGCGTCCAGGGCTCGAAGAACGCGGCGCTCCCGCTTCTGGCGGCGGCGCTCATGACCAGCAAGCCCGTGACGCTCCACGACGTCCCGGACCTGGCGGATATTCGCAACATGCTCCGCCTGCTGGGCGAGCTTGGAGCGCCCGTCGAGAGCGGCGGGCCGACCGGCGCCCTGCTCAGCGGGCTGGCGTCTGGCGTCGCGGGCAGCGTGACTGGCGGGGCTGGCGTGGACGTTCCTGCAGTTGAGCCGACTCGTCCCGCGTGGGATCGCTCGCTGACCCTCCGCGTGATCGACGAGAGTGTGAGCCACGCCCGCTACGACGTGGTGCGGACCATGCGTGCAAGCATCTGCGTGCTGGGGCCTCTGGTCGCCAAGCGTGGTTTTGCCCGTGTCTCGATGCCGGGCGGGTGCGCTATTGGCGATCGTCCGGTCGACCTGCACCTGCGGGGTCTGGCGGCGCTTGGGGCCGAGATCACACTGGACGGGGGCGACATCATCGCCCGGGCCCCGCGCGACGGGCTGCGCGGCGCGACGATCTTCCTGGGCGGGCCCAATGGCTCGACGGTCCTGGGGACCGCCAATGTCATGTGTGCCGCGGCGCTGGCGCGGGGAACGACGGTGATCGAGTCCGCGGCGTGCGAGCCTGAGATTGTCGACCTGGCCAACCTGCTCAATCGGATGGGCGCTCGCGTCAGCGGGCATGGCTCCCCCCGAGTTCGCATCGATGGCGTGGGCGAGCTGGGCGGGGCGGAGCACACCGTGATCCCGGACCGCATCGAGGCCGGGACTTTGATGTGTGCCGCGGCGATCACCAACGGCGACCTGACGCTCGAAAACTGCCCGATGGACGCGTTGATGGCGGCGCTCGATCGCCTGTCGTTCATCGGGGTACAGGCGCGCCCGATCGACGCCAGCACGGACCAGATGCGTCGGACGGTGCGGATCACGACCGACCGCGTGCTTCGGCCGGTTGAAATCACGACGCAGCCCCACCCGGGCTTCCCGACAGACCTTCAGGCCCAGTTCATGGCGCTGCTGACGCTGGCGGAGGGCAACTCGGTGATCACCGAGCGGATCTTCCCCGAGCGGTTCCTGCACGTTGCAGAGCTCAGCCGAATGGGCGCGCGCATGAGCCGCCAGGGCGCGACGGTGGTGATCAGCGGCGTGCGGAAACTGGTCGGGGCGCCGGTAATGGCCAGCGACCTTCGCGCGTCGGCGGGGCTGGTGCTGGCCGGTTTGGCAGCGGAGGGACGGACGATCGTCAACCGCGTGTACCACCTGGACCGGGGCTACGAACGCCTTGACGATCGCCTCCGCACGCTGGGGGCCAGCATCGACCGGGTCGATGATCGGGTGCTCAAGCCGGGCGAGGAGTAAGGCGGCGGGCATCGGGGATCAGGCTCTGCCAATGGGGGATTGGGCGTCCGGGGGAGAAGGATCGGGCTGGTCGCAGGAGGCGTTTGGCCTCTTGGCTATTTCTGCCGCCTGCCGCGCTAACCTCCGGCATGCTGATCCTCGACTACGCCAACTGTCTCTCGACCCGGGTGGGGTCTCACGGCGTCGATCCGGCGCTGCTCGAGGCCGGGTCTCGGGCCGCCGCCTCCGTTGCCGCCGCCTCGGAACGACTCGCCAAGACGCGGGGCACGGGGTGGGAGCGTTGGCGGCAGCTTCCGTTCGACCCGATGAAGGGCGAGCACGTGAAGGGCGTGCGGGCCACAGTGGACGCCTGCAAGGGGCGGTTCCACACTGTTGTGGTGCTGGGGATTGGCGGTTCGGCGCTGGGCAACATCGCACTGCAGTCGGCGCTGAATCCGCCCACGTACAACCTGCTCGATGCCACGGCACGCCCGGGCCCGCGCCTGTTCGTCATTGACAACGTGGACCCGGACAACTTCGGCGCGATCCTGGACTTCTGCGCCAGCGCCAAGGGCGAAGGGCAGGCGCCGCCCGGGCTGGCGGGCACGCTCTTCAACGTGATCTCCAAGAGCGGCGAGACAGCGGAGACCGCGGCGCAGTTCATGGTGGTGCGCGACGCGCTTCGCAAGGCGCTCGGCACCAGCTTTGCCAAGAACATCGTCGCGATCACCGACCCCGCCAAGGGCACGATGCGCCGGATTTGCGACGCCGACGGCTACGCGACTCTGCCCGTTCCCGAGGGCGTGGGCGGGCGGTTCAGCGTGCTTTCGCCGGTGGGCCTTTTCTCCGCGGCGATGTGCGGCATCAGCATCGAGGAACTGCTCGCCGGAGCGGCAGAGATGGACGCGGAATGCTCGCGGGCCGAGCTTGGCAAGAACCCGGCGGCGATGCTCGCGTGGCTTCTGGTTGAAATGGGGACGACGCTCGGGAAGACCAACCACGTGATGATGCCCTATGCCAACGGGCTTTATCTGCTGGCGGATTGGTATCGCCAGCTCTGGGCGGAGAGCCTTGGCAAGCGGGTCGATCGATCGGGCGAGACCGTGTACGCGGGGTTCACGCCGATCAAGGCCCTGGGCGCGACGGACCAGCACTCCCAGATCCAGCTTTACCGGGAGGGCCCGAACGACAAGGTGATCGGGCTGGTGCAGGTCGAGCGGTTCGCTCGCGACGTCGGCGTGCCGTCGGGCCTGGGCGTTGAAGCGACCAAGTATCTCGAGGGTGCATCGATGGGCGGCCTGCTGAATGTTGAGAAGCGGGCGACGGAGTACGCGCTCGTTGAATCGCAGCGTCCAAACTACACCATCTCGTTCCCTCGGGTTGACGCGAGGCACGTTGGCCAGTTCATCCAGCTTTGGCAGGTTGCGACGGCGTACGCCGGGGTGCTGCTCAACGTCGACGCGTACGACCAGCCGGCGGTCGAGCTTGGCAAGCAGGCGACCTTCGGTCTGATGGGGCGCGCGGGGTACGAGGCGTTCAAGCAGAAGGTGGATCAGACGCTGGTGGCGACGAAGCAGGTGATCGGGAGGTAAGGCGTCACGGGGCCGATCAGCCGGTCGGGCAGTTGGTCGGGCAGTCGGGTACTGAAACACATGATCATCCGCCAAACCGACATCACTCGATCACCCGGCCAGTCGACCGCTCCGCGGGCGAGCTGGCGGCGCTGGTTGCCAGTGCTGCTTCCGTTCCTCGTGCTGGTGCTGCCCGCGTGCAACATCGTGGGGCCGGCGTATTACTTCATCTCGGGTCCAGAGAAGATGCCCCGGGCGTATGAGTTGCCTAAGGATCGGCTTGCGGTCGTGTTCATCGACGATCGGGATAATCGACTGCCTCGGCGGAGCCTGCGCCTGACAATCGCCGAGGCCGCCGAGAAGGCGCTGCTGCGGGAACGAGTTGTCAAGGAGATGGTCCGAGGGGCGGACGCGCTCGCGGTGGTTGCCGGCGAGAAAGCCGGCGAGCCGATGAGCATCGTTGAAGTTGGTCGGGCTTTGCGGACAAAGGACGGGCGCCCGGTCGACTTGATGATCTATGTCGCGATCGACGCTTTCTCGCTCACGCCGGACGGGGAGGAGTTCTATCCGACGGCGTCGATGTCGGTGAAGGTGATCGACCCCGTCGCCGATCAGCGACTCTGGCCCGCGGACAAGCTGGGTTTCCCGCTGAACGTCACGCCCAAGCGTCAGGCCAAGGGCGCGCCGCGCTCAACGTCTGAGATCGCCAAGGCTCAGAACGCTCTGGCGGAGTTCTGTGGCACGGCGGTCGCGGAGCTGTTCTTCGAGACCGTCGCTCGCGATTCCACCCGTGCCCCCGGCTAGGTCCTCTCGCCCCGATGAGTTCGCGTGCGCGGCGAGGGGCCGCGTCAAGAGCGACGCTGAGTCTTGCTGCCGTGCGTATTGCCCACGTCGTCCATCCGCTCGCTCCGCACGATCGCGTGCCCGCGCCATTCGTGGGGGCGCGCGAGCGTGACACCCCAGCACTTCCGAGACGTCCGCGCGCAGCACTCGCCAATCCCGGGTTGCTGTCGCTGACATCGGCCCTTCGTCCGTGGGTTGATGCATCGGACCCGCTCGATGACTGCGGCGTTGACCTCTGCCGTCGATTCATGGCGCTAGCGACGCGGCGTGATCCACAAAGCGTGCAGGTTGCGTGCGTGCTTGGCAGCTCAACCCAGGAGTGGCGGGCCGACGCCTTGGGCCTGCGAACGCCCCATCGCGTGCCGCTGCCGGCGGGGAACCCTTTGGTCGCGGCGAGATCGCTCACCCGCTGGCTTCGGGTACATGGCCCGTTCGACGCCGTCGTGTGCTGGTCGCCCTCGTTCGATTGCCAGGCGGCAACGCGGCACGCCGCGAACGCGGCGTTTGCTGCCGCGCCGGTCTTCTCCCGCCCGCAACTGGAGGAACTGTGCAAGCCACAGGACGCTCGGTCTGCGGACGGCCCTGTACCCGATGCGCCGAGCTTTCTTCAGCAGGCGGAAGGGTTGATGTTTCGATCTCACGTGGCGATCGAGGCCCCGCAGGGATCGGGCGAGCCTCGCCAAGTAACTTTTCGCGTCGTGTGGCTTTGCGATCCGCCCAGCGACACCACGGCGCTGCTTGGCGTGCGTGTGCTTGGGATCGTCTCCAGCCACGGAGTACGCGTGACCGGCATCATGCCCCGCGCTGCCCGCGAGTCCATCCGGGCCCTGCGGCTGGATCGACGCCTGGCGCGAACACCATACCTTGAACTGACGGATGAGCCGCTCGCCGCGCTGCTTGCTGGCGGCCACGCGGTGCTGCTCGACCCTGCGATGACCGGCGCGATGGAGCACGGCCCGCCAACGAGCCCAGGGCGCCGAAGCCTCCGGGCGACTTGGGCCTGTGAGACTGCGCTGGAGTTGGGGCTTCCCGTTGTCTGGCCCGTCGGCCCACGCTCGCTGCCACCCCACCCGCTGGCGATCCCCGCCTCGACCGATGGCGTGGTCCACATTGCTCGGGCGCTGGTGCATCTGGCCCGACCGGAAGGTGTCGCCCGCGAGAACTCCCGCGCGTTCAATGCTCCGGGTGTCGTCGACGACATCCTCGGTCGCTTCATGGAAATCGTGATCGGCGCCGCCCACCAAGGAGCTCGCTCGTGAACTCAGGAATGTCCATCGAAAGGGTCGACAATCGCCTCGGCGTGCTCTTTGTGTGCCTGGGCAACATCTGTCGATCGCCCATGGCCAAGGGCCTGTTCCTGCACTTGATCCAGCAGCGGGGCGTTGCCGATCAGTTTGATGTTGATTCTTGCGGCACCGGGCACTGGCACGCTGGCAGGCCCGCAGACCCGCGAACCGCCCAGACACTCCGCGAACGAAATGTGCCGCTCGAGCACATCGCCCGCGTCGTTGCCCCGGGCACCGATTTCCAGCGATTCCACTACATTCTCGCGATGGATCGCAAGAACCTTCGCGATCTCTTGAACCTCGGAGCCGACCCCGTCCGCACGCGGCTGATGATGTCGTTCGACCCTTCTCTGGACAAGGACTCGCATGTTCCCGACGTGCCCGATCCTTACTCGGGAGGCTACGACGGCTTCACCCGCGTTCACGACATGCTTCTCTCGGCGTGCGAAGGGTTGCTCCGCGATGCGCTCGCGCGTCGATCGGAACGATGAGCGAGCGGCAAAGGGGAACACCGGTCGATGTGAGCGGTGTTAGGGCTCTGGTTTCAGGCGCTGGGTGGGAGAAGATTGATCAGGCCGCGATCTTCATCCGCCCGGTCTCGCGCCCGTTCTGAAGGGCCCGAACCGCGGCGCGGACAAGTTCTTCCGCGGAGGTCAGTCCCGTGTCGGTCGAGGCAAGGCCGACGCTGATCTTGAGCGGGCCAAAGTCGCCGACGGTTGACTGCGAGGCGACCTCGCGCTTCAGCGATTCCATCCGCTCGCTGACCTCGCTCAGCGCACAGCCCTCGGCAACCACCGCGAAGAGCTCTCCGCCGAGGCGGCACACCGTTGCCTGCTTGCCATGGAACGCGTGGGCGATGACCGCGGCGACTCCGACCAGAGCATCGTCCGCGGCGATTTCTCCGAACCGGCTTTGATATTCCCGCAGCCCTTCCAGAACAACCTTGACCAGGCAGACCGATGCGCGTGCGTTACGCGGCGTCATCGCGCCGCGGAGTGCCTGGTCGAAGCCGATGCGTCCCACCAGGCCCGTGAGCGCGTCGTGCTCGCCCGAGTCCACGAGCAGCGCGTTGAGGCCGGAATCATCGCCGACACGCACCGTCTTCTCGCTCTCGGCCCGGCGCTTGCTGGCGACTTCGAGCACCGCGTCGACCGAGGGGAAGGGGCCCGTGTCGAGCTTGAAGAGGTTCGACATCTCCTTGACGGAGTTGCCGGCACGCTTGAGCACGGCGTCGACGGTGGACGTATCGAGCTGGAACCACTCGTTGCCCCGCGTGTACATCCGGCGGATCGCGGGCGTCGGGTCGGGCAGCGACAGAGCATCGTGCACGAGATTGCCAAACGCCACGCAGTGCGTGAGGGTCGCATGCTCGACCGGCGCCGCGGTCGGCCTCTCGTGGTACCGCACGGGAACGACCAGTTCGTCCGGCAGGCGCCACCGCTCGCAGAGCATTGCGCCGATCTCCGGATGCTGGAGCTCGAACGCCGCGAGTTCCGCCCGCGCCAGCTTGGCATGGTCGCCTCCGGTCTCGGCAAGCACCTTGCGATACTCGGCCTTGATCGAGAGGTACATCGCCATGACGCCCACGTCCTGCAGGAGGGCCGCGAGGAATGCCTCGTCCGCGCGAGGGAACTTTGCTGCTTCCGCGACGACCTTGGCGGCGACGGCCGAGTACAGCCCGCGACGCCAATAGGCGACGAGATCGAAGTGCTCGTCGGCCTTCTCCGCGATCGTCGACACGAGCGAGAAGCCCAGCGCGAGCGTCTTGACGGGCGAGAGCCCGAGCATCACGATCGCGCGATCGATTGTTGAGCAGCGGGTCCGGATGCCGTAGAACGACGAGTTGACGGTGCGAAGCACCTTTGCCGAGAGTCCCTGGTCGTGCTGGATCGTCTGGGCGAGCTCGGCAAGTCGCACGTTCTTGTCGCTGGTCAGTTCGATCACGCGGACCGCGACCGCCGGTAGCGACGGCAGCGACTTGCATCCGAGAACCTGGCTGAGCAGTTCGCTGTTCATGAGCCGGTGGGGAAAGATCGAACCGAGTTCACTCTGGATGATCGGTCCGCTCGCGCACGGGCTTCACGCGAGCCGTCGGGATCGCTGCATGCGTTGAGCCTTGCACCGCCTCTTCCACCGCTTTGAGTGCCGGTAACTCCGCGTGGAGCAGTTCCCGGGCATAGCTCGCCAGCAATCTCACACATCGGCCCGCCACCGCCCTGTCCGGCGCCCCGCCCGCGCCTGAGGCGACCGCCCGCAGGCCCTTGAGCGTTTCGGAGCGCACGAGCCACGATCCCGGGGGGCCGGTTCGTCCGTCGTCAACGCCCTGGAACCCCCCGAGCGCGGGGATGAACGCATAGAGCGTTGCCGGGGCCAGCGCCTTGCCGCTGCGGCGATCCAACTCAAGTTCCGGCTGCGAGCCCGTCTCGCTGAGCAGGGCCCATTGGTAGCGCGCCAGGGTGACGAGGGCGTCTGCTTCACCCCCGGCGAGCAGCCCAAGGGCTTCGACGAGGGAGTCGAACAGCGCCGGATGTGGGTCGCCCTCCTGCAGGCCGGCGCTCGTCAGTTCGAGCATGGCCATGCCCGCGTAGAACCGGTCAAGGTGGCGTCGAACGCCCGTGAACGGGTTGATTAGATCCCACGCGGTCAGTGTCGCCAAGGCACTGACTTTGGGGATCGCAACGATCTCGCCGAGAGTGAGGAGTTCAATTCCACCGGAGAAGTTGGCCTTCTCACGCCGTGAGCCCTTGGCCAGCCCGCGGAGGAGCCCGAACTCGCGGCAAAACAGCGAGACGGTCTGGCTGGTCTCGGACCAATCCCACTGTCGGACGCAGACTGCAGGCTCGACGATCGTCGCCACACCGCCAGCGTACGCGGGACGTGCCCGATACCGTCATCGAATGCACTTTGACCTCGTCGACCGCGTGATCGAGCACGGGCAGCATCGAATCGTCACGATCAAGAACGTGACGGGTGCGGAGGAATACCTGCAGGATCACTTTCCGGGGTATCCGGTACTCCCGGGTGTCATGATGCTCGAAGCGATGGTCCAGGCGGCGAGGCGGATGCTCGTCCTCTCCCAGCGTCCCGGGGCGTCGCGGCTGGTGCTGGGGCGCGTTCGAGCCCTGAAGTATGGTCGATTCGTGCGCCCGGGTGATGCGCTGCTGGTGGAAGTCATCCTGAAGAAGGAGAGCGAGGGCGCGATCGACTTCGACGCGACCGCTCGCCTCATCCGAGCGACTGAGATCGCCCGCGT
Organism: Planctomycetota bacterium; assembly: GCA_033763815.1. Taxonomy (GTDB): domain Bacteria; phylum Planctomycetota; class Phycisphaerae; order Phycisphaerales; family UBA1924; genus JANRJU01. The sequence goes on from JANRJU010000011.1 coordinate 144,979, forward strand.
GCATGCGCCGCTCTCGCCCGGGGCCGGATCGCCCGCCGCGGATCCGGCAGGCGTGGCTTCGCCCGGCACGCTTGGCGGCGACGCCGAGCCGCGTGAGTTACCCGTCGCCGCCAGCGGCAAGATCACGCTGAGAGCCGTGCGACTCGCGAACAGAGCGTTGGCGTGACCACGTTTATGGGTCCACCGTCCACTGATCCGAGTCTTGCGGTTCTTAGCGCGATCTTCGCGATTCGGCGGTTGCGATGGGCGGAAGCTCGTGGTAGCCTCTTGCTATCGACACCGCTCTGATGCAACGAGCGGTGCCGCAGATCAACCCGGGAGGTTTCAATGAAGACGAGTTTTGTAGCGGGGGGGGGGCGCTGAGCATTCTGCTCCGTCTCGCTGGCATGATTGGTGCTGGATCCGCGGCATTCGTGGCGACTGAGAGCAACGCTCAAGTGACCGTCGGCGCCGGCGCGATCATCGAGGGCGGCGATCCGACGCCGATCAACGGGCCATTCTGTGCGACTCACGTCATGCCGCTCAACTCGCCGGTGATTCCGTTGGACAGCGGACTCGGCTTGACCGAGAACCCGCTGGGGACGCTCACGCCCGGGTATTCGTGGGCGGCTGCGGCACCCTCATGGGCTAAGGATCGCCGCCCACTTGCCGTGTTTCAGATGAGCAGCGGCGACTACTTGAACAATCCTCGGGGAAACGTTGACTGGTGGTGGCCGCAGAATAACGGACCGGCCGAGTACTGGCCAGACGATGGCCTCGACCTTCAAACCCCCCGTCCCCTTGAAATCGGAATCGTGAGATACGACCTGATCGGCAACGTAGAGGACGGCAATCAGACTCGTGTGCCCAACGGCATTCCCGACGCCTTCGACGTACTCATTCGCCGGATCAAGACCCACGCAGCAAACGGCTTTCGTCGGTTCGTGTTGCACTTGCCTGGAGGGACGCTCGGGGTGACCGAGAATGGCTTCAGCACTCCTTGCAACGGAACGTCGCTGCCCATATACAGCAATGGCGGCACGACGCAGTCGATGAATCAGTATGTGGCGATGCCGCAGTGGAAACGTGAGTACTTCACCGGCTTCGTGCACCTCAATGGCCAACCGACGACCCAACTGAACGCCTGGGGCGAGTTCGTGCGCGACTACGTGTCCACCAGCCCCGACACCGAGCCGGACAGGATCTCATTGGAGGTTTACATCGGCGGCTCGCTCAGCGGCGCCGGTGATCAACTGAACCTTGCAACCCAACAGACCGCAGCAGTAACCACGCCGCCTGTGTGGGATGGTGGGCATCGACCGGCAATCTCGTTTGTCGAATGGCGTGACTCCAACAACTGTATACCAAGAACGATCACTTACTGGACCGAGTCGCGCATCCCGGCACCGATCACTCTGATCCCGATCGACCCTCGCGTCGAGTCGCACATGCGACTGTTCTGGATGCAGATCAAGCCGTGGATCGCCGCGGGCTTCCGCACGATCTGGCTCGATGCCGTCACCGCCAACTCGCTGACGAAGGCCCAGCGTTGGGGCTTCTTGGAGCTCTCTCGCAACCCGTACCTCCGCAGTCAAGGCATTCGCATAGGCGGCGAAGCCTTCCCCTTTTCCGATGATGGCAACAACTTCGCAGATGATTGTGCCCTTGCGGTGACCCGGTGGTTCGCAAACAGCAGAGCTCTCTATCGGTCGTGCACCAACCGGACGCTGCGGGTCGATCTCACCGCGCTCAATCGTCGCTTCACCAGCGAAGTCCACTACTTGTCCGACTGCAGCCCCGGCCCCTCCTGGAACGACTATCTTGAAGTTCGCAAGCGAGGATACGTGCTCAGCTTCTACACACCAGCCGGTCCCGACGGCAAAGTGAAGGTGGAGGAAGCGAAGCGCTGGTACAGCATGGGAAAGATACAGGTCGCGGACTTTGACGGCGATGGGGTCGTGACGGAAGACGACCCGCTCAGCGAGTTGGACGGCAGCGACCATGATGATGCGTACAACGTGATCAAGCCGTACATTCTCAATCCATCTCATCCGCAGCCAGCCGTCCGTGTTTTCGCGACTGGCGACATCGATGGCAACGGCGTTGTCAACGCAGACGACTGGGAGTTTTTCTTCAGCAAGTGGAATCCATCAAACAACCAGCGCGGATACGCCCCCGACTATGGCACACCGAACGACCTGTGAGCGAACACAAGGAGTACATGATGCAACGGTTGACCGCCTTCTTAATGGCAACATCCCCCCTGTTCCTCGCTGGAGCCATCGGCCACGCAAACCCCGTCAGAGTGTTCACGTACACGCCAACCTTTGATGGCACGCCTTGGACGATTCAAGAAGACGACGGCGGCTCAGACACCAATCTCGGTCCTGATGACATTGTGAGGAACTACGATAACTATTCGGCTCCAACGGTGTTTAGCAATCGAATTCGCACATCCGATCGTGAGTTCGGCGACGATTTGCAACTCGCGAAGTGGCATCCTGGTTATGTCGCAAACATTGGTTTTAGTATCGTCAACTTCTCGTCTTCAACCATCAATAACTTGCGTGTTACGTTTCGCTTCTACAACGCAGACGGACAGCTTGTCTATTCCGAACGCTCTTCACCGCTGTTTGTGAACATGCCCGCAGGTTTCGCCTACTTGATTTCATCTGATGGTGCTGCCTGGCTCCCAGCTCAGATCCCCACCTCCCGCAACATGTACCTCTCCATCCAGTTCAGCGATGTCGTCGGCGCATCGATCGATGACGTCGGCATGCTGTACGGCGGGCCCATCGGCATCGGCAACAGCTCCCGCTTCATCTACGACTTCACCAACAACCAGCAGATCGACCTCGGCGAGTCGCCACAGGCCAACCTCGGCTTCTTTCTCTACTCCGTCCCTGCGCCCGGCGCGACGACTCTCGTCTTCGTCGGCCTGGTTCCGCTTGCCCGGCGTCGCCGCGACTCGCAACCGATGGCTCGCTAGCGACAAAGCGGAGGGTAACTGTTACGGCGTCCGCGACCCGCGGGTCGCGGGGGCTGTCGCACGGAGGATGGCCGCGTCGCGAACGACGATGTTGTCTTGTGCCGGGCCGGAGGGTCCGCTCTCAATCCGAAGGCGGATACTCGCGGCGCCGCGCAGGACGAGTCGGACATCGTGCTCGGGCGTCTCGGCGCTCAAGCGGTGTCGGGCGCGAGCGCCGGGCGAGGCGATCGGCTTGCTCGAGGCGTCGAGCGCTTCAACGCTGACGACGCAGTCGCCCCACGACCGGCTGTCGAAGGCGAGCTGGAGCGTCATCGCCGCGAGCGAGGCGCGCTCGGGAAGCCGCCAGACGACGCTTTGTTCGCCCGAGATCAGGATCGATTCCAACCCTCCCGGAGCGGGTTCCTCGTCCAAGATCCTGGGCGCGGGAGTCCAGACCGAGGTCGCGCCGCCTCCCGCAGCTTCGGAAGGCGCACGCTCCAACGCCAGCGACGCCAGCGGCGTGAAAGCCCCGGCGCTGAGGCTCAGCGACAACACGCTTGCGAGCGGGAGGACCACAGCCGACCCGGGTGTCGGCGATGGGACGTCGAGCGCCGAGGCGGGAGTGGGCGCCCCGGGATACAGGACGATCTGCCCCTCTTCGATGCGGACATCGCGCAGGCGCATCACGGTCGCGTCTCGCAGCCAGAGGATCGTCCCCGCGAGCGGGCGACGAGCGCTGGCGAGTTCGACCTGGCGGACGCGTTCGATGGGCACATCGCGGGCGACGCCGTCGCTCTCGTAGCGGATCGTGTGCGAGAGGCGCTCCACGTAGCCCTCGGCGCGATCGCCGTTGGCGAAGTAGATGATGTCGGCAGCCGCGGCGGAGCCACCGCGGACGGGGGGCGGCGGACTTCCGAACCCGGTCAGCGTGAGCCGAGAAACCTGGTCTAGAGCGATCTCCAATGGCTCGCCCAAACGGGGCGTCCAGCGCACGAGCGGCTCGTTTGGCTTGGGCGGCTCGTTTGGCTTGGGCGGATCAGTCGGATTGGTGCTGTCGGTCAGCGTGCCGGGCAGGCGCTCGCCGGTTGCGAGCTCCAGCCAGCCGGCGCCGGAGTCGGGGAAGAGCACCGGGGGCTGCGCAACGCGAGCGCTCGCACCCGGCTCACCAGGGAACACCAGCAGCAGCGCTGCTGAGCGGGGGAACGATCGCGTTTCTCCCTCGTGATCGATGTAGACCACGCGGTCACCATCGAGCTGCAGCAGGCGACCTTCACGCCGGGTCAGCGAGCCATCAAACGCCCAGAAAGCCCGGGCGGTCGAGGCCTGATCGCGTGCGTCACCCTGAGCCTCGCGCAGCCCGAGGATGGACTGCTGAGCGCTTGCGCCACTTATGCCGGCCAGCATCAGAACGCCGACGAGCGTGCGGGCGACGAGGCGTGCGGCGCGGGCGAGCGAGGGCTTGGTCAACGACGAAGGCGCGGGGCGGATCGGCACCAGGCTCCTTTCGGGTTTCGCGTGCGGAAGTTGTGCCGTGCGGGGCGTGTTCACTTCTGGAAGATCGGCAGATAACGTTTTGGCATTTGGAGGATGATGAGTGCCATGGAAGTTCCGTAAGCCGAACCGACGGATTGGTCGTCCCATTCGCCGGCGGGGCGCTGGTTGGCGATGAGTTCTTCGCGGATGGCGGGCCACCAGGTCTGCCAGTGTGCGCCGCCTGCCAAGTACATCGCCTGCACGCCGTAGTAGTGCCCGTAGTAGTAGTGCGATCGGCGGACGGCGCGGCCGGGCAGCCCGGTGTTCATGAGATAGCGAAGGCCCTGGTCGATCGCCTGGTCTTCGTAGATTCCGGCGTAGAAGAGGCTGGCAATTCCAGCGGCGGACCGCTCCCAGCCACTGGGCCCGCTCTGGAGTTGATACTTGAATCCGCCGTCCTCGTTCTGGCACTTGCGGACATAGGCAACCGCGCGGTCGATCGTTTCCTTGGGCACTTCGAGCCCGGCGTTGCGCGCCGAGCGGAGCGCCATGATCTGGCAGATGGTCACGGAGACGTCGGCGTCGAAGGGAACGGGGTTGTACCGCCACCCGCCCTCTTCGTTCTGAGTTGCCTGGATCAATCGAACGGCCTTGACGACAGCTTCGTGGACCTGTGCCGCAAGGCGAGCCTCTTTCGTGCCCTCGGCGGCACCCGCCGTCATGCCGTAGATCTCGCCCAGGAAGAGCGCCGCGAACCCGTGACCGTACATTGGCCCGTTGGCGGCCTCTGCCGCGATGAGCCCGTTCTCGGCGCAGTTGGAAAGCACGAACTGGAGGCCTCGCTCGACGACATCGCCATACTGCCCGCGCCCGGGGAGGTTGCCGTCGGACATGAAGGCCAGGCACGCGAGCGCTGTGATGGCGACGGAGCGGCCCCAGCGGGCCTCGCCAAAGGAGTTGTCGTCGTTCTGCATCGCCGCTAGAGCGCGCAGGCCCTGTTCGACCGCTCGATCGAGTTCGGGTGTCATCTCGCCTTCGGCGATGTTGTTCTGCGCCGACGTCGGGAGCGGAGCTTCCAGCGGGTCGACCTTGTTGGGCGTCGAGTTTGGCGTCGGATCGGGCACTGGCGACGACGCGGGCGTTGGTGTCTGTGGGGTTGGTGTCGCGGGCTCGGGCGGTGTGCCCGGTTGAGCTTGCGCAATCCCGCTCAATGTGGTGGTCGTCGCGGCCACTGCCACGATCGCGGCGGCGCTTGCTGCACGCGACCAAAGCCGCGAGGCGGTCGGTCTGGTCACCCGGGCATGGGCGTGCTTCATCGCTTGGGCTCCTCGGCAAGGCGACGGTAATAGTCCTCGGTGAGCGAGCGATACAGCGAGCTGTAACGGTCGTTGAGCCCCTCGAGCAGCGTCGCACGAGTGTGCGCCGGGAGGTTGCCCCAGGTCGCACCCGCCGAGGCGGTGAGCGCCCGCGGGTTGGCGGCCTGTCCGGCCGGGTTTGGGTTGTCTTCCGATTCGCTGGCGCTTGCCGCTTGCTGCTGTTGTTGCTGGGCTCGCGCCTGGCGCGAGCTTTGACGCTGCTGTTGCTGTTGTTGCTGTTGCTGCTGGCTTTGCGAGCGTCGCTGGCGGCTCTGCGATTGCTTGGCGTTCTGCTCCGCCTGGGCGATCAAGCGATCCAGCCGGCGCACGACTTCTTCCTGGAGGCGCTGCGTGGCAAGGCCGACATCGCGCTGGCCTTCCAGGCGATCAGCGGACTCGTCCATGAGCGCGACGGTCTTGCGAAACTCGTCCGCAACCTGCTCGGGCGAGAGCTGGCGATCAAGCTCTGCCCGGGCGGCCTCTTGGGGCGACGCCTCCCCCTCTCGCGCGATCCCGAGCAACTCATCGAGCGACGGAAGCTCAGTGCTGTCGATGGTGGCGCGAGGCGAGGCCGGGTCGATTGGCGAGAGCACCGACGCGGCGCGATCGCGAGCCTCGGCACGCTTGGTCTCGATGTCATCGTCGGGGTGCGCCTGAGCGACTGGAGCCAAGGCCAGCATCAAGAGCGTGGTGCCCGCGCACCACGACATCCACAAGATGGGCCCCGTCTGGACGGGCTTTGCCTGGACGGGCTTTGCCTGTACAGGTGTGCTCACGGTTGGCTTGGTGCGCGTGTGGCTCATGGCTGGTCGACTCCGGAATCGGGCTTGGAGCTTGGCGAGTTCTCTGCGGTCGATGGTCCTGCCGTCGCCTCCTGGGGTTCCGCGGGCTGGCCTTCCGGGGGCTGGTTTTCCGGTGGTTGGCCTTCCGGCGGGTTGGGCGCGTTGGGCGTCTGGCTTGCTTGATCCGCGACGCGGCGGACAAGGTCGGCCGCCTGGCGCTCAAGGTCGCGCTGCAACTGGCTGACGCGAGCCAGTTCATCCGCGGCGGCGCCGGGCGCTTCGCCCAGCTCGCGAGTCAGGTCGGCGGTCTGTTGCTGCAGCATGCGCAGCAGACGGAGCTCCGCCAGCGGCGGGACGAGCGGATCGGGCTGGCCCGAGCCACCTCCGCCCCCGCCCCCGGAGCCCCCCTGCGCGGGATCACGGAAGTCGTCCTTGCGCTGCGAGGCGGCGTCCTTCAAGGCCGCGACAAGCGACTCGAGCAACTGGATCGATGTGGCCTGCGCTCGAACCGTTGCCCTGGTGACGGTGCCATCCTTCAGGCCAGTCGCCGCGGCGGAGTTCGCCGAATCGAGCTGATCGTGAACGAACGTGAAGAGCGCCGCTTCGCCCAGGCCTTCGGTCGTATCGCGCACCGCGGCGGCATCGGCGCGGAGTGTGTCCTGCTCGGCGCCCATCTCGCGGACGCGAAGGCTCTCGCGACGCGACAGTTCGAGATCCTGCAGAGGCTTGACGCGTGCGGCAAGCTCGGTCTGGCGTGCGAGCAGGGCCGCGTACGTGCGCCGCAGCTCTTCCCGTCGACGAGCGATGTCGCGCTCGCTCGCTTGCTCTTCAACCTTGTTGGCAGCGTCTTTGGCTTCCTGGAGCAGCGCGAGGCTCTCCTCCTCGGCGTCCATCGCACCCGCGCTGTTCAGAGGCGTGGCCCGCAGGGCGACAATGGCCTCAGTCTGCGCGGTTGCGGCGTCCTGGATCAGGCGACGAACCGGCGCCAGCTCACGCTGCGTCCGAATCTCGTCGGCGACGCTCACGCTGTCGCGGTGCAGGATGATCATGCCCTGGTCGAGGCCGGTCGCGGGCCAGCCCCCGATGAAGCGCTCCAGTGCCGCGATGTTCTCTTCTTGGACGCGGATCAGGCGATCAAGGCGCTGGGCAATGTCGGCGGCGAGACGGCGTAGCGCGTCGTCGCGCTGACGCTGGCTCTGCTCCAGCGCCTGCAATGCTTGCTCGAGAGCCTGGGCGGCCCGCTCTTGGAGCTCGTTGGCGGTGCGCGTCCGGTTCTGCCGCGTCTGCTCTGCGGCTTCACGCTGGTTTTGCTCCGCGCGGCCCTGGCGCGCTTGCTGGGCTGCCCGCTGCAGCGCTTCCGCTTGCGTGGGGTTCGACGCCGCGGACTCTCGGGCGCGCTCCGTCAGGCGATCCACCGTGTTCGCGGTGCGCTGCGCCAGCTCGTCCTGGCTCTGGGCAAGCTGGTTCAGCTCCGCCTGCTCCTGCGCGTCGAGTTCCTGCGCGTCCTGCCCCTCCAATCGCTGCGAGGCTTCGGCGGTGCGCTGCGCCAGCTCGCGCTGGTCGGCCGCGAGCTTCTCGAGCTGGCGACGCAGCGCCCACGTGTCCTGCCCCTGGTCGAGCATGTCGATCAGGCGGGCCAGTTGATCTCTGGCGGCCTGCTGGCGAGCTTGTGCTTCACGGGCCGCGGCTTGGGCCGGGTCGGACGAGGCCTCGGGCGGACTGCCCGTGGGCGACGCCTGTTCGCCCGATTGCTGGCCCGCATCCTGATCACCAGACGGTGACTGCTGGCCGGAAGACTGTTGGCCAGAAGACTGCTGCTCGCTCGATGGACTTTGCTGGCCAGCGCCCGCCTGGCTTTCGGCTTCGGATCCGGCGTTGGGCGGCGGCGAGGTCTGCGCTTGCGCCGGCGTCGAAGCAGATTCGCTGCCCGCTTGCTGATTCGCTTGCTGATTTGATTGCTGGTTGGTCGGTGCTTGACTGTTGGCCTGTTCACCGCTGGCCTGTTCACTCGTGTGCTGTCCGGCGGGGGGCTGGTTCCCAGTTGGTCGCTGCTGTGATGGCTGGCGGGGCGCGAGCTGCGACGCCTGATCGAGCGCCTCGCTCGCAGCGCGGGCTTCGCGACCGGCGTCGTCTGCGGCCTGACGTGCATCGCCAAGCAGGTCGCTGAGTTGCCTATCCCCCAGGTTGTTGCGTTCGACGCGCTCGGTCAGTCGCTGCAAGATCTCCCCCGGCGCACGCAGCCGTTCGGCGATCTGCCCCTGCCTCGCTCGCGCCGCGCGGAACTCCTCAGCGGCGGTGGCCTCGCTGGTCGCGTCTTGAGCCGCACCCTGATCCTGCTCGAGCTTGATCGCCGCCTGACGGACCGATGACAACTCGAAGCGCAGTTGCTCGACGAACTCGGTATCTGAGATGATGCGAAGTTTGCGGGGCGATGATCGGGTCGCCTCGCGGGGCTCGGGGAACGAGTCCCACGCCCGCGTCGTCAGCCACAGTTCCTGCCCAGGTTGGAGGTTGAGGGGCCCAAGGTCGAGCGAGAGCGCCAGGCGCGCCTGGGCGGGCACAAGGGCCGTCGGGGTTTGGGTCTGGCCATTCGTCGGCGGGTTTCCCACTCCGTCCGCGGCTTCGGGCTCGACGGGCGAGCGAGAGACCAGATCAGTGCGTTCACCTGCGACGGTGGGGGAACGAGATTCGGACCCCGGTTCAGGCGAATAGACCTGTCGTTCGAGCGCGACTCCGGCGAGCGAAACGTCGTCGCGGGCTTCGCCCCCGATGTTGATCACGGCGCTGGCGAGCACGGTCTCGTCGGCGGCGGGGTCAACAAGGAGGGCAGTAGGCACGCGGTCGTCGACGACGTCGAGCCGCAGAGAGACTTCGTCGCCGCTTTCCAGCCCGAGTCGATCGCGCACGACGAGCGTCGCCTCGCCCGACCGCTGGAGCGTTCCTTCGACCAGCCAGGCGCTGGCGAGCACGCGGATCCGAGCGTCCGCGCCGAGCGAGAGGCCCGGCGCAAAGGCGCCAAGCCACGCCTGGGCGTCATCGCCTTCGAGCGTGACGTCCTCAGTCGAGCCAGGCTCGGGAGCTGCTTCCGTGTTCAAGAGTTCATCGGTGCGCCCGAACACGGGCTTGGAGAATGCGAGCATCAGCGCGATCCGCGAGCCGGAAAGCACCGGACCAAGCGTCGCCTGCGATGAGCCAGAAGGTGCGGCCTCGCGGACGCCTCGCACGAGCGTGGGGGCGGCGGCGCTGGCGGCGTACGCCGGAGGGGTCACGACCGCAACGGCACGGACGAGTTCGGGCGGGCGGCCCAGAACAATCCGCGTCGGCTCCGTGCGATCGTCGCCGGCCTGGAACCAGTATTCCAAATAGGCCGATTCTTCCTGATCGCGCGTGGCGCCGGCGTGCTGGGCAGCGAGCGCTTCAAGGCCAGCCGCGTCGAGGAAATCGATGGTTTCGGTGTCCGGCGCTGTGCCCGCGCCCGTCGCCTTCTCGCGACGTCCGGCTGGGGCAACCGCCGCTCGCACAAGTCCGGGGTCAAGGCCGCCCGGTTCCAAGACCTTCTCGTAGAACTCGCCTTGGTGCTCAGCGTCGAGCGGGGTGTCCGCCGGGCGAGCCGGTGCGACGGTGCTGCCCTGGCTCGTCATGAGGAACCGTGTCTCGCGGGTGCGTTCGCCCTGGCGAACAACGCGGGCGACAACCGCAACATCCGCCCTGCCCGCGGCCAGGGGCGAACGCTGGAGCTCAGCCCGCAGCGGGAGGGCAGCGGCGATCGGATGAATGCGAATTGTCGTCGCGTCCGCAACCTGGAATCGCTTGGGCCACTGCGCTCCGCCCCAGGGCGCGAGCGTGCGCGCGGCGCCGGTCATCAGCAGCGAGGGCGTCAGCAGCGCCAGGATGGCGATGGGGATGAGCGCCACGCCCAGGCCAAGGGCGGCCCGCCGGGGACGAGACGGGTTCATGAGCACCCGCGCTGCGTCCAGCGATCGGAAGGCGTCGCGCGTCTGGCGCGCCAGGCGATCAACCATCGCTCGTTGCGGCTCGGAGAGCTCGCCAGCCCGCGCGCTGCGCGTGAGTTCAACCGCCGAAGCAAGTCGGCCTTCGAGTCCTGCTCGCTGGGCGGCGGCTGTGCGCTCGAGTCGGAGGGCGACGTCGAGCGTCGAGGGGCGAAAGGTGGAAAGTTCGCGCAGCCAACGCCAGGCGAGCGGCGCACCAAAGCCGATCGCTGCGATCAGCGCCACCGTCCGGATCCAGGCGGGGAGTCGCAGCGCGTAATCCACGAGTCCGACGCCCAGAAGGGTCGCCAGCACGCTCGCGGCCAGGGCGCACGCCGCCGCGATGAACATGAAGGTCCGTGCTCGCGCCGCGAGCGCGTTCAGCGTCGATTCGAGCGGCTCGGTCGCGGCGTGGGCGTGAAGACCGGTTGGGTCGGAGGCCGCTTGGCGACGAGGCGAGCCAGGGGTCGAATCGGGCGGGAGACGCCCCGCGTCCATCCCAGCCTGCGAAACGCCCTGGTCCATAAGAACTCCTCAAGCTTGAGCCGCACCCAAGAGACGGTACGCGGCGCGCCTTGCCTGAGTTGGGTCGGCGTGCTCGAAGAAGATCGGTTGACGAGCCGCCCGTACCCGGTGTTTCATGCGCGTGACACGCGGCACACAGCCGCGAGCCCCCCGTTGTGGCGATGACGGTTTCCGGTCACCGATCCAGATCGACTCAGCGGGAACCGAGACGCGGGGCGCCCGTCCCCGGCACGCCAAGCTCGACGAGCACTGTTCCATCTCCGGTAAAGAGCCGGAAGGGGTGCGTCGCCGCGTTGTACTCGCCGCGCCACTGGCGAGCACCGGGGCGGACGTTGCTCATGCGTCCCTTGGGGGCACGAACCTCAACGGAGCCTTGGGAGGCGGTCAGGTCGAGCGCGCCGCTGGAGCCTTCCGTCGCGGAAAGGCGAACATCGCCACGGGGTGTTGCCAGGAGCACCGGGGTCGTGATCGCCTGATTGGTACGAACGTCGATGTTGCCCGCGAGCTTGGCGTCGGACGCTGCCTGCGAGCCGGACGCCGGGGTATCCGCCCCCTCGCCGACTTGCACATCGATCGGCCCGTTGACGTTGCGGATCGACACGTTGCCCTGCCCAGTACGCACACGAACGCCCGCGGCGGCAGGCACCCGGATTGTCAGGTTGATCGCGTAGCCGTCGGTGGCCGCCCCGTCGGGGTGAGCCGCGAGCACCCGCAACGTTCGTCCTTCCGGTGCGGTGACCAGCTCCGCGGACACCGCTTCTTCAACCGGGCGCTTTTGGCCCTGGCGAACCCGCGTCCGGACCGACCAGTCCTTGACCCCCGGACCGGACAAGATTGTGACGCTCCCCACCTGGTTTGAGACGTCGATCGCCAGCGGCGACGCCCGGTCGCCCGCTTCTTGGGCCCCGGAGATCGCGACGCGGCTGTTTCTAGCACCACCGCAGCCGGTCAACGAAATCGCCATCAAGATTGCGAACACACAGCGAACAAAAACGCTGGCCAACACCCTGCTTGGTTGCCCGTGGGCCAAAGCCCGCCGGATCGCGGCGTGAGCGCCAGACTTGGAAACGGCCGGGAAAGGATGGGTTGAGTTCATTGTGGTTCGGGGGTTCGAGGTTTGGAGTTTGCAAAGCTCGGATCGGCGGGCGATGCCCCGGAATCGACGCGGGCGACATCGGGGCGGACTGGCAGACCGTCAAGGCACCGTGATCAAGACGCGCAACGTGTTGCCAACCCTGAGCTTGGGATTGTCCCTAAACTGGTCAAGTGTTGATCGGTCGTTTGACGAACTGCAATAGAGTTCGGATCGATCGTTGGTCGAGAAAAGTCCTCGAAGCTGGTAGGTTTTTGTACAGGTCCCATGTTCAGGTTCCATGGTTTCCGTTCAGTCCAGATCCAAGGCTCGTTTGAGCAGCAACGTTGATGTGGGTACAGGTTTGTCGAAGACAGCGGAGTAATCAATCGCGAACGTCGAACGCCCGGCATTTCGTCTCGTGTCCTAAAGTTTCCGTGTCCTTGTTCGGAAGCGCTTCGTTGAGGGCGGCGGTTGGGTTGCAAGCGCTTGGTGCGGCGGCCCCACCGGGGGATCAGCCGCCCGGCGAAGGCGCCCGCGCGGTGCTGAATCACCCGATCTGCCGGATGATCAGCCCGACGCGAGTGCGAGTTCACGGTCCGCGCTGAGCGCACCGGGTCGGTCGTTCCCGACCGGGAGTCGGGGCGGGGGGCCTGTGGCGGAGGGTTGCTGGGTCGCTGGTTGCTGGTTGACGAGCCTTGAAAACATGCTGAACGGCGCTCCGATTGAAAGAAGGTGCGCCTTTGGTCAACGACATGTGGTGTTCTTCGTCGGTCGCGACCTTCGCGACCGACTTGGCGGTTGGATTGGCAACTGGCCCCCAAGGTGGAGTTTCGTCTGGCCCGTCGTCCGAATGGCTGCCGAGCGGGATGGGCGAACTGCCCGCCTCGACCTTTGGATGGACCCCGCCCGTGGCCTTCCATCCCACGCTCTCGTTCCATGCTCCGGCGGCGCTGGGTGAAATCTCTGCCATCCAGTGGACGCTCATCGCCCTGGCCGCCTTGATCGCCGGGATCATCGTCGGCGTCCTGCTGGTGCGCCTGCTCTCGGGCCAGACGCTCGGGCACGCACGTGTTCAGGCCAAGGACATCGTGGCGCGGGCAGAGTCCGACGCGAAGGCGGCGGCGGCCAAGCTCGCGGCGGACGCCGAGCGAGAGGCGGGCGAACGCCGCGTCAGGCTCGATGCTGAGCTCGAGAAAGCCCGGGGTGAACTCCGCGAAGCCGAGAAACGGCTGACCAAGCGCGAGGACCTCTTCGACCGCAAGGAAGAGATGCTGACGCTCAAGGAGCAGTCGCTGTCCAAGCAGGCTGAGACGTTCCGCCAGCGCGAGGAGCGAATGGTGCAGAAGGAGGCGCAAGCTGAGCAGCTTGTGAAGGAGCAGACGGAGAAGCTCTACAAACTCTCGGGCCTGACGGTGGACGCCGCTCGCGAGGAACTGCTCCGGCGGGTGGAGGAGGAGAATCGGTACGAGGTCGCGAAGATTGCGCGGAAGATCGTGGAGGACGCCGAGCACGACGCCAAGGCCAAGGCGCGAGAAGTCACGCTGATGGCGATCCAGCGCTACGCGACCGAGCACACGTCGGAGTCGACGGTGCGCACCGTCGCGATCCCCTCGGACGACATTAAGGGGCGGATCATCGGTCGCGAAGGGCGCAACATTCGCGCCATCGAGCGTGAGACGGGCGCGGACATCATCGTCGACGACACGCCGGGCGTCATCGTTGTTTCGTGCTTTGACAAGGTGCGTCAGGCGATTGCGGTTGAAGCGCTGGAGACGCTCGTCGCCGACGGACGCATGCACCCCACGCGCATCGAAGAGGTCGTCGCGAAGGTCAAGGGCGAGATCCACGAGAGGATCATCAAGAAGGGCAAGGAATCGGTCCTGGAAGTCAATCTCCGCGGCGTGCATCCCAAGGTCGTCGAGGCCATGGGCAAGCTGCACTTCCGCAGCAGCTACGGGCAGAACGTGCTGCGCCACTCCGTCGAAGTCGCGTACATCGCCCAGATCATCGCCGACCAGCTCGGGCTTGACGGTGCCGTCGCGCGGCGCTGTGGCTTCCTCCACGACATCGGCAAGGCGATGGACCACGAGATGGAGGGCGGGCACCCGAAGATCGGCATGGACTTCGCTCGCCAGTTCGGCGAGCGCGAGCCCGTGCTCAACGCGATCGGCGGGCACCACGCCGACATCCCTTCGACCAGCTTCTACACGCCGATCGTGATGGCGGCGGACGCCGTGAGCTCGGCCCGCCCCGGCGCGCGGCGCGAGAGCATGGAGAAGTACGTCCAGCGACTGACGGAGCTGCAGGACATCGCGCTGAGCTTCAAGGGCGTGAACGAGGCGTACGCGATTCAGGCCGGCCGCGAGGTGCGGGTGATGCTGGACGCCGCGAAGGTGGACGACGACGAGGCGTTCCTGATCGCGCACCAGATCGCGAAGAAGGTGAGCGAGGAAATGACGTTCCCCGGCGAGATCAAGGTGACTGTGCTGCGCGAGACGCGCGCGATCGAGTATGCGAGGTAGGGGGCCAGCGAGTCACGGCGGAGATTCTTTTGCTCGCTCAAAACGATCAACCCGTTGTCGTTGTAGTCGCCGGTCCGAACGGTGCTGGCAAGACGACGATCGCGCGTGAAGTGCTTGCATCGACCCTCGGGATCGCGGAGTTCGTGAACGCGGACGTCATTGCATCAGGACTCTCCGGGTTCAACCCCGAGTCAGCGGCGTTCCCAGCAGGCCGAGTGATGCTGACACGCATCAAAGAGCTTGCCGCCCTCAGAGCAAGCTTTGCCTTCGAGAGTACGTTGGCGAGTCGAACGTTCGCCCCGTGGCTCAAGGAGAGCAAAGATGCCGGCTATTCGGTGCACATCGTCTATGTCATGCTCGAGTCAGCGGATCTGGCAGTGCGCCGGGTCCGAGCACGCGTCCTGAGCGGGGGCCATGCGATTCCGGAGGACACCGTTCGTCGCAGGTTTGGTCGATCCGCAGCGAACTTCATCAGCATGTACATGCCTTTGGCTGACACATGGATTGTTCTGGATAACTCGCGGGCCGCGCCGCGACTTGTTGCTGCAAAGACCTCTCAATCTGGGCCTAACATATCGCGTCTACGATTGTGGAACCGTCTTGAGGAGATAGCTGGTGGTGGCACGACGGACCAACGCGCAGAGGCGTGAGTTGCTGAGCGACAGCAGCGCGATCATGGCCGCCGCGTCGCGGGCTGTGCGTCGCGCCGTGCAGGAGTTGAAGGTTGAGAAGAGCGCTGGCAAGGCGAGGTCGGCGTCGCGATTGGGCAATGGAATCAAAGCAGGCGACCGAGCAAAGCCGAACGAAGCTCGCGGGAGGCAAGCGAGTACGAGCGAGAGGGGAAGAATATGACGACTGGACTTTCGTGGCGGCCTCCCGGCGGTTCTAAACACCTGCGACTCCGGGCGAGATTAAGGTGACGTGCTGCGGAGAGACCAGGGCGATTGAGTAGGCGAGGTAGGGGTCGATTAGTGTGTTTCAAAGCGGAGCAGGATCTGTGGCAAACACAATCATTCGAGGTCGTGACATTCGGATCGCAGTAACGAGTGGCCTCTTGGCGTTCGTTTGTACCGAGACAAGTGCGCAACAAGCTACGTTGACGCCTGTAGACAAGACAGTCGGTTACAGCATGGGGTCATGCTGGAGTGGAGCAACTTCGGTAGACCAGTCATTTCATGGTTTGCAGTCGATCAATGCGACCGACCGCTTTGTGGCGGACGCTTGGCCGTCCTGGAGGGCAACTGCCGATGTAGCTGTGTTCTCAGCGTGGTTACACGAAGAACTTGTGAGTTCATTTTCGGCGAACGTTCAGTTTGGAGGTAATGGCCCGATCTGCAGTTGGGCGGCAATCGCATCATTTACGGATTCGACTGCTTTTGAGGTAAATCGAGACTGCATTATCCGTGTGTCATATGCAGAGAGTAGTTCTGAAATGCCGCAACTCCCCCAGTTGAGTTGGAGTGGACGGTCAGTGATCGTTCCGCTTGGCATTACAGACATGGTTGCGACATCAAGTGTGCGATATCGAGTCTTTCAATCAACGAATATTCGCACGAGGCACCAAGGCATGAGTCTATATAATGGCTTTCTGCGCAGCAACCTTGAAGTAAGTGTCTTGTCACTGTGTACCGATATTGTGTTGGAATCTAACTCAAGATCCTGTGAGCGCGCAGAAAGTACTGTCCTCCGATTTATTGTCGATGGATCAGACCGTCTTCTTCATCGATGGTATCGCAACGGCCTTGCCGTTCGCGACGGCTTCACGCCGTATGGCTCGTTCATCTCCGGCGCGACGACCGAGACGCTCACGATCACGAATACAGCTATCGAAGACGCGGGTCAGTACTACTGCGTGGTCACCGGCCCTTACGGCCCAGCGTTCGCGAGTTGCACGGACGCGGTGAGCCAGGTCGCCACGCTCGACGTCAGTTCCCGCGTGTGCCCGATCACGCTGAACCCGAAGGGCACATTTTTGCGGGCCGACGACGATGCCGCCGCTCAGCAGCCGACCATTTTCGCGCTGGCAAGCTGTGGAGTCGTGCCGGGCGACAAGATTCGCGTCGGGCTGAACTCGCCGGTTTATCCCTGCGGCGACAACACCCAGGTGCCTCGAGAAAACGCGATCGCCGTCTTCAGTAGCTCCGATGTGCTGCTTGCGCGAGATCAGCGTTTCCGCGTCCAGGGTGCAATTTCCCCGGTTCCGCCCGTAACAGCGGCTGATACGCCAGATATTGCTCAGGGCCCAACGGACATTCCGCAGGACTTCTTGGTCCGAGACGGTGATCTCATCGAAGTACCAGCAGGCGCCACGCACTTCATCATCATGGCTGAACCGGTGGACGGGTGCCGCGCGAGCGAGAACCTCCCGGTCAATCCTGGCCCTGGGGGCACGCGCGTGCGTTTGTTCAGCTGCGAGCGCCCTGTCATCGTGCGCCAGCCGCAGCC
Organism: Planctomycetota bacterium; assembly: GCA_033763815.1. Classification (GTDB taxonomy): domain Bacteria; phylum Planctomycetota; class Phycisphaerae; order Phycisphaerales; family UBA1924; genus JANRJU01. Next base: position 162,092 of record JANRJU010000011.1, read on the forward strand.
AAGTTCGGGCTGCCTCAATGGCGTCGGCACCATGACTGTGACGGCGGCCAACTGGGGGCCTTGGAACTACCAATGGCGGCGACGCAACTCGAACGGCACATACACGAACCTGGTCGATGGCCCAACCGGGGCTGGCTCTTCCATCAGTGGTGCGCGTTCGGCGACGCTTCGCATCAGCGGGTCAACGCAAGCCGACGCTGGGCTGTACAGCGTCGTGGTCTCCAACTGCGGTGGAACGGTCACCAGCCTCGATATTCCGTATGTCACTACGGTTGGGCCTGCGATCATCGACACGCATCCTCAGTCGACTTTGGCCTGCGCTCAGGGCCTCTCACAGTTCACCTTGACTCCTCGCGGCTCGAACGGGCCGTTCGCCTTCCGATGGGAGTGGCTCGCACCGACGCCCGAGGCAACATGGCAAACGGTGGCTGACGGGTACACGGACGCGTTTGGCAACGTCAGTGGCGCGACCACGGGAACACTGTCGATCGTCGGCTTGCCCCGAGCCCTTTCCGGCGCTCTGTTCCGGTGCGTGCTCTCGAACGCATGTTCTAGCGTGACAACCAATGTCGCTGAGGCGAGAGTGTGCGCGGCTGACTTCAACTGCGACGACGTCACGGATTTCTTCGACTATCTCGACTTCATCGCGCTGTTTGGGCTTGAAGACATCCTGGCCGACTACAACGCGGACGGCGTTGTCGATTTCTTCGATTACCTGGACTTCTCGTTCGAGCTCGAACAGGGGTGCTGATGCAGGTCAAAGGCCTGTTCGGCAACCCCGCCGGTCCCAACGAAAAGCCGCCCACGGCAGCGCTCGGCCTTAGCCAACTACCCGCCGGTCTGACGAGGGGTGGTTTGCGCTTTGACGGCTTGGTCCCTCCACCACGAATCATCCTCGCAAATCGGGTGATGTTGGGGGTGCAAGCGACGGCCCGATCCGCTATTCTCTCCGCCTCAAGGTCCGTGAGTCATTGCTCTCGCCCGACGCGGCCACCCGCGGCCAGCCACGCACGGCCAGTCACGCACGGCCAGTCACGCGCGGCCAAGCGTGTGGTGTCGGGGCGGGTGCCGCCAGTTGCGGCTCGCGGGCTTGCTGCTTTCGGTCCTTGGGGCCCGTCCCCCAGGCGGGCTCGCTCAACGCACCCGTGGGCTTTGGTTTGTTCACGGCTCGGGTTGGCCACTCTCGTCGGTGGGTTCATTCGTTCGGCAGGAGAGAAGATGTCGCAGAATCAACGTTGTCCGCGAATTCAGGGCCCGGTCGCTGTTCGCCAAAGCCGCTTTCCCACGGCCTTGTCCTTCGCCGGCGCATCAGTGCTCGCGTTTTTGAGTGGCGGGGCCGTGCCCTTCGCCGCCGCGCAACTCCGCGTGGTGGAGTGGAACGTGACCAACTACTCCGGCGGGCGGGTTCCCGAGTTCCAGACGGCGATCTACGGCGTCGTGCCGTCGGGCCTGGCGCTCGCGGGGCGCAGCATGGCGCCTGACGCGATCGTCGGGCAGGAGTTCCTCTCGCAAGCCGGCGTCAACGCGTTTGTCCAGCTCTTGAACACCGCGCCGGGCTCGCCGGGCGACTGGGCCGCGGCGCCGTTCATCGACGGGCCCGACACCGATAATGCCTTCTTCTATCGGACGAGCAAGCTTGTAGTGAGCAACACCGTGATCATCTCGGCCGCGAATGGGTCGACCACCCTGCCGCCGCGGCACACGGTGCGGTATGACGCTCGCCTCGCTGGCTTTGCCGACATTCCCGGCGCGAGGATTTCCTTCTACTCAACCCATATGAAGTCCGGCACCGCGTCCACCGATCTTTCGCGCCGACTGCAAGAGGCATCGAAGATTCGTGACAACGCCAATGGGCTGAATACGAATGGCTCGGGCACCGCGCTCCCCGCCGGATGGAACTTCCTCGTCGCGGGCGACTTCAACATCCGCTCCGCCAACGAGTCCGCGTATCAGCGCATGGTGCAGAGCGAGGCCGACGACGACGGGCGATTCTTCGACCCGATCAACGCGCCCGGAACCTGGTACAGCAACAGCGCCTTCCGCTTTATCCACACGCAAGACCCCAGCACCACGGGCAGCGGCGGGATGGACGATCGTCACGATCAGATCCTCATTGGGGCCTCGCTGCTCAACAACACGCCCGGGCTCGCGTACGTCGGCAACCAGGCGCTCACGTTCAGTTCCGCCACGTGGAACGACCCCAACCACAGCTATCGCTGCTGGGGCAACGACGGCTCGACGTTCAACTTATCGCTCGCGACGGCCACCAACACGATGGTCGGTCCGGCGATCGCCCAGGCGCTCGTGACCGTCACCAACGCGGGAAGCACCTCGGGAGGCCACCTGCCCGTGCTGCTTGATCTCCGCGTTCCGGCAAAGATCACGTCCGACACGATCCTTGATTTCGGGCGGGTGCGCCGGGGCAGCGCCGCGATCCGGATGCTCAACGTGTCGAACTCGACGCCCACCGGCACGTGGGTCAATAACGGCTACTCGCCCAGCGTGGCGATCGAGACGCTGACGTACACCCTCTCCGCGTCGTTCGGCTTTGTCGCGCCCGCCGGCTCCTTCAACGATGTCGCGGGCGGTGGCGGCAATGCCCACACGATCACCATGAACACGAGCACGATCGGCAACAAGGTCGGGGTGCTCACGATCTCGTCGAACTCGATCGAGACGCCTGGGCGGATCGTTCAACTAGTCGGTGAGGTCTTCGCGTGTGCCGGCGACTTCAACGACGACGGCCTGATCGACTTCTTCGACTACCTCGACTTCGCAAACGCGTTCAGCGCCGAAGATGTCGCGGCCGACTTCAACGGCGACGGAACCATCGACTTCTTTGACTATCTTGACTTCGTGCAGGCATTCGATGAGCCTTGCGAGTAACGCAGACTGGCCACTGGGCGTCGCCGCCGGTGATCTCCAACAGCTCGCGATGACCGTCCCGCGGGATGGTCGAACAAATCCTCCTTGCAAGACCCGGCTCGCGCCGGGTCTTTTCTTTGTGCCTGGCGTGCGTTGGCCTTCTCGACGCCGCTTCCGGCAAAAGCGCACGAGCCCCGCTTGGGATGGCGGGGCTCGCTTCAAGCTGGCGTTGGTTGCAAGCGAGAAAGTCGCGACGCGAAGCGGCGGAACGCTCAGCGACGACGACGCCCGGCGCCAACGAGGGCCAGGCCAAAGAGGGTCGCCGCCGCGGGCGCGGGAACCACGAGGTTGTCGACGGCGCCCGAGCCACCGAGGCGGATCACCGCGCGGGTGAAGCCGGCGGCGCCGAGGGTGGTCGCGGAGAAGGGACGGATACGGTTGGCGCTGTTGTCGCCCAGCACCACGCTCGGGTCGTAGTAGGCCGACGAGGGGTTCACCAACTCAGAAAAGGCCATTTCAACGACGAGCGAGTTGCCCTGGAACAGCTGAATGCGCCCGTTCTCCGACGTGGCGTTCTCAACATCAACGATGTCGAACCCGAAGACCGACACGGCGTTTGCAAAGGTGAACGTGAACTCACCGGCCGGGGTGCCCGCTTCATCATCGGGATCGTCCAGTACCCCATCCGCAGCGCCGCGGTTGTTCTCGGCGAGGATCAGCAGATTGCCAAGACGGGTTGTCGGAGCGAGGTTGCCCCGGTCCCAAGGAAAGAGCAGATCCGGATCATTCGGATCTGCCGTGCGGTTGGAATCAAAGGTGATCGCCAGATCAAACGACTTGTTGAAGTTGTTCGCGGACACCGTGAGTGCCGGAGCCAACTGCGTGTTGATGATCCGACCGTGCTCGAAGCCTTCAAAGTCGAAGACCGCGGCATGGGCGGCACCGGCGGTGGCCGCAGCCACGGCGCCAAGGACGAAACGGTTCATGAATGTGTCTCCCTCTCCCAAGGTCGAACAATGCCAGCTTGCGAAGACTGTTCCCATAATCCGCCGCAAAGGCAAGCTGGCCATCGGGCATAACACACCACGGACGCTGCTGACGATGTGGGGTACCTAGAGAATGACGGCTGACACTACTTGCTGGCCCAGCGCGTTGAGCGCGCAAGGCCGGTGCCGGCCATGACAACGTCGTGGGATGCGGGCGATGCCGTCGCCATCCGCCCGGGCAGTCGTGGGCTGGCCTTGGGGCGGGTGATGCCCCTTACCATCGCGTCGATCATGTCCGAAACCAAGCCAAACTATCGCGCCACCCTCAACCTTCCCCAGACCCCTTTCGCCATGAAGGCGAACCTGGTCCAGAACGAACCCACCAGCGTCAAGCGCTGGGCGGGCATGGGCCTTTACCGGCGCATCCGTGACGTCCGGGCTGGGCAGCCGAAGTTCATCTTCCACGACGGGCCTCCCTACGCCAACAACCCACTCCACCTTGGGCACCTGATGAACAAGTCGCTCAAGGACTTTGTGGTGCGATCGAAGACGATGCAAGGGCTCGACTGTGCATATATCCCGGGATGGGATTGCCACGGTTTGCCGATCGAGCACAAGGTCATGACCGACCTCATCGCTGCGGGCAAGGCGGACAAGATTAACTCCCTGCCTTCCGAGCAGCGGCACATGGCCATCCGGCGCGAGTGCCAGAAACACGCGGAGAAGTACAACAAGCACCACACCCAGCAGCTGCTGCGTCTGCTGACGCTGGGGGATTACGAGCATCCCTACTTGACCATGCATCCTTCGTACGAGGGCGCGGTTCTGGAGGTGCTGGCAGATCTGGTCGAGCAGGGGCTGGTGTATCGCGCCCTGAAGCCCGTCCACTGGTCGATCGCCAACGAGACGGCTCTGGCGGAGGCCGAGCTCGAGTACATGGACCGCGAGGACCTCTCGGTTTATGTTGACTTTGAGGCGCTGGACCGCGACGCGGTGTATGCAGCGTTCGGCTTGCCCAATGACGCGCTGAGCCTGGAGGATGGCGGCGACGAGGAGATGCTCGACGGCGCCGACGATGAGGCCGATGCCGCGGCGGCTTCCGGCGAGGGGACAGGGAACGACTCGCCGCGGATCCCTTTGCCCGGGGTCAAGCCACTGCAAACGCCTTGCTTCATGATCTGGACGACGACGCCATGGACGCTCCCGGCCAATCTCGCGATCGCGGTCAACCCGAAGTTTGAGTACGCGCTGGCGTGGATCGATGGCAACATCACCGTCCTTGCCGCGGACGCTGTCGAGCGCGTGTGCAAGGCGGCCAAGTCCGAGCAGTTCAAGATCCTGGCGACCACCCGGGGCGAGGCGCTCATCGGGCTGCGCTATCGCCACCCGTTCGTTGACACTGCCCGGGGCGAGGGCGCGGGGTCGGCCAGCAACGCCATCTTCCGCATCGTCGCCGCGGATTATGTCACCCTGGAGGATGGCACCGGTCTGGTGCACACCGCGCCGGGGCACGGCACCGAGGACTACCAGACCGGCCTGCGCGAGAACCTCCCCGTTTATTCGCCCGTGCAGGCCAATGGCACGTATGACGCGACCGTACCGGCCTGGCTGCGGGGCGTAGACGTCTGGAAGGCCAATCTGCTCGTCGTTGATCGCCTGCGCGACAGCGGGCACTTGTTCTTCCACCACACGTTCAGTCACAGCTATCCGCACGATTGGCGGAGCAAGACGCCGACGATCTTCCGATGCACCGAGCAGTGGTTCATCGGGGTAGACGTGCCAATGAAGCGCCGGGCAGCGGACATTGGCGACCACGTGCCGGTCTCGACGCTTCGCGCCGCCGCGCTGCACGCGATTGACGCCAACGTCAATGCTCGCGTGGCGTTCGTCCCGGAGTGGGGTCGCAATCGGATGCGGGGCATGCTCGAATCCCGCCCCGACTGGTGCATCTCGCGCCAGCGTTCCTGGGGCCTGGCGATCCCGGCATTCTTCCTGACTTCCGAACAAGGCGCCGTCTGCCTGCTCACCGCGGCGTCGACCCGGGCGGTCGCGCGGATCTTCCGCGAGAAGGGTTCGGATGCCTGGTTCCAGAGTGGTCCGGGCGAGCTGCTCAAGCATTACGACCTTGCCGCCGACCCCGATGCGCCTCCGGCCTTCCGGGCCATCGCGGCCAGCAACGGTGCGTGGCGCGAGGCGCTCACGAAGGGGAGCGACATCCTCGATGTGTGGTTCGAGTCTGGCTCGTCGTGGTGCGCCGTGATGAAGGAGCGGGGTCTTGCCTTCACCAAGCCCGACGCATCGGACGCCGTTGAACTCTACCTGGAAGGCTCGGACCAGCACCGAGGTTGGTTCCAGGCGTCGATGTTGCCCGGGCTGGGTTCGGTCGGGCGAGCGCCGTACAAGGCCCTGCTGACGCACGGGTTCATCAACGACAAGGACGGGAAGAAGCTCAGCAAGAGCCGCCCGGACGCCAAGGACTACGAGATCGACAACCTCTTCACCGCGTTCGGCGCGGACGTGATGCGCTGGTGGGTCTCGTCGCTCTCGTACGAGAACGACGTCAAGGCCGACACGGCGTTTTTCGCCAAGTTTGGCGAGAGCTACGTGAAGGTGCGCAACACGATCCGCTTCATGCTGAGCAATCTGTACGACTTCGACCCGGTCCGGGGCGCGGACGGAAGCCCAACCTTGGATCCCGCGGCATTCCCGCCCGGCTCGCTCGACGCCTGGGCGCTCGCTGAGTTTGACAAGCTCGCCGCGCGGGTGGTGGATGCGTACAACGCGTACGACTTTGCCGCAGCGCACGAATCGCTATACGACTTCTGCAACACGACGCTGTCCGCGGTCTATCTCGCGGCGATCAAGGATCGGTTGTATTGCGACAAGGCCGGGTCGCTCAGGCGACGCCGCACGCAGCTTGCGCTCTTTTCCATCGCCGACGGGCTTTGTCGCTTGCTGGCCCCGCTCCTGCCCCACACCGCTGACGAGGCCTATCGGGCGCTGCTGCGCGTGGAAGCGAGCGATCAGACCGCTTGCGTCCACCTGCAACGCTTCACGTCGTTTGGCGTTCGCTGCGACCCCCGCTTTGTCGAGGTGCTCGAACTGCGAAATCTCGCGCTCGCGGCGCTCGAGCGGGCCAAGCAAACCATGTCGACCCGGACCGTCGAGATCGACGCCAAGACCGGCACGGAGAAGATCAAGATCCAGTTCGACGCGCTCGACTTTGGCCTGGAACTCCCGAACAAGGGCGGCGTGCTCGACCGCTTCGAGGTGGAAGACCTTGCCGACCTGATGGGCGTGAGCCAAGTGCGACTGGCCAGCGCCGACGCGGAGGTCCGCGTGTTCGACCTTCGCGGTCAGCCGCAGTGCGAGCGCTCTTGGAAGCGAGACGGCACCGTCAAGCGGCGAACGGATGGAGGCTTGCTGACCGATCGCGACGCGGACGCGGTGGGTGTTGCCTAACTCCCAAGAGCACCGATCGATCTGAAATGCGACGAAACACAAACGCCCGCCGAACAAGGGTTCGACGGGCGACTTTGTTGTTGTTGAGATTCACGGAACTGAAAACCGGGGATGAACAAGACGCGAGCTCAGGTGAAACGTTTGAGACCCCATTTCAAGAGCGAAGTTCAAGCCCCCGTTCAGGACCAAAGCTCCACGACCGGAGCGATTCAAGACCAAGCGTTGTCCGGCCCGGAAATGTCACGGGTTGGGCTTGTCAGGTGCATGCTCGTCCTCGAAGCTTGCCAGTGGCCAACTCGTCACTTTGGAGCTTGTGACTTTTCCGGCTCCTGACTCTTTTGGCTCGTGACTTTACGGGCTCGTGACTTCACCTGGCGGGCGGGCTTGTTGGGGGAACGAGCCCATCGAGCTCGCCCCGTCGGTTCTTGCCGCCGGTTCTCGCCCGCCGGTTCTCGCCCGCCGGTTCTCGCAAGAGATCAGGCGGCCGTGTATTGCCCGCGCGCGACCTTCTTGAAGCGCTTGGGGTTCTTGATGAGGGTTTGGTTGACGATCGTGCGGAAGGTCTTGCTAGTCGTCTGGTAGCCGGCCTTGATGACGGCCTCGGAGACTTCGGTCACGCCCATTGTCTTGCCGCTGAGGACTTTCTCGAGTGCGTCAACGAGGTTGGTCTCGTTCTTGGGCCGCTTGCGTCCAAGCCCGGACCCGACGGGCCGTCCGGGGCCGCGTCGCCCGCCGGAACCCCCGAGAGCCTCGATCCGAGCGCCGAGTTCTTCCAGTCTCGCCGCGAGGCGGTCGTACTTGCGCTGCAAGCCTGCCGCCTTCTGCTGGCGTCGGCGAAGCTCTCTTTCGATGTCCATGACCGAGAGGTTCGCAAGCTGCCCGGAAGCCCGCGCCGTTCCCGCTTTCCTTGCCATGAGATACTCCGTTGCTTGGAACACTCCGATGTGTTGAAATGCCGGGTCGACTTCATCGCATGTTGTGACGTCGATAAAGCGGGCTCACGTCGATGTTCCGTCGCATGCTAGCCTTATCTAACGTCCAAGGCCAGCCCCGAACTTGAGAATTGGCTCGCGTTTGCGTCTTCATTCGCCAGCGGCGCCGCATCGCGAGTCGGTTCGACCCTTCGTCGCACCTTCCATCGAAAGATCCCGGCGCTGTCCCCAAGCTTCGCCCCGGCTTGCAGAGCAACCTCCTCACGGACATATCACCCCAAATCAATCCGCCTCTCGCTCTTCAACCCGCCCCAAGCAAGTGCCTGAGACGCCTTCTCAAAGTCGCGTTAACGGTCGGTGTCCCGCTCGCTCTCGCAGGTCGTCTATCCGCAACGCCATCCACGCCGGGTCGACGTTGCCGCGACGGCGCGGCGGCGGCTTTGAATATCGGGATGGGCGATACGTTCGACCTTGTTGCCCAGGTACGACGCTTCTCCGCGCGCCCCGCTACGTTTACGCCGCCATGCCTGAGGTACGCACCGAAGCCCGCTCGCTCCGCGTGGAAGAAATCTCCAAATCCTTCCAGCGAGGAGATGGCCCTAAGGCCGTCAACAACGTCTCGCTTTCCATCGAGCCCGGCGAGATCTTCTTTCTCCTTGGCCCGTCGGGCTGTGGCAAGACCACGCTCCTGCGCATGATCGCGGGTTTCATCGATCCCGACGCCGGTCGGATTTTCTTCGGGCAGCGCGACGTTACACACGTCGCCCCCGAGAAGCGAAACACCGCCATGGTCTTCCAGTCCTACGCCCTCTGGCCCCACATGAGCGTTCGGGACAACGTTTCCTTCGGCCTTGCTACGCGCGGCATCGGCTCCACCGATGCCAAGCGACTCGCCGATCAGGCGCTCGACCTCGTTCGCATGACGCCCTATGCCAACCGCCGCCCCAATCAGCTCTCGGGCGGGCAGCAGCAGCGCGTCGCGCTGGCCCGGGCACTGGTCGTCAGCCCGGATGTCCTCCTTCTCGATGAGCCCCTCTCAAACCTCGATGCCAAGCTCCGGGTGGACCTTCGTTCCGAGATCCGTGCCGCCTGCAAAGGCGATGGCTCGCGCCCCGCGACTACCGCCGTTTACGTGACCCACGACCAGAAAGAAGCCCTCTCGATTGCCGACCGTGTCGCGATCATGCAATCGGGCGAGGTCGTCCAGGTCGGTGCTCCGCGTGAGCTTTATGCCTCTCCCAAGACCCGCTTTGTCGCGGAGTTCTTGGGCGAGTGCAACTTCATCGAAGGCCGCGTCCAGTCGGCGTCCACACGCGAGCTGGTTATCGAGACCCCGCTGGCTCGCCTGCTTGTCGCGCCCCGGGCCCAGCAGCCCCTGCCGGCACCGAATCAGGCGGTCACCGTGGGGGTGCGCCCGGAGTGGCTCCGCATCGCGACGGGCGAGCCGGGGCGCCTCGGGGAAAACGTCACAGCTTCACGGGAGCGGCAACCAGACGACAACACGCTCGTCGGCGTGCTCGAATCCAGCGTCTACCTGGGCGATGTTTCGCAGCATGTGTTCCTGGTGGGCGATGGCGGCGTCCGCCTCCGCCTTGTCGAGCTCGGGCATGCTTCCGCCACACCGCCGCGACCGGGCGAGCGAGCGGTGCTCACGTTCTCGCCGCAGAGCGCGTTCGTGCTGAGCTGAACGAAATCCGCCCGGGGCTGACGGCCAATGCCCGGGGTGGAACTACCACTCCGGCCCGCTGGTGTACCGGCCGTAGATGTCCGCCATGGCCTGCACCATCTCGCCCAGCGTGCAACCGACCAGCGCGCCATCGACCAGCGCGGGCATCACATTCCGCGGATCGAGCCCGAGCGCTCCGGCCGACTGGAGATAGCGTGCCGCGAGCCCCTGGCCCGTTCCCGTGCCTGGCGTGAAGCCCGGAACGTCGAGCTTGGAGACGCCGGGCCCCGGTGCTCCGCCCGGGTCGCCATCCCGGCACGTGCGTCGGATTCGTTCCAGCGCCGTCGCCACCATCGTCGGGTCGCGACGTGACTTGTACGCGTTCAGTCGCCGCACCTGCTCGGTCTCGACGCTGTCTGGAATCATGAGAATGTCGATGGGCCGCTTCTCATCCGGGTCGACGTACTCATTGACGCCCACGATGATGCGGTCCTTCGCCTCGCACTCTTCGCTGTAGCGATAGCTCGCCTCCGCGATCGATCGCCGGAAATAGCCGCGATTGATCCCGTTGACGACCGCGCGGTCGTATTGGGGCCTGGTCCCATACGCGGCATGCTCAGCCAGCGAGGCCGAGGCCTGCTGTCCTCTGGATGCCTTCCCGCTCTGGCGTTTCTCTCCCTCGTCGCCCATGGAGTCGATCTGCGCGATGATCTCGAGCGCCTCTCGCTCCATGCGGTCGGTGAGTTCTTCGATGAACCACGCGCCGCCAAGTGGGTCGGTCACCCGCGTTACGCCGGTTTCGTGCGCGAGAATCTGCTGCGTTCGCAGCGCGACGGTGACCGCCTGTTCCGTGGGCAAGCCCAGGGTTTCGTCCATCGAATCCGTGTGTAGGCTCTGGCAGCCGCCCAGCACCGCCGCCATCGCCTGATACGCCACGCGCACGATGTTGTTGAGGGGCTGCTGCTCCGTGAGCGAGCAGCCGGCCGTCTGCACGTGCGTCTTCATAAACCACGACTTCTCGTTCTTGGCGCCGTAGCGGCCCCGCATCGCCCGGGCCCAGAGGCGGCGGGCCGCGCGGAGCTTGCACAGCTCCTCGAAGAACTCGTTGTGGCTGTTGAAGAAGAACGAGAGCCTCGGCGCAAACTCATCCACGTCCAGCCCGCGCTCCATCGCCGCCTCGACGTACTCCATCCCGTCGCGGAGCGTGAAGGCCAGTTCCTGCGGCGCCGTGCTGCCGGCCTCGCGGATGTGGTACCCCGAGATCGAAACACTGTGCCACTTGGGGACGAACTTCGACTGGAACTCGATCGTGTCCACCACCAGCTTCACCGACGGATCGGGCGGATAGATGAACTCGTTCTGCGAGTGAAACTCTTTGAGGATGTCGTTCTGCAGCGTCCCGCCCAGCGTGTTCCACGAGATGTCCCGCTGCATCGCCATCGCCAGGTACATCGCCCAGATCACGGCGGCCGGCCCGTTGATCGTCTGGCTCACGGTGACCTTGCCCACCGGGATATCCGCATACAGCCGGTGCATGTCCTCGAGCGTCGAGATCGCGACGCCGCACTTACCGACCTCGCCCACCGACAGCATGTCGTCGCTGTCGCGACCCATCAGCGTCGGGAGGTCGAACGCCGTGGACAACCCCGTGTTCGCCTTCGTGCTGGTCTTCGCGGCATCGAGCAGATACTTGAACCGCTTGTTCGTGTCGTCCGCACTCCCAAAGCCCGCGAACTGACGCATGGTCCACAGCCGCGTGCGATACCCCTGCGCGAACAAGCCACGGGTATAGGGGAACTGGCCCGGCGCCGGCAAGTCCCGATCGATGTTCTTCAGCGACTCGGCGATCCCGCCCGGCGCAGCCGGCCCGTAGCCAGGCTCGAGCACAAGCCCGGAGATCGTCACCGCGTGCGGGTCGACCTTGGACCCCGCGAGCGAAGCATCGATGCGCGAGCCGAACGAACCGGTGAGCGGCGGCTGGGAGAACGTCGTCGTCATGCACAATGATATTCGAGGGGGTGGGGAGACGCCAGAACATCCGCGCTGATTTGCCATGGCAACGAAGCGGCGTTAGGCTCGCGTACCCGGAGGGATCGAAATGGCTTGGCATGACGAGCATGATCATGCGCAGAATGCTGAAGCAGCGCAGCGATGTGCTTCTCCGAGCCTTTGGAAAGGCCGATTGGCGGGGTGTCTTGCGGGGCCGGCGGCGGGCCCGGTAGCGCGGCCAGTGGCGGGCATGATCTTCGCTCTTTTCGGCTTCGCGCTGCTCGCGTCGTGCACGACGACCAAGCCGCCAGAACCCCCAGTCATCACCGACACGTCCGACCCCTCGATCGTCCGTCCGATCCCCAAGGCCATCGAGATCTCGACCGACGCGGGCGTGTATCGGCTGGTGTTCGAGGACGAGAAAACCACGCTGGACAACCCGCTTCCGACGAGCGTTCCGGTCGTCACCGTGCGAAGGGGCGAGCGAATCCAAGGACTGCGCCTTGAGCCGGGAACCGAGCTTTACGGGAAGCTTTACGCTCTCAAACCACTGGGCTTTACTTTCTTGCTCGTTCCCACGAGCGTCAACGCGCTGGATGTCGCTCCCTACTGGGGTCTCGAGACAAAGCAGCATTTATGGAATAGGGGCGTGCTTGACGAGTCTGCATTGACCCCCTTGATGCTCAACGTGCCCGTGGACCCGCCGGGACCACAAAGGTCGAACGGATACATGTATCACGGAATGTCAATCAACATGTTGGACGACGACACCCGGAGTATGGAGTAGATTATGTATCATCGCGCCATAATGGTTATGTTCATCATGATCCTGACCGGCTGGTCACACCTGGCGGGAGGACAAATCGTGACTTCAATGCCAGAGAGTGTCGTCGTCTCTCAGACTGGGGAAGCCTCGCTTGTGACTCGGCCGATTCAAGCTCAATCTTACGATCAACTCCAGGGGACTTTTCCCTCGCACGTGCCTGTCTTGCGGATTCTGTTCGATGGATCCATGGTTTCAGGCATTGAAGCCCGAAATGATAGTCCAGCGAAAATGTACGGCCCAATCAGAGAGTATCCCGCAGCATTATCGCTACAACAAGATGGATCATGGTCGATCAGATATTTAACGTACGGCGTTTCATGCGGCCCATTCGTTCCGGGTCAACACACGCACATCAGGGGCTCCGAAACAGCGACCATAGTTCGTTCATTGCCATCCGGTCGCTACGAACAGATTAACGGAAAGACTAACCAACCGGCTGCATTCATCGAGTTTACATACGACCATACAGATGCGCCACCATACGCTTCCCAAGCTCAAGTTCAAGCCTGTCTCCAACGCGCGATTAGCTCATGGTCCGATTTGCTTCGCGACGACAACGTGCCCGCGAACATTCACTTTGTGTGGCGAGACGCCGCACTCGTGTACCCGAATGATCCTGATTTATGGGATACAACCCTTGCAGTAACAGATCGAGTTTCGTACTCACGCCAGTGGGATTTCCAGCGATTTGCGCTGTTGACATTCCCAGACCGTTTTCAAGATCAGCAAGAGTCTCTGTTGTACGCAAACTTGGTCCCGACGCCCATTTCATCAATTCCATACCACTATCTCTCCTTTGGTTCACCTCGAACAACAAGAACACTCTGGGCGGACGCACCGATCCCCTTGGCAAGTAAGTGGTACGATTTGCCAATCGACGATCCCGCAGTCATATGGATGAATAACAGAATGCCGGCTAACCAAATTCTCTTTGATTTGGATCGTCGGGTCGGTATTCCGCCAATCGATGTTGGATCGTTGGATCTTGAAGCCGTAATTGTGCATGAGCTTGGGCACGCCTTCGGGTTTGTATCAAATACCGAGCCTGTATGTCGAGGTCAGACGTCTCACGTAACAATCTGGGACTTGTTCCGCTTCCCCGGTCTTGATCCCCAAACCGGTGTGCCGGCGGTTGACCAAAGCCTGATGCAGAACGGAAATCGACAGCTTGTCGATGGCGGTTGGGCTGTCGCAGCAACCAGAATGAATCGCACTGATCGTACTTTCAGGTTGTCTCCGGGGAACGGGTTCGCCGATACGAGTTTTCCTCAATACAAAGCACAAGCAAGCCATTGGCTCAACCTAAGCGATCCAATCGGCGTCATGCGCCCCTATTTCGATCCCGGCTTTGCTGGTACCATGCCCAACGGCAGCGTGTTCAGTGAAGCGGACCGCCTGGCCTTCGACATCATGGGCTACGACATCGACACCGACACGGTGTTCCTGCCTCCGGCACCGGCGCCGCAGATCATGCCGCCGATTGGGGCGATCGTGTCCGCCGCATCCGACCTCACGCTGCAATGGACTGCCGCCGATCGCGCGACGTCATACTCCGTTGGCATCGACGACTTCGGTCCGGACGGGAACGGCCCCGCGGAAACCGTCTTCTTCGCCGAGCAGCTCTTCTCCACCAGCTTCATTGTTCCTGCGAACACGCTCGCGCCCGGTCGACAGTTCGTCTGGTACGTGAACAGCGAGAGCGCTCGCGGGCTCAACCGCACGCAATCGACGTTTCAGACGCGGTGCCGTGCGGACATCAACGCCGACGGGCAGGTCGACGTCTTTGATTACCTCGACTTCGCCGCGGCATACTCGATCGAAGATCCCGCCGCGGACGTGAATGCCGATGGCCAGGTCGACGTCTTTGACTACCTCGACTTTGCAGCCGCGTACAGCACGGGCTGCTGATGGCGTCTTGTAGCGTCGCTTCAACCCGGCTTTCTCGTTCACGACACACATGCACACCGGGCTGTAGACGTTGGCTGGCCTCCCCGGGCCGTCGCGCGCGGTCGGCCCAGAGCACTCTCACAGTCCGGAAGATCTTGGGAAGATCCGGTATACTGCCTGCTGGATGCGTCTACTGCTCATCAACTGGGCTCGGGTTTGGGACGGCGCGCAACGTGGCGGGGGAGTCAACGGCTATCTCCTTGAACTCGCGCTCGAACTCGCCTCTGCGGGGCACGAGGTCTGCACGCTTTCCTCGGGCACCGAGGACGTGCCCGAGCTCGACGCCGCCACCAATCTCCCACGCCCGGGACGCTGCACGATCCGGCGGCACGACGACTGGCGCGGGCTGCGGGTGTACGAGGTCATCAACTCGCCCGTGCTCGCCCCGGGGATCTTCCAGTTCCGCCAGCCCGAGGTCGAGATCGCCGCGCCCGAGCTCGAAACGGAGTTCGCCCGCTTCCTCGCGCTGCTCCGCCCCGACATCGTGCACTTCCACAACATCGAAGGGTTCTCGGCAGGATGCGTGCGCGTCGCCAAGCGTGCTCAAGTGGCCCAAGGGGACGCTCACGGCGCCGCGGGGACGTGGCCCGGCGCCCGCGTGCTCTTCAGCCTGCACAACTACCACGCCGTCTGCCCGCAGGTGTACCTCATGCAGCGCGGCGTTGAAGCTTGCCTTGATTACAACGACGGGCACGACTGCATTCGCTGCGCCAACTCCCTCGAGCCTCACTTCGATCCCCTCCGTGAGCGCGATCGACGCACGCGCGAGACGCTGGCCCGCCTGACGCTCGCCGGGCGCTCGATCGACCACCGTCGTCCCGCTCATCAAGTCGCCAAGCTCCCGTATGCGCCGACGCACGACGCGGTGCAGGTGCTGGAGCCCCGTCCCTTGCCCGCTGAGGAGCGAGGCGTCGCCCGCGCCCTGGACGCCGAAGAACGCGCCGCACGCCTGGAGTCCCTTCCGCTCGACGCTCCCGAGCGGCGTCCGCTCGAGAACGACCTTCGTCCGCAGATCCACGATCCGGGGCGTGAACCGACGATCTTCGCCCGTCGTCGCGGCGCCATGGTCGCAGCCCTCAATGAATGCGATGCGGTGCTCGCCGTCTCCACCTTCGTGCGAGACAAGTTCATCTCGCTTGGCGTGCGTGCCAGCGTCATCCGAGCCATGACCATTGGCTCGCGCGCCGTCGACCATGCCGCGGCCTGGCGTGCACGCGCCGCGCGAATCGGCGAGATCACACCACGCGCCCCCGACGCGCCGCTTCGGGCCATCTTCATGGGGTACAACAACCACTACAAGGGCCTGTGGCTGCTGGTCGAGGCCCTACGTGCGATGCCCCTCGACATCCGTCGCCGCGTGGCGCTCACCGTCGCCGCGCTTGATCTTGCCGGGCCCACCGAGCGGCGTCTGCGAGAGCTTGCACCCTCGCTCGCCAGCCTCACGCTCCGCGAGGGCTACGCGCCGCATGATCTTCCCTGGCTCCTGGCCGATCAGGATTGTGGCATCGTCCCCAGCGTCTGGTGGGACAACGGCCCGCAAACCGTCATGGAGTTCCTGGCGTTTGGGGTTCCCGTTGTCGGCGCTCGCTTGGGCGGCATCCCCGACTTTGTCCGCGATGGCGAGAACGGGCTGCTCTTCCGGGGGAACGACGCCGCTGACCTGGCAGAAACGCTGACCCGCCTGACGCCAAGCCCGGACCTGGTCGATCGCCTTAGCGCCGCCGCCCGGCGTCCCATCTTCCCCATGAAGAGCGTGCGCGATCACGCCAGCGAGATGGCCTCGTTGTACGCGGCACTCGTCGCGCAAGGTCCGTTTGCCAGCGGAGTCGCCGAGCCCGCCGCGGGCCTCGCCTGAGCACGACGTTCCACGTTCGCCAGATCCAGCAATTGCATGCAAGTCAAACCGCTTCAACCTCCCCTCAATGTTCCTCCGGGATGGCCGATTGCCACAACGCCTCGCCGAATCGCGATGATCGGCTGGGCACGCCTCTCGGCGCAGCAGGCGGAGGGCAGCGGTTACAACCTTTCCGCGTCCGAGCTTGCTTCCGGGCTCGCCCTCGCTGGCCACGATGTGTGCTACATCCGCAGCGGGATGGACTATTCCCTCAGGCCCGACATGTTCCTGCGCCACGTCGAAACCTGGCGGGGCGTTCGTTGCTACCACATCTTCAACAGCCCCAACCTTGCCATCTCTCGATTCAACTTTCAGAACACCAACAAGGAGATGAACTGCCCGGAGCAGACGCGACTGGTCATGCGCTGGCTCGACGAGCAGCGGGCCGAGATTGTGCACGTGCACGCGCTCGAGGGCTTTTCGATGGACCTCATGGCGGCGATCCGCGAGAGTGGGCGCCCCTTGCTCGTCACGCCGCACAACCACTGGTACGTGTGCCCGCAGGTCGATCTGCTCGCACGCGAAGTTGAAGTGTGCTTGGATCATGAAGGGGGGCGGCGCTGCGTCGCCTGCATCAGCACGCCCCGCCCCGGGGAAGAAATCTGGCGTCGCAAGCTCGGGCAGACCATGCACCGACTTCTCGGACGCAACTCCGTCCGCTCGGCCCGCGAAGCCCGGGCGACGCTGATCCAGCGCATCCGCCACGCGTTGGACAAGCCCCCGGTCATCGTTTCGGGCGAACATGATGCCCATCCCGGGCTCGCGTGGCAGCCCCCCTCGAGCGCCGACGCTGCGTCCCGCCAGCGCGAAACGCCCGTCGCTTCCCGCGTGCACGCTCCCGACGGGCTTGACCCAGCATCGCACGGGCCCGCCCTGGCGCGCAGCACGTGGGACACCAACGAGCAAGCCGCCGACCCCGCTCGGCGCGATGTTCGGCTGCGGGTCGTCAACGTCTATGGCAAGCGTCGGCACGCGGGCATCGACGCCATCAACCGCGCGGATCTGGTCCTTGGCCCGAGCCGCTCGCTGCTGAGCGTGCTCACGGGCCTGGGGCTTGCCGAGCGCAAGGCCCGCTTTGTGCGCTATGGCCAGCCACACCTGGACCAGCTCCGGCGTCTGGCGACGGAGAGCCCGTTCTATCGATGCACACCGTGGGCTCCGGACGCGCCGCAGCCCCTGCGTCTTGCGTTCCACGGGACGGTGCACAACAACAAGGGCCTGGATGTCCTGACGCGGGCGATCCCGCTGCTTTCCGATCAGGCACTGCGCCGCTGCCACTTCACGATTCGCGCCTGGGGCGACGACACGCTATTCCGCCGGCGCTTGCGCCGTTTCCCGCAGGTCACGTTCGCCGGTGGGTTCGACACGGTCAACCTGCCCGGCATGATGGGCCAGTTCGACGTTGGCGTGCTCTCGCACACGTGGCTCGAGAACTGCCCGCTGGTGATGCTGGAGTTCCTGAGCGCGGGCAAGTTCACCATTGCGGCAAGGTTGGGTGGGCCCGCTGAGTTCATCCATCCCCCCAGCAGTGCAGAGCCCGGCAACGGGCTTCTGTTCTCGGGCGGGTGCCCCGACGAACTCGCGGCGTGCATCGAGCGGATCGCCGACGGGCGGGTCCGCCTGCCCACGCCGGAACAGGTTCACGCCGCGAGCGATCTGCAGACCTATGTCGGGCACGTCCGAGAGGTGATGGCGTGTTACGAGGAACTGCTGGCCGCACGGGGCGCGGAACCGGCGCAGGGAGCGAGCCCGCTGGCGCCGGAGCCCAAAGTGCTGGAACCGGCTGCCCGATGACCGGTTGTGGGTTGTTCGTGGACTGATGGCGCTGTCGCGGGGCGCGGTGAATCCGCCCGGGGCTGTGACGTGAACCGGGCGAGGAAGGCGTTCACGCTGGTGGAACTCGTGATCGTGGTCGTGATTGCTGGCGTGGTCGCCGCGATCGCGGTGCCGCGGGTTGCATCGTTCCGCGAGCGTTCGGTGCGGGCCCAGTTGACGGCCAACCAGCGCCTGTTGCAGCAGGCGTTTGACCACTACATCGTCGAGCACGACGGGCGCAGCCCTTTGCACGGGACCGCGGGTGCCAGCGAAAGCGACTCCGTCCTCATCATGAAGCGACTGACGCTGACGACCGACGCCCAGGGGACGCCGGGCGCCGGGCCCTTTGGCCCGTATCTGCACAGCGTGCCCGTCAATCCACTGACGTTGTGCGCCGACATCCGAGTTGTCGGCGGACCCGGCGATTGCTTTGGCTGGATCTACCGCCCCGCGTTGCAGATCATCGAGCCTGCGAAGACCGCCGCCCGCCACGGATCGGCTGGACACGGAGTCGCGCCCGTGCAGGTTGGAGGCGAGGTGAAGGTGGGCGACGAAGTCAGCGTTGGCTCAGAAGCCATGTCTGTCGGCAAGTGAAGCGTGCTATAGCAGCAGGCCGGGTCGTCGAAGCCTTTGGCGGACGTCGTGAACATTCTGCATGTTCGCCGGCGACGTTTTCGGGTAGACTGCTTCTTGGCCAGGAAGTTGCCAAGTCGCCGCCAAGACCTGCCAGGAGCCCGAACAATGAGCACGCCCGCGAACTCGACGAACTCGACATTCAGCACCAGTCCGCTCGGCGTCAGTCGGCGGGACTTCGTCAAGGCGTCCGCCAGTGCCACGCTCGGCGCTTCCGCGGCCCTCTCGGCCGCGGGCGGGGTCGTCGGAAGCCTTGCCAGCGCCGTGTTCTCCACGGGCGTCGCCCGCGCTGCATATGCCGGTGGAACCGACTCGATCAAGATCGGGGTGATCGGCTGCGGCGGGCGGGGCTCCGGCGCCGCGGTCGACGCCCTTAACGCCGATCCTGCCGCCCGGGTGGTTGCGATGGGCGATGTCTTCGCCGATCGCGTCAAGAGCGCCCGCGAGAATCTGGCGCAGTTGGAGGACACCCTCAAGAGCCGCATCGTCGTCGCCGACAAGGATTGCCACGTCGGGTTCGACGCGTACAAGGCGGTGCTGGCGAGCGATGTCGACATGGTCATCCTCGCGACGCCGCCTCACTTCCGCCCGATTCACTTCGAGGCGGCGGTGGGGGCGGGCAAGCACGTATTCATGGAGAAGCCCGTCGCGGTCGATCCCGTCGGCGTGCGGCGCGTCATCGCCGCGTCCGACGCCGCGGACGCCAAGAAGCTCTGCGTCGTCAGCGGCACGCAGCGCCGCCACCAGAACAGCTACATCGCCGCGATGAAGCGCCTCCACGCGGGGGACATCGGACCCGTCATGTTCGCCCGCTGCTCGTGGGATCAGGGCAGCCTGTGGAACCACGCTCGCAAGCCCGAGTATTCCGACATGGAGTGGCAACTCCGCAACTGGCTCTATTTCACCTGGCTCAGCGGCGACCACATCGTCGAGCAGCACATCCACAACATAGACGTCATCAACTGGGGCCTGCAGGCCACGCCCACTCGAGCGACGGCTCAGGGCGGACGCCAGGTGCGCACGGGCGCCGAGTTTGGTCATGTTTTCGACCACTTCGCGGTCGAGTTCGAGTACCCCACGAAGGATGGTCGGGTCGTGCGGGTGCTCAGCACGTGCCGCCAGATCGACGGCTGCGTCAACCGCGTGGACGAGTTCTTCCAAGGGGCCGAGGGAACGCTGCACACGCAGCCCGGGCGGTCGATCATCGAGGGCCGCAAGGCTTGGCGCTACGACCCCCGAAACGCCGACGATGGTCCCAACGACAACCCGTACGAAGTCGAGCATCGCGACCTCTTCGCGGCGATCCACGCCGGAAAGCCCGTCAACGAAGCCAGGCGTGTTGCCGAGTCGACGCTCACCGCGATCATGGGCCGCATGGCGGCGTATACGGGCAAGGAAGTGACCTGGGAGTTCGCCATGAACTCCAAGCTCGACCTCTCGCCGGAATACACCTTCGAGAAGCCCTTGAGCGTGCCGGCGGTTGCAACGCCCGGGAAGTCCGCGCTCGTCTGATCGCTCGTCTGCCGGTTGGGCAAGCCAGCGTGCCCAAGCCAGTTGGCCAAGCCAGCTTGGGCACCTCGGGTCTGGCATGTCCGCGCGGTCGAGTCGAGGTCGTTTGGGTTCCGCGAAGGGCGTGAGCGACAGTCGCGGCGTTCTTCCGCGCCTGGCCGTGGGGGGTGTTCATCCGCCTACCCTCCGGCGTCGAACAGATTGATTGTGTGAGGCCGCCCGAGGGCGACTGCCTGAGGCGGCCTCCTGTGGAGGTTCCCCGTGCCCTACGTGCTCCGTCCAGATCAAGGCTACGACGTCGATGCTGAGTCCACGAAGTATCTCGCCAACCACGTTGACACGGGCGACCGCTGGGTCCTCAACTTCGGGCCTCAGCATCCTGCAACCCACACTACGCTGCGCCTGGTCCTGGAACTCGATGGCGAGCGGATCGCCCGCTGCACGCCCCACATCGGCTACCTCCATTCGGGCTTCGAGAAGCTGGGCGAGCATCTGGATTACAACCAGTACGTGACGATCGTGTCGCGGATGGACTACCTCTCTCCGATCGCGAACGACATCTGCTGGCACCACGCCGTCGAGACGCTCTTTGGTATCGACATCACCCCACGCTGCAAGGTCCTCCGCACGATCATGGCGGAGATTGCTCGAATCCAGAACCACCTCCTGTGCGTCGGTGCCGCGGGGCTCGATCTCAACGCCTTCACCGGGTTCATCTACGCCTTCAACGTTCGCGAGAAGATCTACGACCTCTGCGACTACATCTCCGGGCAGCGCTTCCACCCGGATTGGACGCGCGTCGGCGGGTTGATGCAGGACCTGCCCGACGAAGAGACCTTTAAGCGCATGGTCAAGGACATCATCTTCCACGAGGTGCCACAGGCCATCAAGGATCTTGAGAATCTGCTCAATCGCAACCGCATTTTCATGGATCGCACCCGAGGGATCGGCGTCCTGAGCAAGGAAGAGACGATCGCCTGGTCGATCACGGGGCCCATCGCCCGGGCCAGCGGCGTGCGTCGCGATGTGCGCAAGGACGAGCCTTACCTCTGCTACGCCAACAACTGGGACGGCGCGGGCGCCGAGGCTGTGAAGTTCCAGGTGCCCATCGCGCACGAGGGCGACGCCTACGCGCGTTACCTCGTCCGCGTTGAAGAGATGAAGCAGAGCTTGAAGATCGTCGAGCAGCTCATCGACAAAATCCCGCAGGGGCCGATCGACGCCTTCGCCGATTCGAAGGTCGTGAAGCCAAACAAGAAGGATGTGTACGGCTCGATCGAAGGCCTCATCCAGCACTTCGAGCTGATCATGACCAACCGGGGCTGGCAGCCGCCCATCGCCGAGGCGTATGGCTGTGTCGAGACCGCCAACGGCGAGCTCGGCTACTTCATCGTCTCCGATGGCGGCCCTCGCCCGTGGCGCGTGAAGACCCGCCCGCCGTGCTTCATCAACTACCAGACCGTCGCGAAGATGGCGGAGGGCCACCTGCTCAGCGACATCGTCGCGGTCATCGGCTCGATCAACGTCGTCGCGGCCGAACTCGACAGGTGAGTGGGGGCCCGATCACTCGCGCAGCTCGATCCGCATGTTGGGAAGCGCGATGGACGTGGAATCGAGCTCGAGCGCGTGCCCCGGCTTGAGGGTGAACGTCTGGTCGACTCCGTTCTTGGTTGACGAGAGTTCGAGGTCCTGATCGCCGGTGTTGATTACCCACAGGGATGACTGGCAGCCGGCCAGGCACCCGGCAAATGCGAGCGAGACGGCACTCAGCATCGCAAGGCGTGCAGTGCGAAACAAGCGGAAGCGGGTCATGAGGCCCCCTTTCAGTTCAGGAAGCATAAACCCGGCGTCGTCTAGAGTCGCCCGGCATCATGGTGACGGTCCAATCTCAGCCGAAGCCTGGCGAGCTTTTGAGTTCTCGATAATCTGCGATAGATGGGCGACGAACGCGTCGGCGCGTGCTCGGGCCGCTGCGGCCTCGCGAACATCGGAGTTGAGATAGCGTGGGCCGGCCACGTCCGAGCTGTGGAGTTGCTGCAACCAGCCTCCAAGTTGGCGTGAGATGGACTCGGCCTTTGATCTGAGATCTGAAATCTCAGATCTGAGATCACTCAGCCCGGGGAGGGCGAGCAGCACCCTGAAGCACCGAACGGCACTCACCCGCCGAGCCTTTGGCGATGTAGAGGAAGCGGATGAGCTGGTCCGTCGTTCCAAGCTCGAACCCCTCGGCAATGGTGCTGCTGATCGACAATGCCGCCCGTTCAAGCTGATTCGCAACGTCGCCCTTTCGCCGGACGAGGGAATGGTCGGTCAGTGAACACACGTCGACCATGAAGCGGGCAGCATCTTTCCAGACGGGTACCTCTTCGAAACGGGCGTATTTAACGACGACTCCCGCAAAGCCGAGGGATCCCCTCCCCCCGCTCTCATCAAACCTTCTTCCGCGGCGGGCCCGCTCCGGGTCGCCCGCCCTGGCCGGCCTGGCGCGCCCGCTCCATCGCCGCCGCACGCTCCTACGCCGCTTCCATCAGGCGACCCATGAAGCCGCCGCCCGGCTTGCGCTGGGCCTTCATCTTCTCCACGTTCAGCAGATCGTGCTTGTCGATGTGCCTGCGAATCCACTTGTTCTCGAAGATCGCCAACGTGCTGTTGGCGATGAAGTAGATCGCCAGCCCGCTCGGCGCGTTATACATGAACACCGGGAACAGGAACACGCTCATCCACTTCACCATCTTCATCTGCAGTTCCTGCTCGGGCGTCATCGTCGCCGTCGTAGGGGGCGACAGATACTTCTGATGGACGAAGAACACCGCGCCGAGCACGAAGGGGAGCACGTTCAGCGAGCTGATCGGCCCGATGATCGTCGCCAAGAGCGGAATCCGGAAGCTGGTGCCAAACGGGATGGCGTGGTCCGGCTCAGCCAAGTCCGCCAGGAAGAGCCACTTGCCATTCGTGATCGTCTGGAAGAGCCCAAACAGGGCCGGCTGATGGCGTAGCTCGACCGCAAAGTAGAGCGTCGCATACAAGGCGATCCACACCGGCATCTGCAAGAACATGGGCACGCACCCGAGCATGCCCGCGGGATTGACGCCCTCCTCGCGCCAGAGTTTGGCCATCTCGGCTCGCATCGCCTGCGGGTCGTTGGCGTACTTCTCCTGCAGCTTCTTTTGCTTGGGCGCCATCGCCTGCATCTGCTTGCCGAACCGCTGGATGCGGATCTGCGACCACCGAGTCACGGGGTGCAGGCAGCTTCGAACGATAACGACCAGCACGATGACAGCCAGCGCCCAGTCAAACAGGATGTTGTCGTGCAGCAGGTGGAGGAGCCAGAAGAGCGCGCCCGTGAGGAACGGGAACGTGCAAGGCCCGCAGGGGCCGCCAAAGTTGAACACCACCAGGCCGTCTAGCCCCGTCGCCTTTGCCAGCGGGTCGGCGCGGAGGTCGGGGCGCGAGAGCGGGCCGGCAAAGATCGACACGCTCAGATCCGCGACCGTCCCCGCCTGCAGCGTGTACAGAGGGCTGGTGAGGCGCAAAGCCATGGTCGACGGGCCCTTGCCGTCTCCATCCAGGCGGCTGAGCATCAGGCGATCGACGAACTGTACTGTGGAAAGCGATTTGCTTGAGGGACGCGTCTCCGGGTCAAACCACGGGCCGATCGAGGCGCCGAAGTAGCGGTTCGTCAGGCCAACCCACGAGAGTTCGTACTGGTTCTCAACGGAGCGATCGTTGGGCCAGATCGTCCGTTCCTTTGGATGCTCGAAGACCTGGTAGCCGCCGGAATCGACATACGGGCGGCCATCGGGCGTGATCGCGGGCACGAGGCCGGTGCCCAGCTTGGCATCCGCCGCTCGCTTGGGCGTCGAGCCGGTCGCAACATCGCTGCGGGGCAGCAGATATTCGGTGGAGACGACGCTGTTGCGTGCCGGGTCAGCGGAGGGCTTCAGCAGATACCCGAAGCGCACGCGACGCTTGTCCCCGCCATAGGCCTCCACGCCCTGCTCCAAGTCCACAGGGCCGAACTGGAAGTATCGAATCGCCAGCGGCAGCGGCGTCAGATTGAAGATCCGCTGCTCCAGCTTCATCACGCTCGAGCCCGGGCGAAGCACATACGCCCGCTCCACCCGAACGACCGGCTGCCCCTGATCGTTCTCGATGATCGCTTCGAACGCGCCGGGACGATCCGGTGCGACCTGTCGCCAGATCGTTGCCTGCTCGCTGATCATGAGCGGGACGACGGCGCTATTGATCTCGATCGCCGCCGCTGCAAACGGCACCAGATTCGCCGTAATGGGGCGTCCGCTCGCATCCGCCAGCGGCTGTGCGCTCGACGGGTCATAGATCGGCAGCGTGTACTCGTGCTGCACTTCCAGGTTCTGTTCACGCTTCACGCTCGTGAAGTGGTGAGCGAGGCGATAACTCTTGACGCCCGCGCCAAGCCGCGAAAAAACCAACTGCCCGGGCAGCGGCGTGTCCGCTTGCAACGACCCGAGCGGCGCAAAGTCCGTCGCCAACGGATCGCCCGCGTGCTGGCGAGCGCGAAGCCCGGTCAGAGGAATCACGCTCCCCGCGGGCACCGCAGCCGCCTGATTTCCTGGCTGTTGGTTTCCCGGCGGTGGTTGGCTTGCTGGCGGTTGGTTCGCTGGCTCGCCGTCCGACTCCTGGCCCGCTGTCGAGCTGAGGTCGCTGGCCTGCGCTGCCCCCGAGCCCGTCGCCTCCCCCGCGGGTGCGGGCGATGGTGCAGCCCCGGTGCTTGGCGCTGGGATCGTGCCGCCCGGAGCGGCATTCGTCCCCTGGGGCGTTGTCACGCCGGGCGTTGAGCCGGCCGCCGGCGTGCTTGGTGAAGCGGGCCCGCTCGGAGTGGCGGTGTTGCTCGCCGTATTGCGAAAGACGGCGACCGACGCGGCGACCGCAACGAGCGCCAAGGCGGCGGGGACGACGATCCGCAGGAACCTGTTCGGGGTGCTGGGCATGCTGATCCACGATCCGAAGGCGAAACGGGCCCACCAAACGGGGTGGGCCGCGAGCCCCAACGGTAGCCGAGTGGACGCCGCTTCCTGCTCGGGCGTCCACCCCGTCAGCGAGCCAGTTCGAGCGTCATGGCGCGTTCGTAGGGGCAGCCGCCCGTTGCCATTGGCCCGACGCAATCACAAGTTGGAGCGGAGTCGCGGCACATGGCGGGGGCACGCCGTCGCAACCGTCATGCACCTCCTCCTGTGCATCGGTACGCTCGTTCGGCGTGCCCCCGGTTGCTCGAATGCTGCGAAGTTATCGCGCCAGAAGTGTCTGCCCGCGAAGAACAAAGTCCATCAGCATCGTG
Source organism: Planctomycetota bacterium (assembly GCA_033763815.1). Lineage (GTDB taxonomy): Bacteria > Planctomycetota > Phycisphaerae > Phycisphaerales > UBA1924 > JANRJU01. Next base: position 187,933 of record JANRJU010000011.1, read on the forward strand.
TCAATACTCTGCAAAGATTGCGCAAACAGCACGACTTTCTTGTGCGCCGCGACACTTGTTCCGGGGGTTCTTTGGGTCCCTCGCTGACTCGAAATCGATTACAGCCCAAGGAGGTTCGTGATGTCGTTGAACGTCACCACCAGGAACATCGTGCCGATCAACAGCATACCCGCCAGCGCCGCCGCGTTCTGCACCGCCAAAGGCACCGGCTTCCCGCTCAGTTGCTCGATCACGAGGAAGATGAACTGACCACCGTCCACGATCGGCAGGGGCAGGAAGTTGATCACCGCCAGGTTCACGCTGATCAACGCCAAGAAGAACAACAACCAGATGAAGCCGCGGCTGGCGATAATCGTGCCAAGGTGCGCGATTCCAACCGGCCCTTTCAGATGTTCCACCCGCACCGTGCCCTGGAATAGACGCAGAAACGTGAGATACGTCGTCATCATGACACGGTGCGTCTCGGCAAGACCAAGCTCCACCGCCCCCAGCGGGCCGGAGGCCCGCAGCACGGTCTCTTCCAGTTCAAACGCCGCCAGCGACAACGGGCTCTGCCACGCGAGCGCGTGCAGCGATGCAACCTCCGCCCCGGATAGCTCCCAGCGGACGCGTTCGACGGGACGCGTGCCTTGCGCATCGGGGGGCAGCGGGAGCGAGAGCGTCAGCTCGACATCGGCGCCCTGGTTGGCCTGGGCCGCCTGGCGGGTCTGCTCCCGCAGCGCTCGCGCGAGCTCGTCAAAGTTCGTGACGCGAACGCCGCCCACCTCGTCGATGCTTGTTCCGGCGTAGCGGATCACACGCCGGGCCGGCGGTTCGAAACCGCTTGAAGCCGAGCTGGTCGCGGGTGTGCTCGCCCCCGCCGTCGCGCTGCGATCGAGCGCACGTTCGAAGCCGCGCAGCGACGCCGGCGGAAGCGCGACCAGCGTCGACTCGGACGAGGTGTCATCGGGCCCGAAGCCGATGGTGCCCTCGCCGCTGACCGCAACCTTGAGCGCAAGCTCCTGTCCATCCCGGAGCACGACCACATCGAGGCTCTTGCCCTTGTGGGCCCGGATCTCACTGATCCCCTGCGAGAGGCTCGGATATTCGATGGCGCCCACGCGCAAGAACACGTCGCCCGACTTGAGGCCCTGCTTCGCGCCACGTTCGTTGGTCCCGTCGACCTTGAGCAGTGGCATTAGCCCGAGAAGGTGGTCGACCGCGGCCTCAGTGCCGCCCGGAAGCTTGACGAGCGCCGCCTGCAGCGCCAGGCGGACGGGGACCACGCTGGAAACGCGCTGGCCCGCCGCGTCGACAAACTCGAGCGTGAGGGGCTTGCCCTCGCTGCGCCGCGCCGCCTTGACAACGTCCGCCGCCGATGCCGCGGGCTGGGCGAGTTGCCCTTCGACGCCCACCGCTTCGAGCGTCATCCCCGCCCGGACGCCAACCAGCCCCATGCCCGCGAGCCGCTCGGCAAACTGCTCCCGCTGCTGGTCGTTGGTGAAGTTCTGCAGCTTTGTCGAGCGAGCCGGCTCGACGCCAAGGGTCAGCAGGGCCGTGCGAGGCGAAACTTCGGGGGTGATTGCAAAGCGCAGCGGGTCGTCGATGCCCGGGCGGCGGACCAGAAGGTCGATCGTCTCGCCCCGTCCCGCCATGGTCGTTGCCAGCTCGATGTCGTTGAACGAGTTTGGCCGGTCGCCATTGATCTCCAGCACCATGTCGCCCGGCTGCAACCCGGCTTCGCGCACGCCCGCCTCGTCGGCGTTCTCGGCGATCGCCCGCGCCCCGGGCATGTCGCTCAGAACCACGCCGATCTTCGCCGGCTCGGTCTTGAGCCCGATCTGGAACACGATGATGAACAGCAGCGCCGCGGTGATCAGGTTCATGATCACCCCCGCGGAGATCACCACCATCCGCTTCCAGGGCTTGCAGCGTTGATAGCTGTCGGGTGCATCGCTCACTGCGTTGGGGTTCGCGTCCTCCTGCCCGAGCATCTTGACATAGCCCCCGAGCGGGAGCACGTTCCATCGATACTCGGTCGGGCAGATGCCCTGGGCTCGGCCCTGGGCCAGCAGCGTGAGATACTCGCGCTCGCTCGAGCCGCGCCGGGTCCCAAGCCCCTGGCGATACGACACGATCGCCGGGCCAAAGCCAAGCGCGAAGGCCAGCACGCGGATGCCCGCCCATCGAGCGGCCAGAAAGTGCCCAAGCTCGTGGACGAAGATGATCCCGCCGAAGCCCAGGACGACGAGGAGAAGATCGAGGATCGTGCCAAGCGGACCGGAGAGGATCATGCTCAAAGAGTATGGGCCCGCAGGGCGCTCAAGAACCGCTCAGGATCCCAGCTTCGCGCCGGGCGCGCCCTCATCCACCGTGGCTTTCAAGATCGCCTCCGTCTCAGCACGAACGGCTTGGGGGTAGTCCTTCGCGACGACGATCGCCTTGAACTCGACGCCATCGCCGCTCTCAACCCACTCGAGGTAACTGGGTTCCTTCAGCTCATGCTTGTACGTCGCGCCTGGCTTGAGCTTGTCCGCGAACTCGAGCTTCGCAGTGACAACGCCGCCCCGGTCATCCTGAAGCAGGAACGCCCGATAGGTCACCTTGTCCTCCCCGCTCGGCGTCGATGCGATGTTGGCGACCATGAACAGCAAGTTAGGCGTCCCACTGGCGGACTCAGCTGCGCTGTCGGTGTTCCCGACCGAGGCCACCGCGACGCCCGAGCCGGTTTGACCTTGCACGAGCGCGGGAACCGTTCCTTGCAGGCGCCTGGTTGCGAGCCGGGGCCTCCCGCTCCAGGTGCGAGCGGAACCGGCGTGCAGCGTGAGTTCGGGTTCACCGCTCATCGCCCCGATGAGCGCGACGCCGTCGCACGCGTTCGAGCGCCCGACCATCGCCTCGAAAGCGAGGTTGCCATTCGCATAGGCCTTCACGTGCTTCGGAACCGGACCGGACACGGTGATGATCGAGTTCGCGCTCGCCGACTGTTCGGTCTTCACGCGTCGAAACTCACTCCACCTCGCGGCGGTGGTCTGCTGCTCCAACGCCGCCTCCGGACGCTCGATCGCGGCGCAGGCCGCAGTCATCAGCACCATCGCCGCCAGCGCGATCCGCAGCCGACCGGCGCTCCCAATCCGTCCCGCTCCGACGCCATCAACGCGAAAACGCTCGCTCCGCATCTCTCGTTCTCCATCGAGCCCGGTTCCCCGCGGCTTCGCTGCTGCCGTTCCTCAACTGCCGCTCACGGTCCGACCTTCGCGGGCGGCGCGCCCGCCCGCTCCGCCGCGTCGAGGATCGCCTGTGTCTGATCCTTGACAAGCTGGGAGTAATCTGGCTTCCTCACAGCCTGAGCCTCGACCACGCACGTCGTCGCGTCCTCCACCCACTCGATATAGCTCGCTTCGGTCAGGTCCCGGCGCTCGCCATTGAGTTCCAGGTTGATCGCCTTGACGGCTCCGGTTGCATCTTCCAGCAGGAACAGGCGGTACGTCACCTTATCGCCGCCATTGGGTGTCCGCACGAGTTCCGCCGCGACGAGCAGCAGTTGCGGCTCTCCGCCCGCGATGCATGTGATCGTTCCGCGATGCCGACGTGTCGAGAACCGCGGCACGCCGTTCCAGAATCGCGCCGTTCCCGACCTCAGCAGCAGTTCCGCCTCGGGCGGGCTGGTCTGCGCCCGCTGCTGCAGGACCGCGATCCCGTCGTGCGGCTCCGAGCGAGTCAAGATCGCCTCAAAGCGGGATGCACCCGTCGCCAGCACCCGCTGGGGCGGGCCGTCGAGCACGCTCAAGATGTCGCCCGTCTCGACGTCTTCCAACACCGTCACTTCGCGTTGCCACAATACGGGAACGCTCTTGACTCCCGCAACGCCGTCGGGCTCGCTGGCTCGCGCCATGAGCGAACCCCCCGCCAGGCCGCCACCCGCCAGCAGCGTCGCCAGCACGCTGCGCCGCGACATCACGTCCTCGCCATGCTCCGTTGCCGATCGATCGACCGGCAACAGCCCGTTGGTGCTCAGCGGACCAGTTCGCTCTGCCTCGACTCTCACGCGATCAGCATTCATCGCCAGACCTCCGAAATGCTGGCCCGGAACCCACCCGCTCGCGCATGCATCTCTCTCGCTTATGTGCCTCTGCGTTGACAGGCCGCCTTCACCGCCATTGGAACTGATCCAGCGAACTCGGTCAGCCCGTTGACCGAGCTAGTTTGGCCCGGCTGGGCCGGTCGACGTTGACGAGCCTGGCGGCCCCCCCGGTCCTCCCGGCGCCCCCGAGCCTGAGGGCACCGGGCGCAAGACTGAGCCGATCGATGCCGCCGGGGCGGAGGCCCGCTTGGCTTCCGCGATGACGTCTTCCAGATGCGTCACGAAGTCGGTCGCATAGTTCGCCGGAAGCACCGGCCCCGCGCCAAAGCGAACGGTCGTATCGCTCTCGGTCCACTCGACGTACGAAGGTTCCCTGAGCTCGAACGCCTTGGAGTCACCCAGACCGTTGCGCGGTGCCAGCGTCAGCGTGACGGGAGTCGCCTTGCCCGCTTCATCCTGCAGCAGCACCAGGCGGTACGTCGTCTCCAGCGTGCCATCCAGCACGTTTCTCGCCACCACCGCGATGAACGCCATTTGAGGCGAGGCGAGTTGCACCGTCCCCCGCGGATCGTCAAAGTTCGTGAAAGCCACCGTCCCCTGGTGTCGCCGAGTCGTCAGTCGGGGCACGCCGTTCCACGTTCGCGACGCACCTTGTTCCAGAAGAATTGAGGGCTCTCCCGCGCCAGCCGTCGCAGCCTCGGTCCCCGCTTCAACGGCGATCAGGTTCGCCAACCCTGCCTGGTCCTTCCAGCGCCCGACGGACACCACGAAGTCCGGCTTCTGGATCGCACCAGCGGAATAGACCAGCGGAAGATCAAGCGGCGCGACCACCCGAACGCCCGAAGCAACGTCCTTGACCTCAATCTTCTGCCAGCCGGGTGGCGGTTGTTGCTTCGGATGTTCGGTGTCCGTTGCCTTCGAGCAACCGACACACACCAACAGGGCCACGATGCCCACGCGGCCTCGTTGAAGCTTCGTGGACGAACGATCTGCGCAGCTACCACTCCACCCGAGACTTCGATACATCGCCTTCTCCCGGAGCCGCGGACCGATCGCCGCGGCACACCATGCTTGTCAACGACCGAGCCCGTCACCCACACACCAAACGTGATGCTACTTTGGCGGCTCGCCCTTGATCTGCGCGAACGGTGCTCCGCTCGTCCGAGCAGCGGCAAGCATCACTTCGACCTTCGCGGCGTACGCCGGCGGATAGTCCGCCGCGAGTACGACGGCGCTGAACTTCGCATCCGAACCGCCCGCCGCTGGCTCGACCCAGTCAACGTACGAGCCCGCCGTCAGGTTGATCAGCGTGTCTTCAGTCGCCGCCGTGACACTCGTGCCGTTCGCGGAGCTCGAGCCATCCGCGCTCGGCGTTGGCTGCGATTCGTCAATCTCCCGCATCCGGATCGAGATCGGCGTCGTCAGCGCGCGAGCATCGCCCAGCAGCATGATCCTCAGAATCGTCTGCGTGGATGAGTTCTCGACCACCTCAACCAGCAGCTCGGGCGTCGCGTTGCCATCGGAGGTAGCCTTGACCGTGCCGGCGTAGCGCCTCGAGCGCAGCCGCGCCGTCCCACCCCAGATGCGCATCGATCCGCTCATCGGCTCCAGCCAGACGACGTTCGGTCCGCCCGGGACTTCCGGAGCCAGTACAGTGCGAGCCTTGCCCTCTCCGGAATCCGACTTCAAGAGCACGTATTGCGCGCGAGCGGCCAAGGTGTCGAGCGCGCCCCCCGTGACGCGCAATGCCACGGGCTTCCCGCCGACGGTTTCTCGGATGACTCCGCTATTCACGACTTGCAGTGTAACCTCTTCGAGTTGTTCGGGTTGTGCGCGCAGCTTCGCGCTCGGCGTACATGAAACTCCGCCCGCAACAATGAGCAGGACAAGCGGAGAGACTCGTGTTTGGGAGCAACACCACCATGATCCGTGCCGCGGAATCGGTGCACCCATACAGCTCCGTGTGCGTTGTTGAGAATCCCGGGACCTAACGGACGCCGACACGTTCTGCTTCGTCGCCTTCAGAAACAACTTCGCGGGCAACACTCGGCTTCAACCGCCGCCAGCAACGCGCAAGATCAAACACAGTTGTTCCGGTCAGCCAACCAGCCGTCCGCCGACTTACCAACCCACCACCACACTCTATCCGATTCAACGGCCTATGTGTTCAAAACAACACCTAAATCGGTGTCTTCTTCCTGGTCGTCCGTTGTGGGGGCGGCATCGCGATGGTTGCCGCTCCGCTCAGCACGCGAGTCTTCGTCATCGAAGCGCGGCGGGTCGGCGTCAGCCACGACATGATGGCAGCCACCGCGATGCCGAGCACCGTGCCAACGCCGCTCATAAGCGCACCAGTGATCGCAAAGTGAATGAATGTCAAAACCACGAGAACTGCAAACCCCAGCGACAAGCGCCGCCAGCGGCGATGTTGGTCAACTGTGCTCCCAGCTCCGACCGCGCAGCCCATCGCCAAAAACGCCAGCAATGTCGGATCGCTCGGCACACGTGTCGGAGCCGCGCCGGCGATCATCGCGTTGATCGCGGCCCCGGTTGCATGCAGGTTGCCAAGCACCCCTGATTCCAAGTAACCACCTTGTTCCAAAGGCGGAACCGCCGGGCCAATGACCACGATCTTGCCCGCGAACGGGCTCCCCGCCCCGGGAGCAATCGCAAACGCCTCGGTAATCGTCGGCGTGGTTGAGCTTGCCAGGATCGGGTATGGAACTCGATCGATGATCCGCTGCGCGATGCGGTCATCCTTGTTCACACCATCGTCGACGCTGCCCACGGTTTCCGACTTGAGCGCGCTGAACGGCACAACCACCGTGTGAACGACCTGATCCTGTGCGTTCGGAACCTCCCTGAAATACTCGATCCGGACATTCAACTCGTTGACCAGCGTGATGCGGTGGGGGAGCCCGGGCGGCCTGTGGTGCGCGATGACCGCCCCCAGCGCCGGCGATGGTGTCGGGTTGTTGAGCGCATCGAACCGCGCCAGCTCCACGCGAACTCCCGACAGCGTCCAAACCCTCCCTCCGCCAGCCGCGGGTGGATTCGCCGCCCCCCCGATTGCCCCAGCCGGCCCAGGGTCGCCACCCTCTTCGTCAACCATCACACCATCGGGTGGCGCTTCCTCAGGAGCCGCTTCCCCGCCGCTGCCCGCGTCCATCGGCCCGTCATCCGCGATGGCCTGGTCCGACGTCGCGTCGTCGTCCGTCTCTGCGCCCGCGGCGCCGCCCCCCGCGGCTCCTGTGACGCCGCCGCTGCTCCAGTCCAGCACATTGTCGGAGACCACGTGCGAGCCCCAGTTGGCGGCATCGAGCACCATCGGATCAAGACTCGGGAGCCCGGTCTGCGGGTTGACTTTCCAGTTGGTTGCCGCGACCCACGTCTCGGTGAACTGGCCGCCTGTGTCATCCGTCCGCGAGAACTTGGAGAACGCCGCGGCGAGGTCCGATCCGCCCGGGCGGTCCGCCGCAAACTCGAGGTTCCAGACGATCGCGGTGGGCCGGCTCGCCGAGACGTGACGATGAAGCTCCGCCAGCAGCGCCCGCGGATGGGGCAGTCCTCGCTGTTCGACCAGATCCAAGACCTCAGCCATATCCGCGGCGATCATGTGAACGTGAGGCAGTTGGGTCGCGCCGACGGGCACTCCCCGCGGCCCTCCCAATCCGAGAATCGACGCCGGCGCGTCGATGTTGTGAACGATGAACCGTTCAATGGTTCCCGTGGGGATCGACAGTGCTCCAATCGCGCTTCCCGCGATCAGCACCCTCGTCAGCACCGGATGCCGCTTGGTCCAGGCACGAACATGGTTCGCCGAGCGAACCAGAACGCCCGTCTTGAAGTCCGCGCCGGGGATCGGCACGTTCTCCAGATACAGACCTAAATGTTCCGCGAGCTTCGTGACGCTCTGGTAACGCTTGTCCTGATCCTTCTCCATGGCCTTCGCCATGATCCGGACCAGATCTTGATGAAGGTCGGGAACGAACTCGCGCGGGTTCCGAGGCTTGAGCGTCTTGAGACTCTCAATCGCGTCGTGAATCGAGAAGTGTTTGTCGTCGTAGGGCAGGTCATACGGAAGCGCACCGCAGACCAGCTCAAAGAGCAAGACGCCCATAGCGTGCACGTCCGTGCGCTCGTTGACCAGTTTGCCCTGCGCTTGCTCAGGGCTCATGTAAGGAATGGTTCCCGCCGGGTACTGCTTCCCGGCCTTCCCGTCCGCGGCGCGGGCGGCGTGCGCGACGCCAAAGTCAATGACCTTCACAACTCCCGCGCCATCCACCAGAACGTTGTCGGGCTTGATGTCGCGGTGGCACACGCCCAGCTCGTGCCCGTAGGCAATCGCATCGCAGAGCTGCAAAAACAGCCTGATCTTCTCGTCGATCGTGAGCCCGCTCGCACGCGCGAACGCGGTGATCGACTTCCCGCCCTTGACCAGTTCCATGTTGAAGAACCAGCCGGAGCGTTTTTCCAGGCGGAACGGGTTGACGTCGTAGATGACCGCGATGTTGCTGTGCTGCAGCTTGGCAAGGAACCCCGCCTCGTCGCGGAATCGCTTCTCGTCCTGAACGCTCGCCAGCCCGGGTTTGAGCACCTTGACCGCTTCGATGCGAGGGAGCTTGGTGTTCTGCGCGAGGTAGACGTCGCCCATCCCCCCGCCGCCAAGCCACTGGACGATCACCCAGTAGTTCGCGAGCGTTTCACCCACGAGCGCCCTCGGATCCATGACGCTGCGAGCGACCTGCTCCCCGATGTCCTGAGGAAGGATCTCCTTCGTCTCTCGCTGCTGGGCGAGAATGTAAGACTTCGCCCGAGCCCGGCAAAGGTCGTCGTCCGGGCAGTTCTTCCGAAGCCAGTTGTCGACCTGCTCCGAGGTGATCGCCTCTTCCTCTGCCTTCGCGACCAGTTCCTTCAGCCGCTCGCGCTCCTCGGGAGTCATTCGCACGGGCCCTCGTCGACGAACTTCTTCAAGAATGCTCTCGCGAAGGACCAGTCGCGCTGCACGGTCTTGGGCGAGACGTTGAGGATCTCCGCGATCTCCTTCTCGGTCCTCTGGCCGAAGACCAGCAGCATCACCACCTCCGCCGCTCTCTCGTCCTCTTGGCGGAGTCGGTCCATCGCTGCGTTCATGGCCAGGATCTGATGTGATGCTTCCTCCGACTCGGTCTCGGTGAACGCCGCCATCTCGGCCTGCTCGATGCAGACGCGCTCGCGGTCGCCCCCGCGTTTCTTGGCGTTCCGGCGCCGTGCGGACTCGACCAGGATCTGGCGCATCGCCTCGGCGAACGTGCCGAAGAGGTGACGTCGGTTCTCCGCGGAAAAGCGCCCGGTCCCCAGAACGCGGCCGTACGCCTCGTTGACCAGGGCCGTCGCTTGCAGCGTGTGCCCGGGACGTTCCCGGGAAAGCTGGGCTTGGGCCATGGCGCGAAGTTCGTCATAGACGATGCGCAAAAGCGCTGCCCGCGCGGACTCCGCTCCCGTCCGACATTCGTCAATTAGGGCTGTTACGTTAGGTGTCTGCATGGGTATTCTCCCGGGAGGATTTTACCGGTCCTTCAAAATACGACAGAAAATTTCCCCAGTTTCGTCCGCCATCCACTTTGCACTGCGCTTATCCGTTTGAGGTTGGGGACGCTGGCAAGTTGGCTCGCGGGCTGGGAGAAATCCGGGGGACTCCCGCCGCGAGCCACTTGTCCCCCTTGTTCTTCGCTCGCTCTCTCTCCTCCACTGGGTCGCGGCCGGCAGCACCGAACCGGTCGCGGCCCCGCTTTTTCTCCATGCGCAGGTTGCGAAACCAGGGGGACAACCCCGCATCTTTCTTTCCGTTTTAACTGGCCGAACCCAGCGGGCTTTGATAACGTATTCTCAACGATGCGAGCGTACGGATCACAGGCTTCTGCGGGGCGGGCCTCCTCCGGCACGACCGGTAAGCCGTCGAAGACGGGCCCCGGTCGGCGACGAAACTGGTTTCTGGTTGGCGTCGTCGCCGCGGGGTTGGGAACTCTTGCCGGTTGCGACGGGCGAGCCGGACCCGCCGACATTGGCGTCAAGCCAGCGAGCGAAAGCCAGCAGCCGTTTTCCGCGGTGGTCACCATCGCCCCGCTTGCCGGTCTCATCCAGCCCCTGCTCCCTCACGAGGGCACCGTCACGATCCTCATGACTCCGGGACGATCGGAGCATGGCTACGAGTTTAAGCCTAGTGATATTGCTCAGCTTTCCCAGGCCGACCTGGTGGTCTATGTCGGCCTTGGCCTTGAGCCCGCCATCGACACCTTCATTGCCCGCCAGCGCCCGGATGATCCCGGTGTGGTCCGGCTTTCCACGGCCCTCGGGCTTGAGTCCGCGCTCCCCAGCGGCGATTCGCACGCCGACCACGACCATGCAGCCCACGACGCCCAGCAGTCCGCCCAACATCACGCACACTCGGGCGGCGACGGGCACGTCCACTCCGAGTCGTGCGTTCATGGTCCGATCGACCAGCATCTCTGGCTCGATCCCGTGCTGATGCTCGAGGCCCTCCCGGCGATGAAGGCCGCGGTCGCTTCCGCGATGAAGGCCCGCGGCATGTGGACTCCCGCGGCGGAAGCGAAGCTCGACGGGGCGGAGACGTACGTCCGTCGGCGGATCGAGAGCGTGGACGCGGCGTGGCGCTCGCAACTGGCGCCCTTCCAGGGACGTGCGATCGTCACCCACCATGCCGCGTTCGGCCGCCCCGCCTATCGCTACGGGCTGAACATCGCCGCGGTCATCCGCCCGATCGAGCACGCCGAGCCAACGCCGGGCGATGTCGCCGCGGCGATGCGCGCCATCGAGCGTCAGAACGCCAGCGTCGTGTTCTTCGAGCCCCAGTTCGACAAACGGGCAGCGGAGCGCATCGCCCAGGCCGCCAAGGTTCGCATGGAATCGCTCGATCCGCTCGGGACTGGGGATTGGTTCGAACTGATGGACGCCAACTTGGCCTCGCTGGTCCGCGGGCTCTCGCCCAGCCCGGTTCTCTCGCCCGCTCCGCCGGTTGGCGCTTTGCCCTCGCCCGCTGGAACACCCTCCCGCCAGCCCTAGCATGCTCTCAGCATGATGGTCATGCAGCGGCCGGCAAGCTCCGGCGGTTGTCAAGTCGCGCTGCGGCGCGGCTCTTCTGGAGTGTTCCGACGAGCGTGCAGCCGGTCATCTCCTACCAGTCCGTCTCGTTCTCGTATCAGTGGCCGGACGCTTCCGTGCAGGATGCCGCCGGTCGCGAATCACTGGAACGGGCGATGGTGCTTCGCGATGTCACGCTCGACGTGCTCCCGGGCGAGAGACTCGGCATCCTCGGCCCCAACGGCGGCGGCAAGTCCACGCTCCTCAAGCTCACCCTTGGGTTGCTGCAGGGCCACAAGGGGCAGATCCTGGTCTGTGGCATGCCCCCGCGCGAGGCCCGCCGGGCCGGACGCATCGGGTATGTCCCGCAGAAGATCGAGGCCGAGCTCGGGTCCCCACTCACGGTCTTGCAGGTCGTCCGCATGGCGGCATCGATCTCGTTGCCCGCCTGGAAGGGCCTGTCGGCGGAGGCCAACAAGCACGTGCTCGAGTGCCTGAATGTCGTCGGTGCCGCGGCGCTGGCGGATCGATCCATCGGCGAACTCTCGGGCGGTCAGGTGCAGCGGGTGATGATCGCTCGGGCCCTGGCGCCGAGGCCCGCGGTACTGCTGCTGGATGAACCCACCGTCGGGATCGACGTCGTCGGGCAGCAGCAGTTCGCGGAACTTTTGTCGTCGCTCCGCGCTTGGCTTGGGGTGACAATCGTGGTGGTGAGCCACGACTTGCGCACCGTCGCCGCCGGGTGCGATCGCGTCGCGTGCCTCAGCCGAACGCTTCATGCCCACACCGATCCGCGGGGCTTGACGCCCGAGGTGCTGGGCGAGGTCTTCCGGCACGATGTCGCCGCGATCTTCGGCGATGTCCATGTTCATGCCCACCCGGCCAGCGAGTGCGCCCACCACCATGACGCCAACCACATGCACGACGCCAAGCACACCCCAGTGCTAAACGTCGCAGGCGAGCAACTGGAGTCGCGAGCGGCGACCGACCGCCCGCGCGGGGAGCCCGGGCGATGAAGACGCTCGAATATCTCCTCGAAAGTCCGGAGCTCTATCTCCCGGGCTGCGTCGCTGGCGTCCTCGTCGGGGCGACCTGCGCCCTGCTCAGCGTTATCGTCTCGCTCAAGCGACTGGCGTTCATCGGACAAGGGATCAGCCACGCGGCATTTGGCGGCATGGGGTTCGCCGCCATCGCCGGGCTGGCGACCATGAGTTCGGGCATCGCCGCGACCACCTCCATCGCCCAGTTCGGCATCGTCTTTTCCTTCTGCATTGCGGCGGCCTTGCTCGTGGGGCTTGTCTCGGGCCGACGCTCCGGGAGATCTCGCACCCACGCCGACACCGCGATCGGCGTCGTGCTGGTCGCGTCGATGGCCCTGGGCTCAATCCTGGGAAGTATGTCCCGAGGGGGCGTCATCTGGGAGTCGTTCTTGTTCGGGTCCTTGCTGGCGACGGGCTGGACTGAGGTCGGTCTGGCGGCGATCTGCGGCACGGGCGTCTTGCTCACCCTGCTGGCCCTGCGGCGACAGATCATGTTCTGGACGTTCGACGAGCCCGCCGCCGAGGCCTTTGGCGTCGACTGTGAACGCGTCCGGGTTGTCGTCCTCATTCTGCTCACCGTCGCGACGGTCACCGCGATGAAGCTCGCCGGCGTGGTGCTCGCCACCGCGCTGCTCGTCCTCCCTGGGGCGACGGCGCTGCGGCTGAGTTCCCGCCTCGCCCCGGTGCTCGTCTGGTCGCTCATGATCGCGCTGGCGGGCGTCGCCATCGGGATGGTCCTGTCGTTCGAGTTGAACTGGGCGCCCGGGTCATGCATCGTGCTCGCGCTTACCGCCCTCTTTGCGGGGAGTTGGCTCATCACATCCACCGGCAGCGCCCCCGCGCAGCGGGCGTAGCCGCTACACTGCCCGCCCATGACGCGTGTGACTTCCGCCATCCAAGAGGTGCTCGCGAGCGGGCGCAAGGGCGTGATCCCGTTCATCTGTGCCGGCTTTCCACGCCCGGATTCCACCGTGCGCACGCTTAGCGCTCTGGCGGCGGACAACGTGCCGGTGATCGAGGTCGGCATTCCGTTCAGCGACCCCATCGCGGACGGGCCCGTCATCGCCGGCGCGATGCACCGGGCGCTTCAGGGTGGCGTCACGCCAGAACGGATCTTCAGCGAGATCCAGGCCGCCCGCGGTCAGTTCCGCGCCGCGCTGGTCGCGATGGTCAGCGTCTCGATCGTGCATCGCTTTGGCGGCGCCGCTGGCTTTGCCCGGCGCGCCCGAGAGGCCGGCTTCGACGGGCTCATCGTGCCCGACGTGCCGCTGGAAGAGTCTGGGCAACTCAGAGCTGCGGCGGCCGAGCACGGGCTCTCGTTCACGCTGCTGGTCGCCGCGACAACGCCCGCGCCGCGCGTCGCTGAAATCGCTCGGGCGTGCACGGGGTTTGTCTATCTCATGACGCGGACCGGCATCACGGGAACGCAGAGCGGCCCGATCGACGTCGACGCGCGCGTGAAGGTCGTGCGAGAAGCGACCGATCTTCCTGTCGCGTGCGGGTTTGGAGTGTCGACGTCGGATCACGTCCGGAGCGTCTGCCGCGTCGCCGACGCCGCGATCGTGGGAACCGCGCTCGTCAAGGCCATGGAGGCGGGCGAGCAAAGGGGCGACGATCCTTCCAGCGAAGCGGGCAAGCTCCTGCGCGAGCTCGCTTCCGCCGTTTGAGTTGCAGGGCCAGATATTGAGTTGCAGGGCCAGATTGAGTCAGCGGGCAAGATTCGGACTCCAAGCTGAGCAGGTGACCGACCCGACACGGGCCAACGATGCGGATCCTCCACGCGATTTCCAGTCTCGACCCTTCCGCTGGCGGCCCGCCCATGGTCGTCTCCCGCCTCGCCGCGGCCCAGGCACGCCTCGGGCACGATGTCCACCTCATCGCCTATTCGGTCCCCAAGGCCGCGGCTGAAGTCCGTACCTCGCTTTCCAAGCTCCCGGGCGCAGACTTGCTCAAGTTCCATGAGCTGCCCCCCGCGACCAAGCGAGAGTGGTATCTCTCAACGAAGGCGCGGGCCAAATACAGCGATTTGCTCGGAGGAACCTCCGGGCAGCCCCGCTTTGACGCCTTGCACCTGCACGGGCTCTGGGATCCGATCCTTAAGGCCGGCGCGGATACAGCCCGGCGCACTGGCACCCCCTATGTGATCGCGCCGCACGGCATGCTCGACGCCTGGGCGCTCAGCGAGAAGCCCCTGAAGAAGAAGCTCGCGCTCGCGCTCGGATACAAATCTATGGTGGTGCGAGCGTCGCTCATGCACGCGCTCTCTCAATACGAGTTCGATTGCATCAAGAGCCACCAGTGGAACGGGCGCATCCAGATCATCCCCAATGGCGTGTTTCTTGAGGAGCTCGATCCGCTGCCCCCCAAGGGCACCTTCCGCTCGGAGATGCCTGCCCTCGGCGACGACCCCTACATCCTGTTCCTCGCAAGGCTCCACCCGGTCAAGGGGCTTGACCTCCTGGTCGACGCGCTGCACTCGCTCCGCGACAAGCACCCGCGCTGGCGCCTGGTCGTCGCGGGGCCCGACTTCGGCGCTCAGGCACAGCTCGAGGCCCAGATCACTCGCCTGGGCATGGGCGAGCGCGTCCACCTCGTCGGCCCCCTCTGGGGCGCTCGAAAGCTGGCGGCTCTCGCAGACGCCGCGTGCTTCTCGCTGCCCAGCAAGCACGAGGGCTTCAGCATGTCGATCGCCGAGGCGCTCGCGTGCCGCCTCGCGGTGGTGATCACCGAGAACTGCCACTTCCCGGAGGTTGGCGAGGTGGGGGCGGGCGTCGTGGTGAAGCGCGACGTTGCGTCGATCGCTCAGGGGCTGGACCGCGTGATGTCCAACGCTGCCGCTCGCCAGACGATGGGCCAGGCCGGACGCCAACTGATCGAGGCCCGCTACACCTGGCCCAAGGTCGCCGACCGGAGCGTCGCGGAATACGCCAAGCTTCGACCTGGACGATAATCCAACCTCTGAATCGCTATCCAGCCGGGCCGAAGTCGGCCTTGCCACCGACCAGAAGGCCTCCGAGAACGAGAAGCCGGCATCGGACTCAAGGCAGCGCAGTCGGCGCTAGAAAAGAAAAACGACCACCCTCGCCGTTGGGCTGAACGAGGGTGGTCGCCTGACGATGCTCGCCCGATGGGGCCTTACTCGCACTCGGAGAAGGCCGCGACGAAGTCGAGGAAGTCGAAGAAATCGACCTGACCGTCGTCGTTGAAGTCGGCCGACGGATCCTCAGCGGAGAACGCTGACGCGAAGTCAAGGTAGTCAAAGAAGTCGGCCTGACCGTCGTTGTTGAAGTCGGCGCGGCAACCCGGCACTTCGATCAGGGCGAAGCGGGTCGGCCCGTGATTGATCGGAACATCGTTCCACGTGCCGCTGCTGCCCAGCATCTCGGCGTAGTGCTCGGTCCCGTTCGCGTTGTTGGGCTCGCCCGAGTTCCAGTTCGTGAAGCCCACCGCTTCGCCGTTCGACCACACGAACGTGCCTTCCACGGCGGCGTCGTTGAACCCGATCCAGCCGCGGCGGTCCTGGCCATCAAATCCAAGTACGCTCGAGCGGAGGAACTCGTTCTCTTCGAAGCTGGCGATCGCAGCCAAGTCTCCGCCCAGGGACTGGGCGATCGCACGGGCATCGTCCCAGCGCAGCGCGGAGGCAAGGTAGTACTCGCTGGCTCCGAAGGGCACCGGGCCGGTGAGGATGCCCGAGCTGAAGCTCAGCGTGCCTGGGCCCGCCTCGCCAAGGAACCCGCCAACCTGGATGAAGTACGTCCGCCCGGCTTCGGCGAGGAAGCTGGCGCTGCTCTGAAGCCCGCAGGAGTCGTCGTTGCACACCAGCAGGCTCAGGTCGTTGCACGCACCCTGATAGACCGAGATCACCGAGTCGTAAAAGCTGCCGCAGGTGTTGACGACGACGGGGCCGCCAACGGGGGAAGTCCAGGTGTACCAGATGTCCGCGCCGATCGAGCCGCAGTTCACGGGCCCGTCGGTCGTCGCGCCGCTGTTGTCAAAGCTCACGCTCGAAAAGCCCGTGACGGCGATCGCGTCGGCGCAGTTGTCGTTGGTGAGCGGCGGGGGCGGGTCGCTGACCGTGATGTTGAGCGTGCCGGCTCCGGTCTCGCCCAGGAAGCCGCCAACGGCGATGTAATACGTCTCCCCCGCGTTGGCGGAGAACGTCAGCTCGCTCTGCAGGCCGCAGTCGTCGTCGTTGCAGTTGACTTCGGTGAGCACTCCGCAGGTCCCCGAGTAGACGGTGACAGCGGTGTCGAACAAGCTGCCGCAGAGGCTGACCGTGACGGTGCCGGCGGTCGGATTGCTCCAGGCGTACCAGATGTCCGCGCCCAGGACGAAGCAGTTGTCGCCCGGGTTGTCGTCGGTCGCGCCGGTGTTGTCGAACGGCAGCGACAGGGGGCCACTGATGGCTTGGGCGTTGGAACAGTTGTCGTTGGCTGGCTGCGCCAGCGCGGCAGATGAAAGACCGGCAAGGCCGGCCAGGGCGAACGCAGTCCTACGCATGTGAACTTCTCCCTTGAACCTCAGATGGCGAAGCGTAAAAACGAACGAGTTGGCAGACTACCGGATCTGCGGCACCTCTGCAACTCCCAAATGAGATTTGCGTCGTGATTTTTGCCGAACCGCCGACTGCCCCTACGCGCCGCAGGATCTGATCGTGGTCCACAAGCCCGGAGAGACATCCATCGGCCCGCAGGCGCGAAGGGTGACGAGCAGTTCAACCGGGCGGCATGGAGCGATGCTGCGCAACCGCAGTTGCAACGACGGCGGGCGAGCGGCTCTCCCGGCGCTGCATGCAACGAGCGTTGAGACCTCGTTCTTCAGAAACGACGTCACAACATGGATGGCCACGCGAACTCGCGCTGCGTCGTTGCCGAAGCCATCAACGAGCGGAACTCGAAGGACGACACCTTCGCGGTGCCACGCGACAGGGCATTCTTCGAGCGCAAGGTCGACAATCGCGTCTATCCCCGCACGCCCTAGGGCAAGCAGATCGCGCAAGTCGCCTCGATTGCCGACAAAGAGGCAGGTGTCAAGCGCTCGCCGAATGGGACTCAGCGAATCGGATGGTCTCGCACGGGTGAACGAGTTGAGGCTCGCCAGGTCACTCCGCCGACGCCAGGTACGCCGCCAGAATGTCGCGAGCCGCTGCCAAGTCCTTCTTGTCGATCATCTCCGTCACCGTGTGGATGTATCGCGTGCCCACGGTGATTCCCACGGCTCGGGCTCCGGCGGCGGCTTGCTGGGCGGCGGCGCCATCCTGCCCGCCCGCAGCCAGAATCGTCCGCTGATACGGGATCTTCCGCTTGATTGCCAGCTTCTCAACCTCGTCGACGAGCCGGTGGTCGGAGATGAACGAGCTGTCCTTGATGTGCAGCCCGAAGCCCCGTCCCTGCACCGTCACCGCCTCCTCGTCCGGCACGCCCGGCGTGTCGCACGAGAGCGTCACGTCAATCCCCAGCCCGATGTGCGGCTGCACCGCGTGCGATGCCGTCTTGGCCCCGCGCAGCCCAACCTCTTCCTGCACCGTGAACGCGACGATCACTTGGCAGTCGTGACCTTCCTCGTCGCGTGCGAGCTGACGCACGCTCTCAATGCCAAGCCAGCACGCGACTCGATTGTCCAGCGCCTTGGAGACGAACTTGTCGCCCACCTCGATCGCCGGCTCGTGCATCACGACGTAGTCGCCCACCTTGACGTGCTTGGCGACCTGCTCTGGCGCCATGCCCAGATCGACGAAAAACTCCTTGACCTCAGGAACCTTCTCCCGGTCCTTCGGGCTGGAAATGTGGATAGGCCGCCCGCCCGGGTTCATCACGCCCAGGAAGTCGCGCTTCTCGGTGCAGACGAGCACGCGCCGGGAGAACAGGTTCCTCGTGTCGAACCCGCCCGCGGGGTTCATCCACAAGAAGCCCTTCTTGTCGATGCTCGTGACGTAGAACCCGATCTCGTCCATGTGGCACAGCAGCATCACGCGGGTCGGACCTTCCGCGCCCATGTGGGTGCCGTTGTGGTGCGGGGTGGGCTTCTTCTTCTTGCCCTTGCCCTTGGCGGGCCTCGGATGACGCGTGCAGATCAGCGAGCCCATGGCGTCGGTGACGATCTCGTCAAATAGACCATCGGGCCCGGGCTCGCCCAGTTCCTGCTCGATGAGCGCGCGAACGCGCTCCTCGCGGCCCGGGACGCCGGGGACTTCGCACAAACGCTTGAGCAGATCGAGGTTGAGCTTCACGGGGAACTCCTTGTCGGGGGTTTCCAGTGTAGCAAGAACGGGTTCGGGGGCGACGCGCGGGCGGTCGTTGCGCCACGCCGCTGATTCCCTAATCGCCCCGCCACTTCTCGACCAAACTAGTTCTCGATCACGATCGCCTCGAGCGGGTCCTTGGCGTGGGTTGTGTTGATCGTCTCCATCGCGTTCGCGGGGACGCGGATGCAGCCCATCGTCACGCCACCCGCGACGTCATCCTCGCCCCTGGTCCGCCCCGCGTGGACCCCCATTCCGGAACGCCCCGGGACCGCGAACACGTGGATGCCGAAGCAGCCATAGGCCGTCGTGTGGCACCCCGGCGCAAGGCCCGCCTCGGCGTGCGGATTGGTATGCGAATACCGGAACCTCCCGCTCGGCCACGCCCCCTTGGACTTGGACGACACCCGGTTGTGGGCGGGCCACATGCCCACGGGCGCCGTGCAATATCGAGCGTCGGCCGAGCCGGCAAAGAGCAGAACCCGATCGAGTGAGCGTTGGAACATCAGCCACGACATTGGCCGCCTCCCCAAGTGAATACTGGACCGCTTGAATACTGGAACGGTTGAGTTCTGCACCGTTCGCCGGTCCCCCCGATGCATGCGTCACGCCATCGCCCGGATGGACACCGCCCATCCCGCTTGATGGCCACGGCCATCCGGCTCACAAGATGCTCTGACCTGCTCCGGCCTTACGCTCCGGAGCGTCGAATCCCAACATGCTCCTGATCCCCCGAGGCCGCGCCGTGGTTGAATCATTCTGGACGACGTTGTTCCCGCCCGGCTCTTCTGGTCCGTCGGGCAATCTGTGCAACCTGGGCGTTGTCGACTTCACGACTCGAGCCAGTGCGCTGCTGGTCGCGTTGGTGCTCATCCTGTTCGTGTTCGTGGGCTGCGCCGCACCCGCCGCCCCAAGGGGCGCCAGCGCCGATGCAGCCGATCGTCCGCTGGTGATCGCCCATCGCGGCGCCAGTGGCTATCTGCCCGAGCACACGCTTGCCGCGTACGCACTCGCCTTTGGCATGGGCGCCGATGTCATCGAGCCCGACCTCGTCATGACCAAGGACGGCGTGCTCATCTGCTCGCACGATCTCACCGCCGAGACGACCACCGATGTTGCGAGCGTGTTCCCCGATCGGGCCCGCGCCGACGGAAAGTGGTACTACGCCGACCTCACTCTGGCGGAAGTTCGGCGTCTGGAGAAGCTCGGGCGCGCCGTCCGCGCCCGGGGCCATCGCGTGCCGACGCTCGAAGAGATGGTCGAACTCGTCCAAGGGCTTAGCGCCTCCACCGGTCGAACGGTGGGCATCATTCCCGAGCCCAAGAACCCCGCCTTCCACCGGCGCGAAGGTCTCGCCATCGAGCCCGCGCTCGTACAAGCCCTCCGGCGACATGGATATGAGAATAAGCCCGTGGGCAGGGCGATCATTCAGTGCTTCGATTTGGAGAGCCTGAAGATCATGCGAAACGAGCTCGCCTGCACGTTGCCGATGGTGTTCCTGGTGGGCGACATGCCCAGCGATGAGTTGCTGCGCGAGGCCCGGTCGGTCGCCGACGGGCTCGGGCCGCGGCGAACGCTCATCGAACGTGACGATGCCTCGCCGACCGGGTTGCACGAGCGCGCCCAGCGTCTTGGCTTTGTCCTCTATCCCTGGACCTTCGCCAACGATCGCGACGCGATGCGGCGCTTCTTTGCGTCGTACGGCATCGCGGGCCTCTTTACCGACTACCCCGACGTGGGCGTCGAGGCCCGACACATGACCGCCCAACACAATGCCCCCGATCGCCATGGCGGGCAATGACGCCCGGGCAGTGAAATGTTCGGAGCCGCCCGCGATCGCGCCAGTACTCGGGTTGCGGTGGTTCTTCGCTCAGCCCTCGCGGGCCGCGACGAGCGCCGGGCCATCTTGCCCGGTCACGAGTTCGGGGCAGGCGTTCACGTGATCGATGATGGAAGCGTCGCGGATGTCGCGCTCGAACCCGAGTTGCACGAGATTTACGCCGCCCCGGGCATCGCGCATGGCGCGAGCGATGCGCTCGCCTTGCTCTCCCGGAGCCGATGCGACATGTCGCCACGCGTGCAGCGCGAGCAGCGTCTCATCGTTGCCCGCTGGCGCATCATCCGACAATCGCTCCGCCAGCGCCCCGGCCACGAGCACATCCTCGAGCGTCACCCCGCCATCGGTCCCGGCGCAGAGCAGATGAACATCGCTCGTTTGTTCCGCTGCCGCCGACCGGGCCACCCGCGCAACGGCGCTGAGGCAGGCGAACGATCCCGCCAGCACCCGCCGCGCCTTCCGCGCGTGCGCCAGCGCCCGCGTTCCATTTGTGGTGGTGAAGACAATCGTCCGGCCATCGACGCGATCGGCGTCGTAATCTCTCGGGCTATTACCTAGGTGAAAACCCTCAATGCGAACACCCATGCGCTCGCCTCCCAGGATGACGCGCTCGCGACCTTCGAGCCGATCGCGGAGTGATGTTGCGTCGGCGGGCTCCAGCACGGGCAGCACGCGGGCGGCGCCGCTTCCAAGCGCCCAGGCGATAGTCGTTGTCGCCCGCAGCACATCGATGACAATCGTGACGGTTCCCTCAAGAATCCAGGGCTCAACATGGGCGGGAAGCAGGTGCGTGAACGTCCGTGTGCGAAGGGTCGAGGGTTTCATATCGAAGCGTACATCTCCGGCTGGTTTGTCTTGCGAGTCCCCGGGGGATCGACCGGCTTTCAATCGTTACCACGCCCCATCTTGCCAAATGCTCCCGATGCACTTTTCGAGAGTTTCGGAAATGACGCACGCTTCGAGGCCCGCGGACTTGATATGCTGGGCCTCGTTTAGCCGAACCAACTGGCCTCAGCACACCAGTTGGAAAGGTCGGCCGAACTCCGCGCGGGAGCTCTGCAATGCTGCTTCGAATGGTATATGACGACAAGCTCGCTCAGGCGGCTTACCTCATTGGCTGCCAGCGCACGGGCGAGGCGATCATCGTCGACCCGCAGCGGGACGTTGACCGCTACATCAATCTTGCGGGCGCGGAGGGCCTGCGCCTGACCGCGGCGGCGGAAACCCATATCCACGCCGATTTCTTGTCCGGCAGTCGCGAACTTGCCGAGCACGCGGGCGTCCGCGTGTATCTCTCCGGCGAAGGGGGAGAGGACTGGCAGTATCAATGGCACGAGAAGAAGTCGGGCGGGGGAAGCTATGCGATCACCTGGCTGCGCGATGGGTCGCGGTTCAGCGTGGGCAACATCGACTTCCGCGTGCTCCACACGCCCGGGCATACGCCGGAGCACGTGTGCTTCCTCGTGACCGATCGCGGGGGCGGGGCCACCGAACCGATGGGCATGCTCAGCGGTGATTTCGTCTTCGTGGGCGATGTCGGCAGGCCCGACCTGCTGGAAACTGCGGCTGGCGTCAAGGGCTCCAAAGAGGCGGGCGCCCACGACTTGTTCCGGTCCATCCGCAAGACCGACGCGCTGCCCGACTATGTGCAGATCTGGCCCGGGCACGGGGCCGGCAGCGCCTGCGGCAAGGCGCTCGGCGCCGTGCCCCAGACCACCCTTGGCTACGAGCGACGGTTCAACCCGGCGTGGAAGGCCGCGAGCAGCCCTGAAGCGTTTGCGGCATGGGTCCTGCACGGGCAGCCCGATCCTCCTCTCTACTTCGCGCGGATGAAGGTCCAGAACAAAGAAGGCCCCCGCGTGCTCGGCGCTGTCCCGGTGCCGCGGCAGCTCGACGTGGCGCAACTCGCGTCGCTCGACTTCTCCCGCGTGGTCGTGCTTGATCCTCGCCCGAAGAAGGAGTTCATGCAGGCCCACCTGCCTGGGTCGCTCTTCGCGCCGCTCGACACCATGTTCCCGATGGTCGCCGGGTCGTTCGTCGCGGAAGACGACGAGGTCGTGATCGTGGGCGAGGAAACGACTGCCCGCGCCGTCGCCCGCGACCTTTGCCGCATCGGCATCGACCGCGTTCGCGGGTTTGTCACGCCCGAAGCGGTCCGTGCCGCGATCGCGGGCGATGCGCCCCGCGAATCCACCCGCGAGGTTGAGTGCCTCGGCGCCCAGCGCATGCTGGCGGCGGGCGACGTCACCGTCATCGATGTCCGGGCGGCGTGGGAACACGTCGAGGGTCGGGTGCCCGGCGCCATCAACATTCCGTACACCCGGCTTGCCGCCCGCATCGACTCGCTCGATCGCCGGCGAGACATCCTCGTGCACTGCAAGTCGGGCGGGCGATCGGCGCGGGCCTGCGCGTTCCTTCAACGCCGGGGCTTCAAGGCGGTCAATCTCGATGGCGGCATGATGGCGTGGGAAAAGAACCGCATGCCAATCGAGAAGTAGCTCGCCCGCCTGTCGCTAGGCTCTCGTCGTCAAGCTCTTCCCGCCACGTTCTCCCCGCCAACTTCTCCGGAGTAAGCCCCGAGGCCCATACGGCGGCACCGTCGCGCTCGCCAGCCAGCAGCGATGGCCAAAAATGGCAAGCCGCCCCAGAACGTACTGGGGCGGCCTGCGCGCCGGGGGGCTCGGATGAACCAAAGCGGAGCTCAGAGTGCTCGGGGCCTTGGATTGGTTTGTTTCGCTTTGCTTCTCAAGCGGACTGATTCGTTCAACGCGATCATCTTGCACCGCGTCATGTGGGGATGTTCAAGTCTTCATGAATAGCTCTTCATGGAGCCTCATGTTCGAAGCGCTCGCGGAGCCTGCCGATCCCGGACGCTCCGCCGTCAGGCGGAAGCGCTGGCGGGCGAGCTTCAGTTGGGCGATCGTCTTGAGGCGGGCGACGTCCCGTGGCGAGCACTTCATGACGTGTGCCGCGCCGCGAGCGCTCAACCGGCAGGGTACGCCAATCCCGAACGTCAGTTCGATCGCCTGACGTTCGCGATCGGAGAGCACGCCCAGCAGGGCCCGGACTTTTCGGGAGACTTCCGCGCGGTCCTCGCTCTGCGCCTGCGAGCCGAGCTCCGGCCCTTCGCTCTGGCGACTCACGGCCTCCGCCACCAGCGCGGCGCGCTGCGCCGCCTGAGAAGTGCTCGCTCGCGCACGCCGAACCTTCACCGCCTGCGCCGCGGGCCAGCCCAGGTGATTCGCCACGTCTTCATCGCGGGGCGGGCGTCCGGTGGACGCCTCCAGGAGCGCCACCGCCGCTTCCCATTCGCCGATCAGACGACGCATGCCGCTCTTGAGTCGACCCCGTGACGAGCGCGCCGCAAAGAGCTTGATCATGGCATGACGGATGTACGCGAAGGCGTAGGTTCCGAGGCGGCATCCCGATTCTGGATCGAAGCCGTCAACCGCCCGAACCAAGCCCAGATTGCCCTCTGCAATCAACTCCTCCAGAGGCACGCCTCGGTTGGAAAGGCTCCGGGCGATCGCAACCACCAGGCCCAGGTTTCGCTCGATGAGCTTGGCTCGGGCCGACTCATCGCCCTGATCTCGCCAAGCCCGAGCCAAGGCCGCGTCCTCTGCAGCGAGACTCGCGGAGTCGTGGGTTGCACCGTCTTCCGACCGCCTGGCTCCGCCGAGCGTGCGCCGCTGGGTGCCCCGATTGCTGTTCCGCCGCGCCGAACTCGGTCCCGTGTTTTCCCGAGCGGAGCTTTCCGAAGCCAGATTCTCGGTTACGGGGTTTTCATGGGCAGCGATTTCGTGCGCGGGATTTTTAGGGGCGGGGTCGGTGTGTTCCGGATCCGATCCTTGGACCGTTTCGTGCTTTTCGCCCCCTGCGGGAGTTTGGCGCGCGGTGGTTTCTCTCGGTGGGGCCGCCGCGTCGTGAATAAATAGCATCGTCTTCGTTCCTCCGATGTTGTGAAGCTCATTGATATCAATACGAGAGAGACCGAAGACATCGGCGTGATCCGGAATGAACCCTGACTCATTATCTAAGCATGGAAACGCGCCTGAGACCTTCAGCGGTCCTGGCTTTGAGTCGCGTTCGATCGGTGCAACTGCTCCGCCCATTCCTTGACGCACAGCGTCAAGAGAAACAGGGTGGAACCCAGGAATGCCACGTCCAACCCGAGACTGCCGGTTTCAAAGCCGAAGCGCAGCCAGCCAAACGTCAGCACGCCAACCAGCAACACCAAGATCAATAAGCGTCGAGTCGTCATTCGGTTGCCCCATGGAACAGGTCTCCAAGTGGCATGCTACCCGCGACGGACTCGGTATCTGTGAGGCCTGCATGAAACCCCACTTAGAATCTCGGGGATAAACAGCCAGTCGGCGGCCCTAGGCCGTCGGCTTGTCGTCCGGGCTCGACTCCGCCAGATCGTCCTCGCCGCTCGCGGACTTCGTTCCCTTGGGTGGGCGTCCTTCGGCGCTGGCGAGCGCTGCCAGCTCGTCCCGGAGGATCGCGGCAAGCTCGTAGTTCTCGCGCTCGAGGGCCAGCTTGAGGCGCTGCTCGAGCTCTCCCCGCTGGCTCATTGGCGCGTGGGGTGACAGCATCTCGCGCATGTTCCGCAGCACGAGAACCTCCTCGGAGTTCTCAAAGAGGTCGTTCCCGCTGAGCCCGCCGCCGCCAGACCTTGAAGTCGCGCCCGACCGTCCTGAGCCGCCCTGGTCCAAGCTGCCACCGGCGCCAGAGCCGCCTCCCGAGCCGCCCGTACCGGTCGGTGCACCCCCAGAAGCCCCAGATACCCCGTGCGTCCCAGAGCTCCCAGAGCCTCCCGCGCCCGAGGCTCCCCCAGGACCGCCCGTCCCAGTCGACCCACTCCCGGTGCTTCCCGCGCCGCCTCCCGAACCTCTGCCGGAAGCCGAGCCACTGATCCCGGAACCGCCCACGCTGTCAAAGTAGCGGCGCAGCGTCTCAATCCCTTCGTCGATGGCGAAGAGTGCCGCCTTGGGCTCTTGGTCCTTCATTGCCAGGCTTGCCAGCGCCCGGGTTCTCATCATCAAGATATAGGGCCTGAACTGTTCCAACGCGGAACGGTCGTCCTCGTGCTCGGCGTTTCGGGCGCACAGGTCGATCACGCGCAAGTTTCGCGTGGTGTCGCGGACCACTCGCTCGAAGTCTTGGAGCGCGAGCAGTGCAACATAGCGGTGGTAGTACTGCAGCGCCTCTTCGCGCAGTTCCTGGCATTCTGCCCGGTCCAATGCCGTTCCTTCGGGGGATTTATCCTCGACTTCATCTTCGGCGGCGTCTTCTTCCTCACGGGACTCGTAGTAGTCCAGCAGACTCGGAAACCCGTTTGGTTCTTGTCCGTCCGGTCGGCCGTCGAGATGCATCTGAAGCAGACCCAGGTCCAATCGCACCTGGAGGCGAGGCTCTCCGTCGTCGCCATCGATGAGGCGAGCCGAAACCTGCCCGGGTCTGTAAGGCCACTCGTTGAGGATGCGGGTGATGTCAGAGGTCGATCGGCGGCGAGGTTGACGAGCGGACATGCGAGAAGTATAGGAAAGCGCAGGTCTGGTAACTCCGAGCAACAACCAAACATCCACGGTAATTCAAGGTCCGAGGAACCGCGAACGGGGGGCAGCGCGAATAAATTGGCGAAAAATTGTCGGTGGTAGGGTTGCAAAGGTTGGATTTGGTGGCACAGTAGGATCGGAGAGAATGCGCTCCAACCCCCCATCTCAAGGGTCAGTGGTCCCTGGACGATGAGAGGCTGGTCGCGTTGCCCTGTAATCGGTGTCCGTCAGGGCGATTACAGGTGTGTTGTGTGGGACAGGGCGGCGTTCCAAGCGCCGTGGAAGGTGAGACATGGTTGTGGGAGTGAGGGCGGGCGGGGAGGCTTCGGCCTCGAGGGCGGTGCATTCTGATGTGCAGCTCTATCTCCGCGAAATCGAGAAGTATCCTCTCTTGTCTATCCCCGAGGAGCGTGAGCTCGCGTGGAAGATCATCAACGATAACTGCGCCGAGTCCCGGGAGAGGATGATCCGGTCCAACTTGCGCCTGGTCGTCGCGATCGCCAAGCTCTACGCCAATCGCGGGCTGTCGCTCCAGGATCTCATCGAGGAGGGCAACGTCGGCCTGCTCAAGGCCGTCGAGGGGTTCGACCCATCTCAGGGCGCCCGCTTCAGCACCTATTCCTCGTGGTGGATCAAGCAGGCGATGAAGCGGGCGTTGATCAACGCCAGCCAGCCTGTGCATGTCCCGGGCTACATGGTTGAACTGATCGCGCGTTGGAAGGCCGCCTCGCGAAAGCTTGAACACGAACTGGGCTATCCGCCTTCGATGCAAGAGCTGGCGGCGTGCATGAACCTGCCCGTCCGCAAAGTCCGCTTGATCCGCCGAGCCGTCAAGGCGTTCCAAAGCCCGACGGAGATGGTGACCGTTGGCGAGTCGTCCGGGCTCTCGGAACTGCTGACTGACACCCGCACCAACGCGCCGGACGAGTCGCCCCTGCGGGATGACGAGCTGGCGACGCTCAGGCGGCTGATGGAGACGATCGACGACCGCGAGGCCACGATCCTGCGGCTGCGATTCGGTCTCGACGGGTGCCAGCCGCTGACGCTGAAGGAAATCTCGGACGAGGTTGGACTGAGCCGCGAGCGCGTTCGACAGATCGTCGACGAGGCGCTCACCAAGCTCAACGAGCGGCTGCACGACGACCGCCCGAGCAAGTACTTCAAGCGGAGCGAGTGGTTCGACCGCGAGCGTCAGGACACCGGGGCGGACAAGACGGCGACCGCCGCCAACGCCTCGACGTCCGACTAAGCGCCTGCACCACACCACGGCCTCGGTCTCGGGTCGCGCTTTGCGACCCCGGATCGATCGACTGTCTGCGGTATTCCTGTCGCGGCTCATCTGCGTCTGCGCGGTTGGGCGAGGCATCTGCCGCCCGATCGGGCGGTGCTTGTATTTTTGACTGTGCGCGCTCTGGACCTTGAATCCTGCGCGGCGCGGCGCCATTGCTCAGGGCTTCCCCTGCCAGCGCGGTGCTCTTCTGTCGCGGAGCGAAGCGGCTTCAACCTTCTCAAGACTGTCACAATCATCGCCCCGGGCGTTGAACAACTCGCTAATATGGCCCGGCTTTGCGAGCCCGCACATGGGCCGCGGCGACGGGAGTTTCGGCGCATGCACCGAACGGCATCAGTTTGCGGCGGAGTCGCGGGTTTGAAGTGGCGGCATTGGCGTCGCGCGGCGCTCGGGGTCGCGTGCAGCGTGGTGTCGTTGGCGGCGACCGCCGGGCGTGCTTCTGGGGATGAGTACGTCGACCGCGCCAACGCGCTCTACGCGGACATCCGCCCGGAAGCGCGCAGCGACACGGTGATGTTGGGCGTGCTGGGCGCGATGACGCCTCCGCCTGCGGTGGTGGGGACGGTCGAGAAGGCGGCGCTGCTGCCGGCGACCAGCGAGAGCTTTGCGCAAGCCGCGGCGTGGGTGCAGGAACCGACGCAAAGGGCGGTGCTCGCGGCGTTGGAGCAGGTGACTCGGGCCGCCGACTACCGCGACGCGTTCGCCTTTGGTCAGCCCTATGGCGTCGATGGTGTTCCGCGGGAGTTGATTGCCAAGCAGCTCTACACGGAGCTTGGTGATCCGCCGACGCTCGCGGCAGCGCAGACATTGTACCTGGACGCGATCCGCCGGGCGGGCGTGCTGGTCCACGTTGAAGCGACGAGGCTGGCCTCCAGCGGCGATCCGCAGGCGGCTTGTGATTTACTGCTGCGCTGGACGCTCTTTGGGCGCCAGGTTGCCGACCGGCAGTTCTATCGCGAGGCGGTGGTCGGCTACGACATCATGATCCGCTCGCTGGAGCGGATTCGCGACGTGTTGCACGCCGACATGTTCGGCGAGCGCAAGGTCAAGCCCGAGTGGTTCCGCGCGGTGCTGAAGCGGCCCCGCCAGAGCACGTGGCCTCACGGTTTGATGGCCGAGCAGCACCCGTTCAACCTGAACCGCCTCAAGTTCCCCGAAGCGGACCTCATCGGTGCGGAGCAGGTGGTGGCGCGGGTCTTCACGCCCCAGGGAGCCCCCGACCCGGCGAACTTTGCCGGAACGCTGGCGGCGATCGGGTCGGCGGATCGCCCGCTTCGACTGTTTGCCGAGTCGGCCCGCTGGCGGACCGCCGCCGCGTCGCACGCGCCGCAGGCCGGCACGTCGAGGATGTTGGATATCGCGTTCACGGACATCAAGACGCGCTGGGCCCTGGGCCCGTTCGATAAGCGGAACAAGGTGCCGCTGGAATACAAACGTCTCGATCGATCGACCTACGCGGTGATCACGATGACGATGCCCGACCTCTCGGAACTGCTCCCGCTGCGTGAGCTCGTGCGGGTTGAGGCGGGCGGCACGTTCCAGGCCATGGCAATCGTCGCTTGGCTCTACGAGCAGAAGAGCATGCCGACGGTGATCACGGCGGTCGCGCCCTCGTTCATCGAGACGCTCCCGCTGGATCCACTCAACCCCGACAGCGCGATCTCGTGGAAGAAGCCCTTCTACGAGTATTTCCGCCCGGGGACGCGCGGCCGTGACACGTCGGCGTCGACCGAGAACGCGGTGCACGAGATCCGTGTCATCCTGGGCGAGACGCGATTCCTGAGCCGCGTCAGTTCGGAGGATTTCATCGTCTACTCCGTGGGCTCCGACGGCGTGAAGAACTGGGCGGACAACGTCCAGAACACGACACAAGTGGTGAGCAACGCGGACTACTTGATCTGGCCCTCCACACTGACGCTGCACCGGCGCTATCTGGCGGACACGAATCAGTTGCCGTGAGGCTGGGCGCGACGCCCAATCGAGGGGCAGTCCAGGTCGAGCCCAAGCGGAGATCACCCGCCTGCAAGGTCAACGCACGGGCGAGGGCGATGCACGCGCCAAGTTCATACCCGGCGACATGCCCAAATCTCGTGCCCAGATGGCGCGCCCGGAGCGCGCGTTCAGAACGCGCGCCAGGATCGCACGCTCCAGCGAGGATTGGCCCGGACGAAACTACCCGTGCTTGCAGGCCCGGCGGGTTTCGATGAGGTCGTAGACGAAGTTTGCAAGCGGCACTGGCGAGCGCCGGCAGATCGCCTCAGGCCAGAGCTGCTGCCTCAACTCGTGCAGCAGGCGGAACGGCAACTGAGACGCGGGGCGGGAGAAGAGGATTTTTCGCCACGAACCCTTGAAGTGATAATCGCTGACCTTGAAAACGCCAAAGTTCTCGACATGGGAGTATTCGAGGAACGCTCGGGCCTCGCGCCGAGTGGGATAGAGGATGTAGCGTCGGAGCTGGTCGAGCACGTGCGGGCGGATGTCGGCCGCGGAGTGGTCGAGGAGCGCGGCAACCTTCATGTGCTGCGCGAAATACTCGCGGATGCCGCGGCGAACCTCCGCGAAGTTGGTCGAAAAGTTCTCTTCTTCCGCCTTCTCGCGGAGGAGGACGGGGCGGACGCGCGTGCCGCCGTCGCTGGTCGGGATCTGGCGGTAGGCCTCCGGGCTGGAGTGGTGGGCGGTGGAGAACATTTCAAAGACGGGGCCGTTCTTGAAGATGCACTCCTGGGTCCAGTCGCCGCTGCGGGTGTCGGCGAGATAGCCATGCTTGAGGTTGGCGGGGTGTTCGTCGTGAGGCACGTGGGAGAGCGCGAAATAGATGCCATCGATGATGGGCGCCCCGGGCACGTGGCGGGCGGCGCGGAAGAGGTTGTTCTGGATGCTGCCTTTCCAACCGATGTCGATGAGGCCGATGGCGTCTCCCGGCGCATGGTTGCTGGCCGGGTGGTTGGCCGCCAGATGGCTGGAGGCCAGTTGGCTGAGTGACGAGTCATCGCTTGATGCGTAGTCCTCGACGCGAACGGAGGGCGGGAACCAGCCCTTGGACGCGAGATAGCGCAGGAGCATGCCGCGAGCGCGGTCGCGCGCCAGGGCGAAGTCGCGCCGGACATCGTCATCGAGCACGAATCGCTGCAGTGCCTCGTGCCCGCGCAGGTCGCGGATGGGCTCGACGAGATTGACAAACCCGCAGCGGGTCGCATGGGGGACGAAGACCTCGAACGGGAGCCCAAGGTTGCGCAGGAGCTGGAGGATGGACTGGTTGCTGTACTGCCACCAGATGCGATCGATCTGATCGGGTTCGAGCGAGTCGAGGCTGGGGAGGAAGGTGGAGGCTCGGCTCGCGACGAGATATGCCGCGGGGGGCGCCACGTCGCGCAGGCCCATGGCGTCGACCAGGCGGCGGTACATCCGCATGAACATGTGCCCCTCGCGCGAGAGGAAGAAGACTCTGCGGAGGCCCTTCTCGCGGGCATGTTCGATGATGTGGCGTGTGAAGGCGATGAACGACGGGGCGAGCAGCAGGCCCAGGCGATAGTGGGGGCACGAGCTCTGCGAGTCGAATGCGGCAGGCCCCGTGTGGACGACCTCGCGTTCCAGCTCGCCCGCCCACGCGCGGCTCTGACGCGAGAGACGCTCTAGAAGCTGGAGGCGCGAGCGGCGGGCGCCCTCGCGGGAATCGCGGATGCGGAGGGTGTTGATTCCGCGGGCGCGGGGAGAGTCGCCGTCGCTGTAGGGGTTATCTCCCACGAAGAGCATGCGGCTCGGCGCGATGTTCTCACGCTCCAAGACCAAGTCGAAGAGGCGGCCCGAACGCTTGGTTCGCATCGAGGTGGAGCTGACGTATCCGGCGGCGAAGTACTGGAGCAAGGCGTGGTGCTGGAGGAGCCCGCGCACGTCACGCTCGTCGAGGTAGCTGTCGCTGACGAAGATGAGTCGACGGCCGCCCTCGGATGCCCGCTGGAGCACCTCCTCGATCCCCGGGGCGGGCAGCGTCGCGGCCTGCTCGAGCTTGAGCTCGTGGCGGAGGACGCGCTGCGCGAGCATGGCGTCGGCGCGCAGCGCCTCGGGCATGCACTGCTCGATCCAGATGTGGATCAGCTCGCGCAGGCGGAACTCGTGGTCGTCGCCGGCGCGCTCCGCGGCGTGCCCAAGGTCGACCTCAAGGCGACGGCGTCGCTCGCGCACAAGCTCCCAGAGCGGGCTTCCGCCGGGGAGCGAGAACCGGCCCGGGAACATTTCCCGAAGGTGATCGGCAAGGTGCTTGGCGACGAGGTCCTTGATCGTTTCTGGCTCGATGCGGCGGCGCAGGAGCGTATCGAACACGTCGAACCCGATGAGCTCTTTGCCCCTGGCAGCCCGGGCGAGTGTTCTGGCAAGGGCGCCGTAGCCGCTCTCGTATGAGCGAGCGGCGTGGGCGGCGCGAGCGGGCCCCGCGGGTGGAGAGGGGGCGGCAACGCTCATCCGACGCCTCCGGCGGCGTGCGTGAGCGGGCTCTTCTCGGCGTCCGAGTCGTGCTCCGGCTTGGCGAGGGCTGGGCCGAGCTTGGCCAGCACGCCGGGCGGTTCCTCGGCTTCGCTGGGCCTCTCGGGCAGCACCACCTGGCTCGGGCCCACGCGGAGCCAGCCAAGTTCGACGGCGTTGGTGTTGCCGCCATCGATGCCCAATCGCTGCAGCGTGCGAGTGCTCACCCAGCCGACAAGGACGCGGTAGTACCCGGGCGGGAGGTCGGTGAGCGAGGTCTGGTCGCGATAGACCTTGCCACGCGGCCAATCGGGCAAGGGGAGGGCGGGCCAGTGGTCTTTGAAGAAGTAGCCGTGCACGCGTCGTTCGGGCGGGAGAAGGTTCTCGTGTTCGGGGAAGAGGGAGATGAAGATCTGGCAGGGGTCGGGCATCGGGCCGACGCGGCTCCAGTACATGGTGAGTGCGTCGCCCGCGGCGGAGTCGTAGCCGTGGAGGCGGACGGCGCTGCCGAAGAGCGCCGGGGCGTTCTCGATGGGTGATCGCTCGTGGAAGAGCTGAGCGTGCTTGGTAGCCATGTCGCGGGCGCGGGCTCGTTGGCGGCGACCACGGAAGAACCAGCGCGCGGGCGCCAGGGCGATGCGGGCGAGGCCGGCAGCAAAGCCGCCCAGCACCGCCAGCCCACGATGGATGCGGCGCGAGACGCGGAGCAGGCCCTCGGGCCCGAGGCGGGCGACCAGCGAGGCAGGCAGACGTCGCGCGAGCAGGACGGCGATGGCGTCGGAAAGGACGCCCACGGGCAGGACATTGGCGTCGCCAACCGTTCGGCGGTACCGCTCGTAGCGCCTGCTGGAGCGATAGAGGGAGAAGGAAAGGCGGCGCATGACGAGCACCCACAGCCCGTCGTGGGCGGGTGGCGCTTCCCGTGCCGCGTGGTGACGCGTCGGTGCTTCGGGAATGTTTCGCTCGATGCCGGTCACCTCACGCGCTCCTCGCTGGGGAACCGATCCTTGATCAGCGTGGCAAAGGCCGCGCTAGCGCAGAACTCCTGCGCCCGCAGGAAGCCGGTCCGCCGGATGACGTCCTGTTCATCCGGCGCTTCGATGCACCGCTGTACCACCTCGCGCAGCTCTTGCGCGTTGGTGTATGTGACCAGGTGCTCGCTCGCGAGCAAACCATAATCCACCCGCAAACGCGGGGCGACGACCAAACATCCCATCGACAGGGCCCGCAGAACTTCGGGACTTTCATGGGGGTCATCCGGTGCGCGGGGGAGGAAGACGACGACTCGCGAGTCGGCCAGGAGCGCGCGGGTGATGCTCGCGGCTCGCGGGGGTTCGACGCGGGTGAAGCCCTGAACCGACGCCAGCACCGCCAGGGACGAGCGCCAGCCCGGGCGATCCGTCGCGATGGTCATGGCGTCCATCGAGCGCCTGGACCAGGCTTCGAAGGAGTCGTCGAGAGCCCAGCGGGAGGTGTCGATCGGCAGCAGGAATGGCCCGGCGCAGCGGACCCCGCCCCGGAGCAGCGGATCGACGAGCGCGGAATCGAGGTGAAGGACCTGCGCTCGTCCGGCTTGGGGGAAGAGGCTGCGGAGGCGAGCGAGGCGCTCGGGCGTCAGCGGGGTTCGGGAATGGCCAAGGACTGGGCCAAGGCGAGTGAGCGTCCGCATCTGCTCGGGGCTCAGTTCGTCGGCGTCGAAGGCAAAGACGCAGGTGGGACGCCAACGCTCGATGCTGGCCAGGTCGGACGGGCTGGCGCGGTCGAGATCCAGGAACACGGAAGAGAGGCTCTGGCAGGATGCTGGCACGTGCGACTCATGGTCGCTCTGACCGGTTGAACGCCCGACGAAGCAAACTCGGTCGGGGCGGCGCGACTCGGTCGGCGCAGCGTTCACGGGTCGGGGCGGGGGCGAGCCTCGGAACACGATTGGCTTAACGTCGACCATCGGGGCGCGATCGCCCGGGTGCTCGCCCGGCGTGACGGCTTTCTTCGTCGCGGCGTTGACGCCGACGAGCGCTGTCTCCGTGGCTTCGGGCGACCGGGCGCCCGGGAGCGAGCGCGCGAGCTTTTTGATAGCTTTGTCCTTGGCCCGGCGCAGCAGCTCGCGCCCCGAATGGTCGCGGCGGATCGCTTCGTGCAGCGGGCCCGCAAGACGCAGAGCACCACGCAGCAGGAGCATGGTGTCGTGACGAGCCTGGTCGGGCGTGGGCGGGCCCGAGATCACCTGCTCGCAGAACTGCTCCATCCCCTCGACGGCGGTTTCCCACGTGGGCCACTGGGCGGCAGTGGCGAGGGCGCCGGCCTTGAGGTGATCGAGGAATCGACGATCGCGCTGCAGGGCTTGGAGGTAGCCCACCACCTCCGCCTCGTGGCCCCGCCTGACGACGACCGCGTTGTGCCCGTGCTTAATGTACTCATCGTGCCCGGTGACGTCGGTGACGATGGCGGTACCGCCGCAGTGGAACATCTCCAGGGGTGGGCCGAACATGCCTTCGACGGTGGAGAGCTTGACGAGAACGTCGCAGGAGCGATAGATCTCGCCGACCTTGGTGACGGGAACGCGGGAGAACACGCGCGACACCCCGGGAAACGACGCGCACTCCGACGAGGTAAGCATCCAAAGATCGCTGATGCCCGCCTGGCGGCACAGGTCGACCGCGAGCTCGACGCGCTTGAAGGGAACCTTCAGCGGGCCTTCGACCAGAACCCGCAGGCCCTCCGAAGGACGCGGCTCGATGGCGGGCCCCGCCGAGGAGAAGGACTGCTTGTCGATGCCGTTGAGCACGAGCGAGCAGGTCCGCCCATAGATCTGCTCCAGGTGACGCTTGATCCA
Organism: Planctomycetota bacterium; assembly: GCA_033763815.1. Classification (GTDB taxonomy): domain Bacteria; phylum Planctomycetota; class Phycisphaerae; order Phycisphaerales; family UBA1924; genus JANRJU01. The sequence goes on from JANRJU010000011.1 coordinate 222,337, forward strand.
GGTCGCCTCGGTCACGATCGGGAGCGGCATGCGATAGGTGAACTCGGCGAGCGCCTTCATGTCGGGCTGTGACTCGGGGAAGAACCGAGACTCGATCGACTGCACGAAATAGGCGTACTTGCGTGCGGCCACATGGGGAAGATCGAACATCGAGCGCCACCAGGTCGCCAGCACGAGATCGAACGGGCGATCGCGGCACTGCTGGTGGTTGAGCAGCGGCAGATCGCTGGCGCCGGGCTTCCAGCTCAGGCGGCTTGGGTCAAAGGATTTCTCGGTGACGATCGAGACGCGGTGCCCGCGACGGGTCAGCCCCAGCGCGTGCTCCATGATCACGTTCGTGCCGCCCGAGATCTCGGGGTACCCCAGCAGAAAAGCGATGTCTCTTCCCGTCGGATTCATGGCAAGTGAATAGTTTTCGGACTGTCGTGTGGTCACGCCCGCGACTGCTCGCCCGGGCTCGCTCGACCGTTGACCGGTCGTCCATCAACCGATGGGCCCGAGTTGACCAGCGCCCGGGCGGCGAGGCGGAGACAATAGCCCGGTCGATGGAGCATCTGTCGCTGGCGTTCGGCTTCCGCTCGGAGATCCGCCAACGCCACGTCAAGGCTGGTCGCGTTCGCCTCGGCCTGCTTGAAGGAACCTTCGAGCGCCGCCAGTTGGCTCCGTGCGTGATTTAACTCGCCCGTCACCTCGTCGACCCGCTGCTGGGCACGCTGGACACCCTCTTGGGCCTCCTTGAGCGCACTCTCTCTCGAATCGGCCAAAGCGCTGGCTTCGTTGTACATGCCCTCGAGCTTGCGGATGTAGGCGTCCCGCTCGTCCACTAGTTTCGCCTGGGCGCGGATGGCGTCGTCGCGATCACGCAGCCATGCTTCCAGCTTGGCGACGAGGGCGTCGCGCTCGTCCACCAGGCGGGCCTGCGAGTGGACCACCTTGTCGCGCTCGTTCACCGCGGCCCGGGCCCGGCTGAGCGCCCGCTCGGTCCGGTCGAGCGTCGCGGAGAGCGAGGCGTTGGCGAGCGCTCGCTCCTCGAGCATTTTGTTCATCATGTCCAGCCGACCGGACTTGTCCGCGTCCTGGGTTGCCAGCTCGGTGGCCCGCTTGGCCAGTTCGTCCACGCGGGCGCGCAGGTCCGCGATCGTCTTGTCGCGAGCAGCAACGAGGTCGTCCTGCTTCTTGATCAGCGCCACTCGCTCCTCGACCATCTTCGCGGTCGACGCGTAGGCCTGCTCCAGGTCGCGAGTCCGCGCGACGGCCTTCTCGAGCGCTCGGTCGCGGTCTTCAATAGCGCGGCCTTGGGCACGGATGATCGCGTTGCGCTCTGCGATCGCTTCGTCTTGCTTGCGCAGCAGCACGCCCCGCTCTTCGATCAGTTTCGCCTGGGCGCTGATCGCCTTGACGCGGGGCGTCACGTGCAACTGGTCGTGCTCCACCACGCTCACAGAAGGCAACAGGCGGCAGGCGCCATCGGCCCGCGCCTCGGCAACCACACGCTCGTTGCGCGACGCCAGCACCAGCAACGATCCAAACGCCCGGGGCAAGTCGGCGCCCGGCTCAAGCACAATCGCGTCCGCGGATGCCTCGCGGCTCTGGTCAAAGCCCGGCTGGATCATGCTGACGATCCGCAGCCCCGCGTCCCACAGCGCCCACGAATGGAAGCTCGTCCGGATGAGATCGACCAGATCGTCGGGAGTGAACTTGCGCTTGTGGTGCTCGTTGGGCCCATACGCCAGCTCGCAGGCTTCTTCGAACGCCCGTTGGGGAACCGAAGCAAGAAGCATGCCTCCCGGCTTGAGCACCCGGGCGAACTGGGTAATCGCGGCGTGCGGATCGTCCAGGTGCTCGATCGTTTCGAGCGAAACCACGGAGTCGAAGGCGGCATCGTCGAATGGAAGCTCGTTGACGCTGGCGATCAGGAACGAGGCCCGCGGGTCGGCGTAGGCGCGCTTGGCGTGCTCGATCGCTTCGGGGGCGATGTCGACGCCCGTGTACTCGGCGACGCGGGAACTCTGGAGCAAGAGCGCGGAGCCATAGCCCACGCCACAGGCGGCGTCGAGGACGCGTCCCCGGGCGAAGGAGGCCGCCCAGCGATAGCGGTGCTCGTGCTCGTCGCGCAGCAAACTCGAAACCTGCGCCGGATCGATCCGTTCCATGCGAACTGTCTTCTCCGCGTCGGTGTCAGGCGCTGGGTTGTACGGCCCAGACTCGCTCAAGGTTAAACATGCCGACGGCCTCGAGCCCGTCGACCACCTGGAACGGACAGGCATTGCAGGCTTCGACGTAAATCCCAAAGGCGCGGTCGTCGTCGATGGCGACCCGCCAGACATAGGACCCCGCGAGCAGGCGGAGGTTGGGGAAGGTGATCTCGACGACTCCCTCCTTTCCGGGGCTGAAGGGCGGGAGCTTGTCCATGAGCGTGGTGTTGCCGCAGATGTAGAGCCCGTCGTGGCGGTAGAGGCTGAAGACGAAGGTGACGCGGTCGGCGGCGCCGGGCCTGAGCGTGCGGTAGTGGAAGCGGAGGCGGACGGTCTGGCCCGTGCGGACCTGCGTGAGGAGTTCGCCCGAGTCCGACAGCAGTTCGACCTTGGGGATGGCAAAGAGCCCGAGGCCGGTCAGGTTGTGCCCGTCGTCGTTCTCCTTGCCCGCTCCGCCCTTGCTCGAGCCCCGGACTTCGATCGTCCCGTCGCGCACCTGGGCGGCGTCGATTTCCTGCTGGTACTTGTCCGCGACCATGCTCGCCTCGCCGAAGGCGGCCTGTTCGCCTTTGCGGAGGTACAACGCGCGCTGGCAGAAGGTCTTGATGAGATAGGGATCGTGGGCGACGAGGAGGATGGTGCACCCCTCGTCGCGCAGGCGATGGAAGACGCGGCCGCTCTTGGCCTTGAAGGCGGCGTCGCCGACAGCGAGGATCTCGTCGACAATGAGGACGTCAGGCTTCACGAAGGCCGCGACGCTGAAGGCGAGGCGGGCGTGCATGCCGCTGGAATAGGTCTTGAGGGGCTGGTCGATGAACTCACCGATGTCGGCAAAGCGGGCGATCTCGTCGAACTTCTCACGGAGGAAGTCCGGAGAGAGGCCCAGGAGTTGGCCATAGAGGAAGACGTTTTCGCGCCCAGTGAACTCGGCGCTGAAACCGCTGCCCAGCTCAAGGAGTGGAACGACGCGCCCCTGCACGCGGGCCTGGCCCGTGGAGGGGGCAAGAACACCGGCGATGATCTGCAGGAGTGTGCTTTTGCCGGCGCCGTTGCGCCCGAGGATGCCAACGGTTTCGCCCCGGCGGACGTCGAAGCTAACGCCCTTGAGCGCCCAGAACTCTTTGTGGAAGGTGCGACGCCAGCGCCAGAGGGCCTGCTTGAGGCGATCGGCGGGGCGGGCGTACATGTGGTACACCTTGCCGAGGTTCTCGCAATGGATGGCGACAGGGTCGGGGGCGGGTGCGGAAGGCGTCGGAGCCGCGGCGCGACCGACGCTGGAGGGGGAGGCTGGGGATGTGGCAGCGGCGGTCATCGACGGGACATCCTTGGCAACGAAGGGTTCGCCGGTTGAGGGTCGTCGGGCGAGCTTCGGCGTGGCGGGCGAAGTTTCGGGATGGGGGAAGACCTCGCGGCGGCTTTGGCTGACGGGCAAGCGATCCGGCGCCATATCAAGCGATCGGTTGGCGGCGGCTGTCGGGTCCATGAGTTTGCCCGCGCCCGGTTTTCTGTCCTCGCGCGCACGGGGCGCTACCATCGTCGCCAAGTACGGGTTCTGAATGAAAGTCGTCTGGAACGCGGCCCAACATGCTCGAAGCGCTGAGCGCCCTGCGCGACAACATTTCCCGAGTTTTTCTGGGCCATCCGGCGACCGTGGACCGCGTCATCGCGTGCCTGCTCGCCCGTGGTCACGTGCTGATCGAGGACGTGCCGGGCGTCGGGAAGACGGTGCTGGCGACGGCGCTGGCGCGGAGCATCGACTGCTCGTTTGCGCGGATTCAGTTGACCCCGGACATGTTGCCGAGCGACATTCTGGGCGTCTCGATCTATGACCGGGAGCGGGGCGAGTTTCTCTTCAAGCGCGGGCCGATCTTCGCCAACATCATTCTTGCGGACGAGGTCAACCGCACGAGCCCGCGGACACAGGCGGCCCTGCTGGAAGCAATGAACGAAGGCTCGGTGTCGACGGAGGGCAAGTCGTACCAGCTCGAGCAGCCGTTCATGGTGGTCGCGACTCAGAACCCGCTGGAGTTCGAGGGAACGTATCCCCTGCCGGAGAACCAGCTGGACCGGTTCTTGATGAGGCTGAGCGTTGGTTACCCCTCGCCCGAGGATGAGGCTCGCGTGCTCGAGCTTCGCCCGGCGTCGCACGCGCTGCAGGATCTGCGCCCCGTGCTGCACGGGAGCGACGTGATCGAGCTGCAGCGCCGGGTCGACCAGGTCCGGATCGATTCCTCGCTGGTGCGTTACATCGTCGCGTTCACCCACGCGACCAGGGCGAGCGAACTGATAGAGATGGGCGTGTCGCCCCGGGGCTCGTTGGCGCTGGCGCAGGCCTCCCGCGCGACGGCCATGGTCCGCGGGCGCGATTATGTCATCCCCGAAGACATCACGATGAACATCCTGCCGGTGTGCGCACACCGGATCCTGACTCGGGCGGCCCTGGGCGGGGGCGACGGGGCGGCGCGGGCGCTGGAGCAGGTCGCGCGGACGGTGCCGAGCCCGGCGTGATCGACGTGGCGTGACCGTTCGGGCCTCGCAGTTGCTTGCTGGGCTTGCGTCCATGATCGACATCCATCTCGGGGACAATCTTCCGATCATCCGGGGCTTTGGCGACGCGACGTTCCACCTCGTATACATCGACCCGCCGTTTAACACCGGACGGGCGCAGGCACGGACCAGGATTCGAACGGTGCGCGATGAGCAGGGGGACCGCACGGGGTTCCAGGGGCGGCGGTACCGCACGTCCCGCGTGGGGACCAGTTCATTCCGCGATGCCTTCGAGGATTACCTTGGATTTCTTGAGCCTCGACTGCGCGAGGCGCACCGCCTGCTGACGCCCGCGGGCGCGATGTTCTTGCATGTTGACCCGCGCGAGTCGCACTACTGCAAGGTGCTGATGGACACGATCTTCGGTCGAGCATCGTTCATGAACGAGATCGTGTGGGCGTACGACTACGGGGCGCGGGCGACGAAGCGATGGTCGCCCAAGCACGACACGATCTTCTGGTACGTGAAGGATCCGAAGCGGTACACGTTTCGGTACGCCGACATCGACCGAATTCCGTATATGGCTCCGGCGCTGGTGGGACCGGCGAAGGCGGCCCGGGGCAAGACGCCCACGGATACGTGGTGGAACACAATCGTAAGTCCGACCGGAAAAGAAAAGACGGGCTATCCGACGCAGAAGCCACGGGCGATCGTGGATCGCATCGTGCGGGTGCACTCCAACCCGGGCGAAAGGCTGCTGGACTTCTTTGCGGGGAGCGGCACGCTCGGAGCTTCAGCAGCGGCCCTGGGCCGCGACGCGGTGCTCGTCGATGAGAATCCGGAGGCCATTCGCGTCATGAGGCGGCGGTTTGCCGATCTCGCGGACGTGCGATTTCATTGCCCGCCGCGAACGAGTTGATCGAGACTCGGGCCGCGGGGCATGTTGCAACGAGAAAGGCGCAGGGGTGCGTCCTAGGCGATCGGCGCAGGCCGGTCGGGCCCGGGTTGATCGGGCTGTTCGCGGACGACCACCACGCCATCGACCAGGAGCGCGAGGCACTTGTGGCACTCAACGTTGCCGGGCTTGCGAAGCTCGCGGGTGAGGTCGCCCCGGCACCTTGGGCAGCGGGTCATGTCGGCTTCGCGGGCAAAGGCATGGCGCTTGCCGCACTCCGGGCAGAGGAACTTGCCTTCCTCCGCGAGGCCATCGACGTTGTAGTTGCACGATCGGCAGTGTCGCCCGAGGCGCCTGGGCACGCAGACGAAGAAGACCGAGCCCACGAGGACGAGCAGACCGAACATGTAAATGAAGAACTGAACGACGGGAAGGTAAAACTCGCCCCGGGTCCATCGACTGACCTGCACGTGCAGCACGCTGACGAAGACGATGAACGCTGCCGACCCTAGAACCGTGGCAACGCCCTGCCACTGGCGTCGGTACTTGTACGCCAGCCACCAGATCAACGCGGTGTAAAGGATGAAGACGAACATGTCGGTGCGGGCGTCCGTGTTTCCGGGAGTCGCAGGTTCAGACGTCATCGTACGGGCGTGTGGGGAGGCGCTCGCCCGTCAGTGCCTGGAATGCCGCGATGGCGGCGGCACGGCTCTTGGATAGATCCACGATCGGTTCCGGATAATCCAGCCTCGCTCGTGCCATGGGTGGAAGCTCCCACGGAGCGTGAATCGCGTCTCCTTCGATGGTCCGCAGTTCGGGCACGAAGGCGCGGATGAACGAGCCGTCTGGGTCGAAGTTGCGGCTTTGCGACACGGGGTTGAAGATGCGGAAGTAGGGGGCGGCGTCGGTGCCCGTGCTGCTGGACCATTGCCACCCGCCGTTGTTGCTGGCGAAGAAGCCATCGACAAGGTGTCGCATGAAGAACCGCTCGCCCTCGCGGAAATCGATGAAGAGGTTCTTGGTGAGGAACATCGCGGCGATCATGCGGACTCGGTTGTGCATCCACCCCGTCGCGTGCATCTGACGCATCGCCGCGTCGACGATGGGGAAGCCGGTGCGCCCCTGCGACCAGGCCTTGAACGCGCTTGGATCTTGGTTGTAGCGGAGTTGCTCGGTCTGGAGGCGGAAGGCCCGGTTCATGCAGACGCGCGGGAAGCCCACGAGGATGTGGACATAGAACTCGCGCCACACGATCTCGCTGATCCAGTGGGCGATGTCGGGCGATCCGCCGTCGGCCTTGCCGGCGTTTGCCTCGCGGGCCGCGTGCAGGCACTGGCGGGGTGAGATCGAGCCGTTGGCGAGGTAGGGCGAGAGGCGGCTCGTGCCATCTGTGCCGGGGACGTTGCGATCGGTCTTGTACTTCTGGATTCGATGCTCGACAAAGTCGTGAAGGACCCGCATGGCGTGCGCCTCGCCGGCGGGCCAGGTTTCGGGCGGGATGCTGCTCTCAAAGCCGCTGACGCCGGGCGGCACGTCGTCGGGGGCGATGTCGAGCTTCGCCTGGGGCTTTGGAATCGGGACGACTGCGGCGCTCTCGTCGACTTCGAGCCGCTTGAGCCAGGATCGCTTGAAGGGCGAGAAGACCGTGTAGAACGAGTTCTCGCCGGTCCGGATCGAGTCAGGCGGCAGGATGACCTGATCGGTGAATGCGAACAGCCGGCGCGAGTCGCCCGCGAGCAGGCGCTCGGTCTGGGCGTCGCGGCGCGATTCGTTCACCTCGTACTCGCGGTTGATGAAGACCGCGTCGCAGGCCAGCTCGCGGGCCAGCGTTGCGACGGCCTGGGGCACGTCCAGGCGCTGCTCAACCCGGCGGACCAGCAGCGGGATGTTGAGCTTGGCGAGTGAAGCCGAGAGCTCGCGGAGCGTGCGGAGGATGAGGTCGATCTTGGGCGGCGATTCGTCGTGGTCGCGCCATTGCCCGGGGCAGATGACATAAAGGGCGATAACGCCACGGGAGGGTTTGTCGCGGCACGCGTGGTAGAGCGCCCGGTTGTCGGCGGTGCGAAGGTCGGACCGAAACCACATGAGATGACGCACGCGCGAGTCTCCGAAAGGGCCGCTCGGGAAGCCGCGACCGACCTGGTATGGTTCGCGGATGGCGTGATCGTGGACGCAGTGAATCCGGGGACTGCGGAGGGAGAGAGCAACCCGAACGGCAAGCCGAACCGCTGAGCGTTTGCTACAGCCCGCGCCCAGGGCTTGGCGGGCCCGGTCTGGTGGGTCCGATCTGGTGGGTCCCAGTCTGATAGGTCCAGTCTGGTGGGTCCAAGCGAGTGGGTCCCGTGGTCCAGTTCAGTCAGGCAGGGGCGAGGACCTGTACCGGGGGTCGCACGCGGGCGAGATAGGATCAGCCGTGTCGGGACAACCACGAAAGATCGAGACGTCCGAGGCCGCCGAGGGATCAGCGAGCACCGGGGTATGCGTGCCCAAGCCAAGGCGTTCCCGTGGGGCGGGCGATGCTCCGGCCCCAGCGATTTCGCTCCCGGTGATTCGACAGGCAACGGAGCGCGGCGGTGGCCCGGGCAAAATGCGCTCGTCGCGCTCCGGGCGTTGGCGGGCCATCGTGCTCGTCGCGGTTCATGTCGTTATCGCGCTCCACGTGCTCCAGTGGTGGCTCACTGGCATGACGTTGTCGCCCGTCGAGCCATCGGAGAGCATGTACACGCTCGAGCTTGGGCGCGTGAATGCGGGGTTTGTCTTCTTTGTCCTCGCAATCCTCTCCACGCTCGTCCTCGGGCGGTTTCTTTGTGGCTGGGGGTGCCACGTGGTCGCCCTCCAGGACGCGTGCTCGTGGCTGATGCTCAAGATGGGCATCCGCCCGCGGCCATTCCGCTCGCGGCTCATGATCCTTTTCCCGTTGGGGCTGGCGCTCTACATGTTCGTCTGGCCCACGTTCCGGCGCGAGTTGCTGCATCCGATCGTCACGAGCGTCGGCTTGGAGTGGCCCGTCTGGCTCAGCGAGCCTCAGCCCTTTCCCGGGTTTGAGAACGCGCTCATGACGACCGACTTCTGGGCGACGTTTCCGCCTTGGTATGTCGCCATCCCTTTCCTGTTCGTGTGCGGCTTTGCGATCGTGTACTTCATGGGGTCTAAGGCCTTCTGCTCGTTCGGCTGCCCGTATGGCGGGTTCTTTGGCGTCGCTGATCGGATCGCTCCCGGGCGAATCCTGGTCAACGACGATTGCAACCAGTGCGGGCATTGCACTGCCAACTGCACCAGCAACGTGCGCGTGCATGAAGAGGTCCGAGACTTTGGCATGGTCGTCGACCCCGGATGCATGAAGTGCATGGACTGCGTGAGCGTCTGCCCCAACAACGCGCTTCGCTTTGGCTTTGCCAGGCCAGCGGTGCTCGCCAAGCCTCGCAGCGCGGAGGCGGCAGAACGCCGGCGAACCAAGGCCCGCCACTACGATCTCACGCTCCGCGAGGAAATCTGGGTCTGCGCACTGATGCTGGTGCTAATCGTCTCGTTCCGCGGCATGTTTGATATGGTGCCGCTGCTGATGGCGATGGCGCTGGCCGCCCTCGGGGCCTTCTTTGCATGGAAGCTCTGGCGGATGACGCGGGAGGCCAATGTCCGGCTGGTGCAGTGGCAGGTCCGCTCGCGCGGCAGAACAACCCGCGCCGGATGGATCTTCGCTTCGATCGCGGTGCTCTGGCTGGGCCTGGCGGCGTGGGGCGGGGCGGTCGGGTTCCACCACTGGCGGGCCAATGTTGAATCGGAGCGGATCACCACGTCGCTCCAGCGGGCGATCGCCGACCCCGCAAGCGTCTCCGCAAGCGAGCGTGCGCACGCACAGGCTGCAAGCCTCGCGCTGGCTCGATCGGACAGCTTCGAAGCGGGCGGGTTTGGCTGGGGCCACAACCCGGCGCGCCTGACGCAGATGGCGTGGATGGCAGGGGTCGCGGGCGACTGGCCCCGGGTGGAGCAAGCGCTCGCGCGCGGCATCTCCAAGCTCGATGGATCATCCAGGCCCAGCGACGAGCTCATCTTGCTCCACGCGTCGGCGATGGAGCGCCGCGGTGCGACGCGGGCCGAGGTGCGAACCCGTCTGGCTGCCGACGCGCGAGAGCGACCTTACTTGCTCCAAGTCCGCCTCACGCTCGCGCGGATGGCGCTGGAGGATCGGGACGCGACTTCAGCGCTGGCCTATGCCAGCGGCGTTGTGGGCGACCTGGCCCCGCGTGAGGGGCGCCAGTCGCCGCTTGCCCACGAGCAAGCCAAGACGCTCGTTGCCGCGTGCGAGATTCTGCTCTATCTGGGACGAGCGTCCGACGCTGCCGCCGCACTTGAAGCGTCGGTCAAGACGACGCCAAGCGATGCCTCGCTCCGCCAGGCGCTGGCGACGGCGTTGCTGCTTTCTGGTGCGCCCGAGCGGGCGCTTGCGGAGATGGAGCAAGCGGCAATGCTCGCGCCAAACGACCCCGGCGTGCTGCTGCGACTGGCGGAGTTGGTCGGCGCTCTGGGCGACGCGCCGCGTGCCCAGGAACTCCGGGCAAGGGCGGAGCGAATCCAGCGGGCTGGACCGGGCTGAGGCTGGGCGGTAACGCCGGGAGGTGAGGCGTGGAACTTGCGCGAAGCGGCATCTCTCCGGCAGGCAGGGCTTTGCTGGATGGCAGGGCGTGCCGGGCAATCTTGCTGTCAACGCGCGGGTCGATGGTCGCTCCGCTTGTCAGGCCGCTGGTGGTGCTGCTCCTGGCGCTCGCAGGGTGCCACTCGCCCTCGATCTTGGTGGATAACCAGAGCGACAGAACGATCAACGGGTTCGTGCAAGGGTACAGGGAGGTGCCCTCGATCAAGGGGACATCTCGCTTTGCGGAGCGGCGGGCCTTCTCGCTGCATCCGAACAAGTCGGAGGTCTTTATTCCCTCAGGCGACGCGTGGGTTTCAGTCAAGTGGGGCTCACCCTGCCTGCTCGCCATCGAAGACCGTGCGGGCGTCTGGCATGTGTGGAAGGTCGATCTCAAGGACGACTACAGCACTCGCATCCGGTTCACCATTGATGAAGTCGATGGCGAGTGGAGCGCCACGAGCAACCGGCCAGTGAAGAAGCACGTCTTTGACGACTGGCGGACCGCGACGGAGAAAGTCGCGGGGAAGTCAGACCACCCGACGGTTGAAGCGTACTGGCGACATCGATTGCTCGAGCGGCTTGACGAGGCTTCCGACAGGGACGGGCCCACCAAAGATGAGTCATGACGATCTCCGGTCCCGAGCCAAACCTGCCGTCGGATTCGCCCTCAAGCTGGCCCGCCAAGCCGACCGGACGATCGATCATCGCCGGGCGTCCCGGCGGCGCCAGCGGTGGGCCCCCACGGGGCTCGCGGGAGGCCGACCTGCTCTCGTTCCACGCGGTTGATCCGCGCACGGGCCGCGAGCTGGAAGGCGTGTATCAGTCGGCGACCACCGCGCAGGTCGCCGAGGCCTGCGAGGCGGCGGAGCGAGCGTTTCGAGCCAACTCGGCGCGGCCTCCAGAAGATCGAGCGGCGTTGCTGGAGCGAATCGCCGACGTGATCGACGCCTCGGCGCCGAGTCTGCTTGCGCTCGCCTCGAGCGAGACGGGGCTGAGTGTCGAGCGATTGACACCCGAACTCAAGCGGACGACATTTAACCTGCGCGAGTTCGCCAAGGTTGTTCGGGCGGGCGCGTGGCTTCGCCGGGTGGTGAACCGCCATCGCGATCGAACGGATCATGCGGCACACCCGGACCTGGCTTCGCTGCTCAAGCCTCTGGGCCCGGTCGGGGTCTTTGGAGCATCGAACTTTCCGCTGGCATACAGCACCGCCGGAACGGATACGTCTTCGGCGCTCGCCGCGGGTTGCAGCGTGGTCGTGAAGGGACACCCCTCGCACCCGGGGACCGGCGAAGTCGTCGCGCAGTCCGTCGCGGCGGCGGTGCAGGAGCTTGGCTTCGACCCGGGAACGTTCAGTTTCCTGCACTCCGGGGGCGGGGGCCCGCGGGAAGCCGCAGTTGGATTGGAGCTCGTCAGGCATCCGGCGATCCGCGCGATCGGGTTTACCGGCTCGTGTTCGGGCGGCATGGCGCTGGCTGAAGCCGCTCGGACGCGGATGGTCGAGGGGGCCTCGTCCGAGTTTGCGGGCGGGTTTGGTGTTGAAGGCCCTGTTGCCGACCCGATCCCCGTCTTTGCAGAGATGGGGTCGACCAACCCGGTGTTCATCCTTCCAGGTGCGCTGCGTGCGATGGGCGACGAGGTCGCCGACGCGGTCTACTCGTCGTTCACGAACTCCGCGGGGCAGATGTGCACGTGCCCGGGGTTGATCTTCGTCGCCGCGGGCGAGGACGCGACTCGATTCGTGTCGTTGCTCGCGCAGCGGGTGCGGGCCAGCGAAGGGCAGGTGATGCTGAGCTTTCGCGTTCGCGAGGGGTATCACCGTCGGATTCTGGAACTGATCCACACGCAGGGCGTGCGACTGCTGGCGCGCGGCGCCTTGGCGCAGGAATCTCGGGGCGGCGGCGTTGGCGAGGCGGCGGGCCAGCCGATCGCGGGGGTTGGCGTCGGATCGCTGCCCGACCGCGCGGCGCTGGATTCGGTCGCGATGCTGCTGCACACGACGCTCGACGTGTTCCTGACTAAGGGCACGACCCGCGACGAGTGTTTCGGGCCCAGCACTCTCATCGTCGAGTGCCCATCTGCGGAGGACATGGTCCGCGCGGCGCGGGCGGTGCAAGGGTCGCTCGCGGCGTCGATCTACGCCCGGGTTGGCGGGGCAATACCGCCCGAAGACGCGGCGCTGGTCCACAAGCTGGTGGCGTTGCTCGAACGCCGCGTGGGGAGACTGGTGTTTGATGGCGTGCCGACGGGCGTCGTTCCGCTGGAGGCGATGGTCCATGGCGGGCCGTTCCCGGCGACGAATATGCCACAGGCGACGGCGGTGGGGGCGAGGGCAATCGAACGGTGGTGTCGCCCGGTGTGCTACCAAGACTGGCCGGCGGAGTTATCCCGGGATATTCTCGGCGACTAGTTTGTAAGCGATCAAAGGGCGCGCTTCAGTGAATTTGGAGCGCTGCAGTGAGACGGGACACCACGGCAATGTCGATAATCTTGCTGAGACACGTCCGAGTTCACTGATCTGCACGTGCTCGGTGCCAATGGGTAATCTCTTTGTGGAAAGCGCGGCAACCGGCTTGTCGAAACCCGCGGCATCCAGTATTATCTGGGCGTCGGTCGGGTGTTTTTTCTGATTTTGGCGACGCTCTAGCGGGCGTCTGGGGAGGGGAACATGACATCGTTCTGGTTCGGGCGCACCTTTGGTGCGCGGGTCGTGGCCTTCGGCGCCGTGCTCGGCGCTGGCTCTGTTGCGTTGGCCGGGCCCGACTGGGTCGAGAACGGCGATGCCGGCTCCAACGTCCGCGGCGCGCAACGCGTGCTGGGCGTGGGACAAATCCAATCCATCCAAGGTGACCTCGCCAGCGGCGTCGCATTTCCCGACACCGAGGACATGTACCTTGTCCGGATTCTGGAGCCCGACACCTTCTTCTTCCAGATCACGGCGCCCTACGACACGAGCTTGTTCCTGTTCAACGTGTCACGGGCCGATGAGGCCTTTGGCTTGCTCGCCAACCGTGGCGATGGCAAGTCGTTCAACCCCTACCTTGGCCCGTTCTCGACCGACGGCACCGAAGCTCGCGTGACGGAGCCGGGCGTGTACGCCCTGGCGATCGTCCTCGCGGATCGCGTTCCGGTCAGCCGCACCGGCGAGATCTTCCGCTTCGATTTCCCGGCTGAGACTTCCGGCGCCGACGGCGTAGGCGGGATCAACCCGCACGAAGGCTGGACGGGCTCGCTCCGTTCCCCGGGTGGCCGCTACAACGTTGTCATCGAGGGTGGCGGGTTCGTCGACGTCCCCGCGCCCGGTGCGATCACGCTCGCGGTGCTGGGCGGCCTGGTCGCGGCACGTCGTCGCCGGTAAGCGTCTATCTCTACTGTCGTCGCATCGCGGTTTCCGCGCGTGTCTGGTCGCCAAGGGCGACTTGTGCGCGGCGGACGCGGTACGCACGCAGGCACGTGCGACCCGCATCCGTACGCCCGGTTGTCTGGCGCGCGCGATCGGCGTTTGTCGTGACACCGCGCGAAGCCCGAACTGCGGCGCTACGATTTATCACTCCAGGGTGTAGCTCAGCTTGGTAGAGCGTGTGGTTTGGGTCCACAAGGCCGCAGGTTCGAATCCTGTCACCCTGATTTCGGTCTTGCTGACGCCCGTGGCGACACGATCAAGCGTCACACCGAAGGCTTGTTTGAGCAGGCAGCCCACAACGCGGTGTGTGCCCGCCGAGCGGTTCCCATCGAGCGGTGGTTTGGCGGACACGAGATCTCGGTTCAGTCGGTACCAATCTGATGGAACATCCCGGCGTAGCCGTGTTCAAGCCGCGAGTGGGTTGTGTGTGGTTGGGACAAGGCACAGAGGCACGCGGCATCGAGGCAGCAGGCGTGTGACCGGTGCGATTAACCTGGGTTGCATGGCGCGGCTCAAACAACAAAGCTGCTCTGCCCTCGCTGTCGCTCTCACCGCTCCGCAGTCAATCTGGCGTACTCCAGCACGAGCGTTTTTCGCCCAACCTGGGCGAAGTCGACCACAGCGCGGGCGTTGACGCCAGCGGAGATGGAACGAACAACACCCGAGCCGAACTGAGGGTGTCGAACACGCTGCCCGACTTTGAAGGGCGGTGTGTCGCCGCTGGGTTCGGGCACGAAACTGGGGTCGCTCGTTCCTCCGGGTGACGTGAGGCGTCGAGCGGCGTCGGTCGTTCGGATGTCGCTTGGCCAGTCGCCCCGTCCGCTTTGAGGTCCGCCCGGGGAGCTGCTTCCGGGGCGCGACCCGAAGCGGCTTGGTCGTCCGAGCCGGGATGCGCCTTCGTCAAGGTTGCCCTCGCTGCCATCCACCCAGCGCGTGCCTTCCAGCCCCGAGAGCACGCTGGCCTGGTTGGAGATTCTCGCGTGCGCGGGGTCGAGTTCATCGATGAAGCGGCTCGGGATCGTGCGTTCGGCCATGCCTCGAAGCGTGCGATAGGCGGCGTTGGTCAGCAGCAGGCGGCGCATGGCGCGCGTGATGCCCACAAACAGCAGGCGGCGCTCTTCTTCCATAGCGGCGGGCGACTCGAACGATCGGCTGTGCGGGAGCAGGCCTTCCTCCAGACCCACCACTGCGGCGGCGCGGAACTCCAAACCCTTGGCCGCGTGCAGCGTCATCAGCGTGACGGCGCCCTGAGCCGGGTCGACGGCGTCCGCGTCGGCGACGAGCGAAACCGATTCCAAGTACGCACGGAGCATCGCGAGCATGGGCGGGAGGAGCTGGTGATCCGGGCTTGATTCCAGCGCCGGATCCGCAGCGGGGTCGTAGGTGGTTTCGAACTGGCGGGCCGAAGAAATCAGCTCGTCGAGGTTGTCCAGTCGCTGGGCGTCGGCGTCGCTCTTGCTGGTTTCGGCCTGCTTTTTGTACATCCCGCGAAGGCCCGATTCATCGATGACGCGAGCGACCAGGTCGGCCAGCGACGACCCGATCTGAGCGCCCATGAATGTCCCGCCCGCAGTCCAGGCGTTGATCAGCGCGACGAAGTTCTGTGCGCCCTTGAGGGCCCGGGGCGAAAGGTCGCGCACTTCCGAGGCGCGGTGCAGGGCTTCGAGCATGGGCTCGCCTTCGGCGCTGGCGAAGGCCTCGAGGTGGGAGAGCGCGGCATCGCCCAGCCCGCGCGTTGGAGTGTTGACGATGCGCTCCAGAGAGATGTTGTCCGCCGGGTTGGCGACGACGCGGAGGTAGGAGAGCGTGTTTCGAACCTCTTCGCGGTCGTAGAACGCCGTGCCGCGCGCGATGACGTAGGGAATCGCGGCGTCGCGCAGCGCTTCCTCGAGCACGCGGCTGAGGGCGTTGGTTCGGTAGAAGACCGCCATGTCGCGCCACGCGACCGACTCGCTTTGCTGCTCAGCCCCGCGGCGCTTTGCAGGCGAGCTTGGCATCGTCCGCGTCGCGTGCTGCTCGCCCTCGTCGTGCAGCCCGCGGAGCCAGTCGGCGATTAGACGCGCCTCGTGGTGCTCGTCGCGGCAGAGCACGACTTCCACCGGCTCTCCACCCGCCTTGCTGGTGAACAGCGGCTTGTGCTTGCGCCGCTTGTTGTGGAGGATCAGATGGTCCGCGGTAGCGAGGATCGGCGCCGTCGATCGGAAGTTCTCTCCGAGCGCGACGGTGCGAGCGCCGGGATAGTGCTCTTCGAACTCCAGGATGTTGCTGACATCCGCGCCGCGCCAGCCATAGATGGCCTGGTCGGGATCGCCCACGACGAAGATGCTCGGGCCCGCGGGCGAGCGAGCGGCGGAACTCGACAGCGAAGAGAAGCCGCCCGCGAACGCCGGCGGCGCTTCTGCGGGGGTGCCCTCCTGTTGCTCCTGCTTGCTCGACGCGCCGGCGATCATCGACGCGATGACGAACTGGGCGTGGTTCGTGTCTTGATACTCATCGATCAGCAGGTACCGCCACCGGCGCTGGCATTCCTGACGCACCTCGGCATCGCGCTGCAGCGTCTTGGCGGTGATGACAAGCAAGTCGTCGAAGTCGACGGCGTTGGCGGCGCGAAGGGCCTTCTCGTATCCGGCGTAGATCCGCGCGATCGTTTTGTTGTAGAAGTCGCTGGCGCTAGCCGCGAAGGATTCAACCCCCATGAGGTCGTTCTTGGCGTTGGAGATCACGCTCAACGCCGAGCGGGGCGGCCACGTGCTCGTGGCCAGTTGCAGGCCCTCGATCACCTTCTTGCACAGCGAGGCTTGATCGCCCGAATCATAAATCGTGAAGTCGGGCTTGAGTCCTGCTCGCTCGGCGTATCGCCTCAGCAACCTCGCGCACAGGGCGTGGAACGTGGTCACCGTGAGCCCGCGCGTCAACCGCGGATCGTGACCCAGCAGCGACAACACCCGCTCTCGCATCTCTCCCGCGGCCTTGTTCGTGAACGTGACCGCAAGGATCGCCCAAGGCGGAACGCCAAGGTGGACCAGGCGCGCGATTCGCCGGGTGATGACCCGGGTCTTGCCCGAGCCAGCCGCAGCCAGGACAAGCATCGGCCCCTCGTCGTGCAGCACCGCTTCTCGCTGGGGCTCGGTCAGACCCTCCAAGATCTCCGCGATCGCGTCGGAGCTCGACGAGAAGCCTCCTGAGTACGCTGGCCCGGTGGCGGGGCGATGACCTTGCTCATCGTCGGAGTCTTCGCTGTCGCCCTGCATGTATGGCGTGCTCGGCATGGTCATCGCGGGTGCAATTTAGGCGGGCGGGGGTGCGACGCACGCCTCGGTTCGCTTTCTCCCGCAGGCTCCGACGCGAGGCGGCAGGGGAGAACTGGGCAAAGCTCGTGGCAACCCGGCGGAGTCGCTCGCCCCGACTCGCTCTCGGGCCCGATTCGCTCTCGCGGGAGCGAGGTCGCTACAAACCGGGCATGGATGCGACGAACCGAACCGCAGCAGAACCGGCCCCGGCGACGGATGAACAAGCCCCGACGGAAAGGCCTGGGCTGGCGATGGTGGGTTGCGGCAACATGGGGCGCGCAATTCTGCTCGCCGGACTGCGCCAAGGCGTGCTTGACCCCGCGCGGACGGTGGTTGCCGAGCGCGACGCGGCGAAGCGCGCGGCGCTGGCGAAGGACGCGGGGCTTCTTGCCTCGGGTGGCAAGCGAGTGCGCATCGTCGGAACAGCGCGCGAGTGTGCGGCGCTCGCGCCAGCGGGGGCGCCCATGCTGCTGGCAATCAAGCCTCAGATGCTCAACGAAGTTGCCTCCGAGTTGATTCCGGTGCTCGGATCATGGGTCACGGCGGGGGGCAGAACACCCCTGGTGATCTCGATCCTGGCGGGTGCAACGAGCGCGGGAGTGAGGGCGGCGATGGGAGGCGGGGTCCGGGTCGTGCGCGTGATGCCCAATCTGCCGATGAGCATCGGGCTGGGGGCTACGGCGATCGCGCACGCGGCTCCCGATGTCACCCCCGCGGAGTTTACGTTCGCTCGAAGACTGTTCGAGTCTTCGGGCGTTGTCGAAGAACTCCCGGAGGATCTGATCGACGCGTTCACCGCCATCGCGGGTTCGGGCCCCGCATACGCGTTCTTTCTGGCGGAGGCGATGATTGCGGGGGCGATCGCGCTGGGAGTCGAGCCTCAGGCCGCGGACCGCATCGTGCGTCAGACGCTGCGCGGGAGCGCGGAGATGCTCTCTCGCGCCGGGGAGAGCCCGGAGCAGCTTCGTCTGGCGGTGACGAGCAAGGGCGGGACGACCGCCGCGGCGATCGCGGTGCTCGAAGCACAGGGTGTCATGGGAACATGGGTGGCGGCGCTCCGCGCGGCGCGGGATCGCGGGAAGGAGCTGGGGCGGACCGGCGGATAACGAATGCGAGCTACTTTGGCAGTTTCCCGTCGCGGATGGCCTGTCGCATCTGCGCAAACCGGGTCGCGGCGGGCTTGCTGGCGCCGCTTTGCGTGAGCAGTCCGCCCGCGGGCATCTCGGGCGGGAGCGAGCCGCCCGTCGCCGGGTCCATCAGTTCCTGCCAGCAGATGCTGCGGACGAAGGTCTTGGAAGCGCACACCGCGACGGCCTTGGCCAGCCAGTCCGCTTGCGTTGCGTCGCTCCAAGGGTCACCTAACGAGCCGGGATCGGGCGGGAGCGTGGGGCCGGTCGGGATTGGCGTCCCCGTCGATGTGCCGCCCGCGATGAGGTCGTCGTCTTCTTCTCGGGTGGCGGCACGCCGCGAGGTCCCTGCGTTCGTTGGTGCGCTCGGGACGCCCAGAACAACCGAGATCGGTTTTTCAAGGAGGGCGTAGCGGTCGAGCAGGGTGGATATTGCCGTCAGGTCGCGCGTGGTTTGCCCGGGCTCTGGCTGTCCGAGCTGGATTCGCAGGGCGATGGAATCGAACTCGACGTTGGCGTGGGAGAGCGTCTCGGCGTACGCCAGCGGCGGGAACGAGCGACGATTGAAGCCGTGATAATCACCCCAGGGCTGGGTGATCTCGACCGCGATCCGCGCCTTCGGTTGCAGCTTCCGGCGGATGAGCTGGACGCAGATTCGCGTCAGGTCCATGATCTGCTCGAGCGACAGGCGAAAATGTGTGTTGGCATGGAGCCCGCTGACCACTGTCCAGTGACCAACGGTTCGGCGATAGCGTGTCACGACCGCCTGAACGTGCTCGAAGACCAACTCGCGGAGCGTCTCGTAGTCGTTCTCCCAGATGTATAGCCACTCGGGAACGGCGCTAGGGCGAAAGTCGATGAGCGGGCCGCCCACGATGGGGAGCTTGGCGGAGCGAACGGCCCATTCGATCCAACGGTCGGTCGTGGAGAAGGCGTAGCTCCCTTCCTCCGGTTCGAGGTCCACCCAGCGCATGGGCATCGCGAGAAAGTCGCAGTTCGCGAGTACATAACGCTGCAAGGGCTCGGCAAAGGCGGTGGGGCTCGCCGCGACACCCAGGGCCGCAACGCCGGCATGGACGACCCCGGCCTCACCCGAGATGCAGGCGTCGGGCGTCGATGCGGGCCGCTCGCCGGTGAGGTTGGCGACGTGTTCCGCCGCCCGTTCGAAGGCCTTGCCGCTGGCTCGCGCGACCAGCCCGCGTTCGGCCTGGTGGAGCGTGAGTTTCTGCGTCGCCGCCAGAGCAAGTGACAATGCTTGGCGCGCGACCTTGTCTGCTTCTGGCGCCGACGCCCACGAGCCAGGCGTATAGAGCGACAGTGCCCGCACGTAGGCCAAGCGAGCGCTCTCCAAGGCGACCATGACTGGATGATCGCTTCCGAGCTCGAAGAGATCCCAATCTTCGAGCTTGTTGAGGAAGAGCATGATCCGGTGACGGGCGAGCTCGAGGCTGAGCAAATAGGGCTCGTCGCGGTCGGCGAGGAGGCATGTCTGCAGCATGAACCGGCCCGCTGAGCCGCCAGCAATGTCGCCGGGCACCGAGAACAGCACATTGATCGCGGTCGGAGCGCCCGAGCCTCGGTCGGCGGAAAGCACGCCCTGGTCGAGGCGAACCGCACCCTGGACGGGCAGTTCATCGGCGCCCATCAGGAATGCCTGGTCGGCACGGAAGTCTCGTGCCGGCGCTCCATTATCGTCGTAGACCAGGAACTTGAGCATGTGACCGAGGGTTCTCCGCGTGCCCCACAAGCCCAGGGGGGCGCGAGCGGGATCCTACGAGCATCCGGACCCCGCTTCCTGCCCAACGGTCGATCTTGATCGCGTCGCGGCCCGGTTCGGTTTCCGGAACCCTCACGTGCCAAGCTTTCTCCCCCCCCGCGAGCTCTTTCCTGTTCCAACCGGCAAGCGCCTCAGACGCTTCTCGGTCGGTCTTTCCGCGGGGCGAGTTTCACACTGCCTTGCCAGGTTTCCTTAGACTCCGCCCCATGCTGATCCTCTTCGACGTCGATGCGACCTTGATCACCACCGGTGGAGCGGGGCTGCGGGCGCTCGTGCTTGCCGGGCAATCTTTGTACGGCCCGGACTTTTCCGATGTCGGCGTCGACGTTGCTGGTCGTCTCGATCCGCTGATCATCAGCGAGATGCTGACGCGGGCGGGGGTGCGGCCTTCGCCCGAGGCGATCGCCGCGGTGCGCGAGTCGTATCTCGCCAGGCTGCCTCACGAGCTGCGGACGTCAAACAATCGGGCGCTCCCGGGCGTGCAAACGCTGCTTGAGGCGTTGTCAAGCGTCGGCAGCGCGAGCGAAGCTCGTGCGATCCTTGGTCTGTTGACCGGTAACTTCCGCGAGACGGCTCACGTCAAACTCCGCGTCTGCGGGATCGATCCGGAGCGGTTCAAGGTTGCCGCGTGGGGAGACGACTCGCCCCACGAGCCGCCCGCGCGCGAGCACCTGCCGCCCGTGGCGGTCGCGCGGCACGCGGCGATGACGGGTCGCCAGCTCGCGGCGCGGGACGTGCTGATCATCGGGGATACGCCGCACGACGCGGCGTGCGCTCGCGCCCACAACCACCGGGCGCTCGGGGTCGCGACGGGCCGATACTCGATCGACCAGCTTCGGGAGAGCGGCTTCGACCACGTCGTGCCCGACCTCAGCGACACCCAAAGCGTGCTGGAATGGATCTTGTCGCGACGTTGACGCGGCGCGGTTCGGGCGGCGCCGTCGGGGGAGCGAAGACGTGCCGACGAGCAAACTTCACGGATTCTTGGCGCGGTTTCCGCAGAACTGCCTTGCACTTCTTGGAATCCGTGGCATACTTGGAGAGACGGCGTCCGGACTTCGGGCTCAACCTCCGATTCGTCGCCTGGACGCGTCGCCAGAGACGCGGAATCATCGCGGATTGTCGTCAACGCGTAGATCAACGGGGGGCGGAGCGCCCCGGGGAGCATGAACATGGATCGACAAGTTAAGATGGCGTTCGGGGGGGGGCAGGGTGCTGGTAGGTCGAGCGTTCGGCTCGCCTGTCTGCTGCTCTGCGCGGCGATGACGGCAACCGCCCGTGCACAAGTCGTTGTCGGCGAAGGCGGGATCATCATCAACGGCGATCCGACGCCGTTGAATCCGCCAACGTGTCCGTGGCACATGCTCCCGACCGCGGCGCAATCCCAGCCCGTGCCGCCCGCCGACTGCGGCGGACCAATCGCGAATCCGGATGTGCTGGGCTACCTGCCGCAGAGCTTGTCCTGGGCCAATCCGACGCCGAACTGGACGCGTGATCGAAGGCCGATGATCGTGTTCCAGATGGGCAGCTCCTCGTTCGCCGACAATCCTCGGGCGAATCCCGGCGATTGGAACGCTTGGCAAGATGGTCCGCTGGATCTTGAACGCGATGTTCTTTCGTTGCCGAACGCATTCGCATGGAATACTGGACTGCTCAGCGACGAAGTGTTCCTCGGCGGTCCTCCGGGCGGTAACGGAGTGCCGGACGCATTCGATCTGCTGATTCGGCGAATTCAGATCTTGCAGTTGAACGGCTTTCGTCGCTTCGTTCTTCACCTGCCTGCTGGCAGCCAAGGAGTGAAAGCAACGGAATGGTCGGAGCCGCATCCCAACTTTCCGAATGACCGTTACGCCACGGCGTATGAAGCCACGACGCAGAGCATGAATCAGTTCTGGGGCATGCCGGAGTGGAAGCGTCGTCATTTCACTGGTGGGAACACGCCGCCGAGCGATCCGAACGTGCTGGATTGGTCGCGCTTCAAGCAGAGCTTCACGACAAACCCGAACTGTTGGAACACTCCGGACCAGACGCTGGCCGCTGATTGTGACCGCATCTCGCTGGAAGTGTACGTCGGAGGCAGGATCTACCCGGACATCTGCACGCTGTGGACAGAGACCACGGCGAACGATCCGCGAGTTCCTGATAACGTTGGGCCGATCCGTGTGCCTTTCTTCTCTCACTACAACATCGAGGGAAGACCAGTTTTCGACAACACTCGCCAAGGCCCTTGGTCCCTCCCCCGCGAAGTGCCGAATGTGCCGCCGATGGCGATCGATCCCCGTTTGCCCAGCCACATGGCTTTGGTGTGGTATCAGATCAAGCCTTGGTACGAAGCGGGTTTCCGCACCGTCTGGTTGGATGCCGTGTCGCCGAACAACGATGGCGGCACGCCCGAAGTGCCGACGTTGCGCTCG
The DNA here is from genome assembly GCA_033763815.1 of Planctomycetota bacterium. Taxonomy (GTDB): domain Bacteria; phylum Planctomycetota; class Phycisphaerae; order Phycisphaerales; family UBA1924; genus JANRJU01. The sequence goes on from JANRJU010000011.1 coordinate 244,558, forward strand.
CGCTGGGGAGCCTTGGAGCTCTCGCACAACCCGCACTTGCGTTCGATCAACCTCCGTATCGGCGGCGAAACGTTCCCAGCGCTCGATCCTGGAGCCGGCCTTCCCGACGATTGTGCGCTTGCAACGATGCCCTGGTTCGCGAACTCCAGCGTGCTGATGCGGCGAGATCCCGACCAGCAGTACCGAAGATTCGTCTACTACCGAAATCCGCAGACCAATCAATACGAAGACCGCATGTGGCTTAACCGAACGAACACGGAAGTTCACATCGTCGATCCCAACACCGGGCTTGAGTGGCCTGAGTACGCGGACGCTCGTCAACGCGGTTTCATCACCAGCATGTACTTTGGCAAGGGAATTCGGGAAGCGGAGGACATCAAGCGCTGGTACAGCATGGGCCCGATCGTGATCGCTGATTTCAACGGCGACTCCAGCGTGACCGGTGCGGATTACGCGCTCGCGCAGCAGGTGATCTTCGCTGGCATCAGCAATACGAACCTGAGTCTCCCAATCGTGTTCGCAACGGGCGACGTGAACCAAGATGGCGTCGTGACGTATGCCGATTGGCAGTTCTTCGATCAACGATATCAGGAAGCTATCCTGACTGGGATCCAAGTTGCTGAACCATTCGGAGGCCCCGATGCGCTGTGAGCCCCCCGCCAACTCACGCAAATACGCTGGTGTGTTTGTCGCTTCGATGACTTTAACTGTGTGCGTGGCCAACGCGCAAGTCAGCCAGAGCTATGACAACTGGAGAGATCCTGTGGTCGGTGGGCAGACCCGCCTTACGGAGACCCTTCGAATCGGCGGCGACGAAGTCGCTGACGATTGCATTCTCCAGAACTGGTCGCCGGGATTTGTCAACGACATCGGTTGGACAATTGCCAACATGTCCGAAACGAACACCCTCACCGTGTTTCGCGCCACGTTTCGTTTCTATGACGACAGCGGTGCTCTCGTCGGCACCGACACTTCATTGTATTTCCTCCCACTTCAACCGCAGCGGGCCGGGCTCATATTCAGCACATCCGGTCTTCTTCGCCCCCTCAACATCCCAACGACCGAGCGGATGTTCATCTCGATTCAGTTCAGCGACGCCGTCGGCTTCGACGTCGCCGACTTCGGGCTGCTCTACGGCGGTCCCATCACCCGCGGCAGCAGCTCCAGCTTCATCACCAACCGCACCACCGGCCAGCAAATCGACCTCGGAACAGGCAACAACCTCGGGTTCTTCATCGACACCGTCCCCATCCCCGCGCCCGGCGTGCCGGCCGCCGCGGTGCTGCTGGCGATCGCTGGCGGCTCCCGACGGCGTCGGTGAGCGTCACGATCAGCGGTCAGCGGGTTTGCAGCCACGCCGGGAGTTCGCGGGGGCGTCCGTCGCGGCCGACGCAGGCGAGGGTGGTTCGAGCCGCGGCGAGCACGCTCGCTCCGGAATCCCCGACTCCTGAGACTCCACCTCCCAGCGCCACGCCTCCGTTCCCGCCTCCAGAAACTCCGCTTCCAGAAGCTCCGCCTCCAGAAGCCCCGCCCCCGGGTCCGCCCCCGGAAGGCAAACTCCCCGCGTGCTTCACCTCGCTCATGCGGAAGAGTTCATATTCATGCTCGATCTTCACGCGGCTCGTCCCCGCGACGCGCGTGCGGATCTCGATCATGTCGTCGTAGCGAATCGGCGCGCGGTAGCGAACCTCGAGCTTGACGACGACCAGCAGGACGCCCGCCGCTTCGAGCTGCGCGTAGCTGACGCCGCTCTCGCGGAGCACTTCGGTGCGGGCGATCTCGAGCCAGGGGATGTACGCCGCGTGGTGCGCGACGCCCATCGGGTCGCACTCGCAGTACCTCACCCGCACGCGGCAGGCGCCCGAAACCGGAATCGGCAGTTGCGGAAGAAGTTCGTGGGGTGTTGTCACATCAAAGTCCGTGTGAACAGATCATGCTCGCCTTGCCCTGCCGAGCGTCCGAAAGGCCAACCCCGGAAGCGCAACCTGTGGAATCTCGCCTTCCGGAACCGCAAACGCCTGAAGGCCGGTGATCGCCCTTCGGCCACCGGGCCGCCAATCGCCCGACCGCCGGGGCCAAAGGAGTCTAGAGTGGGAGCGTCTGGAGTGGAAGGTCTCGCACGCCAGTGCAGCGCGTCCGGCGTTGGACGCGCGTCTGGTATTTCTCGGGGTGCTGCTCGCGGCACGTTTCGCGGCTCGGAGTCTGCGTTGGGCGCATCGCTGGAACAGTTCACGCTCCGCCGACTGCGGAGCACCGATTCGATCTCCGAGATCACCCAGCTCCTGCACCGGGCGTACAAGCCGCAGGTGGAGATGGGGTTGAAGCCGCTGGCCGGGCGGCAGGGCGACGACATCACACGCGAGCGCTGCGAGAACAGCGAATGCTGGCTCGCGGTCATGCCCGCGGGCTCGACCGATCGAACGCGCGAGCGCATCGGGGGCGTGATCCTCTACGAGGAGCAGGAGAAAGTGACCTTTCCGCCCTTCTTCTTGAGGCCCGAGGTCGCGCACTTTGCGCAGTTCGCCGTTGATCCGGACTTGCAGGGTGCCGGCATCGGGCGGGCGTTGCTGGAGAAGGTCGAATCGCGGGCCCGCGAGGAGGCAAAGGTCGAGCTGGCGCTCTCGATGGCCGAGCCCGATGCCAAGTTGTTCTCGTTCTACGTCAAGCGCGGGTTCCGGCTTGTGGACTACTGGCAGTGGCCCTACACGAACTATCGCAGTTGCATCATGAGCAAGTCGCTGCAAGCGTGAGAATCCAGCCTGCGGCGTGTTGCGGTGCTGCGGTGTGCTGCGGGGCAACTGGCGTTGAACGCCGCCGCGAAGTCGAGACAATCGATGAGGTCGACCGGTCCGCTGCGGTTGAAGTTCGCGGCGAAGTCGTCTGCTGCAAAGGCCGACGCGAAGATCCGACCCCAAAGTGCGGGGGCAACCGTTGGGGCGAGCTACTTCTTCTTTACGACCTTGTCTCCCTTGAGCGCGATGGCACCGGCTCGCTCGATGACGAAGCCGCAGTTCTTGCAGGTGCGGTGCTTGGCGGGCCCGCCCCAGAACTTTTCCATGATGATCTTGAGATCCTCGTCGATTCTCTTGAGCTGCCAAGTGGCCTCGTGAACGAGGTGGTCGCACTCAGGGCAATACCAGCGCAGGCCATCGAGCTGGCCCTTGGGACGCGGGAACTCCATGATGAGTCCGAGGGTGTCCGCCGGTCGCTGCGGGCGGTGCGGCACCCAGCGTGGGAGCAGGAACAACTCGCCCTCGCGAACGATGACGTCGTGAGGCTCGCTGCCATCGAGCGGCCTGACACGCACCGCGATGTCGCCCTTGATCTGGTAGAAGAGCTCCTCCGTCGGGTTCACGTGGTAGTCGTTCCGCGTGTTGGGCCCGCCGGAGACGAAGACGATCACGTCGTCGGCGCCGAAGAAGAGCTGCTTGTTGCTGACGGGTGGCTTGAGATTGGCCTTGTTCTCTCGGATCCAGGTGTCGAGGTGGACCAGCGGGAAGGTGATGCCGCGGGGAGCAGGCCCCTCGCCCTGAGGAGCCGCAGCAATCCTGTCGCTTGGCTTGCGTGGGACGAGCGATCGACCAGCGGAAGTCGCTTCGGCGCGGACTCGCGGCTTGCTGCTGGTTCGCTGAGTAGCCCGGCCCTTCGACGTCGACGTGCGTGGTGGCATGCGTCCGAGTGTACCGCGGCGGACGCTTCGTCGGCACCTTCCAGAACACCCCTATTGCTTCTCTGCGGGCGACTTCCATCCGGGCAGCGCGTCGGCGGTCGGGTGGACCATCATCCACAGCCGCTCGAGCAGGGGCTTCAAGTTCAGCTTCGCTGCGGCGCTGATCGCCAGCACGTCCTTGCGGGCGTCGAGATCGAGTTCCTTGCAGAGCTTCTTGACGGCTCGCTCGCGGTCCTTCTCTTCGAGCAGGTCGAGCTTGCTCAGCACGACCAGTTCTGGCTTGTTGCCAAGCTCGGTCGAGTAGCGCTTCAGTTCCTCGCGGACAACGCGGTAGTTCTCCGCGGGAGTGGTTCCGTCGCTGGGTGACGCATCGAGCAGGTGAACGAGGACGCGGGTGCGTTCGATGTGACGCAGAAACTCGTGCCCGAGGCCGGCCCCGTCCGCCGCCCCCTCGATGAGCCCCGGAATATCCGCCAGGACCAGCCTTCGCGATCCGACTTCCGCGATCCCGAGTTGCGGGCTCAGCGTCGTGAACGGGTAGTCTGCGATCTTGGGCGTCGCCCGGGTCAACGCCGCGAGCAGGGTCGATTTCCCGGCGTTGGGCTTGCCCACGATCCCGACATCGGCGATGAGCTTGAGCTCAAGGCGGGCGCGGAACCCGTGCCCGGGCTCGCCCGGCTGGGCCTCGCGCGGGGCTTGATTGGTCGGGCCCTTGAAATGCTCGTTGCCGAAGCCACCCCGTCCACCCTTGGCGATCACCACCCGCTCGTTCGGGCCCACATCGGCGACGAGCACATCGCGTTCATCGTCGTAGATCTGCGTGCCGGGGGGCACGCGAAGGATCAGATCCTTCCCGTTGCGGCCGTGGCACTGTGAACCCATCCCCGGCTCGCCGTTCTCCGCGCGGAGCGCCTCGTGGAACTTCAAGTCATAGAGGGTCGACATCCCCTCTTCGCCCTGGGCGATGACGGAGCCGCCATCGCCCCCATCGCCCCCATCGGGCCCGCCCTTGGGCACGTACTTCTCTCGGCGGAAGGAAACGCAGCCCTTGCCCCCGTCGCCGGCCTTGAGCTGGATGATGACGCGATCGACGAACACGAGGGGAGGATAGCTGGCAAGAACGTCGGCGTTGGGTCTTTCCGAGCGCAGGCGTGCCACCAAGCGCAGGGATTATACGGCGCTGCCCATGCGCCGCGGGCCGGGGGCCGGGGTCGCTTTTGAGCGAGGAATCACACCAGCAGAGACGCCGGCTTCTCCAGCATGTCCTTGACGCTCGCGAGATACTGGGCCGCCATGGCCCCGTCGACAACGCGATGGTCGCTGGACAGGGTCATGGTCATGACCCAGCCCGGAACCACCTGACCCTTGCGGACTACGGGCTTTTCCAGGGCAGCTCCGACCGCGAGGATCGCGACGTTGGGCGGGTTGATGATCGCGTTGAAGTGCGAGACACCGAACATCCCAAGGTTGGAGATGGCGAAGGTCGAGTCGGACTGTTCCTCGATCGAAAGCCCCTTGGCCCGGGCCTTCTCCGCCAGGCGCTTGGACTCGGTCGAGATCGCCCGCAGCCCGATTTGGTCGGCCCGACGGACGGTGCCGACGACGAGTCCGCCCCCGGTGCCGTCGGCCGCGACGGGTAGCGCGATTGCGATGCCAACGTTGACCTCGCCCACGTACTCGATCGATTCGTTGCCCGGCGGATTCGACGGGGCCCAACGGGCGTTCACATAGGGATGCTGGTGCATCGCCAGAGCGCACGCGCGGACGAGGAAGTCGTTCACGCTGAGCTTGACGCCCTGGGATTCAAGCTGCTCGTTGAGCTGCTTACGCAGACTCATGAGCGCGTCCATATCCACATCGACGCTGACCTGATAGTGGGGAATAGTCGTCTTGCTCTCGACAAGGCGGCGTGCGATGACGCGGCGCATGTTGGAGAGGGTGATCGGGCGCGAGGGGAGAGCCGCGCCGATGGGCGGCATTTGGGCTGCTGCCTTGGCGGGGGCTGCTGGCCTGGCGGGGGTGCCAGCCGGAGCATGGGCGGGGGCTTGCGAAGCCGGAGCGGTCCCGCCAGCCAGCGCGGCTTCGACATCCTTGCGGATGATGCGCCCGCTCGGGCCAGAACCCTGCAGCGATCCAAGATCCACGCCCGACTCATTGGCGATCTTGCGGGCGAGGGGCGAGGCGAAGACCCGCCCGCGGTCGGACGTTCCGTTTGCCGGGGCGTGATCGCCATTGGCGGTGTGAGAAGACCCAGCGGCAGCCACAGCGCTGACGGGCTGCACCGCGACACCGCCCGACTTGGCTGGCGCACCGGCCGCAGAACCGCCGGCAGACCGGGCGGCCGCGGGCGCGCCAGCAGGAGCGGCGGCAGGCTGTGTGCCCGCCGAGGCCTTCACGGCGTTAAGGTCTTCTCCCTTGGCAGCCAACACAAGAATCAGCGTTCCCACCGGGACTGACTGCCCCTCGGCGACTGCAATCTTGGCCACGATCCCGTCGTCGTACGTGGGCAGCTCCATCGTCGCCTTATCGGTCTCGATGTCGGCGATCACGTCGCCGCTCTTGACCTGCTGGCCTTCCTTCACATTCCACTTGACGACGGTGCCGGCCTGCATGGTGTCGGAGAGGCGGGGCATCGTGACCTGGGTCGGCATGAACGGACACTCCTGGAGCGATGGCATGGGACAGTTGCACTGCGTGAACGCCAAGGATAGCGCAACGGTTCACAAGGCGACGCGAGCGTGCCGGTGGCGGCGCCAGTCTCTAGACTGGTGGTGTGACGACCGCGCCACCGGCCAGCCAGAAGTCACCGCCGCCGTCGGGCGCACACTCCGATCGCGACCAGACCCACGCCCAGGCTGGCGGGTGCCGGGATCACCACGTTGATGCGGGTCGACATGTCGACGGTCGTGAATGGTGTCGCTTGTCCGCCGTTCGGGTTCGTGTAGACCCGGATCATGCGATCGAGTGGAAACCCGGTCGGGTTTGTATTTGTGATGCGGAAGTCGCGCTGGCCAAGCCGCTGATCGACCGTGAGCGCGAACGTGAAGATCGTCACGGGGTTGGCGTAACTGAAGTTGGGCGAGAATGCCGCGACGCCCTGCCCGGGCGTGATGCCGCGAGTTCCGAGACCCGGCCCGAGCGTGTCGCGGCTGTCATCAATCCCGATGCTGGTGCCAAAGCGCCGGGCGACGACCGTTTGCGGCGCAAAGTCGAACGGCGTTGGACGGACAAGATCCGTCGCGATGTCGCCCGGCCCGGTGTTGCGGATCTCGATGTCGTACTGGCTGCCGGCGTAGCCGATCGCTCCGGGAACATCGAAACTGACACGATTGCGCACGAGGACCGTGGCGCCACGCGACACGTCGCGGACGCCCTCCGCCCAGGTCGTGCCGTCGAGCGATGTTTCAATGTAGAAACGGGCGGTGCCTTGGGCGAGCACGGGGACGGCGCCCGCTCCAAGCGCGAGCAGCGCAGCAAGAACGGTTCTGCTTTCAGTTGTGAGGTGACGTACGGAGGCCTCCTTCTCTTTGAAGCGAGCGAGCATAACGCAGACGGGTTCTCATCGCGACACGGGGTTTCCGGCGGAGCACACACACGAGTGTTGTCAAAGTCGAATGATCCTGCGGCGATACATAGACGGGACCCCGGTGATTGCAAGCAAGAGAGCGGCACCGGAGGGTGTCGGCACGACGACAACTTGTGCCGCAAAGGCGACGTTATTGCGAGCGGCTCCTTGGCGACCGTCTTCATCCGTGTAGTACCGGATCCAGCGAAGGTCGTCGCGAGTCCACCCGCCGTTCGATGGTCCGTTGGGGTCGATTCGGAACGATCGGACTCCGGGCTGATCGTCGACGACGAGTGTGAACGTCAGCGCGACGGCCGGATTGTCGCGGCTGAAGTTCGGGGAGAACCTCGCAATCGCTTGACCAGGATTGATGCCCCGCGTGCCCATGTTGGGCGGCAAAGTGTCGCGAGCGTCGTCGAGCTTGAGCGTGCACCCGAATCGACTCGCCACGAGCGTCTGTGGAGCAAAGGCGAAGGGCGCCGGACGAGTGATGTCCAGGACGCTGTCGCCCGCCCCACAGTTCAGGATCGCCAGATCCGCCTGAAATCCGGCGAAGCCGATGCTCGGCACTGGCACTTCACTGGGTATCTGTACATGGAGCCGAAGAAATACAGTTGTGTTCGGTGCGACCTCTCGCACGCCTCCCGACCAGGCAACCTGGTCGAGCGACGACTCGAGCCACAAAGGTGCGACGGGCTGAGCACATGCCCAACCACTCACTCCCGCGATCACGAGGCATGAAGCGAGACTCGGTGCGCGACAAGGCATGACCGCCTCCTTCCATAGCAGTGTTCCCGCGAGTCCCCAAAGTGCAGGAAAACGGGTGTCGCACCTGCACTCAGTTGAAGTTGCAGCGAGATCGCCAACTCGGTTCGGACGGACGAAATCGGCGGCTAACCCCAACTACCGGTGCGAACAACGTGACGATCTCGCTACCAGCTGCCGGAATGACATTGATGCGGGCATCAAACTGCTCCGCCGCAAACGCTACGCCCTGAGCACCGTTGGGCGTCGTGTAGTATCGAACCCAGCGGACCGGTGGTGGCGGCTCGATGGGTGAGATTTGGTGCTGAATGTCGAACCCGCGCGGTCCGACCTGGTCGTCCACGGTCAGCACGAAGGTGAGCACCGTGACAGGATTCGCGCTGCTGAATTTCGGCGTAAATGCGGCAACACCCTGTCCGGCCGAGATGCCGCGCACACCCATCCCGGGTGGGAACGTGTCGCGTGAGTCGTCCAGCTTGATGGTGTTGCCAAAGCGAGTCGCCACGAGCGTTTGACGCGGGAAGTCAAACGGAGCGGGCCGCACGATGTCGAGCACGCGATCGCCCGAACCCGCATTTTCAACCCACAAGTCGGCAGTGAATCCGGCGAAGCCGATGCTGGGGGCGGGAAGGCCCGATTCCGGTATGCTGACTCGGAGGCGCATGAAGACAGTCGCACCTTGCGCTACGTCTCGCTCTCCCTCGATCCAATGTTGCTGATCGAGCGAAGATTCCAGCCACACGCGAGCGGTGCCCTGTGCTTGGGCGCTCCACGCAAAGGCGCCGAGCACAACGACAACACACGCCCCCGCCGCAGCGTCACCACATCGCGCCATGGGTCGGCCCTCCAGCGTCGCTGCTCCCCCTTGGCGTATTGTAGCGAAACTGGTGTTGGGCAACCGCGCTGCGGACGAGCTTTGCGAGACGCCCGGGCCCAACCCGGGACTTGCCTCAACCTGCGATCGATCCCGCTCCGGGAAATCTGTGCCTGCGACGGTGCGACCGCTTGGCTTTCGTATCGTCGGGTCTATGCTCATCGAGTTTGGCCGTTGCCCGGGTAAGCGGGGCTTTTCCCGACCCTGGCCGCGGCGTGTTGGAGTCTCCATTGCCCAAGCGCACCGACATCAAGACCATCCTCGTCATCGGTTCCGGCCCGATCGTCATCGGGCAGGGCTGCGAGTTCGATTACTCCGGCACGCAGGCCTGCAAGGCCTTGCGGGCGGAGGGGTATCGCGTCGTCCTGGTCAACTCCAACCCGGCAACGATCATGACCGATCCGCAGTTCTCGGATCGGACGTACATCGAGCCCATCACGCCCGAGGCGGTGCGGAAGATCATCGTGCACGAGAACGAGCGTGCCAGGCGGGGCGAGCCGGGGTCCGGGCGGATCGACGCCGTGCTGCCGACGCTTGGCGGGCAGACGGCGCTCAACACGGCGTGCGCCCTGTTCGACCAGGGAATCCTGCAGGAGTTCGGCATCGAGATGATCGGTGCGAGCCGCGAGGTGATCCACCGGGCTGAGGATCGCGACAAGTTCCGCTCGGTGGTCGAGTCGCTGGGCCTCAAGATGCCGCGGAGCAAGGCCGTCAACTCGCTCGCGGATGCCGAGGCCTTCCTGAAGGAAGTCGGTCTGCCAGCGATCATCCGCCCCGCCTTCACGCTGGGTGGTTCCGGCGGCGGCATCGCCTACAACCTCGACGAGTTCCGCGACATCTGCCAGCGGGGCCTCTCGGCGAGCATGATCCACCAGGTGCAGGTCGACCAGTCCGTCATCGGGTGGAAGGAGTTCGAGCTCGAGGTCGTCCGCGACAAGAAGGACAACTGCATCATCGTCTGCGGCATCGAGAACATCGACGCCATGGGCGTCCACACGGGCGACTCGATCACCGTCGCCCCGATCCTGACGCTGACGGACAAGGAATACCAGGCGATGCGCGACGCCGCCTTCGCCATCATGCGGGCCGTGGGCGTCGAGACCGGCGGAAGCAACGTGCAGTTTGCCGTCAATCCGAGGCCCAAGCCCGGGCCCGACGGAAAGAAGCCCTTCGAGATGGTTGTCGTCGAGATGAACCCCCGCGTTTCGCGCAGCTCGGCGCTGGCAAGCAAGGCGACGGGGTTCCCGATTGCCAAGATCGCCGCCAAACTCGCGGTGGGCTACACGCTCGACGAGCTGAAGAACGACATCACGGGCACCACGTCCGCCTGCTTCGAGCCCGCCATCGACTACGTCGTCACCAAGATGCCCCGCTGGACCTTTGAGAAGTTTCCCGAGGCCGACGAGACCCTGACCACGCAGATGAAGAGCGTGGGGGAAGCCATGGCGATCGGGCGGACATTCAAGGAATCGCTGCAGAAGGTCATCCGATCGATGGACGTCAAGCGGTTCGGGCTGGGGCTTGACAAGAACGACAAGTGGCTCGCGGCGATGCGGGCGGTCGAGCGCGAGCAGCTCGTTCTCGACGTAATGAGCGACCCCGGCGCTTCCTCGCCTCACGAGGGCTCTGGGGGTACGCAGCCATCCGAATCACACCGGGGAAGCGCCCAGAGCCCGACGGGCCTGCGCACCGCCGACGGGCAGCCGATCGAGTGGCCCATTCCCTGGGACAAGCTCTCGCGCAAGCTCAGCGTCCCGAGCCAGGGGCGGCTGTATTACATCCGCTACGCGATGAAGATGGGCTGGACGGACAAGAAGATCAACGAGCTCAGCCACATCGATCCCTTCTTCCTCTCGCAGCTCCGTGAACTCGTCGAGTTCGAGGACGTGCTCTGCTCGTTCCGAACGCTCGAGGAGATCCCCGCCGAGACGTTGATGCACGCCAAGCAGCTCGGCTACTCCGACGCGCAGCTCGCGAACCTCTACTTTGACAAGATCACGCCGGAGACGATCCTGCGCGTTCGACGCCACCGCCAGAGCGTGGGCATCGAGCCGGTCTACAAGCTGGTCGACACCTGCGCCGCCGAGTTTGAGGCCGTCACGCCTTACTACTACTCAACGTATGAGCGGGGGATCGCGGCCCTTGGCGCAACCCCGGGGGCAGTTCCCGGTTCGACCCCGGCGGCGTCTGGCCCGAGAGCCCCTCTGCCCAGAGCCGACGACGAGATCCGCGTGTCGCCAAAGAAGAAGGTGATCATCCTGGGCGGCGGGCCCAACCGCATCGGGCAGGGCATCGAGTTCGACTATTGCTGTTGCCACGCCGCGTTTGCCGCTCGCGATCTCGGGTTCGAGTCGGTGATGATCAACTGCAACCCGGAAACGGTCTCGACCGACTACGACACGAGCGATCTGCTCTTCTTCGAGCCCCTCACACTGGAAGACGTGCTGAACGTCGTCGAGCGACTGGACGGCACCAGTCGACACTCGTCCTCGCCAGCGCACTCGACCAGTTCGAGTCTGGTCCACGGCCTGATCGTCCAGTTTGGCGGGCAGACGCCCCTCAACCTCGCCAAGGGTCTGGTTGCCGCCGGCGCGCCGATCATCGGCACCACCCTCGATTCCATCGACCTTGCCGAGGATCGCAAGCGATTCGACGCGTTGCTCGAGCGTCTGGGGCTGGAGCGTCCCGCGGCGGGGATCGCGCTCTCGCTCGACGAAGCGCTCAGCGTTGCTGCCAAGCTTGGCTATCCCGTGCTGGTGCGCCCGAGCTACGTGCTGGGCGGGCGCGGCATGGAAGTCTGCCCGGACGAGCGAGCCCTGCGTCACTACATCACGTCGGCCCTGAAGGTCAGCGACTTCGACGGCGCGCCCGTCTTGATCGACAAGTTCCTCGATAGCGCCACCGAGGTCGATGTCGACGTCGTCGCCGACTTTGGCGCGAGCGCCGCGCCGGGCCAGCCTCGGGCGCTCATCGCCGGGCTGATGGAGCACATCGAGCACGCGGGCGTCCACTCGGGCGATTCCGCCTGTGCCCTGCCTCACCATTCGCTGTCGCCCCAGCTCGTGGAGAAGATCAAGCACATCGGGCGCACGCTGGCACGCGAGCTCAGCGTGCGCGGGCTGATGAACCTGCAGCTTGCGGTTAAGGACGACCACGTCTTCATCTTGGAAGTCAATCCCCGGGCTTCGCGGACGGTCCCCTTCGTGGGCAAGGCGACGCACGTGCAGTGGCCCGCGATTGCCGCGAAGGTGATGATGGGCAAGTCGCTCCAGGAGCTTGGCGCCGCGGAAGTCACGACGCAGGGGTACTCCGCAGTCAAGGAGTCGGTCTTCCCGTTCAGCAAGTTCCCGGGCGTGGACGTCCTGCTCGGGCCGGAGATGCGCTCGACGGGCGAGGTGATGGGCATCGACTCTTCATTCGCGATCGCGTTCGCCAAGAGCCAGCTCGCGGCCGGAGTTATCCTGCCCAAGTCCGGTGGCGTGTTCGTCTCGGTTCGAGAGCCCGACAAGGACGCGATCGTCGAGCCGGTGCGCAAGCTCCAGGATCTTGGCTTCGAGATCTACGCGACCTCGGGGACCGCCGACTATCTCGCCTCGCACGGCGTGGACGCCACCCGTCTTCAGAAGGTCGCCGCCGGGGCGAGGCCCAACGTCATCGACATGATGTCAAACGGGCAGATCAAGCTGGTGATCAACACGCCCACCCGCACGGGACACCAGACCGACGAAGGTCGAATCCGCGCCGCGACCGTGCGATTAAACGTGCCGATGCTCACGACAACCACCGCCGCCGCCGCGGCTGTGAAGGCGATCGAGGCACTGCGCCAAGGCGATTGGGGCGTCCGGGCGCTGCAGGATTACGCGGCGCAGCGATAATCAGGCTCCGAACGAGCGGCAACGCTCGTACCAATGACGCCGCCGTGGCTGGGAAAACCGCCTTCGGTCATCTGCGACAAAACTTCACGTGCGCCAGTTCTACGGCTGCGCCAGATCAACGTTACCGCACCGGATCAAACGCACCTCAGGGTGCGGTGCTGGTGAACGTAGGGGGCGTTGTCGGGGAGGTGGGCCTCGGGGCCGACGAGGCGGCATGCCCGCGATCGTGGTACTTGTCGCCCGCTTTATCGGCCAGCTTGTCGCGGTTGGGCTTGTAGCCGTTGAGAGCCTTGCGGTATTCCTCGGGGGACATCACCGGCAAATCGGTCACGCCGGTCCTTAACATGACGATGATGTAGGCTGTGCAGAGCCCGCAGCCTGTGCCGCAGCGGGTGAGTTGTCGAAGCTCTTCGAAACCGATGCCGCGCTGTTCCGCGACCGCTTTCAGTTCCGAAAACTTCAGATCCAGACAGGTGCACCGGTTGACGGCCACCGCGCGCGGCTCCTTTCGTCGCGAATAATACCATCACGTCGGCGCGCGGCACAACACGCCATCAGCACAAACTGACATCTTCATCAGCGCCATTCGCGCCAGTTGGGAACATACCCCGGATCGTTGGCCAAGACTTCAGGGGAGTCGTAGGTCCCAATCGATCCGATGTGCTGGTGCGGTTGCGTGAACCACTCCACGCGTCCCTGCGTCAGATGGACGCTCGAGTCCGCTCGTGCGGTGTTGGTCGAGCCCGCGCCCCGATTCTGGCGAAAATGGCGGAACGATGTCGTCGGATAGCTGTTGCGCATCCAGAAGTTCGGGCCCTGACCCCAGCCCGTCCAGAGCAGGGGAGGATCCAGCAGCGCGTTGTTCATCGGGCGTGCTGTCTCCGACACCGAGCCCAGCATCGCGTCGCCGAAGACGTAAAGCGCCGACGGGCTCGTCAGCGTGTGCAGTCGCTGCCAGCGTTGGCGTCCGATCGTCACTTGCCAACCGGGGGTCGCGGCGGGGGCGAGGAAGTACCCGTTGTAGCCGTAGGTGCTCGTCGGAGTCGGCGGTGGCGCCTCGGGGTGGCGCGAGTTGCCCTGCGGGTCGTAGGTTCCCCAGGCCTGAGACGGGCACTCGAACGCGGACCGCTCCGCCAGCCCCGCGTCGAAATAGGGCGCCAGCAACCCCAGGCTGAAGTCCGGTTGCTGATATCGCGTGCCCACCCCGCCCCACCAGAAACGTTCGGGGACTCCGCTCTGAGCACGAACCGACATTGGCATCGCGTAATCCCGATGCTCTCCCGCATACATCGTCCAGGCGACGACGAGTTGCTTCAGGCGAGTCTGGCAAACGACGTTCCGCGCTGCTTCTCGGGCCCCCCCAAGGCTCGGCATCAGCATGCTGATCAGCAGCGACACGATCGCCAGCACAACGAGGAGCTCCACCAGCGTGAAGCCCCGGCCGCCCGAGCGACGACCGCCAAATCTCCACGGTTGAAGTGTGTACCTCTCAGCAAACACGCGCAACCTCCCGACCAGCAAGCCAGCAGGCAAGAGACCGATCCAAAACCACCAACCTCGACCTGCGTCAACCGAAACCGTTCTTGACCCCGAAACTATCCTCTGCCGTCTTCAACCCCAGACCGCTTCCGCTGCCCAACGACTGGCGCCCGACTACCGGCGCCCGTTGGTCATGAACTCAACCTCGCGGCAACGCACCCGGTTCACCAGCGTCTCGTAGTCGTCCTTGTCCACGATCCCATCCTGGTTCACGTCGCGATCACCCACTCCCGCCTCGAAGGCGTAGAGGTCGTCGACGTCGGCCAGGAAATCGCCGTTCACGTCCAAGTCGGGCGGCGGGGGACCAAACGCGTACAAGCCGCCCGCGCCAACCGTGTACAGATTGCGGTCCGCGATCGCGGGCGTGGTGCCCGCTCCCGAGAACGAACCCAGAACAAAGTCATCGCCCGATGGCGGCACGTTTTCGCCGAGGTCGATCGCGTGCAGATCCGTGCAAGGCTCGTAGAACGGACCATTGTTCGGGTCGTTCACCGGCAAGAGCGTGCCCGCAAAGGCGATGGTGCGTCCGTTGCGGACTCGAACCGCGGGCTGGTGCGTCCAGCCACCAACGGCAAAGCTCTCGCCAATGTCCACGCACCCGTCTTCGTTGTCGTCCGTCCAGGTCGCCAGCGAAGAATCCCAGAGCTTGATCGCGCCGGAGCCCAGATCGCGGAACAGTTCGAGCCCGGGGCGCGAGCCGAACGTGATGCCCGAGATTCCACTGGAAAGCAGGATGCGCCCGTCGTCCAGAACGATGGGCGTGGAACTCGTCCGCTCGCACCCGATCTGCCACTGCATCTGTCCGGTCAGGCCATTCACCTTGACGAGATTCGCCGGCTCATTGCACGCCTGCTCGAAGTTGTAACTCGCGGCGTATACGAACGGCTGGTAGGGCTGCATCCCCGAGATCGGGGGTGGCGGATGGACCGTGACCCCGCCCGAGAACGGGAAGCCGCTGGGATTCACGAAGGTCCAAAGTGGGGCGGAGCCGTCTCCAAGCGCGCTGTACGCCCGGATCTGCCCGGGTTCCCTGGCGTTGTAGTTGCCCATCGTCGCGACGTAGACGATGCCTCTCGCATAGGCAGGCGTGTTGCCGACCGAGCCCCCGATGGTCGCGGTCCACACGATGTCGCCGGGCGAGTATGGGTTTGCGGTGCCCAGTTGACGATCGACGTTGATGCAGTACAGCTTGCCGGTGTCGCCAAACCCGTCGTACCCGGTGATGAACACGCGATCGCGATGATTGAGATCGGTGGTGACGAGCGGGGAGGCATTGATGATCTGACGATCGAGGGCGGTGGTCCAGGCCGTCGCGCCGGTCCGAAGGCGCAGGGCGCGCAGTGAACTCGCCTGCGTGACGATCACGGTGCCGTTGCTCTCATCCACCACGGGCGTCGACCAGGAGTTGGCGACCGGCTGGCTGATGAACGCCGACCAGGCTTGCTTGCCCGTGCGGCGATCGATCGCGAACACACGGGGCTCCGGCCCGCCCACGAGGATGACGATCCCCACCGCGATCACCAGATCGCGCGTCACGACCACCCCCGACTGCCCGAGGAATCGAACGGGATTCCCGGCCGAATCCGTGGAAAAGACCCACGAGGGCGACGCGAGATCGCTCACCCGGGGCCCGGCGGCATCTCGCCCGCCTCGATGGGGTGCGCCTGCAAAGTGCGTCCAGGTCGATCCTTCGGCGCACGACGCGTGGTCGCACCACTCGGGCGGATCTGGCGGGTTGTATGGGCTAACGGGGTCGTCAGGGTCGAGAGCGTTATGCGAGGCAGCGCTCGCGCAGCCGCACGCGACCGCCGCGAGGATCGCGACGGCGTGGGAAACGGGCGTCCTCGGCATGGACCGCCGGAAACAAGAGGGCGGCAAAGAAGAGAGCGGGGAGGAAGAGAGAAGCGAGGAAGAGGAAAGGAGCGGGCGGGAAAAAAAAAGCAGGGGAGAGGGCGGGCGAGGTGCTCTGGCGCGGACGCTGGCAATCCGACAGAACATCCACTTCGCTCCAACCCTCTCCCCATGCGAACATCCCCTCTCTCTCCGACTGAGGGGGGAAACGTCGGTCATGACTTCCTCATGACTCTCCGACGCCTCCAGACCGTGCACGCAACGACGAGCCCGACCGATGCGACCGACGGGGCCGGGATTGGCGCCACGTCGGCAAAGCCATCGATCTCCGGAACCGCGACTGCATCGCTCGCGTTTGAAACGCGAACGAAGGAAATCTCGCTGAGACCAAGCGAACCAATGTCGACTCCGACGCCGCCGCCGGAGCCCGCGTAGCCGGTCACGATCTCAGCAAAGGTCTTGCCGAGCGGATCGAAGGCCGGATCGACCGGACGGGTAAAGTCCGAGGGAACCGAACCAGGAAGGCCGTAGGCCGAGGGAAGGTCGAGGTAGCCGAGCGTGGGAAACGCGCCGTCGGCTTGGAGCGAAGGGACGACGGACCAACTGACGCCGTCGGACGAGACGGAGATCACGCCGCCGTCGCCACCGCCAAAGAGGCCACCGGCTCGGGCGTTGGGGAAATCAACGTCGACGTAGCCCGAGTTTCCAAAGACCAGCAGATCGATGCCGAAGGGGTTGAGCGGATCGTTCGTGATCGGCTCGGCAAACCTCACGACGAGCTCGCCAGCCCGGCCAACCGAGACGAGTTCGTCGCTCTCAAACGCCGGGTTGAACGGCGTCACAGCACTGAAGAAGTTGGAACGCTCACCGGTGGAGCGAGATGGTTCACCCAGCGCGTTGGCTGGAACGTTGAACTCACGCCCCACGCCAGAGCCCTGCACATACGAAACAACTTCGCTGGCATAGGGCGATGCGGGAGTTGCCCAAGCGGAGGTCGCCGACAAGGCGAGCACGCTCAGCGTGAGCCCTGCCGTCGAGCGGCCCCGGACGAGAGCGGCGAACGGGCAGCCCTCGACCGACGAGCCCGGAACAACTGAAACCACACGCTTCGGAAACGAACGCTTGCATCCAAGTCCAAGGAACACCGCACTCTCCCCATCTCCGTATCGCGCGGAGAAGCCCACGTGGGACGACGATGGTCGAGTCTCGCGATGAAGATGCATCAGCGTGGGTCAGCGCGTGGAACGCTGCCCATCCCGCCGACGATCCCGAGCCGCTCGCCATCGAGCGCTCCCGCGAGGATCGACCGACACTCCTCGGCATGCCGCAACCGAACGGGTTGCAGCAACCAAAGAGGCGCTGGCAGGTCTTCCGGCTTGGGGCTCCGCGAATCCGCCCTTCCCGACGCACTGCGTCAGTGGGCCTGCACGTGCTCGGTTTCGACGCAGGCGTCGAAACCGATTGTCGCACGCGGGATTCGCATCAGCACCCCTTACGGCGGCGCGTCCGCGGTGGATTCTCACCACACTTCCCTCTTCGCCCCGCGAACGCTGTCGCTCGCGAGGACCAACGACTCAACCAGCATAACCGAAAAACCCACCGTGTCAACACCATTTTGCCTAACTTCTGCTTATCCACATGCTGAGCACATCATGCTGCCCTCGCCGGGTCGGCTGCATGGGCTTGCAAGAAACAGATGCGTTGTGCGCGCAAGTGATTGCCTCCCGGGCTTGCCCGTGGTTTTCAGTGTTGCGCCCTCGACCAGTGTCTGTGTTGACTGTCTTTACCAGATCCACCGCATGCGGCCAAAGTCGGGCACGGGCAGGTTGTGGCTGGTGCGGATGCTCGGGAAGTACACGAAGAACGCCCGTCCGATCAACAGTTGACGCGGAATCACGCCCATGTCATCGTCGAACTGCCTGGACACCCAGGGGTCGGGCGCGTCCATCAGGCGCAGGTCCAAGCTTGCGGGGCTGTTGTCGCCGCACGCGAAGAACTGATCCGGCCCGAGCGTGGGTGTCTGCGAAGGGTGGGTCGCCATGGCAGGCTCTCCCTGGCGGCTGTGGGGCTGGCCATTTTCGACGATGCCGTAGACCGCCGCTTGGTAGTGGATGTCGCGCGCCAGCGACACGCGGAAGAGCTCGTACCCCTGGTCGCTCACAAGATCGATCCGAACACCCGCCTGCGGATACCGCGACGCATCCGTGAGCATGTCGCTCGGGCCTTCCGCGACTTCCTTCATGGAGAGGTTGAGCGCGTTCTGCACGCGCTCTGCCGGAGTCCAGTCGTAGTCGGCGGTCAACACCCGCGAGCCCTCGACCCACAGCGAGAGGGATTGATCAACGTGCCAGAACTCCAAGTTGGTCACTCGGTCCGCTGGCAGTGGGCTTGAGAGCTCACCTTCCGCGAGCGTCGTCCACTCGGCGGTCGCCTCAAACACGCGAGACTCGATCTTCGCCCGCGAGCCCTGGAAGATCCCGATGCGGAACTGGTGCCCTCGGGTGGTCACGACAACACTTGCATCGATCTTGGGCGACTGTGGCAGCAGGCCAAACGACACGGCTACGTCAGAGACGGGATAGCTGCGGGGGCGCAACCGGGGAGGCGGGAGCTCGTTGTAGGCGTAGGCGTCGCTGATCGGCCACTGCACCGCGTTCCAGGTCAGTGTTCCAGCGCCGGGCCCGTGCAGGTAGCTCCGCCGGCGCGCGATCTGCCAGCCCGAGTCGCTCGCTTCTCCCTGCCAGGGATTGATGAACCCGGGTTTACCCGCTAGCGCGTCCAGCGGGGTGTACTCGCTGTTGAAAACCGGCTGCCACATCGCTCGCTGGGCAATCTCGGGCTTGCGGGCAATCTGCCAGCCCGGGAGCGACCAGCTATCCGCCCGCGACGACCCGCGGAGAAGCGGGGGGCCGCCGGTCGCATCGTCGGGCGTCGGCTTCCGCGTGAAGACATCCCCGTCGATGAGCGCCACCTGCTCGCCCGGCAGCCCGACAAGCCGCTTGATGTAGTTGACCCCGGGATCGCGCGGGTTCTTGAACACCGCGACATCGAAGCGGTTGGGGTCGAAGATCGAGTACAGATATTTGAGCACGAAGATGCGGTCGCCCGCCATCAGGGGAACGTTGCTCAGCCCCTCGCCCGTCGGCCCCGTCGAGGGTGCACGCGACATCGGATCGGTCACGATGATCGGCCCACCCCCGGCCCGTTCCACCCGGTTGGTTTGCGGATTGATGCGCGATCGCCCGCCTTGGATGGCCAGCGGATTGCCCGCGGCGTCAAAGTCCCATGGGCCGACGTCCCAGGCATAGCCGCTGTTGTCCGCGCGCATCTTCATGTGCTGTCCGAGCAGCGTGGGCGCCATCGAGCCCGTGGGAATCAGGAATGCTTCGACGACGAACCCGCGAGCAACGAACGCCAGCACGAATGCGATCACGACCGACGTGAGGGTCTCCTTGACCGTGAAGAGCGTGGAAGGGCGTGAGTCGGCGATGGACATGATCGCAGGGTATCACGCTGGCCCGCCGGGCAACGGTCCTTCGCACGCCGGTTGGCGTGGTGCAACACGACCAGCGTTCGTCGGAAACGCGCAACTGGTGCCTCGGGGTTCTTGCCCTCACCCGGCTTGAGTGCGCCGCCTGAACACGCGATCAAGGGCTTATCGGGAGCGCGATGATCGGACGCGGGGGCAGCGATCGAAAGACCGGGTGCGAATGAAGGGTCGAGACGTCCGGCGTTCGATACCCCCTTCGCACCGCCAGCGGGCCAACGCCCGGCGGGTGCAAAGGCGCCGACGCGGACGCGCGGCGAGCACGCAACGAAGGCCTGCGCGGGTGGAACTCGTCGAGCCTTGGACGGCATCTCTAGGCCGTCGCCGGAGTTCCATGCGATGGATCGCGATCTCATCCTCGAGCGGTACTTTGAAGCCCTCATTAACGGGAATCGTCCGAGCGCCCGCCAGATCGTGCGGGAGTTCGCCGCCGCCCACCCCGACCCGGAAAAGGTGATCGTCGAGCTGCACTGGCCCGTCTACGAACTGATCGAACGCCTGTGGCGCGCCGACCAGCTGTCGATCCTCAGCTACAACTTTGCGACACGCCTGCTGCGGCAGCTCGTCGACCAGACTGGTGAGCGCCTCCCCCAGGCCCCGCGCCGCGGACGCCGCGTCTTCGCCTGCTGCGGCACCAGCCAGGCCGAGGAGCTCGCGGCCCAGATGGCGATGGACGTGCTCGAGAGCGGGGGGTTTGACGTCGCCTTCGCCGGAGGCGGCATTCCCGGCGATGAGATCATCGCCCGCGTCCACGAGACCAAGCCCGACGTGCTGCTGCTCTTTGCTTCCGCGGCCTCCGACCTGCCCGAGGTCCGCCGCGTCATCGACACCCTCCACAGCATCGGGGCCTGTCCCAATGTGCAGATCGTCGTCGGTGGGGGCGTCTTCAATCGAGCCGACGGGCTGGCTGAGGAGATCGGCGCCGACCTTTACGCCTCCGACCCGCTCGACCTCGTCGATGTCATGATCAACCAGCCCGCCCGGCGCGTCGGAACGGCGTCGCGCACCGTGGGCAAGCCCAAGAAACTCAAGAAGGCCGCATAGCTGAGAGTTTCTGCTGAACCAGACGATTCACGACCGCCCGCGCTCGCCGCGGGCGGTTTTCGTCTGTGCGCAGTCGCGGTCCGACGGGGGCGCCGCCGGCAGCTTTGGTGACCGCTTTGTCTGGTGCTTCAGCCCGGATCGATCGCCACGTCCAGTTCCAGAGTCCGGGGGGGCAAGCACTCCGTCTCCGTGCACGCCTGGTACGTGACGATGAGCAGCGGGCGCGCTGGCTCTCGCACGCCCGAGGCCTTGGTGCGCATCGGCCAAGGCCCGGTGAGTTCCAGGACCACTTTGATGTCGACCTCGCCTCGGTAGACCCGAATGGCGTCCGCATTGGCCGACTGCGGGCTCAAAAGCTCACCCTCGGGATAGTCGGCAAAGACGCTGAGCGAACCGCCCGAGCCACTCTCGCCTGCGCCGGGGCCGGCGATGGGCACACCCGTGAGTCCGACGCGGAAGGGAATCAGGGAAGTCGCCGACGGACCGGGGATTGCCGCATTCACGTGGTATCCCGGTGCGATGCGAACGCGAAGCTCAAGGATTCCGGGAGTCTCCTGGCTCACCTGCACCCGTTCTTGCGTCGCAAAGACCTCGACCACCCTTTCCGGGTCGGTGCCGGCAGTCGTCGCCGCGAGCGACGGTTCGCCAGTTGCGTGGTTGGCCGAATCCGACAGTGCCACGCCCGCGAGCAGCAGTCGCAGCACCGCGCGGACCGCATTGATCGAACTCGTCGGGTTCTCCGAGATGGACGCCGAGATGGCTTCGAGCGCGCCGCCCGCTCGTTCCAGGCATCGCGGGTCTTTGGTCAGTTCGCTCAACTCGATCCAGTTGTGGATCATCACCGACGTTCCGCTGGGGATGGCTCCATCGTGCGTTGACGCCGTGCGGACAAAGAGCTCGGACGCTCCCGCCCTTGCATCAAAGAGGCGGCCCGAAGCGTCGGCGAACAGCTCGTGCGCCCGCATCGCCAGGCGAGACGCAGTCCCGATCAGCGCTGTCCGCTGCTTGGTGTCCACCCGCGCTAGGGCGAGCAGCCCCTCAATCAGGAAGGCGTAGTCCTCCAGAAACGCCGGACCCTTGGCGACTCCGTGACGCGAGACGCGCAGCAAGTCTCCCTGAGCGTCCACGTGAAGGGTCAAGATCGACGCCGCCGCGGCTCGCGCCGCATCCAAGTATCGCGTGTCGTCGAGCTCGGCATAGCCCCGGGCCATGGCGCCGATCATCAGCCCGTTCCACGAGGTCAACACCTTGTCGTCGAGGCCCGGCTGCTTGCGCTGCGACCGAGCCGCGAGGAGCGTCTGGTTGAGTTCACTCACGCGGGCGCGGAACCGTGGCACATCCATGTCGAACGACGGCGCGAGGCGATCGAGCCGGGTCTGGAGGCGGAGCACGCTCCGCATCGGCTCCTCAGGGTGGTGCGGGTCCTGGAAGTTTGGCCCCTTCTCGACTCCGTACAACCGTAAGGCGAGCTTGGCATCTTCCGGACTAAGCACCCGCTCGAGTTCTTCCTTCGTCCAGAGATAGTTGAGCCCCTCGCGATGATCTACCTCGGCGTCCTGCGCACTCCAGAAGCCCGATCCCTCGTGGCCAGTCATCTCACGCAGCACGTAGTCGAGTGTCCGCCGAAGCACGTGCCGATATTCCTCGTCGCCAAACAGACTCGCGGCCCGCGCGTACGTCCGGGCGAGCTGCGCGTTGTCGTAGAGCATTTTCTCAAAGTGCGGAACCGTCCATGTGGCATCCACGCTGTAGCGATGGAACCCGCCGCCCACGTGGTCGAAGATTCCTCCCGCGCTCATCGCGTTGAGCGTGTGCTTGATGGCCTGGGTGATGGCGTCGGCAGTCGAGTCATCGCCCGCCGCAGGCAGCACGTCCAGGAGAAAGTCCAGGAAGGCGGGCTGCGGAAACTTGGGCGCCGAGCCAAAGCCCCCGAGCGTTCGATCGTGCGATTGCAGCAGCGCCGAAACCGCTGTCGAGACGACCTTTTCTCCGAGCGGCACGGGCTGTTCGATCCGTGAGACGTGCTCGCGAATTGCTTCCGCGACGGTCTCAGCCTGCTTCATCACCGCCTCGCGCTTGCCCAGCCAGGCGTCGCGGATGCCGTCGATCAGTTGAGGCAGCCCGGGCAGGTTGAATCGGGGCTCTGGCGGGATGTACGTCCCCGCCCAGAAGGGCTTGAGTTCCCCGGGCTCGAGGAAGCAGTTGAGGGGCCATCCGCCATTGCCGCGTATCATCAGCACCGCTGCCATGTAAACGTCGTCAACATCCGGACGTTCTTCGCGATCGACTTTGACGCAGACGAAGCTCTCTGACAGGGCATGCCCGATCGCTTCGTCCTCGAAGCACTCGCGCTCCATCACGTGGCACCAGTAGCAGGTCGAGTAGCCGATCGAAAGGAAGATCGGCACATCGCGGCGCCTCGCCTCGGCGAACGCCTCTTCGCCCCAGGCAAACCAGTCGACGGGATTGTGCGCGTGCTGGAGCAGATACGGGCTGCTCTCCCGGGCGAGCCGGTTGGGAGGGCGGTTGGCGCGGCGTGCTCCGCCCGCCTCGGCGCCCGCGTCGCTGGCCTGTCCCGCATCGCGATGGTCTTGCATCACCAAGCGTATCGCGTACGCTCGGTCATGCCGGCGACAAACCCTCCCCCGAGCTCCACCAGTTCCCCTTCGCCTTCGCTCCAAGGCGGGCCTCGCCCGGTTATTTTTCTAGATCGCGACGACACGGTGATCGCCAACCGCGAGGCGACCTCCAGCACGCCCCACCCCGGCGACCTGCTGGATCCATCGCTCGTCCGCCTGCTGCCCGGGGCAGGTGAGGCGCTGCGAGACCTCGTCCAGGCGGGGCATCGACTGGTCTTTGTCACCAACCAGGGAGGCGTCGCACAGGGGTTTGGCACGCTGCGCGACGTCGAGCGCGTCAACGAGCGGATGCGCGAGCTGCTGATCGCGTGTGGGGTTCCGCCGGTTCCGGTCTATTTCTCGCCCGCGAGGGGCGACGGCGTCTCGCCTCGCTTTCGCGATCAACTCTCGTGGCGCAAACCAGCACCGGGGATGTTGCTGGCCGCCGCGACGGAACTCAACATCGACCTGAGTCGCTCGTGGATGATCGGCGACGCCCCTCGCGACGTGGAATCGGGGCTCGCCGCGGGGTTGCCGCCCGCACGATGCCTGCTGATCGGGCCCGGCGCTCGCTGGCCCACGATTGTTGAGGCGGTCCGCGTTGTGCTTGGCGCGTGAGCGTTTAGCGGAGTCGGGGCGCCCGCAGGCGGCCTCACTCTCGCATCATGCGATCGATCAGGCCCGACTTGCGCTCGACGAGCACTTCCGTCGCTTCGCTCAGGAACAGCCCGTGGTCGATGACCCCGGGCACGGCGTCGATCTCGTCGGCCACCTGCTCGGGCTCCCGCTGGGGCATCATCACGTCGATGATCAGTGCCCCCGAATCGGTGACGAAGTACTCGCCCACCATGTTCCGTCGAACGACGCCCGCCAGACCGAGCATGCGCAGCTCCTCGCGCACGAAGGCCAGGCCAAATGCCATCACGCACACAGGCAGGGTTGCCTGCTCGCCCAGGCGAGAGACGAGCTTCGATTCGTCGACGAGGTAGACGCTCCGCTTGGCGGCCCGGGCGACGAGGCGCTGCTGCGCCAGGGCGCCGTGCTGCCCTTTGAGCATGCGCAGCTCGGTATCAACCTCCGCCGCACCGTCGAAGAGATAGTCCACCGCCTCCAGTTCCGAGAAGGGAATGGTGGGCAGGTTGAGTTCCCGCGCGAGCGCTTCGGAGCCATCGCTGGTGCAGACACAGCGAATGCTCAGTCCCTCGCGATGGACGCGATCTGCCAGGGCGCGAGTTGCCCGCGCCGCGGTGCGGCCCGTGCCGATGCCGACGATCATTCCCGAGCGGATATCGCCGACCGCCGCGAGGGCGAGCGCGTCGCTTGCGGAGGCGACACCGGTGGCAACTCCCGACGCGTGGGCGCTCCCGCGAGCAGCCCCGTGGGTTCCGGTGCCTATGGAGTGCGATCCGGTTGGGTGCGTGTCAGCCAAACTGAATCCCCTGTGCCAGTTGCAACTCACCGCCGAAGTTCACGGTGCACGTCTGCCGCCGCATGTACGCCTTCCAGGAGTCGGAGCCGGACTCGCGTCCTCCCCCGGTTTCCTTCTCGCCTCCGAAGGCCCCGCCAATCTCCGCCCCGCTGGTTGCGAGGTTGACATACGCCAGCCCGCAGTCGCTGCCAGCGCCCGAGGGCGTCAGGAAGCGCTCTGCCGAGCCCACGCTGTCGGTGAAGATCGCCGAACTGAGCCCCTGGGCGACGTCGTTGTTCATGGCGATCGCCTGCTCCAGCGCATCGAACTCAAAGACGTACAAGATCGGTGCGAACGTCTCCTCACGCGCGATCTCGAGCGAGCGACCGCGCGGAACGCGGATGATCGTGGGCTGGACAAAGAAGCCCGGCCCCGCCACCGGCTTTCCACCCGCCAGCAGCTCGCCGCCCTGCTCACGCGCCAGCGACACCGCCCGCGCGAACTGCTCGACCGCGCGGGCGCTGATCAGCGGCCCGACCAGCGTGCCTTCCGCGAGCGGGTGACCGATCTTGATCGTTGCATAGGCCCGCACCAGCCGCTGCGTGAGTTCGCCCACCACGCTCCGATGGGCGATGAGCCTGCGGGTCGTGGTGCAGCGCTGCCCGGCGGTGCCGACGGCAGAGAAAACGATCGCGCGCGTCGCCAGGTCCAGGTTTGCCGAGGCATCGACGATGACGGCGTTGTTCCCGCCCAGTTCCAGCAGCGTCCGCCCGAGCCGTCGGGCGACGACCTCGCCCACGCGCTTGCCCATCCGGCAGGAACCCGTCGCGGAGATGAGAGGCAGCCTCGCGTCGGCGATCAGCCGCTCGCCCACGACATCGTCGGTGCCGATCACAAGGCTGAAGACGCCGGGATGCCCGAGCGAAGCCGCGACCCGATCGGCAATGGCGTTGGTCGCGATCGCCGTCAGTGGGGCAAAGAGGCTTGGCTTCCAGACGAGCACGTCGCCGCAGACCGCGGCGAGCATCGCGTTCCACGCCCAAACGGCGCACGGAAAGTTGAACGCGGTGATGACACCGACCGGTCCGAGCGGGAGCCACTGCTCGTAGATCCTGTGCTTCGCCCGTTCGCTGGGCATCGTGAGCCCGTAGAGCTGCCTGGAAAGTCCCACGGCAAAGTCGGCAACGTCGACCGCCTCTTGCACCTCGCCCAGCCCCTCTTGGCGGATCTTTCCGACCTCCAGGGCGATCAACTCGCCCAAGGGCTCCTTCAGTCGGCGGAGCTCGTCGCCGATCTCCCGCACCACTTGCCCGCGGACGGGAGCGGGCGTCTCGCGCCAGCGCAGGAACGCCTGAGCAGCCGACGCCAGTGTTCGCTCGTAGCTTGCCGGGTCGTCGAGACCGACGCTGGCGAGGCGATCGCCCGTTGACGGATTGATCACGTCGTGGCCTTGGCGCGAGGCGAGGCGAGCGTCGTCCGCGACGCCTAACCCAGAGAGCAGCGTGGAGAGCGTGTGCGACGACATCGTTCAGACTCTACGCGCAGGAACGGGCGCACGCGTCCGGATTCAGGGCGGAATCGACCGTCCCCGGCGCGACGCGATCATCCAGACCGGGGAGTTCAGGCCTGGGGAAGCGGGAGGTCCGTCAGGAAGGCGCGGAGCCGATCGAGCGTGGGAGATTCCGCGTCTCGCACGTAGGCCCCGCTGGTGGCGCACCCGAGGGCGAGGCACTGTTCGAGATCAAGCCCGAAAACCTGCGCCGCCGCGAAACCCGCGTTGAAGTGGTCTCCCGCGCCGGTGGAGAGGCGGGGCTCGCGCGTGAATGGGCCGTCGAACCACGCGGCATCGTGCGCCGTCGCGGCCCCTGCCCCGAACCGGGGGTGGATCACCACGCAGTCCACGCCGGCGTGCGTGCGAATCGCCCTCGCAGCATCCTGAACCACGCGCCCCAGCGGAGCGTTGGCCGCCCGCCTGATTGACTCCAGCCCGAGAACCTTGGCAACTCGTTCGGCTTCCGCTTCATTGAGCCCCAACGTCACCGAGCGGTGCTGATTCAGGCGACCAAGCAACTGGATCGCTTCCAGCACGTCGCTGTCGGTGCGCTTCGCAGGATCGCACAAGTCGATGAAGATCAATCCTCGCGTTGCCGGCTTCGCCTCGTTCTCGAACACATCGCGGATGAGCCCGCGCCAGATCTCCGGCACGCTGCCCATCATCGTCCAGTTCACGATGCCAAGCAGCGCGCTCTCGCCCACCATCCGCCGGAGCGGCTCCAAGCCGACCACCCGCGTGATGAACTCCCAGGTCATCGCCTGCAGGTTGCCCGTCTTGCCGAGCATGAGCTTTCCGTCGGTGAACTCCAGCGCGTCGGTCTCCGCGGGCGGGCCTAGCGGCACAACGCGCCCGCCCGAGGCCTCGCACCGGGTTCCAAGCTCCGCAAAGAGCGGGTGAAGCGCTGCGCCGCCCCGCTCGGGCTTGGCCGCGTGCTCGCCCACGGCTCCGACATAACTCGTCTTGACTCCGAGCCTCGCCAGCGCGCCTGCCAGAAGAGGCCCGTTGCCCCCGAAGCGCTGCTCCTTGACGATCAACTCCATGTTGGTGCTCTTGCCCGCCGCTCCGGCGCATCGCACCGCAAACTGCTCGATGGTCTCCAGCCGCGAGTAGCCCGCGCCGTCCATCGCGTGCCGCTGATCGACAACGTGGATGATCGCATCAATGAAGCCATCGAAGCCGACAAGAGCGGTGGCCTGGGGTCGCGGGGCGGCAAGCGCCTCGGCGAGGGTGCGCGCGATCTCGGACCGCGTGCGCTTCCCTTGGCCCGGTGCGTTGTCGTTCTCGTGCCTGCTTGCGTGAGTCATGCCGCGATTATGGCATGCAAACGTCGCCCCGGCATCGTCGAAGACGTCGCAGCAGCTCGGCCTTCGCATATGTGGGATGGGCGACATTGGGTGGGCGTCTCGCCCGCCGTTCGGCTGCGCTTGCTTGAAAGGTGACACCGGTCTGGAGACCGGTGCCACCAAAGACAAAGGACTAACGCCGACGGCGGGCGGCGAAGAGGCCAAGGGAAGTCAGGACAAGAACGCTTCCGGGGGCGGGAATCACGAAGCCGCGGATGAAGTAGCCCAGGTTCTGGTCGGCGCTGCCAAGGTCGATCTGCTGACCGGTCGTGCGGTTGACGATGAAGCGGTCGGAAGAGCCGACGGTGACTGGGCCGCCATAGAGCATGGCGACATCGCTGATGCTGGCGCCGCCAAAGACCTCGAGGTACTTGGTGGTGTAGATCATCCGCGGCGCGAGCGGAATGTTCAGGAAGCGAAGTGTCCCGATGTCGCCTTCGATCAAAGTACGCTCCCTTGGCAGTACGGGCTCGGCGAACCCCGCATTTAGAACGAAGCCGCCAAGAGACGAGTTGTTATTCGCGTCGTACCACTTGAACTCCACGCGCATCGCCGTGATGCTGTTCGTGGTCGAGTTGTTGACCAGTGTGAACCCCGCGGAGTCGATGACTCCTTGCTGGTAGTTGGCAAGCTGCACGCTGTCGCCATACTCGTCGCCTGCGACAGAAAACGTACTCAGAAGACGCGTATGTCCGCCGAAAAACGGAGACGTGTAGTTGTCGTACATCATCACCGTGCTAGGACCAGCCTCGGGCGACGATTGTTGATTCGTACGGATGATCCATTGGTCGCCCTCACGAACCAGTGAGCGAACTTGCGCGAACGTAGACGTAGAAATAAGCTGAAAGAGAGCCAAGCCACACAACGAGTGCAACTTACAGATCATCGGGGCCTCCGTAGTTGATGATGGCGCACGCGCCATTGGGGTTTTGCATGCACAAGAGCCACTGCTGCATCCAATACGCCCGATCGCTCTCGTCGATCACATGACCGGGATCCTGGTTGAACTCGCCGTTGGCGAAGACCTTCAGCACGGGCAAGCCCTGCTGCTGACGCAGCAGGCTCCGGTCCACCGCTTCGTTCATGTCGGCCACATCGCTGAGATCGACGGACCCATCGGCGTTGAAGTCGGCGACGAAGATGTCACCCATGCTGTACCAACGTTTGACATATTCCCACTGCTGAGCGCCGTCAAGGTTGTAGAGCGCGAGCACGAAGCCCCGACGACGGGCCTCGCCGAACTCCGCGAATGTAATGGGCGGCTCATCATACTTTGTCGAGTTGATGGTGAGGCTGCGCGACGTATCCGGTACGAAGAAAACTTCCGACCGAGCCCGATCGAAAAACCAACCCTCCGGAGTCTCGCTCTTGAACTCTCGCACCGGCTGCCCCTGACGCTCAAAGTATCGAGTCGGCTGGGTCGAGATCGCCAGCCACGAGCAGAGCGCCACGGAGCAGTCGTCGACTGCCTCCACGTTGTTCACCACGCTGATCGGAATGTTCTCGCCGCCGAAGCGCACTCGCCGACCAGTTTGAGTATCGCTCTGGTACGGAACTATTTGGTTGCGGAAGTAGGGCTGGAAGGAAAGCTCAAGCTGCGCCAAGCGGCGACCGTAGACCTTCAGATCGTTGGGGGGATAGCTGCCGTTGGAGCTCGCGGCGTCCATCCAAAATCCCGAGAATCCGGCGTCGATCCAAGGCTGGATCGACTGGATGATCGACGTTACCGAGGACTGATCGCGCGGGTTGTAGTCGTCGGCCTGCGGCACGCTGGGACAGGCGACGGTCCAGCGATACCTGCGGATCTCTGCTCCGCTAATCGGATCTGTCCCGACCTTCACCAACTGCGCACTCGCCTGAAACAACTGACCGGGAATCGTGTTCGCCGTGTAGCAAGGCGAGCACCAGCCGTTGGTGACGACCGGCGCGCCAAGATACACCTCGAAGACCGCGTCCGGGTGTGCAGCCTTCCACCGGGGCCAAAACTCTTTCTGCGGGTGGTTGCTCAGCAGCGTGTCGATGCCGCGGAAGAAATCCTGCTTCCACTGCGGCATCAGTTGCCACTGCCCGATCATGATGTCCTGGCCCCACGCGACGCCGCCCGGGATGTTGAAGATGAAGCGGCGAACACCTTGCGAGTAATAGTGAGAGAGGTAGTAGTCGAGAACCTGAATTTGGTCGATGAGCCCATCTGGACTGCCTCCGATGTAGCTTGGCAGGTCATCATTGTTGAAGACGATCGTGCCTTCATCGCGCGGCAGGTCGACGGGAGGCGTCGCTCCGGGCGACGGAACTGCCAGCGGCCCCCACCACCAGTTGAGGCCTAGCGGATTGCCACCCGGCGTCGCCTCGGTCGGGGGTCCACCGGAGTTGCCGTAGAGACCGGTGCGCATCTGAATGAAGACCGCTGGCGTGCGATCGACCGTCCAGCCAGCTTGGCCGCCGCCCTGATTGACCCACGACAGCCCGGCTGGAAGAGTGGAACCAGTGGGGTAGCTCGGGTCACTCGGGCACGTGTAGCCCGGTGTCGAAGGCGTAGCCGGTGCGTGAAGCCCCGCGCACACCACGGGGTTCAGCGGCGTCGGATCGCCGGGCGGCGCCGCAACCGCATGGTTAGAACGAACACCCACCGACCCCCCC
>JANRJU010000012.1:0-1548 GCA_033763815.1 Planctomycetota bacterium
GAAAGGCTCTTGTGCTTCTTGGCGAGGCGCTGCACCCGATCATGGACTCGTCGAGTCCGATGCATAGCGACCCGGAGGGCAATCCTCTCGAGTGGAATCCCACTTGGCCGTTCGGCCATAGTCCAGCAGAGTTTATCGGCAAAGAGACGGCCAAGAATATCACAGAGGCCATATATTCCTCGCAGGATGTGGCGCTAAGGAATGCATATGGCGATGTTTTCGGTCACCAGTGACCCATTCATGGGCGACCGCAGGATTTTCCAGCGAACAGGTTTTCGGGTTCTCGCATGGTCGAGTGTTGGATTTTTCGCGGGAGGGCTGGTCGTCTGGTTGTCTTCTTTTGGGCTTCTCGTCGGAGAGTGGGAGCTCCTTGTTACCTACTTAGTCGCCCCTCTGGATTCGCTGGAGTTGGTTGTGTTCGTGCGGCTCGCCTCGCTTGCGGGTGGCCTGCTCGCGAGCGTCGCCTCTGGGGTGTTTGCACTCCTGTCTCACAAGAGTTCAGCGAAGCGCGGCCAGTGATCACGGTGCCACCCCGTGTGCTGTCGAACGTCGGCATTGGTCCGATCCCATGGGATTCACCGGGGCAGGGAGCAGTTTCTACCAGTACGCGGGTTCTCGACCAGTAGGGTCAATCGACCCGATCGGCCTCTGGGTCGTCGAACTGGGAGGGGCAATCGAGTATCAGTTGCCCCTTTTTCTGCTCGACGTCGACGCATCGAAGGTGAATCCTCGCCGTGTCCGTGGGGCGTGACGGCGTGATCGCCGGGGCTGGCGACCGCGCGGTCAGTTCGCGGGCGGGAGTTCGAAAGGCAGCGGGATGTGTTCGCCGGCCAGGGCCGCAGCGAGAGCGACCTTGAGGTATCGCTTCGGGTCGACGCCGTTCAGCTTCGCGGTCTCGATGAGGCTGTAGAAGATGGCGGCGACCTTCGTGCCTTGCTTGCTGTGCGAGCCGTAGAAGTTGTTCCGTCCGAGCGCGGGGCCGCGAAAGCCCCGCTCGGTGCGGTTGTTGTCGATGGGCACGGCGGGCTCGTCGAGGAAGACGACGAGTCCGTCCCAGTGGCCGGCGATGTACTTGATGGCCGTGCCGATGGCGCTGCCGGGCAGGAAGCGCTGCCCGATGAGCCACTCTCTGATGCGGGCGACTACCGGCTTCGACTTCTCGTTCCGCAGCTTCTTGCGCAGCTCGTCGGCCCGCGCTCCCCCGCGCCGCCCGCGATCGCTTTCCCGCGTTTCCTGAAGATCGTTTCCACGCAGCGGCGCTCGCTGGCGTCCCGACACCGCTCAAGCCCTGCTCTCCCTTCGCGCGCTCGCGCTCAGCGACCGCTGGGACTCGGCCATCGCACTCACGCTCGCCCCCCTTCGTCGAGAGGTCTGCCGTGCCTCGTGATCAGCATGAGACCCCGACCCGAAGGGCCGGCCCCTGACGTGGACGACGCCAGGCGTCTTGCCGACGCAGGTGACGTACGACGCCCGCGGACGGCCCTTCCGTGTCACCCAGGGGGCGCGCCGTCTCGACGTGACGTACGGCACCAATGGCTTCGCCGACAC
>JANRJU010000013.1:0-80699 GCA_033763815.1 Planctomycetota bacterium
CGCCAACCGCTTGTCGTTGTGCAGCCAGTTGCAGTACCGGGCCGACATTTCCCATGGCACCTGCGCCGCGTAGTTGTCCGATCCCGGCCACACGTTGAACTCGTGGCCGCCGCCGGGGATCGGGTTGCGCGTGATCTCGAAGCCGGTCAGCGGCATCCAATCCCCGTTCCGCGGCGTGTAGAACGGCGCATAGGCCCGCACGAACTCGATCCACTGCCCAACCGTCAGGTTGGTCCGCATGATCTGGAACGAGTAGCCCACCGCTCCGATGTTCTGATAGTTGTCATAGAGGTAGTCCACCTCGGCTCGGTTGGCGCCCCGGTTGCCTGGGTTGTCGACGGTGACGAAGTCCAGGCCTTGAACGGGGGGCGGCGGTGAAGCCGGGGGCAAGGCCGGTCGAGCCAACACGGGCGCGGCGGTGAGCAAAGTTCCGACGAGCAACGTGTCTATGGATTGAATCATGCTCACAGCTTCGGAAGCATGCGCTGGATCACATGAATCGACCACCCGGCTCGCGTCCGGGCGAGCCCGCGCATGGGACCCGGTTGCAACACAGTTGCCACCCCGTTGACAGGCAGTTGCCACGTTCGCCTCTACTGTCCCCTCATGGCCACCATCACGGCGCGGATCCGCGAACTGCTTGCCGCCCATCCGAGTCATGCGCCCTCGTGGCGCGAGCGAGCGCTGCAGCTCGCGGCGTCCACGACCTCGCGCGTGGTGTTCGAGAAGCACCCGCTGCTGAAGCGGCTTCGTGAACTCGACGAAGGATGGCTGGATAAGGCGGTGGGCGTTCGCCTCGATGCCATCTATCCGGCGCTCGCGGGCGTGCAGTTCGCGTCGGCGATCGATCTCGAGCTCGTCGACGACGAAGGCCTGGACCAGTCGGGTCCATTCTCCGATTTCGATCCGCTGAACTCGGCGATCTTCGCCAGCGTCCCCTTCGAGAGCACATGGTTCAGCTTGGTTTGCCTTCCCGGGGAGGCGATGACGCGGTGGCCCGTGGTGATGTGCGACCCCTCCGCCGGCGACGACTCCGTCGCGACGGTTGCCGTCAACGTGGAGCACTTCCTGCACCAGTGGATGTGCCGCGACGGCCCGACGCACCTTTCGCCCGTCGCTTCCGCCCCCGAACACGCCGCGGGCGACATCATCCGCGTCATGGCAGCCGCGTTCCGCGTGAACGAGGGAGAGGCGACGGCGCTGCTGGAATATGCCCGCGACGAAAGCGCCGGCAAGACGCGAGGTTCGCTCCCGGCCGCTTTCGCGCCGTATGTGGATCCTGCGAAGCTGCGAGCGCTGGACCGCCTGGCCTTGCCGCCAGAGTGACGCTCGGATTGTGACGCGCGGCTTTGAGCCGCGAATGAGGGACCCCGCCCGCCCGACGCAACACCATGCCCGACGCAACAGCTTGAAGTCAGGCTCACCATCTGCACAAGTTGTGGTCCGCGTCGCGCCAGCGGAAACGCAGTCGCGCGCCGCACCTTTGGCCGCGGCCTCGCTTGCCCAAGGTCTCCGGCGTCCTTACAGTTGACAGCAACTTGGGGATTGGTGTAACGGTAGCACAACTGACTCTGGATCAGTTAGTCAAGGTTCGAATCCTTGATCCCCAGCTTTCTCGCCTTAGTCGGTTTCGTCTGACGCTCGAGCCCGCCACTGGCCTGCCGGAGGTGTGCTGGACGCGATGTCGCTCGCCACGCTGGCGGCAGCAAACCCGGCTCCCACGATCGCGCCGGTCGGGGCTCCCCCGCCCTTGGACCCGATACTCGACGCCATGCTGGCGGACCCTGTACCGGCCTCCGTGCCAGACGCCGCGCGGGTCGCGTGGGACATATGGGCGATGTCAGTGATCGCTCCGGCGGCGTCGACCAGTGCCCGAGGGGTCTCGCCGCCACAGGCTTCCAAAGCCGCCCGTTCGTCCGCCGCGCCGCGAACGCGGATCTCTCCGGTGGAATCCTGCTCGACGATGCCCATCTCGCGCAGGGCCGCCAGCGCCGCGAGCTGCTCCGCCCGCTTTCGCGACGGCGCCCAGAACGACTCGAACCGTCTTCCCCCAAGCTCCACGCAGACTTTGAAGCATTTGGCGTGGTCGGGCCCTTGCTCGTCGAGCGTGCGATAGACCGGCGTGGTGCCGAAGGTTTGCTGCGCGTGCTGCTGCAGCACGCTCTTGAAGTTCTGGTGGTGCCCGCTCGCCGCCGCCTGGTCGAGTAATGGATCGAGGTGGGGCAGCACAAAGCGCTCCGCGGCCTCGTATCCGCCATCGACATAAATCGCGGCGATGACCGACTCGAGCGCCGCCGCGGCGAGCGACGAGGGGAGCGTCCCGTTCGTCCGCATGCCCTTGCCCAGGGACAAATGATCCGTCAGACCAAGCTGCGTCGCGATCGCGGCGCACGTGTTCCGGCTGACCGTCATCGACTTGATTTTCGTCATGTCCCCCTCGAGCAACAGGGGGAACTTCTCGTAGATCCGCTTGCAGGCGATCAGCCCCAGCACCGCGTCGCCCAGGAACTCCATCCGCTCGTTGGAATCAACCCGGCTCTCAACAACCGACGCATGCACCAGCGCCTGTCGCAGCAGCGCCGGCGTGCGGAAGGTGTAGTTGAGCGCGGCTTGAACCGCCGCGAGAACCGCGTCAGACATTGTGCGCCTCCAAGAGGACGCACGCGCTGGGCCGGCCTAGAGAACCCCGAACAGGCTCCAGAGACCGACACGGCGCGGACGACCTCGCGACCCCCACCAACCCACAACCAAACCAAGGCAAAGGACGGGGCCCGGCTTCCCTTCACCCGCGTCATCATCGGACCAAGAGTTCAGACGGATTGCAAGCAGAACACGAAAATGCCCACCCAACGCTCCTGTTATAGGGCTTCCTCGCCAAAAACACAAGAGTTTCTTGCCTCGGTTCGCGCTACTCCGGGTGAACGCTTCCGCCCCCGGGCGCCCCCCGGCCCGTCCCGACCCGCCGCGGCCCGGCCCGCCCTGACCCGCCCCGGCCGCTCGCTCATCCACGTCGGGCTGGTCGGGGGTCGATCTCTCGACTTGCTGCCGGGCGGGCGCCCTGCCTAGTATCAAGGCCCGGCATCGAACGGTGATCGGGGCTTCAGGAAGGGTTCCAAGGCCATGCACTATCCGCACCGCACCAGCCGCATCAAGCGCAAGCGTTCCATCGGGTTCCGGGCCCGGATGAGCACGAAGAACGGCCGGAAGATGATGAACCGCAAGCGCGCCGTTGGCCGCTCGCTGAACGTCGCGGACAAGTAACCCGGCAAGTGGCGCCTCCGCTGGGTCGCCCACTTTCATTTTTGCCTGCTGCGTTCCCCGCTTCCCCCATGCACCGGTCCTTTGACCGGTGCTGTCGTTGACGCACGTCACGCACGTCCGTCCCGCAAACGCGCTTCGCGGCGCGGCTCCCAACGCCGGTTCGCCAGGTCGCACCAAAAAACCGGCGACCCTTTCGAGCCGCCGGCGTCGCTATCTCGGGCTCGTTCCGGCTAACACGGGCCGTCACGCGTTTCACCCAGAACGCGCTCAATCACAGCCAAAGTCGTAGTCCTCGACGAAATCGAGGTAATCGAAGAAGTCCACCGTACCGTCGGAGTTGACGTCGGCGGTCGTCCATTCGAGACTGAACGCGAACGCGAAGTCCAAGTAGTCGAAGAAGTCGAAGGTGCCGTCGTTGTTGAAGTCCGCTCGGCACCGGACCCCAAGATACAGATCGTTTGTAGCCGATCCGCACGCGTTTTCCGCCACGACGTAGTAATGACCCGCGTCGCTCATCCGCACGGGGTCGATGGTGATGCCAGCACCCGTGAAGTTCGGCAGCAAGACGCCGTTCTTGTACCACCGGAACGTCACGCCGCTCGACGATCCGCCTGCCAAGTTGACCCAGTACACGAGAGGCTCGCCCACATACGCGGGGTTTGGCCCTCCGGACGAACCCGTGATGTAAGGGGGCAAGAGAACGTTGACATATCGCTCTGTGCATTGCGACACGCCGCATTCGTTCTCCCATCGGGCATAGATCCAGCCGGGAAACTCCAACTCGTGCGTGATCCGTGTGCCGGTTCCGATCTCAAAGGGCGCGCCCGCTCCGCAGATGTCCTGATACCATCTCACTGTGGTTCCGGAACCTCCCACGACTTCCGCCGTGAACTCCCCAAGTCGGCACGGCCTCGAGGGCGTGACGTTGATGGATGCCGGCGCGACGGGAGGCGAGCTGACCACGACCGTCACGACGGCACAGGTCACGCTGTCCTCGAAGAGGCGGCTGGCACGGGCGAAGTAGGTCGTCGTCGTCGTCGGGAATACGAGCGCCGCCGGGCCCAGCCCCGCGAACGTCCCGCCGCACCCGCCCGCGTACCACGTGATCGTCGTGCCGAATGGCACATCCGCCGAGAGCGTCACTGCTTGCCCGGGCTGGCACACCAGCGCGGGGGTTGCGCGGGCGTTTGCCGGCGGGGGCGGCGGAACCGCCAGCGCCGGGCTTATGAGCAACATCTGCACCGCGACGACCACCATGGTCAGCCAACCTGCATTCATCATCTCAACCTCATCCCAAAATCGGAATCGTTCGAACCGCGGCTCCTTCGCCAGCGGCTGGGGCAGCAGTATACCGAAAGGGCCACATGACCACCAGCCTCAGCACCCCGACGCGAATGCCGCGGCAAAGTCGAGATAATCAAACAGGTCGACCTGCCCGCTGGCGTTGAAGTCCGCCCGCGGCTCCTCCGCGGCAAATGCCGCGACAAAGTCAAGATAGTCAAACAGGTCGGCCTGGCCGTCGCGGTTGAAGTCGGCGGCGCAGGGCGGGCAACCGACCCGCGCGACCAAGCCTCGTGCTCCGAGACCTCCTTGGTTGAGCTGCACAAAGTTACCGCCGATGTAAAGGCGGTCGTCGAGCACGCCCATGCCAAAGACCGAGGCGAAGCTGCTCGGGGGCACGCCGGGCTGGGACGCAAACCCGCCCGCGACAGTCTGCCACACGCCGTTCTCCAGGCGATAGACATATGCGATGCCGGGCTGCGCCGTTCCCCCGGCGTAGAGAGCGGGCCCGCTGCCGTCGTCCCACACCGCGAAGGTGGTCGTTCGCCCGCCCAGGTTGTCGCCGCCGACGCGGGTCCACGTCTGGCCGTTCCACTTGGCAGTGCTCGTGGCGACGCCATCGACGAGGAAGTTCGAGCCACCGACGTAGAGCGCCGCGCCGGTCCCGTCGTCGAAAATGGTCATGGCGGAGACGTCGGAGAGGAAGTTGGCAGGTGCAAGGTTGTTTCCCACGCGGCTCCAGGAACTGCCATTCCAGCGCGCCAGCAGGCCGGGCGTCAGGGGCCCAATGCTGTCAAACCGCCCACCGACATAGAGCGCGGGGCCCGTTCCATCGTCGAAGACTTCCAACGCGAAGACCGCGGGCGAAAAGCCCGTGAACGCTCCGGTGTTGACGCTCTGCCACGATTCGCCATCCCACGCGGCCAAGCCAGGCGAC
The DNA here is from genome assembly GCA_033763815.1 of Planctomycetota bacterium. GTDB lineage: Bacteria > Planctomycetota > Phycisphaerae > Phycisphaerales > UBA1924 > JANRJU01. The sequence goes on from JANRJU010000013.1 coordinate 5,480, forward strand.
GCCACGCCTCCCACATCCGGAAACCCGCCCCCGACATAAAGGACGTTGTTCCACACCTTCATGGCCCACACCGCATCGGGGCGCGCGGTTGTCCAGTTGGTCGCGAGACCCGCCCAGCGCGTGCCATTCCAGCTTGCGATCGAACGCGTCCCCATCACGCCGCCCGCTGACGCAAAGAACCCGCCCACGAACAGCTCTTCGCCGGCGCCGGGGGTGGCGGGATTGAACGGCGTCATCGACGTGATGAATGCGTTGGTGTTCCCGCCCGAGATGCCCGCACCAAGCCGCGAGAACGTGTTGGTCGCGGGGTTGTAGCGAGCGAGGAAGTTGATGCCCGTCCCGCCGATGCTCTCGGCTGATCCGCCGACGTACAGCCGCTTGCCCGCGCCGTCGTCCCACGCGAAGATAGGTCCGATATACCCGCTGGTCACGCCCGGCGTGCCCGGCGTGGCATCCCATCGCGGCTCGCAGGGTTGGGCAGACGCCACGGGGTTGACGGCGTTGAAATCCACGAGCGCGAGCAGGCACAGCCGCAGGCGGGGAGTCGACATGCAACACACTCCTTCCATACGGTGGAAGGTACTCGGAGTGAGCCGGTGATGACAAGCACGATCGCTCTGCTGGCCTCGTGAGCGGCATCAGGCGAGCGCGAAAGGGTGGAACGAGGCGAGTGCGACCACGCTCGCGGACTCCGCTGCGGGCGCCGGAATTGTTATACTTCGATGAAGAACTGACGAATCGACTGGACGCCGCGCGAGTTTCGTGGCATACTGAAGAGGTCGAGTTTCCTCGCGGGGGCACGGGGTTGACGGGCGGTTTCGGGGACCGGTTCCCCGGGGGAGTTCCATGATGTTGAGTTCAGTTAAGAAAGCGTTCGGGGGGGGGGGCAGCTGTCCGTTCGGTCGTCGCGCTCGGTCGCGAACTCCGGCAGCTTGGCCGATAGTCTTTTCGGTAAGCTGGGCAGGAGCCTTGGCGTGTGTTTGGCGGTTCTCGGCGGCGTGAGTGAAGTGCGGGCCCAGTCGGGAACGACAGTGGGTGCGGGCGGCATCATCGTCGGCGGCGATCCGACACCCCTCACTCCTCCCTTCTGCTCATATCACCTCTATCCGACCAATCAACCTGTGGTGCCGTGCGCCGACGGATGCTGCGCCATCGCGTCAAACCCGATGGGGCACCTGGTGGGATCGTCCTGGGCGGCACAGTCGCCCGCGTGGGTCAAGGATCGACGTCCGCTGGTGATGATTCAGATGGCGAGCGCCGATTATCAGCACAATCCCCGCGCTCAAGTCGATTGGTGGTGGATTCAGACGGACAACGATCCGGCATTGCTCCAAGCCGACGCGTGCGCATATGCAGGTGGCAACTGGAGCTGCGACAACTGGACGCCGCTGCCAGTCGAAGCCGGCATTGGGTGGACCGATTTTCCGTTCCCGCGCGTTCAGGCTCCCAACGGCGTGCCCGACGCGTTCGACGCGCTAATCCGTCGCATCAAGGTGTACGCGCAAGTTCATGGATTCAGACGCTTCGCGCTGCATCTACCGGCCGGTGTCCTGGGCGTTCGATTTAGCGAGCTCGGTATTGCCAACCCGGTTACCGGTGCGCAGTATCCGAAGTACGAAGCGGGAACGACTCAATCGATCAATCAATATCAGGGCATGCCGCAGTGGAAGCGTGAGTATTTCACTGGCTGGACCTACATCGCTAACGATCTCGTCGTGCGCAACGCATGGGGGCAGTTCGTCGACGAGTTCGTCGCGGACAACCCAGATGATCCCGCGCAAGCAAACAAGTACTCGATGGAAGTGTACATTGGGGGCGAACTGAGCCGCGAGAGTTGCACCCTGGCGACGCAGACGACGCACGCCGTGCCGGAAGAGGGGGAGCCGGCAAGCACGTGGTACGACGGCGTGCCGGAGTTGGTCGCTTCTTTCAAAGAATGGCGTCTGCAAGCGCCGCCTGATGCCTTTGAGCCGGTGTTTACCGAGCTATGGACAGAACCCCGCCAGCCAGTTGGAACGCCGTACGCGATCGATCCCCGCATTCCGCAGCACATGCAGACGCTGTGGGCTCACATCAATCCGTGGATTATCGCCGGCTTCAAGACCATTTGGTTGGACGCCACGGCGTCGAACACGCTGACCGACGCGAGGCGATGGGGCGTGTTGGAACTTGCGCATAATCCTTACTTGCGGCAGATGAACGTACGCATCGGCGGCGAGAACATTCCTACCCTCGATGTCAACGCCTTGCAACTCGATGACTGTGCGCTCGCGACGACCCGCTGGCTCGCAAACAGCCAGTCGATCATCGACTGGCAGGGTACGAGCGCCTGTGAACTGGCACCGTTCCGGTATCCGAAGGCGAGCTTCTTCTTCAACCCAGGCGCCCACGAAGCCCATTTTCTGCACGCTTCATGCGGCGGACCGCTGAACTGGGACGAACAGCAAGACATCCGACGCAACGGGTTCGTCTGGAGCGCGTACGGCGGCGACCTGCCGTCGATCGAGCAAGTCAAGCGTTGGTACAGCATGGGCAAAATTAGGGTCGCGGATTTTGACGGCGACGGACAGTTGACGTCCGCCGACCACGCGCTGGCCTATTCAGTCACCCATGTTTCGCAGCAGCCGAGCATCGTCGTCTTCGCAACCGGTGATATCGACGACAATGGAGTCGTCGACACAGCCGATTGGACCGCGTGGGAAGCTTTGTTCACCGAGAACTCGTTTTACATCCACAACTACGAGGGTCCAGATGTTCCGTGACCGCAACATTGCAGGAGCACACATGCGTTGCATCGCATCCGTCTTCGCCGGGCTCACCGCATCCAGCATCGCCGCAGCCCAGCTTCAGTCGTATGTCTGCACGTTCGCTCCTGATGGCGAGTGGGTGGCCACTCCGGCGGATGACGCGGCGACGCCTGCGGGCCCGCCGCCGCCGACCATCCGAAGCTATGACAACTGGCGGCCGCCCACCCTCTTTCCCAACAGGGTCGTGTCCAACGGCGCGGAACTTGCCGACGACATACAAGTTGCGAGCTGGCAACCGAACTCGTACGTCGCGGATATCGGGTGGACGTTGTACAACTCAGGTCCCACGACAATTACGCGTTACAGGAGGACGCTGCGCTTCTATGACGGACAAGGAACTCTACTGTCTACAAGTTCAGGTGTGGTCAGAGGGAACTTCGGTCCTGGTACTGGAGCCTTTTTCAGCACATCAGGTGGGAGTTTTCTCCAAGCCGAGATCCTGATAACGCCTCAGATGTTCTTGTCGGTGCAATACTCTGAAGTCGAGGGCGGCCGCGCCGAAGACCTTGGCGTTCTCTCCGGCGGCCCCATCACGCTCGGCTCTAGTTCCAACTTCATCTACAACTTCACGACCGGTCAGCAGATCGATCTCGGCCCGAATAACAATCTTGGCTTCTTCATTGACGCCGTCGTCGTCCCCGCGCCAGCCGGGGCTCCGCTGTTGGCGGTCGGCGTGCTGGCAATGGCTCGGCGCCGCCGCGACGGGTAGCGCCTTCCCGCTCCACATCTGAAGGTTCCAACCCGTTTTGATTTGTGCGGACGAACTCGAGGGTCTTACATGCAAAAGTCTTACATGCGTGTCGCTCTGCTTCTGATCGTTTCGACGTTCTCGACTCTTTCGATGGCGCAGGTGCAGTCGTACGTTCGCACCATCGCCCCGGACGGCGAGTGGGTCATGACGCCGACGGGCCAGGCGACTGACCCAGCCGGGCCGCCGCTGCCGATCGTTCGAGCGTACGACAACTGGCGCTCGCCATCCTCGGGTGGCAACACGCTGCTGATCGCGACAGTGCGTGCGGACGCCGACGAAATCGCTGACGACGTCGGCATCGTAAACTGGCAGCCTCAAACGTTCGTTGCGGATCTAGGCTGGACTCTCTATAACTTTGGTACGAGAACGATAACTCGGTATCGTACGACAATTCGTTTGTACGACGCCGAAAGCAATCTGCTTTTCACAAGTTCTGGTGTCTCGAGCTCATCGATCCCGCCTGGGTTGGGCGTGAAGTTTGCAACCTCTGGGGGTGCTTATCTGGGAGCAAACATTCCGGTATCGCCCGGCATGTTCATGTCTGTGCAATACTCAGAAGTCCAAGGCCCTTCCGCGGCTGACCTCGGCGTTCTCTCCGGCGGCCCCATAACGCTCGGCTCCAGTTCGAACTTCATTTACAACTTTACGACCGGTCAGCAGATCGACCTGGGGCCCAACAACAACCTGGGTTTCTTCATCGACGCGGTCGTCGTTCCTGCGCCGGCCGGCGCTCCGCTCTTGACGGTCGGCGTGCTGGCCATCGCCCGGCGTCGCCGCGGGGAGTAAAGCCTGCCCGCTCGGGCTGTGCGCAAACCTGGGCTGGTTCTGAAACCGTGTCTTGACAAACCCCGCTGCCCGCGGGGTTTTTTGTTGGCGTTGAGCCCGTCCGGATGTCCGCATGTGCTGGCGGGCCGTCGGGTGGGCGTTGCCGGGCGTATTGTTCTTGGAGCGTGAATCCGCGGGATGCGCGTGCCGAAGATTTAAGAGACGGGAGCGAACCATGGGCCTCGAAGCCGCACTACCTGCCGACACGTTCGTGACGACCCAGCTTCGCCGGGTGATCAACTGGGCGCGGCGGAGTTCGCTGTGGCCCATGCCGTTCGCGACGGCGTGCTGCGGCATTGAGCTGATGGCGACGGCGTGCAGCCGATACGACCTGGCCCGATTCGGGGCGGAGGTCATGCGTTTCAGCCCGCGGCAGAGCGACCTGCTCATCGTCGCCGGCCGGGTGACCGCGAAGATGATGCCCGTTCTTCAGCGGATTTACCTGCAAATGGCCGAGCCCAAGTGGGTGATTTCGATGGGTGCGTGCGCGTCGACGGGCGGCGTCTTCGACACCTACGCCGTGATCCAGGGCGTCGATCAGTTCATCCCGGTAGACGTGTACATCCCGGGATGCCCGCCACGTCCGGAAATGCTGATCGAAGGCGTGATGGCGATCCAGCGGCTGATCGACGAGGAGGGCATTCCTCCCCACGGTCCCGATGGCAAGCGGATCCCTCTGGGTCTGGCATTGCAGCCCACGCACAGCGTGAAGCCGCAGCCGGTCGGGCTGACGCTCGGCGCCTGAGTTTCCAGGTCCCAAGTTTCCAACCCATGGACATGTCATGTCGACCGGGGCGCACGCTCCCGAGTCGCACCCGTTCAGGCCCCCTCCGAACCGGGCGAGTGGCTCTTTCGGCACCATCCGCGGGCCGCACCGGGGAGGAGGTTCTGGGAACTTCTCGCGCGGCGCGAGCATTATCTGGCCATCGTCGGCATTCGCGGCGCATTGCAACGAGGAATGTCGCCTTTCCTTTGACCACTCTTTGGTAAGATCTTGGCGACGTCCGTTCGCAAACTTCGGGAGCGCAGCAATGGAATCCGTCCGCACGATCATGACCAGCGTCGCCGCCCTTGTCGCAATCACGGGCGTTGCCGCCGCACAGACGAACGTGACCGCCACCAACAAGTTTTCCTGGGCTGAGAACGTCGGCTGGATGAACTGGCGTGACGCCGGCGCGCCGGTGGGCGCGCAGGGCGCGCTGCTCCAGGGTTCGTTCGCGTCCGGGTTCGTCTGGATGGAAAACGTCGGCTGGCTCAACCTGGGTGACGGCACTCCGGCCAACGGCGTCAGCTACGCCAACGTCAACGGGACCGATTTCGGCGTCAACATCGCGGGCGATGGATCCCTCTCCGGCTTTGCCTGGGGCGAGAACATCGGCTGGGTCAACTTCACGCTCCCATCCCTTCCAGTCGCGGACCGCCCCCGCCTCGATCTCGGCGCCTCGCGCCTCCGGGGCTTTGCTTGGGGCGAGAACATCGGCTGGATCAATCTGAGTTCCAGCGAAGAAGGCAAGTACGTGGGCGTCCGCTGCTCGGCCGACTTCAACAACGACGGGCAGGTCGACTTCTTTGACTACCTCGACTTCGCGCAGGCGTTTGCCGTCGAAGATCCGTCGGCCGACTTCAACAGCGATGGCCAGGTCGACTTCTTTGACTTCCTCGACTTTGCCGCCGCGTTCGACACTTGCTCTGCCTGAGCGCGTGGACGGTTGGCCCCGCTAGCCCGGGCATCTGGCCCGGGCATTTGGCCACACGGGCCACATCCGGCGATTCGTTGGGGCTCTGGCTTACTCAAGTCACGAGCGTGTCACGCTGGCCATCTACGCCACGCTCGCTGTCCCCCGACGACCCCTTCCCGACAACTCCTGCTGTGGGTGAGCACGCCACGCGTGCAGGGCCCGAAACAAGGAGTTTCCTCGTGAAGACCAATCGAAGGAAGATGGTCGCGGCTGTTCTCGCGACCTGCGCGATCGTCGCCGGCGCGTCCGCGGCAGATACCACCCCAGATCCATCACAACTCGATGCACCCGCGGCGTTCAACCCGCCCCACATCGAGCAGTCGATGCATCGAGCCCACCATCCGGGCCCCCCTCGTCCTGGTGCGCATCATCCTTGGGCCCACCAGCCGCCGCCCGAGCATGGGCCACGGGGCAAGGGCATGAATCGCCCGGGCCCGCACGATGACGACCAGGACCAGCATGAAGGTCCGCGCCAGCGCGGCGGCAAGCCCGGCGCGCGACACGCATCCCCGCCCGATCACCCGCCTTCCGATCACCCGCCTTCCGATCACCCGCCGTTCAATCACCCGCAGCCCCCTCACAAGCGCGGCATGGGCCAACCGCCCCGCGGACCAGGCTTCGGACCGCACGCAGGCTCAGAGGTTCGCGAACAGCGCCGGGAACGCATCTTCATGTTCCGCGAGCGAGGTGACAATCTCCGCGGCCCGGCGGGTCCGGGCGGTCCAGGTGGTCCGGGATTGCAGGCCCCGGGCTCTGAACGCCGAGGCCTGGAACGAGGCCGCGAAGGACGCCAGGGATCGGGCGAAGAACGGGACAATCGCGGTGCTGGCGGCCGTCGGGACCAGTGCCCCAACTGCGGCTCCAACCAAGAGGCCCGCGGCACGCGGAGCGGTCGCGCCGAAAAGAGTCGCCCGCGGGGCGAAGGTCGCCCGCAGTTCATGCCGGGACCCGGTAGCCCGCGTCGGGGCTTCTCCGGCCCCGAGGGGGCGACCCAACGCCAGCCCGACCGCCAACAGCCCGACCGCCCGCAGGCCGACCGCTTTGGCCCACCCGAAGGAGGCGGGCCAGACTGGCGCGACTCCGAGCGAGCCGAACGCGGACGCCATCAAGGGCCGCAAGGCGACAGGCCTCCGCCCCCGGCGCGGCAACACGAAAAGCGGCGCGACCAAAGCCCGCGTTCGGCGGCGCCATCTTCCGATCTGCTCCCCTCGGTGAACCCCGCTCCAGTCCAGTTCACCCGGCTCGACGTGCTCTGATCGCACCGTCGCGCAGCAACCACGACTCGCGTGCTGCGCTCCGGCAACGGGGTGCAGCGCTTTGCCACAAATCAGGCGGGCCGAGGCAGGCCGGCCAGATCAGGCGTCACGCCAAGCCCGTAAACCAACTGGCCCAGAGTCCAGACCAGAGGTCCCAGATCACATGCGTAAGACGGCGTGGACGCTGTGCGCGACGCCCGCCTCACGAAGCTTGTCGCGCCCGTTCAGCGCCGCCAGCTCGATAAGCACCGCGATACCAGCGACACTGGCCTGGGTCTGCGCGACAAGCTGCGAACAGGCCACAAGCGTGCCGCCGGTCGCGAGCAGGTCGTCCACGATGAGGACGCGTTGCCCAGGGCGGATCGAGTCGACGTGGAGCTCGAGGCTGTCGCTGCCATATTCGAGCTGGTACGCCGCGCGGTGCGCCGCGCGGGGGAGCTTGCCGGGCTTTCGCACGGGCACAAAGCCCGCCGAGAGCGCCTGCGCGATCGCGATGCCGAAGATGAACCCGCGCGACTCGGCCCCGACGACGAGTTCCACGTGCTTCCCGCGATATGGATTAGCCATGAGCTCGACCGCCAGCGCCAGCGCACGCGGGTCGCCCAGCAGGGGCGTGAAATCTCGAAAGACGATCCCTGGCTTGGGAAAGTCGGGAACATCGCGGATGAGGCTCTGAAGGTCGAGCATGGTTCGCCAAGCAAAGGAAGCAACGAGCGAAGAGACTAGGGAATCCGAGGCGACGCTCACCCGCGGATGGGCGCTTCGGCCAGAGCCGCGATGCGCGCGACGTACGCGTCGCCCGGCGTGAGCTTGCGTCGCGACATCGACGCCCGCGCAACCTCCAGGAACTTATCAAGTCGGAAACGCTTGACGCCCGCGTCGGTCGCCCAGGCGAATGGAGGCGTCGTGCCAGCGACGGGGGACGTCTGCGCGAACATGCCACCCAGGTGGAGGATGCAGCCGGTCATGAGGCGCGAACCGATCGCGGTCTTGACGTGGTCCCCCACGATCGCGCCCAGGAAGGTCTCGCCCGTCCGCTCCATGGAGGCGTCGGGCAGCGGTCGCGCCGTGACCTCGCCATAGGTGTTGAGCAGGTTGGAGTTGGTCGTGCCCGCGCCGAGGTTGACCCACTCGCCCAGCCACGAGTCTCCCAGGTGCCCATCGTGAGCCTTGTTGGAAAAGCCTTGGATGATCGTGCCCCCGACCTCGCCCGCAACCTTGCACGTGGGCCCGATCGCGGTTCCCGACTTGATCAGCGCCTTATCCAGCACTGTCGAGCCCTCGCCCACGAAGGCGGGCCCGGCGATGAGCGCCTGGGGACGAATGACGGCGCGGTGAGAAATGAAGATCGGGCCGGCGCTGGCATCGAGCACAACGCTCGGGAAAACCTGGGCCGACGCCGCGATGTCGAGCGGATGATCTCCGATGAGCGTGACGCCGGGGTAAGCGTGCAGCGCATGGGGGTGGATCTGCTGCTCGCGCTTCATGAGAAGCGAAAGGTCGAGGGCCAAGGCCGCGTCGCGGAGCGTGCGCACGTGCCACGCTCGGCCCAGCAGGACGTGTCGATCGACCACCGTTGCCCGCAGGCCCGTCAGGTCTCCAGCGCGGAGCTGCTTGGCGAGGCGCGCGCTCTGGGCGGGCTCGCACGCCACGGCAATCCAGTCGCCGCTGCGCTGCTCGACAAGGCACTCGCCGGGGCGAAGCGCGATGATCTCCTCCGCTCGGGGCAGGACGCAGCGCCCGTTCACGTGCAGCGTCGCGGGCGGCATGCGATCTTCGTGATTAACGACGACCGCGCTGGCCCCGGCGCGCTCCCGCACCAGCGGCACCAGCTCCTCCCGCACGATCTGCCCCACGACGCTGAGCCCCAGCACGAGCTTGAGGCGCTCGAGCGTGGTCAGCGCGCCCGTGCGAACATCAAACGTGGGGCGAAGATCAGCCAGGGGCGAAAGGAGCGTGAGGCCGTCCGGCCGCGGGCCGCCCCCCTGCGAACCGGAAGGCCCACCCTGCGCGGAAGATGCCTGACCGGCCCCGGGCAGGCCTTCATACACGATCGCGTGGAGCTTGTCACCCCGGGGCTCGCTCATGGGCTGGCTGGCTGGCAGGCTGGCTGGCAGGCTCATGGCGTCCAGCGTATCAAGCCCGGGCGATTCTTGCCCGCGCCGCCTCATCGCCAAAGACGCCGCGAGCCAGCGTGCCCGCGCGGAGCGCAAGCCCGCCCGCACGGGAGGGCTTGGCCTGTTTGCCATCGGGCGAGCAGATGCCCAGCTCGATCAGGCGGACGCCGACCCTGCGAAGCGTGGGCACGTGCTCGCTGGCGCTCGCGAGCAATTCCTGAGCTTCGGTGTTGAAGGCAAAGGAATGGGCGACGCGCCGCGCGATCGCGGCGTCGTTGCGCGAATCGCCGATCGAAACGCACTGCTCGAACACTAAACCCAGCTCCGCGAGCAGGTCGCTGGCCGCTTCGAGCTTGTGGGCGTCGGGCACGCGGATATCCGCCTCGCCCGTGAACACGCCCCGCTCGATCAGCAGGTCGTTGGCCAGCACACGATCGAAGCCGAGCTCGCGCTGCGCCCGAAGCGCCAGAGGCAGGGGCCCGGAACTGACGATGAGCGTCGTCAGCCCGTTGCGCTTGAGCAGGCCGTGAAGCTCGCGCAGGTGGGGCTGGTACTTTCGGCGTTGGACAAGGTCGAGATAGGCCCGCGCGGGCTTGCCGCGCCAGAGCCGCCCCACCACTTGCCTCGCCAGTTCGCCATAGTCAGACGACAAGTGCTGATGGGCGAGGGCGACGCCCTCCTCAGCGGTGCCCAGCGCATTGTGAAGGTCGAGCCAGAAGTTGCCGCCCTGGAACACCACGCCGTCCATATCGAAGATGCAGCACCGAACGTCTCTTGGTTCGAGCGTGCGCTCGTGCGTTTGTACGCGCGTTCGTGCGGAGTTGGTGTCTGGGTTTCCCATCGACAGCAGTGTCCCGGTACTCAACCACTGTAGGCGGATGCGAGCGAGCAGCCGACGCGTCTGGACGATCTCACATTCCAGCCCTCCCGATCGGGCCCTGCTGATCGGGCCCTGCTCATCTGGCCAAGGTCCCCAATCAGCCGCGGCCCGGTGACCCCCCGGCTGGGTGCGTCGCGGACGCTCCCGCGGGCTTGGCTTCGATCGCCGCTCCCGAGCTTCGGGGCAGTGCGGTGCCGGGCCGCTCGTACACGATCGTGCCGTAGTGCGGCTCTTGACCCAGGACGGTCCAGCTCCCTTGGAACGAGTTTCCGCTGGGCACGACTTTGTTGACGCCTTGGGTGCGGGTTTCCTTGCCCTGATCGAACGCCGTCATCTCGTACATGATGTAGTAGACGTCGCGCGAGCAGGTGATGGCCAGCGAGCTCCACGTGCCCACGGGCTTGCCCTCCAGGCTCACCTGCCCGGTCGCATGCACGCTCCCGTCCGAGATCTTGAAGCTGCACGAGCCCGTGAACGCCTTCCCGCTCCGCTGCGAGTCGGATTTGAACGTCCACTCGCCAAGCAGCCTTGCGAGCGCCTCGGCGTCCTTCCCCGCGTTATGCATGCGATGCACCCGCTCGTACAGCTTGAAGCCCACGATGATCAGCACGAGGTACGCCGCGATCGGACCCGCGGCGGCGATCCCCGGGATGAACTTGTCGTCCACCGTGAACAAGTTCAGTTGCTCAAACAGGACGTACAGCACGATGACGGGGATCAGCGCCGTCACCAGAATCAGCACGTATGCCGCCAAACCTTTGAGCATGCCCGCCCTCCTTCCCGACCAAACCCCCATCATCGACCACCGACTGCGCTTCAGTCAACAAAAGCCGGCGCGCCGACCCACGCCTCGACCATGGCCGTGTGGTATCGTGCGGCATGCGTTCTTTCGCCCGCGCCCCGAACCCGCTCGAGACTCCATCCATGCCCCCCACGCGAGCACGCCGGAGCATCGTCGTCGCCTCAGCCGCGCTCGGCGCGTGCGCAGTCGGCGTGCAGCCGGCACCCGCCCAGCCCTTTCCAGTCCAGCCCGTTCCAGTCCAGCCGGGCGACGCATCGGGGCAACCCATCGCCCCGCGAGCGAGCGTTCCCCGCGGACGTGATCCCTGGGTTTTCTCGTGCATCTTTGAAGATCGCGCGGGCACCATCGTCGTCGCGTTCGGGCAGGGCCTCTTCGGCGCCTTCAACACCGCGACCGGATCCTGGTCGCTGCTCTGGCATGGCGACATCGAGCTGCGTGGCAAGGTCTACGACTTCTCGCAGGACAACTCCCGCGCGACTGGCACCCGCCTGCTCGAAGCCCCCCGCATCGCGCTCTCGCTTCCCGACCCTTCCGCTGGCTCGTCTCCCGAGTCGGGCTGGAGATTCAGCAACGTCAAGCCCGGACCGGGCGCGTGGGTGTTTGCAACCGATCCGGCCCGCGACGGTTCGGGCGAAGCCTCGGCAATCACCAGCCCCGCGTTCGATGCAACGCCCTGGTCTTCCCTCTATGTCGCGTTCGATGAGCTCTCCCGCCGCGGGCCGGCACGCGTCGAGGTCTCGACCGACGATGGCGAATCCTGGAACGCCCAGTGGTTCCACTCTTGCACCCACTCCAGCAAGGACGACGAGTGGCAGTGGAACTTCAAGCGGATTGAGCCAAGGTCAAAGGCGATGCGCATTCGCTTCGTTCAAGAACAAGCCTCGTTCGCCAAGCAGCTCCGCGCCATCCGCGTGTTTGGCGATCAGCCCGCGTGGGAGGGGGCGTCGAACACGCGAACCGCGTTCCGCGGATATCACGTTGGCCCGGCGGGTTCGGGCGTGACGCTCGTGCTCGATGTGTTTTCGGGCGCGGCGCTGCCCGTCCGCGTCGAGCGCACGCCGGACCTTGACCCGGGCTCGACGCCGCAGCAACCCCGCTTCGCGGAGCGGTTCCGTGTTTCGGGCCTGCGTCCGGGCCAGTCGCTCACGCTGGCGTTGCCCGCACAAGCGGGCACGACGAAAGTTGTCTACGCGGCGACGGGCGCGCGATTGGAAAGCCGCGTCATGTCGCCAATCGATCCGCTCGGCAGGGCGGCGTCCGACCGGGCGGACCAGCACACGCTGACGTTCGTGAACAACGGAGAGGCGACGCTGGTCGCTGCCCTGCTTGCTGCCATCCCCGAGCAGGCGCCCATCCCCAAGCAGGCCCCCGGGCCCGCCCAGACAGGAGGCACGCGATGACCCGACGCGTTTCAACCATGGTGTTGGTTACCGCCCTGGTTCAGGTCGGGCCTTGGCTGACGCCTTCGCACTCCGCCGCAGCCCAGCCCGGCACGACACAGCCCGGCACGACACAGCCAGTCGAGCCGAAGCCAGCCGCCGCGACGCCCGCAGTCGCCTCCTCACCCGCCGACCCACGGGTTACCGAGTCGCTCGTGCCGGGCGTCACGGTCTGGGCCTTTGACATTGGCGAACGCCTGCCACGACGCCCGAGCATCGTCGCGGGGCAAACGCCCAACGCCTACGGCGTGTTCAACTCCATCAACTTCCGCGATCGGCTTGATTCGCCCTACGGCCCGCTCGAAGATGGCTTCGCCGGCGAGGTTCGGGGCTGGCTCCTCGTCGACAGACCCGGGCTGCACCAGTTCCGCCTCAGCTGTGACGATGGCGCCGCGCTCGTCATCAACGGCGTCACCGTTGCCGACACCGAGTTGGTTCCCCAGGGCGCCGAGGGCGGCGCGAGGTTTACCGCGACGGGCTCGATGGACCTTGCGCCCGGCTTGCATCGAATCTCGATTCCGTTCTACGAAGACCAGGGCCAGTTTCGCCTGAGGCTGGAGTGGATCCAGCCCCGCGAGAACACTCCCGCAAGCAGCGCCGGCGAGCCAGCCAATAACGCATCAGGTACCAACCCCCGCACCCCGTCGGCGGACGCGTACGCCCTCATCCCGCCAATCAACTTGCGCACCGAGGGCGGGCAGACCTACGCGACCTCGCCCGGGCCCAAGCGGTGGTACTTTGGCAACGACCCCAGCGCGCCAGGCGATGGGCGGCCTCTCGAAGGCGTCCACCCCGCCTTCACCCTCGAGAACTTCCGAGGCCCCGACTTCAAGCCGCCGGTCGGCGCGATGGCCTTTCTCCCCGACGGGCGCCTGGCAATCACCACCTGGGATCCGCTCGGCGCTGTGTATCTGCTCTCCAACTTGAATGGCGAAGCGGGTGACGATCCGACCCAACCCGCCGGCGTCCGCGTCAGCCGCTTCGCCGAGGGGCTTGCCGAGCCCCTGGGCCTGGCGGTCGTCGATGGCGAGCTGCTCGTGACCCACAAGCACCAGGTCACACGCCTCCGCGACACCGACTCCGACGGCGTCGCCGATCACTACCAAGTCGTCGCCTCGGGCTGGCCCGCCTCCCACAACTACCACGAGTTCAGCTTCAACCTCGTCCCGCTCCAAGGGTCGCTCTACCTCACGACTTCCGTCCCGCTCCGATCGGGCTTCACCAACTACATGCCGGGTTCGCTCCCCGCGTTCTCGCTGGGCGGTCTGGCCCTCGATCGCGCGTCGAGCGACCCGCTCACGCCCGGGCCGGGAACTCTGCTGAAGATCGATCCCGCCTCGGGCGATGTCGAGGCGATCGCCGCGGGGCTGCGCGCTCCCAACGGGCTGGGCGTCGGGCCCGATGGCGAGCTCTTCGGTTGCGACAACCAGGGCTGCTGGCTCCCCGCCTCCCGACTCAACCACTATCGCCCCGGACGCTTGTACGGACACCAGACCGAGCCAACCTCAACGCCCGGCGGCGTGACGCCGGAGGGAGAATCGCTCCAGGAGCCCGCCGCCGCGTGGTTCCCCCATGGCGAGATCGGAAACTCCCCAAGCGAGCCCGTTCTCGTGCCCGACGGAATCTATCGCCGACAGCTCCTCGTGGGCGACGTAACCCACGGCGGGATCAAGCGCGTCTTTCTCGAGCGCGTCGCGCCGAGCGCTGATCAGCTCCAGAACGCCCGCTTCCAAGGCGCCGTCTTCCGCTTCTCGCAGGGCATCGAGGCAGGCGTCAACCGCCTCGCGTGGGGGCCCGATGGCTGCCTTTATGTCGGCGGCATCGGTTCCAACGGCAACTGGAATCACAAGGAAACCAAGTTCGGGCTCCAACGCCTTCGCCCAAACGCCAACATTCCCTTCGAGATGCTCAGCGTCGAATCCAGGCGCGATGGCTTCCTGATCACCTTCACCAAGCCCGTTGATCGCGCGCTGGCCTCGGCCGACTCCAGCGATAACGCCTCCACCGGTCCGACGCCCAGCATCGCCCTGCGCCGGTGGCACTATCTCCCCGACGGCAACTATGGCGGCCCCAAGCTCGATGAGCGGCCCGTCCTCGTCGATCGGGTCGAGATCTCCTCCGACGCCCGCCAGGTCTTCGTCTCGACGCCCGAGCTCGCTCGCGAGCGCTCGCTGCCCGCCAACACCGTCGTCTATCTCCGCCTGCGGGGTGTGCAGAGCGCCGAAGGCGAGAAGCCTTGGTCGACCGAGGCCTGGTACACCCTCAACGCGATCTCGCCCACGCCCGGCCCAGCATTCAGGGCTCAGTCGACGGGACAGCGCGAGCCCGGAACCCCGACGACCGAGATCCCGCCGAACGCCATCCGCTTGTCCGACGGCACGCCGGCCTCGCTCGCCAACTGGCGCCACGCGGCGGGCGGACCATCGCAGGGCAAGGGCGACTCGGGGCCAGTTCGATGGACCATCAACCAACGGGGCGAGCTCGAGGTCGATCTCGCCTCGGGCGACATCCGTAGCGCGGAGTCCTTTGGAGATTGCTTCCTGCACCTGGAGTGGTTCGCGCCCCACGGCGGAGAGCCCGCCAAGCAGACCAACGCCAACAGTGGCGTCAAGCTCCAGGAGCGATACGAGATCCAGATCCTCAACACGCCCGCGACGCCGCACCCGCCCAAGTTCAACGAGGCCGGGTCGATCTATCGCCAGACCGCCGCGAGCGTCAACGCGTCGCTCGGCGCGGGAGTGTGGCAGACCTACGACATCCGCTTTCGGGCGCCCCGTTGGAGCGGAACCACGAAGACAGCCAACGCGCGGATTACGCTCTGGTGGAACGGCGTGCTGGTGCACGACGACGTCGAAGTGAACAACAAGACCGGAATGTCACCGGACGAAGTGCCGGGGCACCACCCGCTCTTGCTGCAAGCACACCCGACCGCCGCGAGCGGGCCGGTCCGCTTCCGGAATGTGTGGCTCGTCCGCGAATAACACGGCGCGGAACTGCGGCATATCAAGCCCAAGTCAACCTCTGCCACTGCGATCGGCGGGCCCGCCTGTCGCGTGCTCGGAACCTGCTTGACGCCACGTTACAGGTAGCCAAGCAAGTAGAAGATGATCAGAAACAAGATGATCCCCCCGATGATTCCTCCGCCCCACTTCCACGCGGCAAAGCCTGCAATGCCGCCTCGAATCAGCTTGTTCATGCCGAGCTCCTCGCCCGAGAGGATGCTCCGGCCCTTCAAGTGCCGCTGATGGCTGCATGAATCACGCCTCAGGCGATGCACTCGCCCGAGGCCAGTACGAAAGCAAGCCCGGGCCGACTCGCGACCCGGGCTGATGCGCAACCATCGCGTTTGAAGTTACTTGGCGCGACGACGCCGGAGCGTTGCCAGGAGCGCCGGCGCCAGCGCCAGGACGCCTGCGGGCGCGGGAACCGCGGTGATGACGCGGATGTCGTCCGTCGCCGTCGACGTCGTGAAGCGGAAGTTCACACGGTTACCCGACAGAACAAGCGTTACGCGGTCCTGCCCAAACTCCAGGCCCCGAGCCTCGTTGTCGGCGTAGATCGTCCCCGGCGCGCCGAGCGCGGCGTCGCTCGCGTTGAGCGCCGATCGCAGCACGATGATGCCCAGAACCTGCTGGTCGAACAGCACCGAACCCTCGTACACCGTCGACTCACGACGCTCAGGGTCGGCATAGAGATAGTGCGAATGGACGCGCGTCCCCGCGGCGATCACGCCCGGTGTCAGATCGCTCAAGGCGTCGTAAATCCCGGGCGTCGTGATGTCCACAGAGAGCCCGGCTCCCAGCACCAGGTCCTGACGCTCATCGAACGCCGGCGCCCGCGTGTTGCTCTGCAGCGCGCCAAGCGCGGTGGAGGGCGGTGGCGAGATGAGCAGGGCCGAGCCGGTGACGCTGGAAATCGCGCCAAAGGAAACTGTCGCCGCGCCGGCGAGCGCAGCAGAAGCGCAGAAGAACCGCATGGATATCTCCCCTCTTCCCATGTTGCCGCGCCTGCCGAATCTGCCGTACACACGGACAGCGATCGGCATGACGCACACCAGGCCCAGGTGTCTTGTCTCAGGGCCCGACGCGGCTGTATGACGCTCGTGCACGGCGCCGTATTGCGGTCAATCAGGATGGGAAGCTCAACCACCCGCGACACTCGGTCGCCGCGTGGTTATCCGACCTATGCCATCGGCGCTTCAGGCAGCCCCTCAGGCCGACGCCGCCGCAGTGAGGGCCGCTGCAAGATCGTCCTTGCGCGAGATCCCCTGGAACCGCTTCACGACCTGCCCGCCCTTGAAAACGATGACGGTTGGAATCGCAGTGATCCCGTACTTCACGCTCGTGGCCCGATTCGTGTCGGTGTCGACTTTGCCGATCTTTGCCTTCCCGGCAAACTGCTCGGCGATCGCGTCGATCGTCGGAGAGAGCATCCGGCAGGGCTGGCACCATTCCGCCCAGAAGTCCACCAGCACCGGGACCGGGCTGCTCAGTACCTCCTGGGCAAAGTTCGCGTCTGTGAACTCTTGAACGTGCTGGTTCGCCATCGTCGTCTCCACAAAGAAAACGGTCTCGGGGCAGCCCGGGCCGCCGCAATCCTCCAACTCTATCGCCCATCCCCACGCGGTTCTTAGCGGGAGCACCGGGGCCCACGCCTATCTTCCCGCGTGCGTGTGCTGGGCGTCGATCCCGGATTGCGGGTGACGGGGTACGCCTGCCTGGCGTGCGACCCCGGAGTCGCGCCCTTCCGCACCCCCGACATCGTCGAGGCCGGCGTCATCCGCCTTAGGGGTGAGGGATCTACCCCCCCGCAAGGTGGATCGGGAACCAACCCCGGCAAACAAGCACGGCGTCGCTCCGTCGGCACGCCCCGGGCGGCGTCCATCTCCGCTCGACTCGTCGAGCTGGACGACGATTTTCGCGCCGTGCTGCAACGCACCCGCCCCGAGGTCGTCGCTGTTGAATCCCTCTTTGCCCACTACAAGCATCCCGCGACGGCGATCGCGATGGGGCACGCCCGCGGGGTGCTGCTGCTGGCCATCCGCCACGCGGGGGCAAGGCTGGTTGAAGTCCGACCCAACGAGGTGAAGCTGGCGCTCACGGGATATGGGCACGCGGGGAAGGATCAGATGCAGCGGGCGATGCAGGCGGTGTTCGGGCTTGCCGAGTTGCCCTCCCCGCCCGACCTGGCCGACGCCCTCGCGATTGCGCTGTGCGCCCTTCGACGCCTTAGTCCCGGGACTTTGTAACCCCAAGTTCGGGTACAGGGGAGTTGAGAAAACAGAGTTCGGGCTGAGTTTTCGCTTGCGAGTTTTGCGTTAAAGCAGTAGGGTGGAGGGGCGGCGGTCCTCGGCGTTCGTCGGGTGCTGCTCGCGCTGGCCTCGCGTCGTCGTCTCTCGTTCTCGTCTTGTTGTTCTCGTCTTCGTGTACGTTCGCACTCGTCGGCTGAGATCCCGATGTGTGCGAGATTGAAGGAAACGGTTCTCGGTGGTCGCCGCGCTGGCGAGCCGCCGCTGGATTGGTCGGGCTGGGTTTGTGTGCTCTGGGTTTCTGTGTGTGTTGGGTTTCGTGGCTCGAGTCCGATTTGCGGGAGTCCCTCATGCGTCATCTGATCGCTGGTTCAACGCGTCACCGTCGCTCAGCTTTCACGCTGATCGAGCTTCTGGTCGTCATCGCCATCATCGCCCTGCTCATCAGCATCCTGCTTCCCGGGCTGGGCAAGGCGCGCCAAGTCGCGGTCATGGGCGTCGAGCAGGCCCGACTGCACGACTTTGGGGTGGGCTATCTCAGCTACACCAGCGACTACAAGGAGCTCTTCCTCCCAGCGTACACGCACTGGTCCTGGGCCCACCCGAGCACGCTGCCGGTGGACATGCGCGGGCGCGACGCCGACAACCGCCTGCTGGAAAGCTACGTTTCCAAGTCGTGGCCCTGGCGTTACCACACCTGGGTGAGCCAGAACATGCAGGGCCTGCAGATCGACAA
Source organism: Planctomycetota bacterium (assembly GCA_033763815.1). Lineage (GTDB taxonomy): Bacteria > Planctomycetota > Phycisphaerae > Phycisphaerales > UBA1924 > JANRJU01. Next base: position 24,080 of record JANRJU010000013.1, read on the forward strand.
GAAGACCTACGCCGACTTCATGTCGCGACCGATCTCGCCCACCTCGAACGTCGACCAGAACACGGGCCTGCCCAACACATCGCCCGGCTCGACCTCACGTGAGGGCGCGTTCTCCTGGCACCCCTCGTGGGGCCTCAACGGCGTGTACGTCGGCGGGCACCACATGCGCATGGCCTTCGGCAATATCCGCGGCGGCCCCGCGGCGCCGTGGGGCGAGTTCTACGTCACCCGCGTTTCGCAGGTCCAGTTCACCAGCAAGCTCATGTTCGCCTCTTCCTCCCGACGGGGCGATGTCAAGACGACCGGCTTCGGCAGCACGAGCAACAACACCGATGGCGACCGCGGGGTCGTCATCCCCGGCTCGCACGAGGTCCTGCCTCCTTTCGAGCATCCCTTCGGTCGCCCCACAAACTACATCGGCATCCAAGCTGGCTGGACCGCCGGCCCGCGCGACAACAAGTGGGATCCGCTCTCCCTGCCTAGCAAGTTCGGCTTCCTCGATTTCCGCCACTTCAACACCGCGGCGTCGATCATGATCGACGGGCACGTGGAAATGCTGAGCCCCACGCAGCTTCGCGACGCGACCCGCTGGAGCAACAAGGCTAAGACCCCGGGTTGGCAGCACTCGACCCCCCAGAGCTGAGCGAGTCGGCACAAACCCCGGGGGCGGAGGCGCGGTTTGATCCAGGGAGGGGCGTGGCCTAGTCTTTCCGTCTGGTCTATTCGTCTGGAACCTTGAAGAGTCGACTGGGCACACCCTGAAACTGGAAGCATTCGAACGCCATGGCACTCCTTGCTGAACGCCGCAAAGAAATCGTGACTACAGCCCGCCGCCACGAGACCGATTCGGGCTCGCCCGAGGTTCAGGTGTCTCTGTTGACGGAGCGGATCAAGGAAGTCGCCGAGCATCTGAAGGGGCATCCGAAGGATGCGCACAACCGGCGGGGCCTGGTGATGATGGTCGGTCGACGGAACCGGCTTCTCCGATACCTGGCTCGAACCGATGTCGAGCGGTACAAGGCGTTGATCAAGCGTCTTGAGCTGCGCAAGTGACCAACCGGCCCGTGGCTCCAACGAGCAACGGGCCGCTTCGTTTTTGATCTCGGGCGGATGCCGATCGAGCGGCAGTCGGCACGCGACAGGCTCCTCGCGGGGCGCTGTCTCGTGCCTTCTGCCTCTCCCGCATCGGCTCGGCCCGGGAGCACCGTCGCCGGCGTGGTCGTCCTGTAGCGGACGCGCCCCGGACCGCGGTGTGTCATGGCTAGGGCCGGATCGCGCGGCTTGCTGGGCGCGCGACCTCCCGGCCCCTCTCGGGAAGTAGGAAAACATGGCAGACGCAGGTGCACCGATCATCGTTTCGCGCGAGATCGCAGGGCGAACCCTAACCCTTGAAACCGGGCTCATCGCCAAACAGGCCAACGCCGCCGTCATGGCGACGTACGGCGGGACGACCGTCCTGGCGACGGTGGTTCGCGCGGGCCCGCGCGAAGGAATCGACTTTTTCCCGTTGACGGTCGACTACCGCGAGCGCTCCGCCGCCGCGGGCAAGTTCCCGGGCGGGTTCAAGAAGCGTGAGGGACCACCCAGCGAGAAGGAAATCCTGACGATGCGGATGATCGACCGCCCGATCAGGCCGCTGTTCCCGGATGGGTTCATCGACGAAGTCCAGATCCAGGTCATCGTCTTCTCGCACGACGGTGAGAACGACTCGGACGTTCTGGCGGGAACGGCGGCCTCCGCGGCGCTGGCGCTGTCGGACGTGCCCTTTGAAGGCCCGACCGCGACCGTTCGCGTCGGACGCATTCACACCGAAGCGGGCCCGCAGTTCGTTGTGAACCCCACGGTGTCGCAGCTTGACTTCTCCGACATGGATCTGGTCCTGGCGGGGCATCGCGATGGCGTAAACATGATCGAGCTCGGCGCCGCCGAGGCGGGCGAGGCCGACGTGATCGGCGCCATGGAACTGGGCTACGCGAGCATCAAGCAGTTGCTCGGCGCCATCGAGGAACTGGCCCAGAAGGCCGGCAAGCCCAAGGTCGCTGGCGAGCTGATGCTCCCGAGCCCGGAAGTGTCGGCGAAGGTGGCGCAGGAAGCCGAGAGCGCGCTGATGGAAGCCCGGCGGATTCCTGGCAAGCACGCCCGGGCCGAGAAGGTCGACCAGATCAAGAGCCGCCTCCTCGAGGCCCACTTCCCGCTCAAGGGCGACGGGACCTACGCCGACTACGTCAAGTCGGCCAAGGCTCGCACTCAGGCGAAGGAAGCCTTCAAGCGGCTTGAAGAGAAGGTGACGCGCCGGTTGATCGTCGAAAGCGGCATCCGCGCCGATGGTCGCGGGCCACGCCAGATTCGCCCGATTTCCGGGCGCGTCGGCGTTCTCCAGCGGACGCACGGCTCGGCGCTCTTCCAGCGCGGCGAGACCCAGTCCATCGTCACCTGCACCCTCGGCACCGCCAAGGACGAGCAGATCATCGACGGGCTTACCGCCGAATACAGCAAGAAGTTCACGCTGCACTACAACTTCCCGCCCTTCAGCACGGGCGAGGTCAAGCGAATCTCGGCGCCCGGACGGCGCGAGATCGGGCACGGCGCGCTCGCCGAGCGCAGCCTGCTGGCCATCCTCCCGAGCCCGGAGGAGTTCCCCTACACGGTGCGCCTGGTTAGCGATATCACCGAGTCCAACGGCAGTTCGTCGATGGCCTCGGTCTGCGGCGGGTGCCTGGCGCTCATGGACGCGGGCGTGCCCATCAAGGCGACCTGCGCCGGCATCTCCGTCGGCCGCTTCTCCGATGATGACAACAAGCGCGAGCTCTTTGTCACCGACATCATCGGCGAGGAAGACTTCTTTGGCGACATGGACTTCAAGGTCTCCGGGACCCGCGAGGGCATCACCGGGATCCAGCTTGACCTCAAGATCCGCGGGCTCACCATCGAGCAGTGCGTACGCATCCTCGATCAGGCGAAGATCGGACGCCTTGAGATCATCGACACCATGGAGGCGGTCATCGCCAAGCCTCGCGAGGAGATCAGCTCGCTGGCGCCGCGCCTTATCACCCTCACGATCGACCCGGACAAGATCGGCAAGCTCATCGGACCAGGCGGCAAGATGATCCGCTCGCTCCAGGAACGCCACGGCGTCACCATCGACGTCGAGGACGACGGCACCGTCATGGTCGCCGCACCCGATCGGGCGGCGATCGACGGCGCTCGCGCCGAGATCGAGGCCCTCTGCGAGGAGATCAAGGTCGGCACGATCTACAACGGCAAGGTCGTCTCGATGAAGGACTTCGGCGCCTTCATCGAACTGGCGCCCGGCACCGACGGCATGTGCCACATCTCCGAGCTCGCCGAGGGTTACGTCAAGAGCGTCACCGACGTCGTCCGGATCGGCGACATCGTCAAGGTCAAGGTCATCCTCATCGACGACCAGGGCCGCATCAAGCTCAGCCGCAAGCAGGCCATGTCGCCCGAAGAACGGGCCGCGGCAGCCGCGGCGGCGGGCGTCGACCTCGAAGACCAGCCAGGCGATGACGCCGGTGGCGGTGGTGGTGGTTACGGCGGTGGCGGTGGCTACGGCGGGGGTGGTGGCGGCGGACGACGCGGCGGCGGTGACCGCGGCGGCCGAGGAGGCGGACACGGCGGTGGCGGCGGACGAGGCGGTGATCGCGGTGGCGACCGCGGCGGACGCTCACGCGACCGCGAACCCGCTCGCGCCGGTGGTGGCGGTGGTGATCGCGGTGGTGATCGCGGTGGTGATCGCGGCGGCGACCGCGGCGGCGACCGACGCGACTAATCCCGACGTCCCACAAACCAATCGCACTCAAGGGCCCCTCTGCGGGCCCTTTTTCGTTGCGCCGCCCAAGCCCCACGAGACCCCTCGCCGGCTCCGACGGGACGCCTGGACGCTGCCAATGCCTGACGTTGCTGGATATGACGCCTTTACCGATTCTGAATATCTTGTGGGGTATGCCAGTACGTTATACGAACAAAACACGTACTTAAAGCAGGAAAGATTGACGGGTTGTTTCTGTATGGTAAGTTAGAGAACCAAGACTCGGTACAAGTCCCGAGCATTCGACTGGAGGTCCGAGGTTCGTTTCATCCGATGAGAAGAAGCAACGACCTATAAGCGGCTGTGGTAGGCTAGTTGACGGATGTGCTTCTTCGGCGACCGGCACCGAGAGGCGAGGCGGGACGAGGCGGATCAGGGTTGGCCGAGGCGTGGAGCGAAGGCCGGCATGTGTTGCGGCGATGTGTTGCACGGGGGAGTTCGCGGCGCGTGGGCATGGGTAGAGCCCGCGGCCTGCCGAGGGCTCAGTTCAGAGGTGTGTGATGACCGACACGGCGACTCGACTCGAAAGCGTGACGGGAACTGTCAAGTGGTTCGATCCCCGCAAGGGCTTCGGTTTCATCGTCGGGCCCGAGGGACAGGACATCTTCGCCCACTTCAGCGTGATCGAGGGCGACGGGTTCCGTGTGCTCAAGGACGGATCCTCTGTCGTTTATGACGCGCTGCGCACAGACAAGGGCTGGAAGGCGACCAAGGTGATGCGCCCGGCGGAGGTGCCGGAAGTCCACGTGGTCCGCCGGGGCTATGCCCGCACGCCGCGGCGATGATCGCGCAAGGCCCAAGACCCTGAGCGTTGCCGCGACCATCGCGGGCCCGACCATCGCGGGCTGGCGTGACGCGTTCGTTATCGGATTTGCAATCCTGGCACGGTGGGGCATTTCTTATGTGACTCCGTGCGTTATCACTCCGAGTAACGCGGAAATTTCATGGGCGTGTGTGGTCTGGTCTTCAAGTGCTTGCTCTCATATATGCTCACGGGCTCGCTGCGGGCGAGTCTGAACACCTTTCCGGCGGGCGGCCGCTGCGAACGCGTCGAGGAGAGTTACATCATGAAGATTTGTGTTGTTGCGGCGAGCCTCGTGCTCGCCCAGGGCGTCGTCAACGCTGGCCAGGTTCGTGTCTGGGGTGACCGTGAGGACTCGATCCGCATGGCGGGTGAGACCGCCAAGTTCCGCACCGGCGTTGGTGGCGAGTTCAAGATCGAAGTCCTGAGCGGGTTCGCCGGGAAGACCGACCGCGTGTCGGACAAGATCGGGCTCACCGCGGGCGGACGCACCTTCCAGGCGTTCTGCGTCGAGCTGGATGAGTTCGTGTGGAACCCGGGCAACACCTACTCGTTCGATAAGCGCCTGGACGATGTCGCTCGCCTCGGCGGCGCGAACACGAACTCGGGCGACCGCCTGAGCCTCGAGACGGCGTACCTCTACACCCAGTTCCGCGCGGGCAAGCTGTCGGGCTTCAACTACGCCAGCGGGGCCAGCCGCGAGCAGTTTGCCGATAACCTGCAGCACGCGTTCTGGACCCTCGAGCAGGAGTTCAGCAATAACGACAACACGCAGGCGAAGGTGCTGTCGCGTCTGGCGAACAAGGGCAAGGGCCAGGCAGCTGCTTGGGCGAGCGAGGCCTATGCCGCGGTCGCGAACGGCTGGGGAGCCAACGGGCACAACGTCCGCGTCCTCAACATCTTCGTCGACCACAACCGCGACGGCGTGATGAATGGCAACGACTCGTTCGCGCAGTCGCAGCTCACGCTGATCCCGCTCCCCGGGACGGCGGCCCTCAGCCTCGCCGGCATGTGCGTGCTCGGTGCGCGCCGTCGGCGGATGTAACTCAACGGGTAGCAGAGCGTTCCAGCACGAGCGGGCAGGGTTCAACCCCTGCCCGCTGTTTTTCTTGGGTGCCCCCGTCTTCGGGCTGCCGACGCAGGCGCTTGGCCGTCGGTAAACGGCGTGGTGGAACGAAAAACCGACCGTGAAGGCACGGTCGGTTGGGTGTAAAGGTGTCGCGAAATGGGCAGGACGGCTTACGCCGACTCTTTGCGGCGGATGCGCAGGTCCGTCAACTTGCGGGGCGAGGCGACAGCCTCCTCGTCGATGAGGAACTCGACGCCCGAGTGATTGCCGCCAGGCAGCTCGAACATGTAATCGAGCATCAGTTCTTCGAGCACGGCGCGGAGGGCGCGGGCCCCCGTTTCGCGCTTGGTCGCCTTGACGGCGATTGCCCGCAGGGCCTCGGGCGTGAAGCTCAGCTTCGCGCCCTCGAGCGAGAACAGGTGCTGATACTGGCGGACGAGCGCGTTCTTGGGCTCCGTCAGCACGTTCACCATGGCCTCGATGGTCAGCGGCATCAGCGGGGCGATCATCGGCAAGCGCCCCACGAACTCCGGGATCATCCCAAACTCAATGAGGTCGTCCGCCGTGACCTGGGCCAGAACCTTCGCAGATTCGGCGGCTTCGTCACGGAGCGTTGGCTCGGTGGTGAAGCCGATGCGGCTCTTGCCGATGCGCCGACGGATGATGTCCTCCAGGCCCACGAACGTCCCGCCGCAGATGAACAGGATGTTGGACGTGTCCATCTGGATGTACTGCTGCTCGGGGTGCTTGCGTCCGCCCTGCGGGGGAACGTTGGCGACGGTGCCCTCGAGCATCTTGAGGAGCGACTGCTGGACGCCCTCGCCCGAGACGTCGCGGGTGATGCTGACGTTGTTGCTGGTCTTGCCGATCTTGTCAATCTCGTCGATGTAGATGATGCCGCGCTGCGCGGATTCAAGATCGAAGTCCGCGGCCTGGAGCAGCTTGAGGAGGAGGTTCTCGACATCCTCGCCGACGTAGCCCGCCTCGGTGAGCGTCGTGGCGTCGCCGATGGCGAAGGGAACCTTGAGCATCTTGGCGAGGGTTCGAGCGAGGAGGGTCTTGCCCGAGCCGGTGGGCCCGATGAGCAGGACGTTGGACTTGTCGAGCTCGACTCCGCCTTCGTTGCGTTCCAGGTGCAGGAGCCGCTTGTAGTGGTTGTGGACTGCGACGGAGAGGGCCTTCTTGGCCTGGTCCTGCCCGATGATGTACTCATCGAAGTAGGTCTTGATGGATCGCGGGGCGGGGACGTTGCTGATGGCGGTGGTGACGGTGTTCACCCGCCGACGTTCCTGGCGGAAGATGTTCTGACAAAGGTCGGTGCAGTTGGTGCAGATGTAGACCTCGCCGGGTCCCTCAACCATGGGCCCGACTTCGCGGCTGGTCTTGCCGCAGAACGAGCACGTGGTGACCTTCCGTCCCCTGAACCCTTCGGGGTCGCGGGCAGCGTTGCCGGGGCCGGTGGGTCCTTCGCCGTCGTTCCTGTTCTTTGCCATGTCGTTCTTGTCCCGCCTGGTGCAGAAAAACGAACTCCGCGAACGCCCACCCGGCGTCGCCCAAAGTCGGTATACCTCGAACGCGTCTCCCCGCTGCGTGGGGTGGACGAGTGGAGCGTGAAAGCTGGCCAGAGCCACCTTCACGCCGCACGAGGCACAGAGCATATGTGACGCGGAGCAACAATGGAATGGTCAAACACCCCAGTGTTGACAAACCACGCGCGTCACGACCCCTGAACCGTCGGTGACCCCATCCAGCTTGCCGCGTTCGAGTCCCCCGCGCTCAGACTCCTTGAAGCATCGACCCCATGGCGCTGCGTCGACCTGTCGCCGACCCGTCAACCCCATGCGTCGTGGGCACTTGCCTGCAGTCTATCGACGCGTTGGCGCTCACGCTCCACGCTCGCGACCCGTGGCGGCCAAGCTCGTGGACGTTCTCGCGATTCTGGCGTGCCCGGATTACCCGTTGTTGGGCAGCAGCGGGGCAGGTCGTCACGGCGCGGGCCGCTGGGAAGGCTTAGACGGGTGCTGGGCGTGCTGTTGTCCTGGTTGTTCGCCGCCGGGCCCCTCAGATGCGGGAGACAAACCCGAACCCGGGGGTGAACCCGCGTGGGCTGAGCCCTCGTGCAAACCCTGGCCTCCCTGGTGGGCGGCACGCCTTGCCCGCAGTTCGTTCAGCTCCCGCTGGCGGCGACTGTCATGGTCGCTCAGACGCCCGGAAGCGTTGGCGACCGAGGCGGGCGATGAACCGCTGGTCATCGCGTCGCGGGCCTTGAGGGCGATCGCCCGCTTGGCGGCCTGGTACTCCTCTTCGCTCATCTGCCCGGTGCGGCGCATCTCGCGAAGATGATCGAGCAAGAGGGGCTGCGTGTCGGACGCGGCAGCGCGGAAGAGCCGCCGGCGCACCGCGAGGATCGCCAGGCCCCCGACGACGACGAGCACGATCAGCCCGCCGACGACGGCGACGATCTGCGTGGGAGATGCTTGGCCAAGGACCGACATTGGGCGTGACCGTTGAACTGCGCGAGCGTGCGCTTTTCTTTCGAACTTCTGGCGGGTCGACTTGCAAGGCCGCCCACCCTCACTCGGCCCTTACTCGCTGTTGGAGCTGCCGATGGCATCGCGAAGCGGGACGAGCAGGCTGGGGATGACGTGCGACTGCACCACGCTCTCCCCGATCTCGGCCATCGACTTGAGCAGCGCGGGAAGCTCCTTGACGTCGCGGAGCGGGGCAAATCGGCGGATGGTGAGATACACGCTGATCGGGTCTTCGCGGGGCTCTGCGGGGCGCATCCCTCGGGGGCCGGTGCGCGTCTTGACCTCGACAAAGAGTTCCGAGCCCGCCTTTTCGCCAAGCGCGAACCCAAGCGTCGGCTGGCACTCGATGGGGTGCGCGTCGGGCAGCTCCATCAAGGCGGCGAGCGGGGAGCTTGAGTAGAACGCCTGACAGACGATGGCATCGTGGTTGCCCTGCGCCGCCATGTCGAAGCCATAGAGCAGCTCGAGATGATCGACGTCGAGGGGGCTGATGTTGAGGAAGAAGGGGGCGAGCTCCAGGACGCTGAGGTGGAGCGCGTAGCTCTCGTCCCAGGCAGCGGCGTTGACGGTCCCGCTGCGGATGGTGTTGCCACGCATGGCGACCCACCGGTGCGGGGGCTCGGCTTGCGGCGATTCGAGCGCGACCTCCTCGCGGAAGCGTCGTAACTGGTTCATCTGGGGAAACTGCTTGCGAAGCCGCTCGAAGAGATCAAGTACAGACTCCCGCCCTTTGGGCAGGTCCATTTTGACCCCGAGCTTGTGGTTGACGTAGAAATCCGAGCAGAGCGCCCGGGCCGCATCGGTCATGGTCCAGCTCCAGCCACGGGGCCGCGCCGTGCCCCGCCCCAAACCGCGCTCCATGTCCGGAATAGTTCCGGATCGGTCCACTGTACGAGCAAACGTTGGCCAATGGCGGGCGGAGCATGCCCCAAGCGTTTTTTCGATGGTCCTGCCGGTGGAGCTGATAACCTATTGCAGCAGGGTGGGCGTCGGCCTTGGCCGGCCCTGCCAGAAGCGCCGGGGGAGTGTCTTTCGGGCCTAATTTCACGCCAATTTCACGGAGTTTTCCATGCCCCGCATCGCTGCTGTCGATCCCGCCTCCGCCTCGGGCCGCGCCAAGGAACTGTTCGAAGGCCCCCTGAAAGGTAAACACTTCAACATTTTCAAGAGCATGGCAGCCTCGCCCGCGGTGCTGGACGCGTACCTCGCCTTCTCCGGAGCGCTGGGCCAGGGAAGGCTGACGACGGCGGAGCGCGAGCTCCTCCAACTGGCGTGGGCCCAGGCCCGCTCGTGTGATTACTGCCTGGCGGCGCACACCGCGATCGGCAAGGGCAGCGGCCTGACCGAGCCGCAGACCGTCGAGGCCCGCAAGGGGCGATCGCAGGACGCCAAGCACCAGGCGCTGATCGCGTTCGCGCTGGCGCTGCACGAGAAGAAGGGGCTGGTGAGCGACGCGGAACTGGCGACGTTCAAGAAGGCGGGTTACGCCGATGCCGATGTTGCTGAGGTCGTCGCCAACTATGCGATGGCGACCTTCACCAACTACTTCAACCACGTGAACGCAACGCCGGTTGACTTCCCGGCGGCGCCGGCACTCAGCTAATCGCGCCGACCCCAGCCCGCGAACCCGTCGCCCCGGCGACGGGGGTCTATTGCCGCGCTCACCGCGCCCCCGCTCACCCTCATGCTCCCCAAGTGCGCTCGCACCCGAGTCTTGAGCCGGTGCTGGGAGGCGGGTGCTGGGAGGCGGGCGCTGGGCGCCTGATGTCCGCACCCGACTCCTATCCTTTATCTATGACGACTCAAAAGCCCGATCCCGTGGCGGCTTCGACGCAGAGCGTTGCGATGCGCGCTGTGGCCCAGCGCGAGGTTCGGTCGGGCGATCGGGGGCTGGGCGGGGGCGAACTCCCCCGCAAGCGCTACCACGTCATCGAAGCCATCCGCGGCAACCAGGCGTTCTCGCCCGCGATCCACGAAACGCTCGCCAGCGAGAGCCCCGTGCTCGAGGTCAAGGAGTTCTCGCTCTTTTATGGAGCGGCCAAGGCGCTGCACTCGGTGAGCATGGTCGTGCCGCGGGGACGAGTCACGGCGATCGTCGGCCCCTCGGGGTGTGGCAAGAGCACGCTCCTGCGCTCGGTGAACCGCCTCAACGACCTGGTGCCGAGCGTCCGCGTCGAGGGCGACATGCTGCTCAATGGCGAATCGGTGTATGGGCCGAACGTCGACGTCATCGACCTGCGCAAGCGCCTCGGGATGGTCTTCCAGAAGCCCAACCCGTTTCCCATGTCGATCTTCGAGAACGTGGTCTACCCGCTTCGAATCGACGGCGAGAGCAAGCGCAGCGTGCTGGAAGAAGCGTGCGAACGTTCCCTCCAGTCGGCGGCGCTGTGGGACGAGGTCAAGGACCGCCTCCGCGAGTCGGCGCTCGGGCTCTCGGGCGGGCAGCAGCAGCGGCTGTGCATCGCGCGGGCGATCGTCGCCGACCCCGAAGTGCTGCTGCTCGACGAGCCCTGCTCGGCGCTCGACCCCATCGCGACGCTGCGCATCGAGGAACTCATCGGCGAGATCAGCGAGAGATACACCGTGCTGATCGTCACGCACAACATGCAGCAGGCGGCCCGGGTGAGCCATTACACGTGCTTCATGTATCTTGGCCGGCTGGTTGAATATGCGCCGACCCGCGAGGTCTTCCAGAACCCGCGGCTGCCGGAGACGGAAGATTATGTGACGGGAAGGTTTGGGTAACGCGGGCCGCGTGAACTCTCGTGCCGCGTTCAGCGGGTGACTTTATGACCGGGGACGAAGTCGCGAGCTTCACATTCGCCCATGCGTTCGCGCAAGGCATGCGCGCGCTTGGACGTAACTACGGGGCTCTCTTTGGAATCGTTCTCGCTACTATGTTCATCCTTGGAGTGTGTGCTCTCGCCGGCGCTCTTGCTTTATTTATTCTTGGTATTGCACTGACCCCAAGATTGCTTGCTCTCGTCGTGTGGATGGCGATGGTGAAGAGCGTGTGCATCGCCCGGTTTCTGGCGCTTGCGCTGCATCTCGTACGTCGAAGCTCCGCCGAATCAAGGAAGGACTGGAGTTCAGGAACGTTTCGGAGATCGCTCGGGGTGCATGTGCAGTATCTCGCGCGTCTAATCATTCCGACCCTGCTCGCCTCAATCGTCGGGGTGGCCCTTCACCTTGCGTTTCCTGGAACGACCGAAGCGGTCGTGCTCACGGCGGCCGCGGGCGGGCTTGTGCTCGTGTGGTCTCTCTACATCTTCGCTCGTTTACTCCCGGCCTATTTGCTCATCTGTGACCCTCGACTCGTCGACCCTCCGCGCTCCACGCTCGAGGCCGTCAAGACTGCGATGCGCTGGACGGCCGGGTCCAAGGGCATCACGCTGTCCTTGTTGGTGGGCACCGTTCTCGTTCTGAATACTTTGGGGTTCATCGTCGTTGCAGGCGGCTTTAGCACCGAGTTCGTGATGCTCGGTCTTGGGTGGCTCGTGTTCTTCTCCATGCCGCTCACGCCTGCGATCCTTACCGTGACGTACGAACTGCTTGCGACCGAGCACCACGCCTTTGAGCAAAGGAACTCTTGCCGCTCGTGCGGCTATCTACTCACAGGACTGGCAACAAACACGTGCCCCGAGTGCGGCATGAGCTTCGAGACGTCCGACCGAGTAGGCGCGTTCGTCACAACTCCGGCGTTCGAAACGGCTGGGAGCAAGAGCGGGGGAACATGAGCGACGCTTCTACCGCATCGTCAGAGCGATTCTCAGTTCGTGGCGTAGTGACCGGCGCACTCATGTTGGTTCGTCAACGCCCGTTGATGTGCGCGTTTCCAATACCGGTGGCGAGTATTGTGACCGTCGTTGCAGCTGTGGTTGTTTGGCTGATCTTGGTGGTGTTGAGTCGATTCAGCACATCGCTTGTCGGCGGGCCCAATCTCGCGAGTGAAGTGATCCATTTTTCTCTTCGCGTGCTGGGAACCACTCTCGTCTACGGCATTGGGCTCGTCGGATGCATCTCCCTGGCGATGTTGCTCTTGGGCAACCGGCGATTGATGCTGGGTCAGCGACTGTTGGGGGCGACTGCGATCGCATGCTTGATCGTTGCAGTGCTGTCGTATCCATCGATCGTGCTGTTTATCGCAATTATGGTCGGACTCGAGATTCACTACTGGACTGCTCTCCTACTCGTACCGATCGGCGGTTACCTTGGCGTGCGCACGAGTCTGGCGATCGCGCTGCTGCTTGATCGTCGCAACATGAGGGAGGTCACAAGTGGTGCGCGTGGCTCGATGGCTGCGACGTGGCGCTGGACCCGCGGCCGCACCGGGTGGTCGCTGATGCTGCTCGCATCATTGCTTGCGCTCGCGCTCGGCGGCGTTTTCTTCATGTTCGGTTTGGCGGACAGCCGCGGCCTCGCCGGTGCCGCACGCGCGTTCGTCGGCCTCATCGCCGTCATCGGAGTCGTTGCGCTGACCCTGTTCATCCCCGCACTGTTCGTCGCGGCGTATGAACAACTTGCCCGCGACAACAACGCGTTTCCGGCCGATCGCTGCCACGCGTGCGACTACTCGCTGGTCGGCGCCAAGGGCGATCGATGCCCCGAGTGTGGCGCGGCGCACGGTCTTGTCGCCGGCACGCCGCACGGGCAGGCCGAGAGTCAAAGTCTGCCGAGCGTAACGGCTGGTAACACGGAGGAGGGTGCGGGCGTGTCCACTGGCGGGCGGGCGTCGCCGACAGACGTTGCGTGAACGACCCACAAGCCACAGGCCACGCTGCTTTACCCGAACAACAACCCGAGAACCAGCGCAAGCTCGCCCAAGGAAACTCGCCCCCTGCATCATTCGCAGGTCCCGAGCGGGCCCAAATCAAACACACTCGGACCGCGTTCTCCGAGACGGGAACCACCGGGCTCGATGTTCCTGTGCCGGGTCCGATGGCGACGCGCGTGCTTGCGCAGGGGGCGACCCTCGCCGCTGGGTGGTTGTCCTTCACGCTTTTGGGCGAACAGTCGCCCGCACTGGCGGCCTTGACTGCCGGCGGCTGGTTGCTTGCCGGCGCTGGCCTGTTGGTGTCACTGGTGCGCGAGTCATTGACACACGCCTCGCGCGAGGCGTCTCGCTTTCGCGCTCGGGCTCGCGAGGAGGCAACCACGCTCGAGCGGGCGATCGCGGCGCGAGACGCGATGATCGCCTCGCTCGCCGGGCTTGCGGATTATCGTGATTCCGACACGGGTGCTCACCTGGATCGAGTTGCCACCGTCGCGACACTGATCGCCCACACCCTTCGGCAATCGGCGCACGAAGCCGCCACGATCGACGAGGCGTGGATCGGCACGCTGCGTCTCGCGTCGCGCCTTCATGATGTTGGCAAGGCGGGCGTGCCCGATCGCGTGCTGCTCAAGGCGGGCAGGCTCGACCCAGCGGAGCGGAGCGTCATGGAGCGTCACACGCTGATTGGCGCGGACGCCCTGATGAGCACGCGGGCGAACGCCACGCCGGTCGACCCGCTGATCGAGATGGCGATCCAGGTCGCGCTGACGCACCACGAACGCTGGGACGGTGCGGGGTATCCGCTGGGGCTCAAGGGCGACGAGATCCCGCTGGCGGGGCGGATCGTCGCCATCGCCGACGCCTACGACGCGATGACGTCCAGCCGGGTGTATCGATCGAGCGTGTCGCACCAGCGAGCGGCGGAGATGATCCGCTCCGGCGCGGGCACGCAGTTCGACCCCGCCTGTGTCCAGGCCTTCCTCGCCTGCGAGGGAGAAATCGCCCGAGTCATGGAAGAAGCGCGGGGCGAAGGACACCTCGCCGCTGAAGAGCATGCGGCGAAGCCAGCCGAGGCCGCAGCGCGCCGGACGCTGACCATCGAAAGCGCCCGCGAGCATCTGCGGCGAGACCTTGGCACTCCGCCGGCACGCAAGGCTGCGTAACAGGAAAGCGAGGCACGAGGCGAAAGGCGCGAGGCGCGAAGCGGGCGCTAGGCCGTGAGCTTGGCAATCCGCACGACCATGTTCACGCCCGAGGCGTAGCCCGACGCATCGAGGATGAGTCGACGTTCGGCGTCGCGTTCCAGCTTGAGCTCCTGCCCGTTGTCGAGCCACGAGGCGCGGGTGAACTGCGCCGGAATGTTGCTGAACGCGCGCTTGCCGGGGCCCTTGTGCGGGTTGTGGGTGCGTCCGCCGCTGGTTCGTGTCAGGCCAAAGACAAAGAGGAAAGCTTCGTTTCCCGCGGGAGCCAGGAGCCCAAAGTCGCCATCCTCGCCGACAATGCCTGCGGGGCGGGCGTTGTAGATCGGCCCTTCGTTGCCACCCTGCATGCGGACCCAAGCACCGACCCGCTCCATGAGGCCCCGTTCGTACGCGGGAACCGCGCCGCTGGCGAGCGGCCCGATGTTCATGAGCAGGTTGGCGCCGGCGCCGCGACAGATGCAGAGTTCTTCGATCACGTGCGCGGGCGAAAGATAGTTGAAGTCCGCCTCGGCCCGCCCCCAGTGGAAGTTCATCGTGTGACACGTCTCCGCCGCGACGTACTTCGTATGCCCCGTGCGATCCATCGGCGTGGGACGCCCCGCCTCGAACGTCACCGAATCGATCTCCGGATTGCCCAGCTTGCCGCGACCCTCCAGGCCCGTGTTGTTGATGATGAGCGTTTCGGGCTGGTGCTTGCGGATCACTGCGTAGAGCTGGTCTTCCTGCCAGTCGTCGCTCGGCTTGCTCCAGTTGCCATCGAACCAGAAGCCCCCGATCGGGCCGTAGTTGGTGCAGAGGATCTCGACGCTGTCACGAAGATATTGCAAATAGGCGGGGAAGTCGCTCTTGAAGCGCGGCTCGTTCCAGTCCAGCGTGGTGTGGTAGAGCATCGGCACCACGCCCTCGGCGCGGCAGCCCTCGACAAAGTCCGCGATCAGGTCACGCCCGCAGGGCGTGTTCGTCACGTCCAGCTTTGATAATCCTCGCGTGTCGTAGAGGCTGAACCCCTCGTGGTGCCGGCTCGTCAGCGTGACATATCGGCAGCCGGCGCTTGCCGCGACCCGCGCCAGCTCGCGCCCGGAGAACGACTCGGCCTTGAACGTCGCCATGAGCTTGAGATATTCCTCGCTCGGAATCTTGCGATTGTTCATCACCCACTCGCCCACGCCCATCTGCGAGTAGAGCCCCCAGTGGACGAACATCCCAAACGCCATCCGCTCGAACGCGGCAACACGCGGCAGCGGGACCGGACCGGCGGAAGCCGCTCGGGCTTGCCCGCTCGCGTCGCCAGCGTGATTCGCCCCGGGCTCGCGCACGCGAGCGCCGGCGCCCTTGGCCAGCGCCGAAACCCCCATCAAGCCGGCGGCGCTCGCGAGCGAGGTCTGGATCGCCTCGCGCCGCGTCCACCCGCGCACGTCCCCGATCGCGCTCGCCTGGTCCGGCGTGCGTTCCTTGATTCCCGTGCCGGTGATGTCGCTCATGCGGTCTTCCTTTCGCTCGGGCGGGGTCACGCCCACATCCGGTTGCAACGCTGGTGACCAGAATACCAGAAGTTCCACCAATGTCGCGGTCGGTCTCCGTTTCGTGGCGCTCGTCGCCGGACCGCTTCGCCTCTTGACGAGGGTCCAGGGTCTTTGGAAGAAAAGGGAGGCACGATGAATCGTGTTGTGGCGTCGTCGATCTCATGCGCGCTGGCGGGCATGACGGGTCTGCTGGGAGCGTTGTGGCTGGCGCCCCGCGTCACCGCCGGTCCGCTCAGCCCGCCGGCGGGCCTGGTCACCTCGTCGTACAAGACCCTGCAGGAGGTTGAGCCGCGAATCCCCGTCGGGCCCCAGTTGACGCCAGTCGATGGCTCGTGCCGCTATCTGATCAATGCCCCGGGTTCCTACTACCTCACGGGCAACGTCGATGCCATCGGAACGCTGCCGACAATCCGCATCGAGTCCGACGATGTGACACTCGATCTGAACGGCTTTGCAATCCGCGAGCCCGGCCCCGTCGCGAGCATCAACGATGCGATCCGGGTCGTCCTCCGCAACGGGAAGCCCGCCAACAACGTCGTCATCCGAAACGGGATCATCGCCAACGTCTCCAGCGCCGTCGATGCCGATCTCGCCTCGGGTGTCATCGAAGACCTGGTCATCTCCAACTGCCTCAACTATGCGATCGCCCTTCGAACCAACGTCGCGGATGGCACAACGCCCGCCATCCGCGTCGCGCGCTGCACGCTCCGCAACAACGGCACGGTGTCGGGCTTTGGCAACAACACCGGGGGCATCTTCGTCCAGTCCGGCGCACTGGTCACGGATTGCCGCATCGAAGACACCATCGGCATCGGCATTCACCTGGTGAATCGATCGGCCGCGACGCGGAACTACGTCTCGGGGATCACGCCGCCAGCCGGCTTCACCGCCTCCGCCGCGGCGCTTTATGGCGATGGCTGCACGCTGCACGACAACGTGCTGATCGCACGCGATACGGGGGTGCGGGCGGTCGACATCGAAGGCAGCAACCACCACTGCTTCCGCAACGTGTTTGGCGGCGCTTTCGCAGCGCGCGGGACCAACAGCATCCTGGCCCCGAACGTCGGCCTCGGCACCATCGCGACCGCCACCAACCCCTTTGCAAACCTCTCCAACTAAGGACGCGTGAAGCGAAAGTCACGCCGGCACGAAGACGCGTCGTCCCCTCCCCGGCTACGCTGGATCGTGATGAACCGCCTGCTTTTCAGCCGCATCGCGTTCCTGACGCCCGTGCTGGGGCTCCTTTCGCTGCCCGGGTGCGTGAAGGAGAACCACCGCCTGTCGATCGGGCGCGATGAGGTCCACCTGGAAGCTCTGGAGCCGGAAGCGGCCCAGGCGACGATGCCACTGGAGTTGAGCCAGACGCCTTCGGAGCCGCTCTCCATCGCCCCCCGCGGCCTGGAGCGGCGCGAGTGGACCGGGCTTGCGGTCAACGTGCCTCAGGACCTGACTCGCCACCGCCCGACATACGCGAGGCGGTTCTTCAGGCTCCCTCAAGAAACCGCGCGCCAGCGCGGTGAGTATCCGACGCCGGAAACGGCGCTAGAACTGGAAGGCGAGCGCGAGGGCGAGCGGATGCTCGACGCGCTGGTGTTCCAACCGTTGAATGTCGCGGGCGACACGATTTTGCTGGTCCCTCGCATGGTGTGGTTTGCACCGTGGAAGGAGCGGGGCAGCGTGCGCGAAAGCCCGCGCTGGGGCTATGAGCGCTGGGTCGAAGAAGAAAACCCGGAGACGGTGCCCGCGACGCCGCCTGTGCCCCCACAGCACGGGGGCTCCGCGTCTGTGGCTGCTCCGGTGGATTCGCCCCCGGGCGCGTCGCCACCCGCTGAACCTCCTCCCGCGTCTTTGCCGCCGCAGCCCGCACAAGCGCCTACGGCGCCCCCAGAAGCTCCCGCACCCCCAGCGGCCTCGGATGAGATGTTGCCCCCGGTGCAACCAAACGGGTCGGGCGGTAGTTCTGGAAGTACTTCGGGGGGTAGTTCGGGGGGTGGCGCGTGAGTTCGCCGACGGCGGGCTCGGGCGCCGTGGGCGAGCTGAACCCGGAGTACGAGATCTCGCCCCAAGCCGCCGCGGCTGGGCTCCGGGAGGGTCCCGGTCGTCTGGTGTTGATCGACTGCCGAACGGAAGCGGAGTGGGCCTTTGCGCATGTGTCGGGCTCGGTGCATATTCCGCTCGATGAGCTTGCCATTCGCACGGATGAGATCGACCTGCCCGCGGGATCAACGCTGGCGATCATCTGCCATCATGGCAAGCGGTCGCTGCGCGGCGCGCTGGCGCTCCGCGAGCAGGGTTTGCACGCGATGTCCGTCGCCGGCGGGATCGAAGCGTGGTCGCTCCGCGTGGATTCGAGCGTCCGCCGCTACACGCGACAGGGAAACGTGATCTCGCCCGTCGCGTAGCTGGTCCCGTAGCCCGTCGTGTAGCTGTTCGTGCAGGTACTGCCTCGGGAGGCCACCCGTGACGCGCTCGACCGATGGTGCGATGTCGCAATCAGCCAACAACCCGGGCGAGCCGGGCCTGGTGCGCCTTGCCCCGGGCGTTTTCGTGCCCGAGGGCGTGCTCGAGTTCTCGTTCTCATCCAGCTCCGGCCCGGGCGGGCAGAACGTCAACAAGCGGGCGACCAAGTGCCAGCTCCGCGTTCCCCTGGCGGCTCTCCGCCTGCCCGTTGACGCCGAGCTTCGGCTGATCACCCTCGCTGGCGCTCAGATCACGAGCGTGGGCGAACTGCTCATCGCGGCAGACGAGTTCCGGTCGCAGGGCCGCAACCGCGACGCGTGCATCGAACGCCTGAGCGAACTGGTGACGCGGGCGATGGTGCGCCCGAAGAAGCGCCGCCCGACCAAGCCCAGCAAGGGAAGCAAGGAGCGCCGCTTGAACGAGAAGAAAGCTCGCGGCGAGGTCAAGCGCAATCGCCGCAACCCCGACTGAGTGCTCCGCCTGGCTCGCTCGCCGCGATGCTCAGCCCGGCACGTGGGCGTGCAAGATAATCACCACCCGCGTTCTGCTCGTGCCCGTCACGCCCGACTCGGTCAGGAGCGCCTCTCCGGGCGTCGGCACGTACACCGGCACCGGGCCAACCTCGCCCGTGCCCGCGGGGCTTTCCGGGCGCGCCGCCGCGGCCCGCTCCCGCTCGCGAGCCCAGTCCACCTCGGGCGCCTCGGGCACGATCACGATCGCCTCGGCGTTGTTCAGCGTAAACGTCGCGTAAAGCCGCTCAAAATTGAGCCCTTGATCCAGCGGCGTCGACGCGGAGTCTCGCTCCAGCCGCTCCAGCAACACCGATGCCGGGTCGCTCTTGCGCGACGCGACGTCCTGCTGCTGGGGCAAGAGCTCAACACGCAGGACCGTTCGCGGCAGGTTGGCGACAGGCAGCCCACCTGCGGCATCGGGCGACGCTTCGAACGTCGCCTCGAGCCAGCATCGCAGGAGCAGCCGCATCCGTCCAGCGCCGACGTCGACAACACCGTCGGCAACTCGGATCGAGCGACGCTCGCCCCACGCGGGCCCGACGATCGCGGGCGTCCACGCTGGGAGCTGCCCGAGGGCCTGCCGCTGCATCGGGCCGACTCGTGCAAATGCGGTCTCGAGTCGCCGGGCATCTTCCGCCGGAAGCGAAAGCAGGCGGAGGCCATGCTCGCGCCAGAGGCCGCGCGCGATTGGCGCTCGGCGCTCCTCGAAGGGCGACAGCATCAACGCGAACGGCGAATAGCCAGGATCCGGCACGCGGAACCACACCAGCTCCAGCCCGGGCGTTCCCGCCACCCGCCCTCCCGGGATGTTCGCTGTGAGTTCCGGGTCGCGCACCGCCTGCCCGGGAATCGCGGGACGAATCAGCCCGGGGGCCGCCCGAGTCGGCGCCGGTCTTGGCACGCTCGCCGATGCTTGGTCATCCGCATCCGCCGACGGGCTCTGAGGCTCCGGCGGGCCCAGCACGCCCTCGGGCGGGGTTCGCTCCTCTGGCACGCGCGAGGCAATCCCGCTCTCGTCCGCTTCGTTGCTTGCCGGTTCTTGGCCCGCTTCGGGTGCCTCGACCGAGTCCGTCGCCGCGAGTTCCGATGCCGCTTCCTCGCCTGGCGGACTCGAACATGCCGCCAGCGTGAGGACCACGCTCGCGACAGCCAGAGCCCAGGACCACCGCACCCGGTCGAGCTCCCGCCGGAGCCGGCATTCGGACGAGCTTCGAGCCGCGAAAGACATCCATCAAGCATTGGCGGCGTCGAGACGCAAGGCAGCCCACCGGGGGTTGGCATGGGCAATGGGCAATGGGCCGGGCAATGGGCCATGGGCAATCGCAACAGGCGATGGACTAGACCCTCTTCTCTCTCGCCTCGTGCCTCGTGCCTCGCTTGGGCCTAGTCTGCGCCCAGCGTGAACCACGACTCCAAAAGCCTGGCGAGTTGGCCTCTTCCCGAGCGGCTGCGCTGGCTCCGCGCCTTTCGCCGCGCGCTGGCGACAAACCAGAAGGCCCTCTGCGACGCGATGAGCGCGGACATGGGCAAGCCCCACTTTGAAGGGCTCGTGGGAGAGCTCATGCCTTTGCTGGAAGCCTGCCGCTGGCTGGAACGCAGCGCCGCCCGCCTGCTGCGCCCGAGGGGAGTCTCGGGGGGCACGATGCTGCAAGCGGGCACGCGTCTGTCGCTCTGCCGCGAGCCTCTTGGCGACGTTGCGATCATCGCGACGTGGAACTACCCCATCCAGCTCCTTGGGATTCAGCTCATCCAAGCGCTCGTCGCGGGCAATCGGGTGTGGGTGAAGCCAAGCGAACGTTCGCCGGGAAGCCAGACGCTGCTGCTCAAGCTGGCACAGAGCCCGGAGCCGGGCGTGCAACTTCCCTCTGGGGTCCTGAATGTCGCGCCCGCGACCCGCGAGGCGGGCGCCGAGTTGCTCAGTTCCCGTCGGTTCGACCATGTCGTCTTTACCGGGTCCACCAGCGTCGGCGTGCAGATTGCACGCCAGCTCGCCCCGTCGCTCACGCCCAGCACCCTTGAACTCAGCGGGCGCGACTCGGCTTTGCTGCTCGACGACGCCGACGCCAACCTCGCCGCCAGCGTCCTCTGGACCGCAGTCGTGCTGAACGCGGGCCAAACGTGCATGGCGCCCAAGCGTGTGCTCGTGCTGCCCAACGCCTACGCCGCCTTCGTCCAAGCGCTCGCCCCGCTCGCGGCTGGGGCGCGCCCGCTCACCCTCGTCGACGAGCACGCCGCCGAAACCTGCTTTGAACAGGCCCGCCAAGCCATGACCCAAGGCGGACGCAGCCTCAGCGGGGTGTGCGAACCGCCGCAGCCCGACGCTTCCGGCAAACGCCGCCTGCTCCGCCCGCTTGTCATCGTTGATTGCCCGAGCCACGCCCCGCTCGTCGCTGGGAACAACTTCGGTCCCGTGCTCCCGGTCGTGCCCGTGCGCTCGCTCGATGAAGCGCTCGCAATCCACGCAACCCACGGCCAGAACCTGGCGACGAGCATCTTCACCCGTGACGTCGCGAAGGCCCGCGAGTTGGCGCCCCGCCTGCGGTCGAACTTCGTCGCCATCAACGACAGCTTCATGCCGTCCGCACACCCAAACATGGGCCTCACGGGCCTGGGCCCGTCGGGCATGGGCACCACGCGGGGCGAGCTCGGCTTGCTCTCGATGACCCGCCCCGTCTACGTCGCTCGAACCCGCGGCCCCATGAGGCCCACCGCCTTTCAGCCCCCCGATGGCGTGGTTCGGTTGCTCAAGCGGTGGATGCACTGGCGGCACGCGTGAACGCCCGCGCGTGAAGCGTCGCTCCGGACAACTTTGGCCGATTCGAGGAATCTTGCATCGAGCCGAACTCGAAGACCCCAGAGGCGATACGGGGCTACCGTCGTTGAGACTCTGTTTCTTTCGAGCTCGTTTTTCGGCATCCTCACCCGCATCCTGGAGCCCGTTGGCTCGGCTCTAAGGTGACCGTCAATACTGCAAACCGGACGCTTGAGGGAACTTTCATGTACTCACAAACCGCCGAGTATGCCCTGCGTGCCATGGCCAGCCTCGCCCTGCGCCCGACGGACCTGGTGCCGACTCCCGAGATCGCCCGTCTCACGAAAGTCCCGGTCAACTATCTCGCCAAGGTGCTTCAGACACTCGCTTCGGCCGAACTGATCACCGGTCGGCGTGGCGTGGGCGGGGGTTACAAGCTCGCGCGGGCGGCGTCGGAGATCAAGCTCCTCGACGTCATCAACGCCGTGTCGCCGATGGGGCGGATCGAGTCCTGTCCGCTTGGCCTGCCCAACCACGGACCATTCCTCTGCCCGCTGCACCGCAAGGCCGACCAGGCCGCCGCGGCGGTCATCGCGATCTTCGACGGCGTGTCGCTCGCCGACCTGATCAACGACCCGATGTCCAACCGCCCCTTGTGCGACGTTGAAGCCACCGCACGCTTGTCCGCCTCGGGGACGATCTCGCCCACCGAGTCCCCGGCGATGGCCCCCACCATTTCCGCCGCCCGTCGCGACGAGGTTGTGTAAAAACGACTCCCGGGTACCGCATGGTCGACACGACCTACCGAATGGGAACGTGCGGCAGGCGATTGTGCGGACGGTCCGGCTCGCAGCCTTAGGTTGAAATCTCAGCGTCGCTGAGGATCCGCTGGGCCAGTTTCTCAAACTGAGCGAAGCAGTCTTGGACCGCCCCGGCGTGGCCTCCTACGGCGCCGTCTGCGGCCTTTAGCAGAAACATGGGCTTGCGTTGTTCCTGGGCCATCGGCATCAAGCTCTTGTAGTGCTTGATCATCGCCAGGCAGTTCGAGTCTGCGGCGGGGGTGGGAGCGACTGGACCTTCCACTTGTTGCAGGACGCGCGTCGCATATCGCTCCGGGATGCGGTCAGCCCACTTCCGATAGGCCTTCACCGGATACCTCTCGCGCACGGACGGGTTAAGGACGACATATCCAAGCGGCGCCATTGCGCCGCTCGGAAGCTCGAGATCCTTCTTCGCGTTCTTGCTGGCGTTCGCCCGCCGCTTCTGCCAACCGGCCCGCCACCCCTGGAGCGTGGGGCCAAGGTTTGACAAACCTTGCAGCGAGAAGAGATCCGCCCCGAGCGGCACGACAACATGATCCGCGCCGATGAGCGCCGCTCGGTTGAGCGCACCCACGTTCGGACCTACGTCGATCAGCGCGATCGCCGCGCCGCAGTCTGCCGCGGAAAGACGGACCGCTTGCCATAACGATCGCATCGTGTAGAAATCGCCGGACGGGTCGGACTCGTCATTGTGGCAGTCGATCCAGCTCGTCGCCAGCTTGTCCTCGAACTTCGCCAGCATGAGATCGCCCGGCAGCACGTGCAACCGCTCCGCGCACTGCGCCGGCCTCACCAACGCGACATCGGCAACGCCTTGCAACCTTGGCTCGATCGCACCATAGATCGTCGGGCGGCCCGCCTCCAAATTCCACATCCGCTCGATCTGATCATCCTCGAGAAACGCGCTCGTAAGGTTCGACTGCGGGTCGAGATCCGCCGCGAGCGTGGAGATGCCGATCATCGACATCATCCAGGCGATGTGATACACCAGCGACGTCTTCCCGACACCGCCCTTGTTGTTGAAGAAAGCGATCGTTTTCACGCGCGCCTCCGCACGATCGCCAGGAAGTGGTTCTCGATGGGCTTAAGCTCCGCGGGCGGGCTCTGGTTCTTCTGGAGCTCCGCCTGCGCGATCGCGATGCCCCGTCCGAAGCGATTGACGAAGCCGAGCGTCTTGGCGGCCTCGGCAATCACGGGGTTGCGATACGACGTCCCGTTCGGGAACCCGCCCGAGGCAAGCTCGCCATACAACGAACCCGGATTGAGAAGCTCAAGCCGATCGGCGAAAAGGTTGATGCTCACCGGGCTCGTCGAGTTCTCGTAGTTGCGGTGGATCACCGCGTTCATGAACAACTCGTGGAGCGTTCGAGGCGGGAAGTCGTACACGGAAGTGTCGGTCAGGTCGGGCTGCCGCACGGGCCGCTCGCGCGCTAGGCGCTGCGCGAGCCGATCCAGCTCTCGGAGCACTGTCGCCAAGTCGCCGCTGAACCGCTCGCTCGCAAGCACGCTGGAAGCCTGGTCCATCCCTTCGTACTCGACGAACTGGACGTACGCCCCGGGGCAGACAGATAAAGGGTCCTTGCCAAAGACCAGGACGCCAGCGTTGGTCGGATGCCCCTTTCGCAGGTCAAAGAACCGCAGCGACGCCAGTTGTTCCTGAATTTCCCGGCCGTTCGCGTCGATCACTTCGCGCGACACCGCATTCGGCAGATACGGCTGGAGGAACAACTCCAGCGCGAGGTCCTCCAGCGTCGCGTCCTGGCACGCACGAAGATCCCACGTCCGGGCTTGATCCGTCGCCCGTTCGGCAAGCTGGCGTTCTTCGTCGATGCTGGCATAGTCACGACGCTGTGCGATGCGAACGTGGGTGCGACCCTTGTATCGAACCGGTGGTCGAACCGAAGGCTGCACCTCGACTATCACGACGTGCTTCCCGCCAACCTCGACCGCGTTAACCGACATCATGGGCATTGGGGTTATGTTGCCTTGCGAGCGAATATTGGCCAGGAGCAGTTCCAAGCTGCTGGCGTCTTTCACTCCGACAACTCGACCGGTCGCGTCCTCCACGCCCACGACCAGATACCCAGGCTTTCCGCTTGCAGGCAAGTCATTGCTGAATGCGCAAATCGCTTCGCCAAACTTGTCCGTGTTCGACTCGGACGTCGTTCGCTCAATCCGGAACGACTCGGCGCTCTCCAGGATCTCGCGAAGGGAATCGGCGTCCAGTTTCACGCCTTACACTATACGGGCCCGCGGTGAGACGACTGACCCGGATTTTCGCAGAGCCTCAAGTCCGGCGGCTTTCGAAAACACTCCCGGGAGCTTCCCACGTCCTGCCAGCGTCGCCCCTCTCGTACACTTCGATTCGTGTCCCCGCCCCCGCCCGACCAAACCACTGCCAGCCTCTCCGACGGGTCGACGGCGAGCCAGCGCGGCGCCGCGATCGAGGTCGTTCGCACTCTTCGCGATCGCGGGCATGTTGCCTATTTCGCGGGCGGGTGCGTGCGCGACGAACTGCTTGGCCTGACCCCCGCAGACTACGACATCGCGACCGATGCGACCCCGGACCGCATCAAGGCGATCTTTCCTAAGTCTCAGGAAGTCGGGGCCTCGTTCGGCGTAATGCTCGTCCGCGCCCGAGCGCCGCATGCCGCCCAAGCCTCGCCCGCCACCAGCATCGAAGTCGCGACCTTTCGTTCCGACGGGGTCTATTCCGACCGGCGCAGACCAGACCACGTGACCTTTAGCGACCCGCGGGCCGACGCCGAGCGCCGGGACTTCACCATCAACGCCATGTTCCTCGACCCGCTGGAAGCCCCGACGCCGGTGCCGACCGCCTCGGGATCGGCGCAAGGCAAGATCATCGACTTCGTGGGCGGCTTGGCGGATCTGGCGCGAGGCGTGGTTCGAGCGGTGGGCGTCGCGGACCAGCGCCTGGCGGAAGATCACCTGCGGTCGCTTCGCGCCGTTCGCTTCGCGGCCCGATTGGGTTTCCAGATTGAAGAGTCCACCGCCGCAGCCATCCGCCGGCACGCGACTGAACTCAAGGGCATCAGCCGAGAGCGGATCGGCGACGAGCTGCGCCGGGCTCTGCTCCACCCGACGCGCGCACACGCCGCCCGATTGCTCGCGGAGCTCGCCCTGGATTCCCCAGTTCTGGGAGAAACCGGGTGCACAAGTTCCCGTTGCCCGGACCTCTCGAGTCCCGCCGGCGGGCCGGCGCTGTTTTCAATCCTCGCCGGGCTCGATGCCTGGAGCCAGCGTACGAAGTTCCCGGTCCACTTTGCGACGGCGCTCGCTGCCTGGGCCATTGACCTGGGCATCGCCTCGCCCAGCCAGGCGACGGAGCTGGCGGCCCGATGGCGGGGTGCCCTGTGCTTGAGCAACGATGAACACCATATGTTGCACAAGCTTGTTGCCACACACCAAGATGTGCTCCATCACTGGCACGACTGGCCGATTGCGAAGCGCAAACGTGCTCTCGCACAAGAGTGGATGGCGCAGGCCCTGATGCTGTGCGGGGCACAGGAATCGGCGCGGGGCGAAGCGCTCTGGCAGGATCGAGCCCGACTCGCGGCGTCGGCTTCCGGGCTGGCTCCCCCACCCCTCTTGACCGGCGATGATCTGATCGCCGCAGGCTACCGGGCGGGACCCCGGTTCCGGACGGTGCTCGAGGGCGTGTACGATGCTCAACTGGAAGGTCGCGTGGGCGATCGAGAGCAGGCTCTGGAACTCGCCCGGCGGTTGGGCGTCGAACGTTCGACCCCTCCCGGTTCACCGAGTTAGCTCAGACAGTCCATTCGGGTCGTCCATTCGGGTCATTTGGGTCGTTCGTTCGGGGGCGGGTTCGGGCAGGACTGCCGGATCGTTCGTACGCTTCGTGCTTGACAGCGTCCCACCCAGTCTGGGATCGTGTTGTCAAGGGCGACGCGGACGTGTGTGTCGGGCGTGTTTGTGGGGTGGGCGAGAAGAAAAACACCGCGGAGCGGCGCTTGAAGGCCCCGCGGCATCGAATCCAAGTCAGCGAACGCAAGTCGCCGGCAGTCGTAGAGGCATAGTCGGCCGGTTGAGATCAGGAAAGGACCACGCGATGCGAGTCAGCACCCAGAGGATGGCGACGGGTAACAACGGAACGACAGGCAACGGCGCGTCGGGGTGGCTCCGTCGGGCTTCGGCCGCGATTGTTGCCGCTGGCGTTGCGCTGACCGGCGTGTCCGGGTTGGCCGTCGCCCGAGCCGACGACACGAAGCAGGTCGCGGCACAGGACGAGCTCATCTTCAAGGACGGAAGGCGTCTGGTCGGCAAGATCGTCGCCGAGACCGCGAGCACCATCACCTTCTCGGGCCGGGCCGCGGGCATCGCGTTCAAGACCGACTATCAGAAGACGGACATTCTGGAGATCAAGCGAGCGGCGAGCGCCACCCCGGCGGCTCCCAAGCCCGCGGGCGGAACCCCGGGCGGAACTCCCGCGACGCCCCCGACGGGCACCGCCGCCAAGACGACCACCGCGGCCAAGTCCACCTCGACGACGCCCGCGACCGCCAGCCCCACCAGCGAGAACGCCGACGGCAAGCAGCGGTACATGATCATCGAGCTGGACGGGGTCTTCGGCGAGGACATCACGCAGACGCCAATCTGGGAAGCCATCGAGAACGCTCGCGACAACAAGGTCGACGTGCTGATCTTCAAGATCAATGCCGAGTTCTTCCGCGATGAGCTGAAGCTGTCGGAACTGCCCGACGATGCGGCAAACGTCAACGAGCTTCGCCGCGCCGAAGAAATCGCCCCGCTGTTCATCTCGCGCATCCCCGCGGAATGGGGCCCGAACCAGCCCCGCGTGGCGTTCTGGGTCGATTCCGCGATGGCCGGCGCCGCGCTGCTGCCCTTCTGCGCCAAGGAGATCTACTTCACCTCCGACGGACGCATGGGCGGGCTGGGCAACCTCGAGTTCCTCTACAACCAGGGCGACTCGGTCGTGCACCAGAAGTGGATGTCGGCGATGATGGGGCACGCCCAGGGCTGGACGATCGCTGGCGGGTACGACCCGCGCATCATCCAGGCGATGGCCGTTCGCAGCTACGTCCTCTCCGCGACGTTCCAGGGCGACAAGGCGGTTCTGCTGGAGCGCATGCCCGAGGGACCGCACGAGGAACTGCTGACCGACGACGGGAAGGACGCCAACCAGGATGGGTTGATGCAGCGCGTGCGGGGCGAGGGCAACGACGTTCTGACGCTCAACGCCGACGTGGCTCTTCGCCTGGGCATCTCCAAGGGCACCGCGGACACGCGCGAGCAACTGCTCTTTGAGATGGGGCTGGACCGTGCGGGCGTGCCGGTCGAGGGACGCGGGCAGAAGATCATGGAGAACTGGAGCCGGCGCCTGCGCGAAGCCAAGCGCGAGCTGGTCAACCTGCTCCGCGAGTATGGCGAGGTCGAGGTGAGGCCGCCGGCGGAGTGGGCGCAGCGCAACGCGGCCCGCAACGAGCGCCTCAACATCATCAAGCGGATGCGCACGCTGATGCGCCAGTTCGACGAGGGGCTCTCCCCCCGTTGGCGCTGGCAGAACAACATTCCCGCCGAAGCGGATCTCGAGAGCCTGGTCAAGCAGATCGAGATCGAGGCGCTGCGCGATCCGCGGCGGTAATCGTTCGCGGGCGAGGGGTCCGGTTCCAGGCACATCACACCAACCAGCAAAGACACCGTTTCGTCAGGGGCACACAACCATGAGACCGAATCGAATCATGAGGTCGTTGACCGCGATGCTTGCCTCGCTGAGCATCGCCACCGGGCTGGCATTCACGGCGGCCGACGCCCTGGCGCTGGACCGCGTGACGACCAAGGCCGGCCGAGTTGTCGAGGGCGAGATCCAGCGCGAGGTCGACGGCGCTGTGTGGATCCGGACTTCGACGGGGCAGGTCGAGTTTTTCTCGACGAGCGACGTGGAGTCGATCGAGCGGGACATCTCCTCGACGCCCGCGCCCGCCAAGCCGAGCGACAGCGGGACCACCGGCGAGGCAACCCCCGCGACCGAGGCGCCGGCCCCCGCGGGCCAGACCGCTCCGGGCGAGGGCCTGGTTTCCAAGAGCGACGACCCCGAGTCGATCCGGGCCGCGAAGGAGGCTCGTCTCTCCGACGGTGAGAATCGCGGCGCGATCATCACGCTGGGCGACGCCAAGTACGGTCACATGGTGGGCCTGCAGGTGACGGCAGAGACGATTCGTCGCGCCATCCCCATGCTCGAGAAGGACCGCGTCGATGTGGTCGTGCTCCGGGTGCACTCGGGCGGCGGCGCTCTCATCGAGATCCAGCGCGTCTCGGATCTCATCGAGTACGAGCTCAAGCCCCGCTTCCGCACCGTCGCGTGGATCGAGACGGCGATCTCCGCCGCGGCCATGATCTCGCACACCTGCAACGAGATCTACTTCATGAGCAACGGGAACTACGGGGCCTGCACGGGCTTCAGCGGCAATGCCAACGCCATGAAGGGCCGCGGGCTGCTCGAAGTGCTCTACCAGATGGAGAAGATTTCCGAACGAGGCGGGCACAACCCGCTGATCATGCGGGCCATGCAGATCTCCGCCCGCGCTGAAGACATCCAGCCCTTGGAGATCGGCGACCTCAACGGCGCGCTTTCCGCGACGATCGACGAGAACGGTGACGTGCAGTGGTTCAACGACACCACCACCGGCAAGCACGTCGTCAACCCCTCCGGCGGGCTCAACATCCTGACGTTTACCTCGCAGTCGGCCGAGAAGTTCAAGTTCTCGCGCGGCACCGCGGACACCGTCGACGAACTGGCCAAGCTGATGGGCTACCAGGAGTTCACCTGGGTCGGCGAGACGGTTCCGGGCTTCAACTACCCGATCAGCCGCGCCGAGAAGATGCAGGTCGACTTCCGCCGCAAGACTCAGAAGGACGAGGACTTCATCGGGCAGTACTGGGCGAGCTACCAGATGAACATCCAGGCGGCGACCGCGGCGCAGGATCGCCAGGAGCGCGGCAAGTTCGTCAACCGGGCCCGGGGCGAGCTCAACAACATCGTCGGGATGGTCAAGAACAACCCCAACCACGCCCTCTTCACCCTCAACATGCTTCCCGAGCAGTTTGAAAACTGGATCGAGGAGCAGCAGCGCTTGCTCAAGGAGTTGATGCGCTGAGGCGGGGTTTGCAGGGCAACGAGGCCGAGCGTTCGCGGCAACCAACTCAATGACAGGAACGACCAGCCCCGGCGCCTTCGCCGGGGTTTTTTCTTCAAGGCGGTTCGCGAGCCTCGCCCACGCCGACACCCGCCGCGCCGCAAGTTATGATCGCGTCGGACGCGACTCTTTGCCCCGCGCCCCGCTCTCTTCGTGGCTCCGCGTCGTGCTTGTCTCCGTTCGTCTCGTTACCTCGTTCTGGCTTGATGGAGGCCGCCCATGTCCGCGATCGAGACTCGAATCCCCGCCGCGCTGCGCGTTCGCACCTGGGATGACGTCGCCCCCTTCGTGGACGAACTGCTCGCGCGAAGCGTTGCAACCTCGCCCGAGCTCGAGCAGTGGCTCGTGGATCGCAGTGAGCTCGACGCGGCATGCGCCGAGGCACGATCGATCCTCTCGATCAACACGACCTGCAACACGGAGGACCAGGAAGCCCAGGCGGCCTACACGCGGTTCATCGAGCAGGTTGCCCCGAACCTGAAGAAGTCGGGCTTCGCGCTCGACCGGCGGCTGGTGGAACTCGCCGCTCGCGTGCCACTGGACGCCGAGCGGTTCGGGGTGCTGTTGCGGGATGCGCGGGCCTCGGTCGAGATCTTCCGCGAGGAGAACGTCCCGATCCAGACGGAGCTGGCCAAGCTCGGGCAGAAGTTCGATCGGGTCGCGGGCGCGATGAACGTGATGTTCGAGGGACGCGAGCAGACGCTGCCCGAGATGGCCCGGTACCAGGAAGTCACTGATCGGAGCGTGCGCGAGGCGGCGTGGCGGGGCGTTGCGTCGCGCCGGCTGCGCGATGAGGACACGCTGCATGAGATCTTCGACGAATCGGTGCGCCTGCGTCACCGGATGGCGCTCAACGCGGGCTTTGAGAACTACGTCGGATACGCCTTCAAGAGCAAGGGCCGCTTTGACTACACACCCGCGGATTGCTTCGCGTTCCACAGCAGCGTCGAGCGGGCGTTTGTGCCGCTGACCCGGACGCTGAGCGAGCACCGGCGCACGGCGCTCGGGGTCGAGTCGCTCCGCCCGTGGGATGTCGAGGTCGACCCGCACGGCCGCCCCCCGCTCACGCCCTTCTCCGATGGTCGCGACCTGGTGAGCAAAACCCGGGCGGCCCTCCGCCGGCTCGACCCTCGCCTAGACGCCATGTTCGCGCGGCTTGGTGATGGCGCGAACACGCGGGGCGTCGCGACCGGCGAGTGCCTCGACCTGGACAGCCGAAAGGGCAAGGCCCCGGGCGGATATCAGGCGATGCGGGACCGCGAGCGCAAGCCATTCATCTTTATGAACGCCGCCGGTCGCGCGTCGGATGTCCGAACGATGGTGCATGAGGCTGGGCACGCGTTCCATTCGATGCTGGCCGAGCGCGAGCCTCTGCTGCACTATCGGCACGCACCGCTGGAGTTCGCGGAAGTCGCGAGCATGTCGATGGAACTGCTGACGATGCCCCACTGGGGCGGGGCGGAAGGGTTCTATCCAGAGTCGCCCGACCACGCCCGGGCGGCACGCGGGCAACTCGAAAAGATCCTGGAAATCATGCCCTGGATCGCGACCATCGACGCGTTCCAGCACTGGGTCTATTCCAATCCGCGCCACGCGGAGCAGGCTTCCGGACGCAACGAACGGGCCGCGGCGTGGGTCGGCATTCTCGACCGTTTCTCGGCGGGCGTCTCGTGGACCGGGCTTGAGCGCGAGCGGGCCGCCCTCTGGCAGCGCCAGCTCCACATCTTCAAGTATCCCTTTTACTACATCGAGTACGGCATCGCGCAGCTCGGCGCCCTGCAGCTCTGGGTCATGGCGCTCGAGCGGGGCGAGACCGAGGCGATCGGCGCCTACACGCGCGGGCTGACGCTCGGCGGCAGCAAGCCCCTGCCCAAGCTCTTTGCCGCTGCTGGGCTCGAGTTCGACTTCGGGCTCGACACGATGCGTCGCCTGGCGGACCGCTTGTGGAAGGAACTCGAGAAGCTGCCGGCGTAGCGAGCATGTGTCGCGTCGGACTTTGCCGGGGCTCGATCCGAATGCCCTTGCAGGCGTCGGATACCCGCTTCCGCGGCGCCCCCGCTTCCCTCCCGGCTACCCTTGCGCCCCATCGACAACGCCCGACCGCGCGCCCGCGTGGGCCGATCGGTCCGGGCCTTCGGGAGACTGTTCCATGCCGCGTCGCGCCAAGATCAGCATCATCGGAGCCGGAAATGTCGGAGCGACCTGCGCCCATTGGGCCGCGGCGAAGGAACTCGGCGACATCGTTTTGCTCGACATCCCCGAGAAGGTGGGCGTCGCTCAGGGCAAGGCCCTCGACCTGGCCTGCTGTGCGCCCATCGAGGGCTTCGACGCCAAGATCATCGGCACCAGCGACTACAAGGACATCGAGAACTCAGACGTCGTGGTCGTGACCGCTGGCGTGCCTCGCAAGCCAGGGCAGAGCCGCGACGACCTGGTGCAGATCAACGTCGGGATCGTGAAGAACGTGTGCGAGCAGATCAAGAAGTTCGCGCCCGAGTCGATCGTGATCGTGGTCTCCAATCCGCTCGACGCGATGGTGTACACCGCGTGGAAGGTCACCGGCTTCCCGGTCCACCGCATCATGGGCCAGGCCGGGGCGCTCGACGTCGCCCGGTACAAGGAGTTCCTCGCGATGGAGCTTGGCTGCTCCGTCGAGGACATTGCCGCCCTGCTCCTGGGCGGGCACGGCGACGACATGGTTCCCCTCCCCCGCCTCACCAGTGTCAGCGGCATCCCCATCACCGAGCTCATGCCCATCGAAAAGGTCCAGGCCTGCGTCGATCGGGCCAAGGTCGGTGGCGGCGAGATCGTCAAGCTCATGGGCACCAGCGCGTATTACGCCCCCGCCAGCGGCACCATCCAGATGGTCGAGTCCATCATCCGCGATAAGAAGCGCATCATCCCGTCCGCAGCCTACTGCGAGGATGAGTTCGGCGTTGCCCCCGGCGCCAAGGGCAAGGGCTACTTTGTTGGCGTGCCCGCGATGATCGGTCAACGAGGAGTCGAGAAGATCATCACCTTCAAGATGGCCCCCGAAGAGCAGAAGCTCATGGCCGAATCGGTCAGCCACGTGAAGGATCTTGTCGCCAGCGTGGGCAAGCTCTTCCCCGAGCTGGCGTAAAGCTGGCCCAATCGAGATCGGTGGACGCCCGACCGCTCAGGCGGTCGGGGTCAACTGATCCGCCAGGCGTACAACCATCTCGCGTCCCAGCAGCGCGCTCGCGCGCCGCGCGAACTCGCGCAGACCCTGCTCGGCGCGCTCGGTGAACTCGTACTTCAGGCACGTTCCGAGATAGTGCCACGCCAGCTCGGCTTCCCACCCGTGCTCGACGGCACGGGTCTGGACGATCCATGGCAGCCGCGTGGCGTTGTGCAGACGCTGGCGCTCGAGCACGCTGGAGATCGACCGCACGCTTTCGCTGCGCACGTCGCTGGTGCGGCAAGCCCATGCCGCGTAGACGAACGCCAGCCCCGTCAGCTCGTGCCAGGCTTGACCAAGGTCCAGTTGCACCGGATACTGCTCCGTCCTCGGCGCCGCGGTGACGACCTTATCGCCAATCAGGAGCACGGCCTCGGGGGCCCAACCTGCGCCGCTGGCCTGGCTGATCGCGCTGCGGTCCAGCGGGCGGATCTCAACCGACGTTCCGTAACGCTCCGCGAAAATGACACGCGCCAGCAGCACCGACGTCTTGCTGTCCTGGTCCGCGTGCAGCACCCGCACCCGCTCCAGCGGCACTCGAGAGAAAACCCGCACCGTCAGCGTCGGGCCGTCGCACCCGATCATGCCCACCGGAACCAGTGTGAGCTCGGGCGAGGCGAGGGCGTCGGCAACCGAGACCAGGCCCATGTCGGCCTCGCCCCCCACCACGCTCGGGGCGATCTTGGCGGGCACCGCCGACATCAACTCGATCGCGCCAAGCTTGCTCAGCCCCTCGATGAGCGGCACGGTGTTGAGATACTGCACGCAGAGCAGTCGAAAACGGTTCATAGGCCATCCATTCGCAGCACACGTTGAAGGCAACCGGACGACACATTATCTCGCTTCGAGCGACTGGGGAATTGTGCCTATACTGCCAGAATTCCCCGGGAGGTGCGAGGTGTTTGAACACGCCAAGTCACAACCGAAAGTTCCGGCGGAGTCGGTGCCCGATGAGCCCACCTGGCAGGCTCTGGTCCACACTCGAGCGAACAAGCTCAACCCAGCCTCCCCCTGGACGATACCACTCTCGTTGGTCAACAACCATCGGCTCGAAGTCAGCCCCGAAGCCAAGCTCGTGGCACAGGAGCTTCTCGAGCGGAATCCCTACTTCTCGTCGCTTCCGCCCTCGAGCACGCGCGACGCGCTCTGCCACATTTATGCCGAGGGTGTTGCCGTGGGTTACACGCTGGGGAAGCTGGGCAGCCAGCCTCACGCCGCGTCCGCCGACCGGGGGTGAACCCCGCCAGGCGACAGATCGCAACGCCGCCCACCACTGTCGTCGGGCTGCGCGGGCTGGTGTTGGTGGGCCTCGTCAGGCTCGCTCGCCATCCTCTGGCGCGGGCCAGAGGGGCCTTGCGAACTTCTTTTCATGCCACTGATCCGTCAGTCGACGCAGCTCGGCAAGAAAGCCCATGCCCGCGAGCTTGTCGATCGCCAAGGACACCGTCACCGCGGACGCGCTCGCTTCGAGCGACACGATTTCGACACCTGTCCGCTCGGCGATGGCGTGGGCGGTGGCAACGACCGTCTCCCGCACCCGTTCGTCGCGCAGCGGCTCGCCATCGCGAGCAAAGAGTCGAACGGTGCACGTCTCCATGCACTCAAGATAGGGAACCGTTCCAGATAGCATCACGTCGCCCGCGCGTAGTCGGTGTACCCGGCTTCGCCCCCGCCATAGAACGTGGTTCGGTCGAACGCGGCCAGATCCACCCCGCGGCGCAGTCGCTCAACCAGGTCCGGGTTTGAGATGAACCATCGTCCGAACGCGATCGCGTCGGCGTGCCCGCGCTCGACCTCGTCAACCGCGTTCTCTCGCGCGTAGCCCCCGGCCGCGATGATCGGGCCCCGGAACACGCCTCGGAAGATCTCGCTGACCGAACGCATCTGCCCGGCCTGCATGGTCTTGTGGTACACCCGCCCGGTGCTTGTTTCGTGCGCGCTCGGCGCTTCCACGAGATGCGCATATGCCAGCTTCAGGCGATCCATCGCCGCCAACGCATGCGAGAAGACACCGACTGGGTCGGGATCGTGCAGGTCGGCCTCCGCGTCATCCGCGGGCGTGCTGACGGGCGAAAAGCGAATGCCCACACGCTGCGGCCCCCACACGCCGACGACGGCGCGGGCCACCTCTTCGACGATGCGACACCGGTTCTCGATCGACCCGCCGTAGGCGTCGGTCCGGCGATTGCTCGCGCTGCGCATGAACTGGTCGAGCAGGTACCCGTTGGCGGCATGGATCTCAACGCCGTCAAAGCCGGCGGTCTGGGCAAGCTCGGCGGCGCGGGCATAGTCGGCGACCACGCGAGGAACTTCGGCGGTTTCCAGCGCCCGGGGAGTCTCGAACGGCGCGCGCTCGAACGTGGGCGTATGGGCCATCCCCGTGCGCGGCGCGATCGGCGAGGGCGCCACCGGCGGCCCGCCACCCGGCTGGAAACTGCTATGAGAGATCCGCCCGACATGCCACAACTGCAGCACGATCAACCCACCCTCGGCATGCACCGCGTCGGTGACCAGCTTCCACCCGCGGACCTGATCGTCGGTGTAGATTCCCGGTGCTTGCGGGTATCCCTGTGCTTCCCGCGAGATCTGCGTCGCCTCGCTGATGATCAGTCCGCCCGGCGTGGCACGCTGGGCGTAGTACCTGGCCATCAGCGGCGTCGGGACATCTCCGGGTTGAGCGGACCGAAGCCGCGTGAGCGGTGCCATCACCACCCGGTGGGCGAGCTGCCAAGCCCCGACCCGGAGCGGCTGGAACAGACGAAACGCTTGAGAGTTGGACGTCATGGATTCCTTGAGCGTTGCACGCCCCGGCTAGCGCGGAGATGCTTCATGCGCACCCGATGGCTCCCGCACCGATCCCCAAGGGTTGGTCGGCGGCGGCGGTTGGGACACGCGAGAGCTCTCCAGTCGATGTGTGGCGTTGCCGCGCGCTATCCTTGGCCAACTCCCAAGCGTGGTCTTCACGCGGGGGGATCGCACGAGCGCATACAGGAAGTTCTCCATGGCACTCCGCATCGGGATTAACGGGTTTGGTCGGATCGGGCGTCTTGTCTACCGCGTCGCCGCGGAAGATCCGAACATCGAGATTGTGGCGGTGAACGACCTGGTTCCCGCTGACAATCTGGCGTACCTGCTCCAGTACGACACCATGCACCGGCGATTCACGCTGGGCGGCAAGCCGGCAAAGGTCGAGAGCACCGAGACCTCGTTCACGGTCAACGGCAAGGTCACCAAGACCATGGCGGAGAGGGACCCCGCCAAGCTCCCGTGGAAGGAGCTCGGCGTTCACTACGTGCTGGAGTCGACCGGGCTCTTCACCGAGTTTGAGAAGGCGCAGCTCCACATCACCGGCGGCGGGTGCAAGCGCGTCATGATCTCCGCCCCGACCAAGAGCGAACCGGCCCAGGTGCCGACGCTCTGCCTGGGCGTCAACCACGAGAACTTCGACCCCGCCAAGCACACCGTGATCAGCAACGCCTCGTGCACGACCAACTGTCTGGCCCCGCTGGCGAAGGTCATCCACGACAGCTTCGGGCTGGAAGAAGGCCTGATGGCGACCATCCACGCTGTGACCGCGACGCAGCCCACGCAGGACGGCCCGAGCAAGAAGGACTGGCGAGGCGGCCGCAACGCCTACCAGAACATCATCCCCTCCAGCACCGGCGCCGCGAAGGCGGTCGCGCTGTGCATCCCGGCGCTCAAGGGCAAGCTCACCGGCATGGCCTTCCGCGTGCCCACCGCCGACGTCTCCTGCGTTGACTTGACGTTCCGTCCGGGCAAGGACATCTCGCTGGGCGACGTGAACGCGGCGATGAAGGCCGCGGCGGAGGGGCCCATGAAGGGCATCCTCGCCTACACCGACGAAGAGGTCGTCTCGTCGGACTTCATTGGCGATCGGCACAGCTCGATCTACGACGCGAAGGCGGGCATCGAGCTCAACAAGCGATTCCTCAAGGTCGTGTCGTGGTATGACAACGAGGCGGGCTACTCGACGCGCTGCGTTGACATGTTCCGCTTCATGGCCGCCCGCGACGGGATCAAGTAACGCGCTCGAGCAGGCCCCGGACACGCCGACGATCAGGTATGCTCACACGCGGTCATCCCGCGTGTTTTCTTTTGCCTCAAGGGGGAGCGTCTTGATCCAACTCCCGAACGTGAAACCCGGGCGATGGCGCCTGCGCGACGCGTATCTCGACGGCGCCAACGGCTTCATCGCCTGCTCCGCAGCGGTCTTTGCCGCGCTCAAGCAGCCAAGCTCGTGGGCGATCACCGTGAGCATCGCGCTCGCCGTCCTGGCGCTCTCGATCACCATCGTGAAGGTCCGCCGCTCGCTCGCGAAAGAGCGACGCTACGAGCCAATCCACGAACCCAAGGAGATCGTGGGCTGGGCCCGCGGCTGCTACGAACTGCTGGAGCAGACGCTCGACCCGGCGACGGGCTTTGACTCGGGAGACGTCCGCCTCACGGTCTATCGCGTGGACTACGACCGGCGCGGATCCGAGCCCACGCAGCTCCAGCAGATCATCTCGTACGTGGGCGGCGCGGGCGGACCGGTGGCAAGATTCGTTCCGGCTCGCGTCGGGACGATCGGCCTGGCGGCTCGTTCCGGAGAGTGCATCGCCGCGGAGCGCTCGGCGACCGACCTGGACGAGTTTCGCGCCGAGATGGTCGAGCACTGGGGCTACACAAAGGAGGAGGCGCGCCAGCTCTCGAACGATCGCTTCAGTTTCCTGGCGTACCCCGTGCGTGAGTCCGAGGATGGATCGGTTGTCGCCGTGGTTTTCTTTGACTCCAGACGTTCCGGCTTCTTTGCCGATGCTGACGTGCAGGAAGCGGTCGTCCGGCAGTGTGGCGTCTTCGCGAACATCGTGCGGCAGTGCTATGATTCTTAGGTCGTGGCGGATTCCCGAGGAATGGCGATGGAACTCATCACAAAGCGCTCGGTGATCTCAGTAGAAGGCGCGTCCTTCAGAGTGACCAAGCTCACACTGAGCAAGGAAGGCAAGCGACTGCTCAGCATTCGTCCGCTTCAGGCGCGTGTGCCCGAATCGCGTGTGCTGGATGCGCATGTGCCCGACGCGAAGTCGCAGTCGAAGGTGTCGGCCTCCGCCGTCTCCTCGTCCAAGCTTTCTGCCTGATGCTGGTTTCTGCGTCCAGCACCTGATTGCCGCGCCTGATTGCCGGGCCCGATCCGCCATGGGGTCTATCGCCCGCTCTTGAAGAAGGCTCGCAGGCTTTCGAGAATCTCGTCGCGGTTGTTGACTTTGCTGGTGACGACGCGCGGGCCGAACTCATCGGGTTTGCCGCCCGGGAACGCTTCGTGGAGCACGCCCAGGAAGCTTCCGCTGCCGTAGGCGCTGGTGACCTGGCAGTAGCCAAACATGTTGGAGCGCGGGAGCAGTTCCTCGTCGATCAGCTTGACGCAGAGGCGGTTGTCGGCGTCGGACGAGTTGTCGCCATCGGAGAAGTGGAAGAGGTAGATGTTCCAATCCTGCGGGTCGTAGTGGGCTTTGAGCAGGTCGCGGCAGCACTCGAAGGCCGAACTGATCCGCGTGCCGCCGTCCTCCTTCACGCTGAAGAACGTCTTCTTGTCGACTTCCGCGGCTCGCACGTCATGAACGATGTAGCGGCTGTCGATCCCGTCGTAGTTCCGGCGGAGCCAGGTGTCGATCCAGAACGCTTCGAGACGGACGAGTTCCTTCTGCTCCTCGCCCATGGAGCCCGAAACGTCCATCATGTAGACGATGCAGGCGTTGCTCTGGGGCTTTTTGACCTCAACCCAACTGCGATAGCGCAGGTCGTTCTTGATCGGGATGATGATCGGGTTGTCCGGGTCGTATTGCCCGAGCGAGAGCTGGCGCTTGAGCGCCTCGCGATACGTGCGCTTGAAGTGGCGCAGCGAGGCGGGCCCGATCGGGCGGATGCCGCTGTATTTGTCGCGGATGGTGGTGATGCGGTGCTGGCCCTTGGGCTCGATCCTGGGCAGCTTGAGCTCCTGCCCGAGGATGTCCGCAAGCTCTTCCAAGGTGATGTCGACCTCGAGCAGGTGCTTGCCCTCCTGCTCGCCGCCCTGCCCTTGATTGCCCTGGCCCTGGCCAACGGAATCGCCCTCGTCGCCCTCGCCCATGCCGACGCCGCCGGAGTTGTCGCCGTAGCGGAAGGTTGGGATGTCGATGTCGTGGACGGGGATGGAGACGTACTTCTTGCCTTCCTTGCCGATGAGCTCCCCGCGCGAGAGGAACTTGCGAAGATCCTTGCGGATCTTCCCTTGGACGATCTGGCGGAACCGCTGGTGGTCTTGTTCGATAGTGTTGACCATTGGGTGCTTCCTTGCTCGGGTTGCTCGCTCAAGCGTGCGTGCAACCCGCCTGTCCGCCGCCGCGCCAGCATCCTTATCGGAAGATGCGCCGGGACACTCCCGAGAGATGCACGGAAAGTGCAACACTCCGCGTCCCCGCCTCGTGAGCGAAGGACGGCGACCCGCCTGCATGCATCAGCGATTATTGGGCGCTCGGAAAGCCGTGCTCTGTCGTCCAACCCATAGCGGGTGCGGCCCCTCGGATTGGCGGTCCGATCGGTTCACGTCGCCAAGGCTTTGCGTTCTCAGATTTTCGACCGGTCTGGCTCAGCGGGCCGCGGCGGCTTTCGGGCGCGGGCGGACGCTGGCGAGTCCGCCATCGATGCCGAAGATCTGGCCGGTGACCCAGCTTGCATCGCTGGAAACGAGCCACTCGATCAGGCTGGCGACTTCGCGGGGGTTACCAATCCGCCCGAGCGCGTGCATGGCGATCGACGCCTGGAGCGCGACTTCGCTGGCGGTGATGCCCGACGCCATGGGCGTGTCAACCAGGCCCGGCGCGACGACGTTCACGCGGATGTTCTGCGGGGCATAGGTCGCTGCGGCGGATAGGGCGAGGCCCGCCACCGCGCCCTTCGCGGCGGCAATCGCCTCGTGGTTGGGCAGGCCGGCCCGTGCCGCGGCGGTGCCCATGAGCACCACGCTTCCGCCCGAGGTTCGCATCGTTCTAGCGGCGGCACGGACGCACGCGAACGCCGTGAACAGGTTCAGGCGAAGCGTCAGATCGAGTTCCGCGTCGGTGGTCTGGTGCGCGGGCTTGAGCAGGATCGAGCCGACGAGGTTGACGATCGCATCGATGCGGCCCAACTGGGTCAAGGCCTGGTCTGCCGCAGACTCGATCGCGCCGGGCTGGGTTGCGTCCAGCGCCGTCCAGTGGATCGAGGCGGCGCCGGCGTCCCGCGAGATCGACTCGCGCAGCGAGCCTTCCAATGCTCGCAAGGAATCCTCGTGCCGAGCGGCCATGAAGATCGACCAGCCGCGAGAGGCCATTCGGCGGCACAAGGCGGCGCCGATGCCGCCGGTCGCGCCGATCACCAGCACGCGACGCCCCGTGTCGTCGCTTGCAGCCTGCGGACCCTTGATTGCTGACTCGCTCATGTCTTTTCTCCACCCGACCGATGGGAACTCCAGCGTGTGCGGCGGCGATGCCCAACGAACCAACGCCCCGCTCGCCGCTCATCCGAGCGTGCATGCAGCCCGACCGTCCGGGAGGGCTCGGCAACGCTCGTCAAAGCTCGCCAAAAGCCACGCGAAACACGCAAGCCACCAAGTCCCAAGCCTCCAGTCCGAAGCCTCGAAGTCCCAAGCTACCCTTTTTCAAAGCCACCAAGTCTTGGGCCACGAAGCCTCAAAATCACCCAGTTGCGCTGCCGGCCATGTCAACGTGTCGCCGAGGCACCAAGGCAAGCCCTCACGCGAGGGCTGTGTGCATTCGCTACGACACCTCGGCCGGATGAAGTTCGCCCCCCGAAAAGCAAAGTGGACGAGCCAGCAACTCGCGGCAGGTTGGCGTGCGTGGCATCGCCGCGCCTGGGGCGATGCGTACCATCGGACTTGGGTTCTCGCAGAACCCGCAGGAGAGCTCCCGTGAAGACAAAGGCGTCGTCGAAGAAGTCCGCTCGCCCCGCGAAGAAGACGAGCAGCGCCCGCGCGTCGCGCGCGACCGCGCGAGCTTCGACCTCGCCTCGACCCGCGACCAACGCTCGCGCCAGCGTCAAGCCTCGCGCCCGCGCGTCGGCCAATGGCACGCTGCCCCCGGCGGGCGCGCAGCCCGGGCATAAGGAGCACGAGGCCTTCAACCTCAACGAGGAACGGCCCCTGATCTACGTCAACGGCAAGCTCCTGCCCAAGAGCAAGGCCGCCGTCAGCGTGTACGACCACGGGCTGCTCTATGGCGACGGGTGCTTTGAGGGCATCCGCGTCTACAACGGCAAGATCTTCAAGTGCCAGCAGCACATGGACCGGCTGTGGCGCTCCGCTGAGCGCATCCGCCTGACGATCCCCGTCACGCGGGACGAGATGATCGACATCCAGCGTCAGTGCATCACCGCGAACAAGATTCGCGACGGATATATCCGCCTGATCGTGACGCGGGGCGTCGGAGCGCTCGGGCTCAACCCCTTCAAGTGCCCCAAGGCCGGCGTCATCTGCATCGCGGATCAGATTCAGCTCTATCCCAAGGAGCTCTACGAGACGGGGATGCGGGTTGTCGTTGCCAAGCGCCCGCGGATTCCGATCGACTGCCTCGACCCGCGCATCAAGAGCCTGAACTACTTGAACAACATCCTCGCCAAGGTTGAGGCGATCGACGCCGGCTGCCTTGAAGCGATCATGCTCAACACCGAGGGTTTCGTCTCCGAGTGCACGGGCGACAACATCTTCATCGTCAACGAAGGCAAGGTCCTGACGCCCCCGGCTGAAGCGGGCATCCTGGAAGGCATCACTCGCCGGTTCGTCATGAACGAACTCTGCCCGCGTTTGGGCATCCAGTGCACCGAGTCCTGGCTGCGCGTTGAAGACGTGATGAAGGCCGACGAGATCTTCCTCACTGGCTCTGCGGCGGAGATCATTGCGGTCACCCGCGTCGACGCCGCGACGATCGGCAAGGGCGGCGAAGGCCCCGTCACCAACAAGCTCCGCGGGTTGTTCCGCCAGATCGTGACCAGCGACGAAGTGCCGGAGGATTGAGCGGAGATTGTTGATGAGCACCGAGCAGCAGCCGGCGGACGGCAC
This sequence comes from Planctomycetota bacterium, assembly GCA_033763815.1. GTDB lineage: Bacteria > Planctomycetota > Phycisphaerae > Phycisphaerales > UBA1924 > JANRJU01. The sequence continues at coordinate 65,841 of JANRJU010000013.1, forward strand.
GCAGCCGCCCGCCGGGCCCGCGACCCCGACATTCTCCGAGGATGATCTCAAGCGCGCCCTCTCGGCGTTCAAGAAGCGGCACAAGGTCACCAAGCTCGATCAGGAATCCAAGCTCGGCGCATCGCGACCCATGACCGGCGGGAAGCGATTCGACGATATCGCCATCCAGCCGCCCCGAGAGTTTCCGCGTGAAGTCTGGCGCGAACTGACCAAGCGCGGTCTGCTCAAGGACACAGGCGGCGGATTCTTCAGACTGCCTTAGAGATCTGTCGGAGCGTTGCTGGCTCGAAACATGAAGGGCGCGTTCGGCGCTGGCTCCTCGCTCCTCAGACGTCAGGCCCTGCCAGCGCTCGTGCCGCTTTGCGACCCGTCGGGCTGGCTACTCCCTTCGTGCGTCGCTTCGCACTCGCCGCACCCAGGTGCCTTACCCATTCCAGCCCAAGCGCGTTTCCAGGCGCCGCTTGAGTTCGGGCCATTCCTCCGCGATCACCGAGAACATGACCGTGTCGCGCAGGTGCCCGTCGGGCATCGACATGTGCCGACGAAGCACGCCCTCGAACGTCGCACCCAGCTTGGCGATCGCCCGGCGGCTGCGCTCGTTCCGAGCGTCGCACTTGAGCTGCACCCGCCGGCAGCCGACAACCTCGAATGCGTGGCGGAGCATGAGGTACTTGGATTCCGGGTTGACGAACGTGCCCCGCGACGAGACGCCGATGAACGTCGAGCCGATCTCGACGCCATAGTGCGCGGCGCGGATGTCGAGGAACGACGAGCAGCCGCAGACGATGTCGCGCTCGCCCGGCGAGGCAGCCTTGCGGATCATGACGAGCGCGACGGAGCCATCGCCGGCCCGACGATGGGCATACTCCACGAATCCCGCCTCGTCCACGCTGATGGGCCGGTAGGGCGTGGTGTAGTAGCGAAAGGTCTCTTGGTCGAGGCACGCTGCCAGCCCCGCGGCATGCTCGGGCGTCAGCGGCACAAGCCGCAAGGAGCGGCCTTCAAGGACGACAGGGCGGAAGGAAATCGTCATCTGTCATTGACCCTTTCGAAGCCCTCTCGGTCAGCCCGTCAAAATCGTCGAACCGACCTGTCGCTCCGCGCCGCAACCCGGACACTTTTTGCTCGGCATGCTCAAGAAGCCACAGTTGCTGCAAAGATGCAGCACCGGCCTGATGGGTGGTGTGTTCGCCTTCGCAAGCTTGATCCACGCCCGAATCACGTCGAGCCACTCTTGATGTGTCGGACGCTCCGGTGATCCAAGCGCTCGAAGGGGCAGTGGAAGCCAACTCTGGTCGAGCAACTTCACAAAGCAACACAGCCGGGAAACGTGCCACTCATCGATCGCGCTCCAAAGAACGCGGACTTCGCCGTGACCAAGATCCCACACCACTGCGTCCCGACTTAGTCTTGCACGGAACCGACGGGCCTCTTTCGGAACATTCTTGAAGTTCAGTTTCAGCTTCTTGAGCATGGACCGCCGAGCAGTGACCTGTTGCAGGTTTGTCGCGAACCAAAGCACAATAAACAGGCAACCAAAGAGCGTCGTTATCGCTGGGAGATCTTCATGTTCAACCATATGTCGAAAGACTTCGAGTACAACGATAACGGCGAACACGATCGAGAATGCAAACGCGCACATCGCCGCTCGGCGCTGTCGCCGCCTGATCGGACGAACGTTCGGAGCGTCAAACGCCTTCCACATGCCGTACTCGACGTTCTCACTCTCGGATAGCTCCGTTTCAAAGATCAGCTCCGCGTCCAGGTCGTCCTGAGCGGGCGTGTATTCACTCGCGCTGTCGCAGCTGGTTGAGTCGGGCATTTCGACTCTTGGGGCTTTGAACGTGGATGCATGGTCGCGGGTAGACTCGGATGAGTCCTTGATCGCTGGCCGGGATTGTGATTCCCCGCGATGGGACACGCTACCCCTCCAGATACGTGTACCCCTCCAGCCCGTCGTCGTAGAACTTCAGCAGGCTCTTGCCTTCAGCCAGCGTCAGCCTGCCTTGGCGGCACGCCGCCTCGATGTCCAGGCGCATCGCCTTCTTCATGTCCGCGATGTCATACTGCACGTACTGCAGCACTTCCTCGACGGTGTCGCCCTCGATCACCTCGTCGATCTCCCAAACCTGGGCGCCCGCCGGGCGGTCCTTATCGATCGTGATGTGCACCGCGTGGGTGTCGCCCAGCAGGTTGTGCAGATCGCCCAGGATTTCCTGGTATGCCCCGAGCAGGAAAACCCCAAGGTAATAGGGCTCCACACCCGCGCCCTCGCCCGGCAGATCGCGAACTTCGTGCAGCTCGAGCGTCCGCTTGTCCACGCGCTTGTGCACGAAGTGGTCGACCTTGCCGTCGGAGTCGCAGGTGATGTCCGCGAGGATCCCGAGCCTGCCCGGGCGCTCGTTCAGGCGATGGATCGGGCAGATCGGGAAGAGCTGGTCGATCGCCCAGGAGTCCGGCATGCTCTGGAAGATCGAGAAGTTGCAGAAGTAAATATCGCTCAGAAGCTCGGGCAACGCCTCGAACTCTTCGGGCAGTTCGCCCCCGTTCTTCTTCGCGGCCCGCTCGAGCAGCTTGTGCCCGATGGCCCAGAACAGGCGCTCCGCCGCCGCCCGCATGGGCAGCGTGATGTACCCGAGCCCAAACAGGCTCATGACCTCGTCGCGGGCCTGGGTCGCGTCGTGGTAGACCTCCATGTGGTTGCGGTCGCTCAGATTGCGATAGGCCTCAAGCAAGTCCAGCACGGGCTGGGGCTTTTCGGCCTCGCCCGAGAGCGCTCGTTCGATCTGGCCGATGTCGGGATCACTCTCAAACTTGCTGACGCCCAGCACGTCCATGATGAGGACGCTGGAGTACGCGACCATCGCGCGCCCCGACTCGCTGATGATCCGCGGGTGCTTGACGCCCGCCGATTCGCAGACGCTCTTGATGCGATACACCACGTCCGCGGCGTACTCCTGCACCGTGTAGTTGATGCTGCTGCTCCAGGCCGACTGGCTCCCGTCGTAGTCAACGCCCATGCCCCCGCCGACGTCCAGCATCGTCAGTCCCGCGCCCATCCGCGAGAGCTCGCAGTAGATGTGCGCCAGCTCGTTCACCGCGTTCTTGAAGACGCGAATGTCGTAGAGCTGGCTCCCCACGTGGCAGTGCAGCAGGTTCAGGCAGTCCAGCATGTCGTACTTCTTCAAGTACTCCACCGCCTGGAGAACCTCGCTCACGAACAGCCCGAACTTGCTCCGGGCGCCCGCCGAGCTCTCCCACCTTCCTGCACCGCGGCTCGAGAGCTTCACGCGAAGCCCGATGTTGGGGCGCACGCTGTATCGCTTGGCGTGCTTGACGATGAGCTCCAGCTCGGAGAACTTCTCAACGACGGGGATGATGTTCCGCCCGAGCTTGGTCGCGAGGATCACCGTCTCGATGAACTCGTCGTCCTTGAACCCGTTGCAGATGATGGGCATGCCGTTCACGCCCGGCCCGCCCGCGACCGCCGACAACCCCAGCACCGCGAGCAACTCGGGCTTGGAACCGGCCTCGAGCCCGAAGTTGAGCGACACCGCGAGGTTGGCGATCTGCTCGCAGACGTGACGCTGCTGGTTGACCTTAATCGGGTAGACGCACGAATACCCGCCGGCGTAGTTCTGCTCGACCATCGCCTCGTCGAAGGCCTTTCGGATCTCGCGCAGGCGATGCTCGAGCAGGTCGTTGAAGCGCAGCAACACGGGAGTGTGGATCCCACGCTCGCGGAGTCCCTCGACGACTTCGCACAGGTCGATGGCGTTGGCCGGGTCCTTCCCGGGCAGCACGGTCATGTGCCCGCGGGCATTCACCCCGACGTAGCCCTTGCCCCAGTCGGCGATGCCGAAGAGCTTGGCCGAGTCGTCGACCGTCCATTGCCCATGAAGGAACGCGCTATGCGGATTGAGGATGGTGGTCATTGCTGGTGATCGATCCCGGACGCGGGCGGGGAGGTGCGGGCAACGCGGAGCATGATCGCTGCACCAGAGGACGCGCCGCGCACGCCTCGGCGAGCACGCTCGCGTCAACGAACACAAACGATATGGAATCAAGCAGGCCGAGCAAGCCCGTGCCGCCTCCCGGCTGCGCATTTTTTCAGCCAACGCAGGTTGAACTGCCCCGCCCCGCCGGCACCGACGAACACCGCCTCACGCACCGTTCACGTCCGCGGCCATCTGCCAGTTGCCCGCCGGCCATCACCCACCACCGTTACCCATTACCCATTGCTCATCGCCCATTGCCCATTGCCGATTGCCCATCGCCTCACTCGCCAACTGCCTCACTCGCCCTCGTAGGCCGCGGTCAGACGCTGCACGATCTCCTTCACTTTCTGCAGGCAGCGGCTCTTGGCCAGATACACATCGTGCGCCGAGATGCCAAGCGTCTGCGCGACCTCTTGAGCGCCCATCCCCCGCAGCGTCGTCAGCTCGAACGCCTCCAGCGTCTTGTCGTCCGCCCGCGACGTCGTGCGAAGTTCGTCGAGCGCTTCGCGCAGCAGGAACTCGCGCCGCTCAACGTCCCAGGCGTTCTCGAGCGTCGCGTCGTCGGGCTCTTCGACGATCGCGGATTCACCTCGCGACGCCGCGTGCCGAACGCTCGACTGGCGGGCCTTGGCAATCTCGCGTTTGGCGATTCCGATGAGCCACTGGCGAAGGCGTCCGCGCCCGCGGTCGTATCGCCCTTCGGCATATCCCTTGGCAAAGTGGGCCAGCGTCTCCTGGGCCGCGTCCGCGGCGTCGACATCGCTGAGCCCGAGGCGCTTGGCGAAGTTGAACAGGATCGGGCGATAGCGCGCTTCAAACTCCGCCCACGCCGCGTGGTTGGCGCGGTCGAACAGCCCGTCGAGCAGGGCCGTGGTTGTGCGCGTCGCGTCGATCATCAGCTCTTCTTTCGCTTGATTGGCGTTCGTGTGGCGGCGGGCGAACCGGTCGACCCCGCGCCCGCGCGACGCCGAGACGGTCGCGACTCCGCCCCCGGTTGGCTTCCGCTGGCCTTCGACGAACTCTTCTTGGGCGAGCTTTCCCTGACTGGGGCATCCTTACTCGAGCCGGTCTTGATCGACCCGTCCTTGCTGGTGCCGTCCTTGCTGGGGCCTTCCTTGCTCGAGCCGTCCTTGCTTGTGCTTTCCTTCGAGGCGCCGTCTTTCGCCGGGGCGTCCTTTGCCGCATCGCTCGCGGGCGGGGTTGGGCTTGCCGCCTTGCCCTCGGCTTCCGCCGCCTTCTTGTACGACTCCGAGCGGTAATCCGTTTGGTAAAAACCCGAACCCTTGAAGACCACGGCGGCGCCCGTCCCGATCAGACGACGCAGGGCCGCTTTCCCGCACGAGGGGCACTTCTTCAGCGGCTTGGCGGTCATCTGCTGGAACTCTTCGAACTCGTGCTCGCACGCGGTGCATTCATACTCGTACGTCGGCATACAGACTCCAAACCCATGCTTCAGGACGCGAGAACAAACCCCCGGACAGACCAACGCAACTCAAACCAGATCAAGTCAACGCAAAGCCGGAGCCCAATCCAAGGCCTTGTTCGTGCCGGGAGCAAAGCTGCACCGCCAAAGCGGTGCCGCCCGCCGGCCCGCGACACCGCAAGCGTAACTCGGCCCGGGCGCGATCACACGCCCCGAGCACGGCCCTTAAGCTCCCGTCGCCAGGCCCCCACACTCCCATGGGGACGATCGCGAGACGCCCGGGTCGCCGACCCGCCGCCCGTTCATCCCGCTCGGTGGCTCATCGCGAGAAAGGCTTGACCGGCGCCCGACCCGGCGATAGCTTGAGCCCAGGTGGAGACATCGGTGTTTCCACCCAACCGCATCCCCCGCGAGCCGCGCTATGACCACTCCCGATTACCCGTTCCTTCGCACCGAGGTTGTCATGGGCAAGAGCCAGCTCTACGCCCGCATCACCCCTGGCGTCTTCAGCCAGCTTTCCGCCACTCTCCAAACCTCCTTTAGCGACGCCATCAAGAACTCCCGTCACATCCTGCCCTCCTCCAGCCAGGGCAAGAGCGGCATCAAGAGCCTCACGGGCGGCGGATGGGAAGTCAAGATCAACTCCGGCGAACGCCTCTTCACAAGCTCCGACAAGACCATCACCGAGAACGACTGCCTCCTCATGGTCTTTGACCGCTTCCAACGCAAGCATGGCTGACGTTGCCGAATGAGGCCCGAGCTGGAAGGCCCGAGCTGCTGGGCCCGAGCTGGTCAGCCAGTGCGGGGCCGGGCCGCCGCCCGCGCGTGCCGCTGTCATCAGACAAATCGAGCGACTCGTCCCAAGCAAAGACACCGGCCGCTCCTGGGCCGGTGTCGTTCGTTGACCAGTTCTCGAAAAAACACCTTCAGGGCCCGAGCGGCGGCCGGTCGGGCAACCCCGGGGCGACCGTCAGTTCGACCTTACCGTGGTCGGCGGGCGGACACCCCGCGTGCTCCGAAGCGTCTGCGACTGCAGCAGCACCAGCGCCGTTTCGAGCTGCGGGTCGCTGCCAGAACTCAGAATCTCCTGCGGGTCGCGGGGCTCGGGCGCGCCGGGAATGCGGTTTCCGTCCGCGTCAAAGGGCAGCACGTCGGCGCTCTTGCGGATGTTCGCCGTCTCGGTGAACTGCGCCGGCAGCATGTCAACGACAACGTCGGGCTGAACGCCCCAGGTTGTTGCGTTCTCCTTGCGGTGGATCACCGTTCCGTCTGGGAGCGTGTAATACTGCGTCGTGAGCTTCAGTCGCGCCGATCCGCCCAGGCTCGTCACAACCTGGACCGACCCCTTGCCATAGCTGCGCTGGCCCACGACGACCGCCTTGATGCGTCCGCGCTTGCCGTAGTACCCGATCGCGCCGGAGACGATCTCGCTGGCGGAGGCGGAGCCCTCGTTGATCAGCACCGCGACCGGGATGGTGTTCAAGACCGCGGTGCCGTTGGCGACGTGCTCTTCCTCAATGCGACCGTCGGCGGACATCATCCCGACGACGCGCCCGCGGTTGACGAACCGCCTTGCGACGCCGATCGCCTGGTCGAGATACCCGCCGGGGTTCGAGCGCAGGTCGAGGATGAGCGACCGCATGCCCTGGGCGGTCATCGCGGCGATCGCGTTGTCCAGCTCCGAGGTCGTCCGCTCGGTGAACTGCGACAGTCGCACATAACCGACCTTCGCCTCGCGATCAATGAACCAGTCCCAGTCGTTCTCGCGTGGGCCGCTCCGCTTCCAGCCCTGGGCCGAGCTCACCTCGATCTTCGACCGCTTGATCGTGATATCGCGCGTGACCTTCTTGCCCTCTTCCTCGCGTTCTAGCGAGAGCGTGACGGTCGTGTTGATCGGACCCGTAATGAGCTCGACCGCCTGCTCGAGCCCAGCCCCATACAGCGACGTTCCGTCGACGCTCTTGATGACGTCGCCCGCGCGAACGCCCCCGCGGTGCGCCGGCATGCCCTCCAGAGGCGTCACCACGCGGATGTTGTACAGCTCGTCGAACTCGATGCGAATGCCCACGCCGACGAACGTCGACTGCGTCGTTCGCTCGAAGCGGGCCACCTCGTCGGGCCAGATGATCGTCGAGAACTCGTCCAGCCTCGACATCGCCCCGTTGCCAAACTCGTGGATGATCGCCTTCTCGGGCAGCGCGACCGTCGCGTCCGAGGCGTCGACCAGCGACTGCAGCAGGTCGTTCAGTTCGCGAACGTCAAGGTCCGCCTCCGCCCGGTTCAGTTCATCCTCATGGCGATCGAGCGCCGCGAGGAACCGCCCTCGCTTCTGGTCGTCCTGCAAGCTCGGGAACGTGTCACGCAGCGCTGTGGTCGTCGCCAGCGTGCGGACGGCGTCGATCCCGCGGACCGCCAGGGGCTTGATGCCGGGCGTCGAGATGTGAGCCTCGCCCGATGCCGCAATCGCTCGGGCCACCATCATCGCGCTCACGCGGTCCAGTCGCTTGGCATAGCCCTCACCCGTCGGGTTGTAGGGCGGAATCGCCTCCGCCTTCTCGGCAAGCTGGCGGCGGTTGCGCATCTCCCACAGGGCCTCGGGCGCATACAGGCGAATCATCGCCAGCCGCCGCCCAAGACGCTCCGCGTCGCGCTTGTACTGCCCGAACTGCTCGAGCAGCGCGTCCAGACGCGCATAGAACTCGTTCGCCCAGAGATAATCGCCCCGGGTTTCCGCGGCCTTTGCCGCCGCCTGCGTCCGCTCGATCAGCGTCTTGATCCGCTGCTGCTCCAGCAGCTTGGCGCGATCGTTGATGAGCAGTTCCAGCTCCAGCGCCGAGCGCAGCGCCTTGCTCGTCGAGACGTCGTCGGTCTTCTCGAGCGCCTGGTCCAGGTCCTTCTCAACTTCCGCGATGCGCTTGGCCCGGTCTTCCTCGCGCTTGGCGATGTTGGCCCGCAGACGAGCGATCGACTCCTGCACGTGCAGCCCGCCCTCGATGCTGGCGAGCGACTGCGGCGCGCTGAAGAGCACCGGGAAAAGGTCGGTGTCGCCGACGGCACTCGCCCACACCTCTTGGGTCCAGTCGGCCGCCGAGCGTTCGCCTGCCCGGCCCGCAGCGGCACCGCCCTCAACCGCCGCGACACCGGGCCGGTTGGCCGCGACGCGCTCGGAAGCGGCGGGCTGAGCCGCCGCAAGACCGCTGGTCAAGACCAGGCACGCCGCCACGCTCGTCATCACGCCCCGCCAAACCGGACGGGCCAGCGAGACGGAACGGACCTTGGGGTCCGGCAGAAGGTCGGCCCGGCGATCGAACTGGCTCTCGGGAAAATCCGCGGCGGCCGCTCTTGAACGCATGTCCCACTCCTTGCAGGGGCGGTCTCCCGAACCCGGGAAACGCCACCGCCTCTTCTCGGGGTCTGCCATCGACCGATTCGCCGCGGCCCTTGTTCCCGCAGCCGCAACTCCGCCCGAACACGATGATACCGGACCCGCCTGCGGCTCCACCCAACGCAAAGTGAAGTCGCCCTCAGGCCTTCGAACGTCCATCGTGTTCAGTTCCACCGGCACCACAACACGCCACTTGGGATCCGTAACCACGCCGGATCCGCCACTTCCGATGCGGCCTACGCCGAAGGCGTTCCCCGTGCCAGTCATACGCCCAAGAACTGATTGGGGTTCAATCGGGATGTGTACGGTGACCGTGTTCAAGTTGGCGCTTTGGGCAACGAATGGGTTTGGCGAGCCGCCTTCCAGTGCCGGGAGATGCGCCATGCTGCCGACCCCGTCACCGCCAGCGCGATGCCCGACACCATGGCCAGCATGATCGGGGCGAACGCCCCCGGGGCCAGTGTGATTGCCACGAGCCCGCACAGCGGTCCGATCGTGTATCCGCCCCCGATCAGCGCCTCGTGCTTTCCACCGGCATCGACTTCCGCGTTCCCCACCGCCATGGCGTAATACAGCGCGCCGCTGTAGATGATCGCCAGCCCAACCCCAAGCAGTGCTTGCCCCAGGACGAACTGAGCCCGCCCGAGCCAGAGGCTCTCCATCTCGCGGGCAACGCTCGCGGCGAAGATCGCCAGCCCAAAGCCCAGGAGGATCAGCCCGCCGCCGACCGCGGGGGTCGACCACTTTCCATGCCAGCCATGCCAGCGCTCCAGCACAATGAACGACCCACATCGCGCGACCAGCCACGCCGCGGCGACGATGGCCTCCAGGTTGGGCGGAATCTGGAGCTCCGCGAGCGTCGTCGGGAAGTACGGGGTTATCGAGCAGAGCACGAGGTATCCGGTTGCCAGCAGCAACCGAAACGCCGTGAGCAGGAGCGGATAGCTCGCTGGACAGGGCTCGTGATCCTCCTCGTGCCGGGCGGGCTCGCGGGTGAGCGGAATCAGCAGCAACACGCTCGCCACGTGCAGCACGCCCAGAACCCCGATCGCCTCGATCGACCGATGCTCGAGGAACGGCGCGAGCGCAAAGAACGCGAACACCAGCGCCGACGACCACACCACGTTGAACCCGCTCACCGCCCGGCGCAGCGACGCACCGCGACGCCCGCCCGAGAGATAGCTCTCAACGATGGGCCAGAGCATCCCGGAGAGCGGGCTATAGAGCCCCACCAGCACCCAGAGTGGCCAGACCGCCGGAAGCCCCTGCCCCGCCTGCCCGCTCATTGCCCGTGCGACGAAGGGCAGAAAGCACAGCAAGCCCATGAAGATCATCACACCCAGCAGCACCAGGCGCGTCGAAACCGCGGGATGCGCCCGCATGACCTTGCGAATCACCGGCCCGGCGCCGAGCGCGGCGCCGACGTACGTCACACCCAGCACGGCCCCAAGCCCGAACATGCCCGCGTCGCTCAGGCCATACGCCTTATCCGCCAGGAGATAGATCCCGTTGTTGACAAGCCCGGTGCCCACGCTCGCCAGGAACGACAGGGCGTAGACGGGAAACAGCGGAACAGGGCGGGCTTCGCCGCCAGCCCCGGACACGATCGCGGCGTGGGTCGCTGACATCGGGGGAAAACGTAGCTCGACCACAGGCGAGGCCCGGGCTTCTCAAGGCCTGGTTAGCTCTGCCCCGCCACCCGATCGATCTCATCCAGCGTGGTGACGCCCTCCGCGACCAATCGCCAGCCAAACTGCACCAGCGTCGTGAAGAGGCCCGCTTCGATGACGCGCTTCATCGCCGTGATCGTCGGCTCCTTGAGCACGACATCGCGGAGCTCGTCATTGAAGTCGAGCAGCTCGAAGATCGCCCGGCGCCCGCGGAAGCCGGTCTTCAGGCAGCGGATGCACCCCGTTGCGACGTACACCTGCGTCCTGTTCTGCACGAACTTTCCAACCCGCGTCGACTGACCGGGCGAGAGCACCGTCTCGCGCTTGCATGTGTCGCAGAGCAGACGCACCAGCCGCTGCGCGAGGACGAGGTCCAGCGAGTTGGCGACGAGATAGGGCTCGACCTTCAGGTCCAGAAGCCGGAAGACCGCGGCGATCGTGTCCTTCGCGTGGATGCTGCTGTACACCACATGCCCGGTCATCGCGGCCTGCATCGCGGTGCGCGCCGTTTCCTCGTCGCGGATCTCGCCCACCAGGATCACATCCGGATCCTGCCTCAGCACGCTCCGCAGCAGCGCGCCGAACGTGTTGCCCTTGTGCTCGTCGATCGGGATCTGCGTCACGTTGTCGAGCTGATACTCGACCGGATCCTCGATCGTCACCACGTTCCGCGTCTGGCGATCGATCTCGCGCAAAGCGTTGTACAGCGTCGTCGTTTTTCCCGAGCCCGTCGGCCCGCACACCAGCAGCAGCCCGGCGTCCTGCGTGCAGACGCGACGGACCCGCTCGACCATGTACGGCGCCAGGCCCAGATCGTTCAGCGAGTGCGGAATGCCCCGCTCGTCGAGCACACGCAGCACCAGCTTCTGCCCGTGTACGCTGGGCGTGAACGACACGCGATACTCCACGCGCCGATCCGCAAACCGCGCTGAATAGTGACCCTCCTGCACCGCCTCGCGCCCGGCAAGCTTCATCTGCGCCGCGGTCTTCACCAACCCATACACCAGCTCGCCCACGCGATTGGGCAGGTCGACGATGTCGACCATCTGCCCGTCCACGCGCATCCGCACGTGGTAGTGCTCGCCCTTGGGCTCGATGTGGATGTCCGTCGCCCGCGCCTTGGACGAAACCTGCAGCAGCATCCGCATGGCGCTCGGGCCGTCGGCGGTCCCCGCCAGCGCCGCCGAACCCGCCCCGCCAGCATCCACCAGCGCCACCCGCTCGGGCTCTGCCTTGGGAGGTAGCCCCTCCAGCACCTCGCTCAGCCCGGCGGCCCAGGGCTTGTTCTTGTCCGCACCCTTCAAAGCGTCGGGAGTCACAAACGCAGGCCGCTGTTCGCCACGGTCTTCGCCCGCCTCCATTTCAACCGCCGAATCACCAAGGTCCGCAACCTTGCCGGGCATGTTCGAGGCGTCGTTGGCCTCGACCAGAAACTCAAAGCTCCCGATGCGAAGCACGTCCCCCGCCGTCAACGTCGTCGCCTTGGCAATCCGAACATCGTTGAGCTTCGTTCCATTCCGTGAGCCAAGGTCCTTCACCGTGACCCCGCCCCGACCGTCCGGCTCGACGACGCAGTGGAATCGGCTGCACAGGTCGTCCACCAGCTTCACAACGTTGTCAGGATGCCGCCCGAACGTGACGGGCTTCCCGCCAAGATCGACGGCATCTACCTCGCCTCGGATCGGATTCAGTCGCCACTTCATCACGCCACGCCTCCCCACGGAAGATATCCTACCGAAGCGGCAAGACCCCGGACGCACATTCAGAGCCGCGACACGCACACAACCCACAAATAATGCCGCCCTGCCAGCGCTCATACCAGCGTCTAAACAGCGATCAAGCCGGTACCCGTCTCAGCAAACGTCCGTGTGCTCAAGCCTTGTTGAGCAAGGCCGCGTCATCACGAGCCCCAGCCTGGCGTTTTCCCCAAGGGCCTGTTGCGGGCCGGGCCAGCATCGAGAACGCCTGCGCCGAACCGAGCGAATCGCTCACGCCTTGGCAGCCGATTCGGCCGCAGCCGGGGCCGACGCCAAGGCAGACTCCGCCGACGGAGCGGCAGCAGCCACCTCGCCAAGGTTCGAGGATTCCAGCACCGATCCGCCCGTGGAAGAAGATTGCGGACCAGGAAGGGCCCGCGCGAGGCGAGTGCCGCCGCCGGAGGTTCGTGGCTCGCTAAGCGTGCCGCAGCACGGGCACACGACGCCATACTCGCCGGCGGGGCGGCCATTGAGATTCTCGCCGCAGCCGAGGCAGGTGTTGGTGCTCAGGCGGTTGCCAACGGTATTGACCGCGACAGCAAACGCCGCGACCGCCGCCCCAATGACCGGCCAGAAGGGCCACGCGCTAAACGAAATGACCGCGACGCCCGCCAGGACGACGCCCAGGACAATCGCAAAGACCTTCAGCCGGATCTTCTCGAACCACGTCACGCGGGCGCCTCCACTAGGGTGGATGCAACGATAGCAGAATCGGCCGCCGCGTGCGGCCAACTTCACCCGCCGGACCCAACTTTCCCCGACGCTCACCAGACCCCCCCGACCGGCCTCGCGACCGGCCCCGACCTTCCCCGCGGACCTTCCCCGCGGACCTTCCCCGCCGACCCGGACCCGGACCTATCCCGCCGGCCAATCCCCGGAACGGCTCCCCACCTGCCGACACCCCGCCCCGTGCCCGGCTACACTCCCTCAAACCAGCCGGCGTAGCTCAATTGGCAGAGCGCTTGACTGTGGATCAAGAGGCTGTGGGTTCGAGCCCCACCGCTGGTATTTGGGCTCTCCGTCGCGCTGAGACGCGCCGACTCGCGCGAACCCGCTATTTTCAAGGCGTTCACGCTGAGTGAGCCCTCCCGTTCTGGGGTGTGTTTGTCGCGCCGGGCCGCGCCGATCTTGCCGCTGCCGCGCTGCGAGTGCGGGCTCTTTTGCGGGCAGTGTGCGGGCGTTGCCTGACGGCGGAGGTGCGCCGTCACTTCCGCGGGGAGGACATCGTGATGGCGCTGGACGAACTGAGGCCATCCGCGGGATGCCGGCACATCCGCAGCGACAAGTTGGGGGGGCGGCCCGGAACTGGTCTCCAGGGCGGTGAGGCGTGGTGCGAGGAGAGCGGCACGGGAGCGCTGTATATCGACCCGCGTTCGTGACAGAACGGGCCAGTTGTGAGAGAGCTTCAGCGCGGGGGGTGCGGGACGAGCTGCTGTCGTCGGAGACCTTCGACACGCTGGCCGAGGGGCGGTATCTGGCGGACCGCTGGCGGCTCAACCGCCGCCCGCAGCGGGCGCTGGGCAAGCAGACCCCGGCGGCGTACGCGACGACCTACTCGGCGCTGCCTGCGCTCCGACTCGCTCCTTTACTACGGCACCGCCGCGCAGGCAGGGAGCTGACACCATGCACCGACTCCCATAGCGGGTGGACCGATGAGAGCGACCCGGTCACACCCGATCGTTAGATACGCGTCGGCACTGACGCCGCCAAACAAGCCACTCGGATCGGACAAGCTCCACGGGTTGCCGCGGAGGGCGAGATAGAGGTTGGCGCCGTCGCGGTGGCGGGCCAAGACGTCGAGTGCCGCGAGGCCGCTCGACGAGCTCCGCATGCTCGCGCCGACGAGTTGGAGCGCGAGACCAGTCGCATTCGGATCCGCCTGCATGAACCGGCCGTGGACGGCGGCACCGGAGGCGAGGCCGGTTTGAGAGAGCTGCCAGTTTGGTGAATAGCCCGGCGTGGGGGTCGAGCCTGGGGGGCCGTTCCAGGTGAGGCCAGCGAGGCCGATGAGTTGGGGCGAGCCGCCGCCGGGGATGTAGGTGCGGTTGCGGTTGTGATAGACGCCGCGTGAGAACGGCACGACCAGCGGCGTCTCGGGCATGGTCGCCGTCGCGATGAGGCCAGGAGCGACGGTGCCCGGCGGCGGGGGCGCGGCCCCTTGCGCCTGGGCATCCGACACGCCACGATCGAGGCGATCGAAGAAGAGGCCCTTGTGGCCGACGGCGAGATAAGGGTGCGCCTGCAAGTGGTCGGCCGCGAGGACCTGGCCATAGGCGTCGTAACGCATCTGTGCGACGACGCCAGCGTGGAGGTCGGTGCGGCCCGCACGCGCACCGGTCTACATCGTCTTCCGAGCCGGTGCCCTCGGCAACAGACACGACAGGGTCCATGCGCATGTCGAGAACGTACCGGATGCCGTGGTAGTAATATTGTTCTGAGCGAACCTTTGTCGTCGTGCTGACTTCACGCACGGCCAAAACGGTGACTACGGACGTGCGCCCTACTCCGGTTGGCTCTCGGGCGATTGTTTCCGACCCGATGGGTGGTCGTTTGGTGCCGTCGCGCTAGGCGTTGAGTCGTTATGCAATCTCAGCTCGTCAAGCAGTATGGGCCAGCCGTTCTCGTC
>JANRJU010000014.1:0-402349 GCA_033763815.1 Planctomycetota bacterium
GACCGAACGGGTGCGGCTGGTGTCGCAGCGTGGTGACACCGGCGACGGCGACGAAACCCCCGTGAACGCCGGGAATCGCGTGGGTTCTGACACCGTCGCCACGGTCGCCAAGCCAACGGACGCCGGCGACGGCTGGGGGGAGGTTGGCCCTTGAACCCAACCATCGGCGAGCTTTGCGGGCTGCTCGTGGCCCTTGGACGGGCGGGCATCGAACTGGCCCCACATCCAACCGACCCGGCCCGGCTGCGGCATCGACGCCCCACGCCGAAAGGCTGGGCGGCGGACCTGCCCATACACCTGCTCGAAGCCCTGCGCCGGCATCGTGGGGCGATCTTGGGGCTGCTGGCGAGCGGGTACGCCCCCGACCCCCACGGCGACACGGAAGCCGGGTACATCTATGCCGAGCGGCTGGGCGTGGCTGACGGGCTCGGGATGCCCAGGCACGCCGGATCGGCGGCGTGGCTGGTGGCGGTCGGGGAGTCGATGGCGCATAGTTGCACTAGTCGAATTGTTGGGCTACAATCACCCCATGGAAACGGTGACGGATCAACTTCGGCAGGCTGTGGAGCAGTGCGGGCAAACCCGCTATGCGATATCCAAGGCAACGGGTATTCCCGCGTCGGTGCTATCGCGGTTCGTGGCGAGCGGGCGCGGGTTGCGGTCGGAGAACTTCGACAAGTTGTGCACACACCTGGGGCTGGTGCTGACCGAAGCGCCAGCGAAGTCGATGAAGACTAACTCAAGCAAGACCAACTCAAGCAAGACCAACGCGGGCAAGCCCCGCAAGGAGCGGTGATTTCATGGCGAGCATCGCATGGGAAGGCGCGAACGGGGACCACGCGAAGATCGTGTGGCGCGACGCGGCTGGGAAGCAAAAGTCCCTGAGGCTGGGTCGGTGTACGAAGCGGACGGCACAGAACGCACTGACCGGCTTCGAGCGCCTGCTGGAGTCGCATCGGACGGGATCGACCATCCACCCGGACGCGCTGCGCTGGTTGGAAGCGATCGACGATCGCATACACGCCCGCGTCGTCCGGCTCGGGCTGGGCGTCGAGCCCCGTAAGGATGCGGCGACGGTAACGCTGGGTGGCTTGATGGCTGCGTTCTTTGCGGCTGTAAGCGTGAAGCCTTCAACCCTGGTGAGGATGAAGCAAGCCGAAGCCGCCCTCATTGAGCACTTCACCAATACCCGTGACGCGGCGACGATCGGAGAAGGCGACGCCGACGAGTGGCGGGCGAGCCTCACGAAGGCGGGGTACGCGCCGGCGACGATCAGCCGAACCGTGCTCTACGCCCGCCAAGTGTTCCGCTGGGCGATGCGTCGGGGCATGGTGAGCGGCAACCCCTTTTCGGAGTTGAAGGCGGGCGCTCAAGTCAATCACGCCCGCGCGGCGTTCGTGTCCCGCGAGACGATCGCCAAAGTGATCGACGTCGCCCCCGACGCCGAGTGGCGGCTGCTCATTACCCTGTCCCGTTTCGGCGGGCTGCGCGTTCCAAGCGAAGCCCTCGCGCTTCGATGGTCGGACGTGGATTGGGAACACAACCGGCTGACCGTGCGGAGCCCCAAGACCGAACACCACGAAGGCAAGGGCGAGCGGATGATTCCGCTCTTCCCAGAGATTCGTGAGCATCTGCAAGCGGTGTTCGATGCGGCTCCCGAAGGCTCGGTCAACGTGATCGGGCGGTACCGCGATGGTCAGAATCTCAACCCACACTTCCGACGCATCATCAAGCGGGCGGGAGTGACGCCTTGGGAGCGGACGTGGCACAACATGCGGGCGAGCCGGCAAACGGAACTCGCGGCGACGTTCCCACTGCACACGGTGTGCGCGTGGATCGGCAACACCAAGGCGATCGCGGCGGGTCACTACCTGCAAGTCACCGACGCGGATTGGACCCGCGCCACGGCGACGACTGAGGCGACCAAAAGACCGGCAGCAATTCCGGCAACACACACGCGCCCACAACGGACCACGAGCGACCAAGCCAACGCCTGTGAACCAAGCGAAAGCTGCATGAAATCAAGCGATTTGGTTGCGGTTGGTAGCGGGTGCGATCCAGTGGAATCACACCCGAACACACACCTAATGGGCAGAGCCGGACTTGAACCGGCAACCCCGGCATTTTCA
The DNA here is from genome assembly GCA_033763815.1 of Planctomycetota bacterium. Taxonomy (GTDB): domain Bacteria; phylum Planctomycetota; class Phycisphaerae; order Phycisphaerales; family UBA1924; genus JANRJU01. Next base: position 2,130 of record JANRJU010000014.1, read on the forward strand.
GTGCCGTGCTCTACCAATTGAGCTATCTGCCCGACGATCTGGCCGCGGCGGAACTTGCCGTGGCCTTCAATCGCGTTGCCCGAGTGCCGAGCAACGCGAAGTCAACGCCTGCTGTCAAAGAATCGGCCGCGACCGGCCGGGCCTGAACGATAGCCCGGGCCCCGAGGGCGTCAAGTACTCTCCGACGCTCCGCTCCGCAAACTCCCGTCAACAAGTGGGGCCTCCGCATCGCAGTTTGGCGATCGCCACCCTGGCTTCTCGACGGCGCGGACCTGATGCCGCCGGGGCCAGCCCAACTCGCCCGCCCAGCTCGCCCGCCCAACTCGCCAGCGGGCCCGAGTTGCAGCCTGCCCGATCAAGTGGGCTCGCCCGAACTGCAGGCGAGCCAAACTCGCCAATGGGCCCCACTACACGACCGCGAGCCCGGTCGTCCGACGCTCGGCCAGATCAGTCGCGCCGGTCGCCGTCCGACACCAATGGCCGAGCCATGGCTGATCTCGCCCCTGGCGAGTCCAGCCCGTTTCACGCCCGCGGGTTCCACGCGGCTGGGTGATTTCGCGCTCGCTCTCTTGGCTTGTCCAGTGGCCACTCGATTGCGGACTTCAATCGCAACCCAGGTCGAACTCCTCGGCAAAGTCGAGATAGTCGAAGAAGTCGACCTGCCCGCTCTGATCGAAGTCGGCGGCGGGATCGTCGCTGGCGAAGGCCGCGGCGAAGTCGAGGAAGTCGAAGAAATCGACCTGCCCGTCGCTGTTGAAGTCGGCGGGGCAAGGCAGCGTGTCCACGCGGACAAGGTACGCCTCGAGCTGGTTGGTCGGGTTGAACCCCCAGCCAACGAACGAGCGACCGTCCTGCGAGACTTCCTTGAGAGCGAGGAACCGCCAGCCCGGCGTGGCGATGCCATTGTCGGCGAGGAACTGCTTGAGGTCGTACACGCGGCGGTTGCGCGTGGTCCAGAAGACGGCGCGGTCCTCGCCCACGTTCTCGATGAAGACCGTGCCGACGACGACCGACCCATCGCCGGAGACCCCAAAGCCCGATGCCGCGTCGAAGCCGGGGAGATTGTCCAGCAGACCGACGGAGCCATCGGCGAACCACACGGGCGCTTGCGTGATGCCTTCGACGTTCTGGGCCTGGCCGGTGATGACAGTCGCGTCGAGCGAAAGCGCGATCGCGGCGGTGTTGCTCTCGATGCCGAAGGGGTTCTCGAGGGCGGTCATGCCCTGCGAGGCGGTCCACTTGAAGGCGGTGAAGAAGTTGCCGACCGAGTTGCCCACGACGACGCTGCCGTCGCCCGAGATGCCCTGTGCGCTGGATTCGACGTCGAAGCCGAGAACGCCAAGGTCCTGCCAGCCCTGCGTGGTGGACCAGCGAGCGGCGCGGAAGGTGCCATCTTCGACGCGGCTGAGGACGCCAGCGACCACGCTCCCGTCCTCGGAAACGTCGCTGGCGGCGCTGGCGTCATAAACGTCGCCGCCGGGAAAGCCCAGGTCTTCAATAGGGGCGTTGCCGACCTTGCGGAACGCAACACCGGGACCGGTGATCTCACCGACGATGGTCAGGCCATCGGAGGTGATGGAGCGAGGAAAGACCTGTCGGCCGACGCCCAAGGTGCCGATGTCGACCGCTCCGCCGCCCGCGGTCCAGCGGAAGCCGATGAAGGCGCCGTCGCCCCGAGGATCGAAGAACGTACCTACCGCGACGCCGGAGTTCGAGACTCCGTAGGCGTCGGAGTAGGTGTCGGGCGCGGTCTCGGTTCCGGGCAGAAGCCCGATGGGCGTGAACGAGACTTGGGCGAATGCCGCGTGAGCAACAGCAGCGGCCGTCAGAGACGCGAGGCAACGAATCTTCATGTGGGGTTTCTCCTCAAGGAAAGTGTAGCGACGCATCCCGGGTGCGGCATCGCGCCCACAACTCAACTTGAAGGTCCGAGAGTATCTTGCGTTTGCGCACGGGGAGAACTTAGAGATCGAGCAGCAACCGGTGCGGGTCTTCGATGCACTGCTTGATCTTCACCAGGAACTGCACCGCCTCTGCCCCGTCGATGATCCGATGGTCGTAGCTGAGCGCGAGGTACATCATCGGGCGGATCGCGACCTGCCCGCTCCCGGCGGGGTGTTCGACGGCCCGGTTCTTGATCGCGTGCATGCCGAGGATCGCCGACTGAGGCGGATTCAAGATTGGCGTGCTCATCAGCGAGCCGTAAATCCCGCCATTGGTGATGGTAAAGGTTCCACCCTGCATTTCTTCGAGGGTGAGCTTGCCATCGCGGGCTCGGGTCGCCAGATCCTTGATCCCAAGTTCCACGCCCGCCATCGACAGGCTCTGACAATCGCGGAGCACCGGCACCACGAGCCCCTTGGGCGTCGAGACCGCGACCGCGACATCGCAGTAGTCGTGCTTCTCGATGGCGGGCTTGCCCTCATCGTCCTCAACGATGAACGAGTTGACGAGCGGGAATGCCCGCAGCCCCTGCACCGCGGCCCGCACGAAGAACGACATGAATCCAAGCCCGATCGAGTGCTTCTTCTCGAACTCTTCCTTGTACTGCTTGCGCAGCTCCATCACGCCCGTCATGTCGCACTCGTTGAACGTCGTGAGCATCGCCGCGGTGTGCTGGGCCTCGACAAGCCTCGAAGCGATCCGCTGGCGGAGGGGAGTCATGCGCTCGCGAACGATCTTCCTGCCCGCGTCGCCGGTTCTGGCGTGCCCGGCTCCCGAGACGCCCGCGACTCGCGCCGGGGTCGCGCTAGGAGCCGAAGCCGCGGGGGCACTTGCCGCGCGTTGGGTGTTGGCGGCGCCGTCGGCTCGGTCGAGAAACGACAAGACGTCTTGCTCGCGAACGCGGTTGCCCGCGCCGGTCGCCGGAACCTTGGAAAGGTCCAGCCCGCGCTCCGCGGCGAGTTTGCGCGCCAGTGGCGTCGCGCGCACGCCATTGGAATCGGCGTGGTCGTCATGTGCGGTGCTGCTCGCGCCCGAGGTCGGAGCTCTGGAAACCGAAGCACTCGAAGCCGCGGCGGTGGACGCCGGAGCCCCAGCTTGCCCCGAGCCCGAGGCAACGCCTGGTGCCGCGGCGCTCGCGCCCGCCCCGGCGGAAGAGCCCGCGGGAGTGGGGGAGCTTTCGCCCGCGGCGCTGTCATCAACCTGAGCGACGGTCGCGCCCACATTCACCGTGTCGCCTTCCTTCGCCAGGTGCTTAAGCCGCCCGTTCGAGGGCGCTCGGACTTCCATCGTGACCTTATCGGTTTCAAGCTCCATGACGACGTCGTCGGCCTTGACGATGGCGCCGTCGCTCTTGAGCCACTTTCCGATGACGCCGCTGGACACGGACTCGCCGACGGTGGGGATCACGATGGGAAGCATGGGCATGGAGCACGTTCTCGCTTTTCGGACCGGAGTCGCGCGCGGGTTCACCACGCCGCGCCGCGCGTTGAGGATACGGGCCAAGAACGCGCGACGGCGAGGGCGGCTCTCGGACCATCCGTCCTTCTCTACCTCGATCCTTCGCCCCCCGGCACGTCACCGCCCCAAACCCGGGCCTCGCGCTCGCCGATACCTCCCCCGGTCAGGTCGGTTCATCGGCGGGCGGCGTCCCGCTGCGTCCATCCATTGTGCGTGGGAGCTCGATCATGTCGGAGAAAGAAGCGGCTGGTGCAAAGAGCGAAGGCGACGCGGCGCCCGCGTCCGACGCCCCGCCCAAGAAAAAGCCACCGATCAAGGTCATCGGCATCGTCGCCGCCCTCATGATCATCGAGGGCGTCGCGGTCTTCGTCCTCGTGGGCTCGGGCGGCAAGCCGCCCAAGGCCGAAGCCAAGCACGTTGAGGGCGATCACGCCGGCAAGGAAGATCTGGACGCGCTCGTGGAACTCCAGCTCGTCAAGGAGAAGTTCCAGAACATGCAGACCGGGCGCGTGTGGATCTGGGACGTTGAAATCTACTTGAAGGTCAAGAAGAAGAATGAGGAAGCGGTGCAGAAGGAGCTGGAGGCCCGCCAGGCCGAAGTGACCGAGGCAGTCGCGACCATGTTCCGCCGGGCACAGCACGCGCAGCTCAAGGAGCCGGGCCTGGAGACTCTGACCAGGCAACTCACGCAGTTCGTGAGCAAGACCTTCAAGCCCGACGCCGACGGCAAGCCCCGGGTCGAACGCGTGATCATCCCCAAGTGCAAGGGCTTCGCGGCCGATTGACGACGCCGGCCATTCGTGGTGGTCGACCAGGCAGTCGCTCCGCGCCCTGCCCTTCGCCCTCGTGCCTCGTGCCTCGTGCCTCGTGCTTCGTGCCTCGTGCCTCGACTCAGGCAAACCGCAACACCGGCTCGACCATCATCCGCACCGGCGGATGATCCGGGTTGGCCATGCGCGAGAGCAGTCGCTCGATCGCCCAGCGCCCCATCTCGTGGGGGTTGGTGTCGATCACGCCAAACTTGCTGTTCAGGCAGCTCACGTATCGCTCTTCAGCGCCCGCGGTGATCGCGATCACGTCGCTCCCCGGGCCTCCGATCTTCACGCCCCGCTCGGCAAAGATGCGCTGCGCCGCCTCGGCGTGCTGCACGTACGCGAAGAAGACGCCCTGTGGCCGCTCGGGCAACGCCAGGAACTCGTCGATCAATGGAGTCAGGCGGGCCGCGACGACGGAGGGCAACCAATCGTCGGCGCGGGGCGCGGGCGAGGGGTCGACGAACGAGCTGACCGACACATTGACGCGACGCATGACCTCGCCGAACGCGATCTCGCGCGAGCGATACGAGTTGCCCCAGGGCTCGCAGTTGACGAAGGCAACTCGGCGACAGCCCTGCTGGAGCAGATACTCCGCGGCCATGGTCCCGATCGCCCAGTTGTCCGCCAGGACGTGATCCATCAGCAGGCGGTTGTCGCCGCCGCCGCTCACCCAAACCGCGTGGCATCCGCCGAGCTGTTCGACAAACCGGGGTGTGGGTGACTGCGCGGTGACCAGCACGCCGTCCACCCGCTTCTCGCGGACGCAGAGCGGCGGGCGATCGTTGGTCAGCTCGTCGAGCACCAAGCTCAGATTGAGTGCCTTGAGATGCTGTCGCGTGGCGCTAATCAGCCGGACGTAATACGGGTGGTCCAGCATCTCGGCGGCGCGCCCGGCGCTGACAACCGCGATGCAACCGTGCTCCATCTTGGGCAGAGCCCGCGAGGTGGAGAGGATCTCAGATCCCGTCGGCTTTGGCCGCCGTCCCGGTCGATTCGGGCTCGGGACAAATCCCATCTCCTGCATCGCTCGGCGGACAACAACCGCCGTGGCTTCAGAGACACCTTCCCCGTTGTTGATCACTCGGGAAACGGTTGATTTTGATACGCCCGCCGCCTTCGCAACGTCATAAATGGACATGCATTCAGAATAGCCGGTGTCCCGGAATGAGGTGGGTTCTTCACACAATCTTCATATACGGCTCATCAAGGCGGTTGCCCATGCGGAGCCCGTCGACTGCTATTATAGGACGTTTGTGGGACTCGGATGCTCGGGACGGGCCATGTTCCGGAACATGAGGCGAAGTTCTCCCGGGCGAAGTTCTCCCGGGCGAAGTTCTCCGGGGCAGAGTTCTACTTGGCGCAGTTCTCAGGCTGCTGCTGTGTCACGGTGCGAATCGACGCAGGACCGCAGCAAACTGCCTGCCCAGTTCGGTTGCCGTGGCCTCGTCCTTCATCGCGCGCACTTGACCGGAGAAGGTCGCGTGCCCAAGGCGGTCGTCGAAGCTCTCGGTCGCGGCGATCAGCCGCATGGTCGCGTTGTCGATGGACCCGCCAAATGTTTCATCGCCCGCGTCGCCCGAGACAAACATGAACCCGCCCCCGCCATACATGCCCAGCTCGCCGTCGGCGATGATCACGTGCCGAAGAATGACGGAGCACGCCGAGCTATCGATGGGTGTCAGCCCGGCTTCCGGCACCAGGAACAAGTGGACGTGGAGAAAGTGCCCGGCAATGCCGGTCAGGTCGTCCCCTTCCGCCGCGGCTTCGAGCGCTTCCGCCGAAAGATCCGTGAAATACAGGTCCGCGGAGTTGGCATCGCGATACGCGTACGCGGTGATCGGCATCTTGAGCGCGACGAAGTCGCCACCGAACGCCGAGGCCAATCTCGCTTCGCCCGAGGGACCGCTGCTCACGCACCCGAGGAGCGAGCCACCAGCGACGGCCATCAGCGAGGCCAGGAGCAGGCCCGCGGCGCATCTCCGGACCCGCAGCAACCACCGAGCGTCCGCTCCGCTTCCATCTTGACGCTTCATCAACGGGGTGCTCCAAAGCTAGCGGTGCAACCAACAATAACTTCGGGCAGAGCGTACCCCGCTCGACGCTCCCGCCACCGGCGGTTCGCCCAGCGTTCGCGAGCCCACCCCTGGAACCAGATCGCGTCCGCCCTGGGGTCTACCCGGGGCATCCGGAGGCAAACACACACTCGGTCGGCGAGGCCACGCCCGGGTCGGAACTTCTGACGCCCGCGGGCGTCTACAAGACATCATGCATCGTCCCAACCAGCAGCGATCCGAGTGCCAAGTCCCGCCCGCTTGCGATTGCGAGACCGGCGGTCGTCGTTCGGATTGCTCGCGTGTTCCCTTTGGCACTCTGGGCATCGCGGCGGCGGTCGCGTTCATTCTGGGGATTCTGGCCGCGATGCACGACACGGCCCAGGGCCAGACTCCGGTCCGCACGAATCAGGTCGCGCCCGGTCCTCGGACCATGGGTCGTATCTTGGATGCGCAGCGCGAGCAGCGTCCCGGGCCGCCGCCGGTGTTTCGCCCGTATCCCGTGACGGGACCGACCATTCAGCCCTGGCCCTTGCCGGGATACGGGTATGACGGTTGCCGCTGGCATAACCGTCCCAACTGCCGGACATGCCGGACGGGGTATGGCGACACGACGGGATCGTGGCTTGCGATCCGAAACGGGCAGTTCAGTGGCGGGTTCTCGTCGGGCGGCTTTGGGATCGGGTCCAAGCCGCCGACGGTGTGCGTTCCTATCGGACGCTGGCCTTACTTCTCGGTCCGTCGGGCGTTTGGGCTGGCCGGCTATCGCTGGAACGGCGTTCGCTGGACGTGGTACTCCGGCGGCCCGATCGACGGGACGCCCGGCGTCCAGTATGGACAAGGCACCCAGCCTGCCGCGCCTTCCACGGGTCAGTCGGAGGAGTCCGCTAGCAACGTGCCTGCGACAATGCCCGAGGAGCCCGACGACCTGGCGAAGGGAATGCTGGCCCTTCACGAGGACTCGCACGAAGAGGCAGTGGCCTCGCTCCGCGAGCACCTGCGCACCCAGCCCGACGACCACCGCGCTATGCGCGTGCTGGCGCTTGCGCTCATCGAGGGCCGAAACGTCGAAGACGCCGCGGGCGTCATGATGCTCGCCTATCAGCGGGACCCTGGCTTGGCCTCGATCCCGCTCGACATGGACGAGTTCGGGCTCGATCGCTCGCGTCAGCGCGAGGTGACTGATCGGGCCGTTGCGTTCGCTCATCGAAGCGGGAGGCCCTCGGCTTGGGTTGTGGTGCTCGCGCTAATGCAGGGCAACGGGCGAACAGAGGCGCTGGCGTCGGCGATCAAGCGAGCGCGGGCGGCGGGGCTGGAGAGCGCGATCGCGGACCAGTTCCAGAACGCAGTTCCATAAGGCGAAGGCGGATCGCCACGCTTGACGCCGCCCTTGTAAAGATCGACTCCCTTCCACAACTTGCATCCGCCCGGAACTTCCGGGTACATTGCCATCCGCGTCGTCCGGTTTTGCACATGGACTGCGCATGGTACTGGTCTGCTGCGCTCCAAGTGCGGGGCACGGCGAGACTTGATTGGCAAGCGGAAAGCGTCCCGGTCTGACCGGTCTCGCATGTCCGGTCTCGAATGTCCAGTCTCGCATGTCGGGTCTCGCACTCGCAGTCTCGCAGATCCAGAGAAGCAGACGCATCAGTGTTAAAGGGATTGCGCCAGATACACACAGGAGTATGGCATGAAGCGCTGGAAGTTGGGGACGGTGGCGACGGTGGCGTTGGGCGCGATGGTCGTATTGGGCTTGGGTGCTGATGTCGCTCGCGCGGGATCGCTGGAGCCGGGCATTGGGCAGGTGACGGTTCTGGCCCAGTCTTCGAATCAGCAGTCCAGCCGCGGTTTGTCGGCGCGGAGCACCGCTCGCTTGGTGAAGTTCGGCGTTGGTGTGGTTGTTGTGATCGGGATCGGAGTTGCCCGGGCCCTCAAGCGAGGGGAGTAAAGTGACGCAGGAGCCGCGCTGGGGGGCCGCGCGAGCTTAATTTGGTCCCAAAGCCCGCGGAGTTCATGCATGGCATTCCACGCTCAGCCCGGCGAGTTCTACACGATCCGCCGCAAGGTCTTTAAGCTTTTCGGCGCGGCTTTCCACGTGTACGACCCCAGCGGGGCCGTGATCGGCTATTGCAAGCAAAAGGCCTTCAAGCTGAAGGAAGACATCCGGCTCTTCACCGATGAGACGATGACGCAGGAGGCGCTGCTGATCAAGGCGCGGAGCATCATCGACTTTGGCGCGACCTACGACGTCACGACGCCACAAGGTCAGGTCATGGGTTCGTTCCGGCGCAAGGGCATGGCGTCGACGTTCATCCGAGACCATTGGCTTGTCTTTGATGCCGCGGGACGCCAGATCGCGGAACTGAGGGAAGAGAGCGGGATGCTGGGCATTCTGCGGCGGTACATCGATCTGGTCGGGCTGCTGGTGCCCCAGCAATACCGGTTGACGACCGCCAGTGGACGCGACGTTGCGAACTTCCGCACGCATGTGAACCCGTTCGTCTACCGCTTGAGCATCGCGGTGCTGGCCGACGACGAGATCCTGGAGGACACGATGATCCTCGCGGCGGGTTGCCTGATCGCGGCGATCGAGGGCCGGCAGGACTAGTGGAACGGGCTGGCGGAACCGGTTGGCGGAACGGGCTGGCGGGGCCGGGGCGAGCCCGCCTCGCCCTATGGCGACCAATACAGTCTCACGATGTCTCATGAACCGCACCACGACTCGCTGACTCGGCGCGAGGCGATGTCTCGCGTGGGGGTGGGGGCGCTCGGGGTTGGAGCGCTGGGGTTTGCGTTCTTTGGGCCGCGGGGGCGCAAGGAGACGAGCGGACGCCTGGTTCTTGACTACTGGGAGAAGTGGACGGGGGAAGAAGGCGCGGCGATGCAGCGCGTCGTGGATGCGTTCAACAACTCGCAGAGCCGCATCCTGGTGCGATACTTCGCGACGGCGGGGATCGACCAGAAGACGCTGGTGGCGATCGCAGGACGTTCGCCGCCCGATGTTGTCGGGCTTTGGGCGTACAACGTGCCGGCGTTTGCCGAGAGCGGCGCGATTGTGCCGCTGGACGAGCTTGGCGAGCCCCTGGGCGTGCGGCTGGAGAACTACGCGCTTGGCATGAGGCCGATCATGACGCATGGGAGGCACCAAGCGAGCGAGGGGGAGAACGCAGGGTCGCAGAAGACTCGCATGTGGGCGACGATCAACACCGGCGGCACGCTCGCGCTGTACTTCAACCGCGGCGCGTTCCGCGAGGTTGGCCTCGATCCCGACCGCCCGCCTCGCACAATCTCAGAACTCGACGCCTTCCATCGCAAACTCGTTCGGCGCGAGGGTGACAAGGGCCCGCTGACGCGAGCGGGGTTCCTGCATCGCGAGCCCGGATGGTGGTCGTGGATCTGGGGCTACCACTTTGGCGGCTCGCTCTTCGACGCGTCGACGGAGACCTGCTCGATCGACGATCCGCGCAACGTGCAGGCCTTCGAGTGGGTGCAGTCGTACTCACGCGAGCTTGGCCTTGGCGAGCTGGAACGCTTCCGAGGGGGCTTTGGAACATACGCCTCGCCCCTCAACGCCTTCCTTGCCGGCAAGGTCGCGATGATCGTGCAGGGTCCGTGGCTGGCGAACATCCTCCGCGACTACGCACCCGGGCTCGACTACGGGGTCGCGCCGTTTCCCGTCGCCGACGGTCTCTGGCAAGAACAAGCGCCCATCGGTGCGATCGACACCGACGTGCTCGTCATCCCCAGCGGGGTGCGGCATCCGGAGGCGAGCATGGAGTTCATTGCCTTCACGCAGCGACAGGAGCAGGTGGAGATGCTGAGCCTCGCCCACTGCAAGAGTTCGCCCCTGGCTACTTCCTCAGAGGACTTCTTCGCGCGCCACGCCAACCGGGGCGTGCGCGTTCACGATGCGCTCGCCAAGAGCGAGCGGTCGTTCCTCTGCCCGCGGACGCGGACGTGGCCCTTCATCAAGGACACGCTCGACGCGACGATGGACCGCGTGAGCAACCTGCGGGGCGAACCAGCGGAGATCCTGCGCGACGTGCAGCGGATCTGCCAGCGAGCGGTGGACCGCGGGGTTGACGAACGCATCAGGCGGCAGCGCGGGAGGGGTATCGCGTGAAAGATGCGGCGCTCTCTCCAACGCGGGCGAGTGGCGGCGCTGGGCGTGCCGCTGCTGGCGGTGGTGGCGTTGGTGGCGCTGGTGGCGTTGGAGGCGCTGTGGGCGTTGGTCATGGCGGGCCCGTTGCCGATGCCAGGCAGCCTTATGAGCAGGCGGCCGGTCTGCTCTGGGCCAGCCCGTGGCTGGTGGGTTTTGCGCTCTTCATGCTCGCGCCGATCGCGATGAGCATCTATTACAGCTTCACCGATTACCCGCTGATCGAGTCGCCCCTCTGGGTGGGGCTGGCCAACTACGAGCGATTGCTGAGCGATGAGCGGTTCTGGCACGCGCTGAAGCAGACGTGCGTGTACGCCGCGCTGTCCATTGCCGGATGCGTGACGCTGTCGCTGGCGCTGGCGTTGTTGCTGAACCAGAAGGTTCGGTTCCAGGCGTTCTTTCGAGCGGCGGTTTTCCTACCAACGCTTGTGCCGCTGGTCGCGTCGTCGGTGGTGTGGACATGGCTGCTCAACAGCGAGGTCGGGCTGATCAACCGCGTGCTGGGACTGACGGGGCTGGCGACTTTGCTGGACGTGGCGGGCCTGGCGCCCGCCGGCGGACCGAACTGGCTGCTGGATTCGGGCTGGGCGATGGCGGCGCTGGTGCTGGTGACGCTCTGGGGCGTCGGGCAGACGGTGGTGATCTATCTCGCGGCGCTGCAGGATGTGCCGGCGCAGCTCTATGAAGCCGCGGCGATTGACGGCATGGGCCCCGCGCGGACGTTCTTCAACGTCACGCTCCCGATGATCTCGCCCGTGGTGATGTTCAGCGTCATCACGCTGACCATCGGCGCGTTCCAGGTCTTCGTGCTGCCCTATGTGCTGTTCAACGCGCCCGGCACTGCCCGGGGTGGGCCAGATCAGGTCGGCTACTTCTACACGTTTTATCTCTACGACACCGGCTTTGTGTATCAGCAGATGGGATACGCCAGCGCGATGGCGTGGGTCCAGGCCGTGCTGGTGATGCTCCTGACAGGCGCGACGTTCTGGGTGAGCCGGCGGTTCGTGCACCAGCGGAGCGATTGACGTCCGGGCACTGAGACTCGTTCTCAACGGCCTATGCTGAGGGGTCTTCTCTCACCCGGAGGCTCCATGAACCCCCAGCGCGACCCACAGACACACCAACAGGCTCACCCACACTCACATCCGACCGCTCGCGGTGCCCACGGAGGTTTATCGGGCCATGGTTCGGAGCAAGGTCACCATCACCACCACCATCACGGGGCCGGGGGCATGCCAGCCGCCGCTGGGGCGGTTGCATCGGGCGGGGGCTTGGCCGATCGGCTGAAGACCGAGACGCGCGAGGCGCACACTCGCGCCGAGCGGCATCCGGTCCAGGCGAACCTGATCCGCGGCATAATGTCGCGCGAGGCGTACGCCGCGTATCTCTGGCAGCTCCGGCACGTGTGGGCGGCCCTTGATGGGGCCCTGCGGCGCGAGGCCCTTCGCGACCCGCGCGTCGACGCGATGCTCAAGCCTTATCACGAGCACACACCCCGCGTCGATGCCGATCTGCGGTTCTATGAGAGCGTCGGCGCCGCGGCACCGGCAGCGGCTCGCGCCCCGAGCGAGGCCACCAAGCGGTTCGTCAACCTCGTCGAAAGCTCCGCCCAGGCCGGTTGCCCCGTGCTTGGGATCTGGTACGTCCTTGAGGGTTCGGCGAACGGCGGTCGGTTCATCGCCGCGTCGCTCGCGAAGGCCTATGGCCTCACCGACGGTCGCGGGCTGGCGACCCTCGACCCGCACGGCGAGCTTCAGCGTGAACGCTGGCAGGCGTGGCGCTCGGAGCTTGGCCGCCAGACTTTCACGCCTGCGGAGCAGGACGCGGTTGTGGCCGCGGCGAGCGCGACGTTTGATGCGATGTATGAACTGATGGAAGATCTGGTCGCCGCGCGGGTGGTGTGAGAGCGCAGTAGGTCGCCTTCCTGCATGCGCTGATGCACCCCTTACTGCACGAGGCCCTTGGTCAGACGCATGAATGCCGTCTCGAGATTCACGGGTTCTTCCGCGAACTTGGCGATGCGGAAGCCATGGTTGACGAGCATGTTGGGCAGATCGGTGTAGGCCGAGCCGGACTTGTCTTCCATGGAGACGTGGATCTCGCGGACGGCGTGCTTGCCGTTCATGATGGCTCCGTCGCTCTGGACGATCTGAACTTTCTTGACACCCGGCACCTTCGCGAGCACTTCAGCCGCCTGCTCGACGCGATCGAGCACCGCGACGTGGACGACGTGTCCCATGCGCGCCCGGCGGAGGATCTCGTCGACCGAGCCGTTGAAGACCAGCTGCCCGCGTTCGATGATTCCCACGACGTTGCAGAGTTCAGCCAGTTCGGGGAGGATGTGCGAGCTGATGAGGATGGTCTTGCCCATCCGGCGGAGTTCCTTGAGCAGCTCGCGCATCTCGATGCGGGCGCGAGGATCAAGGCCCGAGGCGGGTTCGTCCATCAGCAGGACTTTGGGGTCGTGGAGCAGCACGCGGGCGACGGCAAGGCGCTGCTGCATGCCGCGGGAGAGCGAGTTGACTTCCGCCGTGGCTTTTTCCGTGAGGTCGGTGAGTTCGAGGACGTCGTTGACGACCTTGCGGCGCTGCACGCCGTGGATTGAGTAGGCCGCGGCGAAGAACTCCAAGTATTCGGTGACGACCATGTCCTCGTACGCGCCCATGAAGTCGGGGACGTAGCCGATGAGGGGGCGGATCTGGCGATTCTGATAGCCGACGGTGAGCCCGGCGACGTTGGCCTGCCCGCTGGTGGGCTTCAGGAGCGTGGCGAGGATCTTGATGGTGGTCGTCTTGCCCGCGCCGTTGGGACCGATGAACCCGAAGCAGTCGCCCTCGTTGATGGTCAAGTTGAGGTTGTTGAGCGCGACCAGGTCCGCGTAGCGCTTGGTGAGGTTGATCGTCTCGATCATCGGCACGAGCGGAACCCTCCGAAATCGCGAGCAAACGGGCCCAAAGACGTCCTGGGCCACCAAAGGTACGGCGGCGGGGCGGCGCGAGTCAGCGCGGGCCCTCGCCCGGGCCGGTCCGCGGTTGCGACGCGGATGCGTCGCCAGCCCGCGACGCCTCGTCCGAAACGTTCGAACCGTCGGCGACGGGCCACGCGGGCGGGGAGTCGTCGAGGGGGTCGATCCAGCGGACGACCGTGCGCCCGCGCGTGGGCACCGGCACGCCGTCAACCATCAGCGGCACGGGCGATTCGGCGGGCGAGCCCGGGGAGCCCAGCATTCCGACGACGATGACCGCCGGACGCGTGAACCAGTGCCCGAGGCTGTAGCCCATTCCATCGCTCCGGCGATAGATCGGCTGCTCGCTCCCGAAGGTGCGGGGCGAGGTGTCGGTGGGCTTGAGAAACTCAAAGACGGAAAGCCCGATCAGGCGGTCGGCGACGTTGATGGGGTCGGGGCTGCCGGCGCCCGGGAATGTCGAGACGCCCGAGAGGTTGAGCAACGCGAAGAAGTCTTCGTTGCCCGTGGTCCGCTGGAACGCGCTGGTGTCGGCGCCGCTGGAGCCTGCGCCATCGCCAGCGCCCGAGGCGCCGGCGCGGCGGGTGACCTCGGCAAAGTCGAGGAGCTCGCCCGGCTGCCAATCCTCGACCTTGCGGAAAAACTCGTAGCTGAACGGAGGGCTTTCGGTGGGGCGCCCGGTGATCGGGCGCTGACGCCACACGATGAAGATGCAAACATCGGTCAGCGGCGCCGGGAGGCGGTGCATGAGGTTACCCGCGAGGAACCGCTGCCCGCCGGAACTGACGACCCGAAGCCGCGACTCGGGCGAATCGGGCGGGGCGACGGTGCCGTCGGGAAGAACCGCGATGGGCATCTGCCAGCGCGGCGCCCCAGCCCAATCGAGCTGGAGCTGCTTGACGGTCGCGCGCGTCGGCACCCGCATGGCGCTTGGCTGCCTGGAGTCGACGACGTACTGGCGCTGATCTGGGAACGCGGCGCTGCTGGGCCCCGTCAGACGCTGCTGCTCCCACGGCGCGAGGACGTTGAGCGGCGCGTTGAACCCCGACGGATCCCCGTTTTCTTCGCCCACTTCGACCAGCGCGTCGCCATACCGGGGGATCAGCAGGCTGACAAACGACCGAGCCCGCTGGATGGGCTGCCCGTCGATGTGGTCCAGAAGCGTGACGTGCCTCGCCTCGACGCGCGAAGGCCTGATTAGCGTCGCGCCGACCCACGCGACGGCCGTGAAGACGCCGCCAATCAGGAAGTAGGCGGCCCAGGCGTGATGGGCACGACCCGCGCGCTTGAGCAGGAAAAAGCTGGCGGGCCCCGCCGCGAGCCAGTACAGCGTGAAGAGCACGAAACCCAGCAGCACGCCGGTTGCGGCGCTCCCCGTCATCGCGATCTCCGCGCCTACGTCTTGATCGAGCGCGGCTGCGCGGCTGCGACCGAACGCCTGGTTCAGGAAGTTCGTCCGTGCCGTAATCTCGCCTGGCGTCAGGATCTCTCCGCGTCGACCAAGCACGCGATGCCAGAACGCGTCGGCGTGCAGCAACGGCTCGTTCCCGGGCGTCGGGATCCCAAAGTCGAGACCCACCAGCGTGACCTTGCCCGCGCCGACCAGACGATCCGCGACCAGGCACGCGCCGTCAGGCGTTGCCAAGACGCACGAGGCCGAGCCCGGCGCCGCGTCCGGCTGCGGCGAAAAGGTCTGCATCGTGATGCGGGCCGGCAGCGGCGGGGGCGACTCGCGCTGGCGGCTGGTCGCACCAGTCGTTCGGTCGCGCGACAGTCGCAGCAGCGGCGCCAGCCCGCTCGTGTCGACATTCTCACGCCGGGCGATCCGCACCGCGGGAAGCAGGTCGTACAGCGGATTCGAAGGGCTCGTCCACGACTGCGTGATCGTCGGCAGCGATACGACCAGGTGCCCTCCCCGCTGCACCCACTCGCGCATCGCCGACGCTTGGTCAGTCGTCAACGCCGTCGGCTCCGCGGTCGACCACACGATCACCGAGAACATCGCCAGGCCCATCCAGCGATCGGGGATGTCCACCGGGCTGATGCTCACGGGTTCGGAGAGCTCGTGCATCAAGGGCGGGTAATCGCTCCCCGGGTTGGCGGGGATCCCATATTCCGAGATGCCCGGCGCGCTCCCGACCACGCCGATCAGGTCCACGTGGGGCGACGACAGGACCGCGGGCGTGAACGCCTGTTGCCCGAGCAGTTGCCCCGGGCGGGGCGCCCCGCCCTCCGTCCCCTCGAGCGATTCGTACACGCGGACGATCAGCGCTTCGCCCGCGTTCATGAAGGGCGACAGCTTGGTATAGAGCCAGAGCGGCTGTTCCACGCCCGGGTTGGTCGCCACCTGCGTCTGATACAGGAGCTCGTCGCCATCGGGATCGAACCCTTGGATGGTGACCAGCACGTTCCGAACGCGCGGGGCGGAGTCGATAAGCAAAACGCGAACGCCAATCCACGCGCCCGGGCGGGCCCGGTTGCCCGTGCCGAATCGATCGAGCGTGATGCGGACTTCGTCGAGCGATGCCGCGAGCGGCGGGGGGTTCGTTCCCGCGGGTGGGCCCGACGATTGAGCGAGCGCCGCGCTTGTGAACGACCCGCCAAAGCCCGGCGGCGAGCCGGACCCCTGCCAGCCAAGCCCGGGCACGACCCCGAGAGCGATCGCCGCGAGGAGGCCGATCATGAGCTTGGCCAGGGCCGACGGAGTCGGGGCCAGCTGAGCCGAATCCGACTGAGTCAGGGCCGGCACGGGGACTGAAACTGGGGTTCGGACCAACCAGCCTCCCACGGGAAAGCACGCCGATGTGTTCGGCACACGGCGCTTGTTCGGGCACTGATTGGGGTTCGATCGAATCCCATCGGCCCGTTGCACATGGTACCGGGCTCAAGCACACGGGTTCATGATCCGATGGCGGCAGTGGATGGAACTGTCGGCGTCGGACGTGATCCTGATCGGGATCGGAGCCGCGGGGCTCTTGGTGTATCTCCACACCCTGGCGGCGTCGATCCGCAACCAGTCGTACATCATCGAGCTCAAGTATCGCGTCAAGATCCTGCGGGCTGAGTACGAACGCCGGATGGCGGAGATCGAAAGCCGACGTGGCGGGAACGCCGACGTCGAGATCGTCGCGGACTCGGGGCAGCAGGCTGCCAAGCCCGCGGCACAGGCCGCTCCCCGCAAGGCGGCGTAAACCCCAACCCAAAGTTGTTCCCCCGGGCGACGCAACGAACCGGCTTGCTGTACGCTTGCGCCCTTGTGGCGACTCGCACGTCGCACGCCTCGGAGTCTTTGCGCATGGCAAGCACCGCTCCCGATACGCCCGGCAAGGAAGGTCCACCCTCCGACTTTGGTCCGGGCATCCCGCCCGTACCCGAGAACGCGACGCCCGAGCAGCGCGACGAGCACTGGATGCGTCACGTCTACAAGGGCGACTCGATGCCCCAGCTCACCGTCCGCGCCGTCGTGATGGGCGGGTTGCTGGGCATGGCGATGGCGGCATCGAACCTCTACACCACGCTGGCGATCGGATGGGCGTTCGGCGTTGCGATCACCGCGTGCGTCATGTCGTTCGTCATCTGGAACCTCGTGCGCCTGGCGAGCGCGAAGCGCGTGGGGGAGATGTCGATCCTCGAGAACGCGTGCATGGCCTCGACCGCGTCCGCGGCCGGATACTCGACGGGCTCGACGATCGCCACCATGTTCGGCGCGCTTCTGCTGCTCCAGAAGCCGGGCGAGGGCCAGACGCCGGCGGACATCGCAAGCTGGGACAACCAGCCCGTGGTCATCGTCGCGGTCTTCACGCTCTGCACCGGGCTCATGGGCGTCTTCCTGGCGATCCCCATGAAGCGGCAGATGATCAACAACGAGCAGCTCCGCTTCCCTTCGGGGATTGCCGCTGCGACAACCCTGCGGAGCCTCTACAGCAAGAGCAAGGAGGCGGTCAGCCAGGCCTATGTGCTGGTCGCGGGGATGGCCGCGGGCTTCGCCATTGGCATCCTCACGACCGGGTCCGGGCAGCTCTCGCTCCTGGACAAGGCGTTTGCATGGGTTGAGGCGAAGGTCGCCAACATACGCCTGCCGTCGGAATACACCATTCCGCTGAAGTATCACGGCTCGGCGCCAGGGGCGACCGCGATCGAATACAGCGGCTTGCTCATCGCCGCGGGCGTGATCGTCCGCCTCCGCGTTGCGCTGTCGATGCTCGCAGGCTCAGCGCTGCTCTACTTCCTCGTTGGCCCCTGGCTCCTGGAGAAGGACCTGACCACCCCGGGCTCGGGCTGGGTCGAGCGCGACGGCAAGTGGGTGTACGACGTTTCGACGTACGTCGCAGGCACCGTGCGGAACATCGACGTCCACTCGTCCGGCGCCGTGCTCTTCTTTACGCGCTGGTCGCTCTGGGGCGGCACATCGCTCATGGTCATCGCCAGCCTGACGGCCCTGGCCCTCAACTGGCGCATGGTCGCCAAAGCCTTTGGCGGGGCCAAACTCGTCGAGGGTGCCGACGGCGCCCCGACCGCCCGCAGCGTCGAAGTCCCCGTCAAGTGGATGATCATCGGCATGATCCCGGTGAGCATCGCGATGCTCATCGTGCAGATCGTCGGCTTCCACATCAGCTGGTGGGCGGGCTTGATCGCGATCGCGATGTCATTCGTGCTGTCGTTCGTCGCGTCGCGAGCCACGGGCGAGACCGACACCACCCCCATCGGCGCGATGGGCAAGGTCATGCAGCTCATGTTCGCGATCTTCCACCCGGGGCAGGTTGTTCCCAACCTGGCCTCGGCGGGTGTTGCCGCCAACAGCGCCAGCAGCAGCGCCGACCTGCTCACCGATCTCAAGACGGGCTACCTGCTCGGAGCCAACCCCCGGCGTCAGTTCCTCGCGCAGTTCTTTGGCGTCTTCTTCGGCACGCTCGCGATCGTGCCCTTCTGGTTCCTCATGGTTCCAAACCAGGCGGCGCTCGAGAAGTTTGCCGCCCCAGCGACCCGCCAGTGGGCCGCGGTCGCGGAAGTCCTGACCGCGGGTATCGACAAGCTGCCCGAGTCGGCGAAGCTCGCGATCGTCGTCGGCGGACTGCTCGGGATCGCCCTCCCGATCATCGAACGCGTGTCGCCGGCGAAGATGCGCAAGTACTTGCCAAGCGCGATGGGCCTGGGCCTCTCGTGGGTTGTGCCATTCAGCAACGCGGCGGGCTTTGCGATCGGCGCGATCATCGGGTTCATCTGGGAAAAGATCCACAAGAAGAGCGCCGACAACTACGAGATCCCCGTGGCGTCGGGCGTGATCGCCGGCGAATCGCTGACCAAGGCGCTGATCGCGATGAGCGCAACGGCGGAAGGGTTGTTGACGAAGAAGTAAGTGGCAGTCACCAGGGATCGGGGACAGGGCTTTGCGAGAAGCCAGAGCAGGCACCGAAGCAGGCTTCAGAGATCGGGCATCGAGCATCGGGGACCCGGGCCCATTCTCTTCTCACCGATTGCCCTGTACCCATTGCCCCTCCGGATGCCTGATTGCCGATCCCGATGCCTCGCCTTGTCACACCTGGCGCACCTTGACCTCGGTCGCAGTCGCGTGGGTCACGCGTACGGGCGTGCCGGGGTCGAGCACGCCCGACTCCGAGATCGCGTCGTGGCGCACGCCCTCGATCTCGACGACGCCCACCGGGCGGAGCGCCGAGATCACGCGGCCCTGCTTGCCCACCAACACGAGCCGCTCGCGCAAGCGGGCTTCCTCTTCCAGGCGGCGTTGTTCGAGTTCTTCTTCGGTGGGTTCGCCGATCAATCTTCGCCCCGCCGGAGTGTGCCGGAACATATTGAGCCCGGTGAAGAAGATCGTCGGTGCCAGGACGATCATCGCCAGCAGCGCGCCAAGGCCCCAGAGCGGGTCGTGGCTCCAAAGCATGTAGATTCCGCCCCCGGCAAGCCCGAGCGCCAGCAGGCTGATGAGCCCGGCCGAGGGCACGAACGCCTCGACCCCAAAGAGCAGGAGCGAACCGAGCAGGAGGAGCAAGCCGACGAGAAGCTGGTTGTCCATGCAGCAAGACCCACGAGAAGATTCACCGGTTCGACGGACCATCCGAGTTCGGACCGCTCACGTTTCGATCGTCTGCATTTGGTTCGCCGATGGCTCCGGGCGTGCGAGGCTGCGATATCGTCTCCGGGCGGTCTCCCGCGTCGGCGCTGGCAACTTCGGTCCCGAATCCGCCCGCAGGCGTCTGGCTCTCGCGTCCCAGCTCGGTGGCTGATCCATCCACGCGTTCAGACTGTGCCGCAACGTCATCATCCGAGACTGCTTCAACCCCGATGCGATACTCATTGGCGTTGACGACCCGCACGCGGGCGCCTTGCGCGACGTAGCCAAGCTCCGCGACGACATCGAAGATCCGCTCGCCGAAGATCGCATGACCCGCAGGGCGGAGCGGCGTCGTCGCCACGCCTTCTTGCCCGACGCTGGGGAGCGAAGTATCCACGCCCATGGCCAGGAGCATGTCTTCACCCGCGGGCTCCGGGTCTTTCAGGATCATGCGATTGAGTATGGGGATGGAGCCTAGGTATTTGCCAAGCAGGAACATGCCACCGATCGCCGTTGCGATGGAGAGCAGCACGGTGGCGATCGCCTGGGTGAGCTCGCCCGAGCCGCCGCTGCCTCCACCCGATGGCAGGAAGCTGGCGACGAGCCCGACCATGAGCAGGACCACGCCCGAGATTCCAAACACGCCGAAGCCTGGAATAACCAGCAGTTCCAGGAGGACGAAGGCGATGCCGAGGATGATCGCTGCGACTTCCCACCATGCCGCAAGCCCGATCACCAGCGGCGGCGCGAGCAGCAGCACCAGGGCTCCCGTGGCAATGAGGCCTGCGATCAGCGTCCCCGGGTGCGTCATCTCGAAGAACAGCCCGAGAAGGAAGACCACGATGAGCACGCCCCGGACCACAGGGGCAGTCAGGAAGCGCACCGTGTGCTCCGACCAGTTAACGTTGAGGACGCGAACGTTGGTTGAGTTGAAATAGGTCCCGAGTTCTTCCCGCGAGCGGATGGGCTCCAGCCGCCCCGAGGCGTCCAGGTTGGTCGCGATCCCGAGCGCGGCGAGCCAGTCGGCGTTGAGCACCACCGGCCCGTTGGCGTCGTGGAGCTTGCCAATGAAGTCGTAGCGGGCCGGATCCTCGCGGCTGAAGTTGGGCCGCCTGGTCAATGTCGAGAGCGCTTCGCCCAGGTTGGGCACGCGCTCGGCAGTGGGGGAGGCAGGCATCACGCGTCCAGCGCTCTCCCCCGTCGCGATCTTGTCCTCTTGGGTGCTCCCCGCGCTCCTTCCCTGTCGGGCGGCCCCACGCGGGCCCGAGCGAGGGTCGCGCGCCTCGCGTTGGTTCAGCGACGACGGAACGCCCGGGTCCGACGCCGCGCTTCGCGGGCCCGTCAGTCCGGGGAGCAGTGGAGGCTGGTCCAGAGGCTCGCTCGGAAAAAGCCTCGAAACTTCGCTCTCGCGGATGGCATAGAGCTCACCGGTCTGGCGATCTCGAACGAGCCAGAGGCGTGCATCGTCGAGCGCCATCGCTTGCAGGATCTGCTCGTCATACACCCAGCGGTTGGCCGACTGGTTGCGCCGATGCGCCGATTCAACCAGGTCATCGAGCAAGGGCTGGAGGATCTTGCCCTCCAAGTCCTTGGGCACGCCCCGGGCGCCGGTGGGGCTGATCATCACCGGCTTGGCGTCGCCGATGCTGGCGGTGCCGCTGGCGATCAGTTCATCGCACGCCATGGCAATCACCGCACCGCCCGAATACGCCTTGGTGTTGATCCACGCGATCGTCCGCGTGGGCGACTGCTTAATGAGGTCGGAAATTTCCAGCACCGAGCCAAGCTCGCCTCCCGGCGTGTCGAGTTCGAACACGATCGCGTCGGCGTTCCAGCGCGCCGCGTCCGCCAAACGCCGGCGGACGCTGACCGCCGTCGTCCGGTCGATCTCCTCACGAATCGTGATGATCGCGAGGCGCTTGGCCAGCCTTTGCACGGAGACCAGCCCGGTCGCCGGCGACGGGGCCCGCGATTGACTTGAAGGGGCGGGCCGAGGGACAGGCTGCACGCCCGGCTGCGAGGCCGGCTGGGACCCGGTCGGAGTCGATCGCTCGTTCGACGGTTCATCCGACGGCTGTTCTGTGGCAGGAGCGGGCGGTTCGCCAGCCGGAGCCTGAGGCGATGGCGGCGGTAGCTGGTCGCCCCCCGGGGCCGCGGGTTCCGTGGGCCTCCCGCGCTGAGATCCTGGCTGCGCCGCCAGCGGGCTGGTGAACAACGCCATCACCACGCCAAGGACCGCCAAGAGCGGCAGGCGCAGCGACCTCTGGAAGAACCGGGTCGAGCGTGCTTGGGCCAAAGGCGAGTGCTCCATCACGTCCGTATCGCTTGCGTGCCCACGCCAAGGGATGGTAGCGGGCGCTTCCCGCGTCGTTTGAGTTTCCCCCCGCATCCTTCGATCCATGCTCTGTCTCATGTGCCGTCGCATCCCCTCATCGCCGATGCACGTGTAGCGCCTTCAAACTCATCATCCCCCGCGCGCCGCTGCGTCACCCCCCGGATCGCGGTTCCGGAATCGGTCA
This sequence comes from Planctomycetota bacterium, assembly GCA_033763815.1. Classification (GTDB taxonomy): domain Bacteria; phylum Planctomycetota; class Phycisphaerae; order Phycisphaerales; family UBA1924; genus JANRJU01. The sequence continues at coordinate 24,111 of JANRJU010000014.1, forward strand.
CCCGCCGGGCTGTCTCGGTCCGCCTGTCCTGTGTGCTTGGCTTTGTCGCGCTCTGTCTTGGTGGGTTTGGTCTGTTGTTCCGTTCCCTTTGTCTTGGTTGCCTTCGGGTCCTTTGGATTCCTTCCAAACGCCCTTCGTGCTTCGAAGCCGACGCCCGCGGGCGGTACACTTGGGGCCTCGCGAGGTTGCAGAGTTCCAAGCGATGCGTCAGCGAGCACGCGCCCGCGAGATCTTCGCACCGCTCGGAACGAGGGATGCCATGGACGCCTCGACTTCTGCCGAACACGCCGCCCGCGACCCTCAACCCCAGCGCTCTGGGACGCTGGTTCCGCAGGACGTGATGCGCGTCGCGAAGCTCGCGAGGCTCTCTATCTCACCGGAGCAGGCCGCGGCGTTCGCACCCCAACTCTCCGCGTTCCTGGCGTATGCCCAGCGCCTGGCGAGTCTGCACACCGAGGGCGTCGAGCCGCTGACGCACGTCGGGGGCGAGTTCAATCGCCTGCAGGCCGATGAGCCCGGCCCCACGCTGCCAACCGACGTGCTGATGGCCATGGCGCCGGATGCGCAGCCGCCCTTCATTCGCGTTCCCAAGGTCATTGGCGACGGAGGTTCCGCGTGAGCGATTCCGCATCGCATTCAAGCGGGCTGCTCGCGTCCTTCCGCGTCAGCGGCATCCCGTGCAGCGCCCACGAGGTTGCCGGGATGGTCGCCTCCCGGCGTCTGGGGCCGCTCGAAGCGGCGCGTGCTTCCCTCGAGCGTCTGCGCGCCGTCGAGCCCGCGCTCGACGCCTTCCTCAGCGTTGCCTCGCTCGACGCGACTTCCACGAGCGCCATCTCGCCAGGGGAGCCATCCTCCACGCTTGCCGGCGTGCCCATCGCGATCAAGGACAACATCTGCACACTGGAAAGCCCGACGACCTGCGCCTCGAGAATGCTCGAGAACTATCGCAGCCCGTTCGAGGCGACCGCCGTCGCCAAGCTGCGGGCCCGGGGAGCCATCGTTGTCGGCAAGACAAATCTCGACGAGTTTGGCATGGGCTCGAGCACCGAGCACTCGGCCTTCAAGCCGACCCGCAACCCGTGGGATCTCGCCCGCGTTCCCGGGGGCAGCAGTGGCGGGTCCGCCGCCGCGGTCGCCTCCGGCATCGTTCCCATCGCCCTTGGCTCCGATACCGGAGGTTCCGTCCGCCAACCCGCGTCGTTCTGCGGCGTTGTCGGACTCAAGCCCACGTATGGCCGCGTGTCTCGCCATGGGCTGGTTGCCTATGCATCGAGCCTCGACCAGATCGGCGTCCTGGCATCCACGGTCCGCGACGCCTCGGTCGTCCTTGAGGCCCTCTGCGGCGAGGATCCGCTCGATGCCACGTCGAGCTCGCTTCCGCCGCCGGAACTCCTCGAGTCGATCGACGAACCGGTCGACGGGCTCCGGCTCGCGGTGCCGGCGCAGGCACGCAGCGGGGCGAATCATCCCGAAATCACGCGGGTGATGAACGAGACCATCAGCGCCTTGCAGCACGCCGGCGCGACCATCGTCGATGTCGATCTTCCGATGCTCGATGAGTCGGTCGCCGCGTATTACGTCGTTGCGATGGCGGAAGCAAGCTCGAACCTCGCTCGCTTCGATGGCGTGCGGTATGGCCGTCGCGCCGAGCGCCCCGTTGACTTGATGGACCTCTATTGCCGGAGTCGGTCCGAGGGCCTGGGCGCCGAGGTCAAGCGTCGCATCCTGCTCGGCACGCACGTGCTCTCGGCCGGCTACTACGACGCCTACTACGCGACGGCGCTGAAGGTCCGCCGCCTGATCAAGAACGCGTTTGACTTTTGCTTTGCGACGACCGGTGCTGCTTGCCACGCGCTGCTCATGCCCGTCGCCCCGACGCCCGCGTTCAAGCTTGGCGAGAAGCAAACCGACTCGATGGCGATGTATCTGGAAGACGTCTACACGGTGCCGGTGAACCTGGCCGGTCTCCCGGCAATCAGCGTTCCCGCCGGGCTGGGGCGTGTCGCGGATGCTGCGGGCCCCCTTCCCGTCGGGATGCAGCTCATCGGACGGGCTTTCGACGAGGCAACGCTGGTTCGCGTGGCGAGGATGTTGGAGCTGGCGTGTGCCGCGGCGTGCAGCCCGAGATGATGGTCCTGCACGCAGCCCGACCGGCACGCAGCCCGACCGGCACGCAGCCTGACCGGCACGCAGCCTGACCGCAAGGGAGGGCTTTTCTGCACATGAGCCCTCGCTGACGCTCCGGCTGCATATCCAAGCTCGGGCTGCACATCTCCCCAACCACCCCGGCTTACGCTCGGGCTGCATGCCGCTGAAGCCGTCAGAAAAGTCCAAGCCTGCCAAACGCAAGAAGCGCAAGCTCCCCGCCTTTCTCCACGGACCCGCGACGGTCCTGATCCGCTCGGCGCTCACCCTGCCCCTCGTCGCCGGGCCCGACGAATCCGTCGAGATCGCCCGCGGCATCGGCAACCGCTTCGCCAAGCTTCCGTTCAACAAAAAACGCCTCCGACAGGCGATGGAGCACCTCGAGGTCGCGTTCCCCGCCATGGACATCGACCAGCGCCGGGCCCTGGCGATCCGAAGCTACGAGCACCTCTTTGCGCTCGGAGCCGAGTTCGTTCTCGCGACGCGGATGCTCAATCTCGACTCGTGGATCGAGCACCTGACGCTGGGCAACCTTGGGCCGGGTGTGCGCGCCCTCACGCTTGATCGCCCCTGCATCCTCATCACCGGGCACGTCGGCAACTGGGAGCTCATCGGCTACACCATCGCGCTGCTGGGCTTCCCCATGCACGCCATCTACCGCCCCCTGGACAACGCCCCGCTCGACCGATGGGTCCGCCGCGCTCGCGCCATGCGAGGGCTCGTCCTGGTCAGTAAGTTCGGCGCGATGAAGGAGCTGCCTCCGGTCATCAAGCGCGGCGCGCCAGTCGGCTTTGTCGCCGACCAGAACGGGGGGGATCGCGGCGTCTTCGTCCCCTTCTTCGGCCGGCTCGCCAGCACCTACAAATCCGTCGGGCTCCTGGCGATGCAGGCCGACGCCTCAATCGTGTGCGGCTACGCCAAGCGCCTCAATCCCGGCGAGACGCCCCAAAGGCCCGTGCTCTTCGGGAGCGAAGCCCCCGCGCCCGCGTCCGGGCTCCACTACTGCGCCACACTGACCGACGTTTTCGGGCCCGAGGACTGGAGCACCCAGCCAGACCCGCTCTTTTACCTGACAGCTCGCTACCGACGGGCCATCGAACACATGATCCGACAAGCCCCGGAACAGTACCTGTGGATGCACCGAATCTGGAGAGCGAGGCCTCCGCACGAGCGGCAGGGGAAGCCCTTCCCGCCGCAGCTTCGCGAGAAGCTCCGGGCATTGCCCTGGATGACCGACGCCGAACTGGCGCTGGTGGAGGAGCGAAGCGCCCGCGACGGGGCGGCTTTGCACCGCTGATCGGCTTGAAGCGATGAAGAACGCTCGTAGCCTTATCACGCGGGTCTGGGAGGCCGCTTTGCCCTTTGGAGGAACGCACATGTCCGACACCGCTGCGGAAACCGCTCCGGGACGCCTGGAAGACGTTCGCGTGCTCATCGTGGACGACGACCCCGACGTGCAGGAATCCATCGACGCCGCCTTTCAGTCCGAGGGTGCGCTCACGCAGGTCGTAGGCGACGGCAACGAGGCCGTTCGCGTCTGCCGCGAAGATCCGCCCGATCTGGTCGTTCTCGACATGATGCTCCCCAAACGCTCGGGTTTCCTTGTCCTGGAGCGCATCAAGGGAAACGAGAACAGTCCGGTCGTCATCATGGTCACCGCCAACGAGGGCCGGCGGCATCAGGCCTACGCCCAATCGCTCGGGGTTGACCGCTACCTCATCAAGCCCGTGCCGCTCGCACGCTTGATCGACACCGCCTGCGAACTGCTCGAAGGGCGGGAGCTTGGCAGCCCCGACGATGACGAGGACGACAGCGACGCGGACAGCGGATCCGACGCCGAGTGAAGTCGCCCAGAGTCGGCCAAGCACTCGAAATCCAGGTCGAACACTGAACGATGACCTCCAGGCGCACTCGCCCGGCTGTGCCCCCGCGCTCTCGGGCGGCCAGCGATGCTGTCACGCGAGCGCGCCGGGAGTGTCCCGATCGCCTACAACTGGCCCGTGGGCAAGCGACAGATGATCTTGGTCAATCCCGCGCCGAACTCCAACCGGCGCGACCCCTCCGCGACCATCCCGCTCGGGCCTTGGCCCGCGGTGATCGATCAGCTTGCCAACTTCAACACCGCTCCCGAAGGCCCGGTGGCCGACGACGCCGGCACCGGCATGCGGACGCTCTTTGGCCCGGGCATGGTGGTTCAGATCCGCGCCGTTGGCAAGGAACCCGTCGTGCAAGCCCTCGTCGACCTCTCCGACGAGGAAATCGCTTGGCCCGTCCTCTCCAAAATCTGCAAGCAGCTCGGCTGGGCGATGGTCGACGTCAACTCCGGGCGAATGTTCGGGTGATCGAGGGGGGGCAAATGGGAGCGTGATCCCCGATCTGCCCGATGCCCGGTGCTCGATTTACCGATGCCTTCCGCCCATTCTCGTCCCCCTTTCCCGCACGATAGAATCTCGCTTCAATGCCTCCGGAGCCGCCATCACGCCTTGGCACGCGCACCGACCTGCTTCGCCCGGGTCTGCGCCCCAAGCGGCTCACCCAGGCGATGAGCGAGCGCGTGCGCTCGTGGACCGTCCGGGCGCTGCTCTCACCAAACGCGACACTCGGCATCGGCGCGTTCCTCATCTTCGTCCTCGTCGCTTCGCTGGTCATTTCCTGGTCCCGATCGCAGCCCCTCGCTGGCGTCGGTCGCGTCATGACCGAGGCCAAGACGGTGCGGGTGCTGCTGCGATCCGAAGATGCCGCCGCGACCGAAGCCGCGCGCGAGGCGGCCCGCCAGCGCACGCCCAGGGTATATGTCGCCGACGATGAAGCCCTCAGCGAGATCGCCCGTCAGCTCGAATCGCTCCCGCGCACGCTCGCCAGCGTCTCCTCGCTCGACGAGGTCGATGCGTCGATTCGCACCCTCTACAACCTCACCGACGAATCGCTCCGCGCCCTGCGGGGCGAGGCCATTGATGGCGAGCCTTCGACCCTCTGGCGCCGCAGCATCGCCAGTTTCATGAGCTCGCTGGCCCTGCGCCCGATCGTCGATGAGCAGACGTGGCAGCGGGCAACGCAGGACGGCGCATTTGCGCAGCTCAAGTTGCTTGTCGCCGGGCGAGAGATTCTGGTCGCGCGGGGCGAGATGCTCAACCTGGGCGATCAGTCCAAGCTCGCACAGGCTATCGACTACGCCGCCCGCGACGCGGGCGTCACCTATTCGCTGCGGGGCGTGCTGGTGGCGCGCCTGATGGCCCACGCGAAGCCGACGTACCGCTACGACTCCGCTTTGTCCGCCGCGGCCCAGAACGCCGAGGCCGAGAGCATCGCCCCGGTCGTGCGCGAGAATCCTGTCGGGCAGGTCATCTATGTGCGGGGGGACGTCCTCAGCGAGTCGCAGTACGCGCTCTATCAGGCGGAGCTTCGCGCGTACAACGAAACCAAGCCGACGTGGCACCTGGCGACGCGTCGGGCAGCGGTCATCATGCTCTGCGTCGCGATCGGTCTGGCGATCGTGCTCTACACGGGCCTCTTCGTCCCCGATGCCGCCCGCTCGCCGACCCGCATTGTCTCGCTGGCCTTCGTGCTTCTCGCCGGGTTGATCGTCGCGGCGGTCGCGACGGTGATCGAGCCCGCCGCCGCCCCGATCAGCACCATCGCCCCGACGATGTTCGTCGCCGCGGTCCTCGCCGTCGCGTATGGCTACCGCGCCGCCCTGGCGTATGGCTGCCTCCACGGCTTGCTCGTTTGTGTCGCGGTCGATGCCGGCGTGGGCGAGTTCATCTCGATCGTCACCGCCATCGCTGTCGCGGCGTGGCAGCTCCGCGACATCCGCGACCGCAACGCGCTCCTGCGCCTGGCGCTGCTCGCCGCCCCCGCCATCGCCCTCGTTTCCGGCGTCACCCAAGCCCTTGAGATCCCCCTCACTGCCCCGGGGCTCCGCCAGATCGGGCACGACGTGCTCTGGGCCGCATCCTCGGCGCTGCTGGTCGCCGGCGTTGTGCTCTTCTTGCTCCCCGCGATCGAGCGGGCCTTTGGCGTCGCGACCTCGCTCACGCTCGCCGAACTGCGGGATCCCAAGCACCCGCTGCTCCGCGAGCTGCAGATCCGCGCACCCGGGACGTACAACCACTCGCTCAACGTTGCCGCGATCAGCGAGGCGGCGTCCAGCGCCATCAACGCCGACAGCCTGCTGACCTACGTCGGCGCCCTCTACCACGACATCGGGAAGATGAACAAGCCCGAGTACTTCGTCGAGAACCAGGCCGGCGGGCCCAACAAGCACGACAAGCTGAGCCCCGCAATGTCGCTGCTCATCATCATCGGACACGTCAAGGACGGGCTGGAACTCGCCCGCGAGTACGGGCTCCCGCGCGATCTCCAGCACTTCATCGAGAGCCACCACGGGACCACGCTCATCGAGTTCTTCTTCCATCGCGCCAAGCAGCAGGCGCTCAAGCAGAGCGGCGGCGGATCGTCCGAGCGGCGCGCGGGCGACTCCTCGGGCGGCGAGCGCGACGACGACGCCGGCCCGATGCCCAGCGAGGTCGAGTTCCGCTATCCGGGCCCCAAGCCCCGCACCCGTGAGAGCGCGATCCTCATGATCGCCGACGCGGTCGAGTCCGCAACGCGAACGCTCAGCGAGCCAACCCCCGCCCGCATCGACGGGCTCGTTCGTGCCATCGCTCGCAAACGCCTGCTCGATGGGCAGTTCGACGACTCCAACCTCACGCTCAGCGAGCTCAACGACATCGTTGAGTCCATCTCCCGCAGCGTCGCCTCCATCTACCACGGGCGGGTCGTCTACCCCGAGCCCGCTTCGACCGCCACGGCGTCGTAGAAGAGCGTCAAGCGGGAAGCGGCGAAGCGGGCAAGCGGGCGAGCGGTGAAGCGGTGAAACGGTGAAACGGTGAAACGATCTCAAATCTGAAATATGCGATCTGCGATCTGCTATCTGGGATCTCAAATCTGAAATCTAAAAGCCGCTAATTGTAACCGATAATCCGCGATGTCTCCCGGTCTGTGTTCTTTCACCTTACATCTAAATCCCCCCAGCCTGCCCTCCGCAACTTCGCGACTTCTTTCTCCATCACGCCGTTCTCACCGCTTCACGCAATATCGCCGTCGCCCGATCGAGTTCATCCTCGCCCACCGTCAGCGGCGGGGTCAGCGTCAGCACTCGTCCTCCGGACACCTTGAAGCTCAGTCCCCGCTCCATGCAGGCGTACAGCACGCGGTCGCACAGCGCTCCCGTCGCCGCCGCGACCGACCCGCAGCGCGCGATCGAGGCCTCGTCCCTGGCGCGCAGCTCAACGCCCACGAGCAGGCCAAGGCCCCGGACCTCGCGGAACGTTGCCAGCCCGCCGAGCTCCGCGCGCAGGTGGCTGGTCCAGCGTTCACCGAGCGCCGCCGAGCGCTCGACAAGCCCTTCATCGCGGATCACGTCAAGCGTCGCCAGCGCCGCCGCGCTTCCTAGCGGGCTCTTCTCGTGCGTGTAATGACCAAGAGCGGTATGCGCGCCGACATCCAGATCCGCTCGCGCCAGCAGTGCCGCCTGCGGCATTACGCCCCCGCCAAGCCCCTTCCCGATCGCGAGCATGTCGGGTACAACGCCGAAGTGCTCGTACGAGAACATCCGCCCCGTTCGCCCGAGGCACGTGGGGATCTCATCAAAGATCAGCAGCGCCCCCGCTCGGTCGCACGCAGTGCGGATCCGGCGCAGGTACTCCGCAGGGGGGATCTCGACCGTGGTGCATCGCACGGGCTCGAGCACCACCGCCGCGACGTCGCCCTCGCGCTCCAGGACGTCCTCAACCGCCCGGGCGCAGGCAAGCGAGCACGTGCCCTCGCAGCCAAGGACGCACTCCGCCGGCGCGCACGGGATGACGTGCTCGCACCCGGGCAGGAGGGGCCCGATCCCCTGGCGGAAGACCGCCTCGCCCCCGATCGAGATGCAATCCAGCGACGCGCCGTGGAACGAGCCCCACATCGAGACGAACTTGAATCGACCCGTCGCCAGACGCGCCAGCTTGAGCGCCATGCCCATCGCGAGCGTCCCGCCCGGCGCGAGCAGCGCCTTGGTCAACCGTCCGCCCGTGAGCGCCCCGAGCCGCTGCGCGAGCTCGATCGCCGGCTCATTGGTGAACCGCCTCGGGCAGAACGCCAGCGTGTCCAGTTGCCGCTTGACGGCGTCGATTACGCGCGGGTGCCCGTGCCCGACTTGATGGGCCGAGTTGCCATGGAAGTCCAGCAACTGATGCCCCTGCGCGTCCGTCAGCGTGGAGCCTTTAGCGCGCTCCAGCAGAGTGATGCAGGGCGTCGACAGCGACTGGTGGAGATACGCCGCCGCGTCGGCGTCCAGCCGCGCCTTGGTCGCTTCGTCGAGAACCCTCGACTGATACGACCGCCGCCCCGGCGTCCGGTTCACATCACCCTCAGATACGTCCACGAGAGCCTCCAGCGGAAGTCAAGCAGTTTCGCCCAGCAGCGGCCACAGACGCAGCCGCACGGAGGCTCAATCACACCGGACGGCTCCGTGTCGGTTGTCCAGCGTCGTGGAATGGTTGGCGTGCGGCGCCCAGAGTCACGCCGAGACGCCGACGGTGCTTGGGCCTCAAACCATCGGCATAGGCAGTTCCAAACCCATCGTCTCGCGGATTGCTTCCACGATCCGCTGCGCCGTCCGCACGTTGGCGAAACCCGCCTCCGCGTCGATCGGGGGCCGCGAACCCGTCCGCACCGCTTCGAGGAACGCCTGGATCTCCATCACGATCGGCTCGCCGTCGTCGTCCGTCACTTCGAGCGGCTCGTAGTTCACCAGTTCCTGCCAGCGCAAGCTGGTCAGGTCTCGCCCGCCCCGGATCTGCTCGCGCATCTCGAGCATCTGCGACTCGTTGGCCACCCGACGCACCATGTAGCCGGTCCGGGCCGCATAGTCGATCTTGATGTACGCGTTCTGGCCCGTAATCCGCGTGACCCGCTCGGTCTTGAGCGCCAGTCGGCTCGCGCTCACGTTCGCAACGCATGTGCCCTCGGGGCGGTGGAATGTCAGCCGCGCGTTGCACATGTCTTCGTAGTCGGTGATCACGTTGACCCCCGCCGCCTGGATCTCGTCCGGCTCGTGGCCTCCCATGAGCATCACCACGACGTCCAGGTCGTGGATCATCATGTCCATCACCACGCCCACATCGACCGAGCGGAACGTCATCGGGCTCACGCGATGCACCTCGATGAACCGCGGCACCACCGGCTGTCCGGTCGACGTCGCCCGCTGCATTGCCCGCATGATGGGGTTGAATCGCTCGATGTGCCCGACCATCAGGCACGCGCCGGAGGCGTCCGCCGCTTCCTTGATCGCCTGCGCCGTCGCAGCATCCTGCGCCAGCGGCTTCTCGATCAGGCACGCGACCCCCGCCCGCAGCAATGGTTCGGCTTCCATCCGGTGGCAGGTCGTGGGCACCGCGATCGAGACCGCGTCCACCCCAAGGGCCAGCAGATCATGCACCGACGCCAGCGCCCGTGTTTCGAACTTGTCCGCGATCTCCTGCGCCCGGATTGGGCTCGCATCGACGACGCCGACGAGCTCGCAGTGGGGCAGCTTGGAGTACACCCGGGCATGGTGCTGGCCCATGCGTCCGACGCCGACCACGCCGCAGCGGAGGCGTTCCGTGGGGGAAAACGTCCTCCTCGCCCTCAGCGACTTGACCTCAATTCCGACGCCGCCGGCGCTGGAATGGGTTCCGGCCTGCCCCGCGGCTAATCCGAACTGCGGGCCCTTGGGTTCCACTCGTGACGCGTCAAACGCTGCCATGCTCCAAGCATACCGCTTCCAGTCCGCCGGTCGCCCCTCTGCCCCAATGTGGTTGGTCGAAAGCCAGTTTCCTTCGATCTTCCCCAGACCGGTTGCACGTTTCCGGCCTCACGAGGCCCCGATCCCATTGATATCCCGGAACATCAACCCCGACTCCGTTTCAACGGGTTGCCGGACCGCCTCCTTACACTCGATCCATGACCGCGACTCCTACCGCACCCGTAACGCTCCGCACCCTCCAGCGCATGGCGGGGGATGGGGCCCCATTTGCGTGCCTGACGTGCTATGACGCGACCACGGCTCGCTGGCTCGAGCGCGCGGGCGTCCACTTGCTTCTGGTGGGCGACACCGCCGCCGAGGTGATCCTGGGCTTCAAGCGCACCATCGACATGCCTTTGGACGTGCTGATCGCGCTGACCGCGGGGGTGAAGCGCGGCGCCCCGCGCACGCTGGTGATGGGAGACATGCCCTTTCTGAGTTATCAGACGTCCGAAGTAGATGCGATCCGAAACGCGGGGCGTTTTCTGGTCGAGGGGGCGGCGGACGTCGTCAAGCTCGAGGCGGGCGCGGGCGACGCTCCCCTGATCGAGAAGTTGGTCCGGACCGGGATTCCAGTATGCGGGCATGTCGGGAGTCGTCCTCAGCGGGCGGCCTTGACCGGGGGCTATGCCGCGGCAGGGCGAACACCCGACGACGCCGAGAGCATCATCGCCGACGCGATCGCCCTGGAGCAGGCCGGGTGCTCGCTGCTGCTCGTCGAGGCGGTCCCCGACGAGGTGACCCAGGGGATCCTCGAAAAGACGCGGGTTCCCCTGATTGGGATCGGCGCCGGGACGGCCTGCCACGGGCAGGTGCTCGTCCTTCAAGATGCTCTGGGGATGAGCGATTCGGCCCCTCGTTTCGCCCAACCCGTTGCCCAGCTTGGGCCGATGGTGGAGCAGGCCGGAAGGGAGTGGGTGCGCCGCGTCGCGGAGCGTTCGATCGGGGGCGAGCGCTACACGATGAAGCGGTGACAAACGCGACTTGACGGGATCGTAACGGCGCGGCATCTTCCACGCCCGCGTCTGCGAATCATGATCCTGGGCACGCACCAGTGCCCAATGGAGAGCCAGACATGCGTCGATTCGTGAGCATCGCCCCCGCCTTGGCCTGCCTCACGCTTGCGGGAGCCGCGTGGGTCGTGGTTCCCAAGTTCGCCGCCCGGGTCTCCGCCGAGCAAACCAGCGCCCGCCTGCTGCTCGTCCGCCAGGCGGTTGAAGAAGACGACATCCTGGAGCGTCTCAACCGGGCCGTCCGCCAGGTGGCGGAGCTTGTCGAGCCTTCTGTGGTCCACATCGACGCCTCGAGCGGCGCCGACATGTGGAATCCCTCGTCGGGCTCGGGCTGGGTCTACGACGCCGAAGGTCACCTGGTGACCAACGCCCACGTGGTGGGCGATGCGGAGCAGGTGGGCATCCAGTTCGCCGACGGGCGCCGTGCCCGGGCCCGCGTCGTCGCGACCGACCCCTACACCGATGTCGCGGTGCTCAAGGCGATCGATGTGGACGACCTGACGCCGATGCGTCGCGCCACCAACGAACGCGTGCGCAAGGGCGATCGCGTCTTCGCCTTTGGCTCGCCCTTTGGCTTCAAGTTCTCGATGACCGAGGGCATCATCTCGGGCCTCAACCGCGAGGCTCGTCCGGGGCGGGCGACCGCGTTTTCCAGCTACATCCAGACCGACGCCGCAGTCAACCCGGGCAACTCGGGCGGGCCGCTGGTCGACATCCGCGGACGCCTCGTTGGAATGAACGTCGCCATCGCCACCGCCCGCGAGACTCGCGGCACAACCAACGACGGGCAATCTGCCGGCATCGGCTTTGCCATTCCTCTGCTGACCATCGAGTCGGTTGCCAATCAGCTCATCGAACGGGGCGAGGTCCAGCGCGGATTCCTTGGGATCACGCTGGGCGGGAGGCCCGCCAGCATTGTGCAGAACGGGCGCTTCCTGGGCGTGGGCATCACGGTCGGCAACGTCAGTTCCGATGGCCCAGCCGATCGCGCGGGCATCCGCGCGGGCGACGTGATCGTCGAGATCGAGGGGCAGCCGACCGAGAATGGCGAGGCGCTGCGCTCGCTGGTGAGCTCCAAGCCTCCGGGAAGCCGCGTCTCGACTCGACTCTGGCGCAACGACCGCTTTGAAGAGGTCGAAGTTCAGCTTGCTCGCATGCCGGACAACGCGCTGGAATCGAACTTGCCTCTGCTGGATCGCCTGGGGATGGACGTCAGCACGTCGACCGACGGCGTCGTCGTCACCCGCGTGGATCGCGGCCGCTGGGCCCAGCGCTCCGGCTTCTCCCGCGGCAACGTCATCGTGCGCGTCGGCGAAACGAACATCACCACCGTCGATGAGTTCTGGGAAGCCCTTCTGGAAGCCGGCTTCTTCCGTGGACGCGAGACGACCGTCGTCGTCCGCGAGCGCCGCGACTCTGCCGCTCCTGAGAAGACGCTGACGCTCAAGGCTGGTGAGTAACGCTCATCCCTAGTCGATCAGTCGGATCAGCGCGTTGGGCGATGTCGAGATCTGATAGGTGCCGGAGGAGTCGATCCCGTCGTCGAACATCGAGTCGATGGTGAGCCACTCGGGTTGGTAGCTCGAATCCGACGCCCAGATGCCGATGTTCACCTGGCCGGCCCAGTTGTTCCAGTCGAAGGCTTCGCCCAGCGGCGGCCTGCGGACAAAGTCCTCTTGCCGCAGATAGCCGGTCATGGGCGACGGATACTGCCCGTGGTTGACGTCGGGCGGGTACGCGCGATGGGTCGCGTGGTACATGATGAACGCCCGCTCGAAGCCGCGCAGACTCGAGTCCGCGGCACGGTAACCGGCATCCTGCGTCGCACTGGCAAACTGCGGCACAACCAGCGCCGCGACGATTCCAAGAATCACGATCACGATTAGAATTTCAACGAGTGTAAAGGCACGACCGAGGGCGAGCGGCAAAGGACGCTTCATCGCCGGATCATCGGCCTGTTCGCAGGCCGGCTCCCCCGTTTGGGTTCGTGCCGGCAGGCGCCGGGTCGCGCGTGCGCGGTGTGTTCCGGATGAAACGAGCGTGACGCCAACTCGCGTCCGCAGATGAGGGTTCGCTTCAGTTCTCGGGTCCGAGCATCTACACTCGACCATGCCTCAACTGGGCGTCAATCTCGATCACGTTGCCACCCTTCGCCAGGCGCGATATCGCCGCGAGGCGAATCCAACAACCGGGTCCGCCGCGGCTCCGGGCGCATCGCCCTTTTCCTTGGCCGAGCCCGATCCGGTTCGCGCGGTCCAGGATGCCGAACTGGGCGGCGCCGACGTCATCACCCTGCACCTTCGCGAGGATCGCCGCCACGTCAACGACCGCGATGTGGAACTCGTCCGCGAGGTGGCGAGGGTCCCGCTCAACCTTGAGATGGCCGCAACGGACGAGATGGTCGCGATCGCCTTGCGTATCCGCCCGGCAATGTGCACCCTCGTTCCAGAGGGGCGCATGGAAGTGACCACCGAGGGCGGCCTGGACGTCCACGCGCAGCGCGACCGCCTCCGCCAGATCGTCGCCCGCCTTGTCGGGGGGGGGATCGCCGTCTCGGCGTTCATCGATCCGGAAGAAAAGCAGGTGCGGGCTTCCGCGCAGGCGGGGTTCCAAGCGTGCGAGTTGCACACCGGCCCGTACGCGCTGGCATTCGCCCAAGCGAACGCCGACGACCGCGCGCCGGTGTTCCGGGCGGCGCTCAGCCGCCTCGTCCGCTCGGGTGCGGCGTGCCTGGAAGAGGGGATGCGTCTGAACGCCGGGCATGCGCTCAACTACGCCAACGTCGGGCCGGTGGGGATGATCCCAGATCTTTGGCAGCTCCACATCGGGCACTCGATCGTGAGCCGCGCCGTATTCGTGGGCTTGCGCGAGGCGATCGCGCAGATGAAGCTCGCCATGTTCAGTGGCGGCGCGACTCTGGACGACCTGGAGCTCTGAGCGTCTCCGGCTGAAATCCCGCCGCCGCCCCGTCTCCCACCCCTCGTGCTGGAGCGCTCGCCCACGTCAACCGATAGAGAATCGGTGAGTCAGAGTTCCGACAACCAGAGCCGCGTGGGCGCTCAACTGGACGTCATCGTGGGCGACTCGCCTTCGGTTGATCCTCGCGTGGCGTCGAAGCTGGGGCCGTACCTCCGCATCTATTTCAAGTGCGCCCATGCGTACACGCGGGTGTACCGCGACCGTCGGGGCGGGTCGTACAGCGCCCGGTGCCCGCGATGCGGGAAGTCGATGCCATTCGCCGTCGGCGCGGGTGGAACCAGCGAGCGTTTCTTCGTTGTGTCCTGCCGATGATTTCAAGCAAAGACGACCGAGTGCGTCGTTGTAAACACCGAACATACACACAACAAGATTCGAGGCTGGAACTTGGCGTCGGCGTTGAACCGACGCTAACATCGTGACGGGATCGAGTCCGTTCTGGAATGCTTCGCCCGAGCGCAAGGGGTGGCGAGGTTCTTCCGGTCGTCTGGGAAGCGTCAGCGTTTGCTGCCGCTGGTGGAGACGAGGTGGAGACGGGCTCGCTCTTGGACCGGCCCTCCGGACCCGCAGGGGCCCAGGCCGTCCGCGGTTCTTCTTTCTCCCTATGACCACGATCAGCACCCACCTTGAAACGTTCAGTCCTCCCCGCGAAGCGCTGGCCGAGCCGGCGCGCGTCAGCCGGGCGTTTGTGCCGCCCGCGACCTTCCGGGAGCTCAAGCCCGCGCCGGTCCTTTCGATCCTTCCGGATCCGCCGCCCACGTCCGCGCCAGTCGGCTTGATCGCCGGCGGCGGGCGTCTGCCTGTGGTGGTTGCCCAGGGATTGCGTGCCGCGGGGTATCGGGTCCATGTTCTTGGGCTCTCGCGTCAGTGGGAGCCGGAACTGCTCGACCTCTGCGACAGCTTTCGCGAGGTCGGGGTCCTCAAGGTCGGGTCGTGGGGCAAGATGCTCTCCAAGATGGGCATCCACCACGCGATCATGGTCGGCAAGGTCGATAAGGCCAAGTTGATGCACGATCCGCTGCGGATCTTGCGCAACCTTCCGGATTGCGCGACGATCGTCGGGTGGTATCGCCACTTGCGCCACGATCGCCGGTCCCACGCGGTCTTGCGCGCGATCGCTGAGCAACTGGAACGCAACGGAGTCTCACTCTTGGATTCGACCATGCCTATTGCCGGGGAACTGGCAACCCCCGGAGTGATGACCAAGCGGCAGCCGACGCCCGAACAGCGGGCCGACTACGAGTGGGGTTGGTCGCTGCTGACGCAGACGCTCCGCCTGGACATCGGGCAGGCGATCGCAGTCCGAGAACGCGACGTTATCGCCGTCGAGGCGGTGGAGGGGACGGACCGGATGATCCAGCGGGCGGGGCAGCTTTGCCGCGCACGCGGATGGACGCTCTGCAAGGGCGCCCGCGCCGGGCACGATCGACGGAGCGACGTTCCCACGATCGGGATCAAGACGATTGAGAACCTGCACGCGGCGGGCGGGCGCTGCCTGGCTCTGGCGGCGGGTGACGTCATCATGATCGATCGCGAGCAGGTCATCGACCTGGCGGATCGCCTGGGTATCGCGATTGTCGGCATCCCCCCCGGCGTGGTTTAGGTTTCGAGTTTCTTGTTTTAATCAAATGTAAACATGAAAACGCGGGCGTTCTGGCTGCGAGCGCGGTAGCCTCTTTTCCATGATCGCTCTCGCCCCGACCTCCAGCAACGCTCCGCGACGCGCGGCCTTCACGCTCATCGAGCTTTTGGTCGTCATCGCCATCATCGCGCTGCTCATCGGCATCGTGCTTCCCTCGCTCGGCACCGCTCGGCGAAGCGCCCGCTCCGCGGCGTGCCTCGCCACGCTCAGCGGCATCGGGCAAGCCCTCACGCTCTACGCCAACGATAACAACGAGTGCACCGTCGCGTCCTACACCATGGAAGGCACTTCCGGCGTCGGCGTTGAACTCGAGGGCTGGGGCCCGATCCTCGCCCGCGATGGCTACGTGGCTGGCGCGGGAACGCAGCAACTGCGGGGTTCGGCGTTCACGTGCCCGGAAGCGATCGACGTCGCGGGGCTTGCCGCCGGGCAGACCGGTACCAATCCGGATAACCCCAAGGGCTGGATGGATTGGCCCTGCGTGCGCACGGGCAGCGGCTTTGCGCCAACCACCATCCCCGAACGCGGGTTCGAGCAGACCCTTCGCGTCGCCTACTGGATCAACGGCGACAACCCGATTGGAGCAGTCACGACAGTCGTGCCCGACTCGTTCTACACGGGCTCGGTGGGCTACGGCCCCGCCAGCGGCGGCAACTTCATCATGCACACCCGCCTGTCGGCGTTCATCAGGCCCCACACGCTGGTGGCGGTCGCCGACGGCGTCTATGCCGGGCGGCAACGCAACAACCGCCAGGGTTCGCCCAACTCGCGAATCGGGTTTCGGCACATCGGCGGCGGTGGGGGTACCGGCACGGCGAACGTGGTCTTCGCGGACGGGCACGCCGCGGGGATTCGAGGCGACGTCTTTCCCCGCGCTGCTGGCGGTGATAACCCGCTTGAGGAAGTTCGCCGCGAAAACGCCAACGGCCAGGCGACGGTGTACGCGAATCCGGAGCGGTCGCTGGGGCTGTGAGGCGGCAGAAAGGCGGCACACTGATTCGCGCCTTGTGTTCGAGTCGATCTCCACAAGCGCGAAGACTTGATGAAGATACTCCGGTTTCGGTTGCAGAGGCCGAAATTCGTGGTATCTTACGAGTGCGTCGATCCACTGCCAGAGGCTTTGCCGGAGGGATGCGTCATACGCGTCTTGTCAAGGAACCCGTTGATCGTCGTCGGTGCGTTCGCTCTTGATTTGGGGGGGGGCAGTGCTGCGTTCGGGCAGTTGGGTACGGGCGATCCATCGCCGGGTAATCCACTTTTGTGCCAAGATCAATACATGCTGCCCGCGACGCCGGCACTGATAACGCTCTGCCCGTGGGATCAGCCATCGCCTCCGATTGCAAATGCGCTTCTACAGGGCCAGAGCTGGATTCCCACGTACTCGTGGCCGCGGCCATGGCAGTCGTACAGGTCGCCAGCGGCGATCATCCAGATGTGGAGCGGCTCGTACCAGAACGACCCGCTCGGGTTGACGTGGTGGTGGGGGCGGAACGAGATCGTGTTGAGCCCGAATCAGGAACCGATGAAACTCGACGTACCCAGAGACGAAGGAGAACTTAGACGAGTCAACGGGCTCCCAAATAGCATCGTACCAGTCCCGGGTGGTCCAGGAAACGGGATCGTCGACCAGGTCGAGGTACTTCTTTGGTACCTCAACGATTATTACGCTCGTGGCTTCCGGCGCTTCATTTTCAAGCTTCCCGGCGGTAGCGTTCGGGGTCAGGCGTTCCTTATGAATCAGTGGCAACTTCTCCCGCAATGGAAGAAGGACCTTTTCAGCAGCCCGGCCAGCGAGCTCAACGCGTGGAAGGCGGCGAAGAACACGCCGGTCCAAGGTCAGCCGTTCGAGCCAGTGGTCTTTGAGGTTTACATGGCCGCGCCAATCCCCCGCGGCATGTGCTCCCCGTGCTACAAGCCGAACACGACTAACCCGGCAGCGCTCGAAGGTCGTATCGTCTCTGAACAGGTTGCTGGCTCCGACCCCGTCCGCTACGAATGGCAGTGGACTTGTCCGCAACTCAGCGGCTTGAACTACGAAGGCGAGGATTTCACTCCGTGGAGTCAACGCCATGTCAACTACGTCGTGGACTGCCTGCAGCCCTGGATCAATGCTGGCATCAAGAACTTCTGGCTTGATGCTGCAATCAGCAACGGCTTTTCGATTCCCGATCAGCGAAGCTACGGCCGGCGGCGTGGCACGCTTGAGCTTTCGTACATGCCGTACTTCCTCCAGCAGGGTGCCCGCTTCGGTGGCGAGACATTTCCCGACTTGGCAAGCGTCAATCACTGGATCGACGACTGCTCGGTCTCCTACATGCCGTGGTTCGGGCTGAGCACGGTTGCAACCAGGTATCCGGACACGAGCGTGAGTCCTCCCGCTTGGCGGAGGGTGTTCCATCCTGCCAACCAGGGATGGAATCTCGTTCGTAGTACCAGCGAGGTTCTCTTTGCTCCCGTGACGACGCGGACATGGAAATCAGGCTCCGGCGTTCCTGAGTTCCCGCCCGAGAGCAACTACCCGTTCACGTTCAAGGAAATTGGAGAGGCCCGCAAACGTGGCTTCGTGCTGAGCGTCTACAACTGCGGGGCTCCGGATCAGTTCGGCAACGAGTATTGCGAGTACGTCAAACGCTGGTATTCCATGGGTGAGGTGATCGTCGCGGACTTTGACGGAAGCGGCACTATTGAACTCGACGAGAACAAGCCCAACTCCGACCTGATCCAGTTCTTGAACGCGTTCGATGCGACGAAGCAAGCGATTGCCGCGGGTCAGAACCCGTTGATCGTCTTTGCCACAGGGGACGCCAATGGAAATGGCGTGTTCGAAGATCCAGCGGACGCAACCGTCTTCCAGGAGGCGTACTACCGGTATCTGAACGACTTCAACGACATCGTCAAGCGTCAACTGGGTATCGCCAAGCATAAGTGAGGATGCACACATGAATACCATGCTGCCCGTTGTCGCTCTCTCATTCGCCGGCACGTGCTCCTTCGCCCAGTCCATCATGATGTACGACAACTGGACTCCACCTTTGCCCGGGAGAACCGTTCTCAACTCCGTCCTTCGAGTCGGGCGCGACGAGATCGGCGACGATCTGAATCTCACAAACTACCAGGATGGCTTTATTGATGGCATGGGCTGGACGATTGCCAACCTGTCCACGACTAATCAGATAACCAGTTATCGAGAGCGTCTGACTTGGATCGATCGCGATACGAGCCAGATTCTGGGAAGCGTAACCTATGGCGGTGAGCCGTTGCGCGAGCCGATTCCGCCAGGTGCTCGCTTCCGCGTAGACATTCCAAGTAGCAGCGTTCGAGTTCCCGTCCGTCCCCGCATGTACTTCACGATCCAGTACTTCGACGTTGTTGGCGCCTCCGTCGACGACATTGGCCTGCTCTACGGCGGCCCGACCACCGTCGGCTCATCCTCCCGCTTCATCCGCAACTTCACCACCGGGCAGGACATCGACCTTGGCGGCAGCAACCAGAACCTCGGCTTCTACATCCGCGTCCGCCCCATCCCCGCGCCGGGGGTGTGCGCCGCCGGTCTTTTCGCGTTTGGAGCCTTGGCAACACGCAGGCGACGGTCGCCGTAGGGGCTCGCGACGCTTGTTGACACTGGGCGGGCGTGACAGTGCCATGCCGATCGCCATGCCGATCGCGTTCCATCCGAAGCTCACAGAGCCCTTCCCTCCGCAAGGGGCGGCAAGGGCACGTTTTCGCGCGTACGCTTTGGGTCCGGTGAAGGATCTGGCGCGCTGCATTCGCGCTTGGGGCGCACCGGGGCGGCCCGACGCCGTGAGGGGGCTCCGGGGTGAGCTGTGCCCGTTGTCCCGGGCGACGCCACACGGAGGGCGTGGTGGTTTTTTTCGGGGTCGGATCTGGCTCGGCTTCTCGCTCGGTTTCTGGCCCGATTTCTAGCTCGGTTTCTGCTAAGGAATCCTGATGTTCAGTGCGATCGCCAACGTTTTTCGGATCAAGGAACTGCGGAACAAGATCTTGTTCACGCTCGCGATGCTGGTGGTCTACCGCATCGGGCACTGGATCCCGCTGCCCGGGGTGAACCAGGCGGAGTTGGTGGCGCACTTTGAGGGCCCGCCTGGGCAGCAGAGTGCGATCCAGAAAGCCGCGGAGTTCGTCGCGATCTTTTCGGGCGGCGCCCTGTCGCACTCGACGATCTTCGGGCTGGGCATCATGCCCTACATCACGGCGAGCATCATCTTCCAGCTCCTGGGCACGGTTATGCCTCAGCTCAAAAAGCTGCAGGAAGAGGGCCCGACCGGGCGGCAGAAGATCATGGAGTACACGCGGTATGCGACCGTGGGGCTCTGTATTTTCCAGGGGATTGGTTGGCTCACGTACATTGCGAGCCAGAACTTCGTCTTCCCCGAGTGGCGAGCCAATCCGCTCTGGTGGGTGATGGCGGTCGCGGCCCTGACCGCCGGCACCGTGTTCTTGATGTGGCTCGGCGAGCAGATCGACAAGTACGGCATCGGCAACGGCGTTTCCATGATCATCATGGCGGGCATCCTCACCCAGATGCCGTCCGCCCTGATGTGGGTCTGGGATAACTTCGAGCCCGGTGCCTCCGGCAAGATGGGTTGGCTGGGAGTCATCTCGCTCGCGCTCGGCTTTGTCATCATCGTCGCGGGCTCCGTCCTCATGACCGTCGCCCAGCGACGAATCCCCGTTCAGCAGGCCAAGCACACCCGCGGACGCAAGGTCTATGGCGGGCAGCGCAGCTATCTCCCGCTTCGCCTCAACCACGGCGGCGTCATGCCCATCGTCTTCGCTTCCTCGCTCATGATCTTCCCGACGGTGATCATCTCCGGCGTGGCGGAGAGCGTGGGTAACCTGGGCATCCTCACCTGGCTCAAGGACGAGTTCGTCCAAGGCGAGTTCCTCTACAGCCTGCTCTACGTCGCGATGGTCTACTTCTTCAGCTACTTCTGGATCACCGTCCAGTTCAACCCCGAGGAGATGTCCAAGCAGCTCAAGGAGCATGGCTCGTTCATCCCAGGGCTTCGCCCGGGGCCGCGAACCGCGGAGTATCTTGAAACGGTGATGACCCGCATCACCTTCGTCGGTGCGGCATTCCTGAGCGTGATCGCGGTGCTGCCTCTGGTGGTCCAGAAGAGCCTCGCGATCAGCCCGACCGTGACCCAGTTCCTGGGCGGCACGGGGTTGCTGATCGTCGTCTCGGTGTGCTTGGACTTCCTGCAGCGCGTCGAGGCCAACCTGCTCATGCGCAACTACGCGGGCTTCCTCTCGGGCGATGACGAGTCGGGTGGCCCGGCGCTTCGTGGCCCGCGAGGCTGACGAAGGCATACGCCCGATCTCGAGACAACCCGGTTCACTGAGCATTGCTTCTAGAAACACACGCGAGTTCCGCGTGTGTTTTCTATTCAAGAAAGAGCATTTCGCCCTCTTGTCACCGCATTTCCCGTCGGGTATGTTGCATTGAGGACATCAACATCACGAGCGTGTCACCCGCCCATTGACCGGTGCCGGCTTTGCGTCCGCGTCTGGCGGGCCCCGCGCGTGTGTCTGGCCTGTGGCGGCACCGCTCAATGACGGGATCACGCCCGGGAATCAAGCCCGTCAAGACGGCCCGCGTGGGCACGCGGCCGGGAGGCGCGGGCCGATGAGGCTTTCAAGCTCGACAGGCATGACAGGACAGGGCAGGGCATGACGGGGCAGGGCAGGCACGGCACGCGAAGGACATAGCACGACGGGCATGGCGCGGCAGGCAGGACGCCGGCTTAGGGGATTGAACGATGAAGATTGCGGAACTGGCGTGGGGCGGCGGGGTGGCAGCGGCGCTCGGATTCGTCGCGTTCTCGGTCGCCACGATTCCCACGACCCTCAACGACTACTTCCAGCCTGGCACGCAGCCCGGCGAAATCAACGAGACGTTGATCGACGCGCTCACCTGCTCGTTCTGCCACGGCAACTACGAAGAGCCCCACGAGATCTACAAGCCCTGGGCCGCGAGCATGATGGGCCAGTCGGCGCGTGACCCGGTGTTCTGGGCGGCGTTGGCGGTTGCGAATCAGGACGCCTCGTTCTCGGGCGAGTTCTGCTTGAGGTGCCACGTTCCGGTGGGCTGGTATTCAGGCCGCAGCACGCCCCCGGATGGCTCGGCGCTGGAGAACTGGGACTTTGACGGCGTGTCGTGCATCACCTGCCACCGGATGGTGGACCCGGTGTATCGCCCGGGCGAGAGCCCGGCGGTGGACGCAGACATCCTCGCGGGCCTGGCACACCCGCCTGTGAGCCCGGGCAACACGCAGGCGGTGATCGATCCGCAGGACCGGCGTCGCGGGCCGATCGTGGTGACGGCGGAGTTCCATCGCTGGGAGCAATCGCCCTTCCATCAGCGTTCCGCGATGTGCGGGACGTGCCACGAGGTGAGCAACCCGGT
Source organism: Planctomycetota bacterium (assembly GCA_033763815.1). Classification (GTDB taxonomy): domain Bacteria; phylum Planctomycetota; class Phycisphaerae; order Phycisphaerales; family UBA1924; genus JANRJU01. Next base: position 46,142 of record JANRJU010000014.1, read on the forward strand.
CTTCCGGCGCTCTCCGAGCGGGAACTACGTGCTGACGCCCCTGGATCAGCAGCACCCGACGATGGACAAGCGCGACATGTTCCCGCTGGACCGGACGTACAGCGAGTGGACGCAGAGCGACTTTGCACGGGGCCCGATCAACCTTGGAGGCCGGTTCGGGGGCAACAAGCTCGAAGTCAGCTCGTGCCAGGATTGCCACATGCCCGATTCCACGGGCTATGGGGCCAACCCGTTGCTGGGCGCGCCGGAAAAGAGCACCCTCCCGCGGCACTTTTTCAATGGCGGGAACACCTGGGTGCTTCGCGCTGTGCGCAACTTGTATCCGGATGCGGAAACGGGCCTGACGCGCGAGTCGGTCGACGAGTCGATCCAGCGGGCGGTCGGCATGCTCCAGGCGGCGTCGGACCTTGAGCTGTCGCGTCTGAACCGCGACTTGAACGTGCGCATCGTGAACCAGTCGGGCCACAAGCTGCCCACGGGATATCACGAGGGGCGGCGCATGTGGATCAACGTGAAGTTCCGCGATGCGCAGGGGCAGTTGATTGGCGAGCGCGGGGCTTACGACCCAGACAGCGCGGTGCTTTCGGTCGACGACACGAAGGTGTACGAGAACAAGCAGGGATTGGACGCCGCGATGGCGGCGCTGACAGGCAAGCCCGAGGGCGAGACGTTCCACCACGTGCTGAACAACGTCGTGCTCAAGGACAATCGCATTCCGCCTCGCGGCTTCACCAACGCCAACTTCAACGCGGTGCAGGCGGACGTGGTGGGCTATGCCTATGCGGACGGGCAGTTCTGGGACGATACGAGGTTCACGCCGCCGGTTGGCACGCGCTCTGCGGAAGTCGCGATCTACTACCAGACGACGTCGAAGGAGTACATCGAGTTTCTCCGCGACACCAACACGACCAACAACGCCGGGCGGGTGGCGTATGAGCAGTGGGTCCAGTTTGGCAAGAGCGCACCAGCGTTGATGGACGCGGGCACACTCGCGATCTGCACCGCAGACTTCAACGCCGACGGGCAGTCCGACTTCTTCGACTACCTCGACTTCGTTCAGGCGTTCGCGGCGGAGGAGCCCGCGGCCGACGCAAACAACGACGGGCAGGTCGACTTCTTCGACTATCTCGATTTTGCGCAGGATTACGCCGAAGGGTGCTAAGCGACTCGAACCCCGCCCCGCCCCGCCCCGACCCGGCCCGATCCGATCCGGCCCGGCCGGTTCAGGCCCGGACTTCGCGGGCGGCGGCGGGTGCCTGGGCTCGCGCGACGCGGCGGCGGGGGCCATACTGTGCGCTTCGACTGGCACCGATGTCAGCGAGCAGAGCGCACGCGACGAGTTGGTTTCGGAGCACGCAGCAGGCGGTGCGCAAGAACGAGTTGTGCGGAAACGAGTTGAACGATTGCCACCACGCTCCGGGCGGGCCCTCATCGAGTTGGCATGAACGCATTCTGGTCGCTTTCTCGCAGGATGCTGCGCTACCGCGCGGCGTTGCTCGGCGCTCTGGGCATGGCCCTGGTCAGCGCCGGGAGCATGGGCGCGGGCCTCGTCGGGCTCTTGCCCGTGCTGGACAAGGTGCTGGGCAAGGACCGTGCGGGCTTGCCTGAGCTGGCCACCCGGCTGAACGAATCATCGTGGGTCGCCGGGCGGATTCCGCCCCAGTTGATCGCGGCCCTGCCCGAGGGGCCGGTGACGGCGCTGGTCGCGATGATGCTGGGCCTGGGTGTGCTGACCGTCATTGGCGCGACCGGCAACTTCCTGCACGTGTATCTGTCGCTGACGCTCGTGAACCGGACCATCGCCGGCATCCGTCGCGAGGTCTTCCATCGCGTCGTTCGCATGCCCCTGGCGGCGATCATCGCCGCGGGCGGTTCGAGCGAGCCTTCGACGGGCAGCTCTGCGGGCGGCGGCGGGCGAGATGAGGGCGGGCCAAGCACAGGCGTGGGCGGCGCTTCGGACACCGTCAGTCGCCTCATTAACGATTGCAACGGTCTTGGCCAGGGCCTCAACGCCCTGCTCTCGAAGGCCGTCGCTCAGGTGACCAAAGGCGTGGCGGCCCTCGGCGCCGCGGTCTATGTCGACCTCCGCCTTACGCTCGCGGCGTTGATCGCGGGCGTGGTCGCGGGCGTCATCATCCGCAAGCTGGGCAAACGCATCCGGCGTGCGAGCCGCGCGGCGCTCGAGAGCCAGGCCGACCTTTATGGCGTGGCAACCGAGGCGTTGCAGGGGCTTCGCGTGGTCAAGGTCCACGGGGCCGAGCGATTCGAGGCCGGTCGGTTCCACCGCATCAACAAGTCGGTGATGCACGAGCTGAACCGCGTCCGCACCGCTCGGGCGCTGGCGAGCCCGTTGATCGAAACGCTCGCGGTTTTCACGTTTGGTGCGCTCGCGGTGGTGATGGGCAAGGCCATCCTCGACAACCATGTCGACCCTTCGGAGTTCATTCTCACGATGGCCTCGCTGGGCGTCGCCGGCGGATCGCTCAAGCCCCTGACGGGCATCCTGGGCGACATCCAGACCTCCGCCGCTGCTGCCGATCGTCTCGCGGAGCTCACAAAAACCCGCCCGGAGCCGGGGCACGACCTCAAGCTCCCCAAGCTCGCGCGACACGCGCAGAGCATCGAGTTCCGGGGCGTCACATTCCACTATCCCCGCAGCAATCGCCCATCGCTCAGCAACGTCTCGCTCACGATCCAGCATGGCGAAACCGTTGCGTTCGTCGGGCCCAATGGCTCGGGCAAGACCACGCTCCTGGCGCTCGTGCCCCGATTGTTCGATCCCGACCCCAACGTCGGCGGACAGGTGCTCATCGACGGGCGCGACGTTCGCCTGTTCAGCGTGCGCAGCCTTCGCCGCCAGATTGGCGTCGTGACGCAGGAGACGATCCTGTTCAAGGGCACGATCCGCGGGAACATCGCGTATGGTGCTGAGAACGCGACGGAAGAGCGCATCATCCACGCCGCGCAGCGTGCACGGGCCCACGAGTTCATCACCCAGCTCACGGGTGGCTACGACGCGGCGGTGGGGGAGCAGGGCCTGACGCTCAGCGGCGGGCAACGCCAGCGACTCGCGATCGCCCGCGCGATGCTGCGCGATCCGGCGATCCTGATCCTCGACGAAGCGACCAGCATGATCGACGCGGACAGCGAGGCGAAGATCGCCGAGGCGTTGCAGGAGTTCAGCCGCGGGCGGACGAGCCTGATCGTCGCCCACCGCCTGAGCACGGTGATCAGCGCCGACCGGATCGTGGTGATGGATCAAGGCCGGATCGTCGACGTCGGACGCCACGGCGAGTTGATGAAGCGGTGCACCGTCTATCGCTCAATCGCGGAGCGGCAGTTGCTCTCGCCGGGGTGAGTCGGCACAAATGAGAGCGGCACGACCCCGAGCCACCTGCACCCTCAAGTTGCGCGGCCCGCTGCGACGCCCAAGTCCGTTTACTACGAATCGCTCCCGAGCAGAATTCGCATCTTGAGCTTCACGCCTCGCTTGGGCGCGCTGTCCTGGTCGAGCGGGAGCTTCCGCAGTGCCTCGCCGGTGGCGGTCCACTGATAGATCGCGTTCAGCAGCGGGCCATCGACGTCCGGCTCACCGGTAGTCTTGCCCTCGAAGAACTCGGCCTTGAGCACCCGCCCGGTGCGGCCAAACGTGATCACGACTTCGGGGTTCTTGGGCCTCGCGGTCGCCATCGTCGTGATGCTCCAGCGAGGGCGCACGGTCGTGATCTTGAGCCCCTTGGCGGCGGCGACGCGGCCCGGACGCACCTCCACGGTCTCCTGCAGCGCTGTTGCGTCGGAATCTGCGTCGCTCTGCTCACCGGGTCGCCCGCCCAAGCCCCCGGGCGACGCGACGGCTTGCGGCGCCGAGGCTGGCGTGGGGCGAGCCTCATTCGTGGGCGTCGACTCCGCCGGTGGTGGCGAGTTGGCCGAACCCGGAGCGGCCCGCTCGGTTGGCTGTAGCGAAGGAGGTGGCGGGAGTGCCGCGCCGATGGGCCGGGCGCTCGTGACGCTGTCGGTTTCGTCGGTCGTTCGCGTTCCGTCGAAGGCGTCCGTGGCCCGGCGAACGTCGGGCGTCTCGGGCGTCACGGGAGTAATGTCAGGCGGGAACGGCGGCGTAAGTTGTTGCGGCGATATCGGCGGGGGCGAAGTTTCGACAGGTTCGCTCGGAACCGGCACGGGCAGATCAGCCTCCGGCCGTTCCGACGCGGGCACTTCATCCCGCTGCGGCTCGTTCTGCCTTTGCGGGTCGCGCGGCTCTGGGTTTCTCCGCTCTGGGCCGGGCTGAATGGGGCTGGTCGGGATGGGCGCAGACTGGCTGGGGCTGGGGTTGCCCGGGGCGGGGTTGCTCGGGGTGGGCTCGCTCGATTCAGGCTGCTGTGTTTGATCGTCGGGCGTGACGCCATTGCGACGGCTGTCCATTGCGTCGCTCGCTGGCGAAGGCCGGCGGTGCGTCTCGTTGACTTGCTCCTCGTCGTTCCTCGGTTCGCTCGGCGCCTCGCGGGGAGTTGCCCGTTCGCCGACGGGCGCAGGAGCAGCCTCGGCCGCCTGGTTTGGCGTGTCGGGCTGCGGCGGCGACGCACTCACGGGCGGAGTTGGTGGGACGGGTGCGGGCGTTGCCGTGCCCGCACGCCGGCCATCGCCCGGGTTCGGGCTCAGCGCCGACTGCTCGACCGTCGATTGGCGAGCCAGGTGCTCGGTCGCTTCCGCGAAGCCAACCCACGCCTGTGTCGCTGCTCGGGATTCCTCGATGCCGGCGCGGACTTCGTCCTCGCGCTCAGGCTTCGCGGGCTCAGGAGTGCCTGGCGGAACGGGCGGGTTCTCGGGCGGGCGCTGCTCAATCGGTGGCGGCTCACCCCGCTCGCGGGGCGTGAGCTCGGGCAGCGTCACCAGCGTGGACTGACCGCTAAGCGCGCGCGGCGCGAGTTCTGCCTGACGCAGTGCCCCGAACAGCACCGCGTGCACCAGCGTGCTCGTCAGGAGACCAACAAACCACGAACTTGCCCGAGGCGTTGACACTGCGTGATTGTTCGGTCTCGCCAAGCCCGAATCCATGAGCTGGAGTTCTTGCGTCGCCAAGCCCACGCGCGCGGGCCCCAGCCAACCCTGGTTCCAACCCGGGACTCGACCCGGGCCGAAACGCATGGCTGGCATATCACGTGGTCCGCAGCTGGGATTTGCTGCGGGGGTTCGCTGCGGGCGTCCTGGTGCGTTTCGCAGGGGCTTGGGTTATTCCGCTTCTTCGAGCGTAAACCAGCCTTTGCCATCGTGCTTGACGCGCCGCACCGGGTGCCCGGCTTCGTGGTCGAGAACAAGGAGCCAATCGTGCGTCGCCGCGGCGTCCAGGAGCCAGCGTTTGGAGATCATGGACGTATAGGGCTCGACGTCGTACGCGAGGCTGTACGCCGCCCCGAGATGGTGCGACGTTGGCATGACGTCCGGCGTGAAGACGACCGTTCGTCCGCGTGAATCCGTGAACAGCATGGCCTGCTGACCCCACGTGTGCCCGGGGACGAGCATCACGTCCAGATCCGGTGCGATCGGCGTTCGCCTGAGCTCCGCAGGTGCGAGGGGAAGGGTGTCCCGATCGGGTGTGGTCCCGGGCGCGAAGGGGCGGGGTGAATCCACGAGCACGAGCTGGCTCTCGATCGCTTCGAGATGATCGCGGAAGTAGGTGCGCGTCATGACGCTGCGGTTGGCCAGCGCGTCGCGCCACTCGCGCTCCTGCACAACCACACGAGCGTTCGGGAACGTGCGATTCACGCCGTGGTCGCCCCGGGACGAGCCGAACGACGATGCGGGCCCGGTCCAGTCGGGCGTCTCGCCCGCGCGGGGCATGCGCGTGAGGCCACCGGCGTGGTCGAAGTGCAGGTGTGTGACGAGCACGAGGTCGATGCTCTCGGGCGCGATGTTCTTTTCGCGCAGCGCGTCGAGAATGGAGCGATCCTCCATCGCGAAGATCTCGCGGTTCTTCGCGTCGAGCTTGTCGCCCGTGCCCGCTTCGAGCAGGACGCGACGGGGCACGCCGCCCGCCAACTTGGCGTCGCCGGTCGGGATCGGACCGTCCCATTCCAGCAGGAGGCAGTTGTGCTGCACGAGCAGGCGGCCCTTGTCGTCGATCGGGGCCGTGCGCTGCCAGACCGCCCGGGGAATCAAGCCAAACATTGAACCAGCGTCCAGTCGAAACGCACCCGCGCGAAGCAGAGTCCAGGAATATGGCATGAATCACGTTAGGGACGGCGCTGCAAACCGAGCTAGCAGCCCGCGCCAAACGCTTCGGCAAAGGTGAGGTAGTCAAAGAAGTCGACCGTGCCGCTGCCATCCAGGTCGGCGCTCGGATCGTCGCTTGAGAATGCGGCGACGTAATCCAGGTAGTCGAAGAGATCGATCCCGCCGCTGGAGTCAAAGTCCGCGATGCACGGGACGACATCGCCAGTGACCACGACCGCAAAGCCCTGGGGTCCCTGGTTGACCGCTGTTCCACGCACCTGCACCGACCACACGCCGGCTTGGGGCGTCGCCAGGTGCACCTGCTCGAGGTTGTTCAGCGGGTCGGGGTTGCCGCCCCGCGAGCTGAAGCCCTCGGCGAAGTTGTTCCCAAGGTAATCCTGGCCTTGCTCGTTGAAGACCGTAAGGTCAAGGTCGTTGACGGGCGTGAACGCCGCCAGCGCGTTTGCCGGTGCGTCGGCGTAGACCAGCGTCACCCGCAGAGGCTCGCTCGTGCTGCGAACCCGGAAAAGGAGGCTGCCTGACGCGCCGGTTTCCAGCGCCCCCGGATCGGTGCGGCGGACGTCGCGCACGATCAGCCGCCGCGTGTCGCCATCGAAGAACAACCCATCATCGAGGCGGACGCGTCCCCAGCCCTCGCGCACGCCCGGAAAACCCGCGGGCTCCAGGTCCTGCCCGGTGTTCGCAAGCATCGCCTTGAGAAGCGACCCGGAGGGCGAGAACGCATCGCTGGCGCGCGGCAGACCGGTCGGATAGAACCCGTCGGTGAAGTACTCGCGAGCGAGGATGGCGGCTCCGGCAAGCGCGGGAGTCGCCATCGAGGTGCCCGAGAGCAGTCGCAGGCCGCACCCGGTCGAGCCGGAGGCGGAGGCGATCGTGCATCCGGGAGCCCAGGCGTCGGGCTTGCGCCTGCCGTCGATGGTCGGCCCGGTGCCTCCAAAGCACAGCGTGTGCTGCGAGGGTGCGGTGCCGGTCGCGCCGACAGAAAGCACGTTTTTGGCGTTCTCGGGGTTGCGGAGCGTCGAGCGATTCGAGGCGGCGAAGAGAATCAACTGCTCCTCGTCCTCCCACTGGAATGTATCGAGCGCGCGGCAGGCATAGTCGTACGCCGTGGTGTTGTCGTTGCCCCAGCTGTTGGTGTGGATGAACGCGCCCTGCGAGGCATGGAGCGTGTAGCGTTGGAGGAACGAGGGCTCGGAGGCGCTGGGCCAGACGTTGAAAGCCATGCGGGCCCCATAAGCGACGCCTCGAAGGTCGTCGTTTTGCCCGGCGTCGCCGATCACGATGCCCGCGACGTGCGTTCCGTGAAGGTCGTACGAGGGCGTTGTGTTGTACGCGACGATCTTGCGATGCGCGGGCCCGGGCGGGTTGGCTTCGTCGATCAGAGCGCAGTGGTTGATGGACGCCCAGCCGTCGATCACGCCCACGATGTGCCCCTGGCCCGTAATGCCGCGGGCATACACGGGCGTCGAGCCAGGCGTGTTGGTCTGCACGATCCAGCGCTGGTTCGTGTCGCGGGGCGTGAACAATCCGAGTGGCTCGATCACGCCGACGCTCGCGAGCGCCGCCATCACGTTGATCATCTCCGCCGGAACGCTGGCGTAGACCACCGCCGCATCGCCCACCTGCTCGACGCCCAGCACGCGACCCCCCTGTGCCAGCGCGGCTCCGGGCTCTGCGGGTTCTGCCAGCGCACCACCAGCGAACGGAGGGTCGATGAGCGCCAGCAACTCCCCGGTGTCGCGGAACGGATGCAGCGTGATGGCCAGGCTGATCAGCCCATCCTCAAGCCCGTCCTCAGGGCGATCCAGAGCGGCACGAGTCTCAGGGGCGATCTTCCATTCAGGCTTGAGCGACGCGACGGCCCGCACGTAAGGCAGCGCAGCGATCTGCTCGCGAGTCGAGGGTCCGAGATCAACGAGCAGCGTGTCGCGGGGGATGTACGCGAGCGTGCGCACGCCGAGCGATTGAAGTTGCGACCGCCGAGCGGGCGTCATCGGGCCATCGAGCACCAGCAGACGGGGCTCGTTGCGGCCCGCGTTCCACGCACCGCCCAAAAGCTCGTTGGGCAGTTCCGCGACCGGCACGGTGCCCTGGCGCAGGGCCAGTTCGCCTCTGGCGGGGATCGGCACTTGGTCTGACTGCGCCGGGCCCATCTGCAACTGCCCGATCGCCAAGGCCGGTGCGATGAGGCCCAGCCCGCCGAAAAACCATGGCGAAGTCCAAGGCATGGAGCGATGGGCGGGCGTGCGCATGTGTGAGGATCCTCGTCCGAGAAGTTGTCGCTCAGACTCTCGCCGAGCGTCCGAGATATACGAACGAGGTCGGGGCGGGTTGCCGAGCGGACGAGAATCCTCGCGGGGTGGAAAAACTCACGCCGCGTGCCGGTACGCTGCCGGTTGAACATCCAAGCGACGGGCGACGGCATCCGACCAGCTCTCGGAGCGCAGGCCCAAGTATTCCATGGCCCGTGACTCGTCCGCAACGATGCACATCCAACGGTCAAGGTTGGTCGTCGCCAGAACCTCGCGGCACTCTCCCGCCAGCCCGAACACCACGAAGCGACCCCCGACGCTGGCGCTTTGCCTGGAGATTGCCAGCATGACGTTGATCCAGGCGCATGGGAAGTCACGCACCAGAGAGAGATCGAGGGCGAGGCAACTCCCGGGACGGCGTGCGTACATGCTCATCGCCCGGGACAAAGTGGGACAGTGTTCGTCGCGAATCGCGGGCGTGACCAGCGCGGCAACGTACGCGTGGTCGCGCTGATACAAGGAAAGAACCTCTGACAATGCCCAGGAATGGGCGGGTTGAGCCAACCTCATCATCTCCAGCCTCCCAACGCCAATCATCTTCCTCGCCGCGCCACGCGATGAGGGATCGCGAGATGCAATCGGCGCTTGATCCCTGCGTCTTGCAACCTGAACGAGGGGCCCCATCGGGGAAAGCACGTGCCAGCTTGCGGATCTGGCATAGAGCGCCCGGGCGGCGCGGGCTCCGGCTTCCGGAGACGGTGCGGCCCGTCCGAAAAGGTCTCGGTTCGTCCGTTTCGTCGCCCGTGCAGTTTGCTCAAGCTTCCACCTTCGACCCCGCGCGCCCCGGAGTATCGTGAGTTCGCATGAGCCTCCCGGAGTCGAGCGAGACCAGAGAGCCCGTTGCGTCCGTCGGCCGCGCCGTCGGACGCGGCGTCAGTTGGATGTTGCTCGGCACCGGGCTTTCAAAGGGCGCCGCGTTTATCTCGCAGGTCGTCCTCGGGGCCATGCTGCTGAGCGAGGACTTCGGGCTCTTCTTCATCGCGTTCTCGGTCGCGGGCTTTGCGCAGGTGCTCCGCGACGGCGGGGTTCGCGAGGTTCTCGTCCAGCGCGGGCCCGACACCTATACCGCGTTGGTGGGCCCGGTCTTCTGGTTGGCGCTGGCGATGAATCTGGTCGCTGGCGGGCTGCTCGCGCTAAGCGCCGGGCAACTCAGCGAGTGGTATGGGCGGCCCGAGCTGGCACCGCTGCTGCTGGTGATCGCCGCGTCGCTCCCGATGGGGACGCTTGGGGCGGTGCTGCAATGTCGCCTGCGGATGGACCTGCGGTTTGACGTGATCAGCCGACTCACGATCGTGAGCGCGATCGTGCGCAACGGGCTCACGATCGGTCTGGCCTGGGCAGGATTTGGGGCGATGAGCTTCGTGTGGCCCTTGATCGCGGTGGCGGTGCTGGAGAGCGCTTGGGCCTATGCCGCGGTGCGCGAGCCGGTGTGGAGGCGGGCTCCGGCGATCCGCCGATGGGCGAACCTGCTGCGCGATGGCAAGTGGATGATTGCGCAGACACTGGCCAACATCCTGCTCGACGTGGGCATCTTCGCCGTCCTCGGGATGATCGTGGGGGAGTCGGTCGTCGGCTACTACGGCTTTGCGTACAACTGGATCGCGCAGGTCGGCGTGCTTCTCAGCTACAACCTGCAGCAGGTGCTCTTCCCGGCGCTGGCACAGCTGCGCGACGACACCGAACGGCTCCGGGTTGCGACGCTCCGAACGCTGCGGGCTCTGATGTTGATGGGAGCAGCCGCGAGCATCGGCTTCTCCGTCGTCATGGACCCGCTGGAACAACTGCTCTGGAACGGGAAGTGGCAGGAGTCGGTCCTGGCGGTGATGCTGCTTGGGTTGTTCTTCGTGTTCCGGATCACCTACGGGCTGACGACGGCGCTGCTGCTGGCCAGGGGCGCGTTTCGCAGTCTTTTCTCATTTACGCTGGTCGAGGGCGCTGGACTCATCGCGGCTGGTTCGCTCGGCGCGTGGATGTTCAAGAGCGCGTGGGGGATCGCGCTCTGCGTGGGCGTGTGGCTGCTGGTCGGAAGGACGCTGGTTTGTTTGGCGGTCTTGGGGCCTCGGGGCCTTGGCGCTCCAACGGCGCGCGTGCTTGGCTCGATGGCTCCGGCATGGCTTGTGGGCACGGCGGCGGGAGGCGTTGCATTTGCGCTGGACGCGATCATCGGAATGCGAGATCACGTCGCCCGGGCCGCTCAGTTGATCGCACCCGCTTTGCCCGAGGGTTTGCCGGGCGGGGCGGAACGCTGGGCGGGTGCCGCGGCCAGTGGTGTCAGGCTGATGATCGAGGGGCTTGTGTTCGTGATCGCCTTTGCTGTTCTTGCGCGGATGTTCTTGTCAACGGAACTCCGCGAAGCGACCAATGTCGCACCCGCTCGAATCGGTCGCGTTGCCCGGAGGATGTTGAAGTTGTGAGTCAGTCGCCAGCGGGCGATGGCCAGATAGACCTGGTCTTGCCCGTCTTGAACCCTGTGCCTCCCGCCTCGTGATCGATCCGCCGTACGCTGAGCGTCATGGCTTCCGATTCATCTTCGTTGCCGGCGCCGGTCAATCTCGTGGTGGTTCGCCGTGCGCTGGTTTCGGTCAGCGACAAGAGCGGCCTGGCGCCGCTGGCGGCGTTGCTCAAGCGATGGAATATCGAGACGATCTCCACCGGCGGCACCGCCAAGGCCTTGGAGCTCCAAGGCGTCCGTGTTGTTCCGATCGAGCAAGTGACCGGGTGGCCCGAGATGCTCGACGGACGCGTCAAGACGCTGCACCCCAAGGTTCATGGAGGGTTGCTTGCGGTGCGGGGCAAACCGGAGCACGAGGCCGCGCTGCGGGCCCACGAGATTTCGCCCATCGACCTGGTCTGCGTGAACCTCTATCCCTTTGAGCAAACGCTTGCGGCGGCTCGTGGACGCACTTTGCCCGAGGGCGAGGCGATCGAGCAGATCGATATTGGCGGCCCCTCGATGATCCGCTCGGCGGCGAAGAACTTCGCGGGCGTTGCGGTGCTGACGGATTGGTCGCAGCTCGAAGCGCTCGATCAGGAGCTTGCCAAGAACGATGGCGCGACGACGCTCGCCCTGCGCCGCCGACTGGCGGGAGATGCCTTCTCGCGAACAGCGCGCTACGACGCGGCGATCGGTGCGTGGTTCGCTTCCAAGTTGGACGCGAGCAACGACGCCAGCGGCGAGCAAAACCAGGAAAGGCTGCCAGTGCGCCTGGTGCTCGAGCTCGACCGTCTGCAGCCGATGCGGTATGGCGAGAACCCGCACCAGCACGCCGCGGCGTATCGAGTTCGAACGATCGGCGGTGCGCCCGCTGCCGGAGCGACAGGCGAGCCCGAAGGCGTGATCGGCGCCCGTCATCTGCACGGAAAGGAACTGAGCTACAACAACGTCAACGACGCTTCCGCGGCGATGGGGTTGTCGCGGGCGATCGCTCAGGCGATGGGCGAGGCGCAGACCAGCGTGGGGGCATGCGTTGTCAAGCATGCCAACCCGTGCGGAGCCTCGGCGGCAAAGAGCGCCGAGCGGGCTGTTGAACTGGCGCTGGCGGGCGATCCGCTGGCGGCGTATGGGGGCATCCTGGCGTGCTCGGCGCCGCTTGATGCCGCCGCGGCGCGGCACGTGGCGCGACGAGAGGTGTTCCTCGAGGCCGTGTTGGCGCCTTCGTTCACGCCCGAGGCGCTGGACTTGCTCACGGCCAAGTCGGGGACGATGCGACTTCTCGAAGTCGGCGTCGATGGTTCGACATCGGGAGTGCTCGAGTATCGCTCGGTTTCAGGCGGTATGCTCGTGCAGGGGCGCGATGAACTGCTGACTCCGCCGGCAAATCACACGCACCGGGCCGGGCCTCGTGTCAACGACGAGATGCTTCTGGCAGCCCGGTTCCTTGAGCCCGTGGTGCGGGCGCTGACGAGCAACGCGGTATGCATCGGGGGCTGGACGCCGCAGCGCGACGCCATGATGCTGTTTGGCGCCGGCGCAGGCCAGATGGACCGGCTCACGGCGTGCCGAATCGCCTGCGAAAAAGCGGGCGAGCGGGCTCGGGGCGGCGTCGCGCACAGCGACGCGTTCTTCCCCTTCGACGACGGTCCGCGAATCCTGATCGATGCCGGCGTGACGCTGATCGTCCATCCTGGCGGCTCGAAGCGCGACGGGGATACGTTCAACTTGTGCGATGAGCGAGGCGTCACTTGCCTCACGACGCAAACGCGGCATTTCAGGCATTAGACCGCTGTCGGACGTGATTCGCGATATTTTATAACCTTGACCTTCAGACTACCGGCTTGCCAACCAATACATGGGGCGGCGACGGCGACGGGTTGGTCTGACTTTTCGGCACCCTCCTGGACAGGTCGCTACTCGCAACCGCCTTGCCCGCTTTCCCAAGAAGCGACGGGGAAGACGCATCGGGCGATGCGGATTGCCCACGACAGAGTCGTTGAACGCCCCGGCTTTCTCAGGAGGATGGTGTGGAAACCTTGGTCGCGATTTGTACGGGGCTTGGGTTGAGTGCCGCCTGCGGCTTCCGGGTCTTCGTGCCTCTGCTCATCGCCAGCGTTGCCAGCAAGGCCGGGCTCTTGGAACTCGGGCAAGGTCTGGAATGGGTGGGGAGTTGGCCCGCGTTGGCGGCGTTCGCGTTTGCCGCCTGCTGCGAGGTCGTTGGGTACTACGTCCCATTCGTCGATCATGCGCTGGATTCGATCGCTACGCCAGCGGCGGTGGTTGCCGGAACGATCGCGGCGGCGTCGCAGTTCGATGGGTCGGGAAGCCTCATGCAGTGGGCGACCGGGCTCATCGCCGGTGGCGGAACCGCCGGGCTCATCCAGTTTGGCACCGTGGGCACGCGGGCGGTGTCGACGACGACGACGGCGGGCCTGGGCAACCACGTGGTCGCGACGATCGAGAACGCCGCGGCGACGGTGTTGTCGATCCTCACCATCGTCGTGCCGGTCTTCTTGGGAGTCGTCGCCTTGGTCGCGATCCTCTGGATCGTCAGGCGGAAGATCCGCCGGAGTGCGGCCAGGCGGGCGGAGTCGCGAGCGGAGGCGTCTTCCGAACTGCGTCTGGCGGCATGAGGTTCGGCCGGGTAAACCTACTGAAACACGTACAAAGACTTGACTTTGCTTGACTCGACTCCGACCCGGTCGTTATCCTAACGATGTGGACAGTCGGTGCTTTGAACCAACTCGATCTGAGTGTCCCCAGCGTGCGGCAGTCTCGACCGGATTGCTCGACAAGTTGCGGGATATTTGTGCGTCAAGAACCGAGCGAGCATCAGTTCGATTGGAGAGTCCCGAGTTTGACCGGGATATCGGCGGGATTGAGCGTGGAGTGGTTCACGAGTGGTTTGGCGTACTTTCGCCAGAGCCACCCTTTGAGCCGGCTGTCGAGCCGCCTGTCCAGCCAGTGAGTATGCATGCAAGAAAACCCGCCAGCGGGCTCCGCTGGTGGGACCCTCCGCTGACGCTCATGGCCCACGTTGCCTCGCGGGCACTCGCACAGGCCCGGCCCAGCGAGCGGCGGGTGGTTTGGGTTGGATCCAAAGTCTGGCCCCATGCGACTTTTTTGGATCGCGACGCTCGGGGCCTGCTGGAGCGATCGCTGTTTGTGCGCGCCGGTGAGAGTGGCGCGCGGTTGTGGGCGATCGACGTGGCCCTGCGCAGCGGGGCGGCGTGCGCCATCGTGGGCGACGGGTCGAGGTTCGATCTCGCTGCGACCAGGCGACTGCAACTAGCCTGCGAGAGCGCGGGCATGCTCTGCATGCTGGCCAGGCCGCCTTGGGAGCTTGGCGAACTCTCTGCCGCCGGGTCGCGATGGCTCGTCCGCACTCAGCCTTGCGCGGCACTTCATGAGGGGTCTCTTTCGCGACGGTGGACCGTCGAACTCCTGCGCCGCAAAGGACTGCGGCCCGCGGTCCACGCGATGGCGTGGACCCTGGAGCGCGATCGTGCGACGCGTGCTCTCCGTCTGGCTCCCTTTTCTCTCGACCGATCTGGTCAAACGCACGCTTCGCAAGCGAGAGACGCACCCGGGCTTTCCGGTCTCGGGCTTTCCACCCCTGGGCACTCGAGGCAGTCGGCGTGAACCCGCGCCCGTGATTCTGCTCACCCGCGCCATTGCCGCGCGGGAACTTGTCGAGCGTTGCTGCCCGCGGGCGGCGCGGGCGGGTGTTCGAGCGGGGATGGACTTGGCCCAGGCTCGATCACTGCTCCCGACGGGACCGGCCCTGCACATTGAGGAGTATCGCCCGGAGCGTGAGCACGCCGCCCTGCACGCGCTGGCTTGCTGGATGCTCAAGTTCTGCCCGGTGGCGGCGGTGGACGGCAGCGGGACGCTCGACGCGGGGCTGCTCTTTGACATCAGCGGCGCCGAGCATCTGCACGGGGGTGAAGCGAGGTTGATCCGCCTGGTCGCGCAAGGGCTCAGGCGACTCGGGTTTCTCGCGCGGATTGCTGGGGCGGCAACATTCGCGTGCGCCTCCGGCGTGGCGCGATATGGTCAGGCCAGGCTTGCGATGGTCGCAACCGGGCACGAGCTCCGGGCGCTCCGCGGGCTTGGGGTCGAGGCGCTGCGCATCGACGAGGCGACGCTCGCGGGCCTTGTTGAGCTTGGAGTCCGGACGATCGGGCATGTGCTCGACCTGCCCCGGGCCTCGCTCGTGGCTCGATTTCCCGGCGCGCTTGGACCACAGGGCGTGTTGACCAGGCTCGATCAGGCGCTCGGGGCGGCCCACGAGGCGATTGAACCGGTTCGACCCGAGCCGCCCATCGTCGTCGAGCGGACGCTGGAGGGGCCGACCGACCGGTGGGAGACGCTGGAAGCGCTAGCCCGCGTGCTGCTGGTGGAACTGGTGGGCGTGCTGAGGTCGCGCGGGCGGGGGGCTCGCGAACTGCGGGTGGTGGTGATGAGGCCCAGGCAGGAGGGCGAGACCGTGGTGATTCGTCTCAGCCTCGCCAGCGCGAGCGAGCGGCATCTTTGGGCGCTGCTGCGCAGCCGATTGGAGAAGCTGGACCTGGGCGAGGGCTTCGACGCGATGCGACTGCATGCGGCGCGCACGGGCCGGCTCGCGGATGTGCAGCAAACCAGCGCGGCGCTGATGCCCGCGCGCGACGACGCCGGCGAGCGGGAGGATGGTGGACCCGTTGGCGAGCAGCGATGGGGCGAGTTGATCGACACCCTGACGGATCGACTTGGAGCGGCTGATGTCGTGCTCATGCAAGCGGCGTCGACCCACGTGCCGGAGCGAGCGACGAGGACGGCGCCGGCGATCGGGGGCTGGCTCGAGGGCGGGGCTTCGAGAACAAGCATGGATCGGGAAGCAGAGATGACTGCGGGGGTGGCGTATCGGGCTGATCGGCCTTCGATCGTGATGACGCGGGCGGAGGAGATCCAGGTGCTTGCGGTGGCGCCGGATGGGCCGCTGGCGCGGGTGCGATGGCGGGGGCGGGCGTGGGAAGTGCTGGCGTGCATCGGCCCGGAGCGGATCGAGCCGGAGTGGTGGCGTGCAAGGCCGGGGGCGGTTCACGGACGCGATCGCACTGATTCCTGGACGAGGGATTACTACGCGGCCCAGATTGAGGATGGACGCTGGATCTGGGCGTGTCGAGTAAACACCGACCCGGCGCGATGGTTCGTGCAGGGGGTGTGGGGGTGAGGGGGCGCATGGCCAAATGGCCAAATGGCCCAAGTTGGCGAACGGCCACAAGGCACCTCAGCACGATGGTTGGAAGCCTGTGATTCGGTGCCTCTGTGGCGGGTTGTCCTTGGCGCCTCCCGGCGTGAGTGCGTGACTTTTCTGACTGTGTGCCAGCGTGCCTGAGAACGATTTTTCCAAGTTGAAGCCTCACCCGTTTCGCACGCCGCTGGGCGTTCCCGAGCCCGCGTTGCAGGCGGAGGCGACGGGTGGTGGTGGGCAGTCGGAGTTTCCGGCGTATGCGGAGTTGTGCGTCACGAGCAACTTCACGTTTTTGACTGGGGCGAGCCACCCGGAGGAGTATGTGCAGCAAGCCGCGGCGTTTGGGCTGCGCGCGATCGCCATCACCGACGTGAACTCGCTCGGCGGCGTGGTGCGCGCTCATGTTGCGGCGAAGGAACTCGGCATCCAGTTCGTCCTTGGCGCCAGGATCGTGCTTGAGGATGCACCGGGCGTGAGTGTGTGCGTGTATCCGACGGACATGGCTTCGTATCGAGGCCTCTGCCGCCTGCTCACGCTGGGCAAGAGGCGGGCACCCAAGGGCGTGTGCCAGCTTCGAAGCGCAGACCTTGCGGCTCACTCAACCGGTCTGCTCGCGGTGCTGACGTGGGACGACCGGGCGCAGGAGCGGGACGTCGTCGAACTCGGTAGGGCGTTCTTGGAAGATCATGATCGTCGTCTCTGGCTCGGCGCGAGCATGTTGTATCGCGAGGGTGACGCGGAGCGCGTGGAGCAGATTGCCGAGATCTCGAAGCGACTCGGTGTGCCGATGATCGCGACCAACGGCCCGCTCTATCACCACGCAAGCCGACGGATGCTCCAGGATGTGCTCACCTGCATCCGCCTTGGATGCACGCTGGAGCAGGCGGGCCTGACGCTCGAAGCCAGCGCCGAGCGTCACCTCAAGCCTGCTCATGAAATGCACCGGCTCTTCGCGGCGTATCCCGATGCGCTGGCGCAGACATTGGAGGTCGCCAGGCGAGCGTCGGACTTTTCGCTCGAACAACTGAGGTACGAGTATCCCGACGAGGTCGTGCCCGCGGGAGAGACGCCTCAGGCCTATTTGGAGAAGCTGGCGTGGCGCGGGGCGGCGGAGCGATTCCCCTCGGGCGTGCCCACCAAGGTCCGAGGGCAGATCGAGCATGAGCTGCAGTTGATCTCGGAGCTCAACTATGCGCCGTACTTCCTGACGGTGCACGATCTTGTTCGCTTCGCGCGAACTGGCGTCGAGGAGGCAAGGGTTGTTGATCCGCTGAACACTCCCGTCGCGCCGGGCTGGAAGCCCATCTTGTGCCAGGGACGCGGAGCCGCGGCCAACTCCGCGGTGTGCTATTGCCTGGGCGTCACGTCCGTCGATCCCGGCGTGTTTGATCTGCTCTTTGAGCGGTTCGTGAGCAAGGAGCGCAACGAGCCGCCTGATATCGACATCGACTTTGAGCACGAACGCCGCGAGGAGGTGATCCAGTATGTGTACCGCAAGTATGGACGCGAGCGGGCGGCGCTGACGGCGGAGGTGATCACGTATCGCAGGCGCAGTGCCATCCGCGACGTGGGCAAGGCGCTTGGGCTCTCGCTCGACTTGGTCGACCGCCTGGCGAAGGACGTCGACTGGTGGAACGAGGGGGCGATCGACGACGAGCGTTTTCGCGCATGGGGGCTCAACCCGCGTGAGCCGACGCTGTGCTGGCTGGCGAGGCTGGTCGACGACATCCTCGGGTTCCCGCGGCATCGCTCGCAGCACGTGGGCGGGTTCGTGATCACGCGATCGCCCTTGTGCGAGCTCGTGCCGCTGGAAAACGCAGCGATGGCCGAGCGGACGGTGATCGAGTGGGACAAGGACGACATCGACGCGGTGGGAATGCTGAAGGTCGATGTGCTGGGGCTCGGGATGCTGACGGCGCTGCGCAAGTGCATGGACGCGGTGAATGAGTGGGGTGCGAGGCACGAGGTGGGAGAAAGGCAAGAGGCGAGCGGCGCGAGGCAGGAGGGAGGGCAATGGGCCAGTGGCACGAGACATGAGGAAGACGGATCAGCCCGCTTGCCTTTGTCACTGTTGCCTCATCCCTCTCGCCTCGTGCCTTCATCGCGCGTTGAACTCCACACGATTCCGGCTGAGGATCCAGAGACGTACGCGATGGTGCAGCGTGCGGACACGGTCGGCGTGTTTCAGATCGAGAGCCGGGCGCAGATGTCGATGCTGCCCAGGCTCAAGCCCAGAACGTTCTACGACCTGGTGATCGAGGTCGCGATCGTGAGGCCAGGCCCGATCCAGGGCGACATGGTGCACCCGTATCTGCGGCGGCGCAACGGGGAGGAGAGGGTGGAGTACGTGCATCCTGCCGTCGAGGAGGTGCTCCGCAAGACGCTTGGCGTCCCGCTGTTCCAGGAGCAGTGCATGGCGCTGGCGGTGAAGGCGGCGGGCTTCACGCCCGGGCAGGCGGACCAGCTTCGCAGGGCGATCGCGGCATGGAAGCGCAAGGGCAACCTGATCTATCGATTCGGGCAGGCGATCGTCGAGGGAATGATGAAGAACGGGATCCCGCGCGAGTTCGCCGAGCGTTGCTTCGAGCAGATCAAGGGCTTCAGCCAGTACGGATTTCCGGAGAGCCATGCGGCCTCGTTTGCATTGCTGGTGTACGCGTCGGCGTGGCTCAAGTGCCATCATCCCGCGGCGTTCACCCTTGCGCTCCTCAACAGCCAGCCCATGGGCTTTTATGCACCGGCGCAGCTCGTGCGTGACGCCAAGGAGCATGGGGTTGAAGTCCGCCCGGTCGACGTCAACGCCAGCGACTGGGAATGCACGCTCGAACCATCCAGCGACAACCGCAGTTCGCCCGCGCTGCGGCTTGGCATGAGGCAGGTCTCCGGGCTGGAGCAGAGCGAGGCCCAGCGCGTGCGTGACGCTGTGCAGAGGCACGGGGCGTTCGACTCGCTCGTGCGCCTGTGGAGGGTCAGCGGCGCGAAGGTCAAGACCATGAGGCGGCTTGCCAGCGCCGACGCATTCGCCTCCATGGGTCTTTCTCGCCAGCAGGCGCTCTGGAACGCCAGGCTTTTGCGCGATCACCCCATGCCCTTGTTCGACATGGCTTGGCAAGCACCGGCGCCCGAGGGAGAGCGGGGCCCGCGGACGGAGCACGGCGACGCTGACGCCCGGCACGCGCGAGCACTCGTCGGGCTTGACGAGGCGCCCGCGACGGGCCTGCCCGAGCTCGACCCGCTTCGGCATGTCACGCTTGATTACAACGCCACGGGGCTCTCGCTCAAGGCCCACCCCGTGTCGTTCCTCCGCCAGGATCTGGCGGGAAGGCGTGCGGTGGACTGCGCCTGGCTGCGGGATGAATCGCGAGCGCCCGATGGCAAGGTCGTGCGCGTGGGCGGGCTCGTGCTTGTGCGTCAAAGGCCCGGCACCGCGAACAACGTGACGTTCATGACCATCGAGGACGAGACCGGCATCGCGAACCTGATTCTGTGGTACCGCGTGTACGAGCGATTCAGGCGGGCGGCGCTCTCGAGGCTGGTGCTCGTCACCGGCAGGGTGCAGAGGCAGGGGCTGGTTGTGCACGTCATCGTGTCGAAGGTGGAAGCACTGCGGAGCCCAGCCGCGGCGATCGACGCGAGGCCCCGGAACTTCCGGTGAGGGCGTCGCGGCGTGATGCCCCGTCATGTCGCATGACGATGCGTTCAATCCATCGGCAAGCCGTTGAGCTTCCAGAGCTTCACGAGGCGGTCGAACTCGACGGGTTCCCAGAGCAGGGAACGCCCATCGGGCGAGGGGAGTTCGGTGCGGATCAGATCGCCGCGCTCGTTGAGGATGGTGGTTTGCGGCACGCGCTCTTCGCTCAGGCGCGTCTTGAGGACGAGGGCGCCGGGCTTGTCGCGGGGCTCGGTGAGTGAATCGGTGCGGATGCGGATGGTTCCAGCGTCCGGCTGGAAGCTGTAGAAGGCGTACTCGCCGGGAACGTTGAGCTTGGCCATGAGGTGCGGGAGAAGGAAGGCGGTGGCGCGGGAGATGTAGCCGCTGCGGGTCCAGTTGGAGGGGGGGATGGGCTTGATGGTGTTGGTCTTGCCGCCGACGGTGACCTTGACGATGAGCTGAGCGTCATCGCGGACACCGACCTCGGTGGAGACGACGGTGTCCTTCTTCTTGCCGTTTCTGGGGCGGACACCATTGCGAGTGGTCCAGCTCTCGCTGGAGGCGTCGAACGCGACGAACATGGCGCTTTCCCAGTCGACAATGTTGTCGCCCTCGAGCGCACGGCCATTCAGGCGAACGACGACGCCCTCCACTTTGTCCTCGCTGGTCCAGTCAGCGCGCTTGGCACCGGCATCGAGCACGCCCCGAGGCTCGATGCTGAGCTTGACGCGCTGGTAGCCGATCTCGGTGCCGTCGCTCCCGGGAAGGTACAGGCGGTACCAGCGCTCGGGGCGCTCGCTGACGATCTGGCGGAACAGGGCTTCGTCGGCCCGGTCGAGCAGCGCAAGGCCCGCGTCGATGAGCACCTTGCGCTCGGCCATCTGGCTGGCGACGTCCTCAAAGCTCGCGGTGGCGATGGTGGTCTCGTAGATCGTGCGCGCCTGGGCAAACTCGGGAGCCGTGGTGCGCAGTTCGATCGTGACGAAGCGGTCGCCCGAAATCTTGAAGACCGTGTAGCCTCGCACAAGCGCGGGCCTGGCCCCATCGCGACCGGCCTCCTGAAAGGTCTCGACATAGAAACGAGCGGCGGGAGGAGCGCCGGCAATCTCAAGCTCCCGGGCTTCTTGGAGGATGCGCCCGCGCACGCCCTGCGCCTCGCCCTCGACGAACACCACGCCCGCCTCCGCCATCAACTGCTCCATCACCGCCTTGGCGGCCTCCAGCGGCGTGGTGGTCGGCGTGCCCGTGCGGGGCGTGCGGATGTCGATCAGCCACGAGCCATCGCGAGCGGCGATCTGTGCGCCGGCGACGTCGGACATGCTCGTCTTTTGCGTCTGGGTGCCGACCGGCACGCCAAGCGTCAGGCCGACGGTCTCCAGGCGGAGAGGCTCGTCGCTGAACCGGACCGGGGCAGCAGCGGGGGTGCGGGCGACTTGGGTATCGGGGTCGGACTTCGGCTGCGCGCTGGCTCGCGTGGCGGCGAGGCCGGAAGCGAGCACGAGCGAGAGGAGCACACCCGAAGACGATGCAGGCACGAGCGCCGCCCGGGACTTGTTCGCGAATGCCGAGATGCTTGCGTTCATGGGTGACTCCGAGTTGACTGCGAAAAGCGGTGGACCGGAGAAGGCAGGCGGGCCGCGAGCGATGATACGCCGGAGCGTGTGGGACCGAGGGGGCTTGAGCGGGTTTTGTCAGGGTCGGTGTGCGCGGGCCAACGTGTACGGGGCGAGGTGTGCGGGGCGTGATGTGTCTGGCGCGACCGTCAGGGGAGGCGTTGCACCGATCGAACGGGAGGGTGGATCGGGCGTCGCGGGTGCCTTGAATAGGATCGACGGGGCGATTGCCTGCGACACCACAGAACGAGGGACGCTGGAGGCCAGCCGCGGGGCTCACTCGGAGGGGATGAGGCGTGGCGGGTGGCCTGGATGGTGGCGGGAGGAATGGACAGCATTCGGGGTGATCGGGCCCAAAACGGATGTTTGGGCTTGATCCGGCACCGCGGCGCGCCAAACATTTCGACCCGGCTCCGCCCAGGAGCAGCCGCGCGCTCGCGCTTGGCAGCGAAACGCAGCGGCCTCGCGACGGCGAACGGGAAGGGTTTACGTAGACCGGAGCAGCTCGATGACAGGCGGCAGGATTCGAATTCGGATGGAGGCGTACGACCACATCGCGCTCGACGCGTCCGCGAAGGAGATCGTGGACCACGCCAAACGCACGAACGCCAAGGTTGCGGGTCCGATCCCGCTTCCCACGCGGGTTGAGCGCTACACCGTGCTCCGCAGCCCGTTCATCGACAAGAAGAGCCGCGAGCAGTTTGAGATCCGCACGCACAAGCGGATCATCGACATCATCGAGCCCAACGCCCGCACCGTCGAGGCGCTCAACCGCCTGATCGTGCCCGCCGGCGTGTTTGTGAAGATCAAGGCCTAAGGCAGGCATCAGGCAACAGGTATCAGACAGCGAGTCGTGTTCGGGTTGGGTATCGAGATCGGCAAGACAAGAGGCGACCATGGCATTCTCACTGATTGGCAAGAAGATCGGCATGTCTCGCGTCTATGTGGACGGCGGCAAGCTGGTCCCCGTCACGGTGATCCAGCTCGGGCCGTGCGTCGTCACTCAGGTCCGGACGAAGGCCAAAGAGGGCTATGACGCGGTGCAGATCGGGTGGGGCGAGATCAAGCCCCGCAACTCGACGCAGGCGATGATCGCCCACGACTTCAAGGCCGGCACCACACCCAAGCGCGTCCACCGCGAGTTCCACCTCGCGTCCGACCAGCTTGGTAAGTTCACCCTCGGGCAGACCCTGACGGTGAAGGAACTGGAAGGAACGCTCTACGTCGATGTCACCGGCACCAGCAAGGGCAAGGGTTTCGCCGGCACGATGAAGCGGCACCACTTCAAGGGCATGTTTGCGTCCCACGGCTGCGAGCGGAAGCACCGCTCTCCCGGCTCGATCGGCTCGCTCTGCTCCAACCGCGGCTTTGGCGGCGGTCTGGCCCTGGGCAAGAAGATGGCCGGTCACATGGGCGCTGAGCGCTGCACCAATCGCTCTCTGGACCTGGTCCGGATCGATGCGGACAAGAACCTGATCCTCGTCAAGGGCTCGGTTCCT
Organism: Planctomycetota bacterium; assembly: GCA_033763815.1. Classification (GTDB taxonomy): domain Bacteria; phylum Planctomycetota; class Phycisphaerae; order Phycisphaerales; family UBA1924; genus JANRJU01. Next base: position 69,113 of record JANRJU010000014.1, read on the forward strand.
GGCGCTCCCGATGGAACGGTGTACGTCCGCCCGGCGGTCCGCCTCTATCGGAGCAAGGCGATGAAGGTGGCCAAGGCCAAGGCGAAGTAAGCGAGAGTCAGGCAGTTAGTGAGTTCTGGATCTTCGTGAGTCGGTTCGTCAGTGAACATGTCGTCGGGCGCTGAAGTGAGCACCCGGCGAGTTCGGAAGGTCTGGACGGCGGCGGACGCGACGAGCGTGCCGAGCCAACCGGAAACCACCGGATGAAGACAAAGCGGGATCGTGCGAGGGAGGCAAACAGTCTTTGCTCGCACGCCAGCCGAGTCGATTCCGAGCCAGCCCCGGTCCCGCAGCGTGCGGGGTCGGCCCCCAAGAAAGCCGCGAGGCTTTCCTCCAGGGCGAAAGGAAGCTGAGCCGGATAGGCGAGTTGTCCGCGAGAGCTATCTCGCGTGGCAAGTCAGGCATCGGACGAGGTACGACAGATGGATGTCCCCGTCTACAACATGAGCGGCCAGCAGGTCGGGTCGATGGTCATCGACGCCGAGAGTCTGGGCGGCAAGGTCAATCCCGACCTGATCAAGCAGGCGTACGTCCGCTACCACGCCCACATGCGGCAGGGTTCGGCACGCAGCAAGAACCGCCATCAGGTCGAAGGCACGACCAAGAAGATGTACAAGCAGAAGGGCACCGGCAACGCACGCCACGGCGATGCGAAGGCCAACCTTTTCGTGGGCGGCGGGCACGGGCACTCCAAGAAGCGGACTCGCGAGGATTTCCGCCAGGACATGCCCAAGAAGATGCGCCGCAAGGCCAACCGCAACGCGCTCCTGGCCAAGCTGATCGACAACGAGGTCCGCATCGTCGAGACGCTCGCGTTTAGCGAGCCCAAGACGCGGGCATTCAAGGACTTCCTTGGCGCGCTCAAGGTCGACAAGACGACGCTGGTTGCAGTGTCGGCGGACCGCGAGGCGTCTCGCAACGCGATCCTCTCCGGGAGGAACGTTGATGACGTCACGCTCGTGCGGACCGACCAGCTCACGGCATTCAACATGCTGAATCACCGCTACGTGGTGATTTCCAAGGCCGATCTGGAAGCCTGGCTGACCGGCCCGAGCTCGCAGACGGGCAAGGACGCGAAGATCAACCCCAAGGGCGCCAAGCCCAAGGCTGAGGGCGGCTCGAAGAAGGCCGACTCGACGAAGGAGGCCGCATAATGGCATCCGGACGCGATCCGATCCACGTGATCAAGCAGCCCCTGCTGAGCGAGAAGTCGACGTGGGGGATGAACGAGCAAGGGCGGTATGCGTTCCTGGTCGCCCGCGAGGCGAGCAAGGACGAGATCCGCGACGCCGTGGAGGCGTTGTACAAGGTGAAGGTGCGCAGCGTGAACACGCAGGTGCGCAAGGGCAAGTTCCGGCGGATGAAGTTCGGCCTCACGCGGGAAGAGACGACGAAGAAGGCTGTCGTTCGTCTTGAAGAGGGCAGCAAGATCGAGCTGTTCTAACGCGGGAAACGGGCGTCAGCGGGCATCCTTACGATTGAGCACGCAAGCAGCAACACTGGGAATCAACCATGCCGATCAGGATCTACAAACCCACGAGCGCCGGCCGCCGCAACGCGTCGGTCAATGCGCACGCGGAAGTCACCAAGACGACGCCCGAGCACGATCTGCTCGTGTTCATTCCCAAGAGCGGCGGGCGGAACAACCAGGGCAAGATCACGTCGCGCGGCATCGGCGGCGGCGTGAAGAAGATGTACCGCAAGATCGACTTCAAGCGCCGCGATCGCGACGGAATCGAGGGCAAGGTGGTCGGCGTCGAGTACGACCCCAACCGTTCCTGCCACATCGCGCTGATCCAGTACACCGACGGCGTGAAGCGGTACATCCTGGCCCCCGCGGGCATCAAGGACGGGGACGCGATCATCTCCTCGTCCACGGGCGCCGTGGAGCCGACTGCTGGCAACTGCATGCAGCTCAAGTACGTTCCGACGGGGCTTGAAGTCCACTGCGTGGAGCTGGTTCCGGGCAAGGGCGGGCAGATGTGCCGCACTGCTGGGACCTACGCCAGGCTAACGAACAAGGAAGGCGAGCACGCGACGCTGGTCCTCCCCTCGGGCGAAACGCGCCGGGTTCACCTGAACTGCCGGGCGACGATCGGGCAGGTCGGCAACGCCGATCACCGTCTGCGCAAGCTTGGCAAGGCGGGTTTGACGCGTCTGATGGGTCGTCGCCCGATCACCCGCGGCATCGCCAAGAGCCACCATGCCCACCCGCTTGGCGGCGGCTCGGGCCGCTCCAAGGGCAATCGCCCGCCTTGCGGCCCCACGGGCGTGCTGGCCAAGGGCGGCGGAACGCGCAACCGCAAGAAGCACTCGAGCAAGCTGATCATCCGTCGTCGCGTGAGCAAGCGTCACGGTCAGCTGAAGTAATGCTGGCGCTGGTGACCGGCGTGAGGCGGGCATCAGCGGGGCATTCAGGTATTAGACGGGTATCGGGCAGGCATTGGGAAGGCACGCACGCAGAGCAAGTGACGGGAACTCAGGGAACACGACATGGGACGCAGCCTCAAAAAGGGACCGTACGTGGACGAGCGCCTCTACCGCCGGGTGGAGGTCATGAACCAGTCTCGTCGTCGTGAGCCGCTGAAGACGTGGGCTCGTCGGTGCACGATCGTGCCTGAGTTTGTCGGGCACACGTTCAAGGTCCACAACGGGCGGATGTTCATCGACGTGTTCGTGACCGAGGACATGGTTGGGCACAAGCTGGGCGAGTTCAGCCTGTCGCGCACGTTCAAGGGCCACACGAACAAGAAGGAAGGCATCGAGTCGGCATAAGGCGTCGGTGTCGGACTAGAGAGTGTCGGCGGCCTTGGTTCCAAGCAGAGCGGTTCACGAGCGGAAGCGAATCCATGAAACTCCACGCGAAAAAGCTGAAGGAATACGCCGAGGCCAACGGCGTGACGCGGCAGATGCTTGCCGAAGCGGTGCAACGCACCGGGCTCGAGGGCGACGCGGCGCTGCGGGCGGTGAACAACTGGCTGAACGGCCGCGACCATCCGCGCTGCAAGGCGCCGGACATCCGCAAGCTGGCGTCGGCGGTGGGCGTGCAGGTGCCCGATGTCGCCCGCTTCGTGAGCCAGGTCAAGTACCACCGTGGCAGCCCGCGCAAGGCTCGCTTGCTGGTGGATCTGGTTCGCGGCAAGCAGGTCGATGAAGCCCTGAACCTTCTGCGGTTTACGCCCAAGCGGGCCGCGATTGATGTTCGCAAGGCGCTGGATGCCGCCGTCGCGGACGCGGAGCTGGCGGAAGCGGACGTGACGCGTCTGGTCGTCGCCGAGAGCCGCTGCGACGAGGGGCCGGTGCTCAAGCGATTCCAGCCCAAGGACCGCGGCCGGGCTCACGCGATCATCAAGCGATTCAGCCACATCACCATCGGCGTTGAAGAACGCGACCAAGAGGAGGGTGCGTAATGGGACAGAAGACCCATCCATTCGGGTTGCGGCTTGGGATCACCGAAGCGCACCGCAGCCGCTGGTATGCGCCCAAGGCCCTGTATGGCGAGCTTCTGGTCGAGGATCATCGCATCCGCGAGTTCCTCGACAAGCGGCTGAATCGCCGGCCGCCAAGCGCGTCGGTCTCCGATGTTCACATCGAGCGGACCCGCGAGGAGCTGAAGGTCATCATCAAGACGGCCCGTCCCGGGCTGGTGATCGGGCCCAAGGGCTCCGAGGTTGAGCGGATGACCGAAGAGCTGCAGTACATGACCGGGCGCAAGGTCGCCATCTCGATCCTGGAGATCAAGAACCCGGATCTCGACGCGCAGTTGGTCGCGGCGGGTGTTGCCGAGCAGCTCGAGAAGCGGGCAGCATTCCGGCGTGCCGCGAAGATGAAGGCCGAGGCGATCATGGGGGCCGGGGCCAAGGGTTGCAAGATCCAGTTGGCCGGCCGCCTGGGCGGTGCGGAAATGAGCCGTACGCTCGACGTTCGTCTGGGCTCGCTCCCGCTGTCGACGCTGCAGGCCCACATCGATTACGGGTTCGCTCAGGCGTACATGTCCTACGGCGTGATCGGCATCCAGGTGTGGGTGTACCGGGGCGAGTATTCGACGGAGCGGACGGAAGAAGAATCTGATGCCGCTGGCGGCCGTGCCCGCGCCCGCGGACGGCGGTGATCCGCGATCAAGCGGTTCACACGGTCCGGCAGGTTGAGTCAGGAAGGCCGGATCGGTCAGGCAGTCAGGTGGTCGTTCGGTTTGTGGTGGAAGCGTCGGTCACGAAGTTCAGAAGTGAGGCAAGCGGGATCGCAGTCAGGCCTCGTGCCTTTTAGTCCTTGGAGCTTCTCATGCCTTTGATGCCCAAACGAGTCAAGTATCGCAAGGAGATGCGTCGCGTCCGCGATCGGAAGGCGACGAAGGGCAACTACGTGGCCTACGGCGACTACGGGCTCCAGGCGCTCGAGGGCACGTGGCTCCCCGGGAACGTGATTGAGGCGGGACGAATCGCTGCCCAGCACTTCCTGAAGCGCGAGGGCAAGCTCTTCATCCGCGTGTTCCCGAACAAGCCAATCTCGAAGAAGCCCCTGGAAACCCGAATGGGTACCGGCAAGGCGGATGTGGAATATTGGGCGGCTCGCGTGCGTCCGGGCACCATGCTGTTTGAGATCGCGGGCGTTCCGGAAGCGACGGCGAAGATGGCGTTCGTCCGCGTCGCGGCCAAGATGCCCGTCCGTTGCCGAATGATCGGGCGTCGCGTCAGCGTGTAAGGGCAGACTCCGGGGAGTCGGCATCGGGCACGAGAAGGATGCCCGACGCGAGGCAACCACGCCTGTCACGGGAAGCAGCGAGCGGGCAGTCGACGATCGGCATTCGGAAACAGGCAGGCGGCAGGCAGTTCAGGCAGGCAGTTCAGTTGGAGGCGGGTAGTCATGGCGACCAAGAAGCTCAAGCAGGTTCGTCTCGAGACGCGGCAGATGAACGACGAGGCGCTGAAGGCCGACATCCAGGCATCGCGCACCCGTGTCTACGACCTGCGCACGCAGCTCGTGACCGCGAAGGTCGAGGACACCGCGGAGATTCGCCGAACCCGTCGTCACGTCGCCCGACTCCTGACCGAGCGTGCGGCACGGGCGAAGAAGGCAGGGAAGTAAGTCAGAGCGTCAGTCAGTCCAACAGTCAAGCAGTCAGCAAGTCACGCACGAGAGAACCGCATGGCGACCACCAGCAGCAAGAGCAGCACGAGCGAGCAGGCCTCGGCGGACCACAAGGCGACGAAGGTCGGCGTGGTGGAATCCGACAAGCGCTCCAAGACGCGCACGGTCGTGGTGAGCTTCATGAGCAAGCACCCCAAGTACGGCAAGTACATCGCGTCGCGCACGACGCTGCAGGTGCACGATGAAAAGAACCTGAGCCGGCGGGGCGACGTCGTCGAGATCGTCGAGTGCCGCCCGATCAGCAAGAGCAAGACGTGGACGCTGGCGCGGATCGTCGAGCAGCGGTCGGTCCGATTCGTGGAGCCGGTGACGGTGAGCACGGATCTGGTCGCGGGCAAGAAGGAAGAGGCGAGCGCCTAAGGGTCGAACGCGTGAGGGTCGGGCCGACGCAAGTCGGGCCAGTGGGTCGTCGCCCCAGCGGGCGGCAGTCGTCGAGGTGAGGCATGCTCCAGCAAGAAACACGATGCGAAGTTGCGGACAACACCGGCGCGAAGATCGCCTACGTGATCCGCGTCTACGGCGGGACGACCCGCAGCGGCGCGTTCACGCGTCGGGTCGCCGGCGTGGGTGACCGCGTCTTCGTCTCGATCAAGAAGTCGCTGCCCGGCTCGGATGTCAAGCCCGGCGACAAGAGCAAGGCCGTCGTGGTCCGCACGACCAAGCCCACGCGCCGCCAGGATGGCTCGTACGTCGCGTTCGACGCCAACGCCGTTGTGCTCATCCAGGACGATGGCAACCCCAAGGGCACGCGCATCTTCGGGCCGGTTGCCCGCGAGCTGCGCGACAAGAACTACATGAAGATCGTTTCGCTGGCGTCGGAAGTGGTCTGAGGCCAGCGGGAATCGGGCAACAGCATCGAGTTTGGGGCATCGGGCAGGTCTGAAGGTCGGTGAGGTTTGGAGCCGGCGCAAGTTGGCTGGCACGGGAGTTTGACGATGGCTCGGCACGTTCGCAAGGGTGACACGGTGATGGTGACCAGCGGCGACAACAAGGGTCGCGTCGGCGAGGTCATGCGCGTCAACACCAAGGACGACACCGTCATCGTCAAGGGCCTCAATCTTCGCGTGAAGCACCTGAAGCCTTCGCAGCGGGCGCCCCAGGGTGGCATCATTACGATGGAAGCCCCGATCCACATTTCCAAGGTCAGCCCCGTCGTTGACGGCCGACCCACCCGGGTCCGCTTCCAGACGAAGCCCGACGGCGCCAAGGTCCGCGTCGCGGCCAAGGGTGGCAAGGAACTGGGCGTGGTCCACGCGCCCCGGGCGAAGTAAGTCGCAGGGAATCCCGGGGAGAGCCCTCCGGGAAGCACAAGCGAGCAGCAGACCGAAGAGTCAGGCAGATTGAGTGATCGAGTTCAGCAGCACGACGGCAGAAAGCAAGATCAGAGACGCAGTTCAGAACGACCGCCGCTCCGTGCATCCAGCACCGCATTTCCCGAGGAACGGGCCCATGGCAAGCGATCAGGACAACAAGGGCAAGCAGGACAACAAAGCCAAGGGCGGTTCCGGCGGCGCCGGCGCGAAGGCCGCGGCTCCCAAGGGCAAGGGCGGTGGCGGCAAGAAGGGTGCTGAGGAAGCGCCCGTCGAGTCGGGCCCCAAGGTGCCTGCCCGCATGCGGGTGATGTACCAGGAGAAGGTCCGGGCGGCGTTCGCTGAGAAGTTCGGCGAGACGAACCCGATGGCCCAGCCCAAGCTCGAGAAGATCGTGCTGAACGTGAACATGGGGCGGCACCTGGAAGGCTCCAAGATTCCGCCGCACGTGAAGTCGACAATCCTCGACACGCTCACGCGGGTGACGGGCCAGAAGCCCATCGTGATCAAGGCCAAGAAGTCGGTGTCGAACTTCAAGGTTCGCGAAGGGTTTGACACTGCGGCGATGGTGACGCTCCGTCGCGACCGCATGTGGCACTTCCTCGATCGTCTGATCAACCTCGCGACGCCCCGTATCAAGGACTTCCGCGGCCTCAACCGCAAGGCCTTTGATCGCCAGGGCAACTACGCGATGGGCCTGACGGAGCAGGGCGTGTTCCCCGAGATCAACATGGCCGAGGCGCAGTTCACGCACGGCATGAACATCAACTTCTGCTTCGCCCGCAGCAACGCGGAGAAGAGCTTCTTCGTGCTGGAGCAACTGGGCTTCCCGTTCGCCAAGCCCGAGGAGCGCAAGGCGCGTCCGCAGGCCCAGCGTCCTCCCGAGCAGGCGGCTGCTCCCGCGGCTGCGGCTGCTCCTGCAGCAGCCCCGGCGGCCAAGCCCGCCAAGGACGCCAAGCCCGCCGCCGCCGCTGCACCCGCCAAGGACGCCAAGAAGAAGTGATGCGGCGAGCGACGAGTCTCAGGCAGCGAGAGCCAGTCAGACATTCAAGCAGGTGTTGAGTCGGGCACAGTAAGTCGGGAAGCAAGAGTCGGGCAGTGAAGAGATGAGTGGAGCACACGGATGACGACCAAGGCGCAGATGGCCAAAACACGCCGCAAGCCCAAGTTCAGCACTCGCGTGGTTCGCCGGTGCGAGCTGACGGGTCGTGATCGCGGGGTGTATCGCAAGTTTCGGATTTGCCGAATCATGCTCCGGAAGCTCGCCCTGGAGGGCAAGATCCCGGGCATGCGGAAGGCAAGCTGGTAAGTCGGCATGCCAGCGGCTCCGGCGTGACGCCCGGCCGAGCGAGACAGACTCGCCGGACGAGCAGCCCCGACCGCTTGGCCCAAAGAGCAGGCCGGACCAGCGAGCCGGACCAGCGAGCCAGACGACGATCGAGCGAGATGGCACGGAACGGAACAGAAACGAACGGAACGGATCAAGGGCTGGGGTTTGAAAGAAGCGGGTCGGGTCGGCGTGGGATGTCGAGTTCGATGAGGACCGACACCCGCTCCAGGCACCCGATGCCTTGCCAGAGGACTGACGATGTCAATCGGTGACCCAATCGCGGACATGCTGACCCGGATCCGGAACGCGGTGCGCAACCGTTCGAAGGCAGTGACGTGCCTCAACAGCCACGTCTGCCGCGGAATTGCGCAGGTGCTCAAGGACGAGGGATACATCGACTCGTTCGAGGTCGCCGAGGACGGGCGGCAGGGCGTGATCAAGATCAAGCTCCGGTACGGCTCCAAGGGCGAGGCCGTGCTGCACTCGCTGCATCGCGAGAGCAAGCCCGGTCGCCGCGTGTACAAGGGCGTGGAGGAGTTGCCCAAGCCCCTGCAGGGCATGGGCATCGCCATCGTCAGCACCAGCAAGGGTGTGCTGAGCGATCGCCGGGCCCGCACCGAGCGCGTGGGCGGCGAACTGCTGTGCATCGTCGAGTAAAGTGGCACGCGGCGAATCAGTCGCGTTCAAGCAGTGGAACGATTGAGCATTCGAACAGTCGAGATTTAGACGGTTGAAGCTTTGGACGGTTGAACGGGGTGTGAACGAGTCGCGGAAGCCCCGCAGTGCGCGGGCGAGCAAGACGCGAAGGAGCGATCGATGTCGAGGATTGGAAAGAAGCCGGTTGCAGTGCCCGCGGGCGTGAAGGTCACGGTGAAGCCGGGGTCGGAGCTTCCCGGTTCGGTCGTGATGGAAGGCCCCAAGGGCAAGCTGACGCTCCCGGTTCATCCGAAGATCAAGGTCACCTGGACGGAGAGCGAAAAGTCGCTCGCGTGCACGATCGACCCGGCGGACGCCGAGGATCGTCAGGTCCGCGCGAGCTGGGGCAGCACCCGCGCCCATCTGGCGAACATGGTTGTTGGCGTGACGAAGGGTTACGAGCGGGGCCTGCAGGTCGTCGGCACGGGTTGGACCGCGTCGGTGACGGGCAAGAACCTCAAGCTCGTCTGCGGCTTTGCCAACCCCATCTTCCTGGCCATCCCCGAGGGGCTGAAGATCACCGTCGACAAGGCCACCGGCGAGGTGACCCCGATCAAGGTCGAGGGGATCGATCTGCAGCTCGTGGGGCAGTTCGCCTCGAAGATCCGCTCGCAGAAGAAGCCCGAGCCTTATCAGGGCAAGGGCATCCGGTACAGCAACGAAGTCGTCAAGCGCAAGGAAGGCAAGCAGTTCGGCAGCTAATCCCGCTCCGGGTGCGGCCCGAGCCGGTCAGGGTGATCCATATGGACAAGGCAACTCGCAAGCAAACGCAGCGTCAACGTCGGCGGATCGGGATCCGCAAGCGGGTCATCGGTACGCCCGATCGCCCGCGCCTGGCGATCTACAAGTCGCTGAACCACATCTACGCCCAGGTCATCGATGATCTGGCGGGCAAGACGATCGCTTCCGCCTCCACCCGCGACAAGGGTGCCGGACTGGAGAAGACCGGCAACCAGTCCGCGGCGGCGACGGTGGGCGCGAGCTTGGCCAGCCGGGCCAAGGCCGCGGGCGTCAGCAAGGTTGTTTTCGATCGCGCTGGCTTCAAGTTCCACGGGCGTGTGAAGGCGCTGGCCGACGCTGCTCGAAAGGCCGGCCTCGACTTCTAAAGTACCGGCGGATCGCGCGACTGCGCTGAATGACTGCGCTGAATGACTGGGCTTAATGACTGGGCTTAATGACTGGGTGACAGATCTGGCTGAACGACTGTTCTGACTGCAAAGACGAAGGGCCAACCACGATGTCCGAGATGGAAAACACAAGTACGGTTGAGCCGGTGACGCTCGCGGTCTCCCGCACTTCCGCGACGGTCAAGGGCGGTCGTCGCTTCAGCTTTGGCTCGCTCGTCATTGTCGGCGATCGCCGCGGGCGGGTGGGGTATGGCTACGGCAAGAGCAACGAAGTGCCGCAGGCCAACGAGAAGGGCACGAAGTACGCCAAGCGGTCGATGATCCAGATCCCGCTGGCGGGCACGACGATTCCGCACCAGGTCGAGGGGCGGTTCTCCTCGTCGAAGGTTCGTCTGATTCCGGCGTCGCCCGGGACGGGCGTTGTGGCGGGCCGCACGGTTCGCGCCATCCTCGAACAGGCGGGCGTCACCGACTGCCTCACCAAGTGCTATGGCTCGACGAACTCGCGGAACATGGTCAAGGCCGTGTTCGACGCACTGAGCCAGCTCCGCCGGCGGGAAGAGATCGCGGCAGTTCGCGGCGTGGAGATCGCCACGACCGAGATCGAGCAGAAGATCGAGAAGGGCAAGCGATTCATGCCCGTCAGCACCGGCACGCGGATGCGGGGCCCGGTCAATACCGTCAATCAAGAACGGCGCGGCGGTCGGGGTGGTCGTGGCGGTCCCGGTGGCCGCGGCGGTCCGGGTGGCGGCCGGGGTCGTGGTCGCCCGCCTGAAGGCGGCGGCGGCGGTGGTGGCGACTCGGCTGGTGGCGGTGGTGGTGGCGAGAATGCCGCTACCCCCAAGGGCGCCTAACGGTTCAGTCACCAGCGATTGAGTTTCGATAACAGAACGCTGACGCCAAGGGTGATCAGGCCGATCAGGCAGGCCAACTCGGCAAGCCACTCGGCACGCAGGCAATCGGGGCGAGCAGGTCAACGAAAGGCACGGAGTTTCGGCCATGATGATCCATGACATCACCGCCCTGGCGGGGAAGCACAAGGCGAAGAAGCGCGTCGGTCGCGGCGAGGGCAGCGGGCACGGCAAGCAGTCCGGGCGAGGCAACAAAGGCGCCAAGAGCCGCTCGGGCTACGCCGGGAAGCGAACGTTCGAGGGTGGTCAGATGCCTTACTTCCGCCGCTTGGCGAAGTTCGGCTTCACCAACGCCCCCTTCCGCACGCAGTTCTGGATCGTCAACCTGGCGGACGTGGTTTCGCACCCGATGTTCAGCAAGGGCGGCGAGGTGACGTCGGAACGCCTGGTCGAGGCGGGCCTGGTTCGCGACGACAGCCGCGATGTCAAGCTGCTGGGCGACGTGGGCGAAGAAGGCCTGCGCGTGAAGCTGCAGGTCAAGCTCCCGCGGGTTTCGGCCAAGGCACGCAAGCTGGTCGAGGGCGCCGGTGGTAGCGTCACGGAGAGCGGCACGCGTCGCGACGTGGTGCGGGGCGTGGATCGCAACAGCGAAGATAAGTCGCCCAAGAACCTGACCAAGAAGCTCAAGCGAGGCAAGAAGGGCGAGAAGCCCGCGGCGAAGAAGGCCGAAGCCGCGCCTGCCGACGCCAAGGGCGACGACAAGAAGGCCTGATCTCGGCTTGGAGTAGCTTTTCAAGGCCCCGAAGCGATGACGCCGAGTCTGTAGAATCTGAAGTCTGAACTACGCCTCGCGTTTGCGAGGCGTTTGTGTTTTTGGTCGCCGACCAGCTCGTGCTCGGCCTCGCGAGCACGCGTGCCGCACCGGGCGTTCGCCCACAGGGGGCCGTTCCAGACGAGGACTGGCAGCGGACGCGCCGTTCCCGGAGTGCGGCCGAAGCCGGAGGATGAGGGACCGAACGCGGCCGCCGCTGGACACGCAGCGGGGCAAGACCTTCCGCCCGCGCGCAGGCCGGCGCGATCGCGGTTTCCTATACTGCCCATCGCAGTGGGAAAGGACCGCATGGCCACGTTTTATCAGTTGGACTTTGAAAAGCCGGTCGTCGAACTGGAGCGTCAGATCGAGGCGCTTGAGGCTGCCCAGCCCATCGCACGCGGTGCCGACAACGGCGTGGGCCCGGGCCCAGCCAGCGAAGGAGACCAATCCAGCGAGGCGGACCAGGGCGAGCGGCAGACCAAGCAGCGCGCCGAACTGCACGCCGAGCTGCGTGCTGAACTGAGCCGGACGATGGAGCGGGTCTACTCCAAAATTGGCCCTTGGGAGACGGTGCGGATTGCACGTCACCCGCAGCGGCCTCAGACCCGCGACTACATCCAAGCGATGACGCGAGACTTTGCCGAGCTGCATGGCGACCGGCGGTTTGGCGATGACCCGGCGATCGTGACGGGATTCTGCCGGATTGGTCCGCACAAGTGCCTGCTTGTTGGTCACCAGAAGGGCAAGGAAACGGCGGAGAAGATCGCGTGCCACTTCGGGTGTGCGCATCCGGAGGGCTATCGCAAGGCCCTGGCCAAGATGGAAATGGCGGAGAAGTTCAACCTGCCGATCGTGACGCTAGTGGACACGCCCGGGGCCTATCCGGGTCTGGGGGCGGAGCAACGGGGGCAGGCGGAAGCGATCGCGGTGAACATGCGGGAGATGAGCCGCCTGCGGACGCCCATCGTGAGCGTGGTGATCGGCGAGGGTGGCTCGGGCGGCGCGCTGGGGATTGCGGTCGCGGACCGGGTCGCGATGCTGCAATACGCGTGGTACTCGGTGATCTCGCCCGAAGGGTGCGCGGCGATCTTGTGGAAAGAGGCGAACGAGCAGACGAACGCGGCGGCGGCGCGGGCGCTGAAGCTCACGGCGAGCGACAATCTGTCTCTGGGAATCGTGGACGCGGTCATCCCCGAGCCCCCGGGAGCGGCGCATCGCCATCCTGCCCAGGCAGCCGCGGCACTCCAGCACTGGATCATTGACCAACTGACGGAGCTGCGCGGAATTCCGGTGGACGAGCTGCTCGAGAAGCGATATCAGCGGTTCCGGAGGCTGGGGGAGTACCAAGAGGCGGCAACGGCGGGAAACGCGGTTCCATAACCGACCTTTGAGTCGCGTTCAAGAACCGGGCATTTGGACCGGCAACATGCCGGAAGTTGTGGGTTCCCGCTTTGACAAGGCGGGGCGCTGTCTCTACCGTTGGCCCACTTCCAAGATCCGGGGACGCGGGTCTGCCGTCCGGGCGGGGCGCGTTGCACCGGTGAAAACCTTGGTCTGGAGCTTCCGTGCCGAAGTCGCCGAAGACAAAGCCATCGGACGGAGGGGGGAAGGCGGTCGGTTCGAGCGCGGGTTCAGCCGCGGCGTCCCGCAATGGGAAGGCCGCGCGTTCAGCGCCCGGCGCAGTCGCGAAGCCTGAAAAAGCGGGGAAAACCAAGTCGTCGAGCGAGAAGGCTTCGGTCGAAAAAGCCAAGAAGCCCGGCTCCGACGCCAAAGGGATTCCAGGCGCGGCGAGCAAGCCCGGCTCGAGCAAGCCAACGCAGAGCAAGCCCAGTCCGAACAAACCCGACCTGACCAAGTCAAGCCCGGCCAAGCCCTCGTCCACGAAGGCAACGGCGGGGTCGTCTGCGGCGTCCGGGTCGTCCGGGTCATCGGCGTCCGGGCCAGGTGCCAAGGGTGGCAACGGCAAGTCTGAGGCGTCTTCCAAGCCGGCGGCCGCGAAGCAAGCCGCGGCGGCAAAGGGCAACGGGGCGGGCAAGCAAGCCGGTGCGGCGAAAGGTGCCAGCAGCGCCAAGCCGGCGACTGGCAAGTCTGAGCCCAAGCTGGATGGCAAGCTCGAGGGCAAGGTTGAGAACGGGCGGGGCGAGCCCAAGGGCGATTCGCGTCAGGCGAAGGACGCCAAGGGCGGCGAAGCGCCCAAGACGGGTGCGGGGTCGGGGCGCAAGGGCATTTCGATCGTGTCGAACAAGCCGGCACGCAAGCCCAAGAAGGCGCCGCCTGCGACACCTATTCCGGAGTTTGGGTTGGACACATCGGGGTTCATGAGGCACGGGCCTCTGATCCCGTCGGGCGCGAAGGCGGCGCGGCAGGTGCCGCTGGGCTCGCATACGGAGACGGCATCGGGCGATCGCCCAGCGGCGCAGACGCCCTTCAACAAGCGCGAGCTCGCGCGATATCGCGGGATTCTGCTGGACAAGAAGCGCGAGCTCGTGGGCGATGTCTCGAAGATGGAAGAGCAGGCACTGCGGGCGGAGTCGGGCTCGCTCTCCAACACGCCCCAGCACATGGCCGAGCAAGGCTCGGAGACGTACGACCAGTCGCTGGCGCTGGAGATCGCGGCGGCGGACCGGCGTCTGCTGAAGGAGATCGACGACGCGATCGCGCGGATCGACGCGGGCTCGTACGGCGTGTGCGAAGTTTCGGGCAAGCCCATCAGCCCGGCGCGCCTGGAAGAACTCCCGTGGGCTCGGCACTCGATCGAGGCGGCGCGCGAGCTTGAACGCCGATCGATGCGCGGGTGAGCGTCAACGTGCCTTCGAACACGCCTGCTTCTCCTGAATCTCGTGAGGACGCGACGGGTGAGCCGCGCACCAAGGGCGAACCTGCGAGCTCCGCTGTTCCGCCGGACACTTCGCCCGCAGAGCATGATTTGAGCCCGCTGCGATCGGGGCGGGCCTGGGCGATCCTGCTCGGCGTCACTGTTCTCGGGCTGGTGATTGACCTGGCGACGAAGTACTGGGCCTTTGGCACGCTGGCGGGCGATCCGGTGCAGGTGTCGCGGGAGGCGGTGCTGGCGGCGCGGGGGCGGCTGGGCGGGCTGATCCCATATCACGAGCCAACGGTGGTCGTGCCTTATCTGCTCGAACTAAAGCTCGTGCTGAACCCGGGCGCGGTATTTGGTATGGGGGCGGGCAAGCGATGGTTCTTTGTGTCGTTCACGATCGCGGCGGTTGGTTTCGTGCTCTGGCTGTTCAGCACGTGGACGCGGGCGCGGGACGCGTGGCTCCACGCAGCGATGGGACTGATCCTGGCCGGGGGGATCGGCAACTTGTACGACCGCTTGAAGTTTGCGTGTGTGCGTGACTTTCTCCACCCGTTGCCCGGGGTCGAGCTGCCCTTTGGCTGGCGGCTTCCTTGGGGCGGGACGGAGATCTGGCCCTACGTCTCGAACGTGGCGGACGCGTTCTTGTTGATCGGGATTGGGATCCTGATCATGGTGACGTGGCGGCGCGGTGAACCCGCGCGAGTAGCGCCCGCGGGGCCTTCCCGGGCGGGCTGAGTTTCCTGGCAAGATCCGATAGCGTGTGGGCTGCGGGGCTGCCCGGGGCCTGCGCGCGCGGCGCGCCCGTTACAGGCGTTGCGGGCGTGCGCATCGACGCGGCGCGCGCACGCGGTGCGTGAAGGCAAGAACGGGCGAAGCCGATGCACCCCCTGTCGGCGGGGAACAGCCGCCGATGTCCAGCCCAGGGAGGACGGGCTGGAGCGCGCTTGAGCGTGTTGCTCGGCGCGGTTCGGGGCCGACGTCGGATCGCCGGCCTGCAAGACGGTGAGGCTTGCTCCCGCAGGCCCAAGGCGACCCGTGCGTCGCAAGGAGTTTTCGGAATGCGTCGTTCCATCAGCAAGGGCTTCACCCTCGTCGAGATTCTGATCGTCGTGGTCATTCTCGGCATCCTCGCGGCGATCGTGGTCCCGCAGTTCACGAACGCCACGCAGGACGCTCAGACGGGGAACCTGCGTGCTCAGCTCAAGAGCCTGCAGAACCAGATCGAGCTCTTCAAGGCTCGGTCCAACAACGGGTCGTACCCGGCCCTCGTCGCCGACACCGATGGCGATGTCGCCTGGGCGCCGATGATCAGCGCCAACTACATCAAGGCCGCCCCCAAGAACCCCTTCAACGGTCAGGACGGCGTGGTCCTGGCGGCCAACGGCAACGCCAACGTCGGCTGGCACTATGTCGCGGCTTCGGGCACCCTCGGCGCGTCGTACTTCGACGAGGCCAACGACGCCCTGACCCCGAACAGCGCCAACTAACGCCCTCCCGGATTCTCGGTTTTTCTGGTTCGTTCAGAGCGGCCGATTCCTCAACGGGGATCGGCCGTCTTGGTTTGAACGGGGGGGAGGAAGGGACGATGGCAACGCGGAGGATCGTTCTTCGTGGGTTCACGCTGGTGGAGATCCTGATCGTGGTCGTGATCCTGGGGGTGTTGTCGTCGCTGGTTGTGCCGCAGTTTGCACAGGCGACGCAGGACTCGCAGATCACGGCGACGAAGGACCAACTGGAGAAGATCCGGCGTGCGATCCAGGTGTATTACGTGCGGACGGCGACGTTCCCCGACGTGACACCAGGGCAGGGCACGTGGGGCGGGCTGATCGGACCTTCGTACATGCGGACCCCTCCCGTGAACGCGTGGACGGGAGGCGGGAAGACGGTCGTGCTGCGGGCGGCGCCCGATGTTTCCTTCCAGGCGACGGACGCGTGGATCTACGACCCCTCAACCGGGCAGGTGTGGGCCGGGGGATTTGACTCATCGGACGCGCCGCATCCGCGATAAGCGTGCGTGCGGGAGCGGGGGGCCAAGTCGGTGGGGGCGTGTGCCGATAGCAACGAACGGACGCCGGGCTGGCCGGCTCAAGGGAACAGGAGTCCGTCGATGCGTCAACGAAGCGCTCTGCACGTTCTGCTCGTGGTGAACACGCTGTTGGTGGGGGCGCTGGTCACGGAGCGACTGGCCTCCAGTCGCGGCGTGACGATGCTGGAATCAACCGCGCTTGCGGGTCCGGCAGAAGCCAAGGCGGTGACTCCCCGCGCAGAGGAACCTGCGGGCGGCCTGGTGAGCGCCGCGGAGCAGCGCAAGCAGATCTTGAACGAGTTGCAGGCGCTGTCGCGGCGGGTGGAGCGTCTGGAGAACGCCATCAAGGGCACGCTGCAGGTCAAGGTGATTGAGATGCCCGCGTCGAGCAAGCGCTCCGAGAAGGAGTGAGGCCGATCGAGGCCGGGAGTAACGGCACATGGTGCGCAGCTTTGTTGGTCGCGCCAGGCGGGCGTACACGCTGGTTGAGATGCTCATCGTGGTGGTGATCCTGGGGATTGCCGCGGCGCTGGTCGTTCCCGCGATGGGCGATACCGACGTCCTGCGGGTGCAGGCGGCGGTCCGGACGATCATCGCGGACATCACCTACGCCCAGAGCGAGGCGGTCGCGCACCAGGAGGGCCGCGCGATCGTGTTCCACGCGGACGAGGGTCGATACGCGGTGGTGCAGGTCGTCAACGGCGTCGTCGATGAGACGACCGGCTTGCTTTATGAGACGCGCCTCGACCAGTCGCTGATGGGCGACGCGAGGATCACCCAGGTCGAGTTCGGCGAGGACGACGTGCTGGTGTTCGATGAGGTCGGCGCTCCGGCGTTCGGCGAGAACGGGCAGCCGCCGGAATCCGGGAAGCTGGAGATCGAAGGCTCCGGGCAGCGGTTCACGGTGACGATCGACGGGTACACGGGTCGGGTGACGGTGGCGCGCACCGACTTGCCGTGAGTGCGGCGGGGACTCTTTGTCCCCGGCGGGAGCGTGGGCGATGATCAAGCAAAAGACCGAGGACAACGGACGGACTGGCGATCAGCGGGCGCCCCGGGCGGCCGCCAAGACCAGGCCCTGGGTACTGGTCGCGTGCGCCGCGTTGCTGGCCGGTGGGTTCGTGTGGTTCAAGATGCGGGTGGTGACGGGGATTCCGCGTTCGGCGTACGCCGACCCTTCGGCGGGCAAGGTTGCCGCGGCGCCCGAGCGGGCCAGTGAGGTTGCGGGCAAGCCCCAGCACGAGGACGGGCTTGAGACGACGCCCGCGGCCTCGTCGACAGCGGCCTCGTCGACGACGACTCAAGGGGACGGGCCGGAGTAAGGCGAGTTGGGGGCGAACCCGGAAGCGGGGGTGCGACTCGCTCCGCGGCGGCAATCTGGCCGATAGACTCTGCGCGACGATTGATGCCGCCTTGCGGCGTTGGGCGTCGCGGCGGGAGGTCTCGGTCGGGCATGAGTGAGCTGGCACAAGGTGCGAGTGACGGTGACCAGGGTCGCATGGGCGGCCGCGGTTTTGATTCCGGCGGAAGAGCGCTTGACTCGGCTGGGCGAGCGATTGATTCGCGGCTTGATTCTGGCGTGGTCGACGCTGGGGAGTCGGGCCGGCTGAGCTCGGGTGCCACGCGGGGTTCGGGCTCGGCGCCCCGCGGCGATGAGCCCCGGTTCGGCCCGTATCTGCTCAAGCGTGCCCTGGCTCGCGGAAGGCTCGGCGAGCGGTGGGTTGCGATCCACGAACGCGAGCATACGACCCATGTTGTCCATCGCGTGGCCCTGCACGCTGATAAGCACGCCCGCAGGCGGTTCCTAACGGCGGTACAGCCCATCGCGGAACTGAGCCACCCGCATCTGCTGGCGATCGAGCAATACTCGTTGCAACCGGGCGGTGGTGCATGCATCGTGACGACGTATACAGGAAACGCCGACGGGCTGGTCACCCTTCCCCTGCTCATGCATCTTAAGGGTGGACGGTTGAGCGACTTTGAATGTCGACGGGCGGCTCTGCACGTGCTGAGCGCCATCGGGCATGCGCACGAGCGGGGAATCCGACATGGCACGTTGTCGGCTGACGATGTGCTGGTGGATCGGCACGGGCGGGTGCTGCTGGAGCTGTACGGGCTACCGGCGCGGTTTGAATGGAGCGGCGCACCAACGGAGGCGGATCGAAGGAGCGAGGTTCGTTGCGCAATTCATCTGGTGTGTCGGGCATTGCTGGGCTCGAACGTATTGATGGAAGAGACCACCGGTCGACCTGATGCGGATTGTGGACGAGAGACCGGGTGGAAACCTCAGGGCGTATTTCCGGAAGCAAGTGCGAACTCTGGGTCATCAGCGCTCGCACAACCTTGGTACAGGACGAGCGGCTCCGAGGGCGAGCTGGAACGGACATTTGCGGAGGCCCTGGCGGTGGTTGGAGCGGATGCGAGATGGCTGGCGTTCTTGAGCAAGGGCTTCGCGGGGGAGTTTGGCAAAGCCGAGGATGCGATGCGCCTGGTGCCGTCATCGGCTGCGCGCGACTCGGGAACGGGCTTGGCGCAGATTCCGGTGTTGGGTCCGGTTTTGGGTCCGATCTTGAGCCCCGTGTTCGCTCCGGTGATGGGGTGGATTACCCGGTCAACGCGAGGAGAGCGGTAAGAAGCTCTTGAATGAGCAAAGATTGAGTCGAAAGCTCAGGGATGTAGCTCGACAACCTAGCATCACACAGCATAATTACCAACGCGTGCATCAGAAAGTTGATGGCGCACGAAGGCTGACTAAGGCGATATGTGAAAACCGGGGCGTGGTTCCAGCGGGTGTGCGCGCCGGCACGGCGTGCGATGCGAGCGCGGAGCTGCGCCTCGACCTGTACGAGGACCGCATGAGCACGTTGAACGCGACGATTCCGTCTCCCGAGACGCCGGTGGATCAGATGTCCCTGGTGGAGATCGCAGAGCAGTTGGAGAAGGTGACGAGCTGGATTGAGGCCCAACGGGTCCGTGAACGCGAGGCGAGGAACGCGTATCAGGCGATCGCGACGGAGGTCGAGGAGCAGGTCACGCAGATCCGTGCGTATGCGCAGCGGCTGGTGGACAGCCAGCGCCGGCGTCTGACGTCGTTCGATGGGTTGCTCGGGCGGCGCATCGAGGAAGAGCCGCCGGTCTCGAGCCGCGCATCGAGCAACGGGCACTCGTCTCGTTCGAACGGGACCGTGGCGACGGCGGTGATGCCCAAGAACATCGCCGAGGCGATCCTGGCCATTTGGACCAACGGGCACCTGACCGAAGCGCTGACGACCGACGAGATTGCGGAAACGCTGCCCAAGATCGGGTACAAGTCGAGCGCGGCCCGCGCCAGCTTGAAGTCGAGCGTCAACCAAGCTCTTGCCAAGCTCTGCCGAACGGGACATGTCGTTCGATTCCGTTCGGATGGAACGCGAATCCCGATCAAGGACAACAAGTCCCGGGCTCGCAAGTACATGGCGGCGGTCTGCCTCCCCGAGGACGAAGTGGACTGACGGCCGGATGCCCGGTGAGCCCGCGGGCCCGGCCTCACGCGACCGGAGGACGTCGCTGGAGACGCGGGGGTACGCTGGCTATCATCCCCGCTCGGCTGGCGGACTCCTTTCGTGGGTTTGTTGGCCGGGCTGGCTGGTTTGGTTGGGTCGGGTCGGTCGGTCGAGTCGGTCGGTCGTATCAAGGTCCATGACGCCCCCGGGCGTGTTGGAGGTCAGGCGTGGTTCGCATCCGTCTTCAGCGTCTTGGTCGTCGCAACCGTCCGTTCTATCGCATCAACGCCGTCGATTCGCGCACGCGTCGCGAAGGGGCGGCGATCGAGCAGCTCGGGTGGTATGACCCGGTCGCCAGCGACCCCAAGAAGCAGCTCGACCTCAACGATGAGCGCGTGAAGTACTGGCTCGGCCGGGGAGCGCAGCCCAGCGACACCGTCCGCGACATGCTCGCCAAGCGCGGCTTGGTTGACCTTGGCTCGTGGGAGAAGGATCGCGCCTACGACCGCAAGCGGGTCGAAGAGAAGAAGGCGGCGGAAGCCGCGGCGGGCGAGAAGAAGGATGAGAAGAAGGCTTGAGCCTCTTCTCTCGTTGCCCCTGACACAGGATCGCTCGTAGGGTCGCCCCAATGTCGGCGACCCTTTGTATTTTTGTGCCCCGGGCGGAGCTTGTACCGGTTGCTCCCCCAAAGTCCGTCACCGGCCTCGGGATGGGCTCCCGGCCCCCGGGTCCGCCAAGTGCTTCGAGCACGAGTTGTGACTTGAACCGGTTGGTTGAGCGCGGGAGCGGGGTCGAAGGGGATACCCTCCCGCCTTTGATCGGGACGCCCGCTTTTGTTGGGCGGCATGCGTCCCGGCGCCAGGGAGGGATCGGATCTCATGACTTCGCCCGCCAGAGAGATCGCGTACTTCACGATGGAAATCGGGATCGACCCGAACGTTCCGACCTACAGCGGCGGGCTCGGGATGCTCGCTGGTGACTGCATCCGGTCCGCGGCCGACCTAGGCCTTCCGCTGGTGACCGTCTCGCTCCTACATCGCAAGGGGTACTTCTTTCAGAAGCTCGACACGCACGGGAACCAGACCGAGGAACCCACGGCTTGGATCGTGGAGGATTATCTGACTCGTGAGACGCCCCGCACCGCGGTGACGATCGAGGGACGGACCGTCCACATCGCGATCTGGCGGTTTGATGTCAGCGGAATCGGGGGCACGGTGCCGGTGTATTTCCTGGACACCGACCTTGAAGAGAACCATCCGGACGATCGCAATCTGACCGACGAGTTGTATGGCCGCGACGCGGAGTACCGGCTCAGGCAGGAGATCGTGCTGGGCATCGGTGGCGTGCGGGCCCTGCGGGCGCTCGGGCACTCGAAGCTGCACGTGATGCACATGAACGAGGGGCATCCGGCGCTGCTGATTCTCGAGCGGGCGGCGGAGCACGCGGCCTCGCGCGGGGTCGACCCGACCGACGACGCGGTCACCGCCGCGGTGAGGCACGACTGTGCGTTCACGACGCACACGCCCGTCGCGGCGGGGCACGACTGCTTCCCGCTCGGGCTCGTGAGGCGGTTCCTGGGCGATCAGCCGCTGCTCAGGGACGGGCTTCCGTACACCAGCGATGGCGTTCTGAACCTCAGCAAGCTCGCGCTGCACTACTGCGGCTACTCGAACGCGGTGTCGGTGCGGCATCGCGACGTGTCGCGCGCGATGTTCCCCGGCTACGACATCGATGCGATCACCAACGGGGTGCACGCGCCGAGCTGGGTCGCGCCGCCCATCGCCAAGCTGCTCGACGAGCACTGCCCGGACTGGCGACGTGACGAGCGCCATCTGCGGCTGGCGCTACGGATTCCTGCGGCGGCGATCCGCGGGGCGCACGCGCAGGCGAAGCGCAAGCTGATCCAGCACGTCAACAACGAGTACAACGCCGGGCTCGATGTTGAGAACTTCACGATCGCGTTCGCGCGGCGCGCGACGCCATACAAGCGAGCGACGATGCTGTTCCACGATCTGGATCGGCTGGCCGGGATCTGCCGCCAGCACGGGCCGGTGCAGTTCATCTTCGCGGGCAAGGCGCACCCACGGGACGGCGCGGGCAAGGACCTGATCCGCACGATCATGAGCAGCCTGGACAAGCTCAAGGGCGTGGCGCGGGGCGTGTATCTGCCCAACTACGACTTTGACCTGTGCCGGCGGATGGTGGCGGGGGTGGATCTGTGGCTCAACAACCCGCTTCCGCCTCTGGAGGCCTCCGGGACCAGCGGGATGAAGGCGGCGCTGAACGGGGTTCCCTCGCTGAGCACGCTGGACGGGTGGTGGCTGGAAGGGTGCGTTGAGGGCGTGACCGGGTGGGCGATCGGGGACGATCGCTACCACGCGGGCGTGGACGCGCACGTGGTGGACGATCGGAACGCGGACAGCGCATCGCTGTATCAGAAACTCGAACTGCACATTCTGCCGACGTACTACCAGAGGCCGGACGATTGGGCGCGGATCATGCTCCACTCGATCGCGATCAACGGCTCGTACTTCAACACACAGCGGGTGATGCTGCGGTATCTCTCGCGGGCCTACCGGCGGACGCCCATGGGGACGGCGGTGTAAGGGCGCGACGCGGTGCGGGGGAGCGAGCGTTCTCCCGCATCAGTTGCGAGGTTCAAGGAGCTTGAAGCGTCCGAGCAACTGGATGTCGCGAGGGTGGTCGTTGATGCCGCGGATCTCGCGGGCGTCGAACATGTAGACGGTGTTGTACTGGAAGATCGGGATGAGCGGAAGTTCTTCTTCCATGAGGAGTCGCTCGGCCTCTTCGAGCAGCTCCATGCGACGGGCGGAGTCGGTCTCATCGCGGGCCTGGTCGAGCAGGGCGTCGTAGCGGCTGCTGGCGAACTTGCGGTCGTTGTTGGCGTCGGTGCTGCGGTTGAGGTCGAGGAAGGTGGTGGGGTCGCCGTAGTCTCCGAACCACGAACCGCGGGCGGTGACGTAGTCCTGGTTCTTGAGCTTGTCGCGGAAGACCTTGATTTCCATGACGGTTAGCGAGACTGGAACGCCCAAGTGCTCGCGCCAGTTCTTGGCGAGGATCTGCGCGATGAGGTCGTGGCCTCCGTCGCGGGTGAAGAGCAGGTCGACGGTCATGAACTTGGAGGGATCGGGGTACCCCGCGTCGGCGAGGAGCTGACGGGCACGATCGATGATGACGCGGCGTTCTTGGGCGGATTCGGCGCTCCCGATATCGTCCAGCCCGCGCGGCGCGTCGTAGCCCGCGATCGATCCCGGCGGGATCAGCGTCCGCGACACGGGCTCGTTAAGGCGGCGGACCTCGTCGGCGATGAGCTTTTTGTCGACGACCATCGCGAAGGCTCGCCGGACTCGGGCGTCGGCGAAGGGGTTCTCGCGCCCGTCGCGAAGGCGCGGCATGCAGTTGAAGTTCCAGAAGTAGGTGCCGAAGGCGGGGAGGACGTGGATGTGGGCGCGCTCGTCGTGGGGTAGGCGGCGGTCGATCTCGATCGGCCCGAGGCCCTGCGCCCGCAGCGAGGCGACCTCATCGCGATGCTCGTCGTAGAAGTCGCGTTTACGGGCGTAGATCTCGGCCTTGTAGGTCGCGACGACGTCGGTCACCCAATCGACGGCTCCCGTCTTGAACGCCAGCACCGCGGCATTCTCGTCATCGACGTTGGGGACGTCGATGGAGTTGATCGCGATCGCCGGAGCGTTCCAGTAGTGCGGGTTCTTGTCCAGGCGCAGGTCGCGCTTGAAGCGCCAGCGCGTCAGAACGAAGGGCCCGTTGCTGACAAGGTTCGGAGGCTTGGTGTGCTCGTGGTCGGTGCGAAGGGCACCGGTCTCGGGGTCGAGGGATTCGAAGCTGCGGAGGGTCGCGGCGTGGTGAGGGAAGAGGCAGGGGAAGGCGAGGACGTCGAGGAAGTAGGGCGTCGGGCGTTCGAGCTCGACGACGAGCGTCCGGGAGTTGATCGCTCGGGCTCGCACACCAAGCTCGGGGTCGCTGAAGCGTGCGACCGTCTGGTTCCAGAGGCGTTCGGCGGGAGTCGCGCCGGGAAATCCGGGGGCGATGGTGTCGAGCGTGCCCGCGGCGCGGGCAGCGGCGAAGTCCTGGAGCGCGCCGGCCCGCCAGGTGAAGAAGGACTCGCCCCCTTTGATGAGCATCACCATGCCGCTGAAGTCGGCGCCGACCTCGGGGAGCAGAGCGCGCCGCCAAGCGTGGAGGAAGTCGTCGGTGGTGACGGGGTCGCCATTGGACCAGCGCGCGTCGCGGAGCTGGAACGTGTACGTGCGCCCGTCCGGGGAGATATCCCAGCGCTCGGCAATGGCGGGGATGGGGGTGTACTCCGGTGAGTCGACGTCGAGCGAGGTGAGACCCTCGAAGAGAGCGCGGGCAATGCGGAGATCCTGCTGCCAGGACATCATCTGGAGGTCGAGGGTGGTGACGCCGCCCCGATTGATGAAGGTGAACTCGGCGCGGGGGAGCGGGCGGTCGGCGTAGATCGCGCCAGCGAGCATGAAGATCAGGATGAGGAGCGGGATGGCGTGCTTCATCATGGGTCGCGGTTCCCAGTGGCCCCTGGTCTTACTGGCGGCTGGCGGCTGGCCCCGTCGCGTTGGTCTTCTTCATGATGAAGAGGTAGTTGAAGCCTCGGAGGTAGAAGCTGCCCTCGATCGCGGCACGCTTCCAGTTGCCCCGCTTGAGCTTGGCGTTGTGCCGAACGACACAGATGATGTCCATCGGTGTGAAGAACTGCGACAGGATCTGGAAGAGCTCAAAGCCGATTGGGGCGAAAGCGCGGCCGGCCTGAACTCGTTCGGTCTGAACTCGATCGATTGACGCACCGGTCGGCGGCGCCGATGGGTCGTCGCGGTCCCGCTTCTTCTGGTACGAGTCGCAGACGTAGAGGGCCATGAAGCGGCGAGGCTTAAGGATGCGGTGCATCTCGGCAATCGCGCGGGTCATGGAGGCGTAGTACCCGGCCCCCTGTCCGGATTCGGAGTAAGCCCCGTGTTGAGCCCGGGGCTGGCGAGCGCCGGGCTCGGTGCCCGGACGGTGGACATCGAGCGTGCCGATGCACGCGGGATCGTTGGAATACTCGACGTTGGTGCCGTAGGGAGGATCGACGAAGACGAAGTCGGCTTTCTCGGCTTCGAGCGGGAGCTTGCGAGCGTCGGCGCGGAAGATGTCGGGCCTGGAGGGGGCGATGTCGTAGCCAAGGGCTCGGCGTTCGAGGTCGCGAGCGACATCGAGCGTTGTGCCGCTGCCGCACATGGGGTCGACGACGAGGTCGCCCGGGCGGGTGTATCGGACGAGGAGCTGCCAGATGACCCAGCTCGGGGTAGCGCCGACGTACGCCTTGTTGCCCTGCATGGCGGGGCCGGCTCTGGCAATGTCCGGCTTGGCGCGAGACGCCTGCGACTCGTCGCTCCCCGCAGATTGGTCTGCGGCGGGGTCCGCGCTTTCTTCGCGGCGTCGGCTCTTGCTCTTGATAAGGTTGCCGTCGTCGTCGATCCACGCGTCGTAGTGCTGGCTTGGATACTCCCAGAGGGTTGTGGTCTGCGGCGTCAGGGGAGGCTTGGAGTTCGGCTGGCTTCGTGCGGCGTTGCGGGCGCTCACGCCACCGGAGAATGGGTCGGGCGTTTCTCGCGAAGGGCGGAGCGCCGGGCGCTTGGCGTCACGCTTGGGCGGCTTGCCACGCTCGCTGAAACCTGGGCCTGGCGAGCTCAAGCCGACCTCGCTTGCAGGCTGGTTTCAAGACCGATTCCGAGCCGGGCGTCCAGAGCCTTGACGACTCGATCTCGCACATCGCTGAGGGAGCCGACCGCTCGCGCGCCAGCGGCGGCGTCGTGGCCCCCGCCCCCGAACTCCTGCGCCAGCAAATTGACGTTGACGATGGCCTTTCCCTGCGCGTCGGCCTTGCTGCGAAAGCTGAGCTTGACAACGTTCGCGCCCTTCTCGATTGTTTCGGTCAGCAGCACCGCGACCTTGACGGTCGAGATGGTCTGGGGAAAGTCGACAAAGCCGCCCGATTCGCCCTGATCGGCCCCGGTCTCGCGGAAGTCGCGCTGCGTGAGCGTCAAGAGGGCGGCCTTGGCGCCGGCGACCAGTTCGAGCGAGGCGAGCGCGCGGGCCAGCAGCGCCAGCCTCGTGGGTTTCTCCAGTTGCTCGATCGTCTGGTAGAGCGTCGCGGGACGCACGCCGGCTTGAATGAGCTCCGCGGCGAGCAGCATGACGTCGGCGTCAACGTTGCTGTGGCGAAACCAGCCCGTGTCCGTCGCGAGCCCGAGATAGACCGACTGTGCAACGTCGAGGGGCAACTGGCGGGGTTGGGGCACGCCCAGCAGCCCCGAGGCGATGCGGGCCACGAGCTGGCAGGCCGCGGCGGTTGGTTCCAGGCACCGGCGTGTGGAGACGTCTTCATCGCCCTGTCGGTGGTGGTCGACGAGGCAGGAGCGCTCCGCGTGCCGACGGAGAAAGGCGGCGACGCCGTCGAGCTGCTGCCACGAGCCGGTGTCGACGACGACGGGCCAGTGGTCGTTGGTGGCGGCGAGGAGGGCGGCGCCGTCGGCGCTTTCCGCAGTGGCCCACGGCGCGTCGGCGGTCATCGCGTGGATCCACGTCGGGAGAGGCCCGAAGTAGATCGCGCGGGCGGAGCCGGGGCGGAGGCGGTTGAGGGCGCGGACCAGGCCCATGCTGCTGCCGACGGCATCGCCATCGGGCTTTCCGTGAGTGACGACGACGAAGGCGGCGCCTCGGGCGGATTCCTGGGAGAGCCAGCGGGCGATGTCGGAGGTTGTCGCCGTCGCGCGCCATGGATTCGGGGCGGGTTTCTCGCTCACGCACACACCTCCGGCGGACGACTGGCTCGCGAGGCATCGCACGAAGGCGGCTCGATCGCGGCTTTGCTGTTGGAAAGGGGCGAGGGTTGAATGCTTCGAGCGTCGAGCGAACGCAGCGCCGCCCGACAATCACGCGTGAGCTGCGCCCGCAGCGACTGCAGGGAATCGAAGCGTACCTCGTCGCGGAGCCAGCCGACGAGATCAAGGGTCAGAGGCCAGCCATATTCAGGCTGCCCCGGCACGGGGGCCCACTCGTTCAGAGGGGTGAGGCTCGGCGCGGCGTGCGGGGTTGGCTGCTGCGCGAACTCGTGCTCCGTGATCAGGTGGGCCTCGACCCTGATGTCCGAGCCCGCCAGCGTCGGGCGCGTGCCGATGTTGACAGCGGCGGGGCGGAGCGAGGCACCGTCGCCCACGCGGGCCCATGCGGCATACACGCCCGGGGATGGGAGCAGGTCGCTCGTCCGGAGGTTCGCGGTCGGAATGCCAATGGAGCGGCCCCGGCGATCGCCCCGCACGACGACTCCCTCCAGGCGGTGCGGCCGCCCCAGAACGCGGGCGGCATCGCGCACCCGACCCTGGCGAATAAGCCACCGGGCGAGCGTGCTCGACGCGCGAGCGATCAGATGGTCTTCAAGAACGACCTCGGTCGGCGGGACGATTTCGACTTGGAAGCTATGTCCGACGCCCAGGGCCCGAAGTGCGTCGATGGTTCCCGAGCGACCCTTGCCAAAGCAAAAGTCCGGGCCTTCGACGACGCAGGTCGGACGGTGGGGCAGCAGGCTTCGGGTGATGAACTCTTCGGGCGAAAGGTCGAGCACGCCGGAGGAAGGGTCGAGACGGACGACCTCGTCAGCACCAGCCTCACGCAGCAGGGCTTGACGCCTTGCAAAGCTCGTGATGGTGGGGGGCTCGAACTCCGGGCGGAGAACGCGTGCGGGGTGCGGATCGAAGGCCAGCACGATGACGCGCCCCCGGCGAATGCCCGCGAGCGTGCCCGAGTCCGGCGCGGTGGCGCGATCGAAGTCGTTCGCGTCGGCGTGACGCCGGGCCGCCGAGACGAGCGCTCGGTGTCCGACGTGAACCCCGTCGAAAGTTCCAATAGTGACCGCGACGCGTTCCATACGCGCGAGCAGCGTAGGGCGACTGGTCGCGCTGCCCCACGTGGGCCGGTGCACCCGCTGATATGGGCGAGCCTCGCGCGGGCACGTTCATACACTGGGCCCATGGCGACCAGCACGGGACCCGGCACGAACATGGGCACCAACACGGGCACCAGCATGGGCACGGGCACGGACACGGGCTCTGCGACAGGATCGGCCAATGGCAGCGCGGGCGGGCCCGGCGCAGTCGTTCCGGGCGCCATCGAGCGCGCCAGAAGCACGGCGGCGCCCGCGGGCTGGGACTACGCGCCCGCGCCGGAGTCGCTCAAGGTGGCCATCGCTCCGGAGTATGGGCACTTCATCAACGGTCGATTCGTAGCGCCTCGCGCCCGGAGCTCCAAGGGCGAGTGGTTTGCCACGATTAATCCGGCGACGGAGCAGGCACTCAGCCGCGTGGCGCAGGGCTCGGAGGCGGATGTTGACGCGGCGGTGAAGGCGGCACGGGCGGCGCTTCCGGCGTGGTCGTCCTGCCCGCCGCTGGAGCGTGGCAAGCTTCTGTTTCGCCTGGCAAGGCGGATCCAGGAGCGAAGCCGCGAGCTGGCGGTGTTGGAGACGATGGATAGCGGCAAGCCGATCAAGGAAAGCCGCGACGTTGACCTGCCTTTGGTTGCAGCCCACTTTTTCTACTATGCAGGCTGGGCCGACAAGCTGGAGTACGCCTTCCCGGGGTACTTCGACGCCAGAGAACCAGCTCGGCGTGTTCCGCCGGCGATCGGCGTCTGCGCGCAAGTCATCCCCTGGAACTTCCCGCTGCTGATGGCGGCGTGGAAGCTGGCGCCGGCCTTGGCTTGCGGCAACACCTGTGTGCTCAAGCCCGCCGAGACGACTCCTCTCACGGCGCTGCGCCTGGCGGAGATCATCCAGGAGCTCGACTTTCCGCCGGGTGTTGTCAACATCGTGACGGGCGACGGAGCGACGGGGGCGGCGCTCGTCTCGCATCCGGGCGTGGACAAGATCGCCTTCACCGGTTCAACGGACGTCGGGAAGAAGATCGCGATGCGGGTTGCAGAGCGTGTCGAGGAGGGCGACGAGGGGGTCGACGAGCAGCGCCGGAGCTCGCGGCGGGGTGCGCCGGGGCTCACGCTCGAGCTTGGGGGCAAGTCGCCCCACATCATCTTTGCGGATGCGGCGATCGACCAGGCGATCGAAGGGATCATCTCGGGGATCTACTTCAACCAGGGCGAGGTCTGCTGCGCGGGCTCGCGGCTGCTGGTGGAAGAGAGCGTCTTGCCACAGGTCGTCGCGAAGCTCGAGCATCGCCTCGCGCGGCTCCGCGTTGGTGACCCGATGGACAAGAACACGGACGTGGGCGCCATCAACTCGCGAGCGCAGCTCGACCGGGTGGAGCACTACCTTGAGCTCGGTCAGCGCGAGGGAGCGAAGTTGACGTGCCCGAGCGGATCTCCGACGGGCGGATTTGCGCGGGGGTACTTCTGCCGCCCGTGCTTCTTCACCGACGTCCAGCCCAGCCACGCGATCGCGCGAGATGAGATCTTCGGGCCGGTGCTGGCGGTGATGAGCTTCCGCACTCCGGAAGAGGCGATCTTGCGGGCGAACAACACGCCCTATGGCCTCGCGGCGGGCGTGTGGACCGACAAGGGCTCGAAGATGCTCGACGTGGCCCGCAAGCTCAAGGCCGGCGTGGTGTGGTGCAACACGTATAACAAGTTCGACCCCTCAAGCCCCTTCGGCGGATACAGAGAATCAGGCTTCGGACGCGAGGGCGGCGTGCACGGGCTCGCGGGGTATGTTCATCACTAGCGGCATGTTCGACTGGCCATCCTAGACAGACCTACGAGTAGAACAGCCGCCGAAAACGGAGTAGGCACAACTCGACTCCAAAGGAGTGCCTCCATGCGTGAACTGGTGATGCTGTAGCCATATCCGGCTATATGGAGTGTGGAGTTCTCGATCCAAGCTGCTCTGGCAAACGTGTCGCCCCAATCGTCAGGGCTGCCCGGAAGAACTAAGGACAGATCTTGCCACGACTCGGCGGAACCTTGCCATAGACTGGCTCTTATCCGTCCATCGATGTTGACGGTGCCTACTTGAAAGTCGCCAGCGACAGCGAAGGCTCGCCCGTCCAAGACACCGGTCGGGTTCAGTGAAATCCAAGATTGTCCCGATCCACTCCAGAAACTCGCGTGTAGAACGCCTCCGATCGCCACAATGCCAACTTGATGTAGCCCCGAAATACCATAGGCTTCCGACCACGCCGCTCCCTCGGGGTGGAGGCTTACCCACGAGTCCATCGTACCTTTCCATAGGCTGGCGATCGCGCGTCCGGCTATCGTCGCGTATCCCACCTGCGAGCCGCCTGATGTGGAGTAGGCCTCCGAATCGGTCGCCAAGCTTGGATGTAGATCGGTCCAGCTCTTTGCGGAACCCCTCCAAAGGCCAGCTCGCTGGGTGCCATCAAGAACGCTACTTCCTACTTGTTGCACACCATCTGAGGAACGGAGAACAGAACTAGTGGAGCCCGATGGCGTGAGGTCGCTCCAAGACGATGCAGTACTCGTCCACGAGCTTGCTCGACTCACTCCATTGATCACAACATTGCCGTATTGATGTCCATCCGCTACTGCTGCCAGATTCGACTCTGACGCTGCCTCGGGGTGTAAATCAGTCCAACTGGCTGTCAGGCCATTCCAATACCCGGCTTTCCTTATTCCGTCAAACGTGTCTATCCAGCCCCCCGCAACCAGGGCAGCCCCGGTCACTGCGAATGAACTCTGAGCGCTCTCCGGATGCAGACTCCTGACCGACGCTCGCGTAGTGGTGGTTCCCAGCGCTACGCAGAGCGTCATGAGCAAATAGTACGTCGAGAACGAGAAGTTACCCATGAATGTCTCCCGTAAGTTCGCGTTGTCCTACTTCGCCCCGAACAAGAACTCCAAAGCGCCGGGCAATCGGCTCGCCCAGGCCTTTTCGTTGTGCTCGCCGTCGTCGATGACGAGCTTCGTCTGCACGCCACCGCTGCTCGAACGGCCCTTGCTCTGGAGGTGTTCGTGCAGCTCGATCGCGAGTTTGACGTACTCGCTGTTTCGCTCGGCGTTTTCCGTCGCCATTCCCAGTTCGTTTCGCCCGGCGGCGACATAGACCCGCGCGGGCCAGACGAGCGAATCGGAGCCGAAGACGTCTCGCCAGTGGGCCTGCCCTCGGATGCCGAGCGTCGGGCTCTCGGCGAGAACCTTGCCGAAGACCTCAGGATGCTTGCTCCCGGCATACAGCGAAATGAGCCCGCCCAGGGAAGCGCCGCCGATCGCGGTATTCTCGGGGCCGGCGGCGGTGCGCAGGGTGCGATCAACGCGCGGCTTGACCTCATCGAGCAGCCAGCGGACGAACGCGGGTCCGGCCATCGAGCGTTCGCCCATGACCGCGGGCTTCCGCGGCAGCACGGGCATGTACTCCTCAATCCGTGACTCGCCCGCATTGGGCACGCCCACGATGATGATCGGGCGGATCTTGCCGCCTTCGATCAGCGTGGTTGCCGTCTCGTCGGCGGCCCACTCCGCGGGCAAGCCGGCGCGCGACTCAAACAGGTTCTGCCCGTCCATCAGGTAGAGCACGGGATACCGAACGTTTGCGTTGGCAGGGTCGCTATACCCCGGCGGGAGCCACACGAGGAGATCGCGCATGAGCCCGGCAGCGCCGCCCGCGCCTCCCTGAACCTGAATCCGGCGGACGGTCCCGGTTGCCTGGATGGTGCGATATGGGTTCGCCGCCTGGGCCGCCTGAAAGCCGGGCTTCATGTCGCCCCACGCCGCGACGCTGACCTCGATGCGAGGCTTCTCGCCCTCGGGCAGATTGGAAACATCGATCGGCTGGAGCTTTCGATTGGCGGGGGAGGAGAGGTCGGCGTTCAGCTCTTCGAGCTCCCACGAGCCTCGAGTGAACTTGAACTCGATGGGCTGGCCGTCCTTTGGCTGGGGCAGCTCGATGCGCCACTTCATGTCCGACTGGGGCGTGAGCTTGAACTTCGCGTCCGCGGGGTTCCAGTTGTTCACGCTGCCCGCGAGATAAATCGGGGAGACCTGCGTGGCGCGCCGGGAGTCGTCGGTCACGATCAGGATGAAGCCTTGGGGGAGACTCTCGGGCTGGACCAGCTTGGGAGCTTGCGCCTCGGCGGCCTCGGCGGCGGCGTTGAGCTCGGCGAGTTCAGTGGCCTCGGCGGCGGCGCGGGTGCCGCCGATCCACTCGCCCAGCGCATTAGCGCCGCCGGTGTCGCCAGCGCCGGCGCCGATGGCGGGGACGCTCATGAGGCGAGGCTGGGCGATGAGGATGGCCATGAGCCAGAAGAGCCCCCCGGTGACGACGATGGGCGAGAGGACCATGACCGTCAGCCAGAACTTGGAGATGTGCCGCGGAGTTGCCATCATGATGCCCTGCTCCCACGAGGTGCGATGCCGATTTGAATCGCGACGGAAAACTGTAAACCGGTCGCGCTGGCTGGACGAACGGGCGCCCAGCCCGAGGCAAGCGCCGCCGACCGGCGCGCCGATCCGCGTGCGGGGGACCAGGTCCTTCACAGGGGTGAGATGAGAGCCCGGGATGAGAGCCCGGGATGAGAGCCCGGAAACACGCTGCTGTGAGGGCGACCACCTGCGTAGCGTTCGCCGTGCCGCTGCCGCTGGATGACGCTCAGTTCTACATCGTTTCAGCGATTGCGCTGGCGGCGCTGGCGTTTATCTTTCGGGGGTTCTTGCCATCCCGCCGGCGGCGGAAGCGCAAGGGCGAGCGACCGGCGACGCTCACGATCTCGGGAAAGCGCGTGGGGACGTCCGCTGGCGGGGCGCGGGCTGGAAGTGGGGGCGCGAGCGAGGATGGCCCAAGCGGCGCAGCAGGTCCGACGCTCAGCGGATCAACTCCAACCGAACCGCGATCGACGCAGTAGCAGTTCAAGCCTTCGGCGCGCGTGATGGGGTCGAACAGGGCTGGTACGCTTGCTCCGATGCTTGCCAGCCAGCCGACCGTTTCCGCTCCCGAGCCCGCCGGCGCCGCCTCGATGGCGGGCGCCGCACCGAGCGCCCTGCTCGAGGTCAAGGAACTCGCCGTGCGTTATGGGGCGGTTCGGGCGCTTCACGGCATTTCGCTCCGCGTCAACAAGGGCGAGGTCGTCACGCTGATCGGCTCCAACGGAGCGGGCAAAACGACGACGCTCCGCGCGATCAGCGGGCTTGTCCGTCCGGCTTCCGGCACGATCACGTTCAACGCCAAGCCGATTCATCGCATGCCGGCGCATCAGATCGTCCGCCTCGGGATCGCGCAGTCGCCCGAGGGCCGCGGGGTGTTTCCGAACATGTCCGTGCGTGAGAACCTTGAACTCGGCGCCTATCTGCGGACCGACCACGCGGCGATCGACGAGGACCGCCGGCGCGGGCTGGACTTGTTTCCTCGCCTTCGCGAGAGGATCGACCAGCTCGCGGGCACGCTCTCGGGGGGTGAGCAGCAAATGCTGGCAATCGCCAGGGCGCTCATGGCCCGTCCATCGCTGCTGCTGCTGGATGAGCCGAGCCTGGGGCTCGCGCCGCAGATCGTGCAGTTGATCTTTCGGATCATCCGCGAGATCAACGCGGGTGGGACGACCATCCTCCTGGTTGAACAGAACGCGCACATGGCGCTCCAAGTCGCGGCGCGGGCGTACGTCCTGGAAGTTGGCAAGATCTCGATGGAAGGCCCCGCGGCGGAGCTCGCGGCCAGCGACGCCGTCCGCAAGGCTTATCTCGGGATCGGCTGACGAGGTATCAGAGGCTACTTCCCGGCGCGAGCCAAGCGTTCGCGATATGGCGCGGCCTGCTCAGCACGGCCCTGCGCCTCATAGAACTCTGCGAGCGCTCGCAGCGCTCGCTCCGCGTCGACGTGCGCATCGTTGAATCGCTTCTCGATCTTCGCCAGTGCGCCGAGCAGCATGCGCTCGCCCTCGTCGATGGACCCGAGCCTCCAGAGACACTCGCCCAGCATGCGCTCGGAACGCCCAACCTCCGGCGCGTCGGCGGGGAGCATGCGCCGGCGCATGTCGAGTGCGCTCGACAGCTTCTTCTGGGCCGAATCAAGCTCGCTGAGACGGAGGAGAAGCTCGCCATGGAGGCTCAGTGCCTCGACGACGAACTCGTGGTCGTCCGCGTGGACGGTGCGGCGGATGCGCTCCGCCTCGCTCGCGTAGCCAACGCCCTCGTCCAGCAGTTCCCGCCTTTGCTGCTCCTGAGAGTCGGGCAGC
The DNA here is from genome assembly GCA_033763815.1 of Planctomycetota bacterium. Lineage (GTDB taxonomy): Bacteria > Planctomycetota > Phycisphaerae > Phycisphaerales > UBA1924 > JANRJU01. The sequence goes on from JANRJU010000014.1 coordinate 102,973, forward strand.
TCTCGCGCAACGTCACGCTTCAGCCGGGCCAGGCGCGCGTACAGGTTGGCAAGGTCGGGATCGTCCTTGCCCCGCCACTTTTCCTTGATTGCCAGCGACCGCTTGAGCAGCGTTTCGGCCTCGTCGAACTGCTTGAGGTCCATCATGTACGTCGCCAGGGCGCTCAGGGCGCGCCCGAAGCGCCAGTCGTCGCCGCCTTCCGCCCGCTCGACGATCGCAACCGCCTGCATCGTCGCTTCTTTGGCCTCGGTCGTTTTGCCCATGAACCGGAGGCAGTTGCCATACCCGACGAGGTAGTTGGCCAGCTCGGTGTCTTCGCCCCGAGAGGCCCGGCGCAGCGCGATGGCCTCTTCAAAGAGTGCCTTGGCCTCGTCGAGCTTGCGCTGGAACGCCAGCGACTGGGCCACCCCCAGCATCGACTTGAGGGAATCCTCGTGAGTCGGGCTCAGCTCGCGGCTCTGCACGCTCAACGCTTCGCGGAACTCGCGCTCCGCGTCCGCGACGCGCCCCTGCGCGAAGAGCACGCGACCCAGGCCCTGGCGGGCGTGGGCGGTGCGCGGGTCGCTGTCGCCCGCGCTGCTCTCGAATAGCGCCAGCGCGTCGCGCACGCTGCGCTCGGCGCGAGTGAAGTCACTCCGGTTCAGATAAGCCATCCCGATGCTGAGCACGACCCGGGCCCGCTCCAGCGGAAGGTCGGCGAGTTTGGCGCCGGCTTCTTCTTCCATCTCGCCCAGAAAGTCGTGCAGCGTCGCGATCCGCGCGTTGGATTCGTCCTGGTTGAGCTGCACCAGCGAGCCGACGAGCGCATCGGCGAGGCTCGCCTTCTGGCTGTTCTTGTGAGAAATTTGCCACCACGCCCACGCCCCGACCGAGCCCGCGGCCAGCAGCACGCCAACGGAGATCATCACCGGAATCCGGCGCCGCACGATGGCCTTGCGCAGCGTGTACCACGCGTCGTCGCCCCGCGCCAGAATGGGCCGCGCCCCCAGGTATCGACGGATGTCGTCCGCCATCGCGCCCGCGGATTGGTATCGTCGCGATGCCTCCTTTGAGAGCGCCGTGCGGACGATGAGTTCCACGTCGGCGTCGGCCTCGGGCGTGAGCGTGCGCAGGGGCGGGGCCTCGAGGTACACGATCGCCTGGACGATGTCCGCGATCGAACCCTCGAGCGCGTAGGGCGCTCGCCCGGTGAGCAACTGGAACAGCACCACGCCCAGGGCGTAGACATCCGCCCGAACGTCGATGGCGTCGCTGGGCCCGGAGACCTGCTCCGGCGCCGCATAGGCGAACGTGCCGACGAAGTCGCCCTCCCGGGTCACCCCCGCAGCCTGGCGCGTGTCTCCCGCGAGGCGAGCGATGCCAAAGTCGAGGATCTTGGGCGCGCCCGTCGGGTCGACCAGCACGTTTGAAGGCTTCAGGTCGCGATGGATGATCCCTCGCTGGTGCGCAGCCTGGACGCCATCGCACAGCCGGGCCATGAGCTCGAGGACGAGCCGCTGCGAAGCGCGTGAACCCGCCGGGCCCGGGAGTGATCGAGCGTGCTCGTCGAGCGTTCGCCCCTCGACGAGTTCCATGACCACGTATGGGCGGCCATCGGCGGTGACGCCGCTGTCGAAGATCGTGACGATCGCCGGGTGGCGAAGCGAGGCCGCGAGTTCGACCTCGCGTTCGAAGCGAGCCCGCTGCTTGCTGGTCGAGAGCGCACCGGAGGTGAGCATCTTGACCGCGACGAGGCGCTTGGTCGCCGCATGGTGGGCCTCATACACAACGCCCTGCGCACCGCGGCTGATCTCGCGCCGGAGTTCATAACCGGCGGGTAGGAAGTCGTCGCCCGCCCGGTCCGTGGCGCGAGACGCCCGCCCGCCCGCGGACTCGCTGGCGGATCCCCCGCGAACAACGCCCGCCGACCAGCCGGCGGATCCGTCGCGGGTTGGCTGCAGTTCGCCCGCGGCGCGAGCGGCGTTCGCCTCGCGGGCCGCCCGAGCCTCGCGCTTGCGCTTCGAGACACCGGCAATCTCAAAGAGCTCGGATGCCAGTGCCTCTTCCTGGCGGATGCTCTCGACCCGCGCGCGGCAAGCGGCGCACTCCGCCAGATGGGTTTCAAGATGCTGCGCTCGGTCGCCGCTCAGGCCGGACTGGGCGTCCCCGGCCAGCTCGGAGCGACCGGCCCCCGCGGACGCGAGTGCGTGCAACGTTGCTTCGTCGGGGCAACCCGCCACGCCGCCCTCCCGCGCGATTCAGCGCAGCGTCGTCTCGCGAGCCTGTTCCTCGGATTCAAGCCGGACCATCGCCCGCTCAAACTCGCCGCGCCACGCCTGGTCGGTCTCCAGCTTCATCCCTTGTCGGGCGCGGTCCAGCGTCTTCTGGTCGAACTGTCCGAGTTCCAGCGCCGTGCGAACCGCGCCGCGGAGGGATTCCAGGTGTGTGGGCTCGCGCTCCAGGGCCTGATCGAAGTACCGCAGCGCGTCCTTGTACCAGCCGGCCTCGCGATAGAGGACGCCCAGATTGGCATAGGGCCGAGGATCGGTAGGCGAGAGTTCCGCCGCCCGCTCGAAGGCCAGCTGCGCGTCGCCATACTTCTGCTGGCTGAGCAGCGAGGTTCCGAGGTTGTGCCAGGCGGCTGCAAGCTCCGGGTCGGCTTCCAGCGCCTGGCGGTTGAGCTCGATCGCGCGGGTGTGGTCGTCCTTCTTCGCGGCAGCGACTGCGTCGGACGCCAGTTGCATCGCCCGCGTCCGCTCCGCGTTGGTCGGCCCGATGCTCTGACGCCGCTGCACGCAGCCCCCGGCGAACATCGCCACCAGCGCGGCGGCAAGCAACACCCGTGCGAGCCTGCGCTCACCACCCGCCCGATGCAGAACCCCGCGCTTCATGACGAACGCTCCAGTCGTGAGAACGTCACCCTCAAGTACCACTGATTCTGCTCCGGCTTGAGCGTCACCGAATAGACCTCGAAGCCCGGGATGTCCTTGATCGCGAGCTGGAGCCAATCCAGCATCGCCCGGAGCGATGGGTCGCGCACTTCGTACGTCCACGTGTTGCGGTTCACTCCCGCAGCCACGTTGCGAACGACCTGATCGCTCACCGGAAGCTGGGGCGGGCTCTTGAGCCCGGCGCGGCTCGCGGCGTCGGTGATCTTGCTCCGGATCTTCGAGAGCTGCTCGCCGAACGGGAGCTTGGTCGAGTCCTTCGCGGCCTCGTCGAGCTGGCGCAGCCTCGCCAGCAGTTCCACCGCCTCGTTGGCCTGCGCCCGTTCCCGGCGAAGGCTGGAATCGGCGTTCGCTTTGGCCCCCATGCCCAGCACCAGCATGACGAAGGCGATGGCCAGCGCCAGCGACGAGGCGAGGATGAAGACGCGTGGGCGGTTGCGGCTCTCGGCGCGAGAGGCCGCCGCCGCAACCTCGTCACGGGCCTGATCGGCAAGCTCCCGAGTCCTGGCGTCAGCCGGTGTCATGGCGTGCTCCCCTCGCTCGGACGATCTTGGGAAGCTCCCTCGGCACCGTCCGCTTCCGAGCCGGATGACGCTGGCGGCGACGATGATCCCGCCGGGCTGCTGGTGGGCGGCGTTTGGGGCTCGCGTGCGGGGGCTGTCTCGGGCACCGATTCGGGCGCCGGTGCTTCGGGCGCCTGTGCTTCGGGCGCGGGTGCCGGGCGCAGCCCCGCGCGAGCCGCCGCTCGATCGAACGCCGTGGCTTCGCGCGACCAAGAGCCAACAAAGGTTGCTGTGAGCTTTTTCTGATCGGTCCCACCGACGGGCTTGACGTCGCGCGTCACCCATCCGGAGACCCACGAGCCGCTGATGCGTGTGAGCGCGTCGGTGAGCGTCTCGAACTCTTCGACGTCCGCAACGCGGACCTGCACGACCACCGCGTTGGGGTTCACGTCGACCTGAACCAGCTCGACGCCACTTTGCCCAAAGACCATCGAGAGCGTGTCGAGTTCTTCGAGCACGGGCGGTGCGGGCTGGGCGCCCTCGGGCGGCTTGAAGAGCTTCTCGCCCTTGACGACTTCGCCTTCCAGGGCCGCGATGGGCCCGTCGATCGAATCGAGCGCCGCCGGAAGGCGCTGCGAGACCAGGTCCTCCCAGGCACCGCGGGTTTCTCGTGCCGCGAGCGAGGCCTGTGCCGCCTGAGAGCGCATGCGCAGGGCCATCCATCCGAGCAGCCCGGCCATCGCGAGCAGGGCGAGCGAAACCCACACATACGTCGCTCGCGTCGAACGGGTTGGGCGCTCCGAAAGCGCGGCGAGCCCGCCACCGGTTCGTGCATCGACGTCGCGCGAGGTTGGGTCTTCCTCATCCAGGCGTTCGAGCGTGCCGGCCAGTCGTTCCAGGGTGGCCAGCAGGGGGTCGGCGTGCGCAATGACGTCGACCGTCGCCCCGGGCCAGCCCGCGGTCAGCGCCGCGCCGAAGCGATCCAGGCCTTCGACCATCGGGCTTGCGACAACCGCGCCGGGCTCGGCCTCTGCGGGGACGATGCACGCGACCCGCGCCGGAGCGCACCCGTTCTGCGCCGACCACGAGAGCCACTCGCTGGCGAGACGAGCCCCGACCTTGTGATCGACCACGGGGACGGGGCCGGAGCGGGCACTCGTCTGCGCGGTTCGAGAAAGCCGCATCGAGCCCGCCGCAAGCAGCGTTCCATCGATCGACCACGTCCAGACGAGCCTCGCCCAGGCATCGCCCTCGCGAGAGAGGACCAGCACCGTCGCCAGGGCCCTGGGAGAGTCGGCGGCAACGTTTCGACTCGAGCTGCTCGCGCGGTCCCACGCCAGCGCCATCCCGTGCCAGAGCGAGAGAACGCGGCCCGCGCCAATGCCGCGACGGTCGAGCGCATCGTGCAACGCCCGCGCCGTGGCGTCGGCATATGCCACGACCGCACGCTTTCGAGGGCGGGTGTCCGCCTGCCGCGCCTGCCGCTGCGAACCGCCCGCCAAGCCTCCGGCGAGCAGCCCGGCGAGACGCCCCGCTGAACCCGATGCGGCTCGCCCGTTTCGTCCCGTGGGCCCGCCGCCCAAACCACCCCCCAAACCGGGCCGCTCCGGGTCGGCTTCTCGCCCGTCGTCGGGCGACAGCACCTGCACCGAAGCCTGGCTGGCAGTCCCGGCATAGAACGCCAGCGGATGCGTTGCTTCTCCCGAACCACCGCTCGCACCCTGCATGCCCGACCCGCTCGATCCGAGCCCCATGGACCCGGCGCCGCCCCCTTCGCCTTCGGCGCCCGCCTGACGAGCCAGCAGCGCCACGACCGATCCCTCGGTGCTGGGCGTGCTCATCCACGTGCAGACGGCACCCTCAGGATCGAGGCAAAGCACGTCGAGCCCGGCCTTTCGCTGCGGGCCTAGACGCTCGGTGATCCAGTGCGCGGCGCTCTCAACCTGCGCCAAAGGCGACACGCCGTCGGCCGCGAGCGTCTCGGCGGGCGTCCACGTCTCGTCGCGCGTGCCTTCGGCGCGAGCGACGACGAATCGCAGCTCACGCAGAAGCGCTCCCCGCTCGCCTTGCCTCACGTAGCAGACGCGCGCCGTCACTTCCCTTCCCTCGCCTTGCGCTCATCTTCGGGCAGTTCCTTGCCCATCTCACGCAACTTTTCCATCGCCTCGCGACGCCCTTCCTCTTCCAGCATCCGCCGCTTGGCTTCCAGCGCCTGGCGGACCGACTCATCCGTTCCCTGATTAGCGATGGGGAAGCGGCCAAACTCCGCCTGGCCCGGCTGCATTGCTCGGGGCGACATGGGCGAAGCAGAGAACGAAGGCTGGGTCATCACGCCGGTCAGTGACGGATTCCCGCCCGGTGTGATCACCCGCGCGACGCCCCCCGTTGTTCCGGCTTCGCGGTTGATCGTTCGCTGTTCCTCGCCCAGGGCCAGAACAATCGCCTCCGGCGTGATGTCCACCACACGGAGCTTGATGTTGGAATCCGTGGGCGGCACGATGAGCTCGTCGCCGATCGTGACGATCCGCTGGCGCCCTTCGATCGAGAGCAGCGCCAGAAGCCGCTTGGGCTCGCGGATGACGCCAATGAACTTGACGCGATCGAGCACGGAGCCGCTGGCCTCCGGGGGCGGCGGCGGGGGCGTGGGCGACCCGGCATCGGGGGTAGGCGTGGTCTCAGCGGGCTTGACCTCGCCGGGTGCGACGGGGTGGTTGGCGATGAGTTCCAGGCGAGCCGCGACGCCCTCGGGGTCCATCGCCAGTTCGTTGCTCGACTGCCAGGCGCTGGAGATCAGGTCATCGAGCGGGACGCTGTCGGGGTTGAGTTCCCCGACTTGGATGGGTCGTTCGTTGCGGGTCGAGACGACGCCCAGCGCGACGCCCCCAACGACAACCACGCCGAAGGCCGCCTGGGCCAATCGGGTTTGCCGCTTGAGTTGACGCTTGCCTTGTCCGCCCGCCATGGCGCAGTCTCCGCTCGTTTCACAAAGGCTCACTCTAGCCCATCACGGGCAAATGCACCGATTCGAGCCAATCGCTGGCTGGGACGTCGTGACGCACCCGTGACCCCGCACGACTATTCCACGTGCGTGAACGCGGCGTGCTAACCCCGCCCGCTCTCGCTGCTCGGAAGCGTCCATTCAGGTTCGATACAGCTCGCGCTTGGTGATGTACTCAAGGACCGAGGGGGTCAGGTCGCCGAGCGCCGCGCTCGCTGCCCAAAGGCCCGCCCCCCCGCCAGAGCTGAGCTGACCGATTGCCTCGCGGGCTGCGGTCGAACTCGCTGGCGCGATCGGCGACGGCGCGATCCTTCGGCACCAGGCCCGAAGTTCATCGCGGGTCCAGGCTTGCGTCGCCTCTAACCCGAGCAGCAACGCCTCGGGGGTTGACGCCGGTTCGCGCAGCATGACCAGCGGCTCGCTGAGTTCGATCAGCGTTCGAGCCTCCTTCCAACGATGGAACGCCAGGGCCTGGTCCGACCCGATGAGCAGTCGCAGGTCTCGCCCGCTGGCTTCTCCGGAGAGCAGCGTCCGAACGGTGTCAATCGTGTAGCTCGGTGCGGGCCCCCCGAGACCCGCCGCGCCCCCCGGACCCGCCGCGCCCCTCGGACCCACGGCGGGTTGACCGGTCGCCGCTCTGAGCAGTTCGCCCCGCCAGACGCTGGCCTGCTGGGTTGCTTGGCCCGACCCCGGATCGAGCGAGGCGGCAACGTCTTCGATCGCGAGCTTGAGCATCTCGACGCGTTGTTCGTCGGTCGCGATGGGCCCCTCAGCCTTGAGCGGGTTTCTAGCCGCGGGCACGAAGAGCACACGCCCCGCGGGGCCATACAGGCGTCGGGCGACGAGCATCGGCCCAAGGACGTGGAAACGATGGGGGGGGTCAAAGGTCCCACCGAAGAGCAGCAGCGTTTCCTGGGCTTCTGCCTTCACATTGCACCGCTTGGAGAGGGCCTGATCACACCGCCGCGACGACCTTCCGTGCGGCGTCGGTCAGGTCCGTCGCCGCCTGGAGCGTGGGCAAGCTGGCCTTGGCGTCGTTGAGCAGCTTGCGCCCGGCTTCGACGTTCGTGCCCTCCAGGCGAACAACCAGCGGCACCTTGAAGCCCGTGCTTCCGTCCTTGTTCTTGAAGCTCTTCGCGGCGTTGATGATGCCCGCGGCGATGACATCGCAGCGCATGATCCCGCCGAAGATGTTGACCATGATCCCCTTGACGCGCGGATCGGAGAGAATGATGCCAAACGCCTGGGTCACCGCCTCTTCCGACGCCCCACCCCCGACGTCGAGGAAGTTCGCCGGCTCGATGCCGCGGTCGGCGCCGTGCAGCTTGATGATGTCCATGGTCGCCATCGCCAGGCCCGCGCCGTTGACGAGGCACCCGATGCTGCCGTCGAGCGCGACATACGAGAGCCCGTACTCCTGAGCCTTCATTTCCGCGAGGTTGTCCTCGCTGTGGTCCGCCTGTTCGACGAGCTTCTTGTGGCGCGCCAGCCCGTTATCGTCGAAGTTGAACTTGGCGTCGATGGCGATGACCGCCTGGCTCTTCCCGCCGGCGCCCATCACGTCGACGATGACCAGCGGGTTGATCTCCGCCAGCGCACAGTCGTTCTCCACGAACAGCTTCCCGAGCCTGACCATGATGTCCGCGGCCTGCGATGCCAGCTTTCCATGCAGCCCGAGCTTGCTCGCGACCTTTCTCGCCTGGAACCCCTGCAACCCGAGCAGCGGGTGGAGCGCTTCCTTGATGATCGCGTCCGGGCGGTCGTGCGCGACCTGCTCGATCTCCACCCCGCCCTCGCGCGAGGCGATCAGAACGTTCCGGCGCGTCTTGCGATCCAAGGTAATCGCGAGATAGAACTCTTCGTTGCCGCCACCCGCGCGAGGCGCGATGTCGACGCCCGCGGCAATCAGCAGCTTCTTCACTTCCAGGCCCTCGGGCGGCGTCTGGGGCGACTTCATGCGGTTGCCCAGCATGAAACGCGCGGCCTCGGTCGCCTCGTGCGCCGAACGAACCAGCTTGACGAATCCCGCCTTGCCACGCCCGCCCGCGAAGACCTGCGCCTTCACCACCGCCAGCGGACCGATGTTGGCAGTGACGCGGTTGTAAGCCCCCGCGGCCTGATCGGTCACGGTGATGACTTCGCCCGGGGGCACCGGGATGCCGTACGCCGCCAGCAACTCGCGACCTTGATACTCATGAAACTTCATGTTCGCTCCAGCTTTGCCCGTCCGTCCTTGACCTTCGTTTGGCCTGCGTCGAGAGCCGCTCGCTCCGGCACGCCCGACGCCTTCCACTGTATCTGATGCCCGAATCTCGCCCGGGGCGTGGTCTACTCCCGGGCGTTGTCCCATTCGGGACGGGCCAACGCAGTCTCTAACGCCCGGTAAAGCCGGGCGGCGCTGGCCTTGCTCCGTCCGCATCGGGTTCCTTGGACCCCGTGGGTCTGCTTGGCCCCGTCGAGCCGGTGAGCTCGTTGACGTTGAACTGCCCGCTGCGGAAGCCCAGCGGGAGGTCGCGAATCTTCTCGCCCGGTCCGAGCGGGATGTTCCACATGATCGTGCTGTAGAGCTCTTCGACCGCGTCGTACGCCGGCTCGCGCAGCGTCGACGTCGGGATGTTCGCGATCGCTCCGACGGCGACGTTCGCCGCCGACAACGTGCCGCGATACCGCGTCAGTTGATCAAGGCGTGCGTCGCGTTCTGCCGCCTGAATTGTCGGGGCTTGCAGCACGCGATCGCGCTCGGCGATCAGTGCCGCCTCCACCTCGCGGCCCCGGGCCCGGAGCTGGTCCGCACGGCTGACGCACCCGCCGCCGGCGAGAAGTCCGCCCAGCAGCAGACCGAGGCCCAGCCATGCGGACGTGGTATCTCCTCGAACCTTCATGGGCCAAGCGTAACCACACCAGAGACTTCGGGGCGACCAAACGCGCCCCGGGCGATCGGCTGGGCTTGGGGGCGGGCGTTGGCCAATCAAAAGCGACAAAACACCCCTTTGTTCGCACCATGTTCGCAATGGCGCACCGGTTTTGGGGTTGCAAGTTGGACGTCATGCTTGCATCACGATCTGTTCACATTTACACGCAAGGGCCGAGATACTCCGATGTTGATTGACATGAAGGTCCTCACCGGTTATCTTGCCGCGATGTCTTGTGGAGGTCGCCGATGAACAAGCTGATGGCCGCTTGCTCTCTCGCAAGCCTTTGGGGTATTTGCAGTGCGGTTGGCGGCACAGCCCCGCCCGGTCCACCAGCCTCCTTCAACCAATCGACTTCTCCGGGTGGCGGCACGCGATGTATACCCCGACCACCCCCCGGCTGCAACAATCCAGTACTCATTCATGAGCAGCACAATGTGCCGGTGGGCTTGCCAACTCTCAATGTGCAATCGTCCATCACGTATGGTGATTGGACTCGGGTCGATGCTTGCGATTGTGCGTGGATCTCTTGCGAAGAGCGGCGTCAATGCGGGCCGGCTCAGCCATTAAGTTCGGAGCAAGGACAAGTCTGCTGGAGCTTTAGCGGAGGCGCCGAAGCACAGATCGGAGCAGGGCTGCTTGTTCGCCTGCTCGCGGCAGCACAACTGAACATCGAATTCGCCGTAGAGCGTCAGGGCTGCCGGACGGTGACGCAGGCCATTACGTGCGTTGTCAATCGTCTCCAGTGTTTTCACGTCTTTGAGCGGATCAATCGCCACAAGAAATCGGGCAGCGCGGTCCAGCAGTATGTTCGAACCGCGGCGATCTACTCGTGCGCCGGTGTCTTTGGTCCGATCCTCGCCTCCAACTCCTGCGGGGCATACCAAGTGAAGGCGGACTTCACCGGAACCGTCGCGTTCAGTTGCGAGAGCTCCCAACGCCCCCTGGAATGTGGTGGTGCTCAAGGCGAGTACCAGCGCCACATACCCTGCTGTCCCACGATGTGCCCGCCCCCTCCGAATGGGCCACCTTGTTGCGGCTGCTGGGGCACGCGATAACCACAATAAGCGAAACGAGCCGCGAACAGCGGGTTGACGAAAGCCGATAGAAGTCTACTGAGAGAAATGACATTATGAGCTTCACGTTTGCCGGGTCTGTTGAAGTTGACTCCACACCCTCGCGGGACGCTCGTCGTTGGCGTCCGTCCAGAGGGCTCACATGGTCGGCGTTGGCCGGCCTGTTGGGCTTTGCTCTCGTGTTCGGGCGAGAATACGTCTCAGCATCATCGCTCACGAAGGCAACGGAATCATCGTTTTCAGAGCTCTCAGGCTGCGAGACTCCGCTCGTTCAATCAGGCGCTTCCAACACCCACTCTTGGATTGATCGCTCGCCTGAAGATTTGCTTTCCGAAGCCTGGCGAGCGCGCGCGGAGGGCGTCGCCGGTTGGGGGTTGACCGTTCGCCGAGCCGCGAGCTTATTTGCTGAGGACGGAAGATCTGCGGACGCCATGCGAGCTTTGGCGTCGCTTTCCAATGATCCGGAAACCGACTTTGACCGGATCGAGTCGCTGCGTCAACTCGCCGTCTTCCAGGCCGATGCAGTTGCTGCCAAGAGTGCCAGCCGAGCGTTGCTCCCACAGGTGTTTGGGCCGGACGGCACGCCGCTCGACACCGTGGAAGCGACCCGTGCCACCTTTGACCGGATCATGGGTCTTGCGACGACCCGTCCGGATCTTCTCCGCAGCTTCGCGTTTGTGTTTGTGCAGGCATGGGGGCAGGAGGCGACCTTTGCCGAGACCGCGGAGCGCGACCCGCAAGGGGCATTGCGTGCGCTCGATCGTGTGCTCGGCCTTCCGGCCTCGGGATTCATCTTTCCCTCGCAGCTTCCGAGCGTAATCGCGACGCGAGCCCGCTTGTTGACCAAGCTCGGCCATCCCAACGCCGCCGCCGCGGAACTCGATCGACTCATCCGCGACCACCCATCGTCGTTTGCCAACTCAGCTTCGCGGCTCGATGCGGAACTCGAGCTCGTGTTGCTCCCCGATCCCAACGTGATCAACGACGAAACGCTCGTCAAGCTCGAAAGGTTGTGGAACGACCCTCGCTTCGCGCAAGAGCCGGGCATCGTGCGCGTCGGGGCGACGTGGATGCGCAACGTGGGGGCGACGGCGTACGCCGCACATCGCGATTCTTCCGCCCGCCTCGCCGCGGCGCTTGATGTCATCGCTCGCGTGGATGCGATCCGCGCGCGTCTCGGGCTGCCGCCCGGCCCGGCCCCGGATGGGCCGCCGACCGACACCAGCATGGTGCAGCACCAGCTTGCCGATGCGGAACGGGAAGCGCTTGGCTTCCTCCAGGGCGGGGTCGAGTTCAAGCGGCCCGAACTCGCCGCCTTCGCCTGCGAGCGGTGGGACGTCTATCTCGTTGATCAGCCCGAGCATCGCAGCAACGTCGCCGCCCAGGCGGCTCACTATCGCGTCATGGCCGCCAAGCGAGATCCGTCGCTTCGCTAACCTCGCCCGCCGGCGTCTCCCGCCCGCGCGATCGCCACTCGATACATCTCGTCAAGCGATTCGACCATGTGCGACGCATCGAAACGCTCGGCGCACCAGCGCCGGCCCTCGGCCGCCAGCCGCTCTCTCGCTCCAGGATTCTCAAAGAGCCAGCAGATCGCCTCGCGCAGCGCTGCCCGGTCTCCCAGGCGGACCAGTCGCCCCGTCTCCATGTCGCGGCACGCCTCGCCCGTGCCATCCACGTCGTAGGCGACTGGGCAAACGCCGGTCAGCAGCGCCTGCGGCACGGTGCGTGGCAGGCCCTCGCGCGCGCTCGGGTGCGCGAGCACGTCCATCGCGCGGATCAGCGACGCTACCCGCTCGGGCGGCACCAGGCCGGTGAGCACGATCGACGCATCACCCGTTCCCCGCTTGGCATCGTCGCCGCTCGCGATGACGACGCCAAGCCCGAGCGTTCGTGCGCGGGCGATGAGCCGTTCCCGCCACCAGCCATCACCAACCCAGAGCAGCTTCCAGTTCTTGCGCTGGCGGAGCTCACCGCCGAGCGCCTCGAGCAGGTCGTCGTGTCCTTTGTGCTGGGCGAGGCGGGCGACGGTGCCGACGACGAAATCGCCCCGATCGAACCCGAGCGAAGCGCGAACCGCGTCACGATCCTCGCCCGGCGCGGGCTCCAGGAACGCGCGAGTCTCCATGCCCGAGTAGACGGTCTTGTAGATCTCGGGTTGCCCGATGCCGCGCTCAAGAAACTGGCGAGTCATCGCGTCGGCGACGCTCACGATCGCGTGGCACCGTCCCGCGGCAAGCCGCTCGGCGAGCGTGTACGCGCCGTTGCTCGCGCGGATCTTCACGCGGCGCAGCGGGCCGCCCTCGATGGGCATGAAGGGCGGCCCGTGGATCGTGTGCACCACGCCGGGCGTGCGGGGCTTGCCAGCGCCGGCCCGCCGGCGCAGCACGTTCCACCCCGCGAGGCGACCCAGGATGCCCGCCTTGCTGCTGTGCGTGTGCACGATGTGCGGCTCGATCCGATCGATCAGCGCCTCGAGCTCGCGCAGTCCCTTCGCGTCCTTCAGGGGCGAAACCTCCCGAACGAGATTCTCGACCACGTGCGTTCGGATCGGGGCCTGGGGATGCTTCCGCGAGAACGACTCCACGCGCTCCAGCAGCGAGCCCTCGGGCCCGTAAATGGGGCCGAACGCCAGATGAACCTCGTGCCCGCGCAGGGCCTGTCCCTCGCAGGAGAGCACCGTGTTCTCTTGCGATCCGCCAAGGATGAGGCGCGTCGAGACGTGGAGGATTCTCACGCGGGCGACTCCGCGGGTCGCGATTGTTCCTGAAGGTGATCCAGCGCCTGCTCCTTCTCGCGCGGATACATGATCCACTCCAAGCAGAGCGCGTGGGGCGGCATCGTCGGCCCCGCTCGCCGGCGATCCCGGCTCTCCAGCGCGGCCCGCACGTCCACGGGAGTCATCTTTCCCTTCCCGACCTCGACCAGCGTCCCCGCGATGATGCGGACCATGTTGTACAAGAACCCGCTGCCGCTCACGCGAATCTGGACGCGGCGCGCTGGCTCGATTGTCGCGATGCCGGGAGCCGGGGGCGTTGTCACGACGCCTTCGTGCGAGTCGCCAAGGTCAATGACCTCGCACGAAAAGACGGTCCGGACCGTCGATTTTCGCCCGTGCCCCGCCGCGGCAAACGCGGCAAAGTCGTGTTCGCCCACCAGAATCGCCGCGCCCCGGCGCATCGCATCGATGTCGAGCGCTTGCCACACGTGCATGACGCGCGATCGCTCCACCAGCGCCCGCGACATTCCCGCGTGCACCGTGTAGCTATACGCCTTGGCGCTGCAGTCGCCGATCGGGTCGAACGCGGCCCGGACCGGCTCCGCGCTCACCACCAGCACGTCCTCGGGCAGGCGTCCGTTGATGGCGCGCAGCAGACGATCGACGCCGCGCCCGAGGGGCCAACCCGAGCCGGGCTTGGCGTCGCGTGCTGCGCCGGGAGGCAGATCGCCCGGGGATTTGGAATCGTCCTCATCCCCGCCGCAGGTGAATGCTGCCACCTGTCCGCGCGCGTGAACGCCCGCGTCGGTGCGGCTGGCGCCCTTGACCTCCACCGGCTCGCGCACGATCTCGCGCACGGCCCGTTCCACGACCGCCTGCACCGTGCGCAGACCAACCCGCCCCTCCGGAACCTCCAGCATCGCGTCGGAGTGACGCAGGTAGGCCGGCGCGGGGTCTCCCGGTTCGGGCAGGGGCGGTTCCTGCTTCTGCCACCCGCAGAAAGCGCCGCCGTCATAGGCGATCGTGAGCTTGTATCTGGGCATGTGTGTCAGGGCAGCTTTGGTGCATCCGGAGCGGGCGGCGGCGGGTTGACTGGTTCGTCTCGAATGACCACCCGATTCTCTTCTTGCAAAGGCTGGTCGGGCTGAGCTCGGAAGCGACGATGCTCCGCATCCGCCCATCGGTCCGCAATCTTCCACCACCAGTAGGTGAACACCGGGCCGAGGATCAGGATTGCCGCGATTACCACCCACATCACAGGGTCGTCCAAGCGTTGCCCCTTCAGTTGAGTGTCCGTGTCGCCCCCGCCCCCGCCCCCGCCCCCGGCCCCGCTCCCGTCCCCCGCCCCGGCGTCGCGTTCGCTGCCGAACTCGTCCCCGCGTCCGAGCTCGTCCCGGCCCTCGGCGCTACCGCTCCGGCGCCGTTCTGCCTCGAACTCGTCACCGATCCGGGGCCGAGCGCCGACGCCGATCTTCCGTCGGGCTTCGCGGCGTTCGCGTTCGACGCCGGCTCGGGCAGCTTGACGCCTCCAACGAGCTGCTTGAGCGGCAGCCCATGGCGTTTGGTCCACGCTTCCAGCCCGCGAGCAACCTTGATCGGCCCGCGCGGGTCGGCAAAGAGGGCCGTGCCCATCTGCACCGCCGAAGCGCCCGCCAGGATGAACGCCGCCGCGTCGCGCCACCCGGTAACCCCTCCGATGCCGATGATGGGCGCACGGCGCAGCGAGCCCGCTTCCATCTGTCGATGGACCAGATGAATGAGCCTGGTGACGATCGGGTGGACGGCGGGCCCGGAGAGGCCGCCCGTCACATTGGCCAGGCGGGGCAGCCGCGTGTGGACGTCGATCTCCATCGCGGGCGTGGTGTTGCAGAGCGAGAGCCCGTCGGCCCCGCTCTCGAGCGCCGCCCGGGCCAGATCGACAATGGTGTACCCGGGCGCTGCGATCGAAACAGGGCTGAGCTTGACGAAGAGCCTCTTGCGATCGAGCACCGCCCGCACCGAGGCGACAAGGTCTCGCAGCAGCCCGGGATCGACGCCGAACTCGGTCCCGCCATGCACGTTCGGGCACGAGACGTTGAGCTCGACCGCGGGAGCCGCGTCGATGGTGTTGCCCGCGCGGGCGACTTCGACATAGTCCTCGATCGAGAACCCGGCGATCGAGAGGAACACACGCGTCGGCACCGAGGCGATGCGAGGAGCCTCGCTGCGAAGAAAGGCATCGATGCCGATGTTCGCCAGCCCGATGGCGTTGATCATCCCGGCGCGAGACTCCAGGATGCGCCACGTCGCGTTGCCCTCGCGGGGCAGGCGGGTGATCGACTTGGTCACGATCCCGCCGACACGGGAGAGATCAAGCACGTCACTCATCTCGTCGAGCGTCCCCGCCGTCCCCGCGGCAAGGATGACGGGCGAGGCCAGGGAGATCCCTGCAAGGTCGACCGGAACTGAACTGGTGTGGGGCACGCCCAAGCGTATGAAACAGCGGATGCCGATGTCTTTGCATCAAGGGCGATGCCCGCGGTCGTCCGAGCAGGGGGCTTCAGCCCGTGTCTGGCCGGTGGCAAGTTCGCCGGTATACTGCGCCGGTCTTCGCTCGCGGAGGGCATTTCGTCCGCTCTCGGCAAGCCCAGAGGAGCCAGGGATGGCCAGCAGCAAGCTCCAGCGTCGCGTCGCGTTCATGAACCAGAAGGGCGGCGTCGGCAAGACAACGACGGCGGTGTCGCTCGCCGCGGCATATGCCCTGGCGGGCCGACGAACGCTCCTGATCGACCTGGACCCACAAGCCCACGCCTCGTTGCACGTGGGCGTCGATGTCGGCTCGCTCGAATCCTCGGTCTATGACGCTCTGCTCGAGCCGGCCAACGCCAGCAAGGGCGTTGTCAACGCCAGAGAGAACCTCGACGTGCTTCCCAGCACGACGGACCTTGCCGCGGCCGAGCTCGAACTGGCGAGCCTGCCCGATCGGCACCGACGCCTTGAAATGGTCCTGGACGCCCTCGCGTCGCGCGAGTACGAGTTCGTTCTGCTGGATTGCCCGCCTTCGCTTGGCCTTCTCACGTTGAACGCGCTGACCGCGGCAAGAGAAGTCATGATCCCCATGCAGGCGCACTTTCTGGCGCTCCAGGGCGTCAGCAAACTGCTGGACACCGTCCGCCTCGTCGCCCGATCAACCAACCCGCGGCTGCGCGTGACGGGCGTGGTTCTCTGTGCCCATGACGCGACCACCACGCACACTCGCGAAGTCGTTGCCGACCTGGAGAGCTTCTTCACCGCGGCGCGCACCCAGGAGTGTCCGTGGAAGTTCGCGCGGGTGCTGCGCCCGGCGATCCGCCGAAACATCAAGCTCGCCGAGTGCCCAAGCTTTGGCCAAACCGTGTTCGAGTACGCGCCGAGCGCGAGCGGCGCTGAAGACTACAAGGCTCTGGCCGCGTCGATGATCCGCGAGTGGGACGAGGCGCTCAAGAGCGACGCGCTTCGAAGCGAGACAGCAAGAGGCGAGACAGCCAGGCACGCCTCGGGCTCGGCCCCGCAACCCGCCCCGCAACCCAGCGCGGAGACAGCCGCCCAGCCGGTCGTGCGCGTTTCTCGGGGCGATGCGGGTTCGGTGCCCGCCTCGAGCGTCGCGTGAGTTCGGGTTCACAGCGATTCTTGAGCGTGGTGAGGCGGGCGAGCGCACACCGCCTTGCTCGGGGCGGCGCGCGCGTGGCGTTCGTGGCCTTCGCGGCATTGCTCTTCGTGGCAACCCACTGGCCCGCGCTCCAGGTGCCCGGCGCCGAGGTCCGCTCCGATCTGGTCATTCACCTGGTGGTCTTCGCCGCGTGGACGATCTTGCTCGCACGGACGGGGTACCTTCCTTCCGCTCGAAGCGGGCGGGGTGTCGGGATTCTCTGGCTGGTCGCGGCCGCGTATGCCTGCATCGATGAAGGGTCCCAGGCCATCCCGGCGCTCCGACGCGTCGCGGCGTGGGACGACCTGACCGCCAACCTCCTGGGCGTCACGCTCGGGGCCTTCGTCGCCTTCGGCTTAGCAAGGCTTCTTGACCAGCATCCTGGCGTGTCTTCGAACAGGGACGGAGGGCAACTTGGCCGAGCGAAAGAAGGATGAAGCGGAAGTGGTGGTGCCGCCGGCAACGCACGCGGATGAGCCGCGCACCGGATTGGTCTCCGCCGCCGAGGGTGGGCATGAAGACCACGTTCACCCCGGAGGCTTTTCGGGCCCGCTCTGCTGGCTCGTCACCGGCATCGCAGGAGCTCTTATCGGACTGCTCGTCGCCGGGGTTGTCCCTGCGACCATTGTCGAAGGCAGCAAAGGCCCGCAGATCCCGCTGTGGCTCGTCGGGCCGTTCGTCGCCCTGCTCGCCAGCATCGCCCTGATGCCCTTCATCGCCCCTCGCTTCTGGCACGCCCATTATCCGGACTTTGCGACTTTCCTGGGCGGGTTCGTTGCCGCCTATTACCTGCGCGCGTTCGGCGGGATTCCCTATGAGCACGACATGGCTTATGGCGCGAGCAAGATGCTCCACGCCTTCATTGAGTACTACGGGTTCATCGCGCTCGTCGGCGGACTCTTCGTTGTCGCGGGCGGGGTCC
The DNA here is from genome assembly GCA_033763815.1 of Planctomycetota bacterium. Taxonomy (GTDB): domain Bacteria; phylum Planctomycetota; class Phycisphaerae; order Phycisphaerales; family UBA1924; genus JANRJU01. The sequence continues at coordinate 120,697 of JANRJU010000014.1, forward strand.
ACATCGAGGCTCGCATCGAGGGCAAACCCCTCGCCAACACGGCCATCCTCGCGTTTGGGGCGGTTCTGTCGAACCTGGTCGGCACCACCGGCGCCTCCATGCTCCTCATTCGCCCGTTCATGCGAATCAACCACGGGCGACTCACGCCCATGCACATCGTCTTCTTCATCTTCATTGTGAGCAACTGTGGCGGCGCCCTCACGCCCATCGGAGATCCGCCCCTCTACCTCGGGTATCTCAAGGGGGTCACGTTCTTCTGGACGCTTGAGCATCTCTGGCCCGACTGGCTCCTCGTGGTCGGGTTGTTGCTGGGCGTCTACTTCGTCTACGACTCCCGGATCAAGGCCACGTCCACGCTCACGGCGCCACGTGCTTCCTCGGGGAGTCCGATCCGCATCCGAGGCTTCAGCGCTCTGGTTTGCCTGGGCCTCATGATCCTGGGCGTCTTCATCGACCCGATTCTCAAGGAAACCACCGGGATCAAGGGCATTCCGATCGGGGCGACCTTCCAACTGCTGGTTGCCGTCGCGGCGTTCTTACTGGCCTCTCGACACATCCATCGTGAGAACCACTTCAACTTCGGGCCCATCAAGGAAGTGGGGCTGCTGTTCCTTGGGATCTTTGCGACGATGGTCCCCGCGCTTGGATATCTCGCGGCGAACGCGGCAAAGTTCAATCTCGGCAGTCCGACCACGCTGTACTTCGCGACGGGCGCACTCAGCGCCGTGCTCGACAACGCGCCGACCTACTTGAACTTCCTCCAGGTCGCCATGGCGTCCGCGGGGTTTGGCGAGCTGGATCCGCCCTCCGTCCGAGCGTTCATCGCGACGGAACTTGGCGCGTTGGAACTCCACGCCATCTCGACGTCGGCGGTCTTCTTCGGCGCCATGACCTATATCGGCAACGGGCCCAACTTCATGGTCAAGTCGATCGCGGAGGGGCACGGGGTGAAGATGCCGTCGTTCTTTGGATACATCGGGCGGGCGTTGGCGGTGCTCCTCCCGATCCTCGTCCTGAACTGGCTGCTGATAATCGGACTTCGATAACGCTCCCCGCCAAGACGATCTTTCCCAGATTGTCGCAAGGACGGCATTTGGCGCGCGCCGAGCCATTGCTTTCCGCGTGATCGGGACGCATACTTTGCGTTGGAGAGATCGAGAGACCAGAGCCTCCGGGACGCGGCGCGCGAGCAAGGCAGTCCGGAGCCGCTCGTCATAGGAACGTAGACATGCACCGCTCTTCACGTCCCGCGGGGTTCGCGGCGGGTTTGGCGATCAGCGCCGGGCTCGCGCTGTCGCTCGGTCAGCTTGCGCAAGCGCAGACCACCGCGACCTGGGCTTCGCCGGTCAGCGGATCGTGGGGGACCGCGGGGAACTGGAACCCACCGGTCGTTCCCAATAACAACGGTCCGAACACGTTCAACGCGGTGATCGCCGCGACGGGAAGCCCGTACACCGTCACACTGAATCTCCCCGTGACGGTGAGCAACTTCAGCCTTACGTCGCCCGATGCCACGCTGGACCTCACGACCTTCCGCCTCAATGTGCTCGGCGCCACGACGATCGCCAACAGCGTCGCGCGCGGCTTGACGCCGACCGCCGCCCTCGAGACCCAGGGGCTGCTGACACTCCGGGGCGGCACGCTCCTGGGCATCCGCAACGTGAACGCGCGAGGCGGCGTTCGCTTCGAGGACGGGTTCGTCGCCAACGACGTCTGCGATTCCGACATCCGGCACGGCGGTGTCGGCTCCTGGACGGGCACCCAGAACATCCTGTTCGCCGACGGGTCGAACTTCACGATCCTGCGTGGGTCAACGTTCAACATCACCTCCGCGGCGAGCCTCCAGCGAGAGAACATGGGCGGGCCCTTGCCCGTGTTCCGCAACGAGGGCACCGTCACGAAGAACTCATCGGGCGAGACGTTCTTTGATGGCGGACGCTTTGAGAATGTCGGCACGATCAGCGTCCAGCAGGGAACTCTGCGGACCAACGGGGTCACGCTGACCGCGGGCGTGCTGACGGGCGAGGCGTACAACGTTGGAGCCGGCGCGACGCTGAACCTGGAGGGCGTTTCGGTTCTGACCAATGCCGCGACGGTCAGGCTTCAGGGCGCGGGCGCGACCTTTGCGGCGCTGAGCACGCTGGAAGTGAACGGAGCGGTGGGGGCGACGGCTTCGCTGGGACGTCTTGAGCTCTCCAGCGGCGCGACCTTCACGACTCAGGGGAACTTCCAGAATCTGGGCGGGATCACGATCGAGGACGGTGCGAGCTTTGCCGTGGCGCCGGGGAGCGCATTCACGAGCGTCGCCGGGGGAACGCTGACAGAGGGGCAACTCGTCGTCGGGGGCGTGTTCGAGGCGGACAACCTGGAGATCACGAGCATCGCGGGCGACGTCGCGCTGACGACCGGCGTGGCGCAGCTTCGCAACCGCACGACCGGGCAGAGTGCGCTCGAGGACTTGGCGAGCGTCGGAGCGGGCGGGCGCTTTGCGCTCGAGAATGCCACGTCGTTCAGCACCACCGGCGGCTTCTTGAACCAGGGCACCCTGGAGGTCGACGCGGGTGGAACGTTCCGCGTCGCACCCGGCTCGGTCCTGGGCAATGTCGCGGGCGGAAGCCTCGATCAGGGCGTCTTCGTCATTGGGGGCACGCTGCAGGCGGATAACGCGATCGCCATCACCAGCATCGGCGCCGAGGTCACGCTTGACGGCGCCGCCTCGGACATCGTCGACGGCGCGGGCGTGTCGGCGTTGACCGGGCTTCAGGAGATCGAAGCCGACGGGGCCCTGGCGCTGGCGGGCGGACGGAGCTTCACGACCACCGGTGACTTCGTCGTTCAGAACACGGGCGAGCTTGGCGTTGGCGCGGGCTCGCTCTTCCGCGTTGCGCCGGGCTTCAACCTGGCCAACTTCGCCGCTGGCGAGTTCACTTTCGGCACGTTCAACGTGCAGGGAACCGTGCAGGCGGACAACTTGCAGATCCAGGTCATCCGCAACGCGACCATCACGCTCGACAGCCTCACGGCCAACTTCCTCGATGGCAATGGCGACGATGCGTTCGCGTCGCTCACCACCATCGACACGCAAGGGCGGCTGTTCCTTCGCAACGGAGTCTCGCGCACTCTCGGCAACGCCCTCACCATCACCGGCGCGGGCAGCGAGCTCTTCGTCGGCAGCGGGAGCGCCCTGACCGCGGGCGCCATCACCGTCGCGCCGCTGGGCACGCTCTCTCTCGACGGCGGAACCGTTGAGACCGACGATGACGATGGCGTCGTGATCCAGGGCACGCTGCAAGGCAATGGCGCGATCAACGACAGTGTCGTGCTCGACGGCATCATTTCCCCTGGTGCGAATGGCCGCGGCGCGGGCTCCACCGGGTTGCTGGCGATCGGGGCCGACCTCACGTTGGATCACAGCGCCGTGATGGTGTTTGATATCGGCTCCCCCGCCGAGGGGTCGACCGAGCTAGTCAACGACATCGTCGCGGTGCTGGGGAACCTGATCTTCAACGACCCTGGCGACGGGCTCGCGGGAACGATCCGCCTGAACCTGCTCCCCTCGTTCCGTCCGGTCGGGGGCACGCTGTACACGCTGATCACGTTTGGCGAGATCGAAGGCGGGTTTGAGAACTTCGAGGGCTTCGATCTGGGCCAGGGGCGGTTCTTCCTTCCTGTGCAGACTCGTAGCACGTTCGGGGTGGTGTACGTGCCGACCCCCGGAGCGTTCGGGGTGTTGGCGGGCGGGGCGCTGCTGGCGCTGCGCCGCCGGCGCTGACTTTCGCGGCCGGGACGCGGGTTCGAAGTTCGGCTTCTCGGGGGCCGCGGCGCTGATTCACGGTGGTCGTCGGTTCTGCGCGTGAAGCGGGCGGTGGCTCCCCAGCGACAAGCGGACCCGGAACCCCATAACTGTTCCCCGCGAGCCCCCGTGGGGGATGCTCCGGAGTAATCCCGCGTTCGGGTGAATGGAATGGTTTCCGCGCCGCTTGAGCGCTGTCCTTCGTTCGCCGATTCCTTCCTTCGCGGCTCGGCTTCCCCTGCCGTTCGCGTCGAGAAGGAATGAATACATGAAAACCGCCAGCAAGCTCGCACTGGGATTTGGTTCCGTCATCGCGCTGTTCTCTGTCGCCGCGGTGCTCTCGCTCAGTTCTGTGCGGAGCGTCGCGCACGATCTGGTCGGACTCAACCAGAAGCACGCCCAGTTCAGTCGAGTCACCAGCCTCGTGTCGGCCGTGATGGAGGCGAGGCTCGCGGTCTCCGAGTTTTCGAACCATCCGTCCGAGGCCAACGTGCGGGAGGCCAATCGCCGTCGCGATAATCTCGCGGCGCTCGTGGGCGACATGGGCAAGGATCCGACGCTCCGCGACAACCTGTCCGGGCTCGATCGCTCGCTCGCGGGCTTCTCCGGCGCGATGAACGACATCTTCAAGGCCGAGGCGGAGGTCCGCAAGCTTACCGATGAACTGACCAAGTCGGCCTCGACGCTGACGAGCCTTCTCGCGAGCGAGCTTACCTCCCACGAGAATGACCCCGCTTTCGCCAAAGCTCTCTCGCACGTCTCCGAGAGCGTGAGCCATGCCGAGGAGGCCTTGCTCAAGTACGAGATCTCGGGCGAGACTGCCGACGACCGCGCCGCGGCGGAGTTGGTGACCGCCCTGGGCAAGTCGTTCGATGAACTCGGTGAGACGGCGCGGGAAGTTCGCGAAGGGGTCGACGCGTTCACCACCGCGGCAACACGACTGCGCGCTGCGGTCGCCCGCGAGCACCAGCTCTCGATGCAGATTGTGGAGCATGGAGACGCGATGGACGAGATCGCCGACGCGACCATCGAGCAAATCGACAAAGAGCAGGAAGAGCTCAAGAAGATGGCCAAGTCCGACGCGGACACGGCTCAAACGCTGGCGCTCGGAGCGCTCATCGTGGTTCCCGTCGTCGGCGCCGCGTTTGGCATCGTCATCTCCCGCGGGATCTCCTCTCGCCTCAACGCCCTCCGCACGCGGATCGACTCCATCCACCAGAGTCGAGACTTCACCCAGCGTGTGCAGATCGTCGGCAGCGACGAAGTCGCGGAACTCGGGCAGGAGTTCAACAAGTTCCTTGATGGGACCGCGGGCATCATCCGCGACGTGAGCGCTTCGGCGAACCAGGTTGCAGCCGCGGCAACGCAGATCGCAGCGACTGCCGAGGAGCTTTCCGCCGGCATGCAGAAGCAGGAAGAGCAGGCGAGCCTGGTGGCTAGCGCTGTCCGCGAGATGAGCTCGAGCGCTGCGGACGTTGCCCAGAAGGGCAGCGAGGCCGCCCGTGCCGCGACGACCTCGGGCGAGCAGGCCTCGAAGGGCGGCACGATCGTGCAGGAGACGGTCGGGCAGATGGAGGGCATCGCCGAGCAGGTGAAGCAGTCGGCGGCGGCGGTCTCGGAACTAGGCAAGAAGGGCGAGCAGATCGGCCGCATCATCGGGGTCATCAACGACATCGCGGATCAGACCAACCTGCTCGCGCTCAACGCGGCGATCGAAGCGGCCCGCGCCGGCGAGCACGGTCGCGGGTTCGCAGTCGTCGCCGACGAGGTGCGCAAGCTTGCCGAGCGCACGACCAAGGCAACGGAAGAAGTCGCGGGCAGCATCCGCGAGATCCAGACCGAAACCGAGAACGCCGTGGGTCGCATGCAGGAGGGCACCGCGAGCGTGACCAAGGGCGTCGACCTGGCCGGGAAGGCGGGCACCTCGCTGTCGGAGATCGTGGACAGCTCCAAGAGCCTTCAAGGGCTGGTGGCATCGATCGCCGCGGCGGCGGAAGAGCAGTCCGCCGCCAGCGAGCAGATGTCGCGGAGCGTTCAGGAAATCACCAACGTCATCCGCGAGAGCACGCAGGGAGCCGGTCAGGCGGCCCAAGCCGCGTCGGATCTCAGCCGCAACGCCGAAGGGCTCCGCGAGATCGTCGGCCGGTTCAAGGTGTGATGAAGCACGCGGCGCGTGACCCGGAGCGACGCTCTCGTGCCGCGGATCTCACGCCCTTGCCCTTCACGCCGACTGCCCCAGCTCGTCCAGCAACCGCTTGGCGGTGGGGACGAGCTGGTCGCGCGGAACCTCAGCCTGTCCGGCCCGTTGCTTGAGCCATTCCGCTCGGTCGCCGGCCCCCGCCGCAAGCTGACGCCCCGACTCCATCTCTTTGATGGTGACGACCCCCTTGGCGTGCTCGTTGCTTCCGCAAAGGACCACCAGAGGGATGCCCTGCTGGTCCGCGTGCTTGAGCTGCTTGCCGATGCCCTTGGACGTCAGATAGAGCTCGGTCGGCACGCCCGCACGCCGAAGCTCGAAGGCCATGCGGAGGTACTCCTCCTGCAGGTTGGCATCGAACGCGGCGATGAGCACCTTGGCCGTCGCGGAGCGGAGCTTGATCGAGCCCAGGTGGACAAGCGCCGCCAGAAGGCGATCAACGCCGATCGAGGCACCCGTCGCCGGGAGCGATTCGCCCAGGAATCGCTTGACCAGGTCGTCGTAGCGACCACCGGCCATCACCGAGCCAAACTCGGGAGCGTTCGTCAGGCGGCCTTCGAACACCGGTCCGGTGTAATACGCCAGCCCGCGAGCGATGCTGAGATCGACCATCACGCGCTCGTCCGCGTAGCCCAGCATCGCCAACCGATCGGACATCCGCCGCAGCGCCCCGATCTCCGCCTCCGCGTTGGGGACGCCCGCGAAGGTCGTTGCCAGCGCGTCAAGGATCTCCCGGCGCGTCTCGCCCTTGATCCGCAGGAAGGCTTCGATGCGATCGATCTGCGAGCGTTCGAGCCCAAGGCCGGCAATGCGGTCGCCACTCTCGTCGGTGTAGCCCGGTCCGAGCTCGGCGCGGACTTTCTCAATCCCAATCTTGTCGAGCTTGTCGAGCACGCGGAAGACGTCGGAAGCCGGTCGCTCTTCGACGCTCGCGATGCCCCGGGTGGTGACGCTGACGCGCAGCGTTTCTGGCACCTGTGCGTAGGCGAGCAGCAGGTTGAGGACCTTTCTGCTCGAGAATCGCATCTGGAAGCCCTTCACGCCGAGTGCGTCCATCGCGTCGCACCCGGCCGCGATGATCTCAACGTCCGCCAGTTCCGAATCGGCGCCAACGCTGTCGATGTCGAACTGAACGAACTCGCGGAAGCGTCCCTTGTCGGGCTTGTCGGCCCGCCAGACGGGCGAGACCTGGTATCGCCGGAATGGCTTGGGGAGCTGGGGATACTGCGCGACGACGCGGGCGAGGGGGACGGTCTGGTCGAAGCGGAGCCCAAGCTGGTCCTCGTCGGGGCCCTGCACCGAGAAGATCGACTTATTGGCTTCCTGCCCGCCGGTCCCGACGAGGACGTCCATGTGCTCGATCGCCGGAGTGCCCAGCGGCACAAACCCGTACATCTCGTAGACGCCCCGAACGGTGTCGATCAGGCGCTGGCGCGCGCCCATCTCGTCCGGCAGATAGTCGCGCAGGCCCTTGTACAGGCGAGGCTGGACGCTGGCGGCCTTGGAATCACGCGGGTCGGAAGTGCTCATGCGGCAGGATGCTATTGCCGCGGACGACCCTTGCGACGGAAACTCAATCTTCCTTCGTCGCCAGACGCAGGATGTTCGCCTGCGTCATGTCGTCGCCTCGCAGTTCCCCGCTGATCCGACCGCCGGCCATCACGAGGATCCGATCCGAGAGCGCCAGCAACTCCGGCATCTCGCTGGAAACCAGCAGCACCGAAAGCCCCTGGTCCGCGGCGTCCTTGACGAGGCGATAGATCTCCGCCTTGGTGCCCACGTCGATGCCCCGCGTCGGTTCGTCCAGCAGCAGCACGCGCGTTTCGGGTCCGAGCCAACGAGCGATCAGCAGCTTTTGCTGGTTGCCCCCCGAGAGCTCGCCCGGACGCGAGGCGTGGGACGCCGCCTTGACGCGCAGAGCCTGGATCTTGCTCGTGACGACCTCGCGTTCCTGCCGCGAGCGCCGCACGCCCAGCAGCGAGGCCAGTCGCCCCATGAACGGCACCAGGATGTTCTCGTCGATCCCGAGGTCGAAGAAGAGGCCCTGGAGTCGCCGATCCTCGGGCACGTAGCCGACGCCGGCCTCGATCGAAACGTGCACATCGCCGACGGGGATCTTGGCATCTTCAACGAGAACCGAGCCGCTCGCGCGCGGGTCGAGCCCGAAGATCGCGTCCAGCACCTCGCTCCTCCCAGACCCGACAAGCCCGCCCAGGCCCAGGATCTCGCCCGAGCGGACCTCGAGCGCGATGTTCTCGATCTTTCCGGGAGACGAGAGCTGCTCGACCTTGAGTCTGGGCTTCTCGGCCAGCGAGAATGCGCGGGGTGCTCGCTTCTGCCCAACCTCGAGCTTGCGCCCGATCATCTGCTCGACCAGTGCCGGCTCGTCGAGCTGCTTGATGGGCGTCGTCGCGACGAACTTCCCGTCGCGCAGCACGCTCACGCGATCGCAGACCGCGAAGATCTCGCCCATGCGGTGGCTCACGTAGATGATCGTGATCCCCTCCCGCGCGAGTTGGCGGATGATCTCCAGCAGCCGGTCAACCTCCGCCACCGCGAGCGAACTCGTCGGCTCGTCAAAGACGATGACGCGGGGGCCACCGCTGGCGTGGGCTCTTTCGCTAGCGCCGGTGGCCCGGGAGGGGGCGACGGTGCGCAAACCTCCGGCGCTCTCCGTGACTCCCGTGCGACCGCTCGACCAGTCCTGCGCTTGCCGACCACGCTCGCTTCGGTCATCCAGCGACGCGGCGATCTGCACGATCTGACGCCGACCCGGAGGGAGCGAGCCCAGCGGCGCTTCCACGTTGATATCCGGCTCGAGCCGGTGCACCAGCAACGCCGCCCGCTCGTTCATCGCACGCCGGTCCACCCGTCCCGCACGCAGCGGCATGTCGTGGAGGCACAAGTTCTCGGCGACGCTCAAGTTCGGACACTGGGCGAGTTCTTGGTGCACGATGCGCACGCCAGCGTGGAAGGCGTCGACCAGCGCTCCGGGCTGGAGCGTCCGACCATCAAGGCAAACCTCACCCGAGTCCTGCTTGTGCAGGCCCGCGATGACCTTGCCCATCGTGCTCTTGCCCGCGCCGTTCTCACCCATGAGGGCGTGGACCTCGCCCGCCTCGAACGAGACGCTGACGTTGTCAAGGGCTTGGGTGACGCCAAAACGCTTGGAGATGTTGGTCGCGGTGAGCAGTGGCATGGTGGGAAAGAACGATATCCGCCGCCCAATCGGAGTGCAGTCCGCGTGCACGCCGCCCCACAACATGCAGCCCGACCCAGCATGCAGCCCGACCGTCAGGGAGGGCTCGTCCTCTTCGCCCATTCGGTCTGGCCTTGGTGCGCGAAAAAAAAGCGGGACCAACCGGTCCCGCTCACGTACGACTCATCACTCACACTTACTTGCCCTTCTCGCCAAGCCACTTCTCCCACAGGCCCTTGTAGTCGTTCACGTTGTCCTTGGTGACGACCTGGAGCTCGAAGTTGTTGATGACCTTGGGCGGATCCTTCTTGAGGTGCAGCTTGTCGATGAGCATGACGACGGACTGGTAGCCCCAGCCGTAGCAATCCTGCCCGATGAGCGCCTGCACTTGCCCGTTCTCGACGTACTGGAGCTGCTGAGGCAACGTGTCGACCGAAACAACCTTGGCGGAGCGGTAGATCTTGTTCAGGGCATTCTCAGTGAAGAGCGGCCAGCCGCCGACCATTGCCCAGCCGCTGATCTCGGGATTGGCCCCTTGGACCTGCTCGAGCTTGGCAACCGCCTTCTCGGGCGATTCTTCGTGGTAGTGGACCGCCTGGAGCGTGATGCCGGGGTACTTCTTCATTTCCTCCTGCACGCCGCGAACTCGGGCCTGCAGGTTCGGCGCCGTCTGGTTGCCCGCGAGCACCGCGAGGACGCCCTTCTCGCCCATGGCCTTGGCCAGGTGCTGCATCACCGCAGCGCCAGCGGCGACGTCGTCGATTCCGTAGTACGCGAACCGCTTGCTCTCGGGCGCGTCAGAGTCGAACGTGATCACCGGCACGCCCTTGTCCACCGCCGCGTTGATGGCGCTGGTCAGCACCTTCGCGTCGGTGCAGCTGATCGCAATTCCATTCACGCCGGCAGAGACAAGCTGGTCGAGGTTCTGGGCCTGCTTCTGCGCGTCCTCGGTGGTGGGGGTGCGCCAGTCGATCTTCACCTCGATGCCGTGTTTCCTTGAGAGGTCGGCCGCCGCGTCGAACGCGCCGGTGCGGGCCGCCTTGAACACCGCGTTGGTGTCGCTCTTGGCGATCACACCGACGACGTACTTCTTGAGAGCGCCCTCAGCCCCTGCGGAGGCTCCGGCAGCCGAAGCTCCGGCAGCAACGGTGCCCGCGGTCGTCGCCGCGACGCCCGAACCCGAGTTCATCGCCCCGCTCGCCTCCGAAGCGACCGGCTGGCTGGTGGCTGGCGCCGCAACGGGAGTCGCCGGCGCAGTGGTCGAGTTGGTTGCGGGGGTGGTCGCCGGCGCGTTGCCCTTGGGCGCGGGCGCTTCGCCGCAGGCGGTCCCGGCGACGCTGACCAGCGCCACGCCGACACCAAGGGCCATCCGAGTCCAACGCCCGACCGATCCATACTTCGCACGCCAAGTCATGGGAGCGAGCCTCCATCGTGGGTGCGTCGCGTTGTCGCCCGCACGCCGCTGTGAGCGGGTTGTGGCCTGCGGCACGCGCCGCTCGCCGGGACATCCCGCTGCGCGGCATTCTATCGCTCGCCCGTGCTCGCGCCTCGTACCATCGCCCCAATGTCGAGTCCGAACCAGTCGAGCCCTGCCTCATCCCCCCGAGCCGCTGCGGCCCTCCCGTCCGCGAGCCCCGCGCTCTCCGGGCCCGTTGCCGTCCTCTCCGAACGCTTCGCACGAGCCTGCGCAAGCGTGGTTGCCGAGCACGCCCCAGGCGACGGCGCCAAACTCGCCAGCGCCGCCCCTGACGCGCCGATCGACCCCCGAATCGAACCCGCCGCCAAGCCCGAGTTTGGCGACTTCCAGTGCAACGCCGCCATGGCCCTTGGCAAGCGCCTGGGACTGCCCCCGCGCAAGGTCGCCGAGGCGATCGTCGCCAAGGTCGACATTGCCGACCTTGCGGAGCCCCTGACCCCCGCCTCCATCGCCGGCCCTGGCTTTATTAACGTCCGCCTGCGGGGCGACGCTCTCGCCTCCATGCTCCGCTCCATGGACGGGCCCACCCTCGGCGTCGAACGCGTTGCCAAGCCCGAGACGGTCGTGGTCGATCTCTGCGGCGTCAACCTCGCCAAGCAGATGCATGTCGGGCATATTCGCTCCACCGTCATCCCCGACGCGATCGCCCGCGGGCTCGAGCGGCTCGGGCACAAGGTCATCCGCCAGAGCCACGTGGGCGATTGGGGCCTCCCGATCGCCATGGTCACGGGCAAGCTGATCCGCGATCAGCGCGAGGGCAAGCTGGATCGCTCGAAGCTGACGCTCGACCAACTGGAGAAGCTCTACAAGCGAGCGCAAGCGGAGTGCGAGCGCGACACCGCGGGCCTTGCCGCCGTGCGCAAGTACGGGCTTGGTCCCAAGGCCGAGGCGGAGCTTGAAGAGCAGGTCGGCGGCGCCACCGAAGCGTTCCTGAGCGCCCGCCAGACGCTGCTGGACCTGCAATCTCGCGAGCCGGCAACGCTGGAAACCTGGAAGTTCATCTACGACCTGACGATGAGCGCGTGCGTCGCGACCTGTGCGCGACTGAAGGCCGACGTCACCGACGAGTACACCGCGGGCGAGTCGTCCTACGCCGACGAGCTCGACGGGCTGGTGAAGGATCTTCTCGACCGGAGCGTGGCCCAGATCGACGATGGCGCGACGGTGGTGCGCGTGCCGGGGCTCGACGTTCCTTGCCTCATTCGCAAGCGCGACGGAGGCTTCTTGTACGCCACGACCGACCTTGCGGCGATCCGTCGCCGGGTACAGAAGTTCGGCGCGTCCCGCGTGATCTACGCCGTCGATATCCGCCAGAGCCTGCACTTTGACCAGGTCTTCGGCGCCGCCCGGCTCGCGGGATATGCGACGCTTCCCAGCGGCGAGCAGGCACGTCTGGAGCACGCCGCCTTCGGGACCATCCTGGGCAGCGACGGACGACCCTTCAAGACGCGGTCGGGCGAGAGCGTCAAGCTCATGGACCTGCTCGACGAAGCGGTCGCTCGCGCCGAGGCCGCCGTCGCCGAGCGCGACCGCGACGCCTCGCCCGAAGAGCGGCGTCGCATCGCCGAGGTGGTCGGCATCGCCGCGATCAAGTACGCCGATCTTTCCAACGATCGGATCAAGGACTACGTCTTCGATTTTGGGCGCATGCTCGCGTTCGAGGGCAACACGGGGCCTTACCTGCTCTACGCCCTCGTGCGCGTGCGGAGCATCCTGCGCAAGGCCCGCGAGGCCGGGCACGAGATCGGCTCGACCTTTGTCGTCGATCACTATGCGGAGAAGTCGCTCACGCTGCAACTGCTCAAGTATCCGCAGGCGGTGCGCGCGATGGGCGAGCAGCTTGAACCGCACCGCCTCTGCCAGTTCCTTTATGACCTGGCCGGCGCGTTCAGCGGATTCTTCGAGAAATGCCCGGTGCTCCAGGCGCCCACGCCCGAGCAGCGGGCCTCGCGCCTGCGCCTGTGCGATCTCACGGGCCGCGTCCTGGCCGACGGGCTCGGGCTCCTCGCGATCCCAACCCTCGAGCGCATGTGAGAGGACAAGCGCGCCGCCGAGCATTCGCCCGGTGGCGCGTGCAGTGATCTTGTTTCAGAGACACTTCGCGTTCGTTGGCGTGTCAACGACACCTGCCATCATCTCACCGCCGCCGGCGGACGACGCCCAGCATGCCCAGGCCCATCAGCGTCGCGGCGCCGGGTGCCGGAACGACTTCGAACGAGATGCGGTACACAAGGTCGTTGGCCTGCACCTGACGCTGGAAGGTGAATCCCGCCGCCGTCGTCAGCCCGTTGAAGACGTCTAGGCCCTCAAAGTCGAAGCCGACGACCCCGTTCTGCGGAATGCGGTCGTCGTTGTTGGAACCCATGAGGAACGCAGCGCCAAACGCCCCGTCGAGCTCCGAGCCCGCGTCCCAGATGTCGCGAGCGCGCTGCTCGATGGTCGTCAACTGGAGGTCCCCCGCCGCGTTGAAAAGGCGGTATTGCGTGGGAGAGTCGTTGCCGATGAAGTAGTCGTTGCTCGGCACGACCATCGAGCCGAAGGTGAAGAAGGGGTTGACGCTGGGATCAACGTCGAACTCGGCGCTGGCCGACGCACCGGGCAGGAGCGGGCCGGGCGGGGCGGAAACGACGGTGCCCAGCGTCGCGTTCGGCTCAGCGGCCGCGAACGCCGGGAACCAGTCCGCGCCTGAACCGCCCTCGGCGATCGAGATGATCGGCGCCGTCGCCGCCTGGCCGTTGTTGAATGAGTCGTACGTTCCGTTCCCGAAGCCCACGCGCAGGGGGGCAAACGTCAGGCTGTTGGCCGGCGAGAGGTTCTGCGCAACCACCCGCAGACGCACCGAGCCGGCTTCCGCGTGCGAGGTGCCCGCCAGCAGCAGCGCGATACCAACTCCGGTCAACGACATCGTCGTTCGATTCACGTTTCGATCTCCTTGTGTCCCCACACGCAAATGCAAAGGCGCGGCGTCGTCGGCGCGACGCCACCGCGCGGCGCACCGAGGCACGCCGAGGCCGATACCTCCGACCTTCCCGTCGTTGGTCGGGCCCGCGCTCCGCGCCTGACGGGCTCACACTTCTTTTTGTTGCTTTTCGATGATCGAGCGAGAGATCTTCTCGCGAACCGCCTCCGGCATGCCCTCCCCGCGCTCCAGCTCGTCGCGCAGCGTCGAGGTCAGCGAGCGCAGCCGCCGCAGGCTCGCGCCAAATGCCCGGCACCCCCGGCACACGCACAGGTGCAGCTTCAGGCCAAGGGCTTGCCCGGGTTCAAGACGCTGATCGAGCTGGCGGCTCAGCAGCTCGGCATGCTCGCGGCAGGACATGTTCAGCACGCCCACAACCCCGCGGACATACCGGCCAAGCCAAGAACCGCGTCGCGACTGGTTCACGAGCCCAGCTCCTTTCCCCTGCCCGCGCCCCCGCGCACCGGCTTTCCCTTGATTTCGGTTGCCGTGCTCCAACCCCGCCCGGCGCGAGACTTCTCACATCCGGCCTTCTCTTCCGCGCCAATTCCCCCGCGCGTCAGGCACAGGCGGAGCGCCAGCCTTGCCCGGTGCAGCCTCGTCCAAAGCGTCGTGGGAGTTAGCCCGAGAGCCTCACACACTTCCCCGCCCGGCACGCCCAGCAGGTCGCGCATCCAGACCACTTCCGCCTGACCGGGCGTCAGTTCTTCCATGCACGAGCGAAGCCGCCTCAGTAAGTCGGTCCGATCCGCGTGTCCCTCCGCCGACAGCGCACCCGGATCGAGCGTCGTCGTCCATCGTCCCGAAGCGTCAAAGGGAAGCCCCGCCCCCGCGCCGAGCCCCGCCTCGCCCTTCGCCCTGGGCAGTCCGGGCTCCGTCGGGGAAGATCCGCCAGAATTGTCAACTGCGTCCTGCACGGTGCCGGCTCGATCACGCGCCGCCCTCCGCAGAGCGTCCGTGAGCTTATGAGACGCAATTCCCAGCAACCAGGTCCGCTCCGACGATCGTCCCGCGAACGCGTGCGCGCCCGAAAGAGCCGCCAGCAGCGTCTCTTGAACGATGTCCTCCGCCTGATCTCGCGAGCCCGATCGCGCCAGGCAGAACCGCCAGAGCGCGTCGCCATGCTCGGCTAGCAATCGCTGCCCTGTCGCCTCAGCGGTCGCAGCGCCAGCCGGCGAGCCACCGCTCGCCATCCGGCTGCTCGAGCGCTCCGCCTCGTCAGAGTTGACCGGGGCTGTGCTCAATCACCCTCGCATCTGGAACCGCTCGCGTCCCAGAACCGTTCGGACGAGAACCACCCGCGACCCGCCGCGTCCTTCTTCATGGGCCGTGGCTTGCTCCGGGCGAGCCATCGCCCTCGCGGCTTCGTTGGGCGCACGGGCTTCGGATGCCGTCGCGTTCTCAGCGTGACAGAACTCTTCACCTCGCCAGCCCGTTGCCTTAACCCTTGAAGTCGACTTGCTTCGATTCAAGGGCTCGTCCCGCGAGTTGCTGCGAGGTATGAAATGCAAGATCAGCTGGTCGTTCCCGACGAAGCACTCGCTCCCGATCACATTGATGGCCCGCTCCACATCGTCGCCCCGGATGTCGCATACGTCCGCTGCGGCATCGTCAACGTCGTTCTTTGCGGCTTCCGGCTGGCCGGTCCCAACGCCTGGATGCTCATCGACGCCGGCGTGCCGGGCTTTGTTCCCGCCATCCACCGCGCAGCCTCCAAGCGGTTCTCGCCTGGCGAGGTCCATCCTGAGCGAGCTCCCCGCCCGTTCGCCATCCTGCTCACGCATGGACACTTCGACCACGTGGGCATGCTCACCACGCTCGCCGCACAGTGGAACGTCCCCATCCTCGCGCACGAGGACGAACGCCCCTTCCTGACCGGCGATCAAAGCTACGAGCCGCCCGATCCGCTGGTGGGTGGGTTGATGGCGCTGACCTCGCCCCTGCTTCCCCGTGGCCCGATCAACGTCCGTGAACGCCTTCAAATCCTCGCGTCCGGCTCGCGCAGCGACCGGGGCCCGGTGCCCGGGATGCCCGACTGGGAATGGATCCACACTCCGGGACACACGCCCGGCCACATCTCGCTCTGGCGAGAGGGCGACCGGACGCTCCTCGCGGGCGACGCCGTCGTCACCACCCGCCAAGAAGCGCTCATCGACGTCATCTGGCCCCGCGCCGAAGTCCACGGCCCGCCCATGTACTTCACGCCCGACTGGGAGTCGGCCAAGCGCTCGGTGCAACTGCTCGCCTCGCTCAGGCCCGAGTTGCTCGTGACGGGCCATGGCCGCCCGCTCCGCGGGCCCATCATGCGCGAGGCGCTCCTGCGCCTGGCCGACGACTTCGACGAGATCGCCGTTCCCAAGCGAAAACTCGCTCAGCAGCGGAGCTCACGAGCCGCTCAGACGCCCCGCGCGGCGAGCAACCAGCCTTCCGCAGCGCAGGCGACGCCTGCGCCGGAAGCGGCTCGGGCCTAGCCCGATCACTGAGGTCCCTTGCTCGCGGGCTTGGGCTTGGGCGCCGGCGCGGGTGCCGGGCGAGGTTGCAGCGTCGCCAGCACGGCGTCCAGCGCGTTGTGAGGCATACGGAGCTGGATGAACGAAGAACCGCCCCGAGCGCCGCCAACCAGCGCCACCGGGTCGATCTTGTCCGCCAGCTTGGGCGCTCGCCGCGAGCCTGCCGCCAGCGGCATCATCTGCATCGTCTGCAGCACCTGCTTCGTCCCGAAGTACACCTCGAACCAGCGTCCGGGCGGGAGCTGGTCCGCCACGTTGCGGAACGACTCGTCGCCCCTCAGTCCCTCAGTCTTGGCCGCCTCGAGCGCCGACGTCACGAGCTTGGAGCTCTTGGAGAACGTCAGCAGCATGCCCTTGTCCGTCGCAACACCGAAGCCCGTCGGATGTCCGTCGCTGGCGGGGGGCGTTCCAAAGAGGACCGACTGCGTGATCTGTGTGACCATGTCAGCCGGCTTGTTGGGGTCCTGCGTTGGCACGATCGACCAAGCGTCCACCCGCGCGCCAGGAGCGTCGATCGTCGCCGGGAGCCAGCTCGCGGAGATCCTCGCGTTCTGGGCCGTCGTACCGTCGAGGCTCACGATGGCGTCGCGCACCGCATCGAGCTGCTGGCCTGCCTTGTCTCCCGACAGATAGAGCAGCGACGAACTCAACAGCCCGGCGGAAAGCCCGCCGGCCGGCATGCCAAGCTGGAACGCCGCCCCCTGCGACTGCGCGACCGCCCGCATGAGGTTTCCAAACACGCTGGCGGGCTCGCCCGCAGCGCGGGGCTCATCCCCGCCCACGAACTGCCCGAGCAGCCCTCGCATGCCGGGGTTCGACATGTCCGCGATCGCCGTGATGATGTAAGGCCGGTTGGGCAGCGACGCCGCGAGCGAGCCGCTGTTGCCCGGAGCCGCGAAGAACTTCGACAGCGGGGACTCGGGCTGGAACGTCGACGCCAGATCGATCGCGATCGCCGTCTCGCCAAGGGTCAGCGCCGCGATTCCCGTCTTGGATTGCTCCAGGAACGAGCCCAGTAGTTGATCCAGCCCTTCCGTGGCATTGGGAATCATGCCAAGAGGCGTGGTCATCAGCGCCTCGAGCTTGTACGCCTGAAACGCGTCCATCAGCACGGGACCGATGGCCTTCATGTCGCCCAGGATCAGCACGTCGCCCGACGCCAGCCGCTCGCCCTCTGCCCCGAGCGACTCCTGATGCGCCGCCATGCTGCCGCTGACGCTCGTGAACGCTTCGACGAGCGTTCCCTGCTGCGAAGCGACCATGTATCCGCCGCCCGCATCGCGAACCGTGAACGTCTGGCCGCCCAGCGAGAGGGTCGTGATGGGGGTGTTCACGCTGCCGCCCAGCGTCGTAACCAGGCCCTTGTAATCCGCGACGGGGATCAGCGCCACCACGGGCGGGCTTGGATTCTCCTTGGTCGCCGTCGCCCCGGCGGGAACATACAACCCGAGCGAGCCCGCCTTGTTGATGCCCGGGAAGTTCGAGACCAGGCGAAGCTGCAACAGGCCCTGCATGATCGGATTGGGCGGGAGCGCCTCGTCGCCCTCGCGAGGCTGGATCGAAGGCAGCTTGCCCGCGGTCATCTCCAGCTTGTTGGTGAGCCCCTCCAGGCTGTCGATCGCGATCACCGCCGCCGCGTCCTTTGGAATGACGTCCATCACGCTCGGAACCCCCGCAAGGGCCGGCGCCGCGAGGCCTGAGACAAGGCCGCACGCCAAGGCGATCGACGCTCCACGAACGAAGACGGGCGAGCACACGCGACCAGGGTTGAACGTCATCGACAAATCTCCAGATTGAAAGGTCCCCCGAACGGGCTTCCCGCGGTTCTTGGGGATTCTTGGGGAAATGCACCCGCCGCTTGATGCGGCCTTTGCCTCAGCACACCTGCAAAATCGTAGTCGACCAACCCCATGCACCCCGATCCACCGGTCGCAATCCCGGCCCATCCCCCTTTGCTGTTACCGCCAAGTGGCGATGGCCGCTTGCCGCGGCAGCCTTCGCCACCGGATTCATCCATCTTTCCGGTCGGAAGACTCCGCGGTTCCCAAAGCACCCCGACGCGCTGGCCGATCCAGATGAGAAGGGACGCGGCGTTTATCGCGCCCGGTCCAACGCAGGAGATTCGCATGTCCGTCGCGACCGATCAGCGTGAACAAGTGGTGAACGCGGCGCTCAAGGAACTGGCGCACATCGCCACCCTGCCCGAGATCACCGTCAAGATCGTCGAGCTGGTCGAGGACCCCAAGAGCACCGCGCAGGATCTGCACAAGATCATCTCCAACGACCCGGCCCTCTGCAGCCGCATCCTCAAGGTCGTCAATAGCTCCTTCTACGGGCTTCCCGGGCAGATCGCCTCCATCAACCGCGCCATCGTGCTCCTGGGCCTTAACGCCGTCAAGAACATCGCGATCGCCGCCAGCCTCACCAAGCTCTTCCGCGGCGCTCAGCTCACGCCCACGGTCTCCGTCAAGGACCTCTGGTCGCACAGCGTGTCCACCGCCGTCGTCGCCAAGATGCTCGCCGACCGCCTCAAGCTCGGCCTCAGCGACGAGTCATTCCTTGCCGGGCTCATGCACGACATCGGCTTCATGGTCGCGCTCCAGTTCGACCGCATGAAGCTGATCGAAGTGATCCAGCAGACGGGCATCAACGCCGAGGGTGTTCCCTCCGGCAACATGCTCGACTTCGAGCAGACCGTGTTCGGCGCGACGCACCAGGACTTTGGCAGCGGACTCTGCGCGAAATGGAAGTTCCCCAAGCCCCTGGCCTACGTCTCGGGCTTCCACCATCGCCCGATGGAACTTGGCTTCGAGCATCGCACGCTCCCGTCGCTGGTCTATATCGCCGAGCGCATCGCCTGCGAGGCCGAGAAGAGCTTCCGAGGCGATCTCATCAGCCTCGAAATCGCGCCCGAAGTCCGCGAGCACATCAAGCTGAGCGTCGACAAGCTGGCCGAGCTCCGCAAGGACGCCCCGGCCGCCATCAAGGACGCCTCGGGCATGCTGGGCTAATCCGCCCTTGCCGCGCCCATCAGGCCTATCCGGGGAGCGTCGCTCATCCAGACTTTGGGCAGTTTCAGCCCTGACTGGGCCGCGATTCACCCGGCTTGAACCAGTTTGAGGCTCGTTTGGGCCAGATTGGCCCGCCATGAGGCAGCGACTCAGGCCAGGCTCACCGGCATCACGACATACAGGAAATCGTTCCCGGAGCGGACGACGCCCGGACGCTTCGCGTCCTTCAGCTCCATCACGACCTCGGTCTCCTGGATCACCTTCAACGCGTCCGTGATGAACAGCGGGTTGAACCCAATCTCCAGGTCCTCGCCCTCGTAGCTCCGCAGATCGACACGAAGCTCCGCCTCGCCCATCTCTGGCGCTCGGCTCGACAACTCCAGTTGCTTGTCCGCCTTTGAGAACCGCATCCGCACGCCCCGCGATTCCTCGTTCGTTAGCAGCGCCGCTCGGCTGACCGCCGACTTCACCAGGTCGCGATCGAATACCACCTTGCGGTCGCTGTCCTTGGGAATCACATCCTCATAAGGCGGGAACGTGCCTTCCACCAGGTTTGAGATCAGCACCGCCCGGGGAGGCGCCGCGTCCTTGCCCAGCCCGCTTCCAAACGCGAAGAACGCCTGATTGTCCGTCACCGCAACCGCCACCGTCTCCTCGGGGTCGCGCGCCAGGTCGCGGATCAGCGACAACGCCTTGCTCGGAATGATGCAGTTGAACGGGGCCTCTTTCTCCCCTCCGCCCCCGCCCGTCACCGTTCCGCGGCACAGGGCCAGGCGTCGCCCGTCCGTCGCCACCATCTCCACCCGCCGCCCGTCCCGCTTCAGCAGCACCCCATTGATCGCGTAGCGCGACGTCTCACGCGCCGTGGCGAAGATCGTCCGCTCCACCAGCATCGCCAGCCCGCTCGCCAGCTGCGTGAAGGTCGTCTTGGGCGTTTGCTGCCCGCGCGTGCCCGCGATCACGTCCGCAAAGTCCGGGATCGGTGGGAAGTCCGCCGGTGCATACCCAAGCAGTGTGAAGTGCGCATCGCGCCCGCGAATGTGGCACTTCTCCTGCGTCACCTCGATCGTCAGCGTCGGCTCCGCGTCCTCGGCCGCGACGATCGCCTTGAGCTTGTCCGCCAGCACCAGCGCCTCGCCCGACTGCTGCACGTCCACGTTGGTCAGCGCGATCTTGATCGCCACCTCGGCGTCCGTCGCCGACAGCACCAGCTCGCCCCCGCCCTTGCCCGCCGGCTTGCTCGCGGTCAGCTTGATGCACGTGAGCTGAACCCTGGGCGTCCGTCCCGCGACAGCACGCGACACCAGGTTGATCGCTCCCAGCAAGCCTCCCCGATCGCAGATCACTTTCATCGCGAGCGCTCCATCGTGGCTCCGACACCACCGGCATAGTGCCGGCGACGCCCCGGACCACGCTCCGGCGGTCCGTTGCACCGAGCGGGCAGGACGCCCGCCTCGCTCCGAGTGTATCGCGCTCAACGACCTCGCGGGGCCCGAATCGTGCCGGTTAGCATATCTTGGGGTCCGATTCCGGTGCCGACCCGACCATACCCAATCCATTGTGGACGCCGCGTGCACAACGTCGCTGCACCGGCCCCCACACCTGCCTCCACACTCGCCAACTCGCGCGGCGACTCCGCACGCGCAGCGATCGCGCTGGCCTTTCTTCGCTCCGGCCTCCAACTCGCTTCGCTCTACGTGGGATTAGCTGTCCAGCTTCCGAAGGGTCAGGCCCACCTCGCCCAGGCGTTCGCGAATCTCGTTCAGCGACGTCTGACCGAAGTTCTTGATGCCCATGAGCTCCGCCTCGGTTCGGCTCGCCAGGTCGCCCAGCGTCTGAATATTCAGCAGTTGCAGGGCCTTGCGAGCGCGAACAGAAAGCGCCAACTCGCTGACAGCCTTAGCCAGCACGTGCTCCTGTCCGGTGCCCTTGTACTGCTCCATGAGCGCCCGCCGCGCCTGACGGTGAGCGTCCTCGAGCCCCTGCCCGAGCCGGAGCCCGCGCGACGCGAGCATCTTCCGGATCTCCTGCAGGCTGGTCTCGCCGAAGTTCTTGTAGCTCATCAGCTCCGCCTCGGTGATCTTCAGCAGATCGCCGAGCGTGCGAATACTCATCTTCTTGAGGCAGGTGCGGGCCCGGACGGAGAGGTCAAAGTCCGTCACTGGGGTATCCAGCAGGGCCTTGCGCTTGAAGATGTCGCGATCGGTGTCTTCCTCGACGACCATCTCCCGGCTCGCCAGAACGTCCTTCATGTAAAGGCGCGCCCGCGGGTGGGTCGGATTGGTCTCCAGAACCTGGCGGAGGCACCGCTCGGCCCGGACATAATCCCCGCGGTCCTCGTGCAGCACCGCGAGATTCACGAGCGCATTGACCATCGGAGGCTGCTGCTCGCAGCACCGCTCGTACATCATCAGCGCTTCGTCATCGTCGCCGATCAGATCGAGCTGGAACGCCAGGCGAAAGAGCACCTCGGCGTTCAACGGGTCGGCGGCGGCCGCTCGCCTGAGCTCCGCGATCATCTGCGTCCGGTCGCCCGTTTCCTCCAGCTTGCGGGCCGAGGCCAGGTGCCTCGCCGCTGCCGCGGTATCGCGCTGAACCGTCTCATCCACCCCGATCACAGTGTCAAGCGGGTCGTGACCCATCGAAAACTCCGTCGGCCAAGCCGGTGCCCAAGCCGCGCGCACCCGCGCGGGCTGTCGTGCGTCCAATCGCAACTATAGCTTGCTCGAGCTCGCGCCGACGCAGCCGGCGGCCGCGCCGCTCCGCTCGCCACCCTCTTCCAACCCCTTCTTCACCCCCTTACGAACCATCACACCGCAGCCCGCCACCCCGCTTCCAGAAGCCCTTCTCAACCAACGCAGCCCTCGGGCCGCCTCAGTCGCGTCGTCGTCACCTACACTGTGCCCTCGCGGACGTAGCCCTCGCGTGGGGATGGCGGGTTGGTGGCGGACGCGTGGACCCATCGTCGAAGCCGCAGCGGGAGAACCCCGGCGGGACTGATCGCCGCCTCGCCCATCGTGTTGCCTTGCTTTCCCGTCCTTGCGTTTCCCGCCGTGCTTCGTCCTGCTTGCCCGCCTCGCCCATCGCCCACAGTCGCACGCTCACTCCAACTTGGATCACCTCGCATGTCCGAGACGATTTCATCTTCCTCCCCGCCCGCCGGCTCCACGTCGGGCGCTCCTGCCGTCGTTCGCAATGTCGCCATCATCGCCCACGTCGACCATGGCAAGACCACCCTCGTCGACCAGCTTCTCAAGCAGTCTGGCATGTTCCGCGCCGGCGAACTCGAGAAGCTCGCTGGCGGCCAGCACGACCTCATCATGGACTCCAACCCGCTCGAACGCGAACGCGGGATCACCATCCTCTCCAAAAACTGCGCCATCAACTACCACGGCGTTGACGGCACCGACTACCGAATCAACATCATCGATACCCCGGGCCATGCCGACTTTGGCGGCGAGGTCGAACGCGTCCTCCGCCTCGCCGACGGGTGCTGCGTCCTCGTCGACGCCTTCGACGGGCCCATGCCCCAGACCAAGTTCGTGCTCTCCAAAGCCCTGGAAGTCGGCCTCAAGCCCCTCGTGGTCGTCAATAAGTGCGATCGTCCCGAGGCACGCCCGCAGGAAGTCGTCGACATGATGTTCGACCTGCTGGTCGCGCTCGGCGCCGAGGACCACGCGCTCTCGTTCCCCGTCATCTTCGCCTCCGGCCGAGGCGGGTGGGCGTCGCGCGACCTTAAGGCCGAGAAGACCGACATGCGCGACCTCTTCGAGGCGATCATCGCCGAGGTCCCCGCTCCCAAGATGGACGCTTCCGCCCCCCTCCAGCTCCTCGTCACCACGCTCGACTACAACGACTACGTGGGCCGCATCGGAATTGGCCGCGTCTTCGCCGGAACCATCAAGGTCGGGCAGGGCGTCACCGTCATCAAGCGTGACGGCAAGCAGGTGCTCAGCAAGGTCGGCCAGTTGCTTCAGTTCTCCGGGCTCAAGCGCGTCGAAGTCGATCAGGTCCGCGCGGGCGACCTTTGCGCCGTCGTCGGTCTCGAATCCGTCGATATCGGCGACACCGTCGCCGAACGCGAAAACCCCAAGCCCCTGCCGCCCGTAAAGGTCGACGAGCCGACGATGTCGATGCTCTTCCGCATCAACGACTCGCCCTTTGCCGGCCAGGAAGGCACCTACGTCACGAGCCGCCAGATCCGCGAGCGTCTCGAGCGCGAGCTCCAGACCAACGTCGCAATGCGCATCAATCAGGGGCGCACCGCCGACGAGTTCATGGTCTCCGCCCGAGGTGTCATGAGCCTGGGCATCCTTCTTGAAACCATGCGCCGCGAAGGCTTCGAGCTCTCCATCGGCAAGCCCGAAGTCATCATCCGCGAGGTCGAGATCGACGGCAAGCTCGTCAAGCAGGAGCCCATCGAAGAACTCGTCATCGATTGCCCGAACGAGAACCTTGGCTCTGTCATGGAACTCGTCGGCGGTCGCAAGGGCGAAGTCAAGAAGATGGAACCCCGGGGCGAGGGCACCACCCACCTCCTCTTCGAAGTCCCTTCCCGCAGCCTCATCGGCCTCCGCGGACGCGTCCTCACCGCGACCCAGGGCCAGGCGATCATGAACCACTCGTTCATCCGCTTCGAGCCCATGTCCGGCGAGATTCCCCATCGCGCGCAGGGTGTCCTCGTCGCCTCCGAGGGCGGACCCGTCACCACCCACGCCGTCGAGTTGCTCCACGATCGAGGCGTGCTGTTTGTCGTCCCGGGAGACAAGGTCTATGAAGGTCAGATTGTGGGCGAGCACAACCGCGACAACGATCTCACCGTCAACATCACCCGCCTCAAGCACCTGACGAACATCCGCGCCGCCAGCAAGGAAGCCACGGTGACGCTCAAGGCGCCGCGCCGCATCAGTCTTGAGCAGGCCATCGAGTACATCGAGGACGACGAACTCGTGGAAATCACGCCCGAGAACATCCGGCTCCGCAAGAAGATCTTGCAAGAGAGCATGCGCAAGCGTGCCGAGCGGCAAGCCCGCGATCGCGCCGCCGCCGAGGACGAGACCTGATCCGGCTCGGTCGGCTCCGCGCCAGAAGTGCTAGGCCTGACAATCAGTGACTTGCACGCACAAACGACGCCCCGGGGCGTCGTTTTTTTGTTCCGGTACTTGGTCAACGTTCGGTCGTCGGGCGTCAATGTGGGGGAACTTCACCGTCTTTTCAGTTTTTTCCGCCAGTTCGGTTGCACGGGGCAAAAGACGTGGCACCTTGGAGGGGTGGAGGCGCGCTTTGCGTAGCCAAGCGCGAGGAGTGTAGAACATGGCAACGCTCGTGCAGGAGCCCGCGATCGTTCCGGATCGCGTGGACGCGGTATTCCCGCATGTTTCCCAGTCGGCCGCCAGCCCGTTCTCCGGAACGGGCCGCGGCGTGAGCGTCCTCGTGCTCACCAAAAACGAGGAAATGAACATCGCATCGTGCCTGAGATCGCTCGCGTTCAGCGACGATGTCGTCGTGCTCGATAGCGGCTCAACCGATCGCACCGTCGAGATCGCCCGTGCGTTCCCCAACGTCCGCGTCGTCACCCGCCCGTTCGATACCGAGTATCTCCAGCGGAACCACGGGCTGCACGGCATCCAGTATAAGAACAAGTGGGTCTACGTCTGCGATGCCGACGAGCGTGTCCCCGCCGAGCTCGCCGCCGAACTGAGCGCCATCGCCAGTGACCCCGCCAACCCGCACGCGGCGTACCGCCTGCGGTATCGCAACATGTTCATGGGCCAGTGGCTCCGCCGTTGCTCCGGCGCGGGCGTCTGGCTGATCCGCATGGTCCAGCCCGCCCTGGCGCGGTACGAAGTCCGCCAGACGAACGTCCACCCGATTGTCGAAGGCACCATCGGCGAGATCTCGGGCCGCTTCGATCATTACAGCTTCAACGCCGGGCTCATTCGCTGGTTCCGCAAGCACAACTACTACAGCGACCGTGAGGCGATCGAGGCCGTGCGCGTCCGCGACTCCGGGCTCGCCAAGGTGGGCGACGTCCGCAGCAGCGACCCGATCGTTCGCCGGCGCGCCATGAAGAACCTCAGCTTCTTCCTCCCCGCTCGCGGCGTGTGGCGGTTCGCCAACGACTTCTTCATCCGGGGCGGGGCTCGCGATGGCAAGGCCGGCTTCCTCTACTGCACCCTCATCGCGATGTATGAATACTGGATCGAGCTCAAGACCAAGGAGCAGCGGGCCAACTGGAAGCACAAGACAGACGCGCTCGTCGCCAAGCTGCTTGAGGGCGACTTTGGTCCGGTGCCCATGATGCAGGATCAGTCAGACGACGTGTCTCACGACCGAATCGACCGGCGCGAGCAAGGCATGCACGCTGGTATGGGCCGTGTTGCCGTCGCGTGAGGTTCGCCTGAGTCTCGTCCGCTGCGTTTGTGCTCGACAGTCAAGTTTCGCGCGTGCCCGTTCCCCGGTGGCCCGCGATCAGGATGTGGTTGGTTTCGATGGTTTCGATGGCTTGGGGTTGGGGCTTGGGGTTGGGGGTTGGGGTTTGGGGAAGTCGCGAGCGTGTTGCCCTTTTCACGCTCGCGGCTCAGGGGTCTGGGGGATGGGGAAAGGGGACTGGTGGGGAGTTTGACGGGGTTGGGCGGGGTTGGGTTCCTGGGGTTTCCGGGGTTGGGGCGGCGTGGGCGGCTTTCTCTCCGAAGTCGCAGGCGCCGGGACCTGGCGTGGTTTCCAGGTTGACCCGCAGAGCAGGATCACATTGTTGATGGTCACAGGCAACCCTCATCCGCCGAGGGTTGCGTTGTTTTTGGCGGGCTCACGTGGTGGGCTGATCAGGGCTCGAGTGCCGAAAGCTCAGGTTGCGATCTTGGCGACCAGCTCAGCCAGCGCCTTCGCGTCGCGAGTCTGAACGATCGCTTCCGACCGGCCCGGCGCGAGCTTCAGTTTGCCCAGCAGCTCTGCCGCCTTGGCCCAGAGCTTGTCCGCCTTCTTGGCATCGGTCGCCAGGAACAACTCCGAGACCAGCTCCTGCAACTGGGAGACGTGCCGTGTCTCGGCATGTTCATAAAAGCGATTGATCGCGCCCTTCTGGAACCGCGTGTAGTGCCCGCCGTGCGTCATGCTGGAGCGTAGCAAAGCGCACGAGTACGCGGTTTCCGAGGCGGCTCATTGCGATTGAGTCAGGTTTTTCGTCAAGGTAGCAAAAGGGTGGGGACGGCCGACACAGGTGAGGTCTGGCGCTGCCTCCGAATCAGCACCCCGCGGCGGCGTCGGCGGGGCCGGCACCGTTGACGGTCGCGGCACCATTCACGGCGACGATGCCGATGCTGGCCGCAGAAGGGGCGCTCCCGCCCCCGACCCCGGGGGCCGTGTTCCGCAGCCCGTCCGGGCCGTGGGTGATCGCTCCCTCAGGCCCGATCATGCCAGCGACGGCGTGCCCTTGCTGAACAATCTGTTCCGCAATCTCCCGACGATGGATCTCGACGTTGCGTGGAAAGTCGAAGGCGACTCGCACGCGCTCGCCCTTGATCGACGCGATTCGAACAACACCAATTGGGTTCCGAGGATCGCCGATAACGACTTCCTCGCCCTCCCGACGCGTGATCACGAGCATCGCACAGCTCCCGTGCTGTCAGACCCGACCCCAACTGCCGTCAGTGGATCAGGCGGCACACGCACAAAAATGTTGCCGCTGGGATCAGCCACCCGCCTCGCTTATACCGCGCACGATCCGCGCCTGGGAAGCCCGAAGCGGGGATTTTGTGCCCGTTGAACGATCCCCACCACCTATGGGGCCTCGCCCCAGTCCGGAAACCACCACGTCTCCGGACTGCTCCCCATATATCGGTCATCCCTCGTTCACGGCGTGAACAGCTTTTACCTGGGGAATGTGCTGGCGCAAGTTCCGCTCGATCCCCATCTGCAGCGTCACCGCGCTCGACGGGCAGCCCACGCACGCCCCATGCAAGCGGATCTTCACCACCCCCTCCGGCGTGAGCTCGACGAACTCGACATCGCCCCCGTCGGCCTGAACGGCTGGACGGATCAGATTGATCACCTTGGTGATCCTGCTTTGGACCAGCTCATCAACGCTCGGGGCGGGCTCGGGCGCGGGCGATTGGATCTGGGACATACTCAACTGTAGCGACGTGTTCCGGGTGGTCCGGGCCCCAAGGTTCATCGCCAGCCCGCGACGCTCTTTTCGGGCGGCACGTCCGCCAGAGCCACGAGGAGCAATGGGGGCCCGGGGCTTCTCACGTTTGCGTCCCCGGTTCATGGAACGCTCACGCCGCGTTGCCATGTCGTGCAGCGTCTGGGGAGTCAGGAGCACGCGCATGGCCACCGTTGCTGATCGCCTCATCGACCGCCTCATCCAGTGGCAGGTCGATCGGGTCTTTGGATACCCGGGTGACGGCATCAACGGGATCACCAGCGCGATCAAGCGGCGCGAGAGCGAACTGCGCTTCATCCAGGCGCGTTACGAAGAACTCGCGGCATTCATGGCCTGCGCCCACGCCAAGTTCACCGGGAGCGCCGGCATCTGCCTCGCGACCAGCGGCCCAGGGGCGATCCATCTGCTCAACGGGCTCTATGACGCCAAGAAGGACCATGCGCCCGTCGTTGCCATCGTCGGGCAGACGGTGAGCTTCGCCATCGGCTCCGATTATCAGCAGGAGGTCGATCTTCGCTCGCTCTTCAAGGACGTCGCGGGCGACTTCGTCAGCGTCGTTTCACACGCCTCGGCGTGGAGGCATCATGTTGACAACGCGATGCGCATCGCAATCTCCGGACGAACCGTGACGTGCATCATCGTGCCCGCGGACATTCAGGAGCAGATCGCGATCGAGCCGCCCCGCAAGCATGGCGTCACCTACTCCGGCGTCGGGTACGAGTTTCCGGAGATCATCCCGACCAAGGATCAACTCGAGCGCGCCGCAGCCATCTTGAACAGCAGCAAGAGGCCCGCGATGCTGGTCGGCGCCGGAGCGCTACACGCGGAGTCTGAGGTGGTGCAGACCGCCGAGAAACTTGGTGCTGGCATCGCCAAGGCGCTGCTCGGAAAGGCGGTGGCGCCCGACTCTCATCCACTGGTCACGGGGTCCATCGGGCTGCTCGGAACGCGGGCCAGCGATCGCATGATGCGCGAGTGCGACGCGCTCCTGATGGTCGGTACCGGCTTTCCATATGCCGAGTTCCTGCCCCAGCCCGATCAGGTCCGGGTGGTGCAGATCGACCTGAAGCCCCGCCAGCTCAGCCTGCGAATGCCGGCCGAGGCGGCGCTGCATGGCGACTCGGCCCTGACGCTCCGCGCCCTGCTGCCGCTGCTCGAGCCTCGCGACGAAAACGAGTGGACGAGATCGATCCGCGAGTGGATCGTGGAGTGGTGGAAGGTGCTCGAGGCCCGCGCGATGGTGGGGGCCGACCCAATCAATCCCCAGCGCGTCTTCTGGGAGGCGTCCAAGAGGCTGCCGGAAAAGTGCATCCTTTCCGCCGACTCCGGCTCGTGCGTCTTCTGGTACGCGCGCGACCTGGTCTTGCGATCGGGGATGAAGGCCTCGCTCTCGGGAGGTCTCGCGACGATGTGCCCCGGCGTGCCTTACGCGCTCGCCGCCAAGCACGCGTTCCCCGATCGCGTCGCGATCGCCTTCGTGGGCGACGGGGCCATGCAGATGCTCGGGATCAACGGGCTCATCTCGATCTCCGCGTCCTGGCGGGAATGGAGCGACCCTCGCCTCATCGTCTGCGTGCTGAACAATGGCGACCTGAACATGGTGACGTGGGAGCAGCGGGTGATGGCGGGGGATGCAAAGTTCGAAACGAGCCAGGATTTGCCGCCCTTTGAGTATGCCGCGTACGCGAGCAGCCTCGGGCTGCTGGGGATCCGGATCGACGATCCGGAGCGAGTGGGGGAGGCGTGGGACGCGGCGTTGGCCGCCGAGCGCCCAAGCGTGCTGGAGTTCGTGACCGATCCCAACGTGCCGCTGATCCCCCCGCACATCACGTTTGAGCAAGCGCGGGCGTATTTGGCGTCGATGATGAAGGGCGACGTGGACACGCTTGGCATGCTGAAGCAAACGCTGAAGGAAGCCGCGGCGACCTATGCCCCGCGCGACCCGTCGCGTGCGGCGCCGTTGCCGGTGCCCGGAAGCTGAGCACGCACGCCGCGCGCCACGTTCTCGGTGTCGCGCCGCCAGAGCGAAGGCCCGTGATCAGTTGTCCTCACACGAAACCGTGCGTTCACTCATCCTCGTCCTGGTGCATGTCTCCCAGGTTGCGGAAGCACGCCTCGTACGCCAGCAGGAACAGCGCCGCCTCCCGCGCCGTCTTTGGCGCTCTCGAGCGGAACGTGAACAGCTTCTCGTCATCGCGGTAGTGGTCAACCGCCGGGCGGGTTCCGGGAAGCCCGAGCTCCGCCAGCTCTTCCTCCAGCAACTCCTCGAGCTTGTCGCCCGTGTGCAGCAGGTCGGCCTCCACGGAGTGGCTCAGCCAGCGGTCGGGCGTCACGACCGAAACAAAGACGCCCTCGCCGGTCGCCTGAACGCGATACCACGCCGGCGCGGCCGATGCCGCCGCTTGGCACTGCACTAGCCCGCGATCCCGCACCAGTTCGACGTTGGCGAAGACTCCAGCCGCCCGAGCCTCGCTCGCGACGTGTTCGAGAACCTTGCCTGCTTCCGCATCCATCACACTTGCTCCAAGCCACGCCCCGGGGTTCGCTATCCGCCGAGCCACAACCACATCCAGCAACCGCGGTGAGCCGCGACGATCTCGACGAGAATCGCACGATCGAATCCACTGCCCGCCAACGGTAGAGACTCGCGGCGGCGAATGCCAAGCCACAATCGACACCGAATCCGGACTGCACCCTCCGTGGTCGCCCCGGTCCGTGGACCGCACATCTACACTGACCTGTGATCCAGGCCTCACGCGAGCACCTGAGACGCGTCTTTGGTCGCCGTTCGAACGCGCTTGGCTGTCGCGCAGCGTGCCTCGATCGCAAAGCCGCCTTCGCTCGCGGCATCATCATCGGTGCGCTCAGCGCCTCCATGAGCCTGACGACCAGCGTGACCCGGGCCGCCTGCGGAGCAATCGACGCGGATCATCGCGTGGAGTATCGGATCATCGCCAGGTCCGGCACGGCGGCTCCCGCCGACGCGGGGCAAGCGTTCGCCCGCATCGAGCCACTCGCACCCGTGATCTCCCAAGGCCGCGTGGCGTTTGCCGGGACCGAACTTCCTCGACCGACACCGACTCCAGGCTCGCCGCTGCCCGATTCGTCGACGTCCAGTTCGCAGACCCTAAGCGTCTACGTTTGGAGCGGTGCATCGCTCGCTCGACTGCGAATCAACGAGCAGCCAGATCTCCGGGTCGTTGGCGTGCGTGAACTGCTGATCGACTCACAGGGAACGGTTGCCATTCTCGCGGACGTGCTCGCGGACACTGCCCAGGCGGGTGAGAGCGGTGCGCCCGCCCATTCGCCCCCCGAGCCTGCGGAGGGCTCCGGAGCTGAATCTCGCGAGGTCAATGGTCGCGGGTCGGCTTCCACGCTCGCGGTTTTTGTGGGCAATGCCGCCACCGGCCTTCAGCGCGTGAGCCAACCCGGCGCTCCCGTTCCAGCCCATGCATCCAACGCTCGGCCCACCTTCGTCGATCTCTCAAGTCTGGCCATGAGCGATGGGCGCCTGGCCTGGCTTGGCAGAACAGCTCCGGAGTTGGAATCAGCCGATGCCGAGGCCGATCGCGAAGCACGAGGGGGCATCTGGGTCTGGGCCGGCGGCCTGGGTGCCGTCGCGACAACCGGCGAGCGCGCACCAGCGGCCACGACGCCCGTGGCGAGCGCCCAGGCGGGCGACCGAGGCCTGACCTTCGCGGGCTTCTTCGCGCCGGTGGTGAATCAACAGGGGACGATCGCGTTTCTTGCCGGGCTCGAAGGCCCGGGCCTCACGCAGCGCGAGAACGACGCCATCTGGTCGGATTCCATCCGGTCCGCGGGCGCGTCTCCGGCGCAGGCCGGCGCCGCAGCGAGCGTGGTGCCCGGAGCATTGCGCTTGCTCGTGCGCAAGGGTGCGAGCGTGCCGGGACTCCGCGAGGGCGTGCGATATGGCGAACTCTGGCCTCCCGGCGTGAACGCGCAGGGGACGATCGTGTTCGGGTGCGAGGTCGACCTTCCGCTGCCCGAGCGACGCAGCGTGTCGCCGGAGGGCAAGCCCCTCCGAAGGCCCGCGCCCAGCGTCTTTGCGATCGTGAGTGTGCCCCCGTCGCCTCCCGACGCCAACCTCGGCGCTGCCGGCCCGCGCGATCGCATCATCGCTCGCACCGGCATGCGCGTTCAAGCCCCCGCGCCCGCGGCTCGCGACGTGGGCCGTTCAGTAGCACCCGAAGAAATCACGCTCGAACTCGTCGAGTTCCCGCTCATCAACGCCCGCGGCGACATCCTCTTTGCCGCGACAGGCCGATCGGGTGGCGAGGACAACCCAGCGGAGCAACTGCTCTGCATCGTCCGCGACACATCGCCAGAACACTCTCCCGATGCTCGCGCCCCGGAACCCCGCGCCCCGGAACCCCGCGCCCCGGAATCGTCCCTCCCACAACCGCCCCCCACGGAACCGCGCTCCGGCGTGCACTCCGACATCGCAAGCCCCGCAGCGGAGACCCCGCAGGTGCTCGTGCGCGCCGGGCGACAGATTCCTGTTTCGCCCGACACTTCGGAACGCCTCGAAACTCTGCGCGCGCACGCCATCAACGCCCGGGGCGATGTCGCCTATGTCGGCGTCCTGAGCGGCGAACCCAACCAGCGCCGCCGCGAAGGCCTCTGGCTCGTCCCGCTCCGGGGCGAGCCCGTGCCGATCGTCGTCGCCGGGCAGATGTTCGACCTCGACCCCCGCCCCGATGCTGGCGACATGCACGAAGTCACCAGGATCCTCGTGCACATGGGCAGCGGCAACGGGGACGGCAAGCCT
This sequence comes from Planctomycetota bacterium, assembly GCA_033763815.1. Lineage (GTDB taxonomy): Bacteria > Planctomycetota > Phycisphaerae > Phycisphaerales > UBA1924 > JANRJU01. The sequence continues at coordinate 152,796 of JANRJU010000014.1, forward strand.
TCGGGCTTCAGCGACCAGGGCGAGCTGACCTTCGCGGCGCAGTTTGCCGATGGCTCGACCGCCGTGGTCGTCGCGCGCGTCGTGCCCGCCGAACCTGAGTGACACGCCCCGCGAGAGTGAGTGAATTGCCCCCGCGAAGGCGAGTGAGACGAGTGAGCCCCGCTCACGTTCGCGCCACGGGCTGACATGGACGCGTTCGCTTCAAGCTCCAGCCGTCGTCGCGGAGCTTCCACCCGCGCTCACGCGCTGCGGATCTGGAAAGTCGCGATAGAGGGCGCTCTTGAAGTCCTTGACCATCGAGTAGACGGGTCGATGCAGCCGCTCGATCTCGCCCGCGCGAGTTGCGACGATGTCGAACGCGCTGTCGAGTTGTGCCATGTCGCGGGTGTGGACGATGCAGTGGAACTCCCCAAGCTCGGGCGGGCCGAACCCGAACTTGCGTCGCTGCAGTGTCCAGCCCTCGATCTTGCCTTGGCGTTGCAGGTGCCCGAGATACGCCTCAACCGCGTGGGCAAACTCAACGTCGCGATGCGAGTCGATCAGGTTGAACCACATGTGATAGCTCTGCATGCGAGAGAGCGTATCTGGCGCCCGCCCATCGACAAGCCGGTTCGCGGGCCGCGAGCCGCTCTGCTCGCGCTCGATGCGAGGGTGATGTTCCGTTTTCTCTCAAATGTCCGTGACCGAAGCAGGGGGGCGTCGCCTCATCTCTTGAGGCGTCGTGTGCCGGCGAAGCCTCTTCAATCCCCTGCATCCGGCACCCCGAGTTTTCGAGAAGGAGCAACTCATGAATCGCAACGCACTCCGTTGTGTCCTGGCATCTCTCGCGCCCGTCGCAGTCTCGACGATCGCGACTCCGACCGCCAGCGCCCAGGTCATCAGCCAGTCGTACTTCATCCAGCACAACTTCACCTTCTTCCCGGGCGGCAACCTCCTCCCTTCGGTCGTCGGTCGCTGGTACGACCACGCCTGGATCCGCGAGCCCGGGCACAACGTCTTCAGCGTCAGCCCGGCCGCACAGCCCGGCCCCTGGGCTGCCTTCGGCTTTGACTGGCTCGTCTTTGGCGGTAACGTCTTCAACTCCGGTGGCGTCTTCTGCAACCGCGGAGCCGTGGGCTTCGGGCCCGCTGGCGGCACCCGGGTCGACCTTGCCAACGTCCCGCTCGGGCCGTCTTCCGCCTTCGCGAGGTCCACGATCCGCGTCAACCCCTTCGGCGTCGGCACACCCGTGTCCGGTTTCGTCCGCTCCGAGGGCAACGTCACCGTCGTCGGTCGCGGCAACTCCGGGTGGTCCTTCAGCACCGCGACTGTCGAGGTCCGGGCACGCCGCATGTTCTTCGGGCGCATTCTCTGGGGCCCGGTGCTGCGGGACACCGTCGGAGGGTCCGCGCTGGTCCGCGTCGATCCGATCATCGCCCGCGTTCGTAACGCCGATGGCCAGGTGACGCTGGAGAGCTCGCTGCTGGACATCAAGTCGCGAGTCGATGGTCCCCCCTTTGGCTTGCCCGAGAACGCCGGGATTTCCTGGGAGAACAACATCGCAACGATCACGGCGCCCGAGGCCGAGCTGCGCATCGATCTGCCGGGTGAGTTCACGCCGCAGCGTGGGTCGCTCAACATCCAGGTCCGCAACGGGGCGCTCGAACTCGTCGAACGGACGGGCATCTTCCAGAACATCCAACTCCCTCCCCCCGGCACGCCCATCCCCTTTGAGTTTTTCCTGCCTTCGGAGATCGCGATCGACTTCAACCTGCCACAGACCCTCGGCGACGACGTCGAGTTCGACATGGGCGGCGGTTCTAACGAAACCCCCATCGACGGCGTCCCCTGCATCGCCGACTTCAATGGCGATGGCCAGGTCGACTTCTTCGACTTCCTCGACTTCTCGCTCGCGTTCTCTGAAGAGGACCCCTCCGCCGACATCAACAACGACGGCGTGATCGACTTCTTCGACTACCTCGACTTCGCCCAGGCCTTTGATCAGGGTTGCGACTGACGCGGCGTTCCCTGGGCCTGCGATCCCAGGGTCGCGAAAACGTTGACGACCGGGCCCGCCTCGATGCATGAGGCGGGCCGTGTTCTCGTGATCCGCTACTCGCCGGATGCGGGACGATCGGGCAGCGTGGTTTGCAGAACAATCGCGGTGCCAACGATCGGGTATTCCAACCGGACGCGGTGCAGCTCGAAATCAGCCGGGTTCCAGTTGAGTCGATCCATGCACGAACGCACGGCGTCGACCCACATGACCGCACTGGGCAAGCGGGCGCCGAGCATGCCGCGACCAAGCCTCTGCACCTGGATGGGGACGGGCAGCTCGAGCCAGCATTCCGGCGCCTGCGCGACGGGGTCGGCCCCAGCAGCGCTGACGACGAGCGCGCGGTGCTCGATCCCAAACTCGGGCGGGGCCCAGAGGTCGATGACCGCCTCTTCTGCCGGATCGCGCACCGTGATCATGAGCACATTCGTGGAGTTCGCCGGGTTCTTCCAGCGAATTCCCCTGATCTCACGTCGGACCTCTCCCGTCACTATGGTGATCGCGGCTTTTTCGCCCAGCTTCTGGTCCGCGAAGCAATACTCGATGTTGTTGCCGGGGAGCGGAACCGCCTGCAGCGCGGGCAGCGGCACGGAGCTGAACTGAGGGAGCACGGGAACGCCAGCGACCGAACTCTCGGGCTCGATTGGCGCGACTCTGGCCCGCCGTCCATCGGGCTGGTCCGTGTCGTGTTCCACGGTTCGAGAAAGGCGGAGCATGCCTTCGCTGCGGACGCGGCGGACGCGCACGTGCCCGCGGATCGTGGCGACATCCGCCCTGCCACCCGGCGCGGGCCTGATGACGCAGCCCAAGATCCGCGTCCCGGTCTGCACGCCCCAGCTATACGCGGCGCAGCGAAACGCGGCACGACGTGACGCGCGGAGGTCTGTGCTGGTTTCCTCCGCCGAGGAGAGCCCGCGCAGCAGCACTTCCAGCGAGTCCCGGTCGCCCGCGTGCGTGCGAGCGAACTGCTCGAGATCGGCAAGGCTGGTGCGCACGCCTCGCAGCGCCCCCTGGGCGGCTCCCGCTCGCGCAGCAGAGTTCAGGAAAAGCTCGAAGCCCTCCGCGCCCGGCAACTGTCCGATGCGGGCCAGCGGGTCGGGGTCGTAGGCCAGACGAGCCAGACGCCAGGCGAGCGTCTTGTGGAGCTTGAGGTTGTGCTCCAGATCGCGTCCGCGCTCCGCCGGAAATGGCAGGCTATCGAGCACCCGCCGCACCGACTCTCGGAGCGTGAAGAGCACTCGGGAGGCGTCCGCGTGGAGCTCCGTCGGCCCCGGGGTGCGATTCTGGTGGGAACGCGTGGTTGTTGAAGTCTTCTTCCGCACGTCGTCAGTTTATCAAGCTTTGCTCGCGGCAGAGCATTTTCGGGAAAGTTGCTCAAAAACGATTGACACGCACGCTGGCCTCTGTCAAACTGCTCTTGGAGATTTGCTTAGGGGCTGGCAGGGCAGTCGCTGCACGACCCACCCAGCGGCGACACGAAGAAAGGCATGGCGAGCCCACGAGTCGTTCGTCGCCGGATGAAAGAAATCCGCCAAGCGCCGGCCCGATCGGAACGGTCGCGCGGCTTGCTCCGGAGTTGTCGGTTGGTCTGAAACTCGTGCCAGCGTCGAGCACGTGTCCGCTCAGCACGGGTGCTCGCGATGGCTCATGCGTCCAAAGGAACGGGCATTGGCTAGGTCACCCTGGAAACAATGAAAGGTCATCCATGTCGCGATCAGTTGCACAGTGTCTTGGATTCGGCATCGCCTTCGGCGGGTCCCTCGCGGCCGGGCAGACGTACGCCCTGCGGGCGGTCACAAGCGGCGCCAACGCGGTTCAGGTGCTCGGCGGGCTTTCTCCCGATGGCACGACCATCGTCGGGTTCGGCTCCACGGTCCTCTCGAGCGAAGCCGTGCCCACATTCGTCTTTCGCTGGACGCAGGCGGGCGGGTTCGAGTTCTTCTCAAACGCGTCTGCGACACCCTACGCCGAGGCCTACGGAACCTCGGACAATGCGCAGTTCACGGTGGGCGTGGTGTCGGCCGAGCCGGTCGGGTCGGGCGCAGCGCCGCTCATTGCCGGGCGCTGGGACAGTGTCGGCACGTTCACGCCGATCCAAGGGCCCGCAGACGCCCCCGAGGCGCCGCGCCAAGCTTTCGCCGTGACCAACGACGGGACACGGGCCGTCGGCGTCGTGGCGGTTCCGGATCTGGGCGAGCGAGCGGCCATCTTCCCCATCGACGGGCCAGCAGAAGTTCTCAGTGTTCCTGGTAGCGAGTTTGGCTCCAGGCTCTCTCATGTCTCCGCGGACGGCAACACCGTCTTTGGGACGTTCATCGGGCAGCAAGGCGCGGGCACGTTTCGTCGCGTCGGCACGGGCCCGTTTCAGACGCTGCCCGTTCTCGCTCCGGACAACCAGTTGCTCGTTCGAAACATCAACGCTGCCGGAACGATCGCGGTCGGATACACGACAGACGCGTCGTTCCTCCCAGCTCCATTCGTGTGGAGGGAATCGAGCAACCAGATCGAGACTCTGCCCCTTGGCGACTTCCTGAACGGAGAGACCTTCGACACGACGCCCGATGGCTCTCGCATCGTCGGGTACGTCACCGACGGTGGAGAGTGGTACCCCGCGCTCTGGCAGAATGGCCAGGTGATCAACCTGTTGCAACTGCTCGCCAGCAACGGGGTTGAGATCCTTCCGGAGTACCCTTTCTTCTACTTCTGGCAGGCCCGCGCGATTTCCGCTGACGGCACGACCATCACTGGGTCGGTGTACGTGAGTGAAGGCTTCGTCGATTACCCCATCACGTGGCTCGCGACGATCCCCGCGCTTGGCACGTCATGTGCCGCGGACTTCAACAACGACGGACAAGCCGACTTCATCGACTACCTTGACTTCGTCGGCGCGTATTCGCAAGAGGATCCGGCGGCAGACGTTGATGGCAATGGCCAGGTCGACTTCTTCGACTACCTCACCTTCTCGGTGGCCTTCGATGAGGGCTGCGAGTAAGCACCTCTCCGACGGGCGACGCCCGCTCGGGCTTCCCGTCTCGCCCGGAGTCTTGCCCTCGCCATGGCCCTGCGCAAGCGTGCAGAGGCCGGACGGATGAAAGTCTCCCGACAGGGCCCGCCTCCAACCGGGGCGGGCCTTGTTTCGTCCTTCAAGTTCCGTCCTTCATCAAGAGGTTCCCGCCTTCAACGGGCACAGCGACCGACGCCACCGGCCCGACCACGACGACCCGCCCCGATTTCGGATACGCTCCGCGTGCGGCTCGTAGGCATGCCGCATCGTGGAGCCCGCCAATGGCAGAAATCTCTCGTAGCGCCCTGTTCGGAAAGCTCAACACCCTCTGTTACAAGGCTCTGGAAGGCGCCACCGTCTTCTGCAAGCTCCGCGGCAATCCCTACGTCGAGTTCATCCACTGGCTCACCCAGGTCCTTCAGAACCAGGATTCCGACACCCACCGCATCATCCGCCAGTACGAGCTCAACCCGTCAAAGCTGACGGCGGACGTGCAGGCGGCCCTCGACCGCCTCCCACGCGGCGCCAGCTCGATCTCCGATATTTCCAACCACCTCTCCGACGCGACCGAGCGGGCATGGACCTATGCCACGCTGCTCTTTGGCGAGAACTCGGTGCGCAGCGGGCACATCCTCGTCGCCATGCTCAAGACCGCCAACCTGCGGTCGATCCTCGCCAACATCTCCCCCGAGTTCAACAAGATCAAGGAGGGTGAGCTCAGCGACAACTTTGCCAAGCTGCTCGCCCAGTCTCCCGAGGCCGCCCAGGTCGCGTACGACGGCTCCGCGATGGGCCAGCAATCGGGCGTTGCCGGGCCGGGCGAAACCTCCGGCGCGATGGCCCCGGCGCAGATGGGCAAGCAAGAGGGGCTCAAGCGCTTCTGCAAGGACCTGACCGAGAACGCCCGCCAGGGCAAGATGGATCCGATCGTCGGCCGCGACGAGGAAATCCGCCAGTGCATCGACGTCCTCACCCGGCGACGCCAGAACAACCCGATCCTGACGGGCGAGGCAGGCGTCGGCAAGACCGCCGTCGTCGAGGGCTTCGCGCAGCGCATCGTCGCGGGCGACGTCCCGCCCCAGCTCAAGGACGTTCGCGTCATGGAACTGGATATTGGATTGCTGCAGGCGGGCGCCAGCATGAAGGGTGAGTTTGAAAACCGCCTCCGTCAAGTCATCGACGAAGTCCAATCCTCGCCCCAGCCCATCATCCTGTTCATCGACGAAGCCCACACGCTCATGGGCGCGGGAGGCTCGGCGGGCACGGGCGACGCCGCCCAGTTGCTCAAGCCGGCGCTGGCCCGGGGCACGCTCCGCACCATCGCCGCCACTACCCAGAGCGAGTACAAGCAGCACTTTGAAAAAGATCCTGCGATGACCCGGCGCTTCCAGGTCGTCAAGGTCGACGAGCCCGACGAAGCCAAGTGCCTCCTCATGATCCGAGGCCTCGCGAAGGTCATGGAGAAGCACTTCAAGGTCCAGGTCCTCGATGAGGCCCTCGAAGCAGCGGTCAAGCTCTCGAAGCGCTACATCCAGGGCCGCCAGCTTCCGGACAAGGCCGTGAGCCTCCTCGACACCTCCTGCGCCCGCGTTTCCGTCGGGCAGCACGCGATCCCCGCCGATATCGACGACCTCCGCAAGCGACTGGATTCCCTCAAGACCGAGCTGGAGATCATCGACCGCGAGTCGGTGACTGGGATGGACCACGCCAAGCGCCGGGCCGAGCTCGTCGGGCTGATCGAATCCGAGACCGGTCGCCTCAAGGAGCTGGAGACCCACTTCGCGAAGGAGAAGGAACTCGTTCAGAAAATCCTGGACATCCGCCTCAAGCTCATGGGCGGCGCCCCCGGCGGTTCCACCAAGCCCGGCGAATCCAACAAGCCCGCCGACCCAAAGGCGAGCCCCGCCGCGACCAAGCCCGAGTCGGCCCCCGCCGCTGCGCCTCCGCTCTCCGAGGCCGATCGCCTCAAGCTTCTGGAAGATCTCAAGAAGCTCGACAAGGAGCTGGAAACACTCCAAGGCGAGACGCCCCTGATTCGCCCATCCGTCGATTCCGCGACTGTTGCCGCCGTGGTTTCTGATTGGACGGGCATCCCGCTTGGGCGCATGGTCCGCAACGAGATCGAGGGCGTGCTCAAGCTCGCCGACACGCTGGAGAAGCGCGTCATCGGGCAGCGTCATGGCCTGGAAGCCATCGCCCAGCGCATCCAGCTCGCCCGCGCCAAGCTGGATAACCCGGGCCGCCCCGTCGGCGTCTTCATGCTCGTCGGTCCCTCCGGCGTCGGCAAGACCGAGACCGCCATTGCGCTCGCCGAGGCCCTCTACGGCGGGTCGCAAGGACTCATCACCATCAACATGAGCGAGTACCAGGAAGCCCACAAGGTCTCGCTCCTCATGGGTTCGCCCCCCGGCTACGTCGGCTTCGGCAAGGGCGGCGTCATGACCGAGGCCGTCCGCCGACGCCCCTACTCCGTGCTCCTCCTCGACGAGGTTGAGAAGGCCCACGCCGACGTCCACGAGATCTTCTTCCAGGTCTTCGACAAGGGCATCATGAAGGACTCCGAGGGCGTCGACATCGACTTCAAGAACACCATCATCCTCCTCACCAGCAACGTCGGGACGGATCTGGTCATGAAGCTCTGCAAGGATCCGACCCTGAAGCCCGACCCTGATGGCCTGGTCAAGGCCATGCGCGATCCGCTGCTCAAGGTCTTCCCGCCCGCGCTCCTCGGGCGCTTGAACATCATCCCGTACTACCCGATCAGCGACGAAATGATGCGAGCCATCATCAAGCTCCAGCTCGCCCGCGTGGGCCAGCGCGTGCAGGAAGGGCACAAGGTGCCGTTCAGCTACGACCCCGTCGTCTCCGACACCATCGTCAGCCGCGTCACGGAGCTGGATTCCGGAGCCCGCGCCATTGACGCCATCATCACCCGCCAGATGCTCCCGACCATCGGTCGCGAGCTGCTCGAACGCCTGATGGAGAACAAGCCCGTCACCAAGGTCCACGTGGGCGTCAAGGACAGCCAGTTCCAGTACAGCTTCGACTAATCAGCGGTGGGGGCCTGGGGTCGCGCCCCTTCCCCGGTCCTGCTTCTCAAGGCCCTAGACTTCCCATGTCGACGTGGTGGTGAGAGAGTTGCAGCGGGCCGGTCGGCGGCGTGAGCGCGGGCGGGGCGGGCGATATCCGTCCCCGGGTCGCCTCCACCACGGGCCGTCGTCCGAAGCTTCTCTGTCGCAAATGGAGCGCCCCGGGCGCGACGACGATCGATGTTGCAAGGCGGCGCCGCCCCCAGCACAAGGTGGCGTCCAGGAAGCGAGAGGAAGCCATGGCCGACCTGAAGAATCTCAAGGGGCTCAAAGAGGCGGATCGAAAGCTCATCGAAGAGGCCGAGTCGTGGCTTGGGCCCGATCCCGACCAGATGGGCGCTGTCAAGAACCTCTTCTGGGGACGCGTCCGCGAAGACCTCTATTTCCCCTACCCCGAACAGGACGCCCGCGAATCCGCCGAGTGCGACCAGCTCCTGGCCCGCCTCGATGAGTACCTCCGCACCGACCACCCCGCCATCCAGATTGATCAGGAACAGGAAATCCCGCGCTGGGTCATCGACAAGCTCTTCAGCCTTGGCGTTCTGGGCATGACCATCCCCAAGGAGCATGGCGGCGGGGGCATGGGCATCACCAGCTACAACCGCGTCCTTGAACGCATCGGCATGTACTGCGGGTCCACCGCTGTCCTCGTCTCCGCACACCAGTCGATCGGCTGCAAGGCCGTCATGCTCTTTGGCTCCGACGATCAGAAGAAGAAGTGGCTCCCACGCCTCGCGAAGGACTGGGTCAGCGCCTTCTGCCTCAGCGAGCCCAATGTCGGCTGCGACGCCGGTGGCCAGGAAACACGCTGCGAGAGATCCGAAGACGGCGAGTTCTACATTCTCAATGGCGAAAAAAAGTGGGCCACGAGCGGCGCCATCTCCGGTCTTTTCACCGTCATGGCCAAGCAGAAAATGGCCGACGGCAAGGAACGCGTCACCGCCCTCGTCTGCACCCCGGACATGCCCGGCATCGACATTTACCAGAAGAACCGCAGCAAGTGCGGCATCCGCGGCACCTGGCAGGCCCGCATCAAGTTCAACAACGTTCGCGTCCCCAAGAGCCACCTTCTGGGCCAGGAGGGCAAGGGCCTCAACATCGCCCTCTCCTGCCTCAACTACGGGCGCTGCACCCTCTCCGCCGGCATGCTGGGCGGCGCTCGCCGCGTCCGCGATCAGGCCACCAAGTGGGCCACGACCCGCTTCCAGTTCAGCCGAGCCCTCAGCGATTTCGAGCTCGTCAAGAAGCGGCTCGCCAACATGGCCGCCCTCGATTACGCCATGGACGCCGTCCTTTACATGACTACCGGCTCGCTCGATCGCAAGGACCAGGACATCCAGGTCGAAACCGCCATCTGCAAAGTGTTCTGCTCCGAGATGGGCTGGCGCGTCGTCAACGACGGCATGCAGATCATGGGCGGCGAAAGCTACATGACCGAGAACGAGGTCGAGCGCATCTTCCGCGACTCACGCATCAACCTCATCGTTGAAGGCGCCAACGAAGTCATGCTCAGCTACGTCCTCTTCAGCTATGGCGGCAAACAGCTCGCCGAATACATGCTCGGCATCCGCGATGCCATGGGCGCCACCCCCGAGAAGGGCCTCCTCGGCGCCATCGGTGGCGGGCTCAAGAACATGTTCAACTTCAAGCTCCTGAGCCGCGCCATCCCCCTCGGGCTCGAAGTCTTCCTGGGCATCCGCGGCTCGCTTCCCAAGGTCACCAGGCTCCGCAGCGCCAGCCTCCAGCCCTACGCCGAACGCATGTGCCAGCTCGTCCGCGAGCACACCTACCAGTTCAAGCGCGTCAGCAAGCAGTTCGACATCAAGATCCTCGATCGCCAGTGCGTCCAGGCCCGCGTCGCCGAAGTCTCCATGTGGCTCCACGCCTGGGCCTGCACGCTCAGCAAGCTCGACGCCGACATGGCACAGCACGCCTCTAACGGCGCCGCCGACCTGGAATGGCAGCGCGACAAGGCCGCGGCCATCCACTTCTTCGACATCGCCGAAACCTCCATCCGCGAGTGCTTCCGCTCGCTCTACGAGAACGCCGACGAGTCGATGCTCGCCGCTGCCGAGGCCGCCATCGCCCACAACAAGGCCCAGGCGCCCAGCCAGTTTGTCATCCCCGAAAAGACGCCCACCGATCTCCGTGGCAAGGGACGCCGCCCGAAGCAGGACGGCATCAAGCAGTTCCCCGGCAACACCCACACGCCGGAGGAAACGCACGCCATGAGCACCGGCCGCGGCTGATGCCCACGGGCAAAGCAGAAGCAACCAGGGTCGCAGCAGCGATCCCGGCTGCTCGTGCGCGCAGCGCTTCCTGCAAGCCCACCCGCGACGAAGCCCTTGCGTCACACGCAGCATTCCTTGCGAATCAACAACGCATGCCGTACGTCAACATCAAGATCACCCGCGACGGCGTCACGCCCGCCCAGAAAGCCCAGATCGTTGCCGAAGTCACGTCGACCTTGCAGCGCGTGCTTGGCAAGAAACCCGAGCACACGCACATCGTCATCGACGAGATCGACCCGGAAAACTGGGGCTTTGCCGGCATGCTCACCACCGAGTATCGCAAGCAGGTCAAGGGCTAGCGCAGCCCGCAGCCCACCGCCCACCGCGCCGGTTCACACCCGCACGGTCCTCATCGCCGCAGCCGCAGCGATGGGCGATCGCGCCCAGCACCTTCATCTTCTCCGTCGTCCCGCCGACTCGCCCGCCAACGATCCTCGCGTTGGTCGTCGTCCTCAGCGTCCGCTGCATCATCGCTGGGCGAACGCTCCAGCAGCGGCGCAATTGCCGCTGCGAAGATCGCGCCGAACGCCACGAGCGGCACAAACCAGGGCAGATACACCCCGGCGCGTGGCGCGATGACATAACACCCAACCGCCAGCATGGCCGAGAGCACAAAGGCGATGAGCATTCGGCGTGCCATGAGCGTTCAGAAGAACCTCGCGGACTTCTTCAGTCGCGAACTTCTTCAAAGGTCGAACCGTCCAGCACGTCGAAGCTGACAACGTGCCCGATCGCAAAGTCGCCGGGCGACTGACGCTCGTCGGTGAGCGTGCACACGATCGGCACACCCGCGTTGACGGTGATCGTCCGAGCCTCCGCGTCGACCTCCACGATCGAGCCTTGCACCCGGCGAGGCCGCCCGTACACGGGCTCCACATACCGCCCGCCCGTCATCACGGTGTCCACCCGCCGGGCCTTGGCCCGGATGCGGCCCAGGATCCGCTTGCCCACGGGCGTTGCAATCGTCCCCAACGGCCGCAGGTGCAGCTCGTAGTTCGTGCCCGGCACCGAGAAGACGATGAACGCCGCCTTGGTGGCCGTCACATCCTGGACCGCGTGCAGCACGCCCCGAGCGAGCCCGGGCGCAACCTTCGATGTTGGAGCCGGCGTAATCATGCCCTCAACGATAGCCCGCCCCCATCGCGTCTTGCCGATGGCGCACGCCCCCCTTTTATCGGGACGCCGGCCTCGCGTCCCCCGAGCTCTTGAGCACGCCCCGGGCCGCATAGACCTGCACCAGTGGCGAGGGGTCATCCATCAGCGACGCCAGCGCCCGGAGCGAGGCTGCGCTCCTCGATTCCCCATACACATACGCAGATTGTGCCCGCACCGCCGGCAGCGTGCTCGCGCGATACTCATCCGCGATCTGCACCGCCTCCGGCACGCCAAGCTGCAGCAGCGAGGCCGCGATCGCCAGCCGCACCTCCGCGGGCATCAACCGCCCGCCCGGGTCGCGTTGGAAAGCCAGATTCTTGAGATGCCCCGTCGAGCCGCGATCGCCCACCTGCCCGATGATCTGCACCGACAATGCCGTCAGTTCCAGCTCCTCGGGCCGCGCCGGATAGAGCGCCGCCCGCAGCGTGTCCACCTGCTCATCCTCGCCGAGCTTGATCAGCGCCTCGGCGATCTGGAGCTGCATCGCCTTCATCTCAACGTCGCTCGCCCGCGGAATCCGCTCCCGCGCCGCCTGCTTCAGCAGCCCCGCCGCGGACTGGTTCCCAAGCTCCCCCAGCACCAGCGCGACATGGCTCCGCACTCGGGGCGAGGGGTGCGACAGTAAGAGTTCGCCTAGCGGCGTCGGGTCCGTGTCCCGATCCCCCTTCGCCAACGCAAAGATCACCGACGCGCGCACGAACGGTGAGGCGTCCTCCTTCATCGTTTTCAGCGTTGGCGCATACCTCGTCGGGCTCGTCCAGCCCGCAACCATCGCCGCCGCCGCCCGAACACCCTCGTTGGAATCCCCAAGCGCTCGCTCGATCATCCCCGTGAATCGCTCCGGCGCTTCTCGCATCGCCTCGATCGCGTTGGCCCGCGTCGCCGCGTCGTCTCCCTCGGCGTGCCTCACCAGCATCTCCGCCGCACGCTCCCGCAGTTCCGCCCGCTCCACCGACGACAACGCCTGTGTCCGCCCGCGCCCGGTGCGAGCATCGCCCGAGGCCGAAGCCCGATTCGCACTCGCACTCGTCGCGGCTCGCCCCGTCCCGGTCGTCGGCGCCGATGCCGCCGCCACGCCGTTCTTGGAAGCGCCCTGCCCGTCCCGCTCCGGTGTCGCCGGGGGCTTGGCGATGCAGCCCGCCAGCGACGCCATGGCCGCGACAGCCAAGAGCCCGCCCGCCCGCGTTCCCAGGTCCCAAACTCGCCACCGCCGTGCCCGCCAACGACTGGCGCTTATTGGCGTGTTGCTGCTCCCACGAGGCTGGTTCGTCGTTGTGGTCGTCGCCATGCGATCTCTCATGGGAGTGCTGTGAACGAGGTGCTGTCAACGGGGCATGGAATAGGCGTCTTTTCATGCGCCGGCGCCGCTTACATCGGGCCCCGTCGGCAGAAAAACCAACCTACGACACATCGGTCTTCGAGTTCGTCCCCGGGGAGTTTTGGGTGGTCACGCCCGGGCTGGGTCGCCGCACCGAGCCGCGCCCGGGCCAAGCGAGCGCAATTACCACCGCCCCGACGCCCAGCCCGAACCACGCCCACGTCACCAGCTCCGCGTGGCGTCGAAAGAACGTCGGCGCCACGGTCGTCGGCACCACCGCCGTCAGCACGCCCGCGACTCGCGTACCGCGTGCATCTCCCTCCACGCCCCGGGCGACGACCGACCCATCAGCGCCGATGACCGCCGAGATCCCCGTATTGGAGGCCCGCACCATGGGCACCCCCAGTTCCAGCGAGCGCCACCGCGACACCTGCAGGTGCTGTTCGCGTCCGCCGTCCCATCGGCCAAACCAGCCGTCGTTCGTCAGGTTCACGAACGCATCAATGCCGCCCTCCTGATTGGACAGCAGCGCCATGTGCCGGGTCCACGTCACTTCGAAGCAGATGGGCGTCGCGAAGCGCAGGGGCCGCGAACCCTCGCGATCGACCTTGAGCACCACGGGCGCTTCTCCCGAGGCCAGCTCAAACCGCATCCCCCGCGCCCCGATGAACATCATCTGCTCTTCGAGCCAGGGCCACGCCGACAGATACGGCATCACCTCGCCGAACGGCGTCAATCGAATCTTGTCGTACCTGGGCTCCAGCACGCGCCCGCGCTCGATCACGAACGCGCTGTTGGTCTTCCGATCGAACGTCACGGGCGGATCTCGCTGCAGATCAAACGCCAGCCCGTCGAACCCTTCTTCACCCACGATGAACGGCACGCCGAGGCTTCGCTGAAGCTCCAGCAGCGTGTCCGCGATCTGGTACGACCTCACGAGCCGCGCGCGCCGCTCCGCTTCGACGCTCCGCGCGTCCAGCGAGATGCCCGGCTTCATCGTCTCGGGCCACACGATCAAGTCGGGCCTCGTTGCCTCCGCGCCTTCGGCCCCACCAGCCGCCCCGCCAGCCGCCCCGCCCGCCGCCCGGATCGTCAGCGCCACCATGGCCTCAAAGTCGAGCTCCTGCTGCTCCATCGACCAATCAACCTTGTTGCTCTGCGGGATATTCGTCTGCACGATCGCGACGCGCCATCCGGTGCCCCCCAGCCCGCCGCTTGCCCCGTCCGCGCTCCGCGCAACAACCCCCAGCGAGCCCAGCAGCGCCAAGCTGGTGCCGGCGATCGCACCGCCAACCAGCGCGCGTGAGCCCAGCGAGCCCCGCGGCTGTCCGTTCGCCGCGGGTCGCCACGCGATCGACGCCAGCGCCGCGCCGCCCGTCGCGACGAAGAACGAGATGCCGTACACCCCGAAAATGCTCGCGCCGCGGGCAAGCAGTGGGGCGTCGATGAGCGGATGCGCAATCAGCGCCCACGCGTATCCGTCAAAGGCGATCTCGCCCCGAAAGATCTCCAGGCTCATCCACAGCGCGCCAACCACCGCCGAAAACGCCGCCGTGCCCGCGGCTCGCGAAAGCCTGCCCGCCCCAACCCCCGTTCCCCGCCCGGCCAACCGGCCCGCCAGCCGGTCCGCCAGCCGTCCTGCCAGCAGCACAAACACCGCGTTGTACGCGCTCAGCAAAATGCACAGCGGCACATACCCCGCCAGTGTCACATTCACAAGCCAGTACTGCTGCACCAGCCAGAACGCCATCGATCCGGCGCCCGCCCACACCGCCCGAGCCCGCAGATGCTCCCGACCCGCCATCGCCGCCAGCACCAGAGGCGTGAGCGCCAGCAGCGCAAGCCACCACACGCCGATCGGCGGCAGCGAGCCCGCGAAGAGCACGCTCCACGCCAGCCCAGCGGGCAGGCCGATCAGCGCCCCGCGCGACCGCAGGGACGCCCACGCGCGTCCGATCCTCGTCCCCCGCGCATGAGCGCCCCCCGGCGATTCCGGGCCAGTTCCGGGGCCAGTTCCGGGGCGAGCGTGTGCACTCGCAATTGGTCCAGATTGATCTTTGTGCTCCAGCGCCACGCGGGCATTGTTGCAATGCCACATGAATCGCGCCGCCGCCGCGAGTCAACGCCGCACCGCGTTCCACCCGGGTCTTTCGTGGTCGAGCATGGTCCTCAGAGAGCCGTGCCGCACCCGCGGCGCCTTCTCAGCTTCGCGTTCCGACGTGGCACACGCAAATGCCCATCGTCAGCGACGTCTGCACCACGTTTGCGAACCCCGCCTCCCGCATCGCTTCCGCCATCTGCTTGCGGTCCATGAACGTGCTGACCGACCGAGGCAGATACTTGTAAGCCCCTGATCGATCCCGCGCGATCAGCGTCGCTGTTCGCGGCATGATCGACCCGCAATACACGTCGTACAGCCACCTCATCGGCTGATGCGCCGGCCGCTCAAACTCCAGGATCACCAGCCGCCCACCCGGACGCAGCACCCGCGCAAACTCGCCCAGCGCCCTGCGGGGCTCTGAAACGTTCCGCAGCCCGAACGCGATCGACACCACGTCGAACGTTGCATCCTCGAACGCGAGCTTCGTCGCGTCGCCTTCAACGTACCTCGAGGGCGTTCGTCCACCGTTCGACGCCGACGCCGCGCTCTTCTCCCGCGCGATATCCAGCATCTGGGGCGTGTAATCCAGCCCCACAACCTCACCCGCGTCCGAGGCGGCAAACGCCTGCGTCAAGTCCCCAGTGCCGCACGCAACGTCCAGCACGCGATCGCCCGGATTCACCCGCGCAGCCCGCACCGCAAACCGCCGCCACGCCTGATCGCGCCACAGCGAATGCACTCGATTGTTGAGGTCATAGCTGCGAGCGATCGCCGCGAACATCGCCCGCACCTTGTCCGCCTTCTCGCGGTCCGCGTGCGGGTTTGCGAGCGTCGACTCCGTCCAGACCTGGGCTTGGGCTTCCGTTGACACGAGCGTGAAGTGCTCCGTTCCAACACGAGATCCCGCTCCGACATCCGCGGTTCGAGGCGGTTGGCGGCGTGGTTTCAGTTCCGCCTTCAGTTGCTTCGGTCGCCCTCGGGGCAGTCCGCCTCGCCCCTGGCGTTCGGGTCGGGCCGGGTCCGAAAGGCCGCGGCCGCCCGCTTGAGTTCGGGAATCATGTTCAGCAGCTCGCCCACTGCTTTATGGGCCCGTAGAAAGTCGCGTGCCGAACGAGCCGGAATCCCGCCTACGGCGTGCCCATCCGGAACATCCCGCATCAACCCCGCCATCGCCCCAACTCGGGCGCGGGCCCCGATCGCGACGTTGTCAGCGATCCCCGCATTCCCCCCGATCTGCGCAAAGTCGCCCACCGTAACCGATCCCGCGATCGCGGCCTGTCCGCAGATCACCGCGTGCTTGCCCACCTGGCAGCCGTGCCCGATCTGCACCAGGTTGTCGATCTTCGCGCCGTCGCCCACCGTGGTTGAGCCAAACTTCGCTCGGTCGATCGCTGTGCCCGCCCCCACCTCGACATCGTTCCCAATCACGACGTTCCCAAGGTGGGGGATCTTCACAAGCCCCTTGGCCGACGCGCGATATCCAAAGCCGTCGGCCCCGATCACCACGTTCCCGTGCAGGATCACGCGTTCCCCGAGCACGCAGCCCGGATACACGACCACCCCCGGGTGCAGCATCGAGCCCGCACCGACCTGGCTTCCCTCGCCTAAGTGCACCCGAGCGATCAGCGTCGCTCCCGGCGCGACGCGCACACCCCGCTCCACCACGCACAAGGGCCCGATCGCCGCGCCCTCCACGCGTGCCTCCGGATCAACAACCGCCGAAGGATGAACGCCGGCGCGAAACGCCGGCCGCTGCGCGTTCAATCGGTCCAGCAACGCCACGATGGCCATGTCCGCGTCCGGCACCACAAGCAGCGCCCGCGTTGCCGGGTCGTGCCCGGGAACGTCGATCCCCTTGGAAACCAGCGCCGCCGACGCGAGCGACTTAGCCCACTGACGCGCATACTCCTGGCTGCGGATGAAGCTCAACCCGCCCGCCGATGCTCGCTCCAGCGCCTCAACGTGCGTGAGCCGCAGGTCGGCCGGTCCGACGAGCGTCGCCCCGGCCAGCGAGGCCAACTCGCCCGTCGAAATGATGGGAAACTTCGCGATCATCGCCAACGCACGCCCGACGCACTCCAAGCCCGAGCCCGCACCAGCCAGTCCGCCAGCCAATGCTCCATCACGCTCGATCACGCAATCACCCGCCGGCGGAGCTCGCCGTTCACTTCTTCTTCGCCCCGCTTCCAGCATTAAAGTCGTTATTCATCTTCGTGATGATCCGGTCGGTGATGCTCACCGCGTCGCTGGCAAACAACGTCCGCCGAGACGCGATCAGGCTCGTCACCTGGTCCCCGTCCGCCTGCGCCGGGATCTTCAAATCCCGGTCGTCCACCAGCACCACGTCATACCCCTCGCGCTTGGCAAAGTCCTCGATGGCCACGAGCATGCTCGCGTAGATCTCCCGGATCGTGTCGCCGGTGTCGAACGCGATCAGCTGCTGCTGCACCCGTGCAAACGCCTCAACCTCTGCCTGGCGCACCCGCACGTTCGACAGCGCCTCGCGATACTCCGCCGACTCCTTGTTGGGCAGCAGTTCCGCCTGCTTCTTCGCCGCGTCCAGGGCGTCCTTCCGCTTGTCCAGCTCCGCCTGCCTCTGCTGCCCGGAGAGCGTCAGTTTCTCGTTCATCGCCGTGCGCTGCTCGAGGCTGTTGAAGACGCGCTGCACATCGACCACCGCGACCCGCGTGGGCTGCGGCGCAAAGGTGCCCATGCCCGCCAGCAAGCTCCCCGCCAGCGCTAGACAGCCGACGAGCGCAAAGACCTTGGGAAGCCGCTGGATGCAAAGCTGCGACGGGGTGTTCATCATGATCGTTCCTGAGATCGTGGTCGTGGCTCGGCCCGTATCGATCGTGCCGAGTCGCATCGACGCCTGCACCACAAAGCCGACCCCACTTCGAGTGGGATCAGCGAGCGATGATAGTCCTTGCCAACCGCGGCGCGTCAAGACGCGGGCCGCCAGGCGCCTCGTCCTCGCCCGCCTCGCACTCGCCCGCCTTGCACTCGCCCGTCTTGCACGCTCCATTGGTCTGGACTGGGCTCAGACTCGCCTTCGCCTGGTCTTCGCCTCGTCTGCGACTCACTCTCGACTCGCCCCCACCCGGCCTCCACTCGGGCCGCAGGCGTTCCTCAACGCCGCCCGCTTCGCGGAGCGAGCAGAACCGCACCTTCACGCCAAGGCGCTCGCTCGCATCGCTCCATCCGCCGACGCGAACGACCTACGGTTTCCTTGCCGCTTCGCCCGTTCTCTTCGTCGGGCTGCCTTCCCCGCGATCGCCCCCGAAGCGTCATCCCCAAGGGAGTTTCCATGGGACTCTTCTCCTGGCTCACCAAGTCCACCGCGTCCTCGTCAACGGGGTCCGCCGCGTCTTCTTCCGCACCGAACAGCGCGCCCGCGAGTGCCTCCCCCGCGGCTGCGTCCGCGCCTGCCAGCCATGTCTCCCCGGGCGCGACCTCCAGCGCCACCCCCGGCCCAACCCCCGACGCCCCGCGTGAGGCCCGCATCTTCGCCCTCGGCGCAGAGATGCTCAAGCACGCCCGTGAGCACAAGTCGGGCGTCCTCTCCAGCAAGTTCTACTCCGATGCCATCATGAACTGGTCCATGAAGGACCAGAACTTCAAGGTCCAGATGTTCCGCTTCGTCGACGCCTTCCCAACGCTCCGCACCCCGGATTCCATCTACGAACACCTCACCGACTACCTCTCCCAGCCCGGCGTGAAGGTCCCCGCCGCCATCGATGCCGTCATCAAGGCCGGCGCCATGCTCAAGAGCGTCGCTGCCTCCCAGATCGGCTCGCAGATCAAGGGCATGGCCAGCAAGTTCATCGCCGGCACCGACGCCGCCAGCGCCCTCCCGCAGCTCCAAACGCTCTGGAAGGACGGGATCGCCTTCTCGGTCGATCTCCTGGGCGAGGCGTGCGTCAGCGACGCCGAGGCCGACTCCTACCAGGCCAAGTACCTCGATCTCGTCCAGAACCTCCCCGCGCAGGTCGGCTCCTGGGCCGCCAACGAGCGCCTCGAAAGTGACGCCTGGGGCCCGATTCCCCGCACCAACGTCTCCATCAAGATCTCCTCGCTCTCCGCCCGCTGCGATCCCATCGACCCCGAGGGCGCCATGCGCGATCTCATGTCGCGCCTTCTGCCCATCCTCGAAACCGCTCGCGATCGCGGCGTGTTCGTGAACTTCGACATGGAGCAGTTCTCCATGAAGGACTTCACCATCGAGCTCTTCCAGCGCTGCTGCGAAAAGGTCAACTTTCAGGCCGGGCTCGCCATGCAGGCCTATCTCAAGTCCGGCCCCGACGACGCCAAGCGAGTCGCGGATTGGGCCAGGCGAACCGGGCGCGTCGTCACCGTCCGTCTCGTCAAAGGTGCCTACTGGGATTACGAAACCATCAACGCGGAAATGAAGGGCTGGCCCTGCCCCGTCTGGGGAACCAAGTGGCAGACCGACGCCTGCTTCGAACGCATGAGCGAGATCTTCCTCGACGCTGCCCCCGCGACGAACTCACCTGGTGGCGGCATCAAGCTCGCGCTGGGTTCCCACAACGTCCGTTCCATCGCCTCAGCCCTTGCCGGGCTCGAGGCTCGAAAGCTCCCACGAAGCGCCATCGAGCTCCAGATGCTCCACGGCATGGCCGACCAGCTCAAGTACGCTGCCGCCGAGATGGGCCTCCGCGTCCGCGAATACGTCCCCGTGGGCGAGATGATCCCCGGCATGGCCTACCTCGTCCGTCGGCTCCTCGAGAACACCAGCAACGAAAGCTGGCTCAAGGCGGGCTTTATGGATCAGGCCGACGCCGGTGTCCTCCTCCGCGCACCCGGGCCCGCCGCCAACTCCTCACAGCCCGCAGCCCCGACGGACCTGCTCGCCGTCGCGCCGGAGCGCCACGCGCTCTCCCCCGCGCCCAAGGGCGTCGGCAATGAGCGTGCCTTCGTCAACGAACCGTTCCGCGATTTCTCCCAAGCTCGCCAGCGAGAAGCCTTTGCAGCCGCCATCGCTCGCTCCACCGTGCCCCGCATCGCCAGCGACAAATCCGCCGACGACGCGCGCTCCATGGTCGCCCGCGCTCAGGGCCTCTTCCCCGCGTGGCGAGATGTGGACGCCCGCACCCGCGCCCAAGTTCTCGTCCACGCCGCAAGCCTCATGCGCGTGCAGCACGACGGCCTCGCCGGCGTCATGATCCGCGAGACCGGCAAGACTTGGCGCGAGGCCGACGCCGACGTCTGCGAGGCTATCGACTTCTGCGAGTACTACGCCCGCTACGCCCCGCCCCTCTTCGATCGCCAGCGCCTTGGCAAGTTCATCGGAGAACTCGACGAGCTCTGGTACGAACCCCGAGGCGTCTCCGTCGTCATCTCGCCCTGGAACTTCCCACTCGCCATCGCCTGCGGCATGACCACCGCCGCGCTCGTCACCGGCAACCCCGTCATCCTCAAGCCCGCCGAGCAATCCCCCGGCGTTGCCAGCATCCTCGTCGACACCCTCCAGGCATCCCTCGCCAAGCTCGGGCTCCCACGCGACGTGGTCCAGTTCTGCCCGGGCCAGGGCCACGTTGTCGGCGCCACCCTCGTCCGAGACCCCCGCGTCGCGCTCATCGCCTTCACCGGCTCCCTTGAGGTTGGCCTCAACATCTTCCAGGCCGCCGGCGTCACCGACATCGCCTCCGGACAGCGCGTCCTCAAGAAAGTCGTCTGCGAAATGGGCGGCAAGAACGCCATCATCGTCGACTCCAGCGCCGATCTCGACGAAGCCGTTCTGGGCGTTCGCCACTCCGCCTTTGGCTACCAAGGGCAGAAGTGTTCCGCCTGCTCCCGCTGCATCGTCGTCGACCCCGCCGGGCCCGATGGCGAAGCCACCCGCGTCTTCGTTCGCCGCCTCGTCGAGGCTACACGTTCCCTCACCATCGCAGATCCGCTCGCCTCCGGCGCCGATGTCGGCCCAGTGATCGATGCCGAAGCCCGCGCCAAAATCCTGGGCTACATCGAACAGGCCAAAAAGCAGAGCACCCTCGAGCTCGCCTCACCCCTCCCGCCAGGCTTGGAAGAACGCACCGCCAAGGGCTTCGTCTCTCCGCACATCTTCTCCCGTGTCATGCCGGACCACACCATTGCACAGGAAGAGATCTTCGGCCCCGTCCTGGCCATCATGCACGCCAAGACCTTCGACGAAGCCCTCGCCATCGCCAACGCCAGCCCCTTCAAGCTCACCGGCGCCGTCTACTCGCGCAAGCCCACCCACATCGAAAAGGCCAAACGCGAGTTCCGCGTCGGAAACCTCTACATCAACCGAGGAAGCACCGGCGCGCTCGTCGGCCGCCAGCCCTTTGGCGGGTTCGGCTTCTCAGGCGTCGGCACCAAGGCCGGCGGGCCCGACTACCTCCAGCACTTCGTCGAGCCCCGCTGCTCCACCGAAAACACCCTCCGTCGCGGCTTCGCGCCGGAGCTCTGACCGCCCCTCGTTCCACTTCAATCATGGTTTTGGGGCGCTCCGCCTCCAGCATCCACGCTTGGAGTGCGTGCCGGCAATGCCGCCGGCCACAAGCGGAGCCTTTCCATGACCGCCCGAACCCTCGCACGCTTTGCGTCCCTCACCGCCCTCGCTGCCTCCACCGCGCCCCTCCTCGCCCAGTCCACCGCCTTCACCTTCCAGGGTGAGCTCAAGCAAGGCGCGGGCCTCGCCTCCGGCCTCTTCGACTTCCAGTTCCGCCTCTTCTCCGCCGCCTCCGGAGGCTCGCAGCTCGGCTCCACCCAGTGCCTCGACAACGTCAGCGTCGTCGATGGACGCTTCTCCGTCGCGATCGACTTCGGGCAGCAGTTCGACGTCCCGAGCTCACGCTTCCTCGCCATCGAGGTCCGTCCCGACACTGGGCTCGCCTGCCCAAACACCACCGGCTACACCGCCCTCTCGCCGCGGCAGCTCATCACCGCCGCCCCGATCGCCAACCACGCCAAATCCGCTTTCGCCCTCGACGCCGCCGACGGCTCTCCCGCAAACGCCGTCTTCGTCGACACCTCTGGCCGAGTCGGCATCGGGACGACTTCCCCGCTCGAACTCCTCCACCTCGTTGGCAACGAGGCCGCCCTGCGCCTGCAGGACGACAGCGACCCCGCCAGCTTCACGCTCCTCGAAGCCTTCCAGCCCGGTCAGATGCGCCTCAACAACGTCGCCAGCGCCGCCACCTCCCTCATCGACATCAACCCACAGGTCCTCAACGCAACCAGCAACGCCAACGTCCGGTTCTTCCGTGAAACCAACACCACCGGCACCAAGAGCGTCATCTTCCACAGCGGAAACAACTCCACTGCAACCTCCGCCGTCATCGGCGTCGGTGGCAGCAGCTCCGCCTTCCAGCTCGATGGCGGCAACCTCGGCATCGGCATCGCCGCCCCCAACGTCCCGCTCCACATCGCCAGAGATCTCGATGCCGTCCTCGTCCTCCAGGACATCGGTCCAAACTCCACCCAGAGCGGCTACATCGGGTTCTGGAACGCCAGCCGTGTCGAGACCGGCTGGATCGGCTACGGCACCCCTGGCAGCCCCCACATGACCATGCTCAACAACCGCGCCGGAGGCGACATCATCCTCCGCCCCGGCCCGGGCAGGGCCGTCCAGGTCCCCGTCCTTGAAATCACCGGCGCCGACCTTGCCGAGAAGTTCCCCGCCAGCGAGACGCTCGAGCCCGGCATGGTCGTCGCCATCGACGCCAAAAACGCCGGCAAGCTGTGCCTCTCGCGTAGCGCGTACAACCGCTGCGTTGCCGGCGTCGTCAGCGGCGCCAACAACTTCGCCGCCGGGGCGATCCTGGGCAACCTTCCCGGGCACGAGGACGCGCCCGCCATCGCCCTCTCAGGACGCGTCTACGTCTACTGCGATGCCTCCGCCGTTGCCATCGAGCCAGGCGACCTTCTCACCACCTCCGATACCCCAGGCCACGCCATGAAGGCGTCCAACGCCGATCTCGCCAACGGCGCCGTCCTTGGCAAGGCGATGGGCCGCCTCCCCGTTGGCCAGCGCGGGCTCGTGCTCGTCCTCGTCAATCTCCAGTAATCACGCGCCGCCCCGCAAAAGCACGTCCGCCACACCACTCCCGACCACATCAAGGAGTTCGCTCACCCATGGCAAACAACACCGCCGCTGGGCGCCGCCGCCCTGCGTTCCCTGCCCGGGCCCTGCAAGCCATCGTCCTTGCCGCTTCGCTCGCGCCAACCGCTCCAGCGCTTGCCCGCCAACAACCCCACCTGCACGCCCGCATCGAAGCCCCAACCTTTGGCAAGCTCGTCGACGTCCAAACGCCCAAGGGCGTCCTCGCCTACGACCTTTCAACCCGCGTCGCCGAAACGCTCGCAACCTCCCAGACCGCAACGCTGGTCGCCCTCACCCTCGCCCCTGGTGTCACGGTCGATCTTGAACTCGAGCGCTTCTGGATCTGGGGCCCCGCAACTCAGTTCTTCATCGCGACCGATCAGGGCGACATCGCCATTCCGCCCCCGCCCGTCGTCCTCTTTCGGGGCGTCGTCCAGGGCTTCCCTGAGTCCAAGGTCTTCCTCAGCGCCTCACCTTCGGGCTTCAGCGCCATCGTCCGCTTCGCAGACTCTCAGTACATCCTCGCACCGAGCGGCCCGTTGGACGAACTCCAGCAGCGCCGCATCCACCAGGTCTTCGACTCCCTCTCGCCCGACGCCGCGACCTTCCCCGTCCCCTTCAGGTGCGATCCCGCCGAAGTTCCAGGCCACACCCCGCCCTTCGCCTCTGGCGTCCCGGGCTGGTCCCCGCGCGGCGCGTCTCGTGTCGCGCTCGTCGCCATCGACGCCGACTTCGAGTTCCGCGCTCGCTTCGCCAATCCCGGTGCCGCCGCGCTCTACATCTGCGAGCTGCTGGGCGCGGTCAGCGTTTTCTACGAAACCGACGTCAACCTGAAGCTCGCGCTCAGCTTCGTCCGAGTCTGGGATACCGCCGCCGATCCGTACTCCGCCACCGGCACGGGCGACCAGTTGACCCAGTTCAAGAACTTCTGGGAAGCCAACATGGGCGCCGTCCCTCGAAACACCGCCCACCTCCTCAGCGCCAGGCCCCTCGGTGGCGGCATCGCCTACCTCGATCAAATGTGCGGCGGATCTAACGCCTATGGCGTCAACGCCGACATGAGCGGCTCATTCCCCCGACCTCCCCAGAGCGGCAACGCCGCCAACTGGGATCTTTACGTCGTCGCCCACGAACTCGGGCACAGCTTCAGCAGCCCCCATTCCCATTGCTACAGCCCTCCGGTCGACCGTTGCTACACCAGCGAGGGCGGATGCGCCACCGGCTCCCGCGGCTGCCAGACCGGAACCATCATGAGCTACTGCCACACCTGCACCGGTGGCGTCGCCAACATCGATCTCACCTTCGGGCCCGTCGTCGCCAGCCACATCCAGTCCAACCTCATCGCCTGCGTCGGGCCCGCGCGAAACCCCTGCTTTGTCAATGCCGCCTTCACCGGCACCCAGCAGGGAACCTCCACCAACCCCATGCGCTCCATCGCCCGGGGCTCCTGGTACGTCACCCCCTTCGGCACCGTCAGTATTGCCGCTGGAAACTACTCCGAAACCATGACCATCTCCCAGCCAATGACCCTCACCGCTTCCGGAGGCCTCGTCGCCATTGGCCGCTGACACACCTCTTCAACCCCCTCACACCCCCAAGCCACCTCACACCCAAACGCCCGAGCGAAAGGACTCCAACCCATGACGACTCTGCCGACACGTTCCATGCACTTCCTCACCCCGATCACGCTCGCCGCCATACTTGCCGCCGTCGTTCAGCCCGCTTCCGCACAGGTCAGCCTCCCCTGGTTCACCATCGACGCCGGTGGCGGCGTCAGCTCCGGCGGCGAGTTCACCCTCACCGCAACCATCGCACAACATGACGCCGGCTCCATGTCCGGGGGCCAAGCCGGGAGCGAGTTTGCCCTCACGGGCGGCTTCTGGGTCCGAGGCTCTCTCCCCTGCCCTGCCGACTTCAACGCCGATGGAAGCGTCGACTTCTTCGACTACCTCGACTTCGTCGCCGCCCTCGACGCCGAACTCCCCGAGGCCGACTTCAACAACGACGGCACCATCGACTTCTTCGACTACCTCGACTTCGCCTCTGCCTTCGGTGCCGGCTGCCCGTGATCCCACGCCATCGATGCCAGAACGCGCGAAGGACCCGTGCGGCGAGCGCTTCGGCAAAGTTGCACGGACCCGAGCTAGCCGATCGTGCCACTGACCCGCTGCTCTTGAGCGGGTCAGTGCTGCTGCGCGACCAGCGGAGCTTCCGGGATCGCCGTAGGACGCCGTGGTGTCGGAAACGATACGGAAGTCAAGCGAATCGAAGAAGTCGACTTGGCCGTCGTACTTCACGTCGGCACGAGCCTGGGCCGCGGGGTCGGATGTCGCGGCAGCGTCGTTGCTGAAGTCGAGGAAGTCGAAGAAGTCGACAGCCCCGTCGTTGTTGTGGTCGGTGGTCGTCATGCACGGCACGCCTACTG
The DNA here is from genome assembly GCA_033763815.1 of Planctomycetota bacterium. Classification (GTDB taxonomy): domain Bacteria; phylum Planctomycetota; class Phycisphaerae; order Phycisphaerales; family UBA1924; genus JANRJU01. The sequence goes on from JANRJU010000014.1 coordinate 178,300, forward strand.
GTGACTCATTGTTTCCCTTATATATCGCGGCATTATTGTGTCATCAAAGAAGAACCACTTGAAATGTGGCTCGGTCTCTGATACCAGAAATGCTCCGACAAACTGTCCTGATCTCTGTTCGGAGAACAATACAACAAGCCTAGAATCGTCTTTCCATGTTCGTACTGAGATTACTAACTCGTCCGGACTGCCGCGTTCTCCTATCCATACCCATTCTACAAATCCTGTTGGCTTCGGCGTCCGCGTCCGCAAAATTGTTGCACCGAGATGGATTCGCTTCGTTTCGAGCTCTCGGATTGTCACGTCAACAGCCCATGTATTGTGCATCCCTACAATCCAAACGACGAGCGAGTATACACCCACAAGTGCAAGGAATAAAGCCACTAGTATGACTGGTGTCGCCGTTATAGAAGCCGTCGAACCCTGCTTGTCGCGTTCCTTGTGTTGATCGTTACCATTTGACATCGGGGGCAACCTCACTCTCTCTCACGCGCGAGTCAAATGGGCTTTTCGAGGAAGTCGAAGAAGTCGACCGCCCCTTCGTGGTTGTGGTCGGCACTGGACATGAGCTGCGGCACGCCGTAGACAGAGTAGGCCACTCGCTCGATCGGGATTCCGTTGATGAGCGTGAGGACGACGTCGCCGCGCCAGTTCTGGGCGTAGTACATCCGCTCTGCCACTTCGCCACTTCGCCGCTCTGTCGCTTCGTTCCTTGCGCACAACATCGTCATCTTGTTTCACAATCCCGTGCGCGCCCAAACCATCACCGCACCCCGTGATTTCTCACCACTCCGCACCTTTCCCCTCCGCAGCGTGCGCACATCGGCCAGCGCGCCCCGACTCTGTAGAGAGCCATGCACGCGGACCACGCCAAACTCCTCGCCGACTACGCCTCCGGCGCGCACTCCCCCGACGCGCTTTGCTCGCGTCACCGCGTCTCACTCAGCGATCTGCGCGACATCCTCGAGAGCCCCGAAGCACGCGACTATCTCATGTGCCACGCCGAGCTCAGTCGCGAGCAGGCCAAGCTCGCCGCTTTGCGCAACCTGCCCGTCGCGCTCGCGGCACTCTCGCACACCATCGAGTCGCGCCCGGATCCGGAAACAACCCGCCGCGCCGCCATGGCGATCATCACCACCGCCCTTGGCCGCACGCCCTCGACGCTCCGCCCCGCCGCGCCAACCCCGTCCGCCCACCATCCTCTCCCGCCGCTTCTACACTCTCGGCCTTATGATCGACCTCAAGCAACTTCGCGAGAATCCCGTCAAGTTCCAGACTGGCGCCGCCGCCAAGAATGTCCGCGTCGACATCCCGCGGCTGCTGGAGCTCGACGCGCAATACCGGCAGACCGTCAGCGAACGCGAACGCCTTCGCTCCGAGCAGAACAAGCTCTCCAAGGAAGCGGGTCCCCAGATCGGAAAGCTCCAGGGCCAGCTCAAAGGCCTCAGTGGCGACGCCCGCGTCGCGCTCGAGCGGCAGATCGACGAACTCAAGACCAAGCCCGCCCAGTTCAAGGCCGCCATCCAGGAGCTCGAGCAGGCCGAGGCCAAGCTCCAGGCGAACATCCGCGAGCTCCTGCTCCAGGTCCCCCTGCCGCCGGACGCAGACGTTCCGGTCGGTTCCAGCAGCGCCGACAACGTCGAGATCAAGCGATGGTCGCCCCCGGGATACGACCTCGCCAAGTCCTTCGAGCAGAACCGGGGCTTCAAGCCCAAGACCCACCTGGAACTCGTCCGGGACCTTGGCCTCTGCGACTTCGAACGGGGCGTCAAGATGGCTGGCGCACGCAGCTACGTGCTCACCGCCGACGGCATGCTCCTCCATCAGGCCGTCACGCGCTTCGCCATGGACCACATGGTCTTCAAGAACGGATACACCCCCGTCTCCGTGCCGGTCATCGTCCGCGAAGAAGTCATGATCGGAACCGGCTTCTTTCCAGCGGGCCGTGAGCAGGCATACCTCGTCGACGAAACCCGCCGTGACAATCCCGACCACAACCCCGACCACGACGCGTCCGCCGCCCCCGCCGAATCCTCGCGCGACCTGTTCCTCACTGGCACGGGCGAAGTCGGGCTCATGGGCATCCACCAGAACGAGATCCTCGACGAAGCCCGCCTGCCCCTCAAGTACGTCACCGTGAGCACCTGCTTCCGCCGCGAAGCCGGCGCCGCCGGCAAGGACACCGCCGGCCTCTATCGCATCCACCAGTTCGAAAAGGTCGAGCAGGTCGTCATCTGCCGCGCCGACGAGCAGGAAAGCCGCCGCTGGCACAAGCAGATGATCGCCTACGTCGAAGAACTGCTCCAGGCCCTCCAGCTTCCTTACCGCCTCCTCCAGTGCTGCACGGGCGACCTTGGCGTCAAGAACGCCGACATGATCGACATCGAGAGCTTCATGCCGGGCCGCGGCGACCTCGGCGCCGACGCTCGACCCGTCGGCGCCTTCGGCGAAACCCACTCCGCCTCCCGCCTCTACGACTTCCAGTGCCGCCGCCTCAACATGCGCTACCGCCCCGGTGGCGAGAAAGGCCAGGGCGAAACAACGTTCTGCCACTCGCTCAACAACACCGTCATCGCCAGCCCCCGCGTGCTCATCCCCATCCTCGAGATGTACCAGCAGCCCGACGGCAGCGTTCAGATCCCCGAAGCCCTCCGCCCCTACATGGGCGGGCGAACCAAAATCCGCCCAAGCTGATCGCCCCAATCGAAACGCCCGGAGCTGAACACCCCGAGCACGAAACCCGCCAAACGAAAACGGGCCCGCTCTCGGAGCAGGCCCGCGTGGACACAGAGGGATCAGAGTTGACGCACCCGAAATCAGAAATCTGAAATCTCCAATCTCAGGTCTGCGATCTGAGATCTTCGATCGACCTCCAACCTCCAGAATCCGCCGCAGCTCTCAGCCCCCCGTGCAGCCAAACCTCCTGCCTCAGCATCCCGAGTCGAACGCCGCGGCAAAGTCGAGATAGTCAAAGAAGTCCACCTGGCCATCATCGTTGAAGTCAGCCGACGGCTCCTCCGTCGCAAAGGCCTGCGCGAAATCGAGGTAGTCGAAGAAGTCGACCTGGCTGTCGCGGTTGAAGTCCGCCGGGCAGAAGATCTCAAACGCGCTCCAGAAGCCGCCGGTCACGCCGAACTGTGGCGAGCCGTTGAGTGCCGAGGCGTCGTGCTGTCCGATGGTGCCGCCGAGAGTCAGCCCGCCGCCGGTGATCTGCGTGACGCCGCCGCCGTCGACGGTAAACCAGTCGATCACGATCGCCGGCGACGACAGCACCAGATTGAACAGATACTCGGCTTCCGCGGACACACTGGTCGAATCGATGACGGCGTTCATGCTGATCGAGTAGGTGCCCGCCGGAAGCGTCGTGGACAGGGACAGGGGCTTGTTGCCGCCCGGGCCGCCGGTGAAGTAGTCAACGCTGAGGACTGTGCCGCCGGGCCCGCTGAGCGCGAACCTGCCCTCGGTGGGGACGCCCTCGAAGCTCAGGCTGCCGATGAGGGTCACCGCGGTGCTGCGAGGCAGGACGAAGGTGTACGCCAGGCGGCTGCTGGCGGCGCCGGTGCCCCGGGTGATGATGGGCCCGGTGACGTTCACGGTTGCCCGGCCCACTGCGGTGAGCACCGTGGGCAGGAACGAGGACTCCTGGCGGCCGGCGGCGTTGACCGCCACGCCGAACGCCGTGGCATTGGCCTGTGAGTCTCCGAAGTAGCTGTTGAAGTCGAACGCGGCGTCGGCGTCAATCTGCTGGGAAGGGGGCAAGCCGGGTGCCTGGGCGAACGCCGTGGCGCTGGTCGAACGGGCTTGCGAGCGGGACAGGGCCTGAGCGAAAGCGGTCGGTGCGATCATCGCGGAGGCGGCGAGCACGGTTCCCATCGCCAGGGCCGGAGTGAATCGAGATTCCATAGGTCTGCTTCCTTTCTTGGAAGAGGTTGCGGGGCGGCAAACCGGTCGTCGGCCTTTCGGTGTGCGGCCCCGCGTGGCGACGAGCGGGACTTACTTGGCCTTCTCGGCGAGGAGGGCCTCGATCTTGGCAAGGCGCGCCTTGAGGTCGTCGTTCTCGGCCTTGAGCTGCTTGATGGCCTCGACGGCGACGGGGGTGATCTTGCCGTAGTCGATCCCGACGGGCTTGCCGTTCTCGTCCTTGGCGACGATGTCGGGCAGCACGTCGTTGACTTCCTCGGCGATGAACCCGATGTCGTGGCTGCCCCGGACCGGCTCGGGGGCTTCGTTGTTCCAGGCGTAGGAGACGCCATTGAGCTTCATGATGGAGTCGAGGGCGTTGGAGAGGGGCGTGATGTCCTGCTTGAAGTCGCGGGTGGAGGTCTGGGTGAGGTTGACGCAACGGATGTTGCCGGCGACGTCGAGGCGGAAGCCCGCGGTGGGCGTGCTGGTGCCGATGCCGACGGTACCGTCGTTGCGGATGATCATTCGATCCTGGGCGGCCTGGACGTTGCGGATGATGAAGTGGTTGGGGCCGAGGGGGTTGCTGCCGCCGGTGACGATGAGAGAGTGGTTGGCGGAGGGGCCAGCGGTGCTATTGGCGATGGCGAGGAGGGTGAAGTTGGGATCGTTGGAGGAGAAGGCGGCGAGGTTGCCGCTGGTGGCGCCGCCGTTGACGTTGAAGTGGAACCCGAGGTTGCCGCCGAAGCTGGCCACCCCCGTGTCGCTGATGCGGAATCGCCAAGCTTCTCCAACGTAAACGCCCCAGTTGCTGTCGTTCTCCATTCCGGCGAAGGCGAGGTTGGTGAGTGCGCCGCCGACCGGCTGGGCGTACCAGAGCCCGGCGGAGTCGAGGTTGCTGTCGGTGCCGCGGACGCGTGAGCGGCCTGTGACGTCGAGGCGGAAAGCCGGGTCGGTGTTGCCGACGCCCACATGGCCGGTGTCGCCGAGGATTCGCATGCGTTCGGGCTGGTTTCCAACGGTGCTGCCGGTCCCGCTGTCGCCGGCGATGAAGCGGATGTTGCCGGAGAACCGGGAGCCGAACGCGCCGCTGAAGGTGTTTTCGCCCGCCTGGATGACGACGTCGTTGTTGTTGGACTGGCCGATGGGCGGAGCAACGCCGGCACTCTGGTTGGTGTTTCCAGCTCGGAGGATGAGCGATCCGCCGGTGGCTCCGGCGCCACCGGACTGGGTCGTTCCGCCGGCCTGGATCAGCAGGTTGGAGCCGCGGGCGTCGCCCTGGGGAAGGCCAAGAACGCGGGTCTGTCCAGCGCCGGGGAACCTCAGCGTGACGTCGTTGGACGCGGCGACATCGAGGCCACGGGTGCTCAACGAGTGGGGAGCGGGCGTGAGGCGTTGGCGATCGGGCAGAGTGACGAACGCGGTGCCCGCGGGGTTGGCGATCTCGATGCGCATCCAGAGGGCGCGATCGCTGGCGAAGGCGGCGGCACCGAAGTCTGGGGCGGCGGTGAAGATCCCGTTGAGGACGGGAACATCGGTTCGGGTGATGGGGGAGCCGACCTGGACGCCGTCGGTCGCGGCGTCGAACAGCGTGAAGCGGACGTCGATCAGGCCATTGACGGGATTGCCGGCGGCCTTGACCTGTCCCTGATAGGTGACAGCGGTTCCAACCTGGGCTTGGGCGAGGGAGGCGATGCCGAGGGTGAGGCCAGCGAGGGTGCCAAGAAGTGCGACGCGGTTCATGGGAGGCTCCTTGCGTGTGGTTCGAGCGCACGGCGTGCGGGGCATGCAACGGTGCATGTTGTTTCGCACGTCGGCATCTGGTTCTGGATGGTGCGGCGAGGTCTTGCCGCCCATAGAGAGGCGAACCTGGGAGCGATGCAGCGCCGGGAGCGGGCAAAAAAAGTTGGGGTTGGTGCGCAAGTGCTTGAAATGCCGGGGCTTGGGCGTGAGTGCCCGGGGGCGTTCTCGCCTGTGGATTGTCGGGCATGGGTGCTCGGAATGAGCCGAGGACCCTGCCCCGGCAAGAAACACAAGGGAGACAAGCAATGAAGACGTCAACAACTGGTTCGTCCGCGGTCCTGGTTCGCGCTGGCCTTGCGGCGCCGTGTGCGGTGCTGGCGTTTGCGGCGTCAACGGCGCTGGCTTCTCCGAGCCTTCGCATCACGACGCCGCCGGTGGTGCAGCTTGCTGGTCCGTCGGGCCCCGCGATCGATCCGACGTCGTCGCAGGGGCAGTGGTTCTTGAACAACAACGGGCTTGAGGAGGTTCGTCCGAACGAGTTCCACGACAACATCGCGGGGAACGGCGGAGGGCCCAACAACAGCCGCGCAATCCTCGGGCAACTGGTCTCGTTCGCCACGATTCCCGGCACGACGCTGCTGACCGGGTACCAGATCCGCGCGAGCATCACGAACAACACGCCCAACTCGTCGGGGGCTTGGGAGCGGATGCGCAACCGGCATCAGGAGTCTGTGCAGCAGGACCAGCGGTACATCGGCGACATGTTCGATGTGAAGCTGACCACGCACTTTGCGGACGACGGGATTCTCGGCAACTTCACTCCGGGGCTGGCCGACATTCCATCGAGCATCCCGGCGCCGGGCGGGTCGGGTGATGCGAACGTGTACGCGGTGAATCACGACCAACTGGCGTGGTACTCGTTTGCACCGAACCCGGCGGGTGGTGGTTCGTACCAGGTTCCGACGTGGGACTTTGGAACGATCCTCGTCGGGCAGACTGTCAGCCGCCTGCTGGACTTCCACACGCATGCACCGATCGCGCTGAGCGCGGCGGACCTTGCGAACCTCAACCAGCTCGTCGCGAGCGGGACGGATCTCTTCATCAATCGCACGCGAGATCTGAAGATCGGGCAGTATGTGCAGGATGATCCGGTGCTGCTCAACATCACCGACACGGGGATTGCGTATCCCAACGGCGGGCTTCAGAACCCCTACGGCAACGTGTCGGTCTTCCACAACATCCCCGCCCCGGGCGCGCTCGTGCTGGGCGGCGTCGGATCGCTGCTGGCGGCCCGTCGGCGGCGGGCGTGAGCGATGCGGGCCTCTCGATGATCTGTCGGGGCTCGAATCTGGCCTTGTCTGAGATGTCCTCCCCTCCTCTGGTGGCGCGTCATTGACGGGCGACCTGGCAGAGACCCCGCGAGCGAGCGCGGGTCTTTGTCATTTGGGGACAAACCGCTACAGTTTGACGATCTATGAGCCAGCTCGATTCGACACAGCGCGTCGCGGACGCGACGTCCGACGCCGACGCGCGCCCGAGCGGGGCGGGGTTTCGGACTCTGCCCAGCGGTGCGGAGCGGGGCGGGTTGATCGCGCGGCTCGCGACGATCGCGCTGGCACACGGGGTCGTGGACTTTTTGTCGTATGTCATCGTTCCGATCTTGACGATCATCGAAGGGCGGTTGTCGCTCTCGCCGGTGCAGGGCGCGATCCTGCTGGCGACGGGCTCGATCTCGAGCGGGCTGATCCAGCCGGCGGTTGCGATGCTGTCCGACAAGCACGACACGCGGGTGGTGGGGACGATCGGCGCGGCGGTCGCGGCGGTGGCGGTCGGGTTGATTGGGTATGCCGATTCGTTCACTCAGATTTTGCTGATTCAGATTTTGAGCACGGCGGGGATCGGGGCGTTTCACCCGATCGCGGCGGCGGCGATGGGTCAGCTTTCCGGTGCGCGGCGGTCGAGCGGGGTCGCGGTGTTCTTTGCCGCGGGAATGCTGGGGGGCATCGGCGGTAACTGGACGACGCCAAGCTGGGTTGCCCGGTTTGGTGTGGAGTCGATTGTGTGGTTTGCCGCGCCGGGGCTGGTGGCGGCGGGGCTGCTGGCGTGGGCGATCCATGGCGTGCGTCACAACCACGAGCACGCGGCACGGGATCATGTGCTGCTTTCGGACGACCATCGGCGCGGGCGGTGGAGATCGGTGTGGTTGCTCTATGCGGGCAACGTGGTGCGGTTCACAGTGAACATGTGCCTGGTTCAGTTGCTCGTGCGCTGGAGCGAGCAGGCGATTTCGGGAGGGTTTGGGGGGGAGTTGGCGGGCGGGGGTGTGGCGGGGGCGCTCGACGTTGCGGAGCGGGCGGCGTCGGCCCGGATCAACGGGCCCTTGCAGGCGGCGATGCAGATCGGCATGGGCGCCGGTGGACTTGGGCTTGGGCTGCTGCTGCCCAGGCGACTGGAGCGAGCGGCGCTGGTGATGGTGCCCGTGCTTGGCGGTGCGGGGATCGCGCTGTTTCCGCTGGCGACATCGCAGGCGGAGGCGTTTCCGCTGGCGGTGGCGGCGGGGCTTGGGTATGCGGGCGTGATGCCGCTGACGATCGCGATGGCGCAGCGGTGCTTGCCCCATCGGACGAGCTTGGCGTCGGGGTTGATGATGGGCGGGGCGTGGAGCGTCGCGGCGGTGGGGCCGCCCTTGGCGCAGTGGATGCTCGACACATTTGGGATGTCGGTCGCGTTCTTTGTGGTGTCGGCGATGCTGGCGAGCACGGGGCTGCTGGCGCTTCCGTTGAAGGTTGAGCAGGCAAGCCGCGAAGCGCCGTGATGATTCAGTCCGGGGTGATGCCCGACGAGGTTGTGGTCCAGGTCATGCGCTCCCGCAGCAGCGCGATGGCCCGCGACAGTTCGGGGTGGGCAGCGGCGTCGGACTGGGCAATGTCGATCGCCCGCTGGCACTTTTCCAGACGCGAGCGGAGCTTCTTCTTCGGGGCGTCGAGCTGCTCGGCGTCGATGAGGTTGTCGTAGGTGTCCGCAAGCTTCACCAGCTTGGCACGCCAGTCGGCCCCCGCGAGGCGAGCGTCGTACTCGCTCTCACGCTTGGATTCCGGCAGGGCGGGGTTCTTGGTGAGGGCGGCGACGAGATCGGCGACGGGCGCGCCAAAGGACTCGGCCAGATCGTCGTAATCGGTGGTGGTGTCCTCGATGGTGTCGTGCAGGATCGCGGCGAGCAGCGCACGCTCGTCGTAGCAGCGAAACACGTGCTGGACGGTGAGCGCGACGCGGAAGACGTGGGCGACGTAAGGAGTTTGGCCATCCTTGCGGAGCTGGTGCTTGTGAGCGCGGGCGGCGAAGGAGATGGCACGCTGCCAGGCGTGCGCAAGGTCGGGAGTGGAATCGGCAGCGGGCGAGTTGCTCGTCCCTGAGCCGGGTTTGGCGTCGTCTTTTCGGCTGTCGGCCATGTGGGCATTATTGACGCCGGGCGAAGGTCAGCGTGAAGAGCGGGTGGGTATGCCTCGGAGGGCAAGTTAGACTCGGCTGAATCTATCGACGATCACACTCATGTCGCGGATGCGGTCGCGGCGCAGCTCGATGTACTCATGCCAGGCGCGGGCGAGAGCTTTCTCAGGGTCGGGCTGCTCGGGCGGCGGCTGGCCCGGGCGAACGCGGGGACGCTTTGGAGGCTGCACGCCCGGAGGCCATTCACGGAGCAGCTCGGGGTAAGTTGTTGTCGTGGAGGTGATCTGATCAAGCTCGCGGGCGACGCGGGCCAGAGACTCGCGAGCGTTTCGCGCGGTGCTGCGGTAGACGCCGGGCGCGACGGTCGAATCGGGCGGGTCGGGGAGTTCGAGGGACCGACGAACGCGGTCGAGGGAGGCGTCGGCGGCGTGCATGGCCGCGCCGATCTGGCCTCGGGCCAGTTCCAGCCCGCTCTGGATGGACTTGCGAATGACGGGTCGCGCGGAGGCGGCTTCGGCGCGGAGGACGTCGATCGCGCGCGGGGCGGAGGCGTCGCAGAGGCCGACTTCGAGGGCGACGGCGGCGGGCAACGTGGTGACGAAGCGCGGGTGAGGGTTGTCGCGCACGACCAGGGATGAGGCTCGGGTCGGAGGGAGGTCGGCGGCGTCGGGGATGCTGGTCGGAAAGGTGAATGGGTTGCCGGAGCCAGGTTCCGGGCGAAGGAGGAAGAGCGGGAAGGATGGCTTCCACAGACGCTGCGCGAGATGGTCGGGCAAGCCTCGGGCGGTAAGCGAAGGGATGAGCGCGGCTTCAAGCTGGGCGTTGAGGACGGGCCAGTCGGTTTCGAGGGGCGCGAGGTTGCGAGGTTCGTCGCTGGTGCGCGAGGTGATGGCGAGATCGGGGCTGAGCCAGACGCTGGAGCAGGCGAGGGCGAGGGCGAGCTGGGGCATGCCGACGCGTTTGTCTTTGGTGTCGGAGAGGAAGGCAACGACGCGGACGGGTGATTGGCGTACGGCGTCGATGAGCTGGAGGAGGACGTCGGTGCGGCCGCGATCGCCGCTGAGTTCGAGAAGGACCAGGGGAGAGCCGGCGGCAGAGTCGAAGATCTGACGGAGGTCGGAGGCGAGCTTGATGGTGTCGAAGTCGGCGGGGAAGGAGACGTGAATCGGGCCGAGGGGCTTGAGGGCTTGGATTGGCGGTGTCGTGTGCGTAGTCGCTCGGGCGGTTTCCGAGGCAGGCTCGGCTCGCCCGGGAGATTGGCTTGGGGCTTGTGTGGCGGGTTGGGCGAGGGCGGGAGCGACGAGCGCGAGCAAAAAGCACGCGAGGCGGCGTCGGATGGAAGCGGCGCTGGGCATTGTCGGTGGGCTCGGAGTGAGCGAGCGGTCGTCCGGCGGGCCGGGCGGGGGGCGGCGTGCCCGGCTGGGGACGGCGTGCCGCGGGGCGGGCTTTGGTACTTTCCGCGAGGCTAGAGGAGCAGGTTCCGACCAAACTCGCCAGGTTCGAAGAAGTGGATCTCGTCGGTGAGCACGTGGAAGCGCATGGACTGGCCCGGGGAGACGCCGGCGCGAGACGGGACGCGGGCAACGACGTGCCCGTGCCCGGCGCTGGCGCACGAGACGTCCATGCTCTCGCCCAGCGGCTCGACGACCTTGACGAGCAGGTCGAGCGGGGCGGCGGACGCGGGGGCGGGGGCGGGGGCGGCGTGCGACCGCGACGCGGCGTCGACGAGCATGTGGGGGCGGACGCCCAGAACGATGGGTTTGCCTTCCTGGCCCGCGAGGGCTTGGGCGCGTTCCGGCGGAAGGGGGATGGATGCGGCTGGAAGCGAGGGCGCGGCGGACGCGGGGGAGGAGCCGGCGGCGTTGGTAACGGTTTCGACGAAACGGAGGCTGCTGGCGTCGCGCTGGAGGACGCCCGCGAGGAAGTTCATGGGGGGCGTGCCAATGAACCCCGCGACGAAGCGGTTGACGGGTCGCCTGAAGACGTCGAGCGGCGAGCCGACCTGCTGGACGAGGCCCTTGCTCATGACGACGATGCGATCACCGAGGGTCATGGCTTCTTCTTGATCGTGGGTGACGTAGACGGTGGTGGTCTTGAGGCGCTGGTGAAGGGCCTTGAGCTCGGCGCGGGTGGTGACGCGGAGTTTGGCGTCGAGGTTGGAGAGAGGTTCGTCGAAGAGGAAGGCCTTGGGCTCGCGGACGATGGCGCGACCGACGGCGACGCGCTGGCGCTGCCCGCCCGAGAGGGCCTTGGGCTTTCGTTCGAGCAGGTCGGTGAGGCCGAGGATTCGGGCGGCTTCCATGACGCGGCGGTCGATCTCGGCGCGGGGCACGCCTCGGAGCTTGAGGGCGAAGGCCATGTTCTTGTAGACGCTCATGTGGGGGTAGAGCGCGTAGTTCTGGAAGACCATGGCGATGTCGCGGTCTTTGGGGTGGACGGCGTTGACGACGCGGCCCCCGATCTCGATTTCGCCCGAGGAGATGTCCTCAAGGCCGGCGATCATGCGGAGGGTGGTCGACTTGCCGCAGCCTGAGGGCCCAACGAGCACGACGAACTCGCCATCGGCGATGTCGAGGTTGAATTCTTTGACGGCGTCGACGCCTCCGGGATAGACCTTGCGCACCTGGCGGAGATTCACGTTGGCCATGGGAAGACCAGCCTAGCGGGACGAGCACAGGAATGCCAGTGGGCATCGCGAGAGCGTGCTCGGGAAGGTGGTTCGGCGTGGCGGGCGGTGTGATCGGCACAGACGGCACGCTCGCGGGCGTGGTGGGACGCGAGGACGAACGTTTGCGGTCCGTCCCGCCGATGGACGCACCGGGTTCGCACATGGGCCCGACGCGTCCCGGGCTGGCTGGGACATCGAGCGAGGTTTCGGAGACACGGCGATGGGTCCGTCCGAAAAATCATTCAAGCAGGTGAAGGACATCCTGGGGAAGCTTGACCGCTCGATCGACCAGCTTCGCCAACAGCGGAATGAGCCGCGGGCGGATGCGGGCGATGGGCTGCTGATCGGGGTCGGCGAGGGTGAGTCGAGCACGCCGGCCCCGCGGGGCGGAACCGGGGCTTCGACGCCGGGCAATGGCGTGGGCGGACCGTCAGGGGTGCCCGCGCGGACCGTTCCGGTGAATACGGCGCCGACTCGGGTGAGTCCGTACGGACGCGCGACTCCGCTCCCCCCGTCGCGGTAGGACCGATATCCCAAGTGGTGATTGGCGAGGTTTGTCGGGCTTTGCCCGCCAACGATCTTTGCCGTGTTCACTGGAATTATCTCTGTTGTGGGTCGAGTCGAGCGGACCGAGGCGCGGGGCCCCGGGCTTCGCCTAGTCGTTCGCCCGCTTGTTGAAACAACTCAACCGGGGCCGGGCGGTGACGCGGCTGCGCTGATGGCGGGGGGCGGGCCCGGGGTCGGCGATTCGATCGCGGTCAACGGGTGTTGCCTCACGCTTGCCGCGAGCGCCGAACGGGGCGACCTGGCTTTTGATGTTGTTCGCGAGACGCTGGACAAGACGACGCTCGGAGAACTCCGACCCGGGGCGGTAGTTCACCTGGAGCCCTCGGCGACGATGGGCACGCTCCTGGGCGGGCACCTGGTGCAGGGTCATGTTGACGGCGTTGCGGTCGTGGAGCGCGTGCAGGAGACGCCCGGTGATTGGCGGGTGTGGCTGCGGCCCCCGCCCGATCTGATGGCGTATGTCGTCCCCAAGGGTTCGATCGCGATTGACGGCGTGTCGCTCACGATCGCCGGCGTTGATCCGAACGCGGGCAGTTTTTATGTCGCGCTGATTCCGACGACGCTGGCCAAGACCTCGCTAGGCGACTTGAAGGCGGGGTCGCGGTGCAACATCGAGTGCGATGCGATCGCGAAGACGGTGGTGCATTACCTGCGGCACTATCGCGCGTGACGCGATTGCCCTGATTGCGTGACGGGTCGAGCAGGTGCGAATGGCTGCGGGGCGATCGGCTCCGGGGGGCTGGGCTGGAGGGCCCGGAGGAGCTCGTTGGGGGGTGGCGGCGCGAGCTACGCTCAAGAAGTTGAACGAATTGGAGGGTCTCGATGGCGACCGGCACGCTGAACTCGAACGCAACCGTCCCTGCGCATTACGCGGAACTTTGCCGCCAGGCGAGGCGAGCGGCGACGCTGGGCTCGATCGGGTCCTTGGTTTCGTGGGACCAGGAGACGTACATGCCGCCGGCGGCGGGTGAGTTCCGCGCCGAGCAGTTGGCGGAGCTTGCGGAGCTGGCGCACAAGGCGGCGACGGATCCGAGGCGGGGCGAGTTGATCGCGGCGTGCGAGGGCGACGCGGGGTTGATGGGCGACCCGACATCGGAAGCGGCCCGGAACGTGCGCGAGTTCCGTCGCGACTACACGCTGGCGACGAAGCTGCCCACCGATCTTGTGTCGGAGATGGCCCGCACGTGCAGCCAGGCGCAGGAGGTTTGGAAGGAAGCGCGGGCCAAGAGCGACTTTGCGATGTTCAGGCCCTTGCTGGAGAAGATCTTCGGGCTGGCGAGGCGGAAGGCCGAGTGCTATGGATGGCCCAAGAACGGGGAGCCTTACGACGCGCTGCTGGATGAGTACGAGCCCGGTGCGACGAGTGCGGAGGTGCACGCGGTGTTCGTGCCGCTGCGTGAGCGGCTGTCGGCGCTGATCGCGCGGGTTTCGGGGAAGCCCCGCCCGAGCGACGCGGTGCTGCATATCAAGGCGCCGGCGGATCGCCAGCACGCGCTTGGGCTCGACGTGCTGCGAGCGATGGGGTTTGACCTTGAGGCGGGGCGATTGGACACGACGACGCACCCCTTCTGCTCTGGGATGGCTCCGGGCGACACGCGCCTGACGACGCGGTATCGCGACGAGAAGTTCACCGATGCGCTGTATGGCACGATGCACGAGGCCGGGCACGGGCTGTATGAACAGGGGCTGCCCAAGCGCGAGCGATTCGGACAGCCTCTGGGCGATGCAGTGTCGCTGGGGATCCACGAGAGCCAGTCGCGCCTGTGGGAGAACTTCGTCGGGCGCAGCCCGGCTTTCTGGCGCTGGGCGTGGCCCCTGGCGCGCAAGCACTTCGGGGCGGCGCTTGATGGGTTTGGCGAGGCGGAGATCGTCAAGGCGGTGAATCTGGTGACGCCCAGCTACATCCGCGTCGAGGCGGATGAGGCAACGTACAACCTGCACATCATGCTGCGGTTTGAGCTGGAGCGGGCGATGCTGAGGGGCGATTTGAAGATCGCGGACTTGGCGGGCGAGTGGCGCACGCGGTTCAAGCAGTACCTGGGAATCGAGGTGCCCGACGACCGGCGGGGATGCCTGCAGGATGTGCACTGGTCGGCGGGATTGATCGGCTACTTCCCGACATACACGCTGGGTAATCTCTACGCGGCGCAGCTCTGGGAGACGATTTCACGTCAGATGGCGACGATCGAGGCGGACATCTCGGCCGGGAAGTTCATCCCGCTTCGGGATTGGCTGCGGAGCGCGATCCACGTGCACGGCCGGCGGTACCAGGCGGCGGAGCTGTGCCACCGGGCCACCGGGGCGGCCCTCTCGGCCGACCCGTTGATGCGGCACTTGGAAGGGCGCGCCGCGATGGTTTACGGGCTGTAACCGCGGGAACCGGGCGGACGGTGTCGTGCGGGGGTTCTCGGGGCGGAAAGCGGCGGGGCGGCGGGTGATGGGCCAAGATCACGTGGAAAGCGTGGACCTGGAAGGCGCGGGAACCAAAGTGCTGACGCTTGGGCCAGTTCTGATTGACCGTTCGAGGATCGCGGCACGCGTGCGGGAGCTTGGCGCGACGATCAGCGCCGATCTCGACGCTTCGATGCGGCACGCGCACGCGGGCGATTCGTCGCTGGCGGGGAGCGCCAGCGGCGCGGAGCACGCGGAGCCCGAGGTGGTGCTGATTCCGATTCTGACTGGTTCGATCATCTTCGTGGCGGATCTGATTCGGGAGATGCCTCGAACACTGAGCCTGGAACTGGTGGCGGTGTCGAGCTATCCCGGGCAATCAACCAAGAGCAAGGGTGCGAAGATTGCGTCGGCGCTGCCCGGCAATCTGGCGGGCAAGCACGTGGTGGTCGTTGACGACATCCTGGATTCGGGGCAGACGCTGGGGCTGGTGCGGGACGCGATCCGGCGGCAGGAGCCGGCGACGCTGCGGGTTTGCGTGCTGCTGCGCAAGCCCGAAAGTGAGCGTGTCACGCCGGTTGAGGCGGAATACGTGGGGTTTGAGATTCCCAGCACGTTCGTGGTTGGGTATGGGCTGGATTACGGGGGGCTGTATCGCAACCTGCCTGACATCCGGACGATGGTGGAAGGCCCTGGCACGCAGGGGCGGGGGTGAGCGTGGGGGCGTCGAGCGAGCGGATGAGCGAGCAGGGGAACCGCGGCGCGGGGCGGGAGCGTCGGACGGGGCGGGCGGGGCCGGCGGGGCATGGGGGCCAAGAGGTTCCGGCGCGGCTGAAGCCAAGTTTGCTATTCGTGGTGCTGAGGCCTTTGGGGTGGCTGATCGGCGTTGCGGTGTTTGTGACGTTGTGCGTGGTGATCGTGCTTCTGCCTCGGGAGCCGATCGTGCCGCCGCTGCATTTGGTGGGATTGGGCGTCGGGCTTGTGGCGGTGCGGCTGGCGTGGGAGACGCTGGAGTGGGGCAGCCGCGCGTATGTGATTGACGGTGATCGCGTGCGGGCGAGCTTTGGGGTTCTGCGGCGGACGCACGTGGAGCTTCGGCTGGAGGACGTGCAGACGATCGTGAACGATCGCCCGATCGTGCAGAGGCTCTTTGGCCTCGGAACGATCACGCTGGGGACGGCGAGCGAGGCAACGCCGGGACTGCGATTGCTGATGCTGAGCGACAGCGAGGGCGTGGCGAAGCAGATCCGCGAGGCGGTCGAGGCGGCACGACGCGAGCGTGCGAACCAGACGGGAGTTCGAGGGGCGAAGCCCGGCGCGGGAGCTCGCTTGCCAGAAGCGGGCGGGACGCAAGCGGGCGGGGCAGACTCGGGCAGGCCGGTGGCGGGCGGGACATTTGTGGTGGTTGGGCTGACGGGCGGGATCGGCGCTGGGAAGAGCGCCGTGGCGCGGGCGCTGGCGGCGCGAGGCTTTGTGGTGAGCGACTCGGACGCCGAGGCGAAGGCGATGCTGGACGACCCGGAGGTTTGGGAGCAGCTCGTGGCGTGGTGGGGGCGGGACGTGCTCGGGGCGGACGGGCGGGTGGATCGCAAGGCGGTCGCGAACGTGGTGTTCAAGGACGAGGCGCAGCGGAAGCGTCTGGAGGCGGTGGTTCATCCGAGGCTGCGGGCGGGTCGGGAGGCTGTGCGGGCGCAGGCCGCGAGTCGGGGCGCGGCGGGGATGGTGATCGACGCGCCGCTGCTGCTGGAGGCGGGGCTGGAAGGTGAGTGCGACGCGATTGTGTTTGTGGACGCGCCGCGCGAGCAGCGGCTTGCGCGGGTGCGGGCGTCGCGCGGGTGGGACGAGCAGGAGCTTTCACGCCGCGAGGCGGCGCAGTTGCCGATCGAGGAGAAAAAGCGGCGCTCGACGCACGTGATCGTCAACGACGGAGCGCCGGAGGCGATCGAAGCGAAGGTCGCGGCGCTGGTGGAAGAGCTGAAGAAGGTTGGCGATCAGCGAGCACGGACGGGCGCGCGGCCGACGCTGTAATAGTGGAAGCCGGCCTCGGCCATGGCGGCGAGGCGGTACAAGTTGCGCCCGTCGAAGATGACCTTGCCCTTCATGAGCGAGGCGAGCTTGGCGAAATCGGGGCTCTTGAACTCGTCCCAATCGGTGCAGACGACGAGGGCGTCGGCACCGGCGGCGGCTTCGTACATGTCCTTGGCGATCTGCACGGTGGGCCCAAGTTCGATGCGAGCGTTCTCAGCGGCGACGGGGTCGAAGGCGCGGACGGTGGCGCCGTAGCCGGCGAGCTTGCGGATGATCGTGGAAGCCGGTGCTTCGCGGATGTCGTCGGTGCGGGGCTTGAAGGCCAGGCCCCAGACGGCGAAGGCCTTGCCGGCCAGGCCGCCCGAGGGCTTGAAGTGGGTCTGGATCTTCTCGAAGAAGAGCTCGCGTTGGCGCTGGTTGGTCTCGTGGACGGCGCGGCTGACCATGGCGGTGCGTCCGACCTTGTCGCCCATCATGATGCAGGCGAGGGTGTCCTTGGGGAAGCAGGAGCCGCCATAGCCAAGGCCGGGATAGAGGAACTGGTTGCCGATGCGCCGGTCGGAGCACATGCCCTCGCGGACCTTGCCGATGTCAGCGCCGTAGGCCTCGCAGAGCATGGCCATCTCGTTGATGAAGCTGATCTTGGTGGCGAGGAAGTTGTTGCTGGCGTATTTGACCATCTCGGCGGAGAGGATGTCCATGATGAAGATGGGATGGCCATTGCGGACGAAGGGGTCGTAGAGCGAGCGGAAGAACTCGGCGGTGCGGTCGTCCTCGACGCCGCAAACCACGCGGTCGGGCTTGAGGAAGTCGTTGATGGCATCGCCTTCCTTGAGGAACTCGGGGTTGTCGGCGACGGAGAAGGGGATGTCGGGCCCGACGGCGTCGCGGATGCGCTTCTTGACTTCGAGGGTGGTGCCGACGGGGACGGTGGACTTCATGACGACGATCTTGGGCTTCTGCGCGGGGCCCAAGGGCTTGATGACGCTGGCGATGTCGTCGGCGGCGGAGTGGATGTAGCGCATGTCGGTGTGCCCGCGCTCGTCGCTGGGCGTTCCGACGCAGATGAAGACGGCGTCGGCCTTCTCGTAGGCGGCTTTCTTGTCGGTGGTGAAGTGCAGACGCCCCGCGGCGATGTTGTGCTCGAGAAGCTCGGTGAGCCCGGGCTCGTAGATCGGGCATTCACCCTTCTTGAGGCGTGCGATCTTGGCCTCGTCCACGTCCAGGCAGGTGACGTTGTTCCCGGTGTTGGACAGACAGACGCCGGTGACCAAACCAACGTAACCCGTGCCGATCATGGTCAGATTCATCGAGCCCTCCTTGCACGACCACTCTAGTCGCTTCAAAGTGCGATTCGGCGGCAAAGCGAAGGCGTTTCGCGCGGGGGATCGCCTGATCCGGGGTCGTGGGCTAGCGTCTACGCCCCTGGGCGGGGTGTGGTCGGCGGTGCGCCTTCGGGCGGGCCCGCGACCGGTCGGAGGTCGGCGCCGGCCCCGGCCAAGATCGCTCGGAAGATCCTTTGCGAGGGCAGTCGATGGGACGAACCGCCAGGAAGCGACGTGGGGCCAAGGGCGATCGGCTGACGGCGCGGACCGCCGACCGGCACGTGCTGTATGAGATCGCGGTGCAGAGCACCGAAGCCGAGATCGACTTTGTCGACCGCGTGTATCTCAAGCGGCATGGGCGGGCGGCGGTGCGATTCCGGGAGGATTTTTGCGGGACGGCGGCGACGTGCTCGGAGTGGGTGCAGCGGAGGCCCAGCAACCTGGCGTTCGGGCTGGACCTGGACGAGAAGACGCTGGCGTACGCCGATTCGAAGCGGCTGGCGAAGCTGAGCGACGCACAGCGGGAACGGGTGAGGCTGATGCGATGCGATGTGCGCACGCCGCCGGGCGAGGCTCGGGGGATGGACGTCGTCGTCGCTGCCAACTTCAGCTACTTTGCGTTCAAGAGGCGAGAGGACATGCGGACGTACTTTGCGGCGGTGCGGTCGTCGCTCGCCCCGGGGGGCCTGTTCATCCTCGACCATTATGGTGGTTGGGAATCGCTGCGCGATAGCGTGGAGCGACGGCGCTGCAAGGGGTTTACGTATGTCTGGGAGCAGAGCAAGGTAGATGCGTTGACGCACGAGGCCGTGTGCCATATTCACTTTGAGTTTCCCGACGGCACGAAGATGCGGCGCGCATTCAGTTACCCGTGGCGGATGTGGAGCATTCCGGAGATTCGCGAGTTGTTGGCGGAGGCGGGGTTTCCCCGCTCGGATTGCTATTGGGAAGGGAGCGACGGGAAGGGCGGGGGCAACGGGGTTTTCCGCGTGGCCAAGCGAGCGGAGCCGTGCGAGGCGCATATCTCGTATATCGTGGCGGAGGGGTGAAGGGGGAAAGGAAAGTCGGGTTTATGGACCCTTGGCCACGAAATCCCTGCGTGTTTGGGCCGCTCCGGCCGCAATCCAAGCAGACTGATGCATGACTCTGCCGCAACGGTCCTGAATCGCATTGTGCGGGGACCGTTCGCGGGAGTTACTGCATAAGCATGGACGACGGACAAGCGCGGACGACACGCGCGAATCGGGCTGGCGCTGGTGCGCTACCGCTCGCAATGCCGATGGGGACAGAGGCTCATCAAGTTCATCTACTCTGTCCCTGCCGCGCCCTTAGCTGCTGAAAAAGGAGTTGCTCTTGCGCACCCGCATTACTCTCCCTGTTCTCTCCAACGGTACCCCTCTCGTTACCGCCTTTGTGGCGATTTTCGCACCTGTCCCGGCCTCCGCTCAGCCGGCCGTACCAGAGGGGTTCACGGCGCGATTCCTTTCGCCTCTTTTGGACGGCATCCCGCCGGCCCTATCTGCGATCGATGACCCGCAACTTGGGGCGGGAGTTATGACTTCCGCTGGTGGAAACGGGCTCGTGACGGTCCGGTTGATCAACAGGTCAGGCCTCATATCTGTGCTCGCGGCTTTTCCCGCTCACAGTGCCCCGAGGGTGATCCGAACTCGTCTCGATGGCAACGCGAGCGTCGACGGACAACTCCACGTTTCAGTTGCCGATCGGACCCAAAACTCGAGCGCGATGTATTTCACGGTGAATTCTGCCGGGGTCGTCCTCAAGCGATGGGAACTTGGTAGTGGCACGAATGGAATGGCGTTCGACTTCGACTTCACCGATGGAACTGATTCGTCGAGAGTGTACCTCCTGGACCAGAACAGCAATGGACCTGGATCTGCGCTAGCGACGATGAACCAGCAGTTCGTCGTAACGATAACGAATCAGGACAGCGACCCACCGGCCAGAACAGACACGGATGTCCAGGGCTTTCGTCGGGACCTCACTGGGTTGTACGGTGGTGGCGTGCTCATTGCTGACACCGACGACACTGATCAACTGTCTGCCATCTACGAGCTCGTCAGCATCGAGGCTGGCGGTACTTATCGGGCCATTTACGGACCTGTGTCGTGGAGCACTAAGCGCTACGGCGATCTTGACATCGCCGTTGCTGGCGACTTCGGTGGTGTCATCTACGTCACCGAGACGCTCACCGACCAGATCCAGCGGGTCACACCCGACGGTATCCACACCACCTGGGCGACTGGCTTCAATGGCATCGACTCGCTTTCCATCAGTCCCGACGGCAACTCCATGTACGTCAGCGATCTCAACGGCGTATGGCTCATCCGACGTAGCGGCAGTGAGCCCGGCCCGGTGGTCCTCGCCACCGACCCTTCCGTCCCCACCGGCAGCCACTTGAGCGGCAATCCGGTCTCGTCCTTCCGTCTTGTTTTCAATGAGCCCGTCACCTTCACCGACGCCGACGTCACTATCACCAACTCCTCCGGCCAGCCCGTTGTCTTCGACGCCTCCGGCTCGGGCAGCCAGTTCATGCTCATCGGTCTGGCAACGCCGCTGTTTGCTGACACTTTCACCGTCACCGTTGCCGACTCGGTGAGGTCTGTCGGCACCGGCGAATCCCTCGATGGTGACAATGACGGCTTCTCCGGCGGCGACGCTGTGCTGCGATTCGCGCACGCCTGCCCGGCCGACTTCAACAACGACGGTGTCTCCGACTTCTTCGACTACCTCGACTTCGTCGTTGCCTTCGACGCGGGCTGTCCGTAAGCGGCCGAACTCGGGCTTTGCGGGAATAGTCCTGTCGATGGTCGTGGACCTGCCGACTGCCTGTACGGTCAGCTTCGCTTGTCGCGCACGTCACGGGCACTTCACATGCGAGCCCGCTCGCATCCGTCGCGAGTGAATGTCTCGGTGATGCGGATTGACGCTGGAAAAAGACGTCGGCGCACCACGTTTGTGCGCCGACGCCATGGAAGAAAGGTCCGTTTGAGAACTGGGAGTCAGCCCGACCGGGGCAGGCTGAAAACTGCCTGGGCGAGATCCGGGCCCGGTCGAGATCAGCAGCCACTGGAGTAGAACGCGGCGAAGTCGAGGAAGTCGAAGAAATCGATGACCCCGTCGCCGTTGAAATCAGCCGATGGGGCGCTGGCGGAGTAGGCGGCGGCAAAGTCGAGGAAGTCGAAGAAGTCGACGACGCCGTCGCCATTGACGTCGGCGGGACACGTGAGGCAAAGTTCGAAGTTGAAGCTCTGGACGATGCGGACGTTGGGGATCCAGTTGGCGAACTGCAAGCCGCGGCGTTCGATGGGCGGGTTGGCCTGGCGCGGGGCGCGGGGCATCCAGGGCTGCTGGTAGGGGGTTTCGTTGCATCCGCTGCGTGTGGCGCAGTTGGTCTTGACGAGGTAGAGGTCATCCTGCACGGCGGTGAAGCTGCGGGTGCTTCCGGTGAGGGTCCAGCTATCGGCGTCGGCTGGGGCGAGAGAGAAAGCGACTTCGTTGAGCGACCCGCCGTAGGCGGTGGCGGAGAGGACGTTGCCAGGGGTGCCAGCGCGGACGAGCGCCATTTCGCTGGATGCGCCGGTGAGGGGCAGCGTGGTGCCGGCGAACCAGATCTCGGGGCCGGCGGTGTGGAGGGACGCGTTGGCGACATCGAACTGGAGGTACTGCACCATGGAGATGGGTGCGCCCGCGGGGGTGAGGCGGAAGGAGTAGCTTTCGGAGGTGGTGGCGGCGTTGCGTGCGGAAAGGGCGATCTCGCCGGCCGGAAGGAAGTCGATGCCGTTGCCGACGAGGTTGAGGGGCGTGGCTTCGTTGTAGGTGAAGGCGTTGATGACGTTGCCAAGGACGTTGGTGCGGAGGAGGAAGACGTCTCGTGGAGCGGTGGTGGATCGGGCGATCCATCCGACAGCGAGGAGATCGGGGTTTGGCGTGCCGTTGGCGACGAAGCGGAAGTCGAGGAGGCCGCCCTGGGTGGTCTGGGGCGCGGCGGAGAGCGAGTAGCCCCAGGCGAAAACGGGGCTGCCCAGCGCGGTCGTTCGGATGATGCTGGGGAGGGTGGCGCCGGCCTGGGTGTTGTATCGGCTGACGACGACGAGGTCGCGGTTGCCAGCTTCGCGGATGCGGGAGCCGCGGAAGGGGGTGGCGCTGGCATCGCCAAAGTAGACGCGTCCCCAGAGGAAGTTGCCGGCGGCGTCGAGCTTGCCGATGTTGAGGCAGAGGAGCCCGCCGCAGAGGGCGGTGCTGTCGGCGGTGAAGGCGAAGCCGTCGTCGAAGGTCTGGACGATGGAGAATCCTCGGTCGCTGGCGGCGGCGGCGGGATCGTCGATGTGTCGTTCCCAGAGGGTCGCGCCGGTGCGGTCGTAGCGGACGATCCAGACGACGCTGTTGTTGGGCGTGAGCTGGCGTGAGCCGATGGTGATGTAGCCGCCATCACGGGTCTGGACGACCTGCTCGCCTCGCTCGATGAGCTGGGTGCCCACGAGGTGCTGGAAGGTGACGGTTCCAGGGCACTGAGCGAGGGCGGACGCGGAGCAGGCGAGCGAGGAAGCAACGGCGAGAGCCCACGATCCAGCATTCATGATTTCATCTCCCTTTCCGGTTTGTGCGTGCCCTTGGTCACTCGAGCCAGCCTCGGGACGATCGAGGGCCGAGGGTCAGGCGACGGAACGCTTTGCGACTCACGGGAGGCCTCGCCCTTTTTGGGGAGTTTCTTGCGTTGGTATGCGGGGCCGGCGGCGGCGGTCTCGGGACGATCAGGGGACGGGGAGTTCGCGGGGCCGGATGGGCTCAAGCGGAGTGAGGGAGGCGCGAGTCGTTTGGCGTGCGAGGGGCGAACGCCGGAGGCAGGCGGTGCGTACTTGAGTCCGCGCGGGGAGCGGTCTATACCAATTCGCCCCGCGGCCTTGTGAAACAAGGCTGGGTATATTCCGGACACATTCGTGGTTTGGTCCCGTATTGGGGAGCGTTTTCTGGGCGCGAGCGAGGAGCGCTCGGACGGGACGCGGGCTCTTGGAGCATCTTTCATGGGCGTCATGATCGAAGCAAAATCTCTGCGAAAAGAGTTCGGTCCCATCGTCGCGGTCGACGGGGTGTCGCTGAAGGTTGAGTTGGGGGAGGTGCTCGGGTTTCTGGGGCCCAACGGGGCGGGCAAGAGCACCACGATGAAGATGATCACCGGGTTTCTGGCTCCGACGAGCGGAACGGCGGTGGTGGCTGGGCACGACGTGGTGAACGAGCCACTGGCGGTGAAGGCCCGCGTGGGCTATTTGCCCGAGGGGGCTCCGGCCTATCCGGACATGACAACGGAGAGTTTTCTGGAGTTCGTGGCGGAGGTGCGGGGCCTGCGCGGGTCGACGAAGCGGAAGCGAACGAGCGAGGTGGTGAGCCGCCTGTCGCTCAAGGGCGTGCTGCGTCAGCCGATCGAGACGCTGTCGAAGGGATTCAAGAGGCGAGTGGGCCTGGCGCAGGCGATCATCCACGATCCGGACGTGCTGATCATGGACGAGCCGACGGACGGGCTGGATCCGAACCAGAAGCACGAGGTTCGCGAGCTGATCCGCGAAATGGCGTCACGGAAGGCGATCGTGCTGTCAACGCACATCCTGGAAGAGGTGCACGCGGTGTGCAACCGGGTGACGGTGATCGCGCGGGGCAAGGTGCTGGTCGACGAGACGCCGGCGAAGCTGGAGTCTCGCTCGCGGTATCACAACGCGGTGTCGCTGGCGGTGAAGCCTCTGGGCGGGACAACGGCGGCGGCGATCGACGAGCTCAGGCAGCTTCCGGGGGTTGAGGCGGTGGAGGAGAACGGCGCCATCGAGAGCGCGGCGGGGGTGTCGATGCGGTGCACGATTTTGCCCCGGGACGGACGGGCGATCGTGGAGGAAGTGACGAGCTTCGTCCGGTCGCGCGGGTGGGACGTGAAGGAGCTTCGCGTCGAGGCGGGGCGACTGGACGAGGTGTTCCGCACGATCACGCTGGGGGGAGAGCGGACGGGGACCACGCCCACAGGTGCGAGGGAGGGCGCTGGGGAGCTGGACAGCAAGCTGGCGAACAAGCGGGCATGATGGGCGGGCATGATGGGCGGGCGTGAATGGGTGGGTGTGAATGGGTGTTTCTGACGGGGTGCGGGTTTGTCGGGCTTCGTGACAGTGTCTTCTGCGCTGGGAGCATCTATGCAAGGGACATGGCCCATCTTCAAGCGTGAGCTGGCGTCGTACTTTGCGACGCCTCTGGCGTACGTCTTCATCGTCATTTTTCTAGTCCTGACCGGGGTGTTCACATTCCAGCTCGGGCAGTTTTTCGAGCGGGGCCAAGCGGACCTTCGGAGCTTCTTCGACTGGCATCCGTGGCTGTACCTGTTCCTGATTCCGGCGATCGCCATGAGGCTCTGGGCGGAAGAACGCCGGAGCGGGACGCTGGAACTGCTGATGACGCTGCCCATCTCGCTGCCGGGCGCGATCGCGGGCAAGTTCCTTGCGGCATGGGCGTTCGCGGGGATCGCGCTGGCGCTGACGTTCCCGATCTGGGTCACGGTGAACTATCTCGGGGCGCCGGATAACGGCGTGATCCTCGCGGGCTATCTTGGCAGCCTGCTCATGGCGGGCGGGTTTCTTGCGATCGGCTCGTGCATCTCGGCGACGACGAAGAGCCAGGTGATCGCGTTCGTGCTGACGGTCGTGGTGTGCTTTGGGTTCCTGCTCGCCGGGCTGCCTCCGGTGGTCGCGGTGTTCAAGGCCTGGGCACCCGCGGCGATCGTCGAGGCGATCACCAGTTTCAGCTTCCTCTCGCGGTTTGATGCGATCGCCAAGGGCGTCATCCAGCTTCGCGATCTCGTGTTCTTCCTGTCGCTCATCGGCGTGTGCCTGACGGCCAACGCGCTGGTGGTCGACATGAAGAAGGGTGGGTGAGGTGCACGCGGGTTCGGCGGTCGGGAACGCTCAGACAGTCAGGATGTTGAGAAGTTATGAACAAGCAACTCCTTGCAATCAGCGGCTTGCTCCTTCTGCTGGTGCTCTTTTTTGGCGTCAACATCGTCGCCGGTCAGCTCGGGGCAGCGCGGGTTGATCTCACCCAGGGCAACCTGTACACGCTCACCAAGGGCTCGCGGAACATCGCTCGCGGTGTGGATGAGGAAGTGCGGCTGAGCTTCTACTTCTCGGAACAGGCAGCGCAGGGCATCCCCGCGGTGGCGGCGTACGGGCGGCGGGTCGTTGAGTTGCTGAACGAGTATCGGCGAGCCTCCGGCGGCAAGGTCGTGGTGCAAGTGCTCGACCCGGAGCCCTTCACGGAAGCGGAGGACGATGCGAACGCCGCGGGGCTGACCGCCCAGCGCGTTGGTGGGCAGGCGCTGTACATGGGTCTAGTGGGCAAGAACACAACCGACGGGTTCGAGGTAATCCCGTTCCTCGACCCATCGCAGGAACGGTTCTTGGAGTACCAGGTGAGCCGGATGATCTATGCGCTGGGCACGCCCAGCAAGCCGGTCGTCGGGCTGGTCAGCTCACTGCAGATCGATGGCGGGTTTACATTCGACCCGCGGACGCAGCAGCCCAGCCAGCGCCCGGCGTGGCAGGTGATGAGCGAGATCCGGGCAGTGATGCAGGTGAAGAACCTCGGTGCCTCGCCCAAGACGATCCCGGACGATGTCGACGTGCTCATGCTCGTTCACCCCAAGGACCTGGGCGACGACACGCTGTATGCGATCGACCAGTTTGTGCTGCGGGGCGGGAGGTTGCTGGCGTTCGTTGATCCGTTGTGCGAGGTGGATATTCCGCCGAACGCTCGCTCGCCCATGGACCTGATCTCGGCGAACCGGACGTCGGATCTCGGACGGCTTCTGGACGCGTGGGGCGTTGAGCTGGCAACGAACAAGGTTGCGGGCGATCAGGCGTTTGGGATGCGGGTGATCGCGGGCAACGAGCCCGGACAGCAGGAACCAGTGACGTACGTGGCATGGCTCCAGTTGCCCCGGGAAGGGATGAACGCGGAGGACGCGATCACGGCGCAGGCGACGCAGATCAATCTGGCGACGGCGGGGTCGATCTCGCTCAAGCAGCCGCTGCCTGAGGGATCGACGCTGACGCTGGCGCCGCTGCTGCAGACGAGCGAGGCGGGAGCGTTGATCGACCAGTCGGCGGTGGCGTTCATGCCGGATCCGAAGAAGATCCTTGCGGATTTCACGCCCGGCACGCAGAGGCTGACGCTCGCGGCGCGGCTCTCGGGCATGGTCAAATCGGCCTTCCCGCAGGGCAAGCCCGATGTGAAGCCCGAGGAGGGAGCGGACGCGACCACCCCGAGCGAGGGCGAGAAGCCGCACCTGGCACAGTCGAGCGAGCCGGCGACGATCATCCTGGTGGCGGACGCGGACCTGCTGGACAATCGCTACTGGATCCGTGAGGAGCGGCTCTTTGGGCAGATCCCGATCGCGACGAAGGTGGCGGACAACGGAGACTTTGTCGTCAACGCGCTGGACAATCTCTCGGGCTCGACCGACTTGATCAGCGTTCGAGCGCGGGGCGAGTTTGCCAGGCCCTTCACGAAGGTGCAGGAGATTCAGCGCCAGGCGGAAAAGCAGTATCTGCAGGAGCAGCAGCGGCTGGAGGATGAACTCCAGCGGACGCAGGAGACGCTGGCGCAGCTCCAGGCGAATCGGCCTGAGAGCGACGCCTCGGTGTTGCTGACGCCGGAGCAGGAAAAGGCGATCGCCGACGCGCGGGTCAAGATCGCGGACACGCGCAAGGCCCTGCGGCGTGTGCAGGCGGATCTGAACAAGGACATCGAGTCGCTGGGCACGCGTCTGAAGCTCATCAACATCGGGCTGCTGCCCGCGGCGGTGGGGGTCGCGGCGGTCGGGATTGGCGCGTGGCGCGTGTCTCGGCGAAGGAACAAGGTTCGCGAATAGCGCGCTGGCGCCCGGGGCCCAGCATGTCTCCAGGCATCGATTTCCCGAGCGGGCCGCGGCGGCTCGCCCGCGTGAAGGAAAACACGAATGAAACCCAAGACGCTCGTTGTTCTTGCAGCCATCTCCGGCGCTTCGGCGCTGGCGGCATTCCTCGCGTTCCAGAGCAAGGAGGCCTCGCAGCGTTCGCCCGCCTCGGGCACGACGGGCACGCCGCTCCTCCCCGCGCTCAAGCCTCGCATCAACGAGGTGGCCTCGATCACGCTCAGGAAGGCGAACAGCGAGGCGAGGATCGAGCGTCGCGACGGGACGTGGGTCGTCGCCAACCGGGGCGGATATCCGGCCAAGTTTGAGATGGTCAAGCAGGGCGTAACCCAGCTTGCCGATGCCAAGATCATCGACGCCAAGACCAGCAACAAAGAGCGGTACGCGGCGATTGGCGTGCAGGAGCCCGATGCGCCGGATGCCGGTTCGACGCTCGTGAGGTTCGCCGATGCCAAGGGCGAAACGATCGCCTCGCTGATCGTCGGAAAGGCGGAGACGGGTCCGGCGGCGGCAGACGCGATGTTTGGTGGCGCCGCGACGGGGAAGATGTTTGTCCGGCGGGCGGGCGAGGCCCAGGCATTTCTCGCGGATCTGAACGCCTTCAACGCCGAGGCGGATCCGATGCAGTGGATCACGCGTGAGTTTCTGAAGATGCCGCGCGAGCGGATGCAGGGCGTGACGATCGTGCACCCGGGTGGCGAGCAGGTTGTGGTCTCGCGCGACAGCAAGGACGCCATCGACTTCACGCTGCAGAACATGGCGGCTGGCCGCGAGCTGAGCTACGCGGGCGCGGCGACGAACGTCGCGAGCGCGCTCGACTTTGTCTCGCTCGAGGACGTCAAGCCCGCGGCGGAGATCGACCTTTCGAAGGAGCCCGGGCCGGTCGCGACGTTCCGCACGTTCGATGGCGTGCTCATCACGGCGCGCACGGGGAAGGTCGATGGCAAGGACTGGGTGGCGTTCCAAGCGTCGCTCACGCCTGAGGCGGCGGCGCCGCCTCGCGGGGAGAGCCAGCCCGAGGCGGGGCAATCCGACGGGGGCCAGCCTAAGACGGGGCCCACGCGAGCCGAACTCGAAGCGGAAGTTGCGGAGCTGAACGCGAAGCTCTCGCCCTGGGTGTTCGTCGTGGGCGACTTCAAGCACAAGCAGCTCGCGGCGACGATGGAGAGCTTGCTCAAGCCCGTGGAAGGTGGCGCCGAGCCGGGATCGACTTCGGTGGGCCCCAGTGTGGATTCCAGTTTGGGGCCGGTGGGGCCGAGCCCTGCGCCAGAGCCGGGCGCGGCGCCCGCGCCAGAACCGGCGCTGACGCCTGCGCCAAACTCGGATACGCCGGAGCCGATCAACCCGCCGGTGGATCCGCCCAAGCTCGATCCGACGCCGTCGGAGACGCCCAGCAACCCGGCGGCACGCAAGTAGATCCCGTCGACGGACGGGCTGGGGTTGCCTGCGCGAGCGTGATTGGGGTTTGTCGACCGCCTCAGCAGGGCGTCATCAGGCCTCAATCAGGTCGGGGCATGAAGTTGCCGCTTCATGCCCTTCGCTGCTTTCAGGCCGTGCTTGCGAGTTGTCGTGCGCGGACGAAGTAGTGTTCGCGAGCGTCCGCGATTTGATGTCGGCGTGACGGCTACTTGTTCTTGCCGCCCTGCAGGCGATCGCGGATCAGATCCTTGACCGCGTCGACGGGGTTGAGCTTCTTGACAACGTTTTCGGAGTACTTCCGCAGGTCCGGCGTCGGCGGGCCGGGGTTGGACATCGGTCCCTTGCTCGAGAAGGGGAGCATCGTGAGCGTGTCGAGCACGGGGGCCCGGCCGATCAGTTGCCCCAGCCCGCTGTTGAATGCTCCCGCGGCTTCGTCGGTCAGCGCGCCGAAGGGGATCCAAGTCGTGACGTCGATCTGTTTCTCGACGAGGTTCACGACGCCCTCGCTCTCGAAGCTGAACTCGCCTAACGGGAGCGGATACCGGCGGTAGGTGATGATGCCGGAATCGAGGGTCAGTTGAAGGGGCTGGAGGCGCTTGCCGATCGTGCCCGTCTGGCGTTGGCCGATGGGCTTGAGCAGGCGGCCAAAGCCCTGGCTTGCGGCGAAGTTTGCTTCGCCCGGGTCGATGTCGACAAGCCCACTGAGCAGACGCATGTCGCCATTGAGCGGAACCCGGAGGTTGGTGGTGGTGATGGTCGCCGGGGCGTTGGCGCGGGTCTTCTCGATCGAGCCGACGGCGGGCAGGCCCTGCGAGATGCTCGAAGTGAGCTCGGGCGTGATCTCGACGATGGAGACTTCGACGGGACCTTCGGTGACGAAGACCGGCCCCTCGGTGTGCCCGCGGAGGCGGGCGGACGCGCGGTCGCTGCTCAACGACGCTTCAAGGAAGCCCGCGTTGACCCGGGTGCCGTCGGCGCGTGCGCCGCCAACTGGTCCGCCAGTTGGTCCGCCTGTGGGGCCGCTGCCCGCAAGCGAGAAGCGTTCGGCGCGAACCTTGGCGGTGACGGTCGGCCCGAGCGCTTCGACGAGCAGGCCTCGCTGGTTGGCCAGCGTGTCCAGCAAGAGAGTGGGCACGGCGGGCAGATCAGCGAAAGCGTTGATCTCCGCGTTTCGGGCGTCGACGTTCCCCGAGGCGTCGGCGAGGCCCACGATCGTGCCGTCGATCTTGAGCTGCGCGGCAGGCGTGGGTTGTTGCCCAGGCTTGGTGAGCTGGGCCTCGTTGGCGGCGAAGTTGAACGCGAGCGTTCGGCCCTCGGGCGTTGAGGCAACGCCACCGTTGACACCCGCGACGCGCAGCCGCTGACCATCCGGGAAGTCGATGTTGGCGGCGGGGATGCGGATCTGGGCGTCGGCCTGGAAGATTCCGGGCTTGAGGGGGCCGACGGTTGGGGCTTGGCGTGCGCCGCCCTGGTTTGGCGGCGCGGATTGGGTGGAAGCACCGCCCTGGGCGATCGTGAGGCGGTTGAGATCAACCTCGATGGTGATGGGCTCGCTGAGGCGCGGGGGCGGCTTCTCGCCCGCCTTGGGAGGCGAGAGCTTCTCGAGCAGGTTCGCATCGGCCAGCAGCGACAACCGCGCTGGCTGTTCGAGCGTGATCCGGTCGGCGAGCACCTGCGCCCGAAGAGGCTCGGGCATGCGGAGCTTGGGCGCCAAGGCGGCGAGCGAGACCTTCATGGGAGGCAGCCCGCCCGGAGACTGTGAAGCGTTTGCGCGGGGCGTGAGGTCGGCGCGGACGCCAAGGTCGGCCGAGAGGGTCTCTCCCACCAGCGAGGGCAGCACGGGCTCGCGTCCGAGCGCCTGCTCGAGGGGCTGGGTGCGCAGGTCGGTCAGTTGCACCCGGGCATCGACGATCCCCGCGGGCTTGCGATCCCTCAGCGGCGCTTTGGCGTCCAGGATCATCGCGCCGATCGGCTGAACGTTTCCCTGCCCAGCTGGCGAGACGAGCAGACGCGCCGTGGTCCGGACGATCGCCTCGGCGGCCTGAGCGACGCCCCCTTGGGCAAGGGCCTTGAGCGGCACGGTCGCCGCGACGTCAAGCCCTTCGACGCCGACGACACCGAGTTGCTTGAGCGACCCGTCAGGGTTCTTCGTCGTCAGGCCTCGAACGAGTGTCTGGCCCGGGGCCTGGACTTGAACGGTGACATCGCCCGCCGCGGCGAAGTTTGGCTTGCCCTCGCTCATCGGGAGTCGGAATGGCTGGAGATTGACGACGAAGGTCGTGGGCTGGGCCAGCGTCGGCGGGGGTTGCAGCGTCGGGGCGAACTGCTGCAGCAGCGTGGCGCTGAGGTCGGGCGTGAGGGTTGTGCGCGCGGCAAACGCCTTGACGTCGATCATCGACGCTGAGGCCTCGGCAGCCGCCTCGACGTTCAAGTTGTCGGCGGTCGTGGTCAGCGAGACGTTGAGCGCGTCGGGCGAGGATGGGCCCTGCTGCGTGTTGAGCGTGAGCGCCAGCCGCTGCCCGATCACGCGCTCGATGAGTGCGGGAAGGTCGAGTGGCGGCCCGGGAGGCGGAGCGTTCTGCCCGGCCCCGGGCTGGGGCGGCGCTGGGGGCGGGCTCGCGGGCATCAGGCGGGCGAGTGACGAGGGAACGTCGCGCAGTTGCAACGAACCGACGGGGCGAACGCCCGCGGCGTTGACCTTGACGACCTCGACCTCGCGAGTTTGCGCTTCGCCCGTCACGGACGCGACCTTCGCTCGCGTGAACAAGTTGCGCAGCTCAAAGTCGCCTCGGAGCTGGAAGGGCTGGTTCTCGAAGGCGAGGTCGCCATTGAGCGTCGCTCGCGGCGCAGCCTTTGGCGTGAGCGCCACGTTGGCCTCGAACTGCCTGGCCTGAACCGGGCCCGCGGGACGCGACGGGCTGCCCCGAGGCGGCGCGGGCGGCGTTGCCACAACGTTGCGGACCGCGACGCGGAGCCCGCCCGTGGCTTCGTCGAGGGCCATGCCGCCTGTGGCGATGGTCGGGATGCGGAGTTCGCTGCTGCTGAGCTGCAACTGGCCTCCGGGCTGGATGGCCCAACCAAGGTCGGCGGGCAGGAAGCGCTGGGCGATGCCGCCCACGGCGTCGGCGCGAACGTCAAGGCCCTTGCCGCCCGAGGCGGGGCCTCGGATCGTGATGGCTTCGCGGGAGACTCCAGCGTCCGCAAGCACGCTGAGCTTCTGGCTTCGCAGTTCGAGGGTGGCGTCGAGCCCGTCGGGCGAGCCTTGTGCGCCGGGGCGCGACGCGAAGATCGCGGCAAGATCAACCGTGGGGCCAACGTCGCGAGGCAGATCGAGCTTCTGCGCCGCAACGAAGGGCTGGGCGATGGCGGTCGACATGCCGGTGATCAGAGCCCGCCCGGAAATGCCGGAGGGGATGCCGCCCGTCGCCCGTGCCAGGCGAGGAAGGTCTTGGGCGGTCACATCGACGTCAACGTCGCCCGCCGGTTGGTTGTTTATGGTGGCCTGAAGCTTGCTCGTCAGGCGGACCGACTTGGCCAGGTCGTCGCCCTGGACGTTGAGCGTCAGCCCGCTGATGGAGAAGGGCTGGGGCGGGCCCGAAGGAGGCGGTGCTGCACCGGCGGCTCCGGCTCCGGCGGGGGCGGGGGCGGGGCCGGGCGTCGGCAGCACGATGGTGCCCGAGACCGGTGTCGTGTTGATGGCCAGGTCGATCGCGGCACCGCGGAGCGCTTCGATTGGATCGGCGGGTGCGCCCTCCTTGGCCATCGCCCGATCCAGATTGACGCGAAGATTCAGCACGCGAACCAGCACGTCGGGAAGGCGATCGAGCGTGATGCGCTGCTCGGCGGCCTTCTCGCGGATCTGCGGCGCCAGGCCATCGAGCGCCGAACCAGGAGCGCGGAACTCCAGCGGCTTGGTCAGCGTGAGGACCCGATCATCAAGGTTTGCCGCGGCGACCAGCGAAACCCGCTCGACGCCTCCGGCCAGGGAGACCGCGCTGAGTTCAACGTCGCCCGAGTTCAGGCCCCCTTGGGCCGTGAGGCGGATCTGTGCGATCTCGCCCAGGCCTTGAACGAGCTTCCCGCCCTGGCCCGAAAGCGCGTCGAGCAGCGCGACGGGGAGTCGCTCGCCCGTGATCGTCGCGTCGGCCTTGGCGTTGTTGATCGTGATGAAGCCGGCATCGTCGATGGCGCCGGTCACTTTGGCGTCGATGTCGAGGGTGCCCGCGGTTGCTTCGTCGGCGTCGGGGAACGAGCGAGGATCAACACCCGGCGGGAGCGGGGAGGCGCGGGCCGTCAGGTTTACGCGGATCGGCTCGCCCGAATCGAGCGACGCTTGAAGCTTGACATCGTCGAGGATGGCGCCGGTGGGCTTGGCCCCGGAGAGATCGGAGTAGACGACCTTGAGGGCCTTGACCTTGACGGTCGCGCTCAAGTCCTTGGGCAGCTTGGCGGGCTGCTTGTTGGCGGGGTCGGCGGGCGCGGCGGGCTTTTCCTTGCCGGGCGGGGGCGCGATCGCTTGTTCCAAGTTTGTGCGACCATCAGCGCCGCGCTCGATGAAGACCCGTCCCTCGGCCTCGACTCCGCCGATCCCGAGGCCGCCGAAAGCCACCGAGAGCAGACCAGTCTGGGCGGTGAGCGAGACCTCGGCAACTGTGCGGTCCTGGGCGTCCAGGAGCTTGAAGCCGCCAACCTCCTGGGGCCCGAACCAGGAGAGCGAAACATCGCGAACGCTCACGCGGCCCGAGAGCTGCTTGTTGGCGGCGTTCTCCACGATGCCCGGCGCAAAGGAACTGATGATCGTCGGGGCCAGCGCGACCAACACCACCAACAGGATCACGACGACGCCGACGCTTCCCAGAACGATGTTCCGTCGGCGGCGTTTGCGAGCAGCATTCTCGGCGGCGCGGGTTTCGGGCGCGGGGGTCTGGGTCGCGGCGCGCTGCTTCTCGACTGCCGGTGTCCAGAACCCCGGTTCGTTGGGGGTGGTGGTCCGGGAACCGCCGCCTTGTGGGCCGTAGCTGCCGCCGGTGGCATCGCGCTCGGGCATGAGGAACTCCGCTGCAAGGGCTGATCTGGGTCGAGGTACAAACGTTATGCGGTGGGGAAAGCTCCGCGGTGCCGGTCGTGCGGGCCCGAATCGCAGCCAGCAGGCTCGCCAACTCCGTGCGTTGTCCCAGTGGTCTTCAGGGGCGGGGTAGGGGTCGCGGTCGGGGTGTTGGTTTCTCGGACGAAGCTCACGCGAGTCTGTGCTCTGGAAGGTGAGGCCTGAGCCCCGGGCAAGCAACAGGCTTGGGCTCGTGAAGAAGAGGCGGCAGTCGCGGGCGGTTGGTCTGTCGGACTGGCTGGCGGTTTGGTGGGCGGGGCCGGCGGTGGTGATTCGCATGGCATTGCCAAGCGTGCGCTCGGCACGTGGCGGGGAACGTGAGAGAGGGGTGAACCCTCATCCGAAAGACGCGCATCGTGGTCCGTAAACCGTCTTGGGGCCGGGAAGGTCGTGCACGCGGGGGAGGAAAGCAGCCGGCACGTCTAGAGGCGATGAATCCTGTTGCCCTCCTCGCCGATACCGGGCGGAAGCTCTGAAGAGTGCGAGGACTTGCCGCATGACCAGTCGTCTGATTCTGATCGCCGATGACGAGGCTCCGATCCGCGAGGTCGTTTCGATGAAGCTGCGCTCAGCGGGCTTCCGCGTTTTGGATGCCGCGGACGGCGAAGAGGCGTTCGAGATCGCCAAGTCCAACACACCGGATCTGGTGGTGACCGATCTGCAGATGGCTCACTCGAGCGGTCTGGACCTTTGCCAGAAGCTCCGCGTGCACGCGCCCACCAGCGGCGTGCCGGCGATCCTGCTGACCGCCCGGGGTTACATGGTTCCCGAGGAGGCGATCGCGCGGACGAACATCCGCAAGGTCATGAGCAAGCCCTTCAGCGCCCGCGAACTGCTCGAGCACGTGCAGCTGCTCCTGGCGAACAACGCTTCGGCCATGGGGAAGGCGGCATGAGGAGCATCGCCATCGCCGATACCGACCAACTCCCGCTGACGAACACCGCCCAGATGGCCGGGGTCATCCGTGATCGGGCCGCCTCGCTCGGGCTTCCGCTGTGGACCTGCGACCCGACCGGCGGCCTCACCGATGAGCCAACGGAAGAGGGCACCGCGGGAATCTGGCTTCGCTCCGGCGCGATCACCGAGCGGGTTGCCGCGGCTGCCAAGCAACTGGCACTCTCGGAAGAAGGCTGGACGCAGCTCATGCCCGGGGTGTGGCTCATCCGCGTTCCCATCCGTCAACGGCGGCGGGTGCTCAGCGCGGCCCTCTGCCTGGCGCTCTCGCACGAGGCGTTCGAAGAGGAAGAGTTTGAGACCGTGTGCGCTTCGGCGCAGATGGATCCCGCCGCGGCCCGGCGCGCGCTGCACGGATTTGCCCGGCACTCGGCGGGAAGCATCGAATCGCTGTCGCGGCTCCTGCACTGGAGCGCCTCGGACCTTGAACAGGTCGTTCGCGCGCAGTCTTCGGTTGACGGCTTCACGCGCCAGCTCACCAACGCGTTCGAGACGATCGACTTGCTCTATGCCCTTGGGCGCTCGATGAACGAGGTCCGCCAGCCCATCGCCTTTGCCAACCTGGTCTGCTCGCGCCTGTTCTCCTCGCTTGAGTTCGGGTGGGCGATCGCGTCGATCGAGAGCGAGGGCTTTCAGGGGCGGACGGTGGCAAGTGCGGGCAACCCGCCCCTGGCGCCCGAGGCGCTCGCAATGCAGCTGGGGCCGATCGCCCGGGCGGCGCACGCGGGACGCCCGTTGCTCTTGCCGGGCATCGGTACCGATCGTCTGGAGCGAGCGTCGCAGATCGTGACGCAGACGTTCGGGCCGCCCGATTCCTGCTGCGGCTTTCTCGCCCTTGGAGACAAAGGCGGGGCGGACACGCACGTCAGCAGCTACGACCTTGGGCTGGTGGAGTCCGCCGCCGCGATTCTCGGCGCGTTTGTTGAAAACGCGTCGCTCTACGCGCGCCAACGGCAGATGTTCCTGGGCACGGTCGAGAGCCTGACTTCATCCATCGACGCGAAGGACCAGTACACCTGCGGACACTCCAGACGCGTTGCGCTGCTCGGGGCGAGGCTTGCCGCTCGATTCGGCCTGCCTGAGAACGAGGTTGAGAATGTCCGAATCTCGGGGCTCGTGCACGACGTGGGCAAGATCGGCGTGCCCGAAGCGGTGCTGTGCAAGGCGGGCAAGCTGACGGACGAGGAGTTCGAGCTCATCAAGCAGCACCCGGTGATCGGGTACCGCATCCTGAAGGACATTCCGCAGTTTGAAGACGTGCTGCCCGGTGTGCTCCACCACCACGAGCGCTACGACGGCAGGGGCTATCCGGGTGGATTGATCGGCGACGCGATTCCGGTGTCGGCGCGCATCCTCGCGCTGGCCGACACGTTTGATGCGATGAGCTCGACCCGCTCGTACCGCCCGTCGCTCCCGCGGGAGCGCGTGCTGGGGGAGATCGCCCGCGGCTCGGGCACGCAGTTCGACCCGGCGCTGTGCAAGGTGTTCCTTGAGATGCCCTTGGATGGGTACGACGAGCTGCTCGTCGAAGGAAGCTGGCGCAAAGCGGCGGCCTGAACTGCACAGGCGGGGCGGCGGGCGGGCACCCGGCTGAGTGCTCGCCAACCGTGTGCCCGACGTGCATCTACTTTTGCACATGAAAAACGCTGGATGTGATTCGGAGTGTGCCTGGGCGCTTGCGCGCGGGGCTGCTCCTGCAACATCCAGCGTTTGTGTTGTTCATTCACCGAGTTGACCGCGAGCGAGTTCCCCGCGGGTGTGCTCGTTACGGGCAGCCGATGTCGAGCGCCACGACGAAGTCGAGATAGTCAAAGAAGTCGACGGTGCCGTCGCCATTGAAGTCGGCCGGGCACCCGACGCCCACGGACACGTAGTAGTCGGTCTGGTTGCTCGTGACGCAACTGACGTTGGCGCGGTCGCTGGCGACCAGGCGGAGCGTGTAGCAGCAGTTGGGCAGGCTTCGAGTGTCCCAGGTTGCAAGCACGCCGTTGGCGGGAATGTTGGTGGAGCCGCTGGCGATGGTGACCCAGTTGTTGCGGTCGCCTCCGGTGTATTGGAGCACCCAGCCGCTGATGTTGGCGTCGAAGACTTCACCTCGGATGGTGACAACGCCTTGGACGGAGTCGCAGTTGGTGGGGGAGGTGATTCGGGCGATCGGGGCGGTGTTGTCGAGGCGGATGGGGATGAGCTGCGTGCGGGTGTTGCCGCAGATATCGGTGCCCCGGAAGCGAAGCTCGTAGTTTCCGTCCGGTCGAGCGGGCGAGCGGGTGTTCCAGGTGCCGAGCGGGTCGTTGACAACGACGGAGGTGTAAACCGGGTTGGCGGGATCGATGGGCGCGAATGTTCCGGAGGGGATCGAGCGCCACTCGATGGTGTAGTTGGCGAAGCAATCGTCGGAGATCGTTCCGTCGAGGCAGACGTTCCCGCCGTAGAGCCCGCTGGCGATCGGCTGGCGGATGTTGAACGCGTCGAAGCCCTTGTTGAGGCGGATGCTGGTGAAGCTCGTGCAGGTTTGCCCGATGCTGTTGGTCGCTGTCAGGCGGATGAACGTGAGCCCGTCGGGCACGCCTGCGTGGTTCCACGTTGCCAGTGTGCCATTGACCACCGGCGTCGTGCTGCTGGAAATGAGCGTCCAGGGGCCGGCGGGATTGACGGCGTATTCCACCCGATAGTTGCTGAATCCCTGCGGGTCGGCCGCGGTACCGATGATCGCGACCGGGTCGCACGCGCAGGCGTAGGGACCCGGGGCGGTGATCGCGCAGACCGGTGGCGAGGTATCGCGAACTGGTTGCGATGTCGGGAGGGTGATGCTCTCGCCCGTTCGCAGGCGGATGGTCGTCGAGCCATTGAGATCGAAGAAATCGGCGTCGGTGAGGTTCGTGACCCACTCCATGGGCTGATCCATGCCGAAGCCCGGATCGTTGTAGATGAAGCTCACGAGCGAGCCCGGGCTCCCGGAGCGCGTCACGGAAGATGGAATGAACGAGCCGGGCGACGTGCTGTCGTACGCAACGTCGGTCGTGAAGTCGGAGAAGTCGTAGGACTCGATGCGCACGACCCGCCCGTTGAGAGAGAAGGGCGGCAGGTTGACGATTGCCCGCGTGAAGATCAGCTTTCCGGTCGCGGTGTCGCGAGCGACCCGGTCGCGGAGCTCACCTTGGAAGAGCGCGACCCCGGGGAATCCAGCGACGGAGATTGTGAATGGGATGTTGTTGTCATAGAGGATAACGGCGGGCCGATTGACATTGGGGACGGGCGAAACGATGCCTCCCGGGGCCAGAGGAGCCGCGAAAGCACCCCCGGCGTAGATGGAGACGACAGCCGCCGAACACAGCGATGCACGGTTCCTGACACACATCATTGATTCCTCCCGATGATGAACCTCGAGCGGTCCCGCGTGGGTCGGTTTCGGGCCCGCCAAACTCCCGGACGCCAAACTCCCGGACGAACGACGCTTCACAACACAGCGCAACACAACGTCATGCAACGTGCGCCACCGGACCAGCCTGCGCGGCCACCGCTTGCTCGGCTGGCAGACAGGCCAAAACCCACGATGCCCGAGGCGACGACCGATTTGTTCGCTCACGCAAGCTGCGAAGAAAAATTATGCTCCAGCGCGCGGTTGGACAACCGTTGGCTGCGCGCGCAGGCCCCGAAGGCGCGCCAGCGCTCCGCTCAGCCAGGCTTCTTCGGGCATCGCGTACGGGCGGAACTTCTCGAACTGACCAAGCTCTTCGCTGTGGTAGAGCGCTCGATATCGTCCGAGCGTTGAGGCCTGTGGCCCATCCAGCAGCGATGTTGAA
Organism: Planctomycetota bacterium; assembly: GCA_033763815.1. Taxonomy (GTDB): domain Bacteria; phylum Planctomycetota; class Phycisphaerae; order Phycisphaerales; family UBA1924; genus JANRJU01. The sequence goes on from JANRJU010000014.1 coordinate 216,611, forward strand.
TCGGATGCGCTCATCTGAAACGCGACCCGTCCGTCGAACTCCCGGACCGACCGACGATCGAGCCAGCGGTCGAGGTTGGAGACCGTGTCGACCCATGCGACCACGTGGATTCCAAGCCCCGGCCCGTCGCGCAGCAAAGCCTGGAACTGCTGCTCAGGCTTGGACGTGCTCGACGCGTCGGGCGAGCCGAAGCCAAAGTCGTCGTCCGCCTTGCGGAGCGCTCGAAACTTGTGCAGCCCGTTGACGACCACAACCATCGGGGCGTGCTCTTCGCCCTCGCGCTGCTGGCGGCTGAGCAACTCGGTTGTCAGCCGCCCGAGCATCTCCACGACGTTCCCCGGACCGGCGCCGGGGCGCGCGATCGCGACGAGGTCCGTCGCCGCATCCGCGATGCGACGGAACATCGCGTGCTCCGGTGCATCCGCGGCGCTTCCATCAAGGACGATCAAGGGTGCAATGGCGCTCCCGCCCGCGGCATCTCTGGGCGGGGCAATGGAAGGCGAAACAATGGAGGGCGCGGCTGCGGGCGGTGGATTGGTGGCCCGCCAACCGGAGCGAAGACGCATCTGAGCCGCGAGGCCAATGAGGCCGACGCCCAAGAGAGCTGCGGACGCGCTGTCCTGCTGACCAACGACCAGAAGGTTGGCGGCCGCCTGGCGCTTGAACACCGCTGCTGTGGGGTCCTTGATGGAGATCGCTTCTCCGAGCCAGAAGCGCAGGGGCTGGCGTGCGGCACGGGGCAATGAGCCGCCACCAGCGGCACCAGCGCTCCGGTCGCCGCCCTGTTCTTGGAGGGCTGCCGCGTCGTCGAGCACGCGAGCGAGCGCGTCATTGCGCGCCGGATCGCTCGGGAGGTTGCCTTCAAAGACGACGGCCGGCGGACGCCGAATGCCGCGGGCTCGCGCCGTGTCGACGACGCGCTCCAAGTAGCGGTCGCGTTTTTCGTCGGGAAGCCAGACAACCTGAAAGAGCGAGTTGCCTTCGATTCTTCCGCTCGCGTCGTTGTAGATCGCTTCGCCGGGGCGAGAGAGCAACCTGGCGGCGCCGTTATCCTCGCTCATGATGAGGTAGGCGTCGGCCTCCGAGCACTGGAGCGCGATGCGAACGCCCATCTGCCCGATGGTGCTGCGCGCGAGGCTATAGGCGCCGCCCACGGTCTGTGAGCCCAAGACCACGTGCATTCCGAAGGCGCGGCCTTGGCGAACGAGCCGATCGAGGAGCATCGCCGCCTCGCCCGCGAGCTTGTCGTCCTCAATGAAGAACTCCTGGAACTCATCGACGATGAGCAAGATCCTCGGGAGCGATGCCGACTCAGGCGGGCTGGCAGGGTGGGGGCTGGCGGGGTGCGGGGCGTCTTCGTTTCTTGGGCTGCCGGATTCGCCCGTCCTGCCCAGCGAGTCAGAAACTCCCGCCCCAGCCGGGACGCCGTTCCCCCCCGCCCGCGCCCGAACGTAGTTGCGATACGACGCCAGATCTTGCACGCCCGCATCGCGGAAGAGCGTCCCGCGCCTGGACAGTTCCGCGTCGAGGCTGCGCAGCACGCTGAGCCCGAACTCACGTTCGCTCTCAATCGCGATCACCCGCGCGTGCGGCACCTGGTGCGTCGCATACGCCTTGAACTCGACACCCTTCTTGAAGTCGATCAGGTAATACTCAACCTCGCTCGGTGCGTACCAGAGCGCCAGGTTCGTGATCATCGCGTGCAGAAGCGTGCTCTTGCCCGAGCCGGTGCGTCCGGCGATCAGCACGTGCTGCGACGTTCCGCGACCGAGCGTCATGCTCTGAAGCTTGATCGCGCCCGCCCGTCCCAGGGGCACGCTTAGCTCGCTGCCTGAATCGAGCGTCCAGAGTTGTCCATCGCCGGGTGCCGCGACCTCGAAGGGCACCTGGACGCGGCTCGAATCCTTGGCCGCCTTGCCGATCTCGAGGATCAGGCGATTCTCCATGTCCTCTGTCGGCGGGTCGAAGGAGAGGGGCCAGCGGCCAAAGTCCTCGTCGTTCCAGACGAAGCGGTCACCTCGCCAGGCAAGGGTTGCGCAGGCTCGCTCGATGTCGGCCATGGGAACGAACGCGGGGGGCCTTTGGCGGGTGTCGGAGGCGATGAGCAGGAACACGCCGCAGCGGGGGCCCGACGCGGCGATTGCCGCCAGGCGCTTCGCGGATGCCTCGGTGAATCCAGCGGGAAAATCGCACAGAACCAGGAATCGGAAAGGCTCGGCCACTTCGCCCGCGCGCTGGTTGTACGCCTGGATCGTCGCGAACTCGTTGCGCAGGTACTTCTGGATCACGGCCTCCATGTGCTCGGTCAGGTCGGCGAGTTTCTGCTCCAGGTGACGCGGCTCGGTCCAGATTCGGTCGCTTACCAGCGCCGGTTCAAAGTCCGCCAGGTGCATGAAGCCAGCGAAGTTCTGCCCGAGGCCGACCGGATCGAAGATCGTGAAGCGGGCCTTGCCCGGGGGCATAGCCGCGAGGATCCGCAGCATCGTTCCGCGGATCGTCCGGACCGCCGCGGCTTTCTGCTCCGGCGGGTGGTGGATGATCAGCGAGCCGCGTGATGTCAGATCGAGCGCTGCGGGCAACTCGAATGCCTCACGCTCCAGTTCCGAGACGTCGGGCATCGAGACACCGAGCGTTCCCGGGAAGCCGGGCCCGCGCGGGATTGCGTCCGGCTCGATCCGCAGGCGAGCGAAGGGAACGAACGTCGTGGCATCCGACCTCGGGGTGACGGTGTTCCACGCCTCGCTCGACCACGCGGGGTGCTCGCGCTCGCTCCACGAGACGAGTTGCTGCTTCTCCGACGCGGCCCAGGCCATGCTCCCCGACCATTCGCGCAGCAATGCCTCGGCGTCCTGCTTGGCGCGTTGGTGAACCTCGCGGAGGGACTGCTCGGCCGCGAGCTTCGCCGCAGACGTCTGCGTGAGCCACGTCTGCTCGGTCTCGATCGCGGCGGCACGCTCCTGGTTCTCGAGTTCTTGCCTGGCGCGCGCCTGAGCCGTGCGGAGCTCGTCCAGCTCCCGCTCGCTCGTTGCCCGGAGAAGCGGCTCGTCCTGCTCTCGCCGCTTGTTCACGATCTCGATCGACTGACGATGCTTGGCCAGCGCCCGGGCGGCCTCCCGCTCGCGCTTGGCCTTGGCTTCCCCGAGGCGTTCTTCGCGAGTCGCCGCGGCTCGGGCGAGGCCTCGGTCAATCTCGGCGAACGCCTCGACGAACTCCTGGTGCAATCGAGCAGCCCAGGGCCCAACGCGTTGGCGTAGCGCGACACGAGTGGCGATCGCCAGCACGAGGGCCGCTCCGGCGAACGCTCCCGCGATGACGCCGATCCGTTCGGGCGTTGAATAGCCGAAGGCGAAGTAAGCGACCGGAATGCCAGCCAGCCCGCCCAGCACGGTCCAGATGATGAGCCCCGCGTCGCTCACAAGGAGAGGATCGGCCCTGCGGCGGAGTACATCAACGCCCGCGTTCAGTCGTTCGATGGCTGTCTGCGCTCGCCCGGCGCCCGGGGCGGCGGGGTCTTCAAACAGCGCGCCAGAGTCCGCGGGTGAGTCGTTGGTCGCGCCGGCGGTGGGGGCGTTGGCACCTCCGCTGATCCCTTCGCTCGCCCCGACGCCCGCGTAGGACTCGAGCGGACGGAAGCGATGCCGCTTCAAGATCTGGTCCGCGGCCTCGCGCGCGCGTTGCAGCTCGCCCCGGCGGTTCTCCGCGTCCTTGCGGGCCTGCTCAAAGTCCATGGACGCTTTGCTCTCCGACGACTCAACCAGCGTGTCGGCAAGCCAGAGCGATTCTTCAAGGCCCTTGTTGGCGCTCTCTTCCAGCGAGCGCGTGCGCTCGGCGAAGGCGACAAGCCGAGCTTCGCGCTCCAGCGTCGCGGCGCTGAGCGCCTTTTCTTGTTCGGTTGCGATCGCGACGCGACGCTCGCGGAAGATCTTCTCCGCGCCCTCGGTCGCCGCTGCGGCGCGCGCGTCGGCGGCGGCCAGTGCTTTGGTCTTCTCCTGCTCCGCCGCGACGGTCGCGGCCGCCAGCCGCGCCGTTACCTCGGTCTCCACGGTTGCTCGTCGCCCGGCGGCCCTGAGCAGCATCTGCAGCAGCAACCGCTCGCGCGTCACGATGGATTCCGATTGCTCCGCCATGCCACGCTTGCTCCTGGATCTTGCCCGACAACCGTGCTCTTGCGTTGGGCCCCGCGTCCTCGCGGTCCCACGGTCGGTCTCCGAAGCCCCCCTGGGTCGTCTGCGACAGCGTACCCGGCACGTCCCGGCTTGACACGCCACCACCCGAGAAAGCCGCCGCCCGAGAAGCCAGCTTGAGTCTCCGGTTTGCGTGCGCGGGTGGGCGCTGCGCGGGCGACCGCGAGCGTGGTTGCGCGAGGCAGCCGCGGGTGTCGAACTGCCCCGTGTGTCCGTCGCCCCCGCCGCCATCGCCCGGCATCGCCCCGGTGTCGACCGATCGGGATCAGGCAACCGCTTCGCTGCGACGGTACCACGCGCAAGCGGCGTCGAGGCCCTGCTCGAGCGTCACCAGCGGCTCGTACCCAAGCAGCTCGCGAGCCCGCGCGAGATCGGCCTGCGAGTGGCGCACGTCGCCTTCCATCGCCGGGCGGTGCTCGAACTCGAGTTCGGTCCGCGCGCCCATGCGTTCGCCGATCATCCGCCCCAGTTCGATCAGGCTGGTCCGCCGCCCGGTGCCAACGTTGACGACCTCACCCGCCAGGGGCTTGTTGGATGCACCGGCGAGGAGCATGGCGTACGCCGCGTCATCGACGGGTGTGAAGTCGCGTGATTGGAGCCCATCGCCATGGATGATGGGCCTCTCGCCGGAGGCGACCTTGCTGGCGAAGGCGGGGACCACAGCCGCGTAGGGTGAGCGGGCATTCTGCCTTGGGCCAAACACGTTGAAGCATCGCAAGGAGATGGTCGACAACCCGTACGACGCCGCCCACGCCGCCATGAGTTGCTCGCCTGCGAGCTTGCTGGCGGCATAGGGCGAGCGGGGCTTTGGCATCTGGGTTTCGACCTTGGGCAGCGTGGGCTGATCGCCATATGCGGACGACGACGCGGCGTACACCACCCGCCGGACGCCAGCCGCCCGGGCAGCTTCGAGCACTCGGAGGGTGCCGGTGGCGTTCACCGCCCACGAGCGGGCCGGGTTCTCGATGGACCGGGCTACGGCGCCGACCGCCGCGAGATGGAACACCACTCGCGCGCCGGCGACGGCGTCTCGCAGCGCCCCATCCTCAAGGATCGACCCCATGACGAATCGGACGCGGGCTTGACGCTCGTCGGCCAGAACGTGGTCGCTCGTGGAGTTGGAGAGGTCGTCGATGACTCGCACCCGTGCGCCGAGCCCAACAAGGTGGTCGACAATGTGCCCGCCGATGAAGCCCGCACCGCCGGTCACGCAGACGGTCTGTCCGTCGTACGCGTTTCGCAGCGGGGTGGTGGCAGCGGTCGGCAGGGACAAACGAGACCTCCGGGGAGCTAACTCTCTCAACTGTAATCCGCGCGAAGACCATCGCGCAGCCTCGCGCACGAAAAGCCCGAGCACGCTCGTGCTCGGGCGGGGTAGTCTGCCAGAATCGGGCGTCGAACGCAAGTCGCCCGACGCCGTCCGGGCGTTCCGACCGGGTTGGCTGGGGTTCGTCGGGGGTCGGTGCTGCTCAGCAGCCTCGCGCGAACGCGGTGCTGAACTCCAGGAAGTCAAAGAAATCGATCTGGCCGTCGCCCGTCAGGTCCGCCGCGGGGTCGTTGGCGTCAAAAGCCTCGGTGAAGGCAAGGTAGTCAAAGAAGTCGACCGACCCGTTCTCGTCCACATCCGCCTGGCAGTTGAGCCTCGCGAGGAGAACGCCCGCGAGTTGCCCGGGAAACTCCCCCAGCACCGCGAGCCGCCCCTCGGCGTTGAATGCCTGTCCGCGGCCATCGCCGCCCGTTGAGTTCGCCTGGCTGTTGATCGAGTACCGCGTCACCGGGCGGAGCTGACCGCCCGCCAGGATCGTGTCCATCTGGCGCAGCATTAGCACCGGGCGGCCCGTCGGCTGGACCAGGAACAACGCGTCGTCGTTGCTTGCATCCACACCCGGGCCCGCCAAGCTCCAGTTCACAGCGACCTGACCAAGGCGGTTCAAAAGCAAGCGGCTCGGGAACGTGGGCCCGATCACCAGCGCCGGAAAGCCCGGCACTTCATCGCCCGCGCGAAGCACGATCCCGACCTCGGGCGACTGCCCTGTGAGCACCGCGGTCTGGTTCGCGATCGTCACCCCGGGCCCGCGCAGCGTGCTGGCGAAAGTGATGACGCCATCGTCGTTGAGCACCGGGGCGCTCGCAAAGGCCTGATACTGCACGGACGTGCCGGGCACGTCCCACCCGGCCCGGGCCACCAGCAACGGATTCTCGGGCAGGCCCGCCCAGATGCCGACGTTGGTCTGGGGCGTCGCACCACCAAAGAGGCTGGCGCCGATCGCCAGAGCGCCGTCCTGGTTCAGCGTGGTGGGGTTGAACAGATCTTGGAAGAACGTGTTGGCGCCTGTGCCCGGCGCTGCCTCGCGCGTGCGGATGATCGCCGTGCGCGTGCCGTTGGCGGCGCTCCAGAGCGTCGTGGTGACGCCGGTGCCAGCACCGCTTCCCGCGAGGGGGCTGAGGAAGTGCAGGGTGCCTCCGGCGTTGAGGGCCAGGGATCCTGAGGCGAGGTCACCAAAGTTGATGGCGGTACCAAGCCCGGTTGCTTCGCTCTCACGAGCGACGATGGTGACGCTCGAGCCGGGTTGGCGGCGCCAGATGCCGCTGTCGTTCCCGCTGTTGACGCCGGTGCCGGTGAGCACGCCCCGGAAGGCGACTTCACCGTCGGTCGAGAGCGCATAGGCGGAGAAGAGCGCGAACAGAACGCCGGTAGAAGTCCCGGGAGCAGGAGATCCGCTGCGAGCGACGAGGCTGGTCGTCCCGTTTGCGTGGACAAAAAGGGCTTGGTTGTTGGTGACGGAAACGCCCGACCCGGTCAGCGTCGCGGTGAATGCGGCAAACCCGTTGCTGAAGACGATGGGGCCGAAGCTGGCGTAGTTGACGCCAGCGGGCAACCCCGGCGCGGCGGACCCCGTGCGGGCGATCAGGCGGAGATCGCTGGGCTGGCCAAGCCAGATGCCGGAGTCGTTGGTTGCGGAGACGCCCGGACCCGCGAGGTTGGCGCGAAAGCCAAGGCGACCGGAATCGTCGAAGGTTGGCGGGGTGAAGCTCGAGGCGAAGACGACGCCTGCGGGGGTTCCCGGTGCGGGGGAACCGGAGAAGGCGACCGTTTCCCACTCGACGGTCTGAGCCGAGGCGAGGCCGCTCAGGCCGATGAGGGCGCCGAACGCCAGGCGGGTGAATGAACGGGCCCGCGCGTGCGCGGGCAGGTTGGCACGACGCGAACCGAAAGCGAGAGCGCTCTGAACCAGCGCACCGCAACGCAGACCGTTTCCGGGCTTCATCTCTCTCTCCCAGTTGTGCCCCGGAGACCACGGCTCGACCGCGGCGTCGTCCTCCATCCGCCGCGGGGGTCTCAACGCGGTACATGCTATCGGCCCTGAGAGGAAGCCACAAGCTGGTTTTATTCAGAGTTCATGAATTGAAGCGAACGCTCGCTCGCACAAGCCCCGGGGTGCCCCCGCGCTGAACGAGCCATCGTTGTCTGGTTTGCCAAGGGACGGTGCGGCGGGGTCACATGCCGAGGGACTGCGGATAGTCGCTCTTTGGGAGCTCACCACCGGGCAGCTCTTCGCCGCCTTCCCAGAGCACGTCGATCCGATAGGTGAGCACGCGGGGGTGCTCGATGCCGGTCACGACCTGCCAGAAGGGCTCGGCGAAGCCATCCTTGGCCCACGACTGGAACTGGCCGGAGGGATCGGCGGCGTAGCGACCGAGCGGAGTGGCACCGACGAAGACGGAGCGATGGATCATGAGGAGGTCATCGCTCGTGTACTCAGCCTCGGCAGCGACACCCATCATCGCGTCGGCCAGGCGACCGAACAGGGCCTTGTTGTGCATCAACAAGGTGTCGGCGTCGTGCCAGATGTAGAAGCGGTATCGGCTGGGAATGAGGGCGCCGGTGTCGGCGCGAAGGCGAAGGAGGCTGGTCACCCCGTCGAGGCCGTCGATTCGCCGCGCGAGCGAGGGGCCCGGGATGGCGCGCTCGAGTTGCTCGCAGAACGACTCGAGGTCGGTGATGCAGCGTCCGTAGAAGAGGCAAACTTCGGTGTTTTGCTGACGCATCAGGAACGATGCGAGTGCCGAGCCGAACTGGAGTCGGCGTCGTGGCGAATCCGACCACGCGACGAGGTGATGCTCGTCGAGCAGTTGCACCAGATCGGGCAGCCATGCCCGAGGCGCAAGCGGCACGTCCTTGTGTCGAGAAGAGGCGCGCATGTGCAGAATGCTCGATGTCCCGGGCATGAGGAACCCGACGGACGAGCGGGCAAACGCACAGCCCAACCCCACGCCCGATCGACGCCTTCCCCGACACCCGCTCTAAATGTGCCTCAAATCTGCGCGAATGCCAGAAGAATGCCGGGTATTCCGTAAAATTGACCTATTCGCCCCATTCGAACCCTGATAAAACCCGACACTAACACGAGCTGGCGAACGCGGCCGCAAAGTCGAGGTAATCGAAGAGGTCGACCTGCCCGCTCCCGTCGAAGTCCGCCGAAGGATCCTCGACGGCGAATGCGGCGACGAAGGCAAGATAGTCAAACAAGTCAACCTGGCCATTGCCATCGAAGTCGCCTCGGTTCGGTGGGGCGATACCCGCAAGGTCTTGGTGAAAGGCAACCTCCTCACCCAGAAGGCGGAGGGTTCCCGTCACGGATCTCGGAAAACACGTCGGCGTGACGAATGCTTGATCAAAGAACGACGTGACTCGGATCGAGCTCTGCGTCCGGTCGAGAGCGGTGAGCGGTGCCGTGCGTTCACGGGGGGGCAAGCCGTCGACGCTGAGGTCGATTGCCGCGGGCGGCAAGACCTCGACCCGGGCGGTCGGTACGGCGGCGGTCACCAGCAGTTGACCGTCCACCTGAAGGAATCCAAGCCGGACGCGTCGGCCCGCGACAAAGACGTCGCTTCCGATCACCCGCGGATAACGGTCTGGACCCGCCGAGCTTCCGCACACCGAAACCGATTCACCGGCGACGCCCGTGCAGCAGGCGCTCCAGCGACGCTCGTCGACCACCGGCTGCCCCGGCGAGCAGGTGTCGATCAAGAACGCGGCGAACTCGGTGTTGATGCGGAACGACGCGCCGCGCTCGGTGGTGAAAGAAGGCTCGTCGCAGGCGCGGTAGCTGCAAGCGTTCGCGCGATCGAGCGGGTCCGCGCCGTACAAGTCGTTCGGCAGCCCATCGTCGCACGCCGCGCGGGAAACGACGTCCGAGCGATGCCCATTGCGGATGCAAGTGCCCTCGAATCCTGGCTCAACATTCGAGGAATCTTCGACGAAACACTCGGTGTCGCGCCGGTTCCCATCGCAGTTGGGGGGAAGGTTGCCCCGCGGGACGTCGAAGCATAATCCCACGTAACACTTCTCCGCCCACACCTCGGCGCGGCGGACGAAGTACCGCACTTCGCAGCAACCGCACTCTTCGCTCATGCTCGCTCGCAGCGTGAAGGGGCGCGTGATTGTGACCTGAGCATCGTTGCCCGGAACTGCACTCGCCGAGCACGGGCCATCGAAGGAAACCGACAGCGAGCCATCGCACCGCGGCGCGGCTCCGGGGCCCGCGCGGATCACCCCCTGCCCATCAACCGTCGCGAGGTATTGATGGACCGTGGGCGGGCAGAAGGGGCAAAAGTCGATTGATTGCCACACGTTCCCCGCGGTTCGCAGATCGATCGAGCGTGCGTAGAAATATCCAGGGTGTCCATCAAGCTCCGGGCCGGACGTCAATCCCGTCGCGGCATAGGTGTCGTCCACCTCGCGCACGCGTTGTCCCTCGCCGTTGTTGGAGGCGATCGAGCCCGCCGCGAAGAACGAGGCGGCGGTGCCGGCCCCCGCGGGATGGTTCGCGATCAGCACTCCGTTGGTCGTCCACTCGACCCAGTACGGTTGGCCAGCTCCCGGCGTGCGATGGCGCACGTAGACATCGACCACCGCGCGCTGTCCTCCGCCATACAGATTCCCGGCTGTCCGCAACGCATTGACATACACCTGGTTGTTCAGCTCGTAACTGAGCGTGCGTTCGCCGATAGCCCCGCTGCTGGTACTCCGCCGACCGATCGTGCTGAGATTGCCGAAGACCCTGTTCTGTGCGGGCCATTGGTCGATGAATGGGCCCACACCGCCCTCGGTCCGCCCGTTGCCGAAGGTATCTTCGTAGAAGTACTCGACGCGGACGACGAAGAGCGCGTCCTCCGGGAACGTCTCGCAGGTTTGGGCAAGAGAAATGCTGGGAAGCATGCCGACGGCAGCGACGGCGAATGCACGAGCAGAATGATCGGTGATGCGCACGTGGACCAGCTTAAATGTCAATGCGTGCCCTGTCAACAGGCGTTGCGAGCCCGCTTCTCGCCGGACCCCGCGACGGGGGCTCGTTCGTGGACCGCCGCCTCGCGGCCGTCTTCGGTCACCTTGTACACCACCCCGATCGTCGTCTCGGTCTCGCCCAGCTTTACGCGGTTGACGAGCTCGACGCCCTGCATCAGCGTGTGGTCGGTGTTCGCGACCTCGTACTTCCACATCCCGAACCGGCCCCGGCTGAAGATCTGACGCGCTTCAAGCCAGGGAATTACTTGAGACAGGATCTCATCGCGGTCGACGCTCGGCGTGGGGTAGGCGTAGTCGACCTCGTGGTGCCAGACCGAGACGATGTCGTCGCGCTCTCCGGGTTCGAGCAGGCCGGCGCTCTGAAGGCCGACGATGGTCTCTTCGACAATGGTGTCGCGGTTGACCGGCTTGTGGTCGCTGACGCTGGTCTCGCAGAGCAGGGAGTAGTAACGGTCTTTGTCCGGGGTCATGAAGGGCGAGTAGTTGCTGAGGTAGGTCACCCGGTAGAAAGGGCAGTTGCTCTCTGGAAAGTACATCCAGCTCTTGGTGCTGGGGCAGGGACGCTTGATCCCGACGCCGACCATGTGCCCGCCGGAGTGCCTCAGCCGCGCTGCCGTGGTGCGGACCCAATCGGGAACGTTGCCCCGCAAGACCGTCGCGCACAGCACGTCGAGGGGCATGGTGGAGAGCAGGAGGTCGAAGGGCTCGGTTGAGCCGTCGGTATATCCCGCAACTTTCTTGTCGACGTCGATCCAGGCGATCGACCGGGACAACCTCAGTTGTTCCCGGATGACGGGTTCAAAGCGGGCGTAGAACGCGCCGGTGCCGCCCTTGAGGGGGAACTTGAAGCGGTTGTTGGGACCCCAGCCAAAGTCGTTGGAATCCAGGAGGACGTTTTTGAGGGCCCGCTGCCAATCCATGACAGCGACCCGCTCCCCGATCCACTGCTTGTTCATCATTTCCGGCGGATGGGCCCAGACCTTGAAGTTGTACGGGCGCATGAAGAGGCGGGCGATGCCCTCGCCGAAGACCGCGTCGATGAACTCACCAAAGTTGGTCGCGTCCTTGTGGCTCTTGATGGCGCCCTGCCCGGTCTGCGCCTTGATGAGTCCGACCAGGCAATCGAGCGCGGCCTCCTTGGGGAGGAACTTGACGTTGTTCTGGAAGGGGTAGGGCACCCAGCGATCCATGATCCGCACCCAGCTCTCCCGGTCGATGAGCGAGTACTCGTCGCCCATGAGGCGGGCGAACACCTCGTCGTAATAGGTGTAGTGACTGAACATGACGTGCCCACCGATGTCCCAAGTAAATCCCGCGCTATCGGTGAAGCTGTGTGCCAAACCACCTATATAAGGATTGCGATCGGTGATGCGGAAGTTGGCGTGCCCGAGCTGCTTCAGTCGGTAGGCGGCACCGAGGCCGGTGGGTCCGGCGCCGACGATGAGCCAGCGGGTGTCATTGGAGGCGAGGGGTCCGGGCACGGTCGACTTGGCGGCCAGGGGTGCTGAACTGGCGGGCGTTGGGGTGGGCATGCGGCGCGATTCTCCCGAGCAAGACGCGAGGGTAGTCGCACGGACGCGCGGGTTGCCAGTTTGTGCCTGGGGGAAGCGGGCAGGGGTGGAAGATCGGGGTGAGGAACCGACCCGGTACCGGCTCTGTTGGAATCGGCCGACGGGAGCGGCGGAGGTCCGGACGCGCGGAAGCTGCGCGATTGGTGGGTTCGAGGTTGCGTGTGTGGGGGTGGCTCGAGCGAACGGTGCGGGTTGGGGGGTGGGGGTTGCGGTTGAAGAAACAAAAATTGGGTGCGGGTCACGAGCTCAAGGGGGGGTCAGTTTCATAAAGAACCCCGATTCCGAGTCGATGGGAATGCTGGCCAGGATTGGCCGCGGCCGCCGGGTCAGGGCGTGCCGCTCGAACGAGTCATCCAAGTCATGGACGACAGCAACATCGAAGGGAGTCTGGCATGAGCGGCATCGCGCAGGCAGAGCGGGTCATCCGCCCGGGTACGGGAACGAACAGTCGGGAACTGTCGGCGATCGCGGCATCGACCGCGAAGATCTGCAACCTGCCGGCGGTTGCGACGCTCGACTGGTGCGACCGGGCGGCGTCGGCGCTGGCGGACTTGTATCGCCCGGCGGTCGCGTGCGTGCTCATCGCGACGGTGGACGCGCACGGGCGGATCCTGGAACTCGAGGCCGCGGGCGTGGGGAGCAATAGTGACGGCGAAGAGGCGAACGTCACGAAGGCCCTGTCGCTGGTGGACAGCGAGGATCCGACGCCCCGGAACAACCGAGAGGCGCAACTGAATGACATGCGTTGCCGGGCGGAGCGGCTCTCGACGATCGGGTTTGCGCCGGGCGAGTCGATCGGGCCGGACGGCATGTGCGCTCCGATCTCGCAGCTCCCCGGCGGGTGGGGATGGCGCTCCAGCGGGATGGGCCCGATGTGGTCGTGGATGGGCGCGGGCGAAGTGCTTGTGGGCCTGATCCGTCTGGGCAACGTGGTTGCGGGCCGCTCGGTTGTGGCGTATGTCGCGCCCGGCGCCCGGACGGAGGCGGTCGAGCACCGCGCCGCGCTGCTGGAAGTGGCGCTCCCGCTGCTGGCGCGCAAGGCGCTGGCGGCGATCGGCCCGCAGCGTTCGAGCCGGAGCCGGTGGATCAGCCCGCGCGAGCAGGTGGTGCTGGACCAGCTGATCCTGGGCAAGAGCGTGCGGCAGATCGCTGAGGAGCTTGGTCGGAGCTCGCACACGGTGCATGACCATGTCAAGGCGCTGCACCGCAAGCTGAACGCGTCGAGCCGGGGTGAGCTGATCTCCCGCGCTCTTGGATATCTGACGGAGTGTTCGCGTGTGCGTCATCCCAAGACGGACGCGGTGCGCGAGGTCAAGCCTGCGGTTGCGGGTCGGATCGGCCCGACCGAGCCGCGCGCGGTGGAAGTTGTGACGCCGGTGATCCCGGATCGTGCCTCGATCGGCCAAGCGGCGACGGCGTAAGACGCCGACGTCGCGCGGAGATCGATGGCGTCGGGGGCGCATGCGTCCGCACGGATCGTGGATCGCATCGGCTGGTATCTCCGCTGATCGGGCAAATGGACTTCTTGCGGGCGCGCTCCTCGGAGAGGGGCGAGCGCACGCGGGGGGCCAAAGAAGGCAGGGACGGAGCCCTGCCTCTTGAGCTGGCGAAGGACTGCTGAACATCCGTGGGTTCGATCGAGCGAATGCCGCGCTTTCCTTCGGGAGGGGCGCGACAATGCTCGGTCGGACCCACGGAGTGCTTTTGGCGTGAGCAAGAAAACCCAAGGGAAGTCGGTGGTGATCGTGGGGGCCGGGCTGGCAGGGGCGCTGCTGGCCTGTGGGCTCTCGCGGGCGGGGTGGCGCGTTCGGCTGTTCGAGCGCCGGAGCGATCCGCGCAAGGCCGGATATGTCGGGGGGCGCTCGATCAACCTCGCGCTCTCGGCGCGCGGGCTGGCGGGCCTGCGAGGCCTGGAGGACCCCGGGCTTGGACGGTCGGCGCTCGGTCTGGATCGGATCGTGCTGGAGCGAGAGGCGCTCCCTATGGCCGGGCGGATGTTGCACGCGCGCGATGGAGCGATCGGCTTCCAGCCATACAGCAAGGATCCGCGTGACGCGATCTATTCGGTGTCGCGGGGCGGGCTCAACATGCTGCTGCTCAACGAGGCGGAGCGTTTGCCCAACGTTGAGATCTTCTTTGAGCATCTTTGCGTTGACGCCGATCTCGGCGCGGAGCGGGACGCGCCCGCGGCGATCTTCGCGCCCGGACGCTCGACGCCTTTGGGCCCGGCGGAAACGCCCGCACAGGTGCTGCGGATGGAAGCGGACCTGATCGTGGGAACGGATGGGGCGTTCTCGGCCGGGCGGGCGCGCCTGCAAAGGCTCGACCGCTTCGAATACTCGCAGAGCTACCTGAAGCACGGGTACAAGGAACTGGAGATTCCGGCGAGTGACCGTGAGACGCCCTGGATGGCTGCCGAGTCGGCTGCCGAGTCGGCTGGGGGTGGGCGGCGGCCGTACTACGCGATGGATCCCGGGGCGCTGCACATCTGGCCCCGGGGCAGCGCGATGATGATCGCGCTTCCGAATCGCGATGGCAGCTTCACGTGCACGCTCTTCTGGCCCTATGAAGGGGAACACTCGTTCGCGAGCGTGCGGGAGGGGGCTGGTGGCGAGGCCGACAAGGCGGACAGCGGTCGAGAGATGGGCGGCTCCAAGATCACGCGCGTGCGCGACTTCTTTGCGGAGCACTACGGCGATGCGGCGGCGCTGATGCCGACGCTCGAGCGGGACTATGCGCGGAACCCGACGAGTTCGCTGGTGACGGTGCGATGCTGGCCCTGGCAGGCGGGCGGCAAGCTGGTGCTGCTGGGCGACGCGGCGCACGCGATCGTGCCGTTCTACGGGCAGGGGATGAACTGCGCGTTCGAGGACTGTCTGGAACTCGAGCGATGCTTGCACGAGTATTCGGGCGACCAGCGCGCGGCGCTGGAGGCCTTCCAAGCCAGGCGCAAACCGAACGCGGATGCGATCGCGGACATGGCGCTCGAGAACTTTGTCGAGATGAGGGACAAGGTTGGGGACGCGGCGTTCTTGTACAAGAAGCGCGTGGAGCAGACGGTGCACGGGATGTTTCCGGATCGCGTGGCGCCGCAGTACAACCTCGTGAGTTTCTCGACGGTGCCCTATGTGGAAGCAAGGAGGCGGGGCCGCGAGCTGGACGCGGTGCTCGAGCGGGTGATCGCGCGGGCGCCGATGGCAGAGGCGCCGCGGGCAGGCGCGACGGAGGCACGGGGTGGGGCGGAGGCCGAGGAGCATCGGCGGGCGGTCGAGGCGTGGCAAGCGAAAATCAGGGCGATCGCTGTGGAGGAGTTGGACGCCGCGGGCTCGTCGGCACCCGGGCCGGACGCGGGCGAACTCGGGCGTGCCGGCGGTTCAACGGACTCACGGACCGCGAGGTTTGGGCGGGTTTCGCGGACGGACGCACTGATCGATATCTCGCCCCGTT
Source organism: Planctomycetota bacterium (assembly GCA_033763815.1). Lineage (GTDB taxonomy): Bacteria > Planctomycetota > Phycisphaerae > Phycisphaerales > UBA1924 > JANRJU01. Next base: position 232,123 of record JANRJU010000014.1, read on the forward strand.
TGTCGCCTGGGATCGGCGTGTGGCGCGACGACACGCCCATGACGCGCGAGGTGCTGTGCGACATCGCCAAGGGCGCCAACATCACGCTGAGCACGCTGCGCACGACGGTGCACCTGGGCTCGCACGCCGACGGGCCCAACCACTATGGACTCAAGAACGCGGACGGTTCCCTGGCGCCGGGGATCGACCAGATGCCTCTGGAGCACTACATCGGTCCGTGCGTGGTGATCGAGGCGAGGGCGACGCGCGGCACGCGGTACTCGATTGACGATCTTGCGGGCCCACAGCTTGAGAAGATCGACGCAGCCCGGGACGTGCGGCGGGTGCTGATCCGCACGGGCACGTTTCCCGACCACTTTCGTTGGAACGACGACTTTGCGGCGATGGAGCCCTCGCTGGTGGACGAACTGGCGCGGCGTGGCGTGATCACGGTTGGCGTCGATACGCCGAGCGTGGACTTGTTCTCGTCGAAGGATTTGCCCGCGCACCAGGCTTTCCTCCGGAACAACGTGGCGATCATCGAGGGCGTGGTGCTGGACGAAGTTGAGCCCGGGGTATATGAGCTTTTCGCGCAGCCCCTCAGGCTGGAAGGGTTCGACGCGAGTCCGGTGAGGGCGGTGCTGAGGCGGGCGCCGTAAGGCCCGAGCACTGGTGCGATGGGTGCCCGATCGTGCTTGGTCGATATGATGGCATGTGGATCCCTCGCAACGTCCCCGTCGCCTGCTCGTCGTGATGCCGTCGTGGCTGGGTGATGCGGTGATGGCCACGCCGACGCTTCGGCGGCTTCGCGAGGGGTTGCCCGGAGCGTTCATCGGCGCGCTCTGCCGCCCGGGGGTGGAGGTCGTGCTGGAGGGCACGGGGCTGGTGGACGAGGTGCACGTTGAGCGGGGCGGGGGGATGATGGGCCCCAAGCACGCGGCGGCGAAGATCCGTCCGAGGCTCTACGACACAGCTTTGCTGCTGACCAACTCGTTCTCGACGGCGCTGGCGGTGCGGATGGGGGGCGTGCCCAGAAGGATCGGGTACGACCGCGACGCGCGGGGGCTGCTCCTGACGCACGCGATGCCGCCCGTGCGAGATCCGGCGATTCGGAGTCGGTATGCGCCGGTGTCGGCGGTGGATTCGTACTGGTCGCTCTCGGCTTGGGCGCTGGAGCCCGGACGCCGGGCGAGCGAGCTTGAGCCGGCTCGGGTGGGTGCGACGTTGCTTCCGGCGGGGACGTGCATGGAGCTTGGTCTCACACCCCGGGATGTTGAGGGTGCGGAGCGGGTGTTGTCTCATGCCGCGGCGGGCGATGGAGGCTTGGCGCCACTGGCGATTCTCAATCCGGGCGGTAATAACCCGGCGAAGCGATGGCCCGCCGAGCGGTTTGCGAAGGTCGGGGCGATGTTGGTTCGCGAGCGAGGCATGGTGGTGGCGGTCAATGGCTCGCCCGGCGAGGTGGAGATCACCCGTTCGATCGTGGGGGCGATCGAGAGCGTGATCGGCTCCGGCGACGGAGCGCGGGTGCTGGATCTGCCGAGTATTGGGATCAACGTCGGCACGCTGAAAGCGCTCGTGGCGCGTGCGGCGATCATGGTCACCAACGACACGGGCCCGAGGCACTTTGCCGCGGCGCTGGGCACGCCCTTGGTGTCGATCTTCGGGCCCACGGACCATCGCTGGACGATCGTGCCGACAAGGCCCGGGGCGATGGAGGTGATGCTTCGGGCGGATCCAACGCTGCCCGAGGCTGAGGTGGCGGACGAGCATCCGGAGCGGTGTGCTGTCGATCGCATCACGCTGGAGCAGGTCGTCGAAGGGATTGACCGAGCGCTCGGGCACGCCGGGCTGGGTGAGAAGGGCCCGGGGCAAGCGAGTGCGATCGGCGGCGCGGCGGCGGCGCCGGTGTGAGCCATCGCGAGGGCGGTGGTTACCATGCACGGTGGCAAGCGAAACGCACCCGATGCCCCCGAACAAGCTTGATCCGTCTCGTTCGCTGCTCTGCGAGCGGTGCGGGTATCCCCTTGAGGATCTGGCGGAGACTCTGGCGGACGCCAGCGATGAGACGCGGGCGAGTGATCGCGGGGCGGCCTGCCCCGAGTGCGGGCTGGCGATCGGTGAGAGTTTGCCCGATCGACGGGTCGGGTCGGCGTGGCAACTCAAGCCAGGCCCGCGCGCGTGGGTGAACACGAACCTGAGCGTGCTGCGCGCTCCCCGGCGGAGCTTTCGTCAGCTTCGTGTCGAGCCCCGCTCTTGGAGGTGGCTGCTGGCGACCAACCTGCTCGTCGCGGGCGGTCTGATTCTCGCGCCCTGGCCGGGCGTGATCATCTGGGAGCCCGTGCGGCAGATGGGCGCGATCGAGGGACCCGGCGAGGTCGCGATCGCGGCGATCGTGATTGTCGGCGAGTTGCTCCTGGTCGCGCTCCTGCTCGGATTGCTCACTTGGATCGAGTGCGCGGGCGTGCGGTTCTTCGCCAGGCGGCGCGGGTGGCGACTGACGCGCGATGCGGCGTGGCAGGTGTGCGCCCACGCGAGCGTGGGATGGATCGTCGCTGGGGTGGCGGGGCTGATGGCTCTTGTGGCGTCGGCAATCCTGACGCCGGCGCTGGCGGATGTTGAGGTTCCCGCGCTTGGGATCACGAGGAACAATCGCAGCGGGTTCTCGCCCGCGATCATTGTGGGTTCATCGCTCGTGCTGCTGGCCTATTTCGCTGGCATGATGGTGTTCGAGTGGCTGGCCTGGGTGGGCGTGCGGACATGCCGATTTGCCAACTCGGTCGCGCCACGCGCGGCACGAGCGCCGGAGGCGGCAACAATCGGACGGTGGCAGGGCAGCGACGAGCCAGGAACCGGCGCAACCGACGCGTGACGCGCGAGCAGCGTGACGCGGGTATCGCTCGCCCCGAGCAGACGGGCATGCGTACAGCACGGAAGAACACTCAAGCGAGCGCCGAGACGCGCGGGGACTCCATCGAGAAGCACTCGAACGCGACCGACTCGATGGAGCACGATTCGATTAAGCATGGCTCGACCGGGCATGCGACCACGCAGCGTGTGAGCGCGGAGCCGCCCGGCCCGCACGCAGGTGCGAAGCGTGGTTGGCGGTGGTCGCAACGGCGGACGTTGATTGTTGCCGCGACGCTGGTACTGGCGGTGACGGGCGCTGTGCTGACGCCGATCGTGCTGGCGAGGCTTACTCCTGCGTGGTGGCCCAACGAAGCGAGCGACGACGTGCAAGCGCTGGCGGTTGGCGAGCGCGTCGAGGGCATGGTGGTCAGCGCGTTAAACGCGGTGCGTCCGGCGGCGAACGCGCCGGGCAGCCAGCCCGAGACGGGGTATGCAAGCGAGCCCTATGCGGTGCGACTGACCCAGGGGGAGGCGAACGCGTGGCTGGCGACGAAGCTGGAACGCTGGCTCGCCAACCTGGGCGAGCGTGAGTCGGAGGCGCTGCCGGAGTCGTTGCGGCGGACCGTCGAGGGTGTGCGCGTCTCGTTCCAAGATTCTCTCGTTCGCGCGGGTGTTCGAGTTCAGACCAAGACTGGCTCGGTGCGCACGCTTGGCGTGACGTTTGGTGTGAGTTTCGACGAGCACGGACGGGCGTGGGCGCAGGCCAGAACGGTGCATCTCGGTCGGCTTTCCGTCCCCGCGTCGCTGGTCATCAAGGATGTTCGCGGTCCAACGTCCGATGAGGGGGCCGTGACCACGCGTGTTCCCGTTGTTGGGGGCTGGCTGCCCGAGTCGGCGATGAGCGGGCCCGAAGCGCAGCGGCTTCTGGGCGTGCTGACGGGCAGGCAGCCTCTGGCTGAGGAACCAACGATTCGTCTGGCTGACGGTCGACGTGTGCGGGTGCTGGCGGTTGAAGTTCGAGATCGCGAGCTGGAGCTGCGTTGCCGAACCGAAAAGCCCTTAGCGGCATCGGCCCGAAAGGATGCGCGATGAGCGTTCGCATGAGGTTGATGACGAAGCGATGGGCGGCGGGCACGGCTCTTGCCATCGCGGTCCGCGCGGCGGTTGGGGTGGTTGGGGGTACGGCGGCGGGAGCGCTCGGGGCTTCGCCAGCGCCGGGCGAGACACGCGAGGCCATGGCCGGCGCGCACGCAACGGTCGCGGGCAGTTCAGTGCCCCCAAGCCAGGGCGTGCCGGAACCACGCTTGGCGGCTCTCAAGCTGGGCGTGAACCTGAACGACTGGCTCTGCTATACGTGGGAGCCAGATGCTTTGAAGCGGCTGGCGCGCGTGAGCGAGGCGGACCTCAGGCAGCTCCGCAGCGCGGGCGTGACGCACGTTCGCCTGCCGCTGGACCCGGACAAGCTGTGGGACCACGAAGGGGGCGTGATCCGTGAGCAGGCGCTGAGCGAGGCGAAGGCCGCGATCGCTCGCGTGGTGGGATCCGGTCTGCTGGTGATCATCGACGCGCACGTGTGGCGGGGCGATTGGTGGAAGCCCGACGCGACGACCCGCCGGGCGGTGAAGTACGAGGCGTTCTGGGACGCACTGGCGCGGGAGCTTGCGCGCGATGACGCCGCACGGGATCCCGAGCGGGTGATGCTGGAGATCATGAACGAGCCTCACGGGATCGAGCCGGCGGATGAGTCTGCGGCTATCTGGGCGGCGGCGCAGGAGGCGCTCGTTGGGGTGGTGCGCCGGCACTGCCCGACGCACACGATCGTTGCGACTGGCGCGGACTGGGGCGGGATCGACGGGTTGCTGAAGCTGGAGCCGCTGCGCGATCGCAACGTCGTGTACTCGTTCCACTTTTACGATCCGATGAACTTCACGCACCAGGGCGCCGACTGGGGCTTCCACGCGTGGAAGGACACGCGTGAAGTTCCGTATCCGGTGGGACCCGAGGAGGTCGAGGCGATCTCCCACAAGCAGGGCTCGGACGCGGCTCGCGACTCGCTGCGATGGATGTTTCGCCAGCGCTGGGACAAGGCACGGATCGCGGAGCGCATCGGGCAGGCGGCGGCGTGGAGCCGAAAGCACGGGGTGCCTGTTTATTGCGGCGAGATGGGCGTTTACTCCAAGGTGGCGCCGGCGGCGGACCGCATCCGATGGCATCGCGATGTTGCGGAAGCTCTGCGTGAGAACAACATCGGCTTTGCGTGCTGGGGATATGCCGACGCGTTCGGCTTTGCGAGTGGGGAGGCGGGGGCGCGGACGCTCGACCCCGGGATGGCGGCGGCGCTCGGACTCCGGGTGCCCTGAGCCTTGAAGGACCATTTCTTGAATGAGGCTTCATTGAGCGAACCTTCGTCTAACCTCGTCCTTATGGGGCTCCGCGGCTCGGGCAAAAGCACGATCGCGCGCATGCTGGCCAAGCGGACGGCTCGCATTAGCGTTGATCTGGACTTTTTCTCGCCCCAGTTTCTAAACGCGGAGAGCCCCGCCGACGCGCTCACCCGGTTTGGTGAGGCAGCATTCCGCGACGCGGAGCTCAAGGCGCTGGAGAAGACGCTGGCGCGGTTCCGGATCGTGCTGGCGCTCGGGGGCGGCACACCCACGCACGCACCTTCGCGCGAAAAACTCGTCGCGGCGCAGCGCGAGGGGCGGGCGTATGTCGTGTATCTGCGCGCGTCGGCGTCGACGCTCCGCGATCGCCTGATCTCGACGGATTTATCCTCTCGGCCCGCCCTGCTCGGTGGCGATGATCCGCTGGGCGAGATCGAGGCTCTGCTCGAGAAGCGCGACGCGCTCTATCTTGCGCTGGCGGATGAGACGGTCGAGTGCGACGGGCTGGACGCCGAGCAGGTGGTGGAACGTGTGCTGGAGGTGTGGCGCGCCGGGGGAAGCTAATGGTGGGTACGGGTCGTGCGGGTCGGGGCGGCGGGGCGAATAGGGTTCTGCGTTGAAACTGGGCGAGCGCGTCGACCAACAACACGCGGCAAGCGTTCCGGGGACCGATGGGCCCGGTGAGATGGGTTTGGCGTTTGCTCGCGTGCATCAGGAGGCAGCATCATGTTGTCCGGCCTCTCGGTTTCGGGCCTTTCGAGCCTGCCCAGCCTTCCACATTTGTCGCAGCTCGTGTCGAGCATTCAGAACCTGCCCTTGGCGGCGCACGCCGTGCCGCTCGCGGCGTTGATCGCGGGCCTGGTGCTGTGGTTCAAGGGCGGCTCGGTGCTGAAGGGCATGATGGCCTTGCTCGGGCTGGCGCTCGGCGCCGGGCTCGGGTTCTTGCTGCTTCCCGCGGCTGGTTTCGACACGGTTGCGGGCATGCCCGGGCACCTTGTTGGCCTTGTCGCTGGGGGTGTGATCGGGCTGGTGGTGGCGCTCGCGGCGTTCCGGGTGGCGATGGGCTTTGCCGCGGCGATGACCCTCGCGGTCGCGGCGTTCCTGGGCGTCATGGTGTATTTCTCCAGCATCGGGGTTTCGATTTCCGGACCGGCGGCTTCGTCGCTGCAGGAATCGGCCGACCGCGCGGGCAAGACGCTGACCGAACGGCTCCGCTCGATCTTCGGGAACGAGGGCGTCGGTGCGCCCGCGACGAAGCGGGGCGGAACACACGCGCCGGCCCTGGAGGTGAAGCGACTCGGAGAGACCTCGAACGAGAAGGCAGATCCGACGCTTGTCGATCAGGTTCGAGACGCGTTTGCTAATGCGACGGTTGCCGACGACGTGCGGGCGTTCCTTGATGAGCTGGGCTACGACATCGCCTCGCGCTGGTCGCGCCTGGACAACAAGCAGCGACTGCTGCTGGCGGGCGCGCCGCTGCTCGGGTGGCTCCTGGGCATGTCGCTTGGGGTGATTTCGCCCAAGCGGACGGCGGCGATCGCGACTGCGTTCTTTGGAGCCGCGGTCTGGTTGGGCGCGGCGTTCATCCTGCTTCGCGCCGGAGGCGTCGAGATTCCCGCGTTCATCCGCGGCCAACCCCTGGTTTGGGTTGTCGGTTGGCTGGTCGTGTCGTTCAGCGGCGTGGTGATCCAGCTCGGGCGAGCGAAGAAGGATCAAGTCCGGACGGAACCCCCGCGTGCAGCTGCGGCGTGAAGGCCCGGAACCTTTGTCGGGGCAAGTCTTGGCTTGAAGGCTTGGTTGGAGTTGTGGGCCTGTGCGGTGGGCCCGTGCCGCGAGCCTGTTCGTGCGGGTCTGGATTTGCAGGGCCGCGTGTGCGGGTCGGGGTTTGCGGTTGGTTCTTTGAGAGTTCTTGGTCGCTCATTTTTCGAGCGGCTCTAGAATCGGTCGTGATCGAACGTAATGGACAACCCCAGGTCGGCGAAGGCTCGGACACATTCACCACCGAGGCCGAGGCGATGCCCGGCGCGAACGGGCGGCCCGCTCGCAAGCAGGTTCGGCGGGTGCGTCTGCAACGCGTGCTCGCCGACGCGGGCGTTGCAGCACGGCGCGTGTGCGAAGAGTTCATCGTCGAAGGGCGCGTGAGCGTCAACGGGCGTCTGGTGCGCGAGCTGCCGGCGTTTGTGGATCCGACCGAGGACGAGATTCGCGTGGACGGGCGTGTGCTGCAGCGGGCGCGCGTGACCAAGTCGGGCGACCTGCGGATGACCAGGCCTGTCGTGGTGATGCTCAACAAGCCGGCGAGGACGATCTCGACCGCCGCGGACGAGATGGGCATGGATCGACGGACGGTCGCGCAGCTCGTGAAGCATCCGTCGGGCGCGAGGCTCTTCCCGGTGGGCAGACTCGATTATGAGACGACCGGGCTGATGCTGCTGACCAACGACGGCGAGCTTGCCAATCGCCTGACGCACCCGCGATACAACGTGTCGAAGACGTACGAGGTTCTGGTGAAGGACGCGCTCGACGAGACGGCGCTCTCGCACCTGTCGCAGGAGCTCAACAAGTTCGAGCGGCGGGCGAGGAAGGTGCCCGGATCGCCCGCGGAGGTTGCGGCGGCGCGGGCCAGGATGGGCAGCGGGGCGTCGCAAGCCGTCGAACTCAGGGTTGTGCGCCGAGAACCGGGCAAGACGCTGCTGGAGGTCGTGCTCCGCGAGGCGCGGAACCGTCAGGTGCGGCAGATGCTCGCGGCGGCGGGGCTGAACATCAAGAAGATCCACCGCACCGCGATCGGCCCGCTGCGGCTGCGCGAACTGGCGTCGGGCTCGTGGCGCGAGCTGGAGCGAGAAGAACTCAAGCTGCTGCGCAACGCCTCCAAGGGCGTGCTGCCTCGCGAGCCCCGGCGACCGACACGCTCGCGCCCGAGCGGAGCAAGGTCGAACGGTGCTCGTTCGCGGGATGAGCGGAGCGATGGTCGATTCGCTCCGCCGCGCGCGGAGCTTCGAGCAGATTCGAGGGCGGACCGTCGGCCAGAAATCCGGCCAGAAACCCGGCCGGAAGCGGGGCCGGATCGGAGCGCGGGCGAGCGAGGCGGAACACGCGGCGGCAAGGGCCAGCAGCGACCGGCGCCGCCAGCTACACCAGCACCGCGCGAACGAGTTTCGGGGACCCAGGGCGAGCCCGACGCGCCGCGGCGTCGCCCGAGGCGACTGGGGATTCCCAGTGAAGGACGCAGCTCGTGAGCAAGCAGACCTCGTCCCTCATTCCCGCGAGCGGGCCCACGGCGATCACCCGCTGGGCGAAGAAGTCCGCCGTCCACAAGCGGTCGGTGTATCCGCTGGTGGGCGTCCTGGATCTGACGGTGCGATCGGCGCACCGTGTGCAGATCACCAGCATGGCCGCGGCGCTCACGTATCGCACCATCTTCAGTTTGATTCCCGTGCTGGTGATCAGCCTGGCGTTCCTAGGCGGGCTGGCCAAACCGACGGAAGTCGCGGCGGTCGTGTCGCGGCTTATCTCGTACACCGGGCTGTCGGAGATTGTGGTCTCGGAGGATGCCGATACGGCGGCGGGGGGGATGCAGGACGAGCGTGACTTCTTCTTTGAACCGCCATCGGCGACGGAGCAGACAGAGCAGTCGACCAAGGCCGACCGTCCGAAGGAGCCGGAGGCGTTCGATACGGACGAGCGCTGGGTTGGGACGTCGCCTGAGAAGGCCGGGGCGACGGCGGCGCCCGAGCCCAAGCCGATGACGGCGGCGGAGCGTCAGGCCCACGCGGAGCGATTGGATGAGTGGATCGCCGGGCTGGTGGAGCGGGTGCGGTCGATCCCGTTCGCAACGATCGGGGTCATCGGCGTGCTCACGCTGATCTATGCCGCGGTGTCGATGCTGGTTGAAGTCGAGGGGGCGTTCAACCAGATCTATCGAGCCCCGGGCGGGCGCTCGTGGACGCGCCGCGTGATGCAGTATTGGACCATGCTTACGCTCGGGACGTTCCTGCTTGTCGCGAGCTTCTATGTGGGCGAGCGGCTGACGACGCTGATCGACGATCTGTGGCCCGAGACGCTGGTGGAGGGCCTTCGCAGCGGCGTGATGACGGCGCTGCCGTTCGCGGTGACGGTGTTTATCTCGACGACGCTCCTGGTGATCGTGTTCACGACGGTGCCGCACACGCGAGTGGAGTATGCACCGGCGTTGCTGGCGGCGTTCCTTGCCGCGATCGCGTGGGAGAGCGGGAAGTGGGGCTTCACGACATACATCGCGTTCTCCACGAGCTATTCGCGGCTGTATGGGTCGATCGCGATCTTGCCCCTGTTCCTGCTGTGGGTGTACGTGACGTGGATCATCGTGCTGACGGGCCTGCAACTGGCGCACGCGGTGCAGACGTTCAGCCAGGCCAAGGCACTCGCGCAGGTCGGCAACGAGCAGGCGATCCGCTCGCTCGTTTCGTTCTTGGGCCCGGATCGGTACACGCCGCCCGAGCCGGTGATCGTTGATCCGGCGGCGGCGGTGCTGGTGATGTCGGTCGTGGGCGGGAACTTCCGCGTTGGTCGTTCAACGACGGCGGACGACGCCGGCGCGCCGACCGGATTGGACGCCCGGGTCGTTGCCGACATGCTGGAGCGGTTGTGCTCGGCAAAGTTGCTGCACCCGGTGGATACCGCGGAGGAGGGGCGGGCGTTTGCACTCGCACGCCCGCCCGAGACGATCCAACTCGCCGAGGTGCTCAATGTCGGACAGACGATGTCGCCCCCGCCTCGCACGGCGGAACACTCCCGGGTTCTGCAGGAGCTGATCGCGGCGCGGATGAAGCTGCTGGAAGGGCGGACGCTCGCGGACGTGCTGCCGGTGAGCGGTGGCCAGGGCGCTGGTGCGGGCCCCGGCGCGGGCGCCGACACGGGCGCAAGTGAGGGTGCGCGCCGGGGCCAGGCTGAATCGCGCGAGCGCTCCGGGTCGGCGTCGGTCGCGGGGGAGTCGCAAGACCGAGCGATATCGCCCGCGAGTGGCAGCCTCTCGTCGAACACGCCCCGTGAGTCATCCCGCGAGGGTGGCGGCGGGCGCGAACGACTGGCTGAGGATGGGGATCCGGACGGTCAGGACCGCCTCGCCGCTCATGATGCTGCTGGCGGGCATGGACAACATGACGGACGCGGGGGGGCTGGCCATGGGGGACACGGCGACGAACCGGCGGGCACTCGCATCGAATCCGTGCCGACGGCCGAGGCGCACGCCAACGGCGTGGCAAAGCTCGCTCGCGTCAAGCAGGAAGAAAAAGACCCCGATGTGTAGGCTCGCGCCGGCTAGACAGGCGGGCGTACGGGCTAGGGCTTCTTCGCGCTCTCTCGCCGGAAGTTCTTGAGAGTTGACTGCATCTTCCAGTTGAGGCGCACAAACCCGAGCGCTCCAAACACGCACAGCAGCAGGCTGACGGCAAGCACGGCGGCGCCCGGTTGCAGCCCCAGCGGTTCAAGGCCTGATTCCTTGAGCAACTCGTAGAGCCCGACGCTGAGGAACGGGGCCATCAGCCCGCGCACGCCGTTGAGTGTGACGTGGGTCGCCATGTATTGCGAGGTCTGGCTGGGGGGGGAGAAATCGTGGTGGCCAATGTTCCAGGCGAGGGCGCCGCCACCCATGGCGATCGCCTGGAGCGCCGAGCCGGCGAACATGAGTTCGATCCGGTGGAGGATCGCGCCGAGCATCATGACGCCGGTGGAGAGCACGAACGCCCAGCTATGGATCGAGCGGAAGCGCACGACGTGGGCGCGATCGAGCAACCTCGCCCAGAGCGGGATCGCCAGCGGCATGATCGCGTAGGGCATCCCGGTGATGAGGATGATGCTGAGGAACTCGCGCAGAGCAAACTGCTCGGCCAGGAGGATCGCCATGATCGCGGCGAGCATGAGATTGCCCAGGCCCAGAAGGAACATGCAGCCCATGAACTCGGCAAAGAACCGGTCTTGGCGCATGACGCGGGCGACGAGCGCGGGCGCTCGCCAGGGCGCGAGCGGGGGAGTCTGCGTGCGCTCGTCGAGCAGGAGGCGTCGCTCGCCCCGAACGGGCATGCGCCGGTAGAGAAAGAACGCGGCAAGGCCAAAGCACGCGAGCGCGGGCATCACGACGCGGAAGAGCTCGGGCCTCCCGTTGAGCACGCTGCCCAAGAGGAAGGCTCCGCCGCTGAGGGCCAGGACCTGGGTGGTGGTGATGCGTCCGACAAGGCGTGCGCGGGCCTCGCGAGGAAAGTTCGCCCGCCAGATCGTCGGGCGCAGCGTGACAATGCCCGACCAGCAGACCCGGGCGAGCACGACCAGCGCCACGAACATCACCAGCCCAGCGCCAGAAACCGGCGAAAGTGCGGCGACAAAGATCAGCCCGATCACTGCCAGTTGCAGCACGTTGACCATCGCGACCTTGGGCTTTCCCGCGGCCTGGTTGGCAAAGAGGAAGCTGCAGATGTTGGCAAGCTCCGGCGCCGCCTGCAAGAGGGCGACGGCGAGGTTGAGCCTGGCGGGCGAAGTCGCAGCGGCGAACAGGTTCTTGGCGAGGACGCTGACGACGCCCCCGTCGACGCCGGAGAGCGCGACCGAGAAGCACAGCGTGGTTGCCAACTCCAGGCGAAAGGGCGCGCGGATCAGGAACGGAAGTCGCGGCGCGGTGGTGGGGGTTGGCTCGCTGGGCATTTGGGTCCGAAAAGCCGAACGGGTGCGGCTGTGACGGAGCAGTAACAAAATAGGTCAGCGAGCGAACGGTCGGCCTTGTGAAAATGCCCGGGGTTCTCGCGACGCGGGCAATATGCTTGAGGAGCCGACCCCTGTGGGGTTGCGGGGGTGGGCGGTGGCCGGGCGACCTTGACTATTGCTGGAGAAATCTGATGGCTGTTGTTTCGCACCGCGTGTGGCGCGTCAGAGCGATGGGTGTGTCCTTGCTTGCGTTGCAGGCTTTGTGTGCGCCCGCTGCTGTGGCCAATATCTTCACGCTCGACTTTGAAGGCCTCCGCGATCTGGAGGCGATCGAGGAGTTCTACAACGGCGGGTTTGGCAGCCTGGGCAGCGGCCCCGGGCCAAGCTTCGGCGTTGAGTTCGTAGGCAACACGCTCGCGGTGGTGGACGCCGACGCGGGCGGCACCGGCAACTTCGCCAACGAGATCACGCCATCGACCGTGATGTTCTTCCTTTCGGGATCCGCGACGATCATGAACATCCGCGCGGGCTTCGAGAACGCGTTCTCGTTGTATTACTCCTCGATCGACGCCGAGGCCGCGTTCTCGATCTTCGATGGCTTGAACGGCGAGGGCAACCTCCTGGCGACGGAGTTTCTGACGCCCCTGGGAACCGAGCCCGACGCTGGTGACCCAAACGGGGAGTTCAACCGATGGTCGCTGAAGGGCACGGCGTTCGCGGGCATGGCCCGATCGGTGGTCTTCTCGGGCGAGGCCAACCGGATCGTCTTTGACAACGTCGTCTTCGGGGACATTCCGGCCCCCGGCGGCGTTGCGGCGGGCGCGCTGGTTGCGATGGCCGCGGGATTGAGGCCTCGACGCCGGGCTTGACGCGCTCGAGTACCGAACAGAATAAGAATGTCGGGTGTGTCCACTCAAAACCAGAGAAAAACATCTGGGTGCAAGCTTTAGGGTATTGACTTCCCAGTGAGTTCGTGTATCCTAGAACCGGTCCGACGAGCTGTCGTCGGTTCGGTTTCCGTTCATGACCCGACAGGGTCGAGGAGAGAAGACATGAAGCTTGCTGGCATCCTCGCGCTGGGTATGGCATCGACCGCGTTCGCTGGTGGGGTTATCACCCTCGACTTCGAGGGCATTGGCAACCTCAACGCGATCGGCAACTACTACGACGGTGGCGCTGGTGGCAACCTCGGCGTCCAGTTCGTCGGCAACACCCTCGCGATCGTCGATAGCGACGCGGGTGGCTCGGGCAACTTCGCGAACGAGATCACGCCCTCGACGATCATGTTCTTCCTCACCGGCAACGCCACCATCATGAACGTCCCCGCTGGCTTCATCAACGCCTTCTCCCTCTACTACACCTCCATCAGCGCCACTGGCTCCTACGCCATCTACGACGGTCTGAACGGCACCGGCAACCTCCTCGCCTCCGACACTCTCGCTCCCCTCGGCACCACCGGCGGTGGCGGCGACCCCACCGGCGCGTTCAACCGCTGGGCTCTCCGCGGCACCGGCTTCAACGGCGTTGCCAAGTCCGTCGTCTTCGGCGGCGTTGCTGATCAGATCGGCTTCGACAACGTCGTCTTCGGCGACATCCCCGCCCCCGGCGCGGCCGCCCTCGCGCTCGCCGGCCTCGTCGGCGCCGCCCGCCGTCGTCGCGCCTGAACGCGACTGAAGGTCATTCCCGCACGCCGCTCGTGACCCACTCGCGGGCGGATGGCGGAAACAATCTCCTCACGAGATTCCCAGCCCCCGGCTTTTCGGCCGGGGGTTGTCGTTTGGGAGAGCCAAGGCTGCTCGCGATCCTGCCGACGCCGGTCCGTCGAAGTTTGGGGCCGGCACCCGTCAGACGCGTCCGAGCATCGGGCGCGCTCCGACCAGAGGTCCCCGTTGACATACTGTCGATGCTGAACGTCCGTATCCACCGTTTGCCCGAGCCCCGGAGCTCCTCGAGACTTACCCGTGATTGAGCCCTACCAACCAGAACCTGGCCAAGAGTTTCCCTATCGCTACACCGCGCGGCTGGCGGGCCATCTTGAGCTTGGGTGGCAGCGGGCTTGGAAGGACGCTCAGGCGTATCGCGTCGCCAACCCCGGCCAGGCGGGCTTTGATTCGGCGCGTCCCAAGTTCTACTGCCTCGACATGTTTCCGTACCCCTCCGGCGCGGGGCTGCACGTCGGGCATCCCGAGGGGTACACGGCGACGGACATCATCAGTCGGTACAAGCGGATGTGCGGGTTCAATGTGCTGCACCCGATGGGCTGGGACGCGTTCGGTCTGCCGGCGGAGCAGTACGCGATCCAAACCGGTGTTCATCCGGCGATCACGACGCGGGCGGCGATCGATAACTTCAGGCGTCAGTTGCAGCGATTCGGGTTCAGCTACGACTGGTCGCGCGAGTTTGGGACCATCGACGAGGCGTACTACCGGTGGACGCAGTGGATCTTCCTGAGGATCTACAGCGCGTGGTACGACGATCGCGCAGGACGGGCGCGGCCGATCGCGGAACTCGTGGACATGTTGGAGCAAGGCGAGCGGCGTGCGGAGGACGACGCCGCAAGCGGAGGCGTCGCCTGGAAGGCGATGGACGCCAAGCAGAAGCGCGCGTTCCTGGATTCCAAGCGTCTGGCGTACTTGGGCGAGCAAACGGTGAACTGGTGCCCCAAGCTGGGCACGGCACTGGCGAACGAAGAAGTGATCGACGGGCGCAGCGAGCGGGGCGGCTATCCGGTGTTCCGGAAGCCTCTGAAGCAGTGGATGTTCCGGATCACGGCGTACGCGGAGCGATTGCTCGCGGATCTCGCGCTGGTGGATTGGCCCGAGAGCACGCGGACAATGCAGGCGGAGTGGATTGGCAGAAGCGAAGGGGCGGAGATCGATTTTCCCTTCGTCGATGGGCATTTCTCGCCGGGGCAGGGGACAAAGCTCGGCGTTGCCGGACGCTCAGAAGCTCCCTCGCATGCGAGTCAGGCTCCGCTGGCCTCGCTGCGAGTCTTTACGACGCGACCGGACACCATTTTCGGCGCGACGTTCATGGTTGTGGCGCCCGAGCACCGGCTCGTCGAGCACGTGCTGCGCGAGAAGCCCAAAGGGATGACCGACGAGGCGCACGCGAGGCTTCGCGAGTATGTTGCCGCGGCACGGAATCGGTCGGACGTTGAGCGTCAGGAGTCGAAGGACAAGAGCGGCGCTGCGCTTGGCATCGACGTCATCAACCCCGCGACCGGCAAGCGGATCCCCGTGTGGACGGCGGACTATGTCTTGATTGGCTACGGGCACGGCGCGATCATGGCGGTGCCAGCGCACGACGAGCGCGACTTTGCGTTCGCGCAGGCCAACGGCCTCGCGATCCGCGACGTTGTGTATCCGCGGCATCTGGCCGCGATGGCGTTCTTTGCCCGCGAAGCCAAGCCCGAGCAGCGCGTCGCGGAGCGATGGGCGGCGGATCTGGCGGACTTCGTCGGGCTGGTCACGTCGGACAACGTCGCGCCGGGGGCCTTCGCAGAGGCGCTGGAGACGACGCGAGCCAGGCGAGCGGCGGAGGGAGGCGGCACGGCAATTCCCGTTGATCTTCGTGAACGGGGTGGGAGCGACGCCACGCCGGGGTCGGTGGGCGAACGCCGCGGTAGCACGCGAATCGTCTGGCTGGATGCCATCGACGACATGAAGCTCCACACGTTCAGCGATGTGGAGAATCTCTTCGGGAACGGTGGATTCCAGACACACCAGGGCGAGGCGTACGCCGGTCAGGGTTACGCAGTGAACTCGGCGAGCGCCGAACTCAGCATTGATGGAATGGCGACCGAGGACGCCAAGCAGGCGGTGATTCGCTGGCTGGAGAGTTCTGGAAAGGGCAAGCGGGTGGTTAACTATCGCCTGCGCGACTGGCTTTTCAGCCGCCAGAGGTATTGGGGCGAGCCCTTCCCGCTGGTGTTCGATTCTGAGGGCAACCACCATGCGGTGTCGGAGTCGGCGCTGCCGGTCAGGCTGCCCGAACTCGCGGACTACCAGCCCATCGAGAGCGAAGATCCAAAGCCGCTCTTGGCGAAGGCGACGTCATGGTCGCGCACGACGGCGGCGGAGGCCGGCGTGGCGCCCACGCCCGGTCTGCCTGCGCTCGCTCCCGACGCGCCGGTGACGCGCGAGCTCAACACGATGCCCGGCTGGGCCGGCTCGTGCTGGTACTACCTGAGATACTGCGACCCGGAGAATCGCGAGCGCTTCATCGGCGCGGAGGCCGAGCGGTATTGGTTGGGCGAGCGAGGCGTCGATCTCTACGTGGGCGGGGCCGAGCACGCGGTCCTTCACTTGCTTTATGCCCGGTTCTGGCACAAGGTGCTCTTTGACCTCGGGGAAGTGTCGTCGAGGGAACCATTTGCCAAGCTCTTCCACCAGGGCCTAATCACGAGCATGGCCTTCCAGCGCTCCGACAAGAGCCTCGTCGCCATCGACGAGGTCGACGAGCGCCCTGGCGAGATCAACGCGGACGGCACGGGCGCGTACGTCGAACGGGCGACCGGCCAGGTCGTGACGCAGGTCATCGCCAAGATGAGCAAGTCGCTCAAGAACGTGATCAACCCCGATGACGTGATCGCTGACTTCGGCGCGGACACCTTCCGCCTGTACGAGATGGCGATGGGGCCGCTGGAAGCCAGCAAGCCCTGGAACACCCGCGACATCGCAGGCTGCTTCCGGTTCCTGCAAAGGCTCTGGCGAAACTTGGTCGACGAGAACACTGGGCTTGCGCGCGTGGTGGAGGGGCAGGCGGATGACACCACACGCCGCCTGTTGCACCGGACGATCAAGGGCGTGCGGCAGGACATCGAGAGTCTGGGCTTCAACACAGCCATCAGCAAGCTCATCGAGTTCAACAACCACCTCAGCAAGCTGGAGGCGGTGCCGAGCGAGGTGGCGCGGATGCTGATCCCGCTGCTCTCGCCCTTCGTGCCCCACCTGGCGGAAGAGTTGTGGATTCGCGTGTTCGGGCCGGGTGGGCCGTTCGTGGCGCACATGAGCTACCCGGAGCACCGGGAAGACGTTCTTGTCGAAGCCCAGATCGAACTGCCGGTTCAGGTGCAGGGCAAGGTTCGAGGGCGGATCGTGGTTCCGGCTGCGGCGACGCCCGCGGATGTCGAGGCGGCGGCGCTCAGCGACGAGCGCGTCCGGGAGTGGCTTGCGGGTAAAGCGGTGGCGAAGGTGATCGTCATTCCGAAGCGGATGGTGAACGTGGTCGTCAAGGACGCGTAGGCCCCGCCCGCGTCCCCCTTTGACTGTCGCCCCGGACGATTCCACCAAGTCCGGATCAGAATGGGGACGAAGTTGGGCGGTGGTCGGCGGTCGGGTGCAACTGAGCGCGACGAGCGGGCGTACCGATATGGAAGCGGCGGGGACGCGATGGCGACTTGGGCAAGTTGCCGGCGAAACCCCAGGGGCTGACCGCGCTGATCGGAGAGGCCGGGCTGATCGGGTTGACCACAGGGTCCCCGGAACGGGTTCGGCACCAAAGCCGCTGCCGCCCGGCGCGAGCGGCAGCCAATGGGACCCGCGGAAACGCGAGCGTCGGGATACCCGGGAGAGAACCCCATCACTAGTCAGCGACGGCGGCGAGTGGTGCGTCGATGCTCCAGTGAGACGGCCTTATCCACCGATCGAGCCCCGCTGAATGTGGCCGAGCATTCGTTGTGTGGTTGATGTTGGGTTGGAGTTGAGTTTCGGATCGAGTTCGAGTATTCTCCGGCAGGACAAACCTCAGCCGATGAGCAGCGGCTGGGCCAGTTGGATTGGGAATGGACTTGAGCCAGCTGGAATGAGCAAGTTGGGCGACCGCGCAAGGCCGGCGCGGTCGAAGAGCTGCTCAACCCCGGCGGCTGCGGACAAGCCGGCGCCCTTCAGGCGCCGAGCGTGTGTCGGCGGCCGAGGGAAGCGTCGTCCGGAGCTTGGCGCGAGCCGACATGCATCAGGCGTGTCGCGCGGGGCGCTGAGCGGAGAGGATGGCGGGCAAACCCCGAACGTGCCGAGGCGGTTGGAGCGTGGCGTGCCGCTGGAATGGGCGACCGCTGCCTTCAAAGGAGCTTGGGTGACGGCTTGATCCCGGTCGGGGCGACAACGCTCCGGCGACGCGGAATGCCGCTAGACTGGTGCCCGCCCGAAAAGGTGATTCGGGCGGATCGGTCTGGAACGGGCGCCGGAGCGCGAGCGCACGGGGCTTGCCCGGATTGGGCTTGCCCGGCTCGGCTTGCCTGAATGGGTCGGGCGGATCGAGCTGGCTCGTTTGGGCTGGCTCGTTTGGGCTGGCTCGCTTGGGCTGGCGGGGCGAGCGGCGTCGGCGAACGAAGACACGAGGGGCCAAGGGACGACAGCAGCGCCCCAAGCCCAGGACAACGAAAAGCGCAGGCGCGCCCGAGCGGGCGGCGTTGAGATGATTCGAGGAGTTCACATGGATCGGATGAACCGCGGGACGACGACCAGGCGTGGAAACGACTCCGAGATCGCCTCGGGAGGGCTGCCCAGTCTGGGCGCCGCGCTGCTGGGCAAGCTGCGTTCGTGGTGGGGAGGCAGTTCCTCACGCGGGGCGGCGTCGCGAGCGGCAGACCTGGCCGCGGCGGCCGGCCGCGGACCCGCGGGCTTCGAGCAACTCGAGCAGCGACAGCTCATGTTCGCGCTCACCGTCACTGCGGACGATGTCGCGGGAAGCCCCGACGGACTTGGAACCGTCGAGGCGTACTTCCAGTACGCGATCCCCTACATGTTCACGGATGAGGATCCGGACGATGGGGATCCGCAGGAAGTCACGGAAGATTTCAACGATGAGCAGGGCGCCGTGCCCCGCAACATCCTGAGCGGGACGAACTTCCTCGCCAGCGGCCTCCGGGCGATCACCAACATCTTCCCCTCGTCGAACGCGACTCTCCGCGCGGTCAGCCCCCAGCAGAACAACGAGCGCTTCATCGAAGTGCTCATCTCGAACAACCAGTTCTTCGGGTTCCAGTTCCTGGGTCAGCAGACGGGCCTGCCCACGATCGTGCGCCAGTTCCAGTTTGAGACGCGCGCGGTCGGTGGCTCGCAGACCGGTCTCAATACCGACGGCATCGCGGTGCAGTTGTTCTTCCAGGGCGAACTGGTGGACACCATCACGGGCGCTCGTCTCCGGGCGGCGAGTTCGACGGGCACCGGCGTCGGGGTCTTCACGATCAACGCCCCGGCGGCCAACCCCGCGTTCGACGAGATCCGCCTGCTGGGGGTGCAGCCCGGCAACGCGCGATTCCAGATCGACAACACCAGCTGGCTGATCCCCAACGGGCAGTTCGCGGGGATCGTCACGTCGCGCCTCTTTGGCGCCTATGTCACGATGACCGGGCCGGTTGGCGCACGCGTCGAGTTCCTCGATCTTTACGGGCGTCCGATGCAGCAGCGCATCAACACCGGACAGCCCCAGGGTTCACCCGTTCCGATCATCGACATCGACGACGACGGGGTTCCGAACTTCAACGACGGCATCGGGCAGGTGCGGATCTCGGGCACCGACAACCGCACGTCCATCACCCTGTGGGGCACCGACCGCTCCGTCTCGCCGCCTCCGCCGGACTCCGACTTTGTGCAAGGCGGCTTCGGTACCGTCCGCACGGGCGAGTTTGCTGGGCGTTTTGATGACTTTGAAGAAGCCGGCTTTGGCTTCGACCTCGACGACTCTGGAAGCGGCGTCATCGGGCTGCCGGACGTCGGAGGCGGGCTCGTCATCGGCTCGCCCTTCGTTCGAAACCTGAACAACTACAACCCGGTCGGGGGCACTGCACTGCCCATCACGACGGGCTTCACGCGTTCGGACCAGGGCATCGTCATCACGGACGGCTCGTCGCTCAACGGTCTTTACGTCCATGGCGTGCTCTTCGGGCAGTCGCGGTTCACCGGTTCGGTCGATCGCCTGTTCGTCGGGTACATGCTGGGTTCGATTACCGTCGATGGGGACCTGGGCGCGCTGGTCACGCAGACCGACGCCAGCCTGTGGATCCCCGACGGCGCGGACAACAACGCCGGCGCCGTCGACACCGGCGCGCAGCTCATCGTTGGACGATCGGTTGGTGAGATCTCGATCGGCGGGCGAAGCCTGCTCGACATCACCGTCGCGGGCGATCTGAACTCGCCCGGCACGCGTCCCCCGGGCGAGACGGCGATCTTCTGGGAGAAGGAGCAGCACTACCAGACCGTGGCGCCGGCGACCGAGGCCACGGTTGTCGACATCATGCTGGGCCAGGGCGATTACGTTCGGCGTCGGAACCAGGACGCGTTCAAGGTCCAGCTGACGTGGGATCAGAAGCTGCCCTTCAGCACGAACTTCTATCGCAACGATTCGATCCTGTCGTCGGAGTTCGTGGGAAGCGTTTCGACGGGCGTGCGCATCCTGGGCGGGCTCAGCGGTCGCGACGTGACGCAGGAGGATGGCGAGGACGATGCCGACGTGTACGCGTTCGCGGTCGATGGCGAGCGCGAGGTGATGATTGATGGTGAGACGACGGCGCTCATCCGCGTCATCGACTCGCGCGGGCGGACGGTGGCCTCCACGCCCGTCGAGCCATCGCTGGTCGGCGCGCAGCGCATCCGCTTCACGCCCGAGACCGCGGGCGTGTTCTACCTGGTCGTCACGGACTCCAGCGCGGACGACACCGGCGCGGGCGTGGTGCCCTATTCGGTGCTGATCTCGGGCCTGGCACCGGTGGCGCTCGGCGTGTACCGCACGGCGGGCAACCTGGGCGGCACGACCTCCGCCAGCCTCAATGTTCTCTCGGGCAGCGCGGGCGAACTGCGCATTGGCACGGGCTCCTCGCTCGCGGGCGGGGATGGCGATCCCAGCGCCGCCTTCAACAGCGGGCTTGGCAACGCTGATGCCAACATGGATTGGCTCGACAGCACCATCTCGGTCAGCGGAAACCTGTACGCGATCAACGTCGGCGCGGATATCGCCGACGACGCGCGGGTCTTCGTGGGCGGGAACCTGGGCCGCGTGTTCGTCGGGGCTTCGCCCGTGGCGGGCATCGGAGTCAACGAAGGTGACGCCAACTTCTTCAAGCTCACCGTCAATGGCTCGATCGCCTCGGTCGACATCGGCGGCGGCGTCGGAATGGATCAGGACAACACCAACGATCCGCGCGCCATCGTCGCGGGCGATTTCACCATCGGCACGGTCATTCGCTCCGGCGCGGGCGGCGGGCGGGGCGACATCGGTTCCATCCGCATCGGCTTCCACGTGGGCGGTGATTCGCTCACCGTCCAGACCAGCCCCGGCTCCGTCGTTGGTTCCTTCCTGACCAGTCAGGACGCGTACACCGACGACGATGCACGCTCCGGCTTCTACGGCGGAGAGCGCGGCGTCCGCTTCCTCACCGGCGCGGGGTCCGACGTTCGCTTCGCCGACCTCATGCGCCGCGACACGCGCACCTCGCCCGACACCGTCGTCCCCCTGCCCATCAACACCCCTGTTGACATCATCGACGACGGCGGCGCTCGTGTTCGCATCACCGCCAGCACGGGCGGGTTCATTCGCGTCATCTCCGTCGACAATGGCCAGGGCGTCGCGATCGGCCAGATCGTCATTCCCACGCTCGTTGGCGGCACGCTGCTCATCGAGGGTCAGGCACAGTCCAACCCCAACGCCGTCGCGAGCATCGGGCGCATCGTCGTCAACAACGCCGACGCGACCTCGCAGGTGCTCATCCGAGGCGAAGTCCAGGTCGACGTCTACCGGCTCGACGTGCTGGGCGGCGGGGTCGGGCTGATCGAAAACTCCACGCCGGGCGGCGACTTCGTCGCGATCGATACGCCGTTTGTCGACCAGCTCCTGATCACGCGGGGCAACCTCGGGCGCACGCAGGTTCCTTCGGTCGGTCCGGATCTCATCGGGCCGATCCTGGGCGTGCAGGCCGGGTACAACACCGCTGCCCGCGGCGCTCTGGGCATTCCGCGCTCGATCGGCACCGACCAGACGCCCACGATGACCGATTCCTGGAACGGCGGGACCTACCGCCCCGCGGGGGCGGCCCCAGCCGGGCAGGCCCGATTCCTCGACGACGTGGGTGGCCCCTTCGACGACCGTCTCGATGGACTCGTGATTCGCTCCGGTTCGGCGACCCAGACGACCATCCTGGTGTCGGGCGCCGTGGGCGACGTCATTGGTCAGGCCAGCGGGGCCACGGGCGTCAACATCGCCCAGCTCACTGCCAACAGCGACAACCTGACCGCCCCCGGCGCGTTCGAGGGCATCTTCGGCGTCGTCTTCGCCAACAACATCGCCAACATCAACGTGGGCGACGGGCTGGCACGCCGCACCTCGAGCCCGCTGCTGAACTCCGGCATCTTCGCGACCGACGACCTCGAACTGCTGACCGGCCGCCCGAATGCATCGCTCCAGAGCGTCATCATCGCTCTGGGCGACGAGACGTTCGAGGGCAACGACGGCATCCTTTCGATCGACCTTGAGAACGGGAGCATCGTCGACGCCTTTATTGGCTCCGTTAGCTTCGACTTGTTCTGGGATTCGCCCTTGGGCGAGATCGGCGGGTTCTACCGCTCCGACATCGTGTCGATCACCCTGGGCACGGGCAACATCCTCCGTTCTGAGATCACCTCCGTCAACCTGGGCACGGTGGAACTGAACGAGGGCGCGTGGGACGCCTCGATTGCGCAGGTCTCCAACACCATCACACGTCTTTCCGCGGCCCAGTTCCGCAACAGCACGCTGAGCGGCGGACGCCCCGAAGTTCGCTTCAACCAGGTTCAGGCGGGTGTCTCGATCGACGAGCTTGCGACGACCAACGCCGCAGGCGACATCGTCGACCTCGAAGTTGCCGTGACCGGACCGCTGGAGCGCGTGAGCGCCCGCGGGATCACGCGTTCGACGTTCGAGGTCGACGCGAGCCTGGACGAACTGGCGGTTCGGTGGATCCGCGCCAGCCAGTTCTCCGTCGGTGCCATGGACACGCTGTCGCTGGAGGACATCGCGGCCAGCACGCTCGAGATTTCGGGCCGCGTCGAGTCGATCACCGCGACGGGGCAGATCTACAACAGCCGAATCTCGATCACCGGTCCGGACGGGAGCATCGGCACCATCGCGGCGGCGACGCTGATCTCGGGCGAGATCTCGACCTCGCTCGGCGTGGAGTCGATCCAGAGCGGTCGCGACATCGACGCGAGGCTGACCACCGGCGCCAACGTCGGACGGATTTCCGCGACGCGAGATGTCCGACTCGTCGCCGACATCGGGGGCGACCTCGGGGCTATCGAAGCCGGACGGCACATCGGCAGCCTCGTGGACGTGGGCACGATCCTGGTTCGCGGGTCGCTCACCGGCGGCGTGAGTGTTGGCGGGCAGCTCTACAACGATCTTCGCGTCGGGCAGCAGATCGTCGGGGCGGTCGTCCTCAACGGCGCCGTCTCGCATCGTCCGGGCAACGACCTGCTCGGGCGAGGCTCGATCATCGCCAGCGGACGCATCAGCCGCGTTGATGTTGCGGGCGACTTCGGCGGCGACATCATCAGCTACTCCGGCGGCATCGGGTCCGTCGCGATCAACAACGGTTCGCTCCTCTCCGGGCGCACCGTCGCGGCGTTTGAGGGCTCGCTCGAGTCGTTCGTCATCACCGCTGGCCACCTGCTCGGGAATCTCCACGCCGACGTGGATCTCTCCAGCGTTCGGATCAACCCCTCGGGCGACGGGGTGTTTGGCGACGTCGGTGTCAACCCCGCGCTCTCGGCGGTGGTCGGGGCCGATGCGCTTCGGAACCAGCTCCCCGTGGGCACGGTGCAGTCTCGGGCGGTGCAGGGCCCGCGCATCAGCGCCGGGCGCGATGTGGTGAGCTTCGTCGTTGCGGGCGGGTCGGTCTTTGAGACGACCTTTGTCGCCGGCCGGTCGATCCTCCAGGTCGATGTGATCGGGGAGGTCCGCAACGACAACGTGACGACGGGCACCACGAACTTCTTCATCGCTGGCGACCTGATCACCCGCGTCTTCATCGCGGGCAACGCGAGCGATGTGCTGTTCCTCTCCGGCGTCGTGAGCCTGGGCTCGGACGATCGCGCGGGCGGCATCGGGGCTCTGGCCGACACGCTCAAGCCCGGGGCGATCTCCGACGTGACGATCGGGGGCGACGGCACGAACGTTGGCTTCACTGCTGGTATGACCGCGGGCGCCGACGGAGCGTACCTGACGGGCGACGATCGCGTGCTGCTGGGCCAGTCGCGGGTTGACCGCGTCAGCATCAACGGAAACGCGGCGAACGCCCGCGTCTTTGCCGACGAGATCGGGGGCGAGATCTTCGCCGACGCCAAGTTCGACAAGGGCGGGTTCAACTTCCCGGCGGACAACGCGCTCATCGACACGGGCGCGGGGACGCCCGGCGAGCGGGTCTCCGGCACACGCCGCTTCGACCTGGCTGGCGGCGCCAGCGCGACCATCACCTTCGAGGGCCCGGGCGACGCGTTCTTCGACGCTTCGACGGTGCGCCTCACGCTCCGCGGCACCAACGGCGACAGCACGCTGACCATTGACAGCACGACCACGTCCACCTTCACGATCGTGAGCGGGGACGAGGCCTCACTGGGCCGCCTGAACGTTGCGGGCATCGCCGGTGCGCTCCGCACCGTCATCGATGGCTCCGTCACCGTGTTCTCGGCCAGTGAGCTTCGGGGCGGGCTGATCGAGATTGGCGGCAACGTCGGCTCGATCTCCACCGGGGCATGGCAAGCTGGATTCCTGGTTGCTCAGAACGCTGGCGACATCACGATCAACGGCGACTTTGGCAACACGAACCGGGCGGTCCGCGACGAGGCGTCGATCGGTGTGCTCTCCGCCGGGGCGATCCGCATCAACGGCGCTGCCCGCGCGAATATCTCGGTCGATCGCTCCGCCACGTCGCTCACGCTCGGAGCGCTCTCGGAAGTCGCGTCCTTCCGCTTTGGCGGGTCGGTGGGCGGCGTGAGCGCAGGCGTGGTGCGTGAGACGTTCATCGCCGCGGGCGATTCGCTGGGCGACGTCACGCTGTCGGGCGAGTCGTTCGACTCGCAGTTCATGGCGGGCGTGGACCTGGGCCGCGACGCGGTCTGGGGCGGAACAGGCGTCAACGCCGATCGCCTCAGCGACGGCGTCATCGGGAACGTCGCGATCGGCGGCAACTTCCTGCAGTCGGATATCACGGCGGGCCTGCTCCGCGGTCCCGATGGGTTCTTTGGCACCAGCGATGATCGCATCGCGGGTGGACGCTCGACGATCGGGACGGTCACGATCACCGGCACCCAGACCGGGTCGCTGCGCAACAGCGAGTCGTACCGCATCTCGTCGACGGGCACGTTGGGCGAGGTCCGCGTGGGCGACCGGACGTTTGTGAGCGAGGGCAACACCCTCGCGGGCGCTCGGGTGTTGGCGCCCGAGGCGCTCACGGTCGACGAGCTGCGCAACGTGTATGAGGCGCAGAACTACACCGCGTCGATCACCTTCAACCAGCCCATCGATTCCAGCTCCATCCGCGATAGCGTCAGCTTGCTCCAGGTGCTGGGCGATGGCTCGCGGACGATTCGCCTGATTCCGGGCGTGGATTACACCATCGCCTTCGACTCGGCGAACAACTCGGTGCAGTTGACGGTCCGCCGCGACATCACCTCGCAGAATCTCCCGCGGGTTTCGGGCATTCCGAGCGCAGGAATCTACCGCGTCGAGATCGACCAGGACCTCGTTCGGGCGAACCTTGTCTCGGCGCGACTCGACGGCGACGGCAACCAGATCTCGGAGCCGGGCGACGATTACTCGGAAGACACGATCCTGGGCGACGCGGGCGACAAGCTTGTGGACACCGTGACCAACGCGCTGGACGAGGCCGGACAGCCCGTGCACCGTGTCGACTTCTACTCGCCGATCGACCTGGGCGTTGTGCTCGACGCCAACCGGCCCTCGAACGGCTTTGCCGATCCCAACCGGACGTTCACCGTCCGCGGGTTCATCGGCGACCACCCGGACCAGGAAACTCGCTTCTTTGGCTTCGCTGGCGACGTCGATGTCTACCAGATCACGCTGCGGGCGGGTCAGATCCTGCGCCTCAGCGGTCTCTCGGGCCCGGCGGACAACGCGCTGGTCTCGGTGCTCACGCCCTTTGGCGACGTGTTCGGGGATACGGAGGTGATCAACACCGCCGAGGCTGTGAGCCTGCCGGTCGATCCCGACCTGCTGCCCGACGTGCTCGCCGACGGGCCCAACACCTATCTCATCCGGACGACGGGCGTGTACCGCATCGTGGTCGGCAACAACTTTGCTGTCACGCAGCCCACGGTCGTGCTGAACCCCGATTCTTCGGGCGGACAGGTGGGCGAGTATCGCTTCGACGTCACGGTCTTCGACGACCTGGACACGGGCTTTGGCGATCCCAACGACTCGGGCAATGGCGACAGCATTCCGAGCGCCCCGGCGGTGATCGCCTTCGCTGGCGTTGATCGCGACTTTGCGACGACTGCAGACAACCTTTCGCAGATCGTCATCGCGGGCTTCACGTTCACCCTCGACGTTGGAGCCGACGGCGCGCCGAACACGAGTGACGACGTGGTGACGGGCCAGAACGCCTCCGGGCGCACGATCGTGACGCGGAGCAGCGACCGCCAGACGGTGGCGTTGGAGAGCGCGGTGGGCACGCCCGACCAGCCCGGCGCTCCGAGCCGGACGGTCTCGCCCGATGTGGACGTCTATCACCTGAACAACCGGGCCCCGATCGAGCCCAACACGCGGGTGCGGATCACGGTGAGACTGGCGTCGCTGGGCGCGAATATCGGGGTGCGGAATCTGGAGACGTTCGCCGACTACACGGGCGACGTGCAGTTCGGCGTCTTCGACTCGTTCAGCGCGACGGGCGTCTCCGACGCGAACATGCTCTTTAGCCCGACGGACTTCAGCGCCTTGGGCGGAACGCCCGACACCGTGATCGCATCGGGCCTGAACGCGACGTACGGCTACGACGCCAACGGCGACTTCTATGTTGATTTCGTCACGCCTCAGCGGGTCGGTGGGCCGACGGGCGCGGGCCCGAGCCTCTCGGTCTACCTGCAGGGCGTCTACAACGCGAACTACCAGATTGAGGTGGTGACGTTCGACCGCCAGTCGACCGATGCCGTCTTCACTCGTCTCCGCCAGAACGTCTTCCTCGAGACGCGAGGCGGCCTGCTGGATTGGCTCAATCCCTCGGGCGAGCTGACCACTGTCCAGCCTTTCAACGCCAGCATTCTCGGCTACACCGGCACGCTGCCCAACGGGCGGAACGCCAACGAGTACATCCTGTCATCAGTGACTGCGTCGCTGAACGCGGCATTTGCCGGTGCGGGCCTGGATGTCCGATTCAGCACCGACGTCACTTCGTTTGAACGTCAGGATTTCTCCACGGTCTACCTCTCCGATTCGCAGGACTTCAGCTGGCCGCTCTACGAGAACAACGACGTGCTTCTCTTCGGCGGCGGGACGTTCGGGCGTGACGCGGGCTTCTCCGATGCGTTCTTCGACCTCACGACCGCGGGCTTCCGCAACCAGCAGCCCTACGGGTTCAGCGAGCACAGCGACATCTTCAACGCCGACGTGCGCGACGAGGCGGTCGTCTTCGCTCCTTCGCTCTCGCTGCTCGGACTGACGCCAAGCCAGGCCGATGCCGACCTGCTGATCCAGAGCCTGACCGCCGCGATCGGACGTCGCGTGGGCGAACTGGTTGGCCTCCGCATCGAGGGCAACAACCTGCTGGGTTCCACGATCTTCTCCCTGATGAGCGCCAACAGCGTTGACAACCAGCCCGGACCGGGCCTGGCCTATTCGCTCCCGCAGTTCGGACGCCAGCTCTCGTCTTCGGGCGACTCAGAATCCCGCACCAGCTTCTACCTCGGGTCTCAGGCGGCCCGCCCGCTGCTCCAGCAGATCCTCGGGAGCTAAAGCGCGCCTCGCAATGCCAACCCAATCAAGGCGGAGCCTTCGGGCTCCGCCTTTTCTTTCGCCCAGGTCTTTTTCGGTCTTGGCGAGCGCCGCCACTGCCCCTCCGCGGGGCGTCTCTCTACGATCCGCGCATGAAGCTCTACGTCGGAAACCTGCCTTTTTCCGCGACCGAGGACGAACTACGGGCCCACTTCCAGAAGCACGGCCAGGTCGTTCACGTCATGATCTCGACCGAGCGCGACTCCGGACGCCCCCGCGGTTTCGGGTTCGTTGAGATGCTCACTGAAGATGAAGGACGGCGCGCCATCGAGGGCACCAACAACAAGCCGTTCGGCGGACGGCCTCTCAAGGTCAACGAGGCGCAGCCAAAGGAAGCTCGCGACGGGCGATTTGGCGGGTCCGGCGGATATTGGAAACGCTGACGCGCACTCGCGCGGACGAGTTCACTCGCTTGCGAACGACACCGTTGGCCGCCGGTATCCCTCGTCGAACAGGATGCGGTTGAGCACGCCCGGCGGAACGTACGCGACGATCCCTTCCACGCGATACGGCCCGGGCGGGGCATTCTCGGGCAGAACCGCTGGCAGTTCGAAGCTCTGCGTGGCATATCGCCCGACGACCCGCTCTGCTTCTCGGGTTGCTTCCGCGATGGTGCGGCCATCCGCGATCACGCGATAGCGAACGGTCTCCAGCGAGATCGGTTCTGGGCCGGGGTTGGTCGCTTCCACGGTGAACCTGATCGAGCGAACGTCCGAGTCCGCTCCGGGGCTCCCCAAGGTGTCCGTGGCGGCGATGGCCTCGGCGCGAAGCTGCGGGGTGGTGCCGCATCCGCCTCCGGTGGCAACGAGCGATCCAAGGACGACGACGCAGGGCACCATGAAGCAGACGCCGAATGGCGAACGGGACGTGCGGCGTGGGTTGGAGGATGCTTGAGTCGTCCGGCTCATCGCGGGCAGTGTAGAGGGTCCTGCCGCCCCGTGCTCCGCCCCATCGCTGGGCGTCCATGAAAGAACTCCCCGCGGAGCGCGGGGAGCTTGCCAGCGTGTCGCAGGCATGGTCAGTCGGAGGAGATCAGACGCGGCGACGCTTCCCGGCGATCAGCCCGCCCAGCGCCAGGGCCGGAAGCGTGCCGACCGAGGGGATCTCGCCAGCCAAGCGGAAGACGAGGAACTCGTTGTGGTTTCCGCCGCTATAGGGCGCGGGGTAGAACCCGCCGGGGACGTTGCCGCTGTCGTGCCAGATCCAAAGCGCATTGGCGGAAATGCCCGGACGGAAGCCCCAGGGCAGGGCACCGTTGGTGTAGCTGGCCTGAAAGTCGACGGGCTGCCAGAGGTTGTTGAGGGTGGCGTGGTTGATCGCGGTGTCGACCTGGGTCTGCGTCGGCATGAGGCTCGCGGGCCAGGGGTTGGGGAAGTAGGGGTTGGTCGCAGCGTGAGCGCCCGCGGCAAAGACCTCCCATCGAGCGAGGCCCAGGTTGCGTCCCGATTCCAAGAATCGCCCGTTCGTGAGGTTGGTGAAGTCGCCAATCAGCCCTTGGGCGACGGAGTGATCCGACGCGGTAGAGATGTACATGTAGTCTGTTGACGCGCGGCCGAGAGCGGTGTAGGTGTAGGTTGTTGGCCAAGAGTTCCCGCCGCCAGCGTAGAAGTTGGTCGCCAGCGAGTTCCCGAAGTAAATGTCGAACTGATTGTCGCAGGTGATGTTGATCTGCCAGTTGTCGCCATGAGCCGAAGTGCCCGCCCCCAGCAGCGCGCAAGCCACAACCAGACCAAGGTGATTGGTTCGCATCTCTCTTCTCCTTGTGTGAGCCTTCCGCTTCGATACACCTTGGAAGCGGCGAAATGCCGCCTGTGAATCCAAGGTGCTCGCAAGAGAAACACACCTTTACACGTGTATGGGCGTCGATTCTGAGAAACACTCACGCGCGGGTGTTGTGCAAAGGGATGAATCGCTCGGAGTTCGTCTTCTCAGCCGAGGGCTCCATGAGATCACGTTTGCTCGCAGAGCTCCGGTTGAGACAGGGTTCATGTCTCGGGGGAAGACGGTATTGGCGGTCAAGCCGGGACCGGCTCGCGGACCTTGGCCACCAGCGGGCCCATCGCCAGGAAGTTCGCCAGGAGCTTGGGCCCCTCGAGCGTCAAGAAGCTCTCGGGGTGGAACTGGACGCCCTCAACAGGAATCTTGGAAGTGTCAGCAAAGACGCGGCGGAGCCCCATGATCACTTTTCGCGTGCCGCCTTGCGTCTCCTCGTTCGCCCAAGCGGAGACCACCCAGCCGTCAGCGGCGTACGAGCCGTCGGCCCGGCGCGCGGGGGGCTGCGGAATCGTCTCGGGCACGACCGCCAACGAGTGGTACCGCGTCGCCTGGAACGGATTGGAGAGCCCAGCAAACAGGCCTTCGCCATCGTGGAAGATGGGGCTTGTCTTGCCGTGGACCGCGATCGCGTGTCGTTCGACGCGCATTCCGTTGCTGGCAGCCATGCACTGATGGCCCAGGCAAACGCCCAGCACGGGCACGCGACCGGCGAAGCGAGCGATCATGGCGGACGACACGCCGGCTTCGTTGGGGGTGCAGGGGCCAGGCGAGATGACGACGTGGGTCGGGCCTCGTCCTGCGTCGAGTTGTTCCGCTTCGTCCGGAGTGATCTTGTCATTGCGCACGACCAGAAGGTCTTCGCCCGGAACGAGGCGGCGATCGATCTCGCCGAACCGTTGGACGAGGTTCCAGGTGAAGCTGTCGTAGTTGTCAATGAAGAGGATCATGTCGCAGGAGGGGCGGGAGGTGGAGGCGGGGAGGTGAAGTGTTTGGGGTGTGGAGTTGGGCTACTAGATTTGGGATCTCTGATCTCAGACTGCGGATTTCAGATTTTGGATCTCAGGCTCCCCACATCGCGTTTTCATGCTCAGATGCCGGACCTCAAAATTCAGATCCCTGACCCCCGAATCCCGATCCGCGAACCCTCGAATCCCCGTTCCCGATCCACGATCCCTTCTACATCAACCCACGAAGGGAAAAGAACAGGAACGCCGCGATGATGATGCCGACCACCACGGTGGGCCATCGCGTGGCGACGTCTTGTTTTTCGCCCATGACGGCGCCGCACTTGTGGCACCAGGAGGCTTCGTCATACACCGCCGCTCCGCACTTGGTGCAGGGGATGGTGGCGGTGGAGAAGCGTGCGACATCGTCGTCGCTGGGATCTTCATCGCGTCCTGGGGGAGGGCCCTTTGGCATGCCGCAGCAACTCATACTGAAAGAGTAGGTCGAGAGCGCCTGGGGCTGGTGGAGGGCGGCCGGGCGGCGGACGCCGGGTCTCGGGGCCGGTGGCGTCAAGACCCGTCGTTGCGCCCGGGGGGCCGGGGAGGAAATGGGCCTGGGCAGACTCGAACTGCCGACCTCACCCTTATCAGGGGTGCGCTCTAGCCATCTGAGCTACAAGCCCGCGAACGCGTGGCGCCGTCGCCTCGCGGTCTGGGGGGAGAGTATACGCCGAGGATGCGACTGGTCGAGTGCCACCGCGGATGGGCCGCTTGATCTCCGCGGGCCGGGGGCAGGGGGCCCGTGGTCGGGCCGTGCCATCCCGGGTGGCGGGTTGCCGGTAGTATTGGTCCAATGCATCGACGAGAGGTTTTTCGCCTCGTGCTCGGCGTGTCGACGGCGGTGCTCGCCCTCGCGGGCTGTTGTGCGCGGACCCATCGCCCGGGCGACATCGAATCGGCCTCGGCTGGAGCGGACGGGGCTCCGACCCAGGCGGACGGCCCCTGGCCCTTTGCCCCAGACTCGATCCGCGTGTTCCCGCTGACGCGGGTTGACCGGGATGAATCGGGGCAGGCGCGGGTTGTCCTTCACGTGGAATGCCGCGATAAATGGGGCGACACGACCAAGTCGCTCGGAACGCTCCGCGTGCTGCTGTTTGAAACGGAAGGGCGGCCTGACGCGGGAATCGCTCGCCAGACGCTCACCTGGGACATCGGGCTGGCGAACCTGGATTACAACGCGGGCCTGTTCGACCCGGCGACCCGCACGTACCGCGTGAATCTGCTCAATCTGCCGGAGTGGATGACCCGTGCGCTCGACGAGGGCGGGGCGAAGAAGCATGTGATTCGCCTGAAGGTGCTGCTGGAGGACCCGAACTCGTCACGGCGCTCGCTCGCTGGCGAGGGCGAAGTGAGATTCTGAGGCTGCGAGGGCTCGGAAGCGGTCGCGGGCTCGGAAGCGGTCGCGGGCTGGCGAGGCCGCGAGGCACTTTGCGGAACGTCGGCAAGGAAACGCAAAGTCGGAGGATCGGCGTCCTCAACAAGCGGTCTATCGTCTGGAACTTGGAGGGTGCCGCGTGAGCAGGAAAGCGGGAGAGCGCGAGAGCGTCGCCGCTGGGGGCGGAACCAGCACCTTCCGGCGCTTTTTTGTGCGCGGGCTTGCGGTGCTGTTGCCGTCGATCCTCACGCTGTGGATTTTGTGGTACGCGGGCGTGTTCGTGTACAAGAACGTCGCGGAGCCGATCAATCGCGGCATCCGCCTTGGCGTCATCTCGCTGATGCCCAGCGTTCCAACCCACTACCAGCCCGAGTGGTATCTCACGCCCAACGAACTGATCACCCTGCCCAACGGCGTCCGTCCGGCGATGCCCGACGCCACGACGCCCACCGGGCGCGTCGCGCTGCACAACATGCGCAAGCAGGCGTTTGCCACATGGTGGGGCGACCGGTGGTACTACGAGGCTCTGGGCTTGGTCGTCGCGATCGTGCTGTTCTACTCCGCCGGCGTGCTGGTCGGCGGTCTGCTCGGGCGGCAGATCTACTCCCGCGTCGAACGCCTGCTCGGGATGATCCCGGGCGTCAAGCAGGTTTACCCGCACGTCAAGCAGGTCGTTGACATGGTCCTCGGAGACAAGCAGCACGCCTTCCGGCGGGTCGTGCTCGTGCGCTATCCGAGCGAGCGAACCTGGATCGTCGCCTTTGTCACCGGGAACGCGCCCGACATGCTGTGCGCTGGTGCGGGCGAGCCCTGCCTGACGGTGTTCATCCCAACCACGCCGACGCCCTTCACCGGGTTCACGCTGACGGTTCCGGCGCGGGATGTTGTCGACGTGCCAATGAGCGTGGATGAGGCGCTGCGGTATCTGATCACCGCGGGCGTGCTGCTGCCCGACGCTGCCAAGGCCCGGCGTGTCGGGGACGTTCCGAGCGGGTCGCCGCTGCCCGAAACGGGCGGGCCCGACACGGGAGTTCCGGGTGAAGGGGCGAGGCGGCCAGTGCTGACATCTTCATCGTGAACGCGCTCTGGCCCGGGGCGAGCGCCCGAGTATGATCCGGCACGCCCATGCCCAGCACGCAACCCCTTGGGAAACGACCCGCGACTTGGAAGCGCCGCTCGGAGGCGCCAGGTGGCGGGGCCATGGTCTTGGGCGGAGAGTTGGGCGGCAGATGGGCCGGCACGCCGGTGGGGGCGCGGGCGTTTTGGAACCTTCAGATCTTCAGGGAGATCGGCATGCGCATTGACGTGGTTGGACGGCAACTGGACCTGACGGACGCGATCCGGTCTCACGCCGAGTCCAAGGCTTCGAAGCTCACCAAGTTCTACGACGGCGTCCAGGCGATCGCCTTGACCATCAGCCGGATCGACCATCACAAGATCGCACACTATGACGTTGAACTCCGGGTTGACGTCGAAAAGCACGCGGACTTCGTGAGCCACTCCACGGGCGAGGATGTCTACGCGGCGATCGACGACGTGGTGCAGAAGGGCTCGCGCCAGCTCGCGGACTTCAAGGAAAAGCTCAAGACCGAGAACCGCGGCTGATACCAGCGGCTCAACACGCGGCGCCCGGACGCGCCGCGGCGTTCACATGGGAGAGTGTCGTTTGATGAAGCTCACGGACATCATCTCGCCCCGCTCGATCGTGCCGCGCCTCAGCGCGAACGACCGTGACGCGGCGGTCACCGAACTGGTCGACGCCCTGGTCGCCGCCGGGCAGGCCTCGTCGGAGATGCGCGAAGATCTCGTCAGGCGAGTGATCGAGCGCGAGAAGCGGGGCTCGACGGGCTTTGGACGCGGGGTTGCGGTCCCGCACGTGAAGCACAAGGGCGTCACCAAGATGTCCGCGGCTCTTGGTTTGAGCGCCCGAGGCGTCGACTTCAACTCGCTCGATCGCCAGCCCGTCTACACAATTTTCCTGCTGCTGAGCCCCGACGACAAGCCCGAGGAACATTTGCAAGCGATGGAGGTCATCTTCATGAACCTCAGCAAGGAGAGCTTCCGGATGTTCCTCCGTCAGGCGACCAAGCTGGAAGAAGTGATCGAAGTGCTGCAGGAAGCCGATGCCCAGCAGTTGGGTTGACTGGCGGGTGGACGTTTTGCTGACGTGCGGCTGACGTGTGAGTGAAGTCCGGGGCTGAAGCCTGGACGAACGAGCGGAAGCGACGGAACTGGTGAGGAACCCGTGCCCGACCGAAGCGAGGTCAATGTCACGATCGTCAACCGGCTCGGGCTGCACGCCCGCCCGGCGATGACGTTTGTCGACCTTGCGGGAACGTTCCAGTCGGAGATCAAGGTGCGCAAGGACGACACCGAGGTCGACGGGAAATCCATCATGCAGATGATGATGCTGGCGGCAAGCCAAGGCACGACGCTGGTCGTGGTCGCGGAGGGATCCGACGCCGAGAAGGCGTGCGAAGCGCTCAAGAAACTCGTCGACTCCGGGTTTGACGAAGAGTGAGGCGCGAGTCGGAAGGCTGCGGAGCCAACCCGCGACACCAGGTTGCCAAACTGGCCTCCCCACACGGCTGGCCGAAACGGGCCTACCCAAACGGGCCGATTGAGTTGGCCTGTCGAAATAATGCCACACGCTGATGCGCGGGAAGCTGATGCGAGAAAAGCTGGCTTACGAGAAGCGCGGGACCCTTCAGGGTGGGGCACGGCTCCTTTGCGTTCCCACCCGGCTGTCTTCTCGCTTTAGATTCGCTCGCGCTCGGCGTCCGCGAGCGTCAGGCCTGCGCGCCAGGCGATCTCTGCCAGTTGGACGCGGTCGTGCGCGTTGAGCTTGCGAGCGATGGAACCCCGGTGGTTGTCGATGGTTTTCACGGAGCGTCCGAGGACGGCACCGATCTCCTTGAGAGACATGCCGCGCCCGGTGAGCGCGAGCACCTTGAGCTCGTTGGGCGTAAGAGCATTGAGGGCGCCAAGGTGGACCACCTTGGCCTCCATGATCGGGGTTTCCGGGGTGGCAGGCGGGAAGGCGCCCGCCGCCCGCCGCACGACAATCAGGAATGCCGCCTCGGGTGTCGCTGGGGTAAACGCCTGGGGCCAGGCGTCGGCCACCTGTTCGCCAGTCGCGACACGAGCCGTGGGAGAGATGTAGGCCCCGACCTCGATTGTTGACTCGGCAACAGTCTCGCGGTCTTCGCCGATTCGACGGTCGAGCGGGGTGTCACCCGCGGGCTGCGGCGTCAGGCCACTCAACGCATACACCCACACGCTCAGTTGCTCGCCATTCCAGATGATGCGCCAGAGCACACCAGAACGCCCGGTGAGGACCATCGACGCGAACACACCCCGGAGGCGGTTAGCAAAGCTCGCAGGGACCCCGTCTTCGCGAGGGTGCGTGGGTTCTCCAGCTTGACTTCCGTTACTTTCGTCGGGGCTTGCCAACAGCGTGCCACATTGCCTGTTTGCGCTCAGGCAGCGACCGTCGCGGTCAAAGATTGCCAGTGCGGTGTGGGGATCGTATTGAAAGACATCCCAAACGGAGGTGCTTTCCCGCGTGAATGCGTTTGTCATGTTTCACCACCATTTCCTATTGTGTTTAGCGGCATTTTCCCCGACAACTGATTAAAAAAATATCACGCCACAGAAGATTGTGTGGCGTGATCGCTACGGGTTAACGCTCTAGTTTTGAATCAAAACCACGAATCTAGGTGGATTTACCCACGACGGCGGCGGGAAGCGGTGCCGGCGAGGCCCAGCAGAGCAAGGCTGGCGGGAGCGGGCACGACCTGGATGTTCGAGTAGGTCGTGGAGAAAGTGCCTTCGCCGAGCAGGGAGGGCGTGTGCTGATGGCGGAAGCTGATGCGGGTGCCGTTGTTGAAGCCGTTCGCGTCGGTGCCGTTGCGGTCGAACTCACGAATGCCGCTGGAAGCGCCGTTGTAGATGACTTCGTAGCGGGCCCAGCCGTCGGCGGATTCGGGGGTCTGGCCGGGCGCGAAGTAGCGGTAGGTCATCCGAATTGTCTGACCAACGGTGTAAACATTGTTACCGACGAGGTAGAAGGACTGGTTCGCGCCGCCGACGAACGAGACGCCGTTATCGATGACCCAGACGCCGCCTTCATCGACGAAGGGGTTGCCATCGCCCCCGACGCGGGGATTCTGGAACCAGATGCCACCCTCGATGCGGCCAGGGTTGGAGCTGGGGCGGCCGACAGTGGCGCCGATGCGGAAGTCGAACGAGATCTGGAAGCTCTCGTTGTTCTGGAGTTCGTAAGAGGTGACGCCATTGTCGGTGGAAAGGAAGCTGAGATGGCGATTCTGGGCGAACTCGCCGGTCTCGTTGGCGGGCATGGTCTCTGCGACTTCGACGATGCCGGGGAAGGAGTTGGTGGCGTTGATCGTGGAGGTGGGGACCTGATTGAATCCGCGGAGTTCTTGGCGGATGCCGTTGACGGCGGTGATTTGGGCGACAGCGACTTGGGCGAGCCCAGCCGCGCCAACGAGGGCGAGCACAGCAAACTTCATGATGAACCTCCTCCTGTCAGGACCGCAGCGCCGACGCGGCGCCGGAAACGTTTACATCATGCTCTTTTTTGGGTGTCGCTGTCAAGCAAAAAACATGCGACTCACCGTTCGTGTTGCTCGTTAAGGTGGGTGATCTGCTCGCAGCGTTGAACGAATGCCCGAGTTGGGTGTCGGCCATGTTTGGCTTCCGGGAGCCAAGGGGGTCGGGGTGGGGCTGGGGTCGGGGCTGGGTTTTCCCCCGTGCTACGCTGAGCCGCGGATGATTTGAACACCGGCTCGGCGCCCCCGCCTTGAAGGACGGGTCGCCGGTCCAAGAAGGAGCGAGGCATGCTTGCGACTCGGGGCGGAACGCGGTTGTCTCAGACGCGACTTGGCTTGGCGGGCTTGGATTGCCGCGCGGCTCGGCGTGGGAGCGCCTTGAAGGGCTGCCTCATCGCGGCGGCAGTTCTGCTGGTGCTTCTGATCATCGCCGGCGTCGTTGTTGCGATGAACTGGCGGAACTGGTCTGCGACGGCGCTGCAGGCCGGGACGACGTCCCTCGTGCAGCAGTCGAAGCTGCCCGACGACCAGAAGACGAAGATCATCAACAGCGTTCAGCGTGTGACCGACGACTTCAAGGCCAAGAAGGTGACGTTGGATCAGTTGCAGAAGGTCATGACGCAGATTGTGCAAGGCCCGGTGATGCAGCTCGGGGTGCTCCAGTCGCTGAAGGAGCGTCACGTGGATGGGTCCGCGCTGACCCCCGAGGAAAAGGAAGCCGCGGCGCTCGCGCTGCAGCGGTTCTCGCGGGGCGTGATTGATGGGACCATCCCCATTCCCGAGGTGCAGAAGCTGATGCTGGACCTTGGAGTCGATCCCGCGACGGGCGAGATCCCGGGTGGTGGAGTAGCGGCCATCGACGTGGTTAAGAAGTTCATCGAGAACGCCAAGACCAAGGCGGACGAGGCGAAAGTGCCCGACGAGCCGTATGTCGTCGACTTCGCGGCAGAGGTCGACAAGGCGATTGCCGAGGCGATTGGGCAGCCCTGACGCGCAGGTTGTGGAGAGCCCGGAGCATGGCGGAGTATCGAGCGCCGGGCATGTATGTGGAAGAGGTTGGCGGCGGCACCCCCGCGATTGCTGGCGTGCCGACGTCTGTCGCGGCCTTTGTTGGCGGGTTCTCGCGTGGCCCCCTTGGTGTACCCACGCATGTGCTCAGCCCTGCGGATGTGGCCCAGCAGTTCGGGGATGATCTTTTCGAGAGCGAAGGGCAACTGGCACTTCGGATGTTCTTCGCTTGTGGCGGAAGAGAGGGCGTGGTCGTGCGGGCTTCGGGGGCGTTCGCGCCGCCTCGCGCGGCGACGCTCCGCGTCGCCGTGCCGCGAATGGCCGGTTCGGGCGGTGGTGGACCCAGGTGGCTCACACTGCGGGCCCGCTCGCCCGGCGCTTGGGGCAACCAGCTTTCGGCGGTGGTTCGAACGTCTCGCCGCGGGAGGAGTCTGCCAGCGTCGACGTTCGATCTCGTGGTTACGGAGCGAGGCCCGGGGCGAAGTGTTCGGGCGAGGGAGACATTCGCCTCGTTGACGCTGGGTCGGGGGCCGGGTCAGGTCGTGCCGGTCATGCGGGTGATGGGGGAGCGATCGAGGCTGGTTGAGGTTGTGCCGGGGCGTGCCTCGCTCCGGACGAGCGTGGGCCGGGCCTCTGGCGGAGTGGACGGCGAGCCGCCCGACGGCGCCGGACTTCGCGCCGCGCTGGCATCGTTGCAACACGCGGCCTTCAACTTGCTCTGCGTGCCCGGGGCGGCGCTGCTCGACGCGGGAGAAGCTCGGGCGACCTGGCAGGCCGCGCTCGACCTTTGCGAGTCGAAGCGGGCGATGCTGATTATGGATCCGCCGGCGAGCGACCCTGCGGGAGTCGTCGCCTGGACGCGGAGCATGGTGCGAGGGCGCGACGCGGCGGTGTATGTGTCGCGGGTACGTGTGGTCGATGGCGCGGGAATCGGGCGCACCTGCGGCGCGAGCGGCGCCATCGCAGGGTTGATCGCGAGGACCGATGCAACGCTCGGTGTGTGGAAAGCACCAGCGGGGATTGACGCGACGCTGCACGGGGTTGTCGGGCTGGAGCACGAGCTGACCCGCGACGACATGGCGCGACTCAACGCCACGGGCGTGAACGTGCTCAAGCTCGCCCCGACGGGCGGCGTCGTCGCGTGGGGCGCTCGGACGAGCTTCGGCGAGGACGACCGGGCGGACGAGTTCAAGTACATCCCCGTGCGGCGTCTGGCGAACTACATCTTCCAAAGCGTGGAGCAAGGAACGCGATGGGTCGTCTTTGAACAGAACGATCAGACGCTGTGGGCGCGGGTACGAACGAGCGTTGAGCAGTTCTTGATGACGCTCTGGCGACAAGGAGCCCTTCGCGGGCGAACGCCTCGAGAAGCGTTCCTCGTGCGCTGCGATCACACGACAATGACGCAAGAGGACATTGCGGCGGGGCGGCTGATCATTGAGATGGGATTTGCGCCGCGGAAGCCGGGCGATTTCGTGATGGTGAGGGTGATGCAACGGATGACTCGAGCCTAGCCGGGGCAAGCGACGACTGATCATGTGCATCACGTGCTGGGATATCGCTTCGCCTGTGCTTACCGGAACGCATGAACCGAACAGTGTTTGATGTGTCCCGTGAATCCCGGGATCATGTGTAGTTTCCAACGGGATTGGCCTCTAACAGGACCTGGCTTGTCATTTCGGGGAGAATGACACCGTGTGAGAAAGATAATGGACCGGAACCGGTCAACGTATGGTCATGGCGAGAAGACCAGTGCGACATGGCGAGTGCAAGAAGAAGGCAGAAAGGCACGCGGCATCAAGGCATCGTCGGCGGTCGTCGTCGGCTGCGGCGAGCGTTGCACTCGCGAAGCTGGTCGGAGCTGGGCGAGCCACGCATAAATCGGCCGGGGGGTTCATGGGCGGCTTGATGGCGGTGGCATTGGATCGTGTCGAATCCGGGCGCACCTGCAATCGCCGCGTCTACGATCCGAACAGTTGAGTCCTGCCGCGCCACCCCCGCGGCTTGCGGTGTGATAGCCGTATCGCACGCTCGGGCGAAGGGGGGACGTGCCCACACGATCGCGACGCTGGGCGGCGACGCCTGGGAGTCGCTCAGGAGGTCCCTCACGATGGCTTCGAACAACAAGACCGAGTGGAAGAAGGAAGACCTGCTGGCCAATGAGGTCCGGCACATCGATCCGACGAGCTTCGACGCGAGGCCGGTCATCGGCGCGTACAAGCACATGGCGTATTCATCGCGCACGCTCTCGAACGCGGCCGACATCTTCTCGATGATGCTGGGCGACACCGGGTGCGGCGTGATCCTGTGCATGGCGGGATCGCTGGTTTCCGCGGGGCTGAAGAAGTGTGTTCTCACCCTCGTCGAGAACAACATGGTGGACGCGATCGTGTCGACGGGCGCGAACATCGTCGATCAGGATTTCTTCGAGGGCCTTGGCTTCAAGCACTACATCGCCCCGGGCAGCCCGGAGGCGCCGCCGGTGGACGACCCGACGCTGCGTGATCTGATGATCGACCGGATCTACGACACGTACATCGATGAGGACGAGCTGCGGGCGTGCGATGACGCGACCAAGCTGGTGTTCGACCAGTTCGCGGAGGAGCACGGGCCCGGGGCGTATTCGTCGCGCGAGCTCATCGACGCGATGGGTGCGTACCTGGCCAAGCGTCACCCCAAGGCCGAAAGCATCGTGCTGGCGTGCCACCGCAAGCGGGTGCCGATCTTCGTCCCGGCGTTCAGCGACTGCTCGGCGGGCTTCGGGATCGTGCTTCACCAGATGGAGATGCTGGAGCAGGGCAAGGGGCGGCGCGACATGCTCGCGTTCGACTCCGGCGCCGATTTCCGCGAGCTCACGCAGATCAAGCTTGCCTGCAAGGACACGGGGCTGCTGATGATGGGCGGCGGCGTGCCCAAGAACTTCGCCCAGGACATCGTCGTCGCGGCGGAGCTGCTCAACGAGAAGAGCGGCGGCAAGGCCCGGGGCGATATCGGGATGCACAAGTACGCGATCCAGATGACCGTGGCCGACTCGCGCGACGGAGCGCTCTCGGGCTCGACGCTCCGCGAGGCCTGCTCGTGGGGCAAGGTCGATGTCGTCCACGAGCAGATGGTCTTTGGCGAATACTCCGCGCTGTTCCCGCTACTGGTGTCGGATGCCTACCACCGAGGCAACTGGAAGCAGCGCCGCGAGTTCCGCTTCGCGGAGTTGCTCGAGCGCCAGCACGCGCGGGCGTGAGTCGGCGTCGCGTCCGGCGAGCGGAAGGGTGGGCGCCCTCCCGGGCCTGCGCGAAGCACCGAGCGGTTGCCTATGCGAACGGCAGGAACTGGGCGCGGCGCAGCAGCGCTGCGCCCTGTTCACCGCCTCGGAGAGGGTCCTCAAGGCCGCGCAGATCGAGCACCAACGGGCCCCGATAGCCACCGGCGTCGAGGGCGGCGCGGTAGGCATCGACGTCGAGTCGTCCCTGGGGCGAGCCAAGGTGGACGCGTCCGGTGGAGGCCAGATCACACAGGCGCGCGCTGGTGACGGTTGAAGCGAGCGAGGCGGCGATGGTCACGGGGTCGGCCTTGGCGATCAACACCGCGGTCGGGTCGAGGCCGGGCGCGATGCCGGCGATCGCGTTCGGCGTGCGGATGGCTGCCTCGCTTATCGCGGTGCTCGGCGCGGGCGACTGGTCCCAGTGATGATCAGCAATAAGGACGCCGTGCCGGGCGGCTGCAGCGCCGAGCGAGGCGAGCACGGGGCGAGGCGTCGCGGTCGGAAACTCGATGCAGACCACGCGGCCCGCGCCGGGCATTGGAGCAGCCGAGGTCAACCCCAGAGCCAGTGACGCGAGTTCCGATGCCAGTTCGATGGCCTGGAGGACAGCGTCGGCGGCGCGATCAACGTGCGCCGTGTCCAGCCAATGCGTGGGGGGGATCCAGAGATCAAGGCCAGAGAAGGCGGCGCCATGGCGCTTCAGGATGGAGGCGATGTCGCGACGTCCGGAACGGGAGAGATCGCGTGCGCGGGCCTCGGGCCATGTGCCGTCGAGCTGAATGGCCTGAAAACCCAGAGCCGCGCCCCACGCGATGGCATCGCGGACGCTGGAGAAGGTGACGCCGTCGGAACCGGGCGCGCGGCGCAGACCCGCGATGGAGATCGACAGGTTGGCGTTGAGTGGCGAAGTTTGTGTGCGGCGACCGCCCGCCGACGGATCGTCCGGGGTGCGACTCATTCGGCTCATGGAGCGATCGTAGAGCGAAGGCGTCGGAATCAGGCGCCGGCGGCGGCGGGGGACTTGATCCCGCGGCGACGGTCGCGGAGGCGACGACTCTTGCCCTGGCGATCACGCAGGTAGTAGAGCTTGGCACGCCGGGCATCGCCCTGGCGGAGCACCTCGTACTTGGCGACCAGCGGCGAATAGACCGGGAAGCGACGCTCGACGCCGTAGACCTCGTCGACGATGCGACGGACGGTCATCATCTCGTCGATGCCGCGGCCCTTGCGGCTGATGACGGTGCCCTGGAACACCTGGGTCCGCTCCTTATCGCCCTCGACGATGCGGAAGTGGACGTTGATGGTGTCTCCGACCCCGATCCTGGGCAGCTCACGCTTCACGGCGTCGGCGTTGAGGCTCTCGAGGATGTTCCGCTTGGAAGTCGCGGGTTCTTGCTGAGTGTTCGCCATAAAGCACCTTGATCGGTCGGGGGTATCTGTCGTGTTGCGAGAGAGAGAGACAGGGGGGAAGTCTAGACAGCGCCCGGCGGGGTGGCAACGGGGGTGGGGGCGGATGAACGGGGCGCGGAACTGCGCGTAGACATGAGCGAGGACCGGCCCTTATGGGCGACGCTTGATCGCCCGGAAGGCGAGGAACATGGGAATCTCGCCGCGAGCGCGGTCTTCTTCCGCGGCCCGGGGCCCCGGCTGGCTGGTGCGCTTGCTCGTCCATTCTTCGAGAGCGTCGATCATCAGGCCCGCGCGCGCCAGGCTGGCGACATAGGCGCTGATGGGTCGGTGGTGGGTGACGGTCGTGATCGCGGGCTTGCCGTGGGCAACTTCGCCCGGGTTCATCACCACGTCCTTCTGCCATTGCGAGAGGTAGGCGTCCACGCGGCGGTATTGACGCGGGGCGGCTGGCTGCTCGCCTTGTTGCGGGCGGGCACTGACGCTCACGCGAGCGTCGGTCATGGACCGCCTGGGATTCTCCCAGCCCCAGCTGGTTTGTCCCAAGGCGCGAAACGCGGGGTGGAGGATGACGCCCACGAACCGGCCTCCCGGCTTGAGGATTCGAGCCGCCTCGCGGATCGCTTCGTCCAGCGGATCGATGTTCATGAGCGCCATGACGCACGAGACAGCGTCGACGTGCCCGGGGCGCAGCTCGGCGTCGAGCGGGGTGAGGTCTCGCGCATCGCCCACGAAAAAGCTCGCCTGGGGAAGCGAGCCTTGCAGCCCGCCCGCGGCGCGGCGGACATCGGTCGAGCCTCGGCTTCGCGCCGCTTCGATCAGGCGCGGTGCAATATCGACACCCAGGACTTCCGCGCCGCTCTCGGCGATTTGACGCGTGAGCGTCCCCTCGCCACAGGCGACGTCGACCAGACGCTCGCCCATGAGCGGGGCGAGGAGGCGGAGTGTGCCGGGCCAGATCACCTGCGTCTGGTGGTCGCTGCCCTCGCTGGCGAGCAGGTCTTCGTACCAGCCTGCGACGTGATCCCACCCGGGCTTGCCGGGGACTTTGTCCGCCGCGTTCTTGGCGGGATTGATCGGGCCGGTCGACGACTCGGCGCCGGTGGCGACTGCTTGATCTTCCGGTGCGTCCTCGGGGGGCTTGACGCCCAGGATGTGCCAGAAGAGGGCTGGCGGGCGACTGCGGAA
Organism: Planctomycetota bacterium; assembly: GCA_033763815.1. Taxonomy (GTDB): domain Bacteria; phylum Planctomycetota; class Phycisphaerae; order Phycisphaerales; family UBA1924; genus JANRJU01. The sequence goes on from JANRJU010000014.1 coordinate 275,580, forward strand.
ACGCGCGGGGGCGCCGGTGGCCGGGTGCATGAATGAGAGCTCGGTCGCGTGGAGCAGCAGCCGCTCGCGCTCGCTGGCATCGCCCCCCGGCGCAGAGCCATACAGCGCATCGCCCACGATGGGGCGGGCGATGTCGCGCATGTGGACGCGGATCTGGTTCTTGAGGCCGGTTTCGAGGCGGATTCGAAGGAGCGAGCGTCCGCGGCCACTGGCGACGACGCGATAATGCGTGACCGCGCGCCGGGGCGTGCGATCGATTTCGTCCGATCCCCCATCGTCCTCGCGCGAGCGGCCTGCGCGGGGGGGAGCGCCCGCATCCGGATGGTCGCGAGCGGTGGTCGGCGTGCCGGCGGACGAGGCGATGTCGTCGGGGCTGCCTTGGGTGTCACGGTCCGACGCGGCGCTGACACGCCCGCTGAAGGGCACGCTTTCCATGAGGCCGGGGCGGATCTCCCGCATCATGGATTGGATCGTGCCGAGGCTGGGCGGGGCGGTGCGGGAGTCCTGAGCGGATGAGGCGGGCCCGACCTCGCCAGCCCCTGCGGGTGCAAACCCGCCCTCGACGACGGCGTAGTAGATGCGGTGCGCCTTCTTCGTTCGAAACTCGAACTTGAGGGCCTCGAAGGCGGGCTCGGTCTTGGCGAAGACGAGCAAGCCCGACGCGGCACGGTCGAGGCGATGGATGATCCAGGCACGCGTGCCGCGGCGTTTGGCGCGGGAGCGGACGTAGTCCTTCACGACGCCAAAGACGCTGGGTTCGTCGCGTCCGGGGACGGGAACGGTGAGCAATCCCGGGGGCTTGTCGACCACGAGCAGGTCGCGGTCTTCGAAGACGATGCGGACACCCATGCCGATCGAAGTCTGGGCGTGGCGCTGGACCGTGGGCTCACCTGAGGGCTGGGCCTCGGATTGGGAGGAGAAGTTGGGTGCTTGCTGCTCGCGAAAGTCGCGGCGACCGCCATCGGAGGGGAAGTTGGCGGAGTTCCGCGGGAAGCCGCGCGAACGACCACCCCCGCTGGAGCCACCCGAGTTGAAGCGGCCAGCGGAGTCGTCTCCTCGTGAGAAACCTCGGGGAGCGTTCCGGCGGGGGCGTTGATCGTCGCGGTAGGGCATGTTGGGAATCTTGGCTCGTGTTGGAGGATGAGGGAAAGCTGGCTGTTGGTGGGACGGATGGTGTGGGCTCGTGTTCGGTATGGGCTGGAGTCGCAGACGTGGATCGTCATGCGCGGACCGTGCGGCGGGCGTCGATGACGTCAAGCAGCCAAGGGGCGAACTCCGCCTTGGTCATGTGCCCGGAGGACGTGGTCCATCCGCCGGGCCCGACGAGCGTGGCGGAAACGTCGCTGCTGTCCATGGTTTCGAGTGGATTGCCCACGACCATGTCGAGTCGTTTGCGTTCGAGCTTGCCACGGGCGGCGTCGAGGAGTTCGGCAGCGGGCTCGAGGGCGAAGCCCACGAGGAACTGCCCATCGCGGCGATTCGTACTCACTTCAGCGATAAGGTCGGGCGTTGGTTCGAGTTCCAGGGTGAAGACCTGACTGGTGCGACGGAACTTGCCGCCCGACATGAGCGGATTGGGCTTGGGGCGATAATCGGCGACGGCGGCGGCCATGATGAGCACGTCGCAATCGGGAGCATGCTGGCGAAGCAGCGCCTGGAGGTCGGCGCAGGTCCGGAAGCGGATGAGGCGCACGCCGGGATGAGTGGGGAGCGCTGGGGCGGGCCCGAGCAGAAGCGTGGTCTCCCATCCTGCCGAAGCTGCCGCATCTGCCACTGCGGCTCCCATCCTCCCGCTCGATCGGTTGCCGATGAAGCGAACGGAGTCGATGGGCTCGTGGGTTGGGCCTGCGGTGATGAGGAGGCGTCGACCCAAGTGGGCGGGTTGACCAGAGGCGGAACCTCCCGGCCGGTTGGAGGGCGAGGTTGGGGCGGGCTGGTTGGTTGGACGGCTTGTCTGGCTCATGGGTGCGTGGGATGGGCTTGGGACGGGCATGCTAGGTTCAGCTTTGGGTTGAACGGGGGTTTGGAGTTGGGTTCGGGGGCCGAGGTTGGATGCCGACCGGTGGCGGGCGGAATGGGGTGTACCCGGGGGCCAAGGTGAATGGAGGGGTGGCGCGGGCTCGTGCTACTCTTGCCCACTCGCTCGATTTGGCTTGGTTGGCTGAGAGGTTTGTTCGGCGAGGTTTTTCGGCGTGAAAGGAACGCATGGCCCGATCACGAAAGAAGCTTGGCGAGATTCTCATCGGCTGGGGCGCGATCACCGCCGAGCAGGCCGAGAAGGCGTCGGTTGCGGCCAAGAGCAGCGGGAAGCGGCTGGGCGAAGTCCTCGTTGAGATGGGCGTCGTCAAAGAAGATCAGGTCACTAAAGCACTGGCCAACCAGTTCGGGATGGAGTTTGTCGATCTGAACGCCAACGGGGTGGTAGAGAAGATCGACATGAAGCTCATTCCCGACGACCTGATCAAGAAGCACCTGATTCTGCCCTTGAGCAAGTCCAATGGGCGGCTGCAACTGGTTGTATCCGACCCGGGCAATCTCGATCTGCAGGACATGCTGCGGTTCCGCTTGAACGTGGAACTGGACACCAAGCTGGCGGCCCGCTCGCAGATCAAGAAGTTCATCGAGAGCTATCAGTCGGGCACGGCAAAGACGGTTTCGGCGGACAAGTCGCTGGTCTCCGAGTCGATCGACCGTTCGGTGGATCGCTCGGTGGATCGCTCGGTCGACAAGTCGATCGACGTGACGTCGGAAGACGCGCCGATCGTGCGGCTGACGAACCGCATCCTGAGCGAAGCGGTCCGGATGCGGTGCTCGGATATCCATATTGAGCCGATGGCCGACCGGGTGCGGCTGCGGTATCGCATCGACGGCGTGTGCATCGAGCGCGACAACCTGCCCAAGCGCATGCAGAACGCGCTGCTGAGCCGGGTGAAGCTGATGGCGGCGATGAACATCGCCGAGAAGCGCGTGCCGCAGGACGGACGCATCAAGATCGACGTCGACGGGGTGTTCATCGACTACCGCGTGTCGGCGTGCCCCGCCTACCACGGCGAGAGCGTGGTGCTTCGTATCTTGAGGCCTGACTCGGTGCGGATCGGTCTGGTCAACCTCGGCTTCGAGGCGGACAACCTGGCGATCTTCAACAAGGTCATTCGGCGGCCCAACGGGATCTTCCTGGTGACCGGCCCGACCGGTTCGGGCAAGACGACGACGCTGTATTCGGCGTTGGACGTTCTGAATCGTCCGGACAAGAAGATCATCACGGCGGAGGACCCGGTCGAATACAACTTCGACGGGATCAACCAATGCCAGGTGCGTGAGCACATCGGGCTGTCGTTCACGGCGATTCTGAGGTCGATGCTGCGTCAGGCGCCGAACATCATTCTGGTCGGCGAAATCCGCGATAAAGAAGTCGCGGAGATCGCGATCCAGGCAGCGCTGACAGGGCACCTTGTGTTCAGCACACTGCACACGAACGACGCGCCGTCGGCGATCACGCGATTGATCGACATCGGGGTGAAGCCATTCCTGGTCGCGTCGTCGATCCAGGCGATCATGGCGCAGCGCCTGATCCGCATGCTCTGCAAGGAGTGCAAGGCGATCAACCCCACGCCGGACGCGAAGTACCTCCGCCTGACGGGCATCACGCCCGACGAGGCGGTGGGCAAGGTAATGCGGAATGTCGGGTGCGACAACTGCGTGCGGACGGGGTATCGCGGACGCAAGGCGATCTTTGAGATGATGGTGATGAACAGCCGCATCCGCGAGCTGGCGTTCAAGCAGGCAGCGATCAGCGACATCCGCAAGGCGGCAATCGAGGCGGGGATGCGGACGCTGGTGCAGGACGGCAAGATCAAGATTCTGAACGGACTGACGACGCCGGACGAAGTGGCACGCTCAACCCAGGTGGACCTGGACAACGCGCTGGCGGAAGTCGAAGCGACCTGAGGCTGGCCGCCAGCGGCAACCGCGCGTTCAGGCCGCGAGGCGCTGGAGCCTTGCCTTCATCGCAACGACTTCGTCGTCGGTCTGTGCATCAAGCCCGAGTCCATCGCGGATGGATTCGGGCGTTGCATCGCCCACGTTAAACCGGTAGGACATCAGGCACTCGCCCTTGGCGTCGCATACCGAGGCGACGCCGCCCTGATCGTCGCGCGCGATCTCGACGAGGAAGCCTCCGAGCAGGAAGCGGGTGTTTTCGTCGACATCGGCAAAGCCCATGGAAGGAACAACGGTCTCTTCCACGACCCCGACGAGGCGATGGTGGACGATGCTGGCCAGAGCGTCGAGATCGGTGAGAGGATCGGCGATGTCCTGGAACATCTGGGCGGTCGCGCGATACTCGTCGCAGGCGGAGCGAACGGAGAGGGCGAGGCTGTCCTGATTGAGGCCCAGCACGCGGGTCGCGAGGTTTGCCATGGGGGCGGGTGTGGCGGGCATCGCGGAGTCTGGTTCGAGTTCCAGGGCGCCGACGAAGTAGGCAAGACGGTGCAGCACGTTGACTGCAACTTCGCCCTCTCGCGAGCGGGGCGGAAGGTGGTGCCACTGGATGGGCTTGGCGAGCATGGCTGGGAGCTTCCAGCGGCGGCAAAGGGCCGAGGCGACGTCGACGTGGGTGAAGGCCAGGTGTGCACTCTCGGCGGCGGCGAGCTTGGCGGGCGCGGCGAAGGGGTCGGCGTGCTGCTCGTAGCGCGTGGCGAGCTTGGGCATGAGCGGAAGGCCCGAGTCGATGAGCAGGCCCACGATGAAGGCTTCGGAGGAGACGCGGGGCATGATCGAGCGGGCCAGGGATGCCGCGAGGCACGCGCGGAAGACGGACTGGGTCCAGACGTGGCGCGAGAGCTTGGCGTCGCGGTCGGTCGCGGCGCCGCGGCTGAGATAAAACCCGAGGGTGACGGCCTTGAGGCGTTCGACGCCGAGCAGGATGCAGGCCCGATCGAGGCTGGTGACGGGCACACGCTGCGCAAAGTGGGCCGAGTTTGCCAGGCGAAGGAGGCGGCCCGCGAGCGAGGCGTCGGTCTTGATGACCCGGGCATAGGCGCCGACGACGGAGTTTGGGTCGGAGACGAGCTTGATGACCTGCTTTGCGACCTCGGGCTGGGTGGGCAGGCCGACGGTATCCAGGCGCGCTTCGAGGGCGATGATCAGACCTTCGACCTCGGCGGCGGTGAGCTGGTTCCTCGGTTTCATGCTCTCGCCCGAACAGGGGATGCGCGCGGGAGCAGGCATGCCCCCTATGTCTGATCGGCGGAGCGTTGCCCTGGGTGCTCGCCCTGCGCGGAGTTCCGCGGCGCCAGGGGGGTAATCGGATCCGGACAGGCGTTACAGGTTGTCGCGAGGGATCCCGAGGTGTTCCCTACGCTGGAGCAATGCTGCGCACCAACCCACTCCTGAACTGGCATCAGCAAGCGGAGGCGATGCTGATCCCGTATGGCCCGGCGCCCGTGGACCACCCTCAAAGTGGGGAAGGCGGCCCGGGCAGCGCGAGCGCCGCGCCAGCGAAGCCCGCGCAAGAACCGATTCCGCTCGTGGCGACCTATGGCGAGCTGGAGCTGGAATACGCGGCAATTCGCAAGGCGTGCATGCTGCTCGACCAGCCCCAGCGGGCGACCCTCGAGCTCACCGGGCCCGACCGCCTGGCGTTCTTGAACCGCATGCTCACGCAGGAACTCAAGGGCATGCGGCCCTTTGACGTTCGGCGCGCGTTCTGGCTGAATCGCCAGGGACGGATCGACGCGGACCTGCGGGTGATCGATCTGCCGAGTCGGACGCTGTTGGATGTCGACGCGTTTGCACTCGACCGGACGCTGGCGGGACTTTCGAAGTACGTGGTAATGGACGACGTGCGCCTGCGCGACGCGAGCGGCGAGCATCATCGCGTGGCGCTGCACGGCCCAACGTCGCTCGCGCTGCTGCAAGCGCTGTGCGGCGTGGATGTCGGGCTCGGGGCGGACGCGTCGGGCCCGCCTCTGAACGAGTTGGAGCCGGGCCGTGCGGCGGCGGTGCAGTTGTGTGGTCAGCAGGTGATCATCGATCGCGACGATTCGACCGGTTCGCCGGGCTATGAGTTGCTGGTTCCGACGAGCGGGCTGGTGTCGGTGTTCGCCCGGCTGGTGGAGACCGGGCTCGATCCGCATGGTTCGACCCCCGAGGCGCTGCGGGCGGGCGTGACGCGGACGTTTGGCAGCACGATCAAGCTCCGCCCGGGGGGATGGTTTGCGTACAACATTGCTCGCGTTGAAGCCGGGCGGGCTTTGTACTATGTCGATTTTGGGCCGACGTCGCTGGCGGCGGAGACGGGGGTCTTTGACGATCGCGTGTCGCTGACCAAGGGGTGTTACCTCGGGCAGGAAGTTGTCGCGAGGCTGCATGCCAGGGGCAAACCCAAGCAGCAGCTCGTGGCGCTTGGCTTTGACGTGGATGCCCAGGCGAGTGAGGGTGAGCTCGATGTGCTGCAGCCTGTGACCGGGGCGGCGGTTCTGGCAACCAGCGTGAGCAAGGGGGGCGAAGGTTCGGCTGGGGGCGAGCAGCCGGTTGTGGTTGGCGCGGTGACGAGCTCGATCATCAGTCCGATGCGGGGCTCGAGGCCGGTGTGCTTTGCGCAGGTGAAGTTCGACTACACGCGCCCGGGGACGAAGCTGCTGGTGGAAGTGCAGAACGGGCCAAGGCTGCGGCTCGCGCCGGAGGGAAGGCTCGAGGGCGTGGTTTTGCCCTCGCTGCGGACGCTGGGTGGGAGGGGATAGGCGAGAGGGAAGGGACCGGGAGGCAGGATTCAGGGGTAGAACCAGGAGCCGGCACGTGGTCCGAGGCCGGTTGCGGTTGGGGCGCAGCCGGTGATGTGGGGCAGCGAGATGCCAACGCCATCCTGGCAGAGCGCGCCCAGGACGGCGAAGCAGGCGGCTTCGCGGGCCTGGGGCGGCAGGCCCAGCGACGCGAGGCTCACGACCGTCGTTGAAGTCGAGAGATCGCGCGTGAGAGCGCGTTCGATGGCGCGGCTGAGGCTCTGGTTGAAGCTGCCGCCGCCGGCGAGGGCCACGTACGCGGGTGCGCCGCGTTCGTGCTCGCCAGCCAGTTGATCAGCGAGGCGCTTGGCGAGGGCGTCGGCGATGGCGCTACAGGCGGTGGCGAGCGCATCCTGAGGGGTGAGCGCCGTCCATCGCGTGATCCATGAACGAGCTTCATCTCCAGTGCCCAGTGATCGTCCAGAGGCGAACGAGCGAAGCAGTTCGTCAGCGGCGTGGGCATGGGGCTGGCCTTGCAGCGCGAGCCTGCCGTCGGCGTCGTAGGGGAGGCCAAGACGATCTCGGGCGATGGCGTCGAGGAGGTGGTTGCAGGGGCAGACATCAAGGCCGCGGATTGAAGAGACGTTGTTGTGCGCGTGCGGGAGGATCGTGGCGTTGAGGAAGCCGCCCAGGTTGACGATCACGCCAGGGCCGTTGGGCTGGCGCGAGGCGAGTGCTTCGCGGAGCAGGATCCAGTCCGCGAGGGGCGTGAGCGGCGCGCCCTGCCCGCCCGCGGCGAGATCGGCGGCGCGAAGGTCGAAGACCACCGGGCAGTTCCAAGCGTGGGCGAGCGGCGCCGGCGAGAACATCTGCCACGACAACGGAGGGTGATGGAACACGGTTTGTCCGTGCGCACAGATGAGGTCGACGCGGGACGGGTTGAGCAAGCGGATGGCTTGGTCATGGACAAGGCAAAGCTCGGCGCTGGTGCGGGTGATGTCGCCCGCGGTGAGTGGGTGCTGATCGGCGATGGCGCGAAGGCGCGCGGCGAGCGATGTGGGAAAAGGAACGGAGGCGAAGGCGAGGAAGCGGGGCGACATCGAGACGCCCGAGCCGCGAGTCTCGACGAGGGCGACGTCTACACCGTCGATGCTGGTTCCGCTCATGCAGCCAACGACGAGTCGGGCGTGGGACATGACGTTTAGTCGCGGACGCGGCCTTCGGACGAGTCGCGTTCGGCATCGGCGTCGCTGTCGGACGCGGTGTCATCCGCCGCGTCTCGAGCGTCATCGGCTTCGTCGGTTTCCGGGGCCTCGGGACGTTCCTGGGGCTCGTCGTCGTGAATGCCAACCCGGGCGTCGCCGAAGATCGCGGTGCCGACGCGGACGATGTTGGCGCCCTCGGCGATTCCGACTTCAAAGTCGCCGCTCATGCCCATCGAGAGGAGGTTGAAGCGGCCTTCGCCGTAGCCCTCGCGGCGCATCTCTTCGAAGAGTTCGCGGCAACGGGCGAAGGCGGGGCGGGCGTCCTCCGGATGATCGGAGTAGGGGGCCATGGTCATCAAGCCCCGCACGCGAATGTTCATCATCGATTCGATCTGTTCGCAGAGCGGGATAGCGGCGGGCATGGGGCAGCCAAACTTGGACGCTTCGCCCGAGCAGTTCACCTGGACCAGAACTTCAATGACGACGTCCTTCTTGAGGGCGTAGAGCTGGAGTTCCTCCGCGAGGCGAAGAGAGTCGACGGAGTGGATGAGGCGGGAAATCTCGGCGGCGCGCTTGGCCTTGTTGCGCTGGAGGTGCCCGATCATGTGCCAGCGGACATCGCGGGTGTCGCCGGCGACGGCTCTCGCATCGGCGGGGGCGGGGGCGAAGAGCGAGACGCTCTGCGAGGTGGGGTCGCGGCGGATGGTCGGAACCAGCCTCAGTCGGTTCATGTACTCATCGAGAATGGCGGAACGCTGGACCAGTTGCTGGACGTGGTTCTCGCCAAAGTCGCGGTGCCCGAGCTCGTAGAGCTCCTTGACCTGCTCCGCGTCGGCGTGCTTGGTCACGGCGACGAGGTAGATCTGATCGGGCTTCCTGCCCGCTTTCCGGGCGGCGACCGCGACGCGGTTGCACACGTCGCTGTACCGCTGCTGCAATGTGTCGGCGTATTGCGTGGTCATCGTTGCTCCGACCTCCTGTCGGCGACTCAGACGCGTGTAGCATACCCCTCCTGTGCCGGAGGCGCGGGACGCGATTTGCAGCGGTTCGGCGATGCGAGTCGGGCGGCGCGAGCATCCGGGAAGAGGTCCGGGGCGAACGGGCGAGAGGCACGAGGCGAGAGAGTGGCCCGTGGGATGAATGCCGCGGGAGGGGCAGCACACTTCGAAGGAGACGAAGGACATGAAGAACGAGCATCTGACGCCCAGGAACAGTCCGTTTTCTCCGGGCGATGCTGCGCCGGATTTCACGCTGCTGGACCAGAACCGAGCGGAGTGGAAGCTGTCGAGCGCCGCGGCGAAGGGGCCGGTGGTGCTGTGCTTTTACCCGATGTCGTTTACCAGCGTCTGCAGCACGGAGATGAAGTGCGTGGATTCGGAGATGGCATCCTGGCAGAGCAAGGGCCTTCAGGTGGTCGGGATCTCGTGCGACAGCTTCGCGGTGCAGAAGGCATGGGCGGATGCGGAGAACTTCAAGCACCCTCTGCTGGCGGACATGCATCGCAGTGTGTGTCGGGCGTACGGGCTGTACTGGCCTGACTTAAACGTCGCCAGCCGCGGGACGGTGGTGGTGGAGCAGGGCGCGGGGGGCGGACTGGTCGTGAAGTGGTCGCAGTCGCGCGAGGTCAAGCGGGCGATGGACTGGAGTGAGATCCTGGCGGCCGTGTGAGCTGGGGCGGATGCTGATTTTGATTTGAGTCTGGGTTTGGGTCTGGCTCGCTCCACGGCGTCCGCGTTCTATCCTCCGGGTCCATGCCGCTGCTGACCGGAACAAACATCGCCCAGACCTTCGGGATGCGCATCATCCTGGAGGACGTTTCCATCTCGATCGAGCCCGGGGAGCGAATCGGGATTGTTGGTCGAAACGGGACGGGCAAGAGCACGCTGCTCAAGGCGCTCGGGGGGGTGCAGTCGCCGGACTCTGGAATGGTGGTGCTGCAGCGGGGCAGCCGCGCGGGTTATCTGCACCAGGACCCGCTGCTGGACCCCAACGAAACGCTCAAGTCGGCGGCAGAACAGGCGTTCGAGCGGTTGCACGCGCTGCACCATCGCCAGCAAGTCCTCTATGAGGAGCTGGCAGACCTGCCCCCGGGCAGCGAGCGGTATCAGTCGATTCTGCGTGAGCAGACGGCCATTGAAGGCGAGATCGAGGCGCTGGGCGGATACGCGATCGACCACAAGATCGAGGCGGTGCTGCATGGCTTGGGGTTTGTCGATGCCCAGTTCACGCTGCCGGTGCGGGCCCTCTCGGGCGGGCAGCGGGGGCGTCTGGCGCTAGCGAAGCTTCTGCTGGAAGCCCCGGATGTGCTGCTGCTGGACGAGCCGACGAACCACCTCGATATCGAGGGGCGACTGTGGCTGGAGTCGTTTCTCAAGGATGAGTTCCGCGGCGCCGTCGTGCTCATCTCCCACGATCGCTACCTGCTCGACAACGTCGTCACCCGCATTGTCGAGGTCGAGCAGGCGCGGCTCATTGATTATCCGGGAAACTATGAGAAGTTTCGCGAACTTCGGGCCGAGCGGCGGATGGCGATGCTGCGGGCCTTTGAGAACGAGCAGACACGTTTCAAGAAGGAAGAGGCTTTCATCCGCAAGTATCGAGCGGGGCAGCGGGCCAAGCAGGCGCAGGGAAGGTTGGCCAAGCTGACCCGGGCCAAGAGCGAATCGACGCTCGAACGCCCGATGGAGATGGACACCTTCGCGTTCAAGCTGCCCAAGGCGGAGCGAACGGGCGATGTCGTGCTGACCGCTCGCGGCGTCTCGAAGACGTATCTGGCGGAGGACGGGACGGAGAAGGTTCTCTTTCGCAACCTCGATGTGCAGATCGCCCGCGGCGAGCGGTGGGGGATCATCGGCCCCAACGGGGCCGGAAAGTCGACGCTGGTCCGCATCCTGATGAAGGAGTTGGAGCCGGACGCGGGAACGGTCAAGCATGGCTCGAACCTGAAAGTTGGTTACTACCGCCAGACGCACGAGCATGTCGACCTTGAGCTGCCGGTCTATCGATATCTGCAGAACGTGATTCTCAAGGAGAATCCAGGCTTGCTGCTCAGCGAGCAGCAGGCTCGCGACTTGGCGGGCGCGTTCCTGTTTTCGGGCGATGAGCAGATCCGGCCTTTGCGTGAGCTTTCGGGTGGCGAGCGCAGTCGGGCGGTGCTGGCGGGGTTGCTGGCGAGCGCGAAGAACGTGATCGTGCTCGACGAGCCGACGAACCACCTTGATATTCCGAGTGCCGAGCGATTGGAAGATGCGCTCTCGCTGGACGAGGGGTTCGACGGGACGATGATCCTCATCAGCCACGACCGTGCGCTGATCGATGCCACGTGCGATCACCTGATCGTGCTTGATGGCAAGGGCGGGACCGAGATCTTCCTGGGCGGCTACACGGAGTGGCACGAGAAGGACGTTGCGCGGCGTGCGGAGGCCGAACGCGAGGCGGCCGAGGCGCAGCGGCGACGCGAGGACGCGGAGAAGCGGCGTCGGCAGGGCGAGGAGGACAAGAAGCGGTCGGCGAGCAAGCCTCGTGCCCCGGGCGATCCGCAGAACAAGTACGCCAAGCTCTCGCTGGAACAACTGGAGCAGCGGATCGAGAAGTTCCAAACCCGGATCAAGGAGATCGACGAGGCGATGCTCGACCCCGACGTGTGGCGGAACGCGAAGAAGTCGAACCAGCTGGGCGAGGAACGAGCGAAGCTGGTGGCGGATCTTGAGCCGCTCGAGTTTGAGTGGAGCCGTCGGGCCGAAGAGGGTTGAGCAAGGGTTCCGGCCTGAACGCGGATGCGGTGAGTGTTTTAGCGGCGTTTGGTTTGGCCGTGTTTGTTTGGCGGTGTTTGGTTTGGCGGGTTGGCGTCTGCTCGATACCCTGTCGCAATGCTTGCCGACGACTACCGCGTCCAGCTTGAGGTCTTCGAGGGGCCTCTGGACCTCTTGCTGTACCTGATTCGCAAGAACCAGGTGGACGTGCACGATATTCCGATCGCGGCAATCACCGAGCAGTACACGAGTTTTCTGTCGCAGCTCAAGTCGATCGACATCGACGCGGCGGGCGACTTTCTCGTGATGGCCGCGACGCTCACGGAGATCAAGGCAAGGCTGATTGCGCCAAGCCCGACGCCCACTCCGGATGAGGGCAACGCCTCTGGCCCGGGGGATGGACCGGCGGGCGGGGCGGACGGTGAAGGCGGCTCGGCGGGGGTAGAACTTGGCGGCGTGCGAGCCCAGGCCGACGCGGACCCGCGCGCGGATCTTGTGCGTCAGTTGCTTGAGTACAAGAAGTACCGAGACGCCGCGGATGCGCTGGAAGGACGATTCCAGGAGTGGAACTCGCGTTTTCCGGTGCACGCAAAGCCGCCCCCGCGTCCCGCGGCCAGTGCGGCGCGTCCTGAGATCGAGGACGAGGCTCGTGAGGGTGAGCCAGCGACCGGAGCGGTCGGATCGGAGGGCGAGCTGGCGGGTGGGCGGGGCGAGGTCGGAGCGCAGAGCTTGGGTGAAGACGAGGTTGGCCTCCGTGCGCTCGAGTTATACGAGGACGATCTTGAGCTGGCGGATTTGGTGCGAGCGTTCCAGCGGATCGCGGAGACCGTGGACTTCAACCGGCTCGGGACGCACGACGTCAAATACGAGGACACGCCGATCGAGCAGCACGCGGAGAACATCGTCGCCCGCCTGCGTGATCAGACGAGGCCTGGCTGGATGTTGGCGAGCGAGGGGGCGCAGGTGGAGGGCGGGGCGGAGGCCAAGCCGACCGGGCTCACGATGCGTGAGCTGTTCACCGGGCGGTCACGCCGCGAGATGATCGGGCTGTTCCTGGCGCTGCTCGACCTTGTGAAGCGACGCCAAGTGCGCGTGAGGCAAGAGGCGATCGGTGGCGACATCGCCCTCGAACTGGAGAAGCCGGAGGAACCGGACGCGACCGGCAAAGCATGATCGAGCTTCACGTGAACGACACGTCGCGGCCTTTGTTGATTTTCTGGAGTAAGGGCAAGAGCGGCTCGTAATACTCGAGCATGGCCCGGGCGGAAAGATCCTCGCCCGTGAAGTCGCGGAGCACCTCGCGCCAGTCGCGGGTTGCGCCAAGCGCCAGCATGGCCTGCAGATATTCACCAACGTCCTTGCGCCCGTAGTAGTTGCAGTTGCGAGGATCCTGCTTGAGGATGTTCTTGGCGATGTAGCCATGCACCTGGTAGACGATCAGCGATGAGACGGCGTAGTCGTAGTACCCCGCCGGGTCGTCGTTCACGTGGGTCTTCGTCGCGGCGTCGCAGAGGGGCTCCTGGCGGGGCGATGGGGGTTCGACGCCCTGCAGAGTCGAGGCCAGCTCCCACCAACGCTCGTTGAGCTTCTCGGCCGGCAGTTCCTTCTCGTAGAAGTCGTGCTCCCAGCCGGTCATCACGCCCCAGGCCCAGGGCTGGAAGACGAGGTTGCTGCCATCGAGCGCCTGGGCGAGGAGCCACTGATCGGCGTTGGCATCGGCCTGGCGGGCGGCGGCGGTGTCGAGAACGCCGATCTCTGCCAAATATGGGCGCTGGGCGCACGCGAGCGAGATGAGCTCGCCAATCCCCTCGTGGAAGCCGCGGTTGGCGCCCTCGCGGAGCAACAGCGGCACATTGGCGCCGGTGTATGCGAGGTAGTAGTAGATGTGCCCAAGCTCGTGGTGCGTGGTGCTGAACCAGTCGTAGTTGGGCTTGACGCTCATCAGCGAGCGGACGTCGTACTCAAGATCCAGGTGCCAGGCGCTGGCGTGGGTGTTTTTCTTGCGAGGCGATCCCGCGGGGAGGTCGTAGAGGTCGCTCTTGTCGTAGAACGATTTAGGCAGCGCCGGGAAACCCATGGAGGTGTAGAACCGCTCGGCCTGCTCGATCATCCATTCGGGCTTGCGCGACTTGAAGAGCGGGTCGAGATCCGCTGCGGCGACGAGCCCGGGCCACGACTGGGCCCAGCGGTTGGGAACCCAGTGTGCGGGCATCCGCCGCGGAACCGGGAGGCCATATCGGGAAGCGAGTTCGTGCTTGGCGTAGCAGTGGAGGTGTTCAAACAGCGGGCGGGTTTGCTCCATCACGGTGCGGCCGAGGGAGGTCATCTCGGCGGGCGTCATGCCATACTCACCGACCATGAGGCCGAAGTACGACGAGAAGCCCAGGGCGCGAGCGCACTGGTTGCGGAGATCGCGGAGGGCGAGCAGCCCGGGGCGGAGAGCGGCACCGATGGTCTTGGAGGCTTCCCACGCCGCGAGTCGCTCGGGCTCGTTCGTGGATTTCGTGAGCACGTCATCGATGTCGTTGGCGGTGATGGGGCGCTCGCCGCCGTCGGGCGCGGCGAGCTTGAAGATGAAACCGTCCTGCGTCGCCGACTGGTTGACCTCGGCTTCGGTGCGCTTGGCGACGAGCTCGGGGAGCGTGCCCGGGCTCTGGGCGGCGCGGAAGAAGGCGGCGTTGATCTGGCGGTTGATGAGCGGGTCGAGGCGCCAGGCGTTCTGACGCAGGAGCTGGATCGTTCGAAGGTCGCTCTCGTTGCCCACGAACTGGTTGAACGACTGCTGGGCTTCGATGGAGGCTTTGGTGTTCACCTCCTTCACGTCTGTCGCGGCGGCCCAGGCGGCCTGGGCCGCGTCGTAGTAGAGCTTCTGGAACCGCGTGGTATAGGACTTCAAGAAGGCATCGGCGTGCGAGCGCAGCTCCGACGCGGAGGCGGGCGTCGCCTTGGTGGCGGCCGCTGCAACGCCGGCGTTGGTCGTGCCTGCTGATTCTGCTCCCGGTCCCGACGCGAAGACGTGCACCGCATAGGTGCTTGCGGCACCGGCGGCCGCCAGTCGCAAGGCGTCACGGCGTGAAAGACTGCTTGAGTTGGAGTTGGAGTTGGTGGGTGACTGGCCGGGCATGTGGGGTTCCTTCTCGCGGCTGGACGTGCTAAGCAACCTAAGGCCGCCGATGATGATAGTGACAGCAAGAACGCGAGGGTGCGCCGGTCGGTGTCGATGGGATGTCCGAGGATCTCGCCAGCCACCACGTTCAACCAGAGCGCGCGCAAGGGATGAGCAAGGTGTGCGCAAGCAAACTCACGCCGCGCCATCGCCGGTGGCCCGCAGGCCGCTCACCTTTGCCGCTCATGAACATTCCAATCGACGATGCCGCTCTGTCGTGGCTAGCCGAAGCGTCGCTGGCGACGGGGCGGGCCCACGAAAGCCATGCCCAGCAGGGCGCCCGCGGCCGCGGGTGCTGGAATGACGCGGATGTCGAGCGGGACGACGATGGACGCGGGCTCATTCACTGGGCCGCCGTTCACAGTTGGCCAGAATAGCGGCACCGAATCCCTCGTGCCTGATCCGTTATAGACGCTCGACACCCGACGACTGCCGAGTGTTCCATCGTGCTCAAACTCAAAGGAGAGCATGAGCAAGGGCTTATCTCTTGTCGTGCGTGGATCATTGACGAGAGGCTGAAGTAGACGAACGCCGTAGGGGCCGCCCCACGTCGTCGGCGGTGTCGTGTCGCGCCCGTCATCGATCTTGATGACGTCTCCGAAACGAGTTGCAACGAGTGTCTGTGGAGCGAAGCTGACGAAGGGTTCGCGCCGGAAGATCGATCGGACATCATCGCCCGAGGTGGTGCCGGACACAAGGCAGTCGAACGTTGTCGTGAAGAAAACAGCTCCGGCATCGGGCGTCCAGTCGAGCCAGCCTCGAACTTGGAACGTCCGCTGCGACCTCTCGACTTCGACGAGGTTTGATTGCCAAGTGGTGCCGCCGTCGAGCGACGCTTGCCACGTCAGTGTTGACGTGCCAACCTGGGCGAGCGTCAACGAAGAGACGGTGCAGAGTGCGATGGTGGCGAGCCAAGGAGCCATAATTGTAATCTCCTAATCGAGTAGCGTCGTCATGTCCAACATGCGACCGCCCTTCACCTTGTTTGAGAGTTGCGGCAGAAACCGGGCTCGGTCGTAAAGCCGGTCGAGGACCTTGTCGTAAGTCCAGCTGGGATAGTGTGACCAAAGCAACGCAAGCGATCCGTCTGCGTGCGGTGTCATGCTGCGTCATCCGACACGAATCGCCCACGGTCAGGCGGTTTTTCGGCCAGACATACCGATGTGACCACACCGACTACACACGACAGACGCGCGGCCAACGTGAAAAAGTGCATCGCGAGTGCCTCCGGAGGTTATTTTTAACATACCACAAGGTGTCAGGCGTGCAAGGCACTTGAGGGGAATGTTCGCCATCATGGCGCAATCCTTTGCTGCGTCAGGCCTTGCGCTCGAAGGGAGCAACTCTGGTCGCCGCGTCGTGCGGCCCCAGGATGTCGAAGTGACTTCTGCTTGGAACTGGCTTTCCTCCAGTTCGGGCACGAGCATGAGTGGGCATGACCGGGCGGGCCGGTGTCCGTTGCTTGGGCGAGCGATACACTTTCTCCATGCCATCCATCATCGACCTTCGCAGCGACACCGTGACTCGTCCCACGCCCGAGATGCGCCGCGCCATGGCCGCCGCGGAGGTCGGCGACGACGTGCTGGGGGACGATCCGACCGTGATCCGCCTTCAAGAGATGGTCGCGGAGATGATGGGCAAGGAAGCCGCGTGCTTCGTGCCCAGTGGCACGATGGCGAACCAGACCGCGATTCGGGCGCACTGCGAGCCGGGCGACGAAATCATCTGCCATAAGGATTCGCACATCATCCACTACGAAACGGGCTCGCCGGCGGCGCTGTCGGGCGTCATGATCCGCGGGCTTGAGGGCGATCGCGGCCTGTTTACCCCGCAAGCTGTTGAAGAGGCGGTCCGTCCGGTGTCGTCGCACTTCGCCCGAAGCCGCCTGGTCATCGTCGAGAACACGCACAACCGGGGCGGCGGAACGATCTGGCCTTTGGAGCAACTCGCGTCGGTCGCGGCCATCACCCGCAAGCATGGGCTGCGTGTGCACTTGGACGGTGCCCGACTCTGGAACGCCTGTGCCGCCACAGGCCTCGCGCCGCGTGAGTATGCCCAGCACTTCGACACGGTTTCGTGCTGCTTCTCGAAGGGGCTCGGTGCGCCGGTTGGCTCGGCGGTCGCCGGCGGGAAAGAGATCATCACCCGCGTGCATCGTTTCCGCAAGATGTTCGGCGGCACCATGCGGCAATCGGGAATTGTCGCTGCGGCGGCGATCCACTCGCTGCAGCATCACCGCGAGCGATTGGTTGAAGATCACGCCAACGCCAAGCGGCTGGCCGCGGGCCTCGCGGAGATCAAGGGTTTGGTGGTGGACGCCGCAGGCGTCGAGACCAACATGGTCTTCTTCGATCTGCACGCGAGCCTGCCCTGGGATTCGGCAGGCTTCTGCACGGCGATGCGGGAGCGGGGCGTGTGGATGCTGGCAAATGGGCCGCGCCGGGTGCGGACGGTGTGCCACCTCGACGTCAACGCTGAGATGATCGACGAGGGCGTGCGTCGCATCCGCGAGGCGGTGAGCGAAGTCAGGCCCCGACTGGCCTCGGTGGTGTGAACCCGGTTGGATCTTGCGGTGCGGGTCGGAGAAGCCACGCCAACGCGATGATGGTCGGTGGTTGCCGTCTTGGGCATGCTGACGAGCGCAAAGAAAAAGGGCGACCCAAGATGGTCGCCCTCGGTGCCAAGCGTCGCGCTTTGCTCGATCAGCGGTCGTAGCCGATGGCGTCAAAGAGAGTCAGATCGCTGGTGCGAAGGAACGTCGGATAGAACGTCTCGCCATAGCTGAACGCCGGATCCATGATCCCGATCGCGGGGACCTGCTCGCGGAAATGGCTGGCCTGCCAGGGCGAGCCATCGGCGACGCGGTACTCGGTCGAGATGATGTCGAGGTTGCAGTCGTCGTTGGGGTTGTTGAAGACGGCCCAGCGGGGTCGGATGGTGAACTCGGCGTTGGTGTCGGGGTTGAAGTCGCTGCTGGTCGAGCCGTCGGTCCGCCGGAAGCGGAAGATGTCGAACACCTCGATGTCGCCCGAGCGGAAGTCGACGCCGCTGGTGCATCCCATCGCGTGGCCGGTCTCGTGGATGATGACGTCCTGGAGGGAGATGGTGTTCGCGGAGACGCCGTTGGCGGGGTCGAAGTCGAAGGGGAAGGCGGTTGAGTACTGCATGGAGGCGTCGTCGCCGGTGACAGCGCCGCCGTTGGCCTTGAAGTTGGCGAAGGTGAAGAAGACGCGAGTCTCGCTGGTGGTGCGGCTGGTGGAGTAGCGAACTGGGATGGTGGTCCCGCTGGGCAGGGACGCCAGGATCGAGTCGGAGGCGTCGGCCCCCGCCTGCAGCGTGGCTCGCGTGTCAGCCCAGGCGAGCGAGCCATAGCTGCTTCCCGTCCCGCCGATAACGCCCGTTGAGAGCGGCGCGAAGCTGACGGTGACGGTCAGCGTGAATGGATCGTTGGGGAACTGGCTTTCGAGGTAGGCCTCAGCGGCGGCGAAGGCGGGCACGGCGGCAGCCGGCACGCTTGATGCCAGCACGTACACAACGTTCAGCCCAGCGGTGGGCGACTGCTGCTGGCGATCGACGACGCGAACGCCCTTGGCGCTCATTTGCGCCGCGTGGTTGGTCGCCATGGCGCGCAGGTCGTCGCTGGTGACGCTGCCCGGCGTGCTGGAGCAGATCGGCTTCCACACCGTCTCGGTCGCCATCACTGCTTCGGCCATGGTCGGCAGACGCACGATCTGCGGCTCGCCGGGGAGAATGACGTGCGGCGAGAGCTTCGCCTTCAGTTGCTGCTCCACCTGCAAAGGAGAGGCCACGGGCTCATGGGCCCAGCTCAGCCCGCCCAGCATCGCGAAACCGCACACGCCAACCATCCGAGCGATGTTGCCCACGAGTTTGCTCGATGCCATTCTCAAGCTCCTGACTCGGTCCTTTGGCAGGCGCTCGACACGCGGTCCGTCGAAAAGGCTCTGGAGGTCTTTGCGGCTCTGCATTGCCCGTGCGCTGGCCTTTGTGGTGCCCCTCAGGCGGGCCCAAACACGAGCCAAGCCGGGCGCAGTGCGACCCGCGCGGATGTCCTCCGCGAAACCTTCGACGCGACCGTTCGTGCGCGTGCTGCCTGGTTCCTTTCGCACCGTCACGGTGAGCGAACGCTCAAGAAATTCGTGACGAGAGTTGAGTAACGGTGTACCCGATCTTGGGTCACGCGTCAACCCTGTTTGCAAGCACCGGGAGGCTCAATCTGCTGCGGATGGCAAAATCAAGGCATTCGCCCGGGCGCGCGCCCGACCCGCACCCCCTGCATCGGGTTGACCGGCCGGTGGCGATCGACGCGACGCGGGTTGATCGAACTCGCGCCCTTGCGACGTGGTGTGACGTGGTGCGGCGGGATCCCCGGCCTATTCTCCTTGACGTTCCCGGGCAGTTCGGCGACGACCTGCCTGTGGTTTGAAGTCTGGAAGGCCGCCTATGGGGGGCCTCTCCAGCAGCAAGCAACGACCAAGCTCCAGGCCCGGACGTTCCGGCGCGTGCGAGCGGTCCAGGAGTCACTGCCGCGGACGCGTGCGTCCCGGCGTTCAGCCTTTTTCGTCCCTCGCTCCGCAGCGCGACAGCGTCGGGGCGTCGGGGACGGCCTCAACCGATACACGGGCGGTCGCCAAGCTCATGTTGAGCGGGCATCGCACATGGTGTCGGACGGGGTGACGATCGGCGCCCGTTGGGTTGCCGAGTCGACGCGATTGCCAACCGCCCGAGATCGCACCTCGCACTGGGCGCGGGTGGAGTTGGGCTCGGTGAGCCCGCCATCGCGGCATAAAGGTCTGAGCGCGGAAGCACGGGCTGCGGCGATCGCCGGGCGCGAAAGAGCGCCCTCGGAAGGAACGCATGCCCAAGAACCAGATGATCATCAACTACGTCCCGGGCGAAGAGTGCCGCGTGGCGCTCGTCGAAGGGAACAAGCTCGAAGAGCTGCACGTCGAGCGGTTCAGTTCCGTCAGCCGCGTGGGCAACATCTACGTCGGACGCGTCAACAACGTCGAAGCGGCGATCCAGGCCGCGTTCGTGGATTTCGGTGTAGGTGAGAATGGCTTTCTCCACGTCTCGGATTTGCACCCGCGCTACTTCCCGGGCGAGGATGTCGACGAAACGACCGAGCGCGTGGGGCGGAAAACGCCGCGGCGGGATCGCCCGCCAATCCAGCATGCGCTGCGACGCGGGCAGGAAGTGCTGGTGCAGGTGCTCAAGGAAGGTGTGGGCACGAAGGGCCCGACGCTGACGAGCTACCTGAGCATTCCCGGGCGGTTCCTTGTGATGATGCCCAACATGGACAAGGTGGGCGTCAGCCGGAAGGTTGAGGATGAGGAGCTGCGCCGCAAGATGCGGGAGATCCTCGACCAACTCGACTTGCCCGAGGGCTTCGGATTCATCCTTCGCACCGCGGGCATGGACCGGACGAAGGTCGAGCTCAAGCGCGACCTGGCCTACTTGCAGCGGCTCTGGAAGGACATGGAACGCCGGCTGAAGGTGGGCAGCAAACCCCGGCTGCTCTTCTCCGAGAGCGATCTGCTCGTCCGCTCGCTGCGAGACCTTCTGTCGACGGACATCTCCGAAGTGATCATCGACGACGAGAAGGCGCTCAAGCGAGCGGCCCGGTTCATGAAGATCGTGGCGCCGCGGGGTCAGGCGAAGCTGCTGCACTTCCCGGGGAAGATGCCGATCTTCCACGCGTTCGGGATCGAGCAACAGATCACGATGATCCACGCGAGAGAGGTGCCCTTGCCCTCGGGCGGGCGGCTCGTGATCGACCAGACCGAGGCGCTGGTGGCGATCGACGTCAACTCCGGCAAGTCGCGCGACGCTCGCGACGCGGAACGAAACGCGTTCACGACAAACCTCGAGGCGGTCGACGAGATCTGTCGCCAGCTTCGCCTCCGCGACCTTGGCGGGATCATCGTCAACGACCTGATCGACATGCGCGACTCCAAGCACCGGCGCGAGGTGGAGACGCGGTTCAAGGATCGCCTCAAGCGAGATCGTGCTCGAACGACGACGGCGCCGATCTCGGCCTTCGGCATCCTGGAGATGACCCGCCAGCGCATGCGCGGGAGCCACGAGAGCCTGCACTTCCTGGACTGTCCGACGTGCCGCGGACGCGGGCTGGTGCAGAAGCCGGACTCGGTCGCGACGGACGCGCTGCGCGACCTGGCGGCGCTGCTGGATCTGGAGAACGTCGCGAAGGTTGAACTGGTCGTAGCGCCGCGGGTCGCTGGCGAACTGCTCTCCACCAAGCGTCAGTTGCTGGGCAGGATCGAGCGACGGAGCGGGAAGCACGTGGACGTGCGAGTGTCGGAGGCGGTGCCCGTCGACCGGGTGACGTTCTACGCGTACGACGGGGTCGGGAACGACATCGATCTGAACAACCTTCCGAAGCTCAGGCCGCCTTCGACGCTCGTCGAGTGGGAGCCCGAGCCCGCGCCCAGGGACGATTCCGACGCCGGTTGGGCGGTGGACGTGGAAGCCGAACGGGCTGAGGCGACGGCGGTCGAGGACGACGAGCCGGCCGAGGACGATGAACCGGGCGACACGCACCCGATCGAGATCGACGAGACCGCAGAGGATCTCGACGCCAATCGAGGCGGGCGAGGCTCGGATCGCGGAGCAGGTGCGGGCGAGGAAGGCGAGGGCGGCAGGAGGCGTCGGCGCCGCCGTCGGCGTGGTCGGGGCGGGCGCGAGAGCGAGGGCGACAACGGAACACAGGGCGCGTTCGACCGCGGTGAGGTCGCTGCGACTGGCGATCGGCCTCGCGACGACCGCGCCCGAGACGCTCGCCCGGGTGACGACCAGCCTCACCAAGACCGGGCTCGCGAGGATCGTGCACGGGACGATCGGGGACGGGATGATCGGCGACGGGATGACCGCGGACGAGACGATCGAGCACGTGATGACCGGGGACGTGACGGGCGTGGACGGGATGCCCGCCCGCTTGCTGAACCGAGCCGAGGCGATCGGGAAGGCTCTCGCGAAGGCGCGGGGGCTCATCGGGGCGATGTGATGCGCGAGCCACTTCGCCCGCCGATGGGGGATGTCGACGGGGCGCCAGCGCCGCTTGAAAGCGAGCCGGTGGTGCTGACTGGTGAGGATGCGGAGTGGGGCGAGCCGCCCTTGCCGCAGTTCCGCCAGCGCAGCAGCGGAGCTCCCGGAGGTGAAGGGGGATCGGGAATGCCGCGCGGGCCTCAGCGGGATTCCCGCGGCAGCGAAGCCCGCGGCCCGAGGGAAGAACCTCGAGAGATTGGGCGGGGTGACGCCGGGCGGCCCGAGTCGGGTCGATTTGAAGCTGGGCGGCCGCAAGGGTTCCGGCCGGATGCTGGGCAAGCGCGCCGCGATGATCGTTCGCAGCCGCGCCGTGATGATCGCTCCTTCGACGACCGGCGCGAGCCCCGTCGAGATGATCGGCGCGAAGGTCGCCGGGATGATCGCCCTCGGGATGATCGCCCGCAGCGCCGCGACGATCGGCGTGACGATCGGGGCGGCTTCGGGCAGCGGCGTGATGGCGGGCGCCGCGACGCGAGGCCCGCGTACAACGACGATGCGGAGTGGGGCGAGCCGCCGTTGCCACAGTTCCGTGAGGGTGGCTCGCGCGAGCACTTTGATGGCGACACGGACGCCGATTTGCCGCCGCCGCGGGAGCCAGTGAACGCTGGTGAGCCGGGGGCTGCGGGGGCACCCAGTCGTGAGCCCCGCAACGACCGGAATGATCGCAACGAGCGCAACGGCCAGGACCTCGCGGCCGATCGCGGCGAAGCGGCCGGAACGGGCGGAGACGATGATGGCGAACCCCGCCGTCGTCGCCGGCGGCGTCGTCGTCGCGGGCGCGGCGGGCGGGGTGGTGGTGGCGAGCCCGGCGCACCGGTTGAAGCCGGTGGCGAAGGCCGCGGCGGCGACGAGCCTCCTTTTGACGGTCCGCGCGATGAGAATGATGACCGAGGCGACGACGATCGTGGGCTGAGCGAGGGCGGCGAACTCGATCCTCGCGATGATGCCGATCTCGAAGCTGCACCCGCAGGCCGATCGCTCCAAGAAGATGATCGAGGCGACGATCGTGCTCGACGTGGACAGGTCGCGTCGGATCACGATGAGCCGGAAAGGCCCGCGTTGTTCGCCTCGGGCATCGATGAGGGCCGGGACGACGACGTGGATCTGCCATCGCCCGATGGCGACGGAACGCCAGCGGAAGCGTCCGACGAACCGCTCGGAGCGACGCAGGGCGAGAGCCTTGCGGATGAATCAGGGGATGGCGAGCCCAAGCGCAAGCGGCGTCGGCGCGGCGGCCGGGGTCGCGGTAAGAAGGCTGCCGGCGGAGAGGCCTCTGATTCAACGGATGTCGTCGGCGAGGCTTTGGAGCGAGAGGCGCCAGCGCCGCTTGAGAATGCCCCGCGGGATATGGCAGCGAAGGAAGCTCGGGCGACGAAGCAGTCGGCGAGTTCGCCCGAGGCAGGAGAGCCCGACGCGGGCGAGCCCAAGCGCCCGCGAGCGAAGAAGCCCGGGACGCGCCCGACGCGCGGGGATGCGGTGAGCAAGCCGAGCAAGGCCGCTTCGGACGCGATCGCGGAGCCTAAGCCGATTGGGGCCAAGGCTGCCAAGGCCTCGACCAAGGCCGCCCCGAGCCGGACGAGCAAGGGATCGCCCGCAAAGCCCGCTGCAAAGTCGAGCGAAGCGGCAAGCGCGCCAGAGAAGGGTGCTTCGGACAAGGGCACATCCGAAAAGGGCCCATCCGACAAGGGGGCTTCGTCGAAGGGCGGGACCGGCAAGGTCGGCGGCAAGGCGAGCGAACCCAAGTCGGGTTCGAGCGGCGCGAGCCAGTCGCCCGCGAAGGCTGGCCCGCGGAGCTTGTATGGATCACGTCGCAAGCTCACGCCCGCGGAGCTTCGTCGCAAGCCCAAGCCGGAGTAAAGGATGGGCGTTGACACATCGCACGAGCGGCGCGTGCTGGTGCTGGGGTCGACGGGGTCCGTCGGCACGCAGACGCTGGACGTCGTGGACCGCTTGAACGAGCTGCACGCGCGCGGGCTCCACCCGCGACGCTACCGCGTCGTCGGGCTGGCGGCTGGTCGGAACATCGATCTTCTTCGCCAGCAGGCCAGCCGCTTTGCGCTGCCCGCGAGCGCGCTCGCGATCGAGCGGGAGGAGGGACTGGACGCGGGATCGCTGCCCCGCCTCCGCGGGCGCAGCGCGGCGGAGCACCTTGTCCGCGACGTGGAAGCCGACGTGGTGGTCGCGGCGATCGTCGGCGCTGCGGGTCTGCCCTCGACGCTCGCGGCGGTCGAGCTGGGACGCGATGTGGCGCTGGCGAACAAGGAGTCGCTCGTTGCCGCGGGGGCCGTCGTTGTTCCCGCGGCTCGTCGCTCCGGCTCGCGTTTGCTCCCCGTGGACAGCGAGCATTCGGCGGTGTGGCAATGCCTCAAGGGTGAACGCAGCAGCGAGGCGTCGTCGATGGCGTCCGGATCGGGCGGAGCCTGCGCTCCGATCGCAGCATCTGGCGCAGAAAACGCATCGACGCCGGTGCGCGATTCGGGCTCGTGGCTGTGCGTGCCGCCCTGCGCCGCGCCCCGCGCGGTGTCCAAGATCATCCTCACGGCCTCGGGCGGACCGTTTCGGACGTGGACGCGTGACGCCATCCGCGAGGCGACGCCGGAGCAGGCGCTTCGCCATCCGAACTGGCGGATGGGCGCGAAGATCACGGTTGACTGCGCGACGCTCATGAACAAGGGCCTGGAGCTCATCGAGGCCCACTGGCTCTTTGGCGTGGGCAGCGATTCGCTCGCGGCGGTGGTGCATCCGCAGTCAATTGTGCACGCGCTGGTTGAGTTCGTGGATGGCACGCTGCTAGCGCAGCTCGCCCCGCCTGACATGGCCGCGCCCATCCGCCTGGCGCTGGCGTTTCCGGATCGGCCTGAGGCAACGGGCGCCAAGCGGCTGTCATTGACCGAGCTTGGCCGTCTTGACTTTGAGCCGCCCGATCTGAATCGCTTTCCTGCTCTTGGGCTGGCGAGGCGGGTGCTCGAGCGCCCGCAGACAACGCTCGGCGCGATCGTTAATGCGGCCAACGAGGAGGCGGTGATGGCGTTCCTCGATGGCGAGCGAGCGTCGCGAGGGGTGCCCCGGGTGCGGTTTGGAGATATCGCCACGATCGCGGCGCGGGTGGCCGACGAGATGGCGGATCAACCCGTTCGAACGCTGCACGACGTGCTCGCAGCGGACGCGGAGGCGAGAGAACGGGCGAGACGGATGTGCGACCAACGAATGCTCTGATCGCTTGCTGGGTCGGCGTTGGATGCGTCGCGGCAAGGATCTGACTCGCCCAAACCTTGCGACATAAGCCCAGCCCGGGATGCTCGGGCGTTGAATCTCGGCTCGAGGCGCGAGCACCATATCATGCACCCACTGGCCCGCGGCAGGGCGCGGGCTGGCCAGCACCCGGAGAAACCCCATGACGACGCTCGCTCCTCTCCCGACCTCCAAGGTCCAGCCCTCTTCCGATCCACTCCAGCTCATCGACGTCGATCACGTCCAGTTCTACGTGGGCAACGCCAAGCAGGCGGCCTTCTTCTACGCCAACTGCTTTGGCTTCCAGATCGACCAGGTAAGCGACCTCTCGACCGGCTCGCGGGATGCGGCCCATTACCTGCTGACGCAGGGCAACATTCGCTTCATTCTCACCTCGCCCTTGACGTCGGAGCACCCCGCCGCGATGGAGTGTGCTCTCTATGGCGACGGCGTCAAGGACGTCGCGTTCACCGTTTTCGACGCCGAGAAGGCTTGGGAGCGGGCGGTGAAGAACGGCGCGACGCCGGCGTACGAGCCCCGCACGTATCGCGACGATCATGGCACCGTGACGATGGCGGGCATCCGGACCTATGGGCGCGTCTGCCACAGCTTCGTCTCTCGCAGCGGCGCCTACGACCTCACCAACGTGAAGCAGGGCGGGATCTTCAAGCCCCGCTTCAAGAAGATCGACGGCTCGGGCGGGCCCACCAATCAGAGCGTTCTGGCCGTCAACGACTACAACAAGAAGAATCCCTGCGGCCTCAAGTTCGTTGACCATCTTGTCGGCAACGTCGAACTTGGCAAGATGAACCACTGGGTGAGGTGGTACGAGAACGTGCTGGAGTTCAAGCTCTTCAAGCACTTTGACGACAAGGACATCTCGACGGAGTATTCCGCGCTGATGTCGAAGGTGATGGCCAGCGGAAACCACCTGATCAAGATGCCCATCAACGAACCCGCCGAGGGCAAGAAGAAGAGCCAGGTCGAGGAGTATCTCGACTGGCACCACCACACGCCCGGCGTGCAGCACCTGGCGCTGCGCACCGACGACGAGTTGCACTCGATCGCGGCCCTGCGGGCGCGGGGCGTCGACTTCCTCACGCTGCCGGACGCGTACTACGAACTCGTGTGGGATCGAGTGAACAAGATGCTGGGAAGCCACGGGCATCAAGCCGTGCGTGAGGATCACGAAGCGGTGAAGAAGCTCGGCATCCTTGTCGACGCAGACGAGGATGGCTACTTGCTCCAGCTCTTCACGAAGCCGTTGCAGGATCGCCCGACGCTGTTCTTCGAGATCATCTGCCGGCGCGGGTCGCAGTCCTTTGGCAAGGGCAACTTCAAGGCCCTCTTCGAAGCGCTTGAACTGGAGCAGGAACGGCGGGGAAATCTGTAGCCCGTCCAACGCGCGAACTCGAACGGCATACTCAAAGCTCCGGAGCCGGAGCCTGAGTTCGATCAGGGGATCGGTGGCTTTGGCGTTCTTGTGAGGTCTCGCGGCACGAGTGCGGAGGCGTTGCTTCCCACCTCGACGAATGCGACGCCAAAGACACGCTCCAGCGCGGCGGGGGTCAGTGTGTCGTGCACGGGTCCCTCGCACGCCAGCCGGCCGTCGCGGCCCAGAATCAGCACTCGATCGGCGATGGCCCGAGCGACCAGGACATCGTGAAGGACGATGACGACGCCGATGCCGCTGGCGGCAATACTGCGGAGTAAAGAGATCGACTCGAGCTGGTGGTGGGGGTCCATCGCGGAAAGCGGCTCGTCCGCAAGGATGAACCGCGCTGGCGCGTTCTGGCTTTGGTGTGAGTCGACAAACGCTGCGCCGATGCTCGACGCCATGTCGGGCGAGTTTGGGGCACCGGAGATCGGCGCCATCGGGGCGGAGAGCTGGAGCATCGCTCGCGCAAGTGCCGCGCGCTGCTGTTGCCCGGCGCTGAGCTCGTCAAAGCTCCGGGCGCCATCGAGCCCAAGCCGGAGCAAGGCCTGACGAACCGGCTCTCGTGGCGAGACTCGCCGAGCCAGCAGGCCCATCGAGAGGTACTCCGCGAGCGTGTAGCCAAACGCGACGCTCGGGTTCTGTGGCACATACGCGAGCATCATGGCCCGCTGCGACTCCGCAAGCCGGTGGACGTGCGCCGGGGCCGATATCGGTGCCGGGCGCTCGGGGTGTGGAGCGTTGTCCTCCGTCCGGCTTGATGGTGCTGGAAGTTCGAGCGTGACCTCGCCCCCGGTCGGGACAAGGTCACCAAGAAGCAGGCGGAGGAGTGTCGACTTGCCCGCGCCGTTGGGCCCGAGAACCGCATGAACCAGCCCCGGCGTGACGCTGAAGGAAAGCTCTGCGATCACTGGAACGCGCGAGAACGAGAAGGAGAGTGAGCGGGCGCGCAGGGTCATTGCCTCGTCAAGCAAGCGTTGCAACGATCTCGTGCGGGATCAAGCGAGCGCGAGCCGATCAGGTGTGCAGTCGAGTTGTCGATCGTGGGCATTGCCTGCGACTGCGTGTAATCGAGTGCGGCGAGCGGTGTGTTGAAGGATGTCGAGAGGAGCGTGGGAGATGCTACGGATCGAGCGCGGTCGTTGTCTGATTCGGCCCGTGGGCTTCCTTCGAGCGGTGCCCCTTTGCTGCGCCGCGGGGTTGGCGAGCAGCGCAGCCAATCAAGCGACCGCGGCCCCGACCTTCAGCGTCGTGATCGACGATCCGGGTGGTTTCCTCGCGCCGTATGCCACGGAGCTGGAAGCAGCGACCCTGGCGGCGGCGGATCTCTGGGGGCGGGAGCTTGAGAGCGACGCGTCGATCGAGATCCTCATCCAGTCCAGCTTCAGTGTTCCCCGAGCAACTGGGCGCAGCTTCGTCTCCGCGTTTCGCGACCAGATCAACGGGCTCTTCATCGTCGATCAGGGCATGGGGTATGAGATCCGCACCGGCATCGACCCCAACGGCACCGCGCCGGATGTCGAGTTGCGCCTCAACCCCGATTATGTCGCCAACGAGTTCTGGTTCGACCCTGACCCGGCGGCTCGTACGGCGCCCGTGCCCAGCGATCGCCTTGACGCTGTCTCGGTGATGCTCCACGAACTGGGCCACGCGCTGGTCTACAACGGGTTCATCAACGACTTCGACGGCACGTATCCCGATGCCTTCCGTTCCACCTTCGACTATCTCACCGAGTTCTCGGGCGAGCACTTCTTCCACGTCGGCACCCAGTGCCAAGGGCACTATGGCGGGCCCGTCCCCCTCACCTTCGGGCTCACCGACCACTGGGGCAACTTCGGCGGGCCCGGGGAGGATCTCATCTTCGAGCTCATGAACGGGCTCGTCTTCTTCTTCGGACGGCGTTACCACGTTTCTGACCTCGATCGCGCCGTCATCGTCGACTGCGGCCTTCCCCTGCGCACCCGCTGCCCCGCCGACTTCAACAACGATGGCCAGGCCGACTTTTTCGACTATCTCGACTTTGCCCTTGCGTACTCGAATGAAGACCCCGCGGCCGATTTCAACCAGGACGCGCAGGTCGATTTCTTCGACTATCTCGACTTTGTCGCGGCGTTCGATGTCGGCTGCTGACTCGCTCCGCGCCGGTCCGCCATTTAGCGAGTCGCTTCGCGGAGCGCCACGAGCGAGTATGCGGTGATCAGCACCGGGTCGTTCTCCATCCAGCGATCGTCAACGCTCTTGAACGAGCCATCGGGCTGCTGCAACGCCGCAAGTCGGCGGACAAGGTCGGCACGCCAGTCGCGAGGTTCACTCGCGCCGTCCGGGGCGATGGTCTCGATCGTCGGCGCGCCAAACTCGCCCAGCGCCCGCGCAAAGACCACGTAGTAGTAGTACATCCCGTCGGTCCCCAGGCCCGGGTTCTCGTCGACGGTGTAGTTCCGGCGGATCCACTCAAACGCCGCCAGAACGCGAGGGTCGTCCTTCGTCAGCCCGGCATACATGTAACTCTTGAAGCCGGAATAGGTCATCGACCCATATGCCCGTAGCCGGCTGGCAACCGTGCCGTCGGAGAGCGTCTCTTCAACCATGCCCGCGAAGCTCTGGCCCTGGCCTGCATTTTCCTTTGAGTCGCCCGTCGCATAGATGAAGCCGCCCTGGGTCGAGCCTCTCGCGTAGGCCATGTCGTTCACGACGACCGTCTCGCCGCGTTCGTTCTCGACGCGCTCGACCATCTGCGTCCGGCGCAAGAACACGAGCGCACGCTGGAACGCCGGGTCGGAACTCTCAACCCCCGCGGCGTGCATCGCTTCCATCCACCAGCCGAGGTTGGACAGGTCGGGACGCCCGCTGCGACCGTAGCCCACGCCGCCATAGAACGGATGATCGGGCCCGACGGCTTGCGATTCGCGGATTTCGCCAATGTCTCGCGCGTCCTCTCCATTCTGCAGGGCCCGAAGGAACGGCAAGGCCCTCTTCACCGCGGCCTGCGCCTCGGGCGTGCTCACCCGGGCCAGTGCGGCGACGCTGATCGCGGTGTTATAGCTGGCCAGCAGCCGGTCGTAGATGCCTCCGTCGGGTTGTTGCTTCGCAATCAAGAACGACACGGCGCGCCGGATTGCCTGCTCGTGTTCGCGCGATTTCGGATCTTGCGCGGATGGGATCGAGAAGCCCGGTCCAAGCAGGCCCTGCAGCGCCAGCGCGGTAATCGCGGGGAACGCCGGACGATCGGGCGAGATGTTCCATCCGCCCGAGGCGTCCTGCTTGGAGATCAGATACGCGACGGCGCGGTCGATCATCAACTGTGCGTCGGGAGCTGGCGTGGTGCTTTGCGCAGCCGGTTCCGAGGGCGATGGAGACACCTTGGTGTTGATCCCACCCGAGGTCGCGGTGGTTGGTTGGAAGCTCGCATGTGCTGGCGCACTCGTGAACACAAGCGCGGCAGCCAAACCAACGACGCAGCACAGCCTTCGAGCGAGCATCTTCATGGATGAACGGTAAGTCAGGAGGAGGCTGGCAGATGCGAGACCGTTGTAACCTCCTCGTTGCAAAGCGGTGTATTCAAGGGCAACCCCCGGTCTTGCGAGTTGCACGGGCTGGCACATCGGCTCGGTGCCAGCTTTGGTGTTGCTCGACACGATCGGTCCAAAAACACCACGCCCGCCGAGGGGCGGCGGGCGGGTTTCCGGCGTTGAGGACCAACGCCCGAGTTGAGGTTCCGGGGGTGAGTGCTGGCTCCACCCCGGATCAAGAGAAGGAATCTCAAAGGGGCGGCGACCGGTTCTCCTCCAGTCCGCACGACCGACCGCCGCCCTGAATGGCCCCCGGCGAAAGGGAGCTTGGATGGTCCTTAGCAGCCCGTGCTGAACGCGGCGGAGAAGTCGAGGAAGTCGAAGAAGTCAACCTGGCCGTCGTTGTTGAAGTCGGCCGATGCCGCGCCGGCGCCGAACGCGGCGGAGTAGTCGAGGTAGTCAAAGAAGTCGGCCTGCCCGTCGCGGTTGAAGTCCGCGGCGCAGCCGGTGGTGGCTCCGATCAGGCGGACGCTGTCGATCTCGCTGATCGACTGGTTGCCCGGCGTGCCGAACTCGGACTCGTTCCCGATGGCGGCCGGGTTGGGCGAGCCCGCCTGCTCCGCCGAGTACTTGTCGTTGAGGTGCATGTCGTTCGGGGTCAGGCTGTTCTGCGCGAAAACGTCGAAGTAGCGGATGCTCTCGACGTACTGGCGGGTGAGCCCGAACGCGAGGTAGTTGAGCGCCAGCTCGACCACCGTCGGGTCGGTCGGGGAGATGCGGACGAAGAGGATGTTGCCGACGGCGCCCTGGCCGTCCTGCACGATCGCGGCGTCATAGCCATTGAGCCCGGACTCTTCCTCGGTGTTGATCTGCTTGGAGACGGTCAGGCCGGTGGGACCGCTGGTCGCGGCGCCGCCCACGTCCCCGTTGGTGTCCTCGAAGACCGACGTGCCGAGCGAGCCCCAGAGGGTGTTGGGCAGATTCTTGAGTTGGGGCTGGTCGCTGACGACCATGAACCCGAAGCGACCATCGGCGTCGCTGCTGAAGCGGAAGCCGTACTGAGAAGTCAGGCCGATCGGGCTGCGGACGAGCGTGGCGTCGATCTTGTCCAGCCCGACCAGGTCGATGCGGACGAAGATCCACTGGTTGTCGAACCCGAAGCGAGCCTCGGTGATATCGAGGTACTCGTAATACTCCTCGGCGGCGAATCGCCCGTCGATGCGGGTGAACCCGGACGCGGTCGGACGCTCATAGAGCTCCACAAAGTAGTTGTCGGAGCCGGCGGTGACGCTCCAACGGTTCTTCAGGTCGCTGCCCAGGAAGACGTTCGCGCCGGTGTTGGCATCGGGCGTGGTGATCGAGTAGACGGGGGTGCCCAGAGGCTGAGCGACGGCGGCGCCGCAAGCAAAGACGAGGGCCGCGGGAGCGAGGGTACGAGCCAGATTCATGTGAGTGTTCCTTTTCTTGGACGTTCGAGAGAGATGACGACGATGCCGCGAACCTCGCACGGTTCCGTCCGGTCGGGCTACGAAAGCGACATCACCCGCCAAGAGGATGGTGGTCGCGATGCTGATACGCAAGCCGATGGATAACTCGCCCGGAGAGAGGTCCATAGAGAAGCGGCGAGCGAACATCATGAACAACGCGCATGGGGACGGGCTTTGAAGAAATATGAATCTGGGTGGTTTCGAGCGTGAGCAACCAGGTTGGCGCACGTTGAACCGGACAAGGACGTCTCCTCTGGCGGGGCGGAGTGCGCGAGGCGGAGAAAAAAATGCGCATCACTCAACGGAGTGCGTGAGTGATGAAGTGAGCGAGCGTTGACCCCCTCGGAGCGCTGCGTGCTGGAATCGCGCGCGTCGGAGGAGATTCGTATGTGCTACTCGCTCGCCCGTGTCGCTGGTTCTTCCCTGGTTCGCAGTCTGCCTGGTTCGCCATCAACCGCCGACCGGGTCGGGGTTTGCCCGAGTGCTCCCTCGTCCCGCTCGCAGGCGCCAGTTGCCGGCCCGGCAGGAAAGGACCGCGGCGCCGGATCGACAACCAGTGCCGACGCGACCAAGACCGACGAGTCGAGCCAGGAAAGTTTGAGCGAGGAAAGTTCGAGCCAGGAACGTTCGGGCCAGGCCGGTCCGTTGAACTGGTCTCGGATACTGAGCGATCACGGCCCGATGGTGCGAGCAATCTGCCGGAGCCGCGGGCTGGCGAGCGACGAGTCGGACGACGTCATGCAGAATGTGCTGATCGCGCTCTTCCGCTCCAAGTGCGAGCTCAAGAACCCGTACGCGCTGCGGGCGTGGATTCGGACCGCGGCTCGCCGCGAGGCGGGCCGGATCGCCCGAACCGCCAAGCGTGCCTTCGGGCTTGACGAGGCACTGCAGATGGCTTCTCCCGAGAATTTCGGTTCGCTCGACGATCGCCGGCGGCTTCGCGCCCGGATCCGCGAGGCAATGCAGGAACTCTCTCCCAACGCCGGGCGTCTGCTTCACGCGCTCTTCTTTAGCGAGTCCGGCTCGGCGTACCAGCACGTCGCGACGGCGCTTGGCGTCCCGATCGGGAGCATCGGGCCCGTGCGTCAGCGCGCCCTTCGCGCGATGGAGCAAGCCTTGGAGAGCGCGACCGATTGCGAGCCGCTCACGGCGTGAAGCTGGAGATGAGGCTATGAGGCCTTCGCGCACTGCTTGCACATGCCGTGCAACGTGATCTCGTGCCGACGCAGCGTGAAACCTCGGGGCAAGAGTTGCTGGATGCCGCTCGGGCAGCCCTCGACATCAAAGACTCGGTCGCACGTCTCGCAATGGAAGTGGTGGTGGTGGCTATGGGCCACGCTGGCCAGTTCGTAGCGAGCGGGTTCCCCCGGCAGTTCCACGGCGGTGATGAACCCCTCTTCCGTGAGCATCCGAAGCGTGCGGTAGACCGTCGCGAGCCCGAGACCCGGCACCTCCGGGCTGGCCTCATTCAAAATCTCCTGGGGGCTCAGGGGGCGAGCGGCCCGCTCCAGACAGCTTCGGATGGCATCGCGTTGTTTGGTCGCCCGGTTCATGCGTTGAGCTTCTTGTTCATGCTCGCCCAGCCACTGGCCGATCGCTCGCCCGATTCACTCGCCAGCCCACTCGCTCGCCAGCCCCATGGGGCCGGTCAGGCGCCCTGCCAGGCCGGGGCCCTAGTTCGGGCCCGCCAACTCCTTCGCTCATCCGGCCTCCGGCTTCATCCGTCACTCGGCGTTACCCATTATTCGCGTGCGACTCCGCGGTGTAGTTGGGAGACTCCTTGGTGATCCGGATGTCGTGCGGGTGTCCTTCGATCACGCCCGCGTTGGTCACGCGGCAGAAGCTCGTGAGCATGCGGAGTTCCTCGATCGACCGGCAACCACAGTAACCCATCGAAGAGCGCAGCCCGCCGACGAGTTGGTACACGAACTCCTGAAGCGAGCCGCGATAGGGAACCATGCCCTCGACGCCTTCGGGGACGAACTTCAGGCGAACTTTTCCGTCGTCACCGACCTTGTCCGCCTGGCGATAGCGGTCGGCTGAACCGGAACTCATGGCGCCCTCGCTGCCCATTCCGCGATAGGTCTTGTATCGCCGCCCTTGATGGATCACGAGTTCACCGGGCGATTCATCCAGCCCGGCAAAGAGGGAGCCCATCATCACGCACGACGCGCCCGCCGCCAGGGCCTTGGGAATGTCGCCCGAGTGCCGGATTCCCCCGTCGGCGATGATCGGTACCTTGGGGTCCGCCTGCATCACGCCCTTGGCGGCCTCGAAGATCGCCGAAATCTGCGGGACACCGACGCCCGTCACCACTCGCGTCGTGCAGATCGATCCCGGTCCGATGCCAACCTTCACGGCGTTCGCCCCGGCCATCACCAGGTCGCGGGCTGCTTCTGCCGTCGCGATGTTCCCCGCGATCACCGGGATGTCGTACCGACTGCGAATCTCCCGCACGGTTCGCAGCACGTTCTCACTGTGCCCGTGCGCCGTGTCGACGACGATCACATCGACCTCGGAGGCGATCAGGGCCTCGACTCGGGCGTATTGATCAACCCCGACCGCCGCGCCGCAGCGGAGCCGCCCTCGGCCATCCGTGCACGCCCGGGGGAATCGAGTGATCCGCTCGATGTCGCGCATCGTGATCAGCCCCGAGAGCCGGAAGTGGTCGTCCACCAGCAGCAACTTCTCGACCTTGTTGCGGTTGAGGAACGCCTCGGCCTGCTGGAGTGTGGTTCCGGCGGGGGCGGTGATCAGGTCCTTCTTGGTCATTACCTCGGAGACGGCTGTCGTGGGATCCTCGACAAACTTGAGGTCGCGGCGCGTCAGAATTCCCAGCAGCTTGCCCTTGCCGCGCGGGTTGACGCTGCCATCCTCCGTCACCGGAAAGCCGGAGACGTTGTGTGTCCGCATGAGTTCCTTGGCGCGGGCGACGGTGTCGGAGGGGCCCAGCGTGAGCGGGTCGAGAATAACGCCATTGGCGGAGCGCTTGACCTTGGTCACCTCGCGGGCCTGGGCCTCGACACTGAGGTTCTTGTGGATGATCCCAATGCCACCCTCCTGAGCAAGCGCGATGGCGAGAGCGTGTTCGGTCACGGTGTCCATCGGCGCCGAGATGAGCGGGATGTTGAGGCGGATCGAGTGCGTCAGGTGCGACGACGTGTCCGTGTCGCTAGGCATCACCTGCGAATACCGAGGCAGCAGCAGCACATCGTCGTACGTGATCCCCTCGAAGGCGATCTTGCTGGTCAGGTCGACGGGCTTGGGCGATGTATCCATGGCCGCGCCATTTTGTGCGGCGTTCGAGCCTGACCCGTGATGGAAAGCCGGACGGGGATCACCTCCCTCGCCAAGGGCGCGCGGAGCGTGGGGAAGTGTGACCGGGTTGTGAGAGAGCGGCAAGTCGGGTGCGATCGCCATGGATGAGTGTCCCGGCTGTTTGGCAGGAGTCAAGCGATCTTGTCGCCCAACACGACACGCTCGCCAGACGCCCCGTCTCCGCCGAGAACCGCCCTGACTCACTCGGGCGGGGCTGGAGTCGATCCTTCCGCGGGTTCGGAGCGGGCGAGCTCCGCCGCGACCAGGCGAAGATCGCGGACAAAGTCCGCCATCGCCTTTTCTTTGGAGGCGCCGTCGGTGGCCCTCAAGATCGACGACGGGTGCACCGTTCCCATGCTGCGCGGCGCCCAGTCGCTGGAGAAGAGCGTTCCTCGGTCGCGCAGCACGCGGAACGAAGCACCGAACAACGACTGCGCCGCCGTCGCCCCCAGCGCCACCAAGACCACGGGCCGCAGTGAGTGGATCTCGGCCTCCAACCAGGGGCGGCACGCCGCGATTTCGATTGCTCCGGGCTTGGTGTGAAGGCGTCGCTTGCCCCGCGGCGACCACTTGAAGTGCTTGACCGCGTTGGTCAGGTACACGCTCGCCCGGTCGATGCCAGCATCACGCAGAGCTTGGTCCAGCACCGCCCCTGCGGGACCGATGAATGGGCGTCCTTTGCGGTCTTCTTGGTCGCCGGGCTGCTCGCCCACGAGCATGGCCCGAGCGTTGGCGGGGCCTTCGCCAAACACCGCTTGAGTGGCCCGCTTGTAAAGCTCGCACCCCTGGCAGTGCTGTGCAGCGGTTCGCATGACGGGCAGCGAGCGCGACGTCGGAAGATACGGCGCCGCGGACGGTCCGGCTCGCTCGCCCGAGCCGGGCAGTGGTTGATCCCGCGCTTCCGGAGCCGGCTCGATGGGGTCGTCGTGCGCGGCGCCAGAAAAAAGACCGCCACGGAGTTCGTTCCGCGGCGGTCGCTCGTCGAACTGGCCCTCCTCGCTCGGTTCGCTCATCCTTCACGAACTGGCGAGAGGCGAGCATCGGCTTCGTGAATCATCGATGAATCAGGAGCGTCGCGCCCCGTCGTCTCCGGCGCGTCCACCCGGAGCGTGGTTGCCCGGGGGTTGGTTGCCCGGGGTTTGGTTGCCCGGGGTTTGGTTGCCGGGGGTTTGGTTGCCGGGGGTTTGGTTGCCCGTGTGCCGTGATTCGTGGCTGCCACTCCTGCTGCTCGCGCTCTCGGCTTCGAGCTTCCCGAGATAACCCGGGAGCTCGATTCCCGCCTGCTTGGCTAGTTCATGCACCGGCGGGAGCGACCCGACGAGGCCCGAGATGAAGTCGGCCGTGGTGCCTCGCCCGCCCGCTCCCAGCTTGGGCTCGACGCCGCCCCGACCGGAATCCCACACTGTGATCTTGTCGATCTTGAGGTTCTGGATCGCCTTGACCTGCTCGTGGACCAGCTCGGGCAGCTTCTCGATGAGCAGCAGCGTCGGGGCCACCTGCGGGTTGGCGGCGCACGCCTCCATCAGCTTGCGGTACCCCGCGGCCTTGGCTTCCAGCACCTTCTGCACGCCCTCTGCCTCGGCCTGGTAACGCGCCAGGATGGCGTCCGCCTGGCCCCCGGCTTCGCGGCGCTGCTTCTCGGCTTCTGCCTCGGCGGCGATCTCGATCCGGCGCTTCTCAATCTCCTGCGGCGCCAGTTGGTCGCGACCGAGCCGCGCTAGTTCCTGCTCGCGCTGCGCGTTCAAGATGGCTTCCTGCGCTTTGGCGGCGGCAACCTGCGAGCGCCGCGTCGCCTCCGCCTGGATCTCCGCCAGCTTCGCATTGCTCTCGGCCATCTGCGCGCGCGAAGCGTTCTCGCCCTGCACCGCCCGCGACTCCGCCTCCGCGACCTGCACACGCTGCTCTTGTTCAGCCTGCTTCTTTGCCGCGGCGGTCTCCGCGTCGCGCTGGGCGATCGCGATCTCGCGATCTCGCTTTGCCTGGACTTCGCCCTTCACAGCCTCCGCTTCGAGCGCCGAGACCTTGACGCGCTGGCCCTGCTCCGCGAGCTTCTGCCCCTGCACCGCCATGGCCTGTTCGTTGGCAACGCCGATCGTCCGCTCGCGCAGCGCGATCGCCTCGCCCGTGGCGCCGTCGCGCTCCTGCTGGGCAACCTCGACCTTGGCGCGGTTGATGGCCTCCGCCGCGGCGCGCTTGCCGATCGCCACGATGTATCCCGACTCGTCGGTGATGTCGCGGATGTTGACGTTGATCAGGTCCAGGCCGATCTTGTTGATTTCCTGCCCGACGTTCTCGTTCACCAGGCTCATGAACTTCTCGCGGTCCTTGTTGATCTCCTCGATCGACAAGGTCGCGATCACCAGGCGAAGCTGGCCCAGGATGATGTCCTGCGTCAGTTCCATGATCTTCTGTGCGGGAAGGTGCAGCAGGCGCTCCGCAGCGTTGCTCATGAGCACCGGGTCGGTCGAGATCGCGACGGTGAAGGTGCTCGGCACGTTGACGCGGATGTTGTTCAGCGAGAGCGCGCCCTCGAGGGGAATCTCGATGACCATCGGCTCGAGCGGAAGGTATGCGTAATCCTGCACGAGGGGGATGACGAACGCGCCGCCGCCGTGAAGGCAGCGGGACGATTTTCCGCCCACCTTGCCGTAGATCACGAGGATGCGGTTGGAAGGACATCGCTTGTACTGCTTGACGGTGAAGATGAAGAAGAACAGGATGATCAGCGCCGCGGCAGCGATCAGCCCGAGATAGACAAGCGTGCCCCCCGAGGTCCCTTGCTGCCCCAGCGTGGAGACCATCTCCGAGGCGTGCGCCGCAGCGATCTCCGCGACGTCCTGTGCTTCGATTCCCAGTCCGGTCGCCATGTTCACTCCCACAAGGTTGTTGGTGGTCCGTGCGGGCGATCAGGTCGCCGCGACCGTCACCGTGTTATCCTGGTTGATCTCGACCACGCGCACCCGGGTCTTCGTCGGCAATGGTCCATCGAAGGCGATGGCGTTGACGATTCGCTGGCGGTTGTCGCACAGAACCCGCACCTGCCCGCGGCCTTGCCCCCGCGCTGGAACGCCCGCATAGACCTCGCCTTCGGCGTCCAGCATGTCATCCAGCCTGATGTTCCCGCTGGATTCCATCGCGACCATGGCCCGCATCAGGATTGCCAGCAGCCACACCATCGCGACGCCGCCCCCGATGCCGAGCAGAAAGCTCGAAGGCGTGGACCAATCCAGGCCCCGGGCGCCGACAAGACCCGCCCACCCAAACCCCCTGGCGAAGGCGATGATGCTCTGAATGCTGAGATACTGGAAGGCCTGGGTTGAGTCGCCGTGCGCGACATCGCCGGTGTGGACGTCGACGTCCAGCCCGTGGTCGCCCGCCAGACCGCTGAGCATGAGCACGATGCGTATGGCAAAGAAGAGTGTTCCGAGGATCGCCGGAATGCCGAACCAGATCGTTTGGCTTGAAAAGAAGAGTTCACCCACCGCGCACCCCCTTTCCTTATCGCCTTCGCGCCCGACGCGACAGTGTACCGTGCCGGGCTCCGCGGGTTGCGGGAACTCAGCCGGGCACGGGTTGGACGCGTGGGGCGGGTGGCAGTTCCTGAAGGGCCCCGCTGGCCCTGCACCGCGGGGCCCATGGCGATATGCTCAGGGCCGGTTTTCGGTGCGCGTCACGGCGCACGATTCCCGACGCCGATCCTTGGCGTCACGCCTCTGGACCCCGTCCCCCGCTGAGTTCCCCTTGTTGAGAGGATTCTGCATGGCAAGCGACACCGCCCGACCCACGTTCCGCCGATCCGCTCGCGTGCCTCTGCTCCTGGGCGGGGCGTTGTGGCTGCTCGCCGCGACGCTCACGGGGTGCGGCAAGGCCGAGTCCGGCAACGCCTCGACCGGCGGGAGCGCGGCGTCCACCAAGGCCGACGCGACGTCCGAGGCCAGCGCTTCGGGAGGTGCCGCCGATGTGGGCTCCGCCGGCAACGCCGTTCCCGCTTCCTCGTCCGGGTCCGCCGGGGCGA
Organism: Planctomycetota bacterium; assembly: GCA_033763815.1. Lineage (GTDB taxonomy): Bacteria > Planctomycetota > Phycisphaerae > Phycisphaerales > UBA1924 > JANRJU01. The sequence continues at coordinate 314,503 of JANRJU010000014.1, forward strand.
TCAAGGTCGGGCACTTTGCCTCGATGACCGGTTCGGAAGCGACGTTTGGCCGCTCGACCGACGAGGGCATTCGTCTCGCTGTCAAGCAGATCAACGACGCGGGCGGTGTCAAGGTGGGTGAGCAGCGTTCGCCCGTCAATGTCATCACCGAGGACACGGAGAGCAAGCCCGAGAAGGCCAAGGACGTCGTTTCCAAGCTTGTGCATCGCGATAAGGTCGTTGCGGTGCTGGGTGAAGTCGCGTCGAGCATCTCGCTCGAGGGCGCGCCCGTCTGCCAACGGGCTGGGGTTCCCATGATCACGCCCAGTTCCACCAACACCCGCGTTACGCAGGTTGGCGACTTTATCTTCCGGGTCTGCTTCATCGACCCGTTCCAGGGCTATGCCGCGGCGAAGTTCGCCCGCGAAGAACTCAAGATCACCCGGGTCGCCCTCGTCGTCGACAACGCGTCCGCATACAGCCAGGAACTGGCGGACGAGTTCACCAAGGCACTGGAGTCGATGGGCGGAACGATCGTTGAACGCGCGGAGTATGTGAAGGGCGACAAAGACTTCAATGCTCGCCTGACCAAGATCCGCCAGGCTTCGCCCGAGGCCATCTACGTCCCGGGGTATTACCAGGACGTCTCCAACATCGCGATCCAGGCCCGCCAGCTCGGGATGACCATGCCCCTCATGGGCGGCGATGGCTGGGACAGCGTCGAGCTTGGCAAGAACGCTGGCGAAGCCATCGAAGGCTGCTTCTACACCAACCACTACGCACCGGACGACCCTAACCCCGAGATTCAGAAGTTCGTCTCCGAGTACCGTGCCATGTTTGGCGACAAGACCCCCGATGGCCTTGCGGCGCTCGGCTACGACGCGATGCGCGTGCTCGCGCAGGCCATCGAACGGGCGGGAACGACCGAGGGCAAGGCGCTCCGCGACGCCATCGCCGCGACCAAGGACTTTTCGGGTGTCACCGGCACGATCACCATCAATGAGAATCGCGACGCCGTCAAGCCCATCGTGATCGTCGAGCGCAAGGGCGGCCAGTGGGTCTTCCGCAAGCGGATCGAGCCGTGAGTGTCGTCGCCCACCGAGGCGTTGCTGGAAAGCGCTCGCGCTGCAAAAAGCGCAGCGCGGGACTTTCCCGCAGCTTCGTTCACACCGGTTTGTGAGGTCGTTCCGTCGCCCGGGGCCTGTTTCCGTGTTCTTTCCGATCGCCCGCCGTTCGTTGCCGTCGACCAATGGACCAGCTTCTTCAGGCCCTCAAGGACTCGATCACCGTGGGGAGCCTGTACGCGCTCATCGCGCTGGGCTACACGATGGTCTACGGGATTCTGAAGTTCATCAACTTCGCCCATAGCGACATCGTGGTGATTGGCGCCCTGTTCTCCGCGGTCGCCGCTGGGGCCATTGTCCGCCTGCTCAACCTGCCCGCCGGCGAGGCTCCGCCCTGGTGGGTCGGGCTCTTGGTGCTCGTTTCGGCGATGGCGCTGTGCGCGGGCGTTGCGTTCCTCGTCGAGCGGCTTGCGTATCGCCCGCTGCGCGGCGCGCCGCGACTCAACTGCCTCATCACCGCCATCGGCGTCTCGTTGTTTCTCCAGAACACTGGCAACCAGCAGGTCCTCTTTGGGACCGATCCGCACCGGATCCCCGATCTCATCGCCAACGCCGATCCCCTGTTCATGATTGGACAGGTCAAGTTTCGTCCGCTGGACGGCGTGATCGTGGGCACCGCCGTCGGGTTGATGTTCGTGCTCAACTGGCTGGTCTTCCACTCCAGCGCCGGGCGGGCGATGCGGGCCGTGAGCCATGACCATCGCGTTGCCAGCCTCATGGGGATCAACGTCAATCGCATCATTTCGATGACCTTCGTCATCGGCGCCGCCCTTGCGGCCGCGGGCGGCTTCTTGTACGCCCTCCGCTACACCACGCTCACCCAGCCTGCCGACACCCCCTGGGCCCTGCTGGGGCTCAAGGCGTTCGTCGCCGCCGTTGTCGGCGGCATCGGCAACATCCGCGGTGCTGTGCTCGGAGCCCTCATCATCGCCTCCGTCGAGAACTTCGGCGCGGCGTACCTGGACTCCGGGCTGACCGACGTCTACGTCTTTGCCATCCTCATCCTCGTGCTGCTCGTCCGTCCGGGCGGGCTGCTCGGGTCGGCCGCGATCGAGAAAGTGTGATCGCAGTCCTCTCGGGTTCTCACCGCCGGAGCCGCCTTCGTTGCCCTCGACGCTGCCCTCAACCTCTGCATCGCCTCTCGCCTTCGCCCGGGCGATGGTCCCGCTGCTCGTCGGGCTGGCCTTGGCGGTGATTGCGCAGCTTTTCCTCGCGCCACAGCTCAACGCCTATGACGCCGGGCTGGTTCTCAACGTCGGCATCAACATCATCCTCGCGGTCTCGCTGACGATCGTGAACGGGTTCACCGGCCAGTTTTCGATCGGTCACGCCGGGTTCCTCGCGGTGGGCGGCTATGTCGCAGGCGCGATCACCTACTACACATCCATCGCGATCTGGGGCAACGCCGAGACGCACGGTGGCCTGCTGAGCAGTCAATCCCTGAACGCGGATACGCCGGTGTGGTATCTCGCGCGGGGCGATGTGCTCTTCGCGGTCGCTGTGCTTTCGGGCGGGATTGTCGCCGCGGGCGTTGGCTACCTCGTTGGTTTGCCCTCGCTGCGCCTGCGGGGCGACTATTTGGCCATCGTCACCTTGGGCTTTGGCGAGATCGTCCGGGTGCTGATCCAGCAGACGAGCCCGACGGCAAAGCCTCAGATCCTGCGACTGGCAGATCATCCACTGGACGGGCAACTGGTCTATCGCTGGACGGAGCGAACCCCGGAAGGCCTCAAGACGATCTACACCGCGGTCGATGACACCTCGCCCTTGCGACTGGTCACCCGCCTGGGCGGGTCGCTGGGCTTTGCCGACACGCCGGACTACACCAGCTTTTTCTGGGTCACCCTCGCGGTCGTCATCACCCTCGTGGTCGCGTTCCGCGTGAAGTACAGCACGTTTGGCCGGGCCTTCCTCTCGATTCGTGAGGATGAGATCGCCTCCGAAGCGATGGGCGTTGACACCACGAAGTACAAGGTCCGGGCGTTCGTTCTCGCCGCGTTCTTTGCCGGGGTCGCCGGCGGGCTCTACGCCCACTTCAAGTCGATGAACCCGAACGAGATTGGGTTCGCCCGCAGCTTCGACTTCGTGATCATGGTCGTGCTGGGTGGCCTGGGCTCCATCTCGGGCGCCACCATCGCCGCGATCATCGTGACTCTGCTCCCCGAGTGGCTTCGATTCCTCGAAGACTATCGAATGATCATCTGGTCGCTCGCGCTGATCCTGATGATGATCTTCCGGCCTTCGGGCTTGCTGGGTGTCCGAGAGGTGTGGGATCTCTGGCTGAAACCCGCGGGCAAGAAGCCCGCCGGCCCGGGTAGCGGTGGGGCGGTGGGTCGTTCGGATCCGCCGGCCCAGTCGCCCGCGGCAGCCAGCGGAGGCACGCCATGAGCATCGCCGCCGCTCGCTCGGAATCCAACACCCAGCCGCTTGCCGCGGACGCCGCGCTGCATGTCCGCGGCGTAGCCAAGTCCTTTGGCGGGCTCAAGGCGGTGCAGGATTTTCGCCTGAGCCTCGCTCCGGGCACGATCTGCGGCTTGATCGGACCCAACGGCGCGGGCAAGACGACTGCCTTCAATCTCCTCACCGGGGTCTACAAGCCCGACGCGGGCGAGATCCGCCTTGCCGGGCGCGACATCACGGGCCTTCGACCCCACAAGATCACTCGCGCCGGAATGGCCCGCACCTTCCAGAACATTCGCTTGTTCCACAACCTCTCCGCGCTGGACAATCTCAAGCTCGCGTGCCACCTTCGCACGCGCCAGACCGCCCTCGACGCAGTGCTCCGCCTTCCGCGGCACGCCGCCGACGAGCAAGAGATGACCGATCGCTGCCTCCGCCTGCTCGACCTGCTCTCCCTCTCGCATCGGGCCCACGACCAATCCCGTTCGCTTCCCTATGGCGAGCAGCGACGCCTCGAGATCGCCCGTGCGCTCGCGACGCAGCCCAAGGTGCTGCTGCTCGACGAGCCCGCGGCGGGAATGAACCCGCAGGAGAAGGTGGCCCTGCGCGAGATGATCATGAACCTCCGTCGCACGTTTGACTTGACGGTGCTGCTGATCGAGCACGACATGGGCGTGGTGATGAACCTGTGCGAGCGGATCACCGTGCTGAACTTCGGACAGATCATCGCCGAAGGCCCACCGGCCGAGATCCAGCGCGACGCGAAGGTCATCGAAGCCTACTTGGGCGGATGAGAGCCTCTCCGTTGTCGACGAGCGTTCAACCGGCGCGGTCGTGGCTTCCACGCGACTTCATCTGATGTTCTCAAAAATGCACAAGGCCCCGACGGATCGGGGCCTTGAGGAATCGGACCGGAGAGAGCTTACCGGCGACGGCGTCCAACCAGCAGCGTGCCCAGGCCCAGGAGCGCGGAGGCGCCGGGGGTGGGAACGACGAAGTACTGGTCGCCAGCGACGTTGGCGAAGTTGACCTGGGAGGGCTCGCCCAGGTTGTTGGAGCCGCCCAGGCCGCCGAGGACCTGGTTGGAGACGAAGTCGTGCCCGCCGCCGTTGATGAAGGCGGAGATCTTGAACTCGCCAACCGGGGAGCCGATGACGGACAGGGGAATCGCGAACTCGATGCCGGTGGAGGGGCTGCCGTTGAGCCCGTTGTCGAGCCCGGTGCCGGGGCCGACGCCCAGGGTGTTGGAGTTGTTGATTGCAGAGGCGATGCCGAGCCCGCTGCCGCCCGTGAGAGCGCCGGAGCCGTTGTTGCCGCCGACAAAGCCGCCCGAGCCGCCGCCGGCGGTGAGGAGTTCGGAGTAGTTGACGAAGTAGCCGAAGTTGCCGCCACCGGTGTCGCCGCCGGTGGAGCTGATCCAGTAATCGGCTTCGAAGCCAGCGTCAAAGCGGAGGCCGGCCATGCGATTGAGCCCGTTGAAATCGACGTTCGGGTTGTCGCCACGGAGCTGGTTCTGGCCGCCAGCCTTGGAGTCGATGAAGATCTCGAGCTTGTTGAAGTTGGACTGGAGGTTGCCGGTGAGCATCAGATACAGGTTGCCGCCGGACACGCGGGCGTAGGCCGCGTTGAGCTCGGAACCGTTGGCAAAGCGGGTCTGCCCAAGGTTGCTGTCGCCAAACTGGGTCTGGGTGTTCTGGATGGACAGTGGGGCGCCGTAGACGCCATCAAGCGAACCATCCACGACTTGGGCTGAGGCAACGCCAGCCGCCGCGCAAAGCGCAGCCACGATCATCGACTTCATGTTCTCTCTCCTCCTATGGGCCCCGGGCGCAGCGGAAATGCGACTCAAGGCTGAAGCAAGTATAGCGACTCTCACCAGGGAGTTGCAACGGGCTTCGACGCAAACTCAGCACTGGCAACGACTTGCGAGTGCCGCGTAGTACCGGAAAGTCCGATTTTCCCGCCCTTGCTTCTCCAGATTAACGCGAGCGATGTGCGTCGTTGCGGTCAACCGCCCGGCTTCGGGCGTGGAACGACTCTCGAACGTGCGTTCCGGTCAAACTCGGTCTCCACTCGTCCGATCACGTTCGAGAAGGCGAGTTGCACGCATGAGTGACCTCAATCGATCCGTGATTCGCGAGCACGAGCGCATGGCGTGTTCGCTAGGCGCGCGCGTGACGCTCTCGAGCGAGAGCGCGGAACAAGTTGCCTACTCCGGCTCGGGGCGCCGGGCATCGGAGGGCATCGAGGTGACGGTCGTCGACCTTTCGCGGGGCGGTGCGGCGCTGCGTCTGGCCGCCTTCCTTCCCAAGGGCGCGCTGATCACCTTGTCCATCCGGTCGAACAACGCGATGTTGTCGCTGCCTGGGGTTGTCCGTCGCACGCAGATGCTGGATCGCACCCCCTCGTACGAGGTGGGCCTTGCGTTCAGCCCGCTCGATGCAGGTTCGCTCGCCGCGCTCGACCGTCTGACTGCTCGGAAGGGGGCGGCGTAATGCTTGGCCAGCCCGACTTTGTCGCCAGCGCGCTGGTTGAGCATCGCTTGCTCACGCCGGAAGGGCTTGAGCGAGCAGCCCGCCATGCGCGAGAGAAGAACCTCTCGCCGACCGCCGCCATCGCGGAGCTGGAACTGGTCGATGCACGCACGATCGCGCTGGTGCGGGCCCTGGTCGCCGAGTGCCCGTTCGTTGAGCTCTCGGACTTTGACGTCAATCTTGGCAACGCGCGGCTGCTCCCGCGAGCGGTGGCCGAGGGCGTCAAGGCGTTTCCGTTGTTCCTGTGCTCGGGTGTCGCGACCATCGCGATGACCGATCCGTTCGATCTTCGCGCGTTGGATCAGGTCCGCGCGGCTCTGGGCGACGCCGCGAGCGAAGTTGACCCGGTCGTGTGCGAAGCGCGGGCTCTGGGCTCGTTGATCCAGCGGGCGTATGCGCTCACCGCCCGCGTCGAGGCTTCGAACCTCGCGTCGCGTTCCGACGACCCGGAACTCTCGACCGGACGAGAGCCGATCGTCGCCGCGGTTAATCAGATCCTGACTCAGGGTCTGGAGCTTGGCGCCAGCGATATCCACGTGAGCCCGGACGAAGGAGAGCTGTGCCTGCGGTTTCGCGTGGACGGCGTGCTCCGCCGCGTGCAGGGCCCCTCGCTCGATGCCCACGCGGGGATCATCCAGCGCCTGAAGGTGATGGCCAACCTCGACCTCACGCAGACGCGGCGACCGCAAGACGGTAAGTTCCGCTTCGCGTACGGGCGCTCGGAAGTTGATATCCGCGTCAGCCTGGTGCCGACGGTCAACGGCGAGAACGCCGTGCTCCGCTTGCTCAGCAGCGAGGCCTCGATCCGCGGCTTCAGCGAGCTCGGGCTCTCGACGTCGGACTCATCCAAGATCCAGGCCGCGATCGGGCGCCCGCACGGCATGTTCCTGGTCACCGGGCCCACCGGGTCGGGTAAGACCACGACGCTCTATACCGCAGTCAAGCATCTCAACAGCCCGGACGTGAACATCTTCACGATCGAGGATCCTGTCGAGATCCGCATGCCGCTGGTGAGGCAGGTGCAGGTTAATCCGCAGATCGGGCTGACGTTTGCGTCGGCGCTGCGCTCGATCCTCCGCCAAGATCCGGACGTGGTCTTCGTGGGCGAGGTTCGCGACGAGGACACCGCCCGCATCAGCATCCAGGCGGCGTTGACCGGGCACTTGGTCTTGTCGAGCCTCCACACCAACGACGCGGTGGGGGCCATCCCGAGGCTCCACGACCTTGGCTGTCCGTGGTTTGCCATCAGCGCCGCGCTTGGCACCGTCGTCGCCCAGCGCCTCGTGCGCCGCGTCTGCTCGCACTGCGCATGTGCATACGAGCCGACGCCCGCGATGCTCGCCCGCTTCAACATCACTCAGCCCGAAACCCACCAGCGGGGCAAGGGATGCTCCAAGTGCGGCGGGCTCGGCTATCGCGGGCGGGTCGGGGTTTATGAAGTGCTCGACGTCACCAGCGAGGTGCGACGGGTGATCGACGCGGGGGCCGATCCGCACGAGATCAAGCGCCTGGTGCATGCCGAACGGCTTGCGCCGATGCTTGCCGATGGCCTGGCCAAGGCGCGATTGGGACTCACAACGCTCGACGAGGTGTGCCTCGCTGCTGCGACGCTCGATGCTGGCTTCGACAGCGTGCAGGCGGGAAGCGGCGATGGTGAGGGCGCCACTGAAAGCTCGGGAGCGACGGAGGAAACGTCCAAACCCGACAGCTCGAAGCCCGACGGGAGCTCGAAGCCGGGCGATCCTGACGTGAGGTTCGCCGCATGAGCGCCACCACGTACAACTATGTTGCGTTCGACAACGCGGGCGCGCAGCACCGAGGCGTGACCTCTGCCACCACTCAGGCCGAGGCGTTTCGCAACATCGCGGCCCTCGGCCTGACCCCCGTCTCCCTCGCGCCGGGCAAGGCCTCGGCACGGGAGGCACGGGTCTCGCTTCGCGAACTCTCGATCTTTACCCAGCAGCTTGGCGTTCTGCTCCAGGCTCGCATTCCAGTGACAGAAGGCCTGATCGGCATCGCCGAGCAGGAGCAAGGCACGCCGCTCCAGGCGCTCTGCCTTGACCTTGCTCGTCGCATCGACGCGGGAGAGAGCATTGCCAGCGCGATGGCGGCTCACCAGGAGACGCTCGGCGAGGTCTACGTCGAGACCGTGCGTGCGGCGGAGCAAACCGGCAACCTCATCTCATCGCTGGAGCACCTTGGTGAGATGATCGAGCGGCGCGAGGAAACGACGCGGCAGGTGCGCGGGGCGCTCATGTATCCCGCGTGCGTCCTGGGCGTGCTCGCGGCAGCCGTCGTCTTCCTTGTCGGCTTTGTTGTTCCCAAGTTTGCGCACATGTTCGCGAAGCGAGGGGCCGAACTTCCCATCCTCACCGAGGCTCTGCTTGCGGCGGGCAAGTCCATGCAGGGATACTGGTGGGCATACCTCGTTGTCCTCGTGGCAGCCATTGTGCTCGCGAGACCTGTGGCCCAGAAAGAAGGCGTGCGGCGAGCAATCGAGGCCTTGGCCTTCCGCGTGCCATACCTCAACCGAATGCTGGAGGCGCTGGTGCTCTCGCGGTTCTGCCGCGTGCTCGGGGTCGGGCTTTCATCCGGGCTCGGGCTCATTGAGAGCCTCGGCTTGGCGAGGGCCGCGGCGGGCAGTCAGCGGCTCACAGCAGATGTCGACCATCTGGTTACCGCCTTGCGGACTGGTGGTTCCCTCGCGGCGGCACTGCGCACCTGTTCTTTCATTTCGAGCTTTGCCGTCCGCCTCCTCGCCGCGGGCGAGCGGGGCGGAGAGATTCCACACATGTGTGGGGTCATCTCGCGACATTATGACCGCGAGGTCACTTCGCTCACCAAGAACATCTCCACGGTGATCGAGCCAGTGCTCATCGTCCTCATCGCGTCAGTCGTTCTCATCATCGCGCTGGCGGTCTTTCTGCCCATGTGGGACATGGTCACCCTGATGGGTGGCTAGGGCGGATACATCAGCCTCTGCAAGGGATTAACCCATCAAGTGTGCATGTATGGCGACCGAATACGAAATGTCGGTGTGTGAAGATGCCTGAACTCTTTGGGAGTCGGCGTGATAAAGGAGCTCGATCGTGCACTTGTCTTCTCAGCCTGTGGTTCGTCGTGCGTTCACCCTCGTTGAGCTGATCGCGGTCATTGTCGTCCTGGCGGTCCTTTCCGCCGTCGCGATTCCGAAGTACTTCGACTACACCGCTCGCGCGAGGGAGTCGACGGTCCGCGGGATTCTCGGCGCGACGCGCTCGGCGATCGCGAACTTCCATGCCAACACGAGTGTGACGGGCACCTCCGCGTATCCGACGCTCGTGCAGCTCCAGACTGCCGGAACGGTGCTGCAGGACCTTGTGCCGGAGAATCCTTACAACGACAGCGCGACGATCCTCGCGGCTTCGTGGTCATCGGCCCAGGCGGTCAGCGGGGTCGGCGGGTGGAACTACGACGCAACGACGGGCCGCTTCTGGGCGAACAGCAACGACGTGGGCGAGAACGCCTGGTAAAGCCATGACGAGCGACCTCGTGATGCGCCGGAGATCGCGCCGCGAGTTCGCGGATTCGCGCAGGCGAGCGGAGGCTCCGGCCTTCTCGCTGGTCGAGCTCGTCGCGACGATGGTGATCATTGCGACCGCCGCGACTTCGGTGTGTCTGGTGATCGCCCGGCTTTCGAGCACGCGAGAACGCGCAGCGGCAAACCAGCTCGTTCGCGATCTGGAGTTCGCCCGCGGGGTCGCCCTCGCCAGCGGCGTGCGTGCGTGGGTCCGGTTCAACCTCGCCGACGACAGCTACACGATCGTTCGGGAGTCGACGAGCGGATCCGGGCTTGCCGGCGCGGCAGCGGTCGCCGACCCTGGCACTGGGGCCGCGTTTGCCGAGAACTTCGCCGACGACGGTTCCGGCATTGTTTCGATCTCGATTCCGGGCGGGTTGTTCGATGTCGGCTTCGACACGAGGGGCCGCCCGATCGACTCGAATGCGACGCTGCTGAGTTCCGACGCGTCGGTCACTCTCTCCGGCGGACACGTCGTGACGATCACGGCGCGAACAGGGCTCACGGTCATGAACTAGCGGTGCACGGGGCCCATCGGTCGGGCAAGAGCCAGCACTCCGAGGAGGAGTTCCATGCCAGCGACCCGAGCACGAAACACGAAGAGCCGTCTAGTGCTCGCACGTCGTTCGCCACTTGCTGGCGACACCAAGCTCCGCGAGGCTCGAAGGCCAGTCGCCGCGTTCACCCTCATCGAAGCCATCATGGCGATCGTCATCATGGGCGTGGCGATTCCCCCCTTGCTCTGGGCTCTGCGCGAGGCGCAGTTCAAGCGAGCCGGCCCCGTGCTGCTGGAGCGGGCGCATTGGCTTGCCAAGGAACGTCTGGAAGACATCATCGCCGATCGCCATTCCGCGACGCGCGGCTACGCCTATGTAGTCGCTGGGAACTACCCAGCCGAGGCCAGCATTAGCGAGTTCTCGAGTTTCTCTCGTTCCGTCACGATCAACGTGACCGGGCCCGACCTTGTCTCCGCTGGCACCGGATTCAAGACCGTCACCGTGACGGTGGGCTGGATGGATGGTTCCCAGTCGAGGCAACTCGCGCTGGCCACCGTGCTCACCGAGTACACGCCATGAGCCACGCACCCGTGAGGCTGGATGCCGGTGGTGTGCGTCAACTCGCGCGCGGCTTCACGCTCGTTGAAGTCCTCTGTGCCCTCGCCATCGTTGCCACCATTTCCGTCGTTTCGTTCCGCCTGATCCTCGAAGCCTCGGACCAGTACACGGACACCGTCGTGCGGGCGGAGGCCTCATCGCGCATGGGAAGCGCACTTGAGCGAGTTGCGACACAACTGCGAGAGATTCCCGTGCGATCGGGTTCGTCTCCGGTTGCGCCGAACATCACCGCAATGACGGAGACCTCGCTGTCCTATGTCGACGCCAATGGCACCACGCAGAGCCTCGGGCTCTCTGGCACCACCTTGACCTGGAACGACGGCGCCGGCGCGAAGGAGTTGCTCCGAGATGTGACCGCGCTCTCGCTTCGAGCCTACGACGAGTCAAACGCCATCCTCCCCGCGTCGCCCAGCGCGGCCCAGCGCGACCTCGTCAGGCGGATCCAGATCACGATGACGACGACGCGCCAGGGAGTGGTTGAGACACTGCGAACGCGGGTGTTCCTCCGTGCGCTCGCCGCGGGGAGCGGCTCATGAGCCACGCGAACTTGCTCGAGCGACGCCTGTCGCCCAGTCGCGGCGCCGCCCTGGTGGGCGTGGTCGCGGCGCTTGTCGTGATCCAGATCGCCTTGACGGGCGTCATTCTCGCGGGCGCAAGGCAAGCCAGCCTCGGCTCCGCGCGTGTCGCGGCCTCGCGGGCTTTCTATGCCGCGGAGGCGCTCAATCAACGAGCGGTTCGTGAGATCGTGCTTCAGACAGATGAAGATGGCGACGGCATCGTCGGATCCGTCTTCGCGGGCGGCTCGGGCCTGCCGCTGGGCGTTGGAGTATCCCTGGGCACGCTCGAATCCACGTCGGTGATCCAAGGCCAAAACACCCTCACAACACTCATCGCGACCGGATACTGCCAAGATTCTTCGCGCCAAGTGCGAACGACTCTCGAAAGGACCCCGTCGAGCGACGCCTTTGCGGGCCTTGTCATCGAGACTTGGTCGTCGTCGGCCGGCCTGAGCCGATTGAGCGACGTGGCGTGGAGCACCTCGCCTGCCTTTGTTGGCATCGTGCCCACCATCGACTTTCCCAACATCGGCGGTCAGCGATGGCCTGGTGGACCGACCGGGCGATATGGCGTCCGGCTCTCTGGATCGATCAACATTCCCACCAGTGGGCTCTGGACGTTCAGCACGAGTTCCGACGATGGTTCGGACCTCTCGATCAATGGTGTGCGAATCGTCGACAACGATGGCCTGCACTCGAACCGGACGCGGTCCGGCACGGTGTTCCTGCCCGCTGGTCAGGCGTCCATCGTCGTTCGCTGGTTTGAGAATAGCGGGAGCAGCAATCTCCAAGCGCTGTGGCAAGGCCCCGGAGTTCCCAACGCCATCGTCCCCGCGTCGGCATTCTCCTGTGAGCCGGCGTTCCCTGTTCCGCCCGTGGCAATCGCGTCAACGATCACCGCTCCCGCATCGGGCGCTACGGCGGTCATTGTCGATGCGTACGACGCGAGCGCCGGTGCATACAGCGCGACGACCGTCAGATCCGGCATTCCAATGTCGATCAACTCCTCCGCCGCGGGAGCTTGGTCTGCCAGCGGCGACGCCCAGTTCCGTGTGGATCCGCTGGTGGGTCCCGGTGCGTCTCCGTCGAGCGTGCTCTCGATCTCTCCGCCGGCCAGCGTTTCCGGGACCAGCGGCAATCTTCAACAGCGCGTGCCAATTCTCAACATCACCCCGCCCACGCTCACCAGCTCCGGTGCTCTCAACCTGACCTCGCCCATGACGATCAACTCCAACCGGAGGTTTACGACGTTGTCGGCGACGGGTGCATCCGCCGTGCTGACCTTGTCTGGCAACATCACGGTCGTGGTCGATGCGGATCTTTCGGTGTCGGGCGGAGCTTCCATCGAACTAGCGCCGTCCAGCACCGTGCGACTGTTCGTGGGTGGGCATGCCACGATCGGCACTGGATCGGGCGTGAACGCCTCGGGTGCGGATCCGCGACGATTGACCATCTTCATGGTTGGATCCGCTCGGGAGTTCCGTCTTGACGGCACCTCGCTCGTGTATGCGGATGTCACCAGCGCCTTTGGCTCCCTTGTCTTCCAAGGAACCGCGCCGGGGATCCCCCGCTTTTTCGGGAACTTCCGGGGAAACGCACTGTCCATCAACCAGCGCGGCTGGATCCACGCCAACACCGCGCGCTCGGGCGGATCGACCGGTGCGCGGGTGCGTCTTGCCTCATGGACACAGGAGCGATGATCCCGCGAGACCCGCCAGAGAACCGCCCGAATCGGTGCCCCGGGGCGTCTGGCGTCAGCACTCCGGAAGCGGCCCTCCGCCAGCCCAACACCAGGATGGTCGATCAACATGATTCAGTGCCTCGATCTCTCGAGTGAGCGATGATGAGAACTCGGTACATTCTCGAAGTGTCGGCATCGCGCGTCGCGCTCAGCGAGGTGCGTCGCGGCCGCGTGGCGCAAACCGCCGAAGTCCGTCTCGACCGCTCCGCATGGCCAACCGACGCTCTGGCTGCCCTTGCCTCGCTCCAGCGCCCGCTTGAAGAGGTGGTCGACCGGCTTGGTGTGCGGGGGCAGCGCGTCAGCGTCGTGTATGAACTTCCCGGCGCTGGCGTTGCGGCTTCCAGCTACGCGAGCAACGTTCCGGTCGAGCAGGCCAAAGCGTCCGCGTGCCTCACGCTCGCCAGCGTTGGTGCGGAAGAAGCAGGGCTCGCGAGCGACGCTTCTGTTATGGCCCGCAGCTCCGGGTCCGGGCGATACCACGTGCTGGCGATCGTGGATCGGCGCGATCGGCTCGAGGCCCTCGCCACGCTCATCAGCAGCGTCGGGCTGCGGGCGCGCGGGTTCATCCCCTTTGAGGCGCTGCGCTTGTTCCAGGCGGTGCAGCAGTCGACCGGAAGCGACGCGGCCAGAGAAGGCGAGACGCTCCAGACGCCGCCTGGCCTGGTGCTTTCGATCGGGGAGAACGCAAGCTCGCTCGCGGTTGCCCCCGGGGGCGAGCTGCTGCTTGCGCGCGACGTCCCGTTAGGCTTCGAGTCGTTCGTCGATGCCATTGAACGAACCATCCGCGGGCGTGACATGGGCGAGCGAACGGGAGACCGAGTCGCCGAGCGAGAGGCAATGCGGGAACTGCTCGTGCGTGTCGGCATCCCCGACCCGCGCCAACCCATCCCGGGCTTTGAGGGGCTGACTGGGGCGGCGATCCTCCCCGCCATCCAGCCGCTGCTGCAACGCCTGAGCGTCGAGATCAAGCAGTCGCTCCGATATGCCTCGGGGTCGGCGCTGAGCGCGGGCCAGGGCGGCGCCGGCGCGGGGGCCAACCAGCTTCCTCCGGCCCCGGTCGCGACACCGCTCGAGCCCGCAAGCTCGTCCTCGCCCCGCGTTCGACTCCGCGTGAGCGGGCAAGGTGCGAGCATTCCCGGGCTTGCGGCGGCACTCTCGCAACTCTCCGGTGTCGGGCTCGACGCCGAGCCAGCGAGCCCGCAGAAGGAACCTGGCGTTGAGGCTGCCAGCACCTCCGGTGCCGGCGGTGCAATCTCCAAGATGTCGAGCGCCGCGTATCTCGCGAAAGCCAGCCGCAGGGCAGCGTTCAAGCTGCCCAAGCTCAGTCTTGCGAGCGAGAGCCGCACGCGAGATCTGATGCGGGTTCGCTCCGCGGTGCTCGTGGGCTCGGGCGTCGCCGGCCTGCTGCTGGCTTGGACCGCCCTGAATCTTCGCGTGGAGCTTGCCAATAAGCAGCGGGCGCTGGAGCAGGCGCTGGTCTCCGCGTCGGCAGAGGGAAGCTCCGCGCGAGGGTTCACCACGCTTGCTCAGGTGCGGGCCGAACGCTCCGCTCGCTCGCTGCTCAACACCCACGTTGGATCTCGCGCCGCGGCTGCGGGTCTGATGACCGCGATCTCCCGGGCCTCGCCCAAGGGAGTGACGCTAATCACCCTGCAGATGAGCCACGATGGTGACATCATCCGAGCTGCCGCCCAGGGGTTCATCGCCGCCGACGAAGCTCCCGATCCCGCGCGTGCGATCAAGACGCTCCTGGATGCTCTCGACGCTTCGCCGCTAATCGCCACAGTGCACATGGACGGCACCCGCCGTGGCTCCCACGAAGGACGCGAGGGCCAGTTGTTCGACTTTACGATGGCTTTGGTTCCGACGCCCCACCCCGCCATCCTGAGCGACGCGAACTCGTCGGCGGCGAGCAAGGTTGGTTCCCCGTCCGACGGCGTCGTCACAGTGCTGGAGTCCGCGCCATGAACCCCCAAACCAGACGAATCGCGGCCGAGATGGCGATCGCGCTGGCGGCGTGCGTTCTCGCCCACGAGTTTCTGGTCGCGCCCGCCGAGCGTCGCGTGGAACTGGCCCAAGGAAAGCTGGCTCAGGCCCAGGCGGCCTCGCTCGCGGCGCGCCCCAGCCTCGCGGAGTCCGCCGAGTCAACCGCGGACGTTGAACGCGCCATTGCCTCGCTAGCGGCATTCCAGGAGCGATCGACCCTGGCCCGCGATGAGGCCACGCTCTTTGGTCATCTCATCGGGCTGTCCACCCGTTTCAACGTTCGTCTCGATCAGATGCAGGCGACGTCGCACAACTCCGGTAAGCCCGCGACTCCCGAGCAAGACCCGCAGGGTGCGCAGCTCTTCGCGCTGATCGATGCCACCTATACCTTGGATTGCTGGGGCTCCTACGACGATCTTGCCCGATTCGTTCGAGCGATTGAGGAGGATGTTGCGTTCACCTGCGTTCGATCGCTGCGCTTGAACCCCAGGCGAGAGGACGATCAGGCCGGAATTCACGCCATCCTCACCATCGCTGTGCACGGAGTTGACGTCCAAAACCTTGCGATCGCCCAGGACGCCGAGCCGGCTCGGGAGGAGCAAAGCCGATGAAGACCGAAGCGAAGTCTCGCGCTCGCGCCCGAGTGTGGTGGCTCGCGGCGGCGATCCTGCCCACGCTGGCGGTGCAGGGCGTGCGGATGCTCGGGGGGCCCGTGCTCCCGTCAGCGCACGCCGCGCGCCCCGCCGCGGTGCTCACGCCCGAGTTGCCGCGTGCCAGCACGCTGGCGCTGCGGGAGGATCAGAAGGCCGCCAGCGAGTGGCTCCGATCGCTCGAGCTTGACGAGTTGCAGGATCCGTTCCGATCAACCTTGGCTGTGCCGTCCGAGGCACCTGCGGCGTCTGCCGATCCGCTCGAAACCCAGGTCCAACCTCCGCCAGCGAGCGAAGCCGTTGAGGAGAAGGACGCCAAGGCACTAGCGCAACTTGAGCTTCGCGGCGTCGTCGGATCCGGGCCCAGTGCCTTGGCCTCGATCGGCGACCGCCTGCACCGAATCGGCAGCGAGGTCCTCCCTTCCTGGACGCTCGAAAGCGTGGACGCACGCCGACGGAGTGCAACGCTGCGCCATGCGGAGGGCCGCACGTGGACACTCCGCGTCAAGTGATCACGCCTCGGGCGTGCGTGATCGCCGCGGCGTTTGTCGCGTTGTCGTCCATCGCGTTGCTGACGTGGTATTTCACCCACGATGACGCCAGGCCCATCTTGCACACGCTCCTGGCGCGGATGTGCCACGGAACTTCCTCGGGGAAGATCGCCTTCTTCCTCGCGATGCTCGCCGCCAGCGCGACCGTTTTGGCTGGCGCCTCGTTCCGTTCGTCGTCTTGCATGTCGGCCCAAGCCCTGAGCCCCGGGCGGCTCGTTCGCGTGTGGCTTGGCGTCACAGGGCTCGGGCTCGTGCTGTCGCTTGTCGCGCACGCCTGGATCACTCGCCAACTCGACCTGTCTATCGGGTCGGTCGCCTTTTATTGGAGTGACGGCGTCAACAGCGTGAGCACCCTGACGCACGTCCACGCCTCCAAGGCGCCCATAGCGCTGGCGATGGAATCGCTCGGGTGGACGCAAGGCACCCGCCGGTTTGACGCCGGAGCCCCCTTCGCCCAAATGCTGCCGATGTGGCTCTCGCTGTCGATCGGCGGCGCGGCGCTGTGTTCCTTTGCGCTCACGCCCTTCGTCGCGGTGCGACTGGCGATGGCGATCCTCGCCGGAGTCCGCAGCCACGCTTGCAAGGGCCATCAGTCGCAGGGCGCCGTCGGCGCCTCCCTGGCGCTCACCGCGAGCGTCTGCGCCGTCTCGGGTGCAGCCAAGTGCGTGCTGGATGGTGGCCCGCTCGCCTACGACGCGGTGCTCGGTCTGCTGGTCGTCGCGATGTGGACGCGATTGCATCAACGTACACCCGCCATCGAGCGACGCCCCTTCGCTCAGCTTGCGAGGCCGGCATTGGTCGCAGCGCTCATCATCCTCGGGTGGTTGACGTGCGTCCTGCAACTCGCCCCCGGGCAGGCGGGCCACCAGGCGAGTGCGCTGGTCGAGCGCGTCGTGCTGCTTGCGGCGCTCGTCTGGGGCGTCGCGGTTGCGGGCGGGCTGCTTCGAGTTGCCCGGGCAGGGGCGAAGGGCGGGGTCGAGGATGGGGATGCCACGATCTTTCGGCTTCGCTGGGCGATGTTCGCCGGCAGTTGGGCAGTTGCCATCACGTTGTTGCAGTGTGCCGTCTCGTTGCAGCGCGGGGTTGCGCCGCTCTTTGCCCCGGCTGGCGCCAGCTTCGTTGCCTTCGACGAGCACGGATGCGCGACGGAATGTTCCGTCAAGCCTGGCGAGCGAGCAATCGATGTCTACAGAAGAATGGGCGACGATCCGCTCCGTGCACGCATCGTCTCATTTCCAGGCC
Organism: Planctomycetota bacterium; assembly: GCA_033763815.1. Taxonomy (GTDB): domain Bacteria; phylum Planctomycetota; class Phycisphaerae; order Phycisphaerales; family UBA1924; genus JANRJU01. The sequence goes on from JANRJU010000014.1 coordinate 331,941, forward strand.
ATCAAAGATCCGGAACCCAACTCGACTCGGTTCTGCTTGGAGAGCTGATCGTGCTCGACGTGTCGAGCGGCGTGGTCCGGCTGCCCGAATCGGGCGCTGTCCGCATCGCTCGAATCGATCCCGTCCCTCTGGAGCACACAGCCGCCCACCCTCGAATGCCGGCGCCGAACCGTCCTCGCTTCTATGTTGAGATTGTGTGCGACGCCCGCCTTGGGCCGCGCATCTTCGACCCGGACGAGCAGCAAGAGCAGGGGCAAGTGCAGACCAACGAGCGATTCGTCGCCTATCACGCGATTGACGCCATGCTTCGAACCGCGGGCGTCCGGGAGTACGTACTGGTGCCTTATGCGTTTGCCCTCAAGTAGACCGCGTGTGGCGTTCCGAGCACGAGAGGTCTGGACGGGCAGTCCGCGAGCTGTTCCGCGATCACGGTCCCGTGTACGTCGCCGTAATGGCGCCGGAGGGGCTTATCACATATTCCGCGACGAGTCCGTTTGCGAACTCAAACCGCAGCGTCGTGCCGCTGTTGATCAGCACGTCTCCGGTCGGAGCCTCAAGCTGCGAGCGCACCGCGTTTGTGACGCGAAACGTGCTTCCGTCGCTCCCGCCGAGTTCGTCGAGCGCGACCCAAGAGGAGAACGTGGATGGCACCGTCCCAAACTGCCCGATGTAGTCCAGCCTTGCCTGGGTGAGGCCGGCATACAGCGACTGTGCGACATCTCGAGTTGCACGATCTCGGTAGTTGTAGTATCGACCGACGGCGACGACGCTCAGTGTCGCCAAGACGACGATGACCGCGATGAGCTCAACGAGAGTAAATCCGCGACGCATCTCCTTCAATTTCGGGGAAGCGACCCCTCGCCGAAAGGAGTTGCATTTTCCTGGTCAGCAAAAGACCGCCCAACGGGAGGCACATAGCGCCTATGAGGGTCGTAACGCCCGGGCCGGTGAGGCGATAGAGGGCGACGATTGCCGTGGCGTCGCTCGGGGCGACATCGTGGCGCTGCGTCAGCGCCAGCCAGAGCCCGGCTTCGATGGTGCCCAGTCCCTGGGGCAGCGATGCCAGCGATGACGCGAGGGACACGACTACGAAGCTGGCGACAAACGCCTCCGGCGAGACCCCGCCCAGGAAGTAGGCCAGTGCGCACACGGCCAGCACGTCGCAAGCGCTGGCCGCAAGCGCGGATGGCATCGCTCGTAGGGCCGCTCGGAACGTGCCGCACGCGCGCCGAGCGAGTAGGCACGTCAGCCCGATCGCCAGCCCAACCAGAAGTGCGAGCGTGAGCATGAAGCTCGCCTGCTGCAGAGCGACCCCAACAGCGAGCGTCGCGCCCGTGGAGACCACCGCCGCGACTCGAAAGATCGCGATCCCCGAAATGCGTTGGGACAGGGGCGAAGTGGGCAGTTGTGAGACTCGGTAGACGTCCGCCCACAACTTCGACGGCCACGAGACCAACTCGATCGCGACCCCCTCTGCAAAGAGTCGTGCCGCCGGTAATCGCCCTATTCGCTGTCCCTGACTCGCAACCGCCGCACGAAGCGACAGGCCTTTGAACCACACAAATGCGAGGGACGCGAGCACGCACGCGCCCGCGACTGGCCAGTGCCGCCAGGCGCTGGCGATGGCGGCGCTCACATGCTCGTCCAATGCCATGCTCGTCGCATCGGCGGTGCGCAGCACGGACTTGCCCCCTTCACTTCAACAGACACGCCCGCTCGGACGATGAACCACCTTGTGGGCACCCTTGCATGCATGACGCAAAGTTCCACACGTCGCGATCCTGATTCGCCCGAATGACTTACTCGCCTCCCATCACCCGAGCGCGGCTTCTTCGCCCACTCCTTCAGGCCGGCGCTATCGGACTCTTCGCGCTCGCGGCCAGCGGGCTGGCCAGCCTCGGGGTGCTCCTCTCCAGCCATGCGACCATCCGCGAACAGCAAACAGAGAAACTGCTCGCTCTTGCCGCGACCGCCGCGAGCATGGTCGACGTCGCGATGCACCGCGAACTCCGCGACCCGGGAGATCTCGATTCGCCAACGTACCGCAATGCGGTCGAGCCGCTGGTTCGCTTCAAGCGTGCGGCCCCCGGCGTCAAGTACGTGTACACCGTCATCCTTCGCGACAACACGCCTTACTTCGTGCTAGACGCCGCACAGCCCGGCGACCTCGACGCCGACGGCGTGGAGGATCGCGCCGGTGTCATGGAGCAGTACGAGGACCCCGACCCCAGCTTGATGACTGCCTTTGGCAACTCCAAGCTCGGGCCCAAGCCCATCTGCACGGGCGAACCCTACACCGATAAGTGGGGAACGTTCGTCAGCGGCTTTGCGCCCTTCTTCGCCGCGGATGGCAGCGTCGAGGGCGTCGTGGGTGTCGATATCGCGGCGGATGTCTACCAGGCTCGTCTGGCCCAGGCCACCCAGAACGTGCTCCTCGGCTTCGTGCCAGCGGTGGTCTTTTCCGCCGTCGCTGCCACGGGCTTTTTCCTCTTCCGCAAGCGGCTGGAGGCGGGGCGCCGAAGACTGGAGCAGGGGGAACGTCGCTACCGCACGCTCATTGAGGGCACCAGCGCGGTCGTCTACGAGTTTGATGCTCACGCCAACCGCTTTACGTATGTTTCTCCTCAGGCGGGGACGTTTGGCTACGAACCCCACCGGTGGCTTACCGCAGGGTTTCTCGATCGCGTGATCCATGGCGAAGACCTCGCCCGTGTACGGGATGCTCGTCGTCGCAGTGCGACGCTGCGACAGCAGTTCCGCATCGTCCTCCCCGATGGTCGCGCTACCTGGGTCGAAGACGTCGGAAGCGTCGATGGTGCAAGCGGCACCGACCTCTCGCTGTGGCGTGGGCTCATCATCGACATCAGTGAGCGCAAGCGGGTCGAAGCCCAGCTTCAGGAAGCCAAGCTCTCCGCGGACGCCGCCAACCATGCCAAGTCGCAGTTCCTCGCGAACATGAGCCACGAGATTCGCACGCCGCTTGGCGCGATCCTGGGCTACGCGGACTTGTTGACGGAGGATCCGCCGGATCCCGACGTGGACCGGGCAGAAGTCGGCGCGATGATGCGCGTCGCGGGCAACCACCTGCTCACGGTCATCAACGACATCCTCGATATTTCCAAGATCGAAGCGGGCGCCATGAGCGTCGACCGGGTCGAGATGAACCTGGAGTCGGTCCTCGCGAGCGTCGACATGCTCCGCCAGCGGGCATCGCAGAAAGGCGTGGAGCTCATCACGACGCTCGCGACCCCAGTACCTGCCAGAGCAGTGGGGGATCCGACTCGCCTGCGCCAGGTGCTGCTGAACATCGTGGGCAACGCCGTCAAGTTCACCGAGCGTGGTCGCATCGAGGTGATCGTGTCGTGCCAGCAGCAAGCCCAAAGTGTCGCGCTCCAAGTCGACATCCAAGACTCGGGTCCTGGCATGACGCCCGACCAGGTCGAACGCCTCTTCAAGCCGTTCTCGCAGGTCGACGGGTCACTGACACGGAGGTTTGGCGGAACGGGCCTCGGGCTGGCGATCTCGCGACGCCTCACTGAACTGATGGGTGGCGATGTGCGATTGCTCGAGTCAACGCCTGGCAAGGGCTCCTGCTTTCGCGTGACGGTCACGCTCGGCGCGAGCGATTCTCGCGAGCAAGCTCAGTCGAAGCCGGAGACGGAACGGTCCCTTTCCAGCCCGCCGACACGTGCAGCCGAGGCAGTCGCACGCCCCGTGGGCTCTCGCCTCCGCGTGCTGCTCGCGGAAGACGGCACGGACAACCAGAGGCTCATCGGGCATCACCTGCGCAAGCTCGGGTTTGACACTGAACTGGCCGGCAATGGCCGGATTGCCCTGCGTCTCATCGCCGAGGCCGCCGCGCGCCGCGTTCCTTACGACCTCGTGATTACCGACGTCCAGATGCCGGAGTTGGATGGACTGCAGCTTGCGCAGGAGGCTCGCCGCATGGGCTATGCCGGCCCCATCATCGCGCTGACCGCCCACGCCCTGGCGGAGGATCGGATCCGCTGCATCGAGGCCGGGTGCGATGACTATGAGAGCAAGCCCATCGACCGTCAGAGGCTTGCCGCGGTCTGCGCCCGCGCCTTCCAGCGACGTCCGCGCGTTGCGGCGTGAGCCCGACACCCTCGCGGGCTGGCTTACCGCCGCGAAACCTCCACCTTGCCCCCCGCGACGTCCTTGATCGCCAGGCCCATCGCCGCCAGTTCGTCGCGAATCTCATCGGAGCGCTTGAAGTTCTTCGCCGCCCGGGCCTCCCGGCGCTCCTCCAGCTTCGCGACAACCGCCGGGTCGGGGGTCAGGCCACTCAGGAAGATCCCGATGTCCGACTGTGCGTGCTTCGGGGCCTCAAGCTCGAGCACGCCCAGCACGTCGTCCATTGCAGTCAGGATCATCGCATCCGCAGGGGTCGGGCTCGGGCACTCGCCAATCATGGTGTTGATCGCCGCGACTGCCGCCGCAACGTTGAGGTCGTCACTCATCGCGGCGATGAACTCGTCGCGCGCCCGAGCTGCGCCGGGCGATGCGGCTGCGTCCGCTTGAAGGGCCAGCGACGGCACGCCGCCCCCGCGCTTCCTTGCATCGCCGCCAGCGGTCTCGATCCACTTGCGCCAGCGCTCGAGCATCCGGGAGTCGTCCTTCAGTCCCTGCAGCGTGAAGTTGAGGTTGCTGCGGTAATGGGTCTTGACCAGTTGCAAGCGAATCGCCGCTGGCTCATGGCCCTTGTCGATCAGGTCGCGCAGCGTGTAGAAGTTGCCCTTGCTCTTGGACATCTTCTCCCCCTCGACCATCAAGAACCGCGGATGGAACCACGTTCGCGCAAAGCTCGCACCCCGAGGTTCGGCATTGAAAGCGCAGCACGTCTGCGCGATCTCGCACTCATGGTGCGGAAAGATGTTGTCCTCGCCCCCGGAGTGCAGGTCGATGAGCGCCGCAGAGCCCGGCGCTTGGAGCGAACCAAGGCTCGACTGCTCCGCGGCCCGCGGGATCAAGCCACGGACGGACATCACCGTGCACTCGATGTGCCAGCCCGGATATCCCCAGCCCCAGGGCGACTCCCACTTCATGATGTGTGAGGAATCTTCCTTCCACAGCAAAAAGTCGGCCGGGTGCTCTTTGGCGGATTGATTGACGGACGAAATCCGCCCACCCTCACCCTCGCGGAGCTTCTCCAGCGTGTTGCCACTGAGCTTGCCGTAGTCGGGGAACGACTTGACGCGGAAGTAGACCACGCGCGAGCCCGGCTCGCCGACGACATAGGCATGTCCGGACTTCACGAGTTTGTCCACGAGCGCGACCATGCCGTCGACGTTCTCCGTCGCCCGCGGCATGCGGCTCGCGTGCCGCTCCGCATCCATCGCTACCCGCATGCCCAGCCGCTTGGCGTCCTCACGAAACCGGGCTTCGTAGAACTTCGCGATCTGGTGCGGGTCGGAAGGGTTGATCTCGACGCCGGCGGGCAGTTTGCCCGCCTTCTTGGCCTCCTGAAGGCGACGGCCCGCGACCGCCATGCGGTCCTCGCCCGTTTCACCCCCTTCAGCGTCGTCGGTCATGTGCCCGACGTCCGTGATGTTCATCACCTGCACCACCTCACGCGGCCCGAGGCGATTGCTCACGAGGCACCAGGGCGATTCGAGCCACCGCCTCAGCGTGTCTGCAGCCAGAAAGCTCCGGAAGTTCCCGATGTGGGCGTCGTCGTAGACCGTCGGTCCGCAGGAGTAGAACGTGACCCGGCCCGGATCCGCGGGCTGGAACGCCTCGACCTGGCGCGTCAGAGTGTTGTACAAACGCAAAGGCTGTGCGGCGGCTTCACTCGCGGGCATGGGCGGATGGTACCAGCCCCATCGTGGCCCAAGCCCGCTCACGCCTGCCCGCCTGCCAGACTCACCGCCCCGATGCCGCCCGCCGATCGACGCTGCCCGCTTTCCCAACACCGGCCAAACGTCCCCGGTCGCATCCCCCCGAGGAATGCTCTTCCCCGGCGTGCCTCGCCCGCGTCTAGTGGTTACTATCTCGCAAACTCAGGAGCCGTGGATTGGCAGTCGCTTCGACAACGGTCAACATCCGAAGCCCGAACACCGATGCCGCGATCCCCGCCGGGGTTGTGGATGTGGGCTCTGGCCCGCTGGTGGTCTTCCTTCACGGCCTCGTCGGTCTCAACGACCACTGGGACGACGTCGTCCAGCGCATCTCCCATCGAATGCGCTGTGTGATGCTCCAGATCCCACTGCTCGATCTCCGCGACGATGACTGTTCGATCCACGGCGTTGCCAACCTCACCGCCGCCTTCTTCGATCAGTTCCTCGCCGAGAATCAGGCCGCGGGGCAGAGCGTCGAGCCGCCCATCGTCGTGGGCAACTCCTTTGGCGGCCACGTCGCCCTCCACCTCGCCATCCAGAGGCCGGAACTCGTCCGGGCGCTGGTGCTGGCCGGAGCTTCAGGGCTGATCGAAAAGTCGCTCGTCCGGAAGATCGAGATCCGTCCCTCGCGCGACTGGCTTTCGGAAAAGATCGGCGAGCTCTTCCACGATCGCACGAAGATGCGCGAGGCCGACTTGGACCGGGCCTTCAAGGAACTCTCGCATCCCGCCCGGGCCCGAGCGATGGTCAAGTTGTCCCGGTCTGCGCGGCGCAACCACCTCGGCGAGCAGTTGCACCGCGTTCAGGTTCCGACCCTCTTGATCTGGGGCCGCCAGGACATCGTGACGCCCCCCGAAGCCGCGCAGCAGTTCTTGCAGCTCATCGGCAACTCGCGAATCGACTGGTACGACCAGTGTGGTCACGCGCCGATGATCGAGTCGCCCGAACGATTCGCGGACTCGATGCTGCGTTTCTGCGACGAACTGGAAAAGTGAACCCTTGGCCCCGTCGCGTCATGGCATGTGACGCCTCGCGCTGACGTTGTGCTTTGGGGCCCGCGTCGCGTCATGCTGGCTGTAATCTCCACGGGAGAGCCGCCTGCCGCGAGGTGAGCATTCGCGCGCTCGCACCCAACGCCTCGCCGCTGTGGTGGTCTTGCCGGGTGTGATCGTGTTCCGTGCGCGGACGGCATCTCGCCGACCGACCGATAACGCTACGACCGAAGCGCATCGTGTCGCGATTGTGTTGAACTCGGAAAAGCGGGGATGGGGGGAGAACAGTGAGCCAAAGCTCTATGGCGGGGCCGGAGAGGGAGACTCTCGCGCGGGCCCGGCTGCCGACTGGTCCTCAAAGCGGGCGAAGGGACTCGAACCCTCGACTTCTACCTTGGCAAGGTAGCGCTCTACCACTGAGCTACGCCCGCAAACAAACTCGAAACACCCAAACTCGAAACCTGCTGACTCGGTGCGAACTCAATCGCTCCGTGATTTCCAGGGAAGGACGGTAGTCGCCCCGCAGCGGCCGGTCAATCTCATCGCCGATGCAAGCCAGCATAGATGCCCGGGCCGACGCGGGCATCGCCTCAGGCGGTGGGCTCGTTGACCGCCGACACCTCGAACGCGCGGATCAGCAGGTGGACGCTCGCGCAGATCAGGCCCCCGACCACCAGCGCGACGACGGCGCCGCCCCCATAAAGCACCGGGCCCGACAAGCCCTTGACGAACTCTTCGACAACGCCAAACCGCAGCGCGACAAAGCCCAAGATCGCCGCCGTAGGGACTCCGACGAGCACCGCTCGGAGGAAGTAGCGAATCGCCTCGCGGCTGCGGCCCAAGGCGACCGCCGCGGCAACCCCGGCGATCGCGGCAACCAGCCCCATCCGAGTCAGCAGCCAGGGCATGAGCGATGTCTCGCCCATTCGACCTTGCACGCCGACAAATCCGAGCACCGCGGCGCTGAACACCGTACCCGCGACGCAGACCAACGCCATCGAGGGAGCGGTCCGAAAACGTCCGAGGCTAAAGAGAATGCCCAGAATCGCCGCGACCAGCGCGATGAGTTCAAAGCCCGCAAGGGTCCACGCTCGCTTGGCGCCCGGTACCAGTTCCGGGAGCATGATCGCCGCGGCGCCGACGCCAACGGCTGAGAGTGCCACCAGGGCGGATGCAATGGCGACGACCACAGAACCGGCGCGAGAAACGGGCAGAAGCGGGATCACAGGGCCAAGCTCCCCTCGTTCGGTGAAACGTCCGCGGACCGTGCGTGCCAGCGTCCGAGCGGTGGGGGTCCGTTTGCCCTTGGGCCACCCACGGGGCTGGCTCGGGGTTCCTCCCCGTTCGATCTGATAATACGTATCGGTTGGTACGAGCGGGTGGGTGACAAGTTCGCCGAGCCGGCGGGGGCCAACTGGAGCCTGCCACGTTTTCAGACCGATGTCGGCGTTGCACGAGCATGCGCGCCCCCCCGACCAACGACGCCCCGCTTGCGCTCGCCCGCGCGATCCACGATCGCGTGCTACGCGAGTGGGTGGTCGAACTCTCTCGACTTCGGGCACGCGGAATGGAACATCCCCGTTCTCGGGCGGCGGGCCGCTTCGTCGCGACTCCCCCCGGAACAAGCTCTCGAAGGAGGGCGGCGTGAGCGGCATCACAACCGGCATCGGGATCTTCAGCGGGGTCGACTCGCGATCGATCATCGATCAGCTCATCGCACTGGAAGCCCGACCGCGCACGCAGCTCCAGACAAGGTCGGTCCAGCTCCAGCAGCGCCAAACGATCTTCCTCGACCTGAACAACCGCCTGAACACGCTCAAGAACGCCGGGGCCGCCTTCCGCAACGAGGGCACGTTCAACGCCAAGTCCGCCGCCAGCTCGAATGCTGAGGTCCTCAACGCGACGGCGGACTCCACCGCGGCTGAAGGCAGCTACACCTTCATCATCGACCGCCTGGTCAGCTCGCAGTCGCAGCTCAGCCGGGGCTTTGCAAACCGCGACGTGAGCGCCGTCGGCGTGACCAAGGTCTCCGTCGAGTCGGCCCGCGCCCGGCTCGATCGCGACGTGTCGCTCTCGGATCTCAATGGTGGACAGGGCGTCGCCCGCGGCAAGATCGTCATCACCGACTCTGCCGGCAACGCCGCCACCGTTGATCTCTCCAAGGCGGCAACGGTCTCGGAAGTCGTTGACATCATCAACTCCAACGGCGTCGCCCGTGTGACCGCCAGCGTGCGCGACGGGCGATTCGTGATCACCAACAACGCGTCCGGCTCGGGGACCCTCCGCGTTGAGAATGCCGTCAACTCGACCGCCGCGACCTCGCTCGGGCTGACGAACGCCGCTTCCAATGGCGTCATCACCGGCAACGACGTCTTCACCCTCTCCGCCAACACATCACTCGCGTCGCTCAACGACGGGAACGGCGTTTCCATCCGCAGCCAGGTCGGCACCGGCGCCAAGCAGTTCACCATCACCGTCGATCGTGGCTCGGGTCCCGTTGAAGTCGAGGTCAACCTGGGCGACCTCTACGACAGCCCCACCAACCGCGTCGAGGGCGCCGTCTCCACGCTTGGGGGCGCTCTGGAACGCATCAACGAAGCGCTCAGCGAAGCGGATCTGGGCACCATCCAAGCTTCCATTTCCAGCGACGGGAAGCGCATCCAGATCGTCGACACCGACGACCCTTCCAGCACCATCACGATCGCGGAGGACTTTGACGGGTCCACCGCACGCGACCTTGGAATCCTCGGCACCGGCACCGGAGGCATCACCGGCAAACGCATCCAATCCGGGCTTAGCACCACCCTCGCTCGCTCGCTCAACGGTGGCTCTGGCGTCGCGGGTAACGGCGCCCTGAACTTCACCCTTCGGAACGGGGCAACGTTCACCGCCAACGTCGGCACCGACACCTCCCTGGCGGAAATTGCCAAGGTCATCGAGGATGCGTCGGCCTCCGGCGGCGCCGCCCGCGTTCGCGTCGGGCTCAACGCCCAGGGCACCGGGCTTGAGATCACCGATCTCACCTCCGGATCGTCCAACCTCACCATCACGGGCACCAGCGGCGCCGATACCGCCGCTTCGCTGGGCATCAGCACCGGTTCCGCGGGCGTTGCTTCCAACACCGTCAAGGGGACGGACCTCCAGCGCCAGTACATCTCCGCCGCGTCGCTGCTTTCCACTGTCAACAACGGGGCCTCTGTGGGCACCGGGCAGTTCCGCATCACCGACTCGACGGGCGCGAGCCAGACCGTCAACATTGCCGACACCGACAAGACCATCGACGATGTGCTCAAGAAGATCAACGCCCTGGGCCTGCGGGTCACCGCCCGCATCAACCAGAACGGCGATGGCATCGAGATCGTTGAGAACTCGGGCGTCAACGGTGCGACCAAGATCAAGGTCGAGGACGTCTCGGGCCTGGTTGCCAAGGGCCTGAATATCGCCGGCGAGGCCAGCGGCACCGGATCCTCAAACAAGCTGGATGGCACGTTCCAGAAGTCGGTGACGGTGCTGGCGACCGACAACCTTCAGGAGATCTCAACCAAGCTCAACGCCGCGAAGCTGGGCGTCTCCTCCACGATCATCCGCGAGGGCAACGGCGCGACGCCCTTCCGCCTTTCGCTCACGTCGCAGAGCTCGGGCAGCGACGGGCGCATGATCATCTCGACGGAGGGCGCAGACCTTGGGCTCGCCACGATCGACCGCGGGCAGGACGCGAAGGTCTTCTTTGGCTCGTCGGACCCCGCCGCCGCTGTGCTGCTCTCCAGCAGCCGGAACACGCTCGACGGCGTCATCAGCGGCGTTTCCCTCGACCTTCGTTCGACCAACGCATCTCCGGTCACGATCTCGGTGACACGCAACAACGGCGCCGTCGAGACCGCCGCCAACGCGTTCATCACCGCGTTCAACGATCTTGTCGCCCGCATCGATTCTCAGAGCACCTACGACGAGACCACCAAGCGTCGCGGCGCCCTGCTGGGCGATGGCACCGCAGTCAACCTTCGCAACGCGCTCTTCAGCACCGTCCTCGGTCCTTCCAAGGGCGGCACGGGCACCTTCTCGAACCTCGCGGACATCGGAATTTCCGTAGGCGAAAACGGTCGACTGGAACTCGATGCGACCCGGCTGCGCGAAGCGATCAGCGAGGACGCATCGAGCGTCGAAGCGCTCCTTGGCGCCAAAGACACCAGCACCGCAGGCGACATCACCCGCCAAGGCGTGCCAGGCCTCGTCGAAGAACTGGCCAAGCGATACACCGACTCCGTCGACGGCGTGTTCACCCAGCGTCGCAGCAGCTTTGATAACCAGATCCGGGCGCTCCAATCCCGCATCGATTCGATGACTACGAGGCTCGACGCCCGACGCGTCATCCTCGAACGCCAGTTCCTCGCCATGGAACGCTCGATCGCCGACCTGCGCACGCAGAGCTCGTACCTCTCCAACCTGGGCTAGGCGCCAGGCTCCCCCGCTGGTCAGCGAAAGTGAACCTGTTCGCCCAGTTCCTCTTGTCCGCCCACTCAAGGCAACCCTCGGACGTTCCGATTCCCTGAGCAGACATGAGCGACCCTTCAAAAGCAACACCAACGCCCCCGGGGACGGAAAAGCCCCGTCGCGGGCGCAGCGTGGACGTGCTCGCGGCGACCGCCGACGTTCAGCCCCAGAGTTCGCCGGAGAATCAGGCGGTCACCGCCTATCTCCGGAACCGGGTGCTCAGCGCCAGCCGGGAAGAACTGCGACTGATGCTACTGGACGGGGCGGTTCGCTTCGCGAGTCAGGCCAAGGAAGGCATCTCGCGCAAGGACTACGAGAGCTGGTTCGTGGGGCTGACCAGTTGCCGCGCCATCGTCGTCGAACTGCTGACATCGATCCGTGAGGACGCTGATCGCGACCTGGCGCAGAAGGTCAAGCAGTTGTACCAGTACATGTTCAACGAGCTGGTCGAAGTCAGCGTCAGCAAAGACCCCGCGCGCCTGGGCAAGGTGATCGACATGCTCCAGTTCGAGCGCGATACCTGGGCGCTGGCGATGGAGCAGGTTGCCAAGGAACGGGCGATGGGCACTCAGGCAGCGGGCGGGGCGGGCACGCCTTCGCCAAACTTGGCCCCGGCCAGCAAGCCCGTCGGTGCTCCGCCCGCGTCGGTTTCATCGCCGGTCCCCGCCGGTGCCTCGGTCGGATCGACGGGTGCCGTCCCGGGTCGACGATTGCTCAGTGTTCAGGCCTAGTTCAAGGCTCGCGGGAGCGAGACTCAGCCGCGTCGCTTAGGCGAGCGACGACTTTGCCAGCGTCGGAGTGCCCCGCCATCTCCGCCCGTCGGGCGTAGTCGATCGCTCCCTTGGTATCCCCCGCACGCTCCAGCCAGAGCGCTGCCTGAAAAGCCAGCTCGGCGTCGTTGACCTGCTCGTCCGCGGCGTTCACATACAGCGAGGCCGCGTCGCTCGGGCGACGCAGCATGCCGTAGCACTCTGCCATGATTGCCAGAATCGGCTTCTGCGCCCGCGTCTGCTCATCCAACCCTGCCAGCAGTTGCAACGCCGCGATCGCGTTCCCGTCGCGCTTGAGCACCCGGGCCTCCAGCAGACGCCACACGGCGCTCTCGGGCTCCAGTTCACGCGCCTTGGCAATGTGCTGCGCCGCCATGCTCGTTACGTTCTGGCGGAGCGCGATCTCCGCCAGCGAACCCCACACGACCGCCTTCTCTGGCGTCATCGTTGCCGCGATCACCAGGTTGGCCTTTGCTTCCTCAAGTTGGCCCAGCTTGGTCTGGACTTGGGCCAAAAAGAGCGGAACCTGCGGGTTCTTCGGGTCGGCCCGCTGCGCCGCGAGGTAGTGCTCCACCGATCGGTCCGGACGATCGATCATGTTTGCGACCGTGCCCGCGCGAAACTCGGTTTCCGCATCGCGAGGCCCGATCGAAAGGGCCGCAACGTACTCGTCGTACGACTCCGCGGGGCGCTTCGCGGCCAGCAAGACCTCGGCGAACGCCAGACGCAGCCGTTGGTTGTCCGGCGCGCTGGCAATGGCCTGGCTCAAGATCGCTTCCGCCTTGGAGAACTCGCCACCCTGTGCATACTTGCCCGCGGCATCCAGCAGCGCGTCCAGAGCTCGGGCGTCGATGGTCGGCGTGTTGGCCTCCGCTGCCGCCCGTGCGTCCTGCGCCGCCGTCCTCGAGGCCGACGACGAAGTTGCGTAAAGCCAAGCGCCGATCCCGCCCAGCACCACAACCGTGACCACAAGCATGCACGCAACGACCGCACGAACCGTGCGCGAACTCGCTCCTGCCCCCGCCCCGGGTGCCGCCCCTCCGCCTGTGGCGCCGCTCGACGAAACACGAGGCTGATCACCGAGCGAAAGCAGCGGCTGCGACTGGCCCCGAGACTCGTTTGACCCGCTCATCCGACGCGCCTCCCGACCGAGACGCCTCCGGGCGGACTCGGTGCTTTTCCCGGCGAAAACCATATCGCGACTACACTCCGGGCACCCATGCCCGACGCCGCTCAATCGCATCCCTCCCCGACATCCACCTCTTCGCCCAACTCCAATGGCGTTGGTGAGTTGCCACCCCGCTACGTTCCGGCGGATCACGAAAAGCGGGTATGGCAGCAGTGGATGGATTCTCATGCCTTCCACGCCGACCCAAAGAAAGTCCTGGAAGGGCCGCCCGAACGCCGCGCACCGGCCTACTGCGTCCTGATCCCCCCGCCCAACGTCACCGCCAGGCTCCACCTGGGTCACGCGCTCAACAACACGCTGCAGGACGTTCTTGTCCGCGCCCATCGCATGCGGGGCTTCGAGGCGCTGTGGATGCCCGGCACCGACCATGCCGGCATCGCGACTCAAGCGGTCGTCGAACGACGCCTGTGGGAAGAGCGCAAGCTCCGTCGACATGACTTCAAGCGAGAGGACTTCGTCGCCAAGGTGCAGGAGTTCAAGGACGAGTACGAAGCCGCGATCACCGATCAGCTCAAGCAGATGGGCTGCTCATGCGATTGGGACCGCCAGCGCTTCACCATGGATTCCGTCTGCGCCCGCGCCGTCCAGGAAGCGTTCTTTCGCCTCTTCCAAGATGGACTCATCTACCGCGGCAAGCGCCTCGTGAACTGGGATCCGGTGCTGCAGACCGCGGTCGCCGACGACGAGTGCTTCGACGAGGATGTCGACTCTTCGTTTTGGTATCTGCGTTACCCGCTCGTCCGCAAGCCCGGTGAGCCGCACGCCGATGCCCAGCCCGTCACGTGGGACGAACTCGCCTCGCGCGGCTATCAAGGCGCTGAGGAGCATCGGGGCGATGAACAGGCCTGGGTCATCGTGGCAACCACGCGCCCCGAAACCTACTTGGGCGATAGCGCCGTCGCCGTGAACCCGCACGACCCGCGCGCCGCGTCGCTGCGCGGGCTGTTTGTCGAGTTGCCGCTGGTCGGGCGCGTGATCCCGATCATCGAAGATTCGTATGTCGTGCTCCCCGAGGCGATGGCGCGCACCGAGGAAGAGAAAGCCGACCCCAAGGCCAAGTTCGCGACGGGGTTCTTGAAGGTCACGCCCGCGCACGACCCCAACGACTACGAGATCTACCAGCGCCACAAGCCGGTGATGGACGCGGCGCAGGGCGGCGAGGGTCGCGCGCTCATCAACGTCATGGCCCCCGACGCCACCATCAGCGACAAGCATGGCTGGACGGACGTTGGCGGCGCACACCTCTTCGTTGGCCTCTCCCGCGAAGACGCACGCAAGAAGGTCGTTGCCGCGTTCAAGTCGCACGCGATCCAGGGTGGCTCGGCGTCGCTGCTGGAGGGCATCAAGCCCCATCGCCACAGCGTCAAGCACAGCGATCGCAGCAAGGCGATCATCGAGCCCTACCTCAGCGACCAGTGGTACGTGAAGGTCACCGACCACCGGCTTGCGCAGGCAGCAAACAACGCGCTCGTCCCCGAGCAGCGCTCTCAAGGCCGCCAGCAAACCGGCGCTGGGAAGTCGTCGAGCACCGACGAGCAGATGCGGTTCTTCCCGGCTCGCTACGCCAAGACCTTCGAGCAGTGGCACGACAACATCCGCGACTGGTGCATCAGCCGGCAACTGTGGTGGGGGCACCGCGTACCGGTGTGGAGCCGCGATTTCTCCGGTGTGCCCGCGACCTTCAAGGACTCGGTCTCGCAGGGCCTTGCGATGGGCACCCTGCAACTCAAGCTCGACGAATGGGCGGAGGAGGGCAAGGTCTGCTGTCGCGACTTCATCTCGCGGCCGGGCAGTGCCTCGCTCACGATCTCGGCGATGCTCGAGAGGCACGCCGCCCATGCGGGCCCGGCGCCGTTCTTCGTCTGCCTCCGCATCGACGATCCCGGCATCATCGCCTTCCTTGAATCCCACGGCTTCACACGTGATTCCGACGTCCTCGACACTTGGTTTTCCTCCGCCCTCTGGCCCCTCTCGACCATGGGCTGGCCCGATGCCGCGTCGTCCGAGGCGCTCGCCGCAAAGGACAACAAGCCTTGCGACTTCCGGGGCGTCCTCGAAGCATTCAATCCGACGTCTTCACTCTCGACCGCGCGCGAGATCATTACGCTCTGGGTCTCGCGCATGACCATGTTCAACCGGTACTTCCTGCCCGAGAGCTGGCCCGGGCACCGACCTGAGTCACGAGAAGAATCGGCGGACAGCGTTCGTGCGAGGATCTTCGGGGCCAAAGCCTCGGATGCCGGAGCCGATCGGGACGCCAACGCTCCGATGGGCCAGGGCCGAGGGCCCGTTCCCTTCCGCGACGTCTTCATCCACGCCGTCATCCAGGATGGCCAGGGCCAGAAGATGTCCAAGAGCCTTGGCAACGGCGTAGATCCGCTGGACATCATCGAGACGCACGGCGCCGACGCCATGCGCTTCACGCTCTGCTCGATGGCGACCCAGACGCAGGACGTCCGCATGCCGGTCGACCTCATCTGCCCGCACACGGGTGTCACGTTCCCGCCCCGGATGATCACCAATCGCACCGGCGACGTGGTCCCCGCGCCCATCCAGGATTCTCCTAAAGATCCGGCAAGGAAAATGGTCACGACCTATGGCGTCGTCTCGGGCGAAGCCAAGCCCTCGCCCGACATGCCCTTGGCCAAGAACACGTCGAGCAAGTTCGATCTCGGGCGCAACTTCTGCAACAAGCTCTGGAATGCCTCGCGACTCTCGATGACCATCCTCGCTGCGCCGGCCTCCGGCGGTCCCAGTCCCGCGGGCGCCCTGGCCCCAGCCTCGCTCGGGCTCGAGTCGCGATGGATTCTCTCCCGCCTGCACGCGGGCGCCGCCAAGGTCGATGAGGCGTTGGCGAACTACGAGTTCAGCGTCTACGCGCAAGCAATGTACGAACTGGTCTGGAACGACCTCTGCGACTGGTATTTGGAATCGATCAAGCCCCACGCCGCCGAGAGCCCGGGCGCTCGCGCAACGCTGCGCACGGCGCTGGAGATCGTCCTCCGCTTGCTCCACCCGATCGCGCCCTTCGTCACTGAAGCGATCTGGGCGCGCCTGGCGACGCTGCCCGTGCCTCCTATCCAAGGCGTTGAGCTCGTCGGGCCCCGCAAGGCCCGCACGCTGTGCACCGCCGGGTGGCCCGTTCTCGGTGCGTCGCTGCGTGATCAAGCCGCGGAGCGCGAGTATGGCCGCATGCAGGCCCTGGTGACTGCCATCCGCGAAGTGCGAGCGCAGCACAATGTTCCGCCCAAGCGAAAGGTCAAGCTCCACGCCCCGGCCGGAAGCGCGCCGCTTCCTCCGGAACTCATGCATCTCTCCTGCACCCACGCTGGCTTGTCGTCGATCACCAGCACGCCCGCTCAGGGCGCGAGCGTCGCCTTTGGCTTTGAGGCCAGCGAGTTCCGCTTGAGTGACCTCGCCGACCACGTCGACGCCGGCGCCGAGCGGGAGCGCCTGGAGAAGCAGATCGCGGAGCTGACCAAGACGATCGCCACGCTCGAGGGGCGGCTGGCCAATCCAAGCTACGCCGATAAGGCCCCGCCCAAGCTCGTCCAGCAAACGCGGGACCAGCTCACGCGAGCTCAGGGCGACCTGGCGACGGCGCAGTCGGCCTTGGCATCGCTCCCCGCCTGAGCCCGAGTTGCCATGAGCACAGACATGCCGCCATCATCACCGCCTTCACGCCTGGAGCAGATCCAGGCCATGCTCGTCAGGTCACCGGGCGACCCGTTCTTGCTCTATGCACTCGCGCAGGAGCAGGCCAAGGCGGGCAACCATGCCCAGGCTGTCCTGGCGTATGACCGCTGCCTCGCGGCCGATCCGACCTACTACTACGCGTATTACCACAAGGCCCGTTCGCAGGAAGAACTGGGTGACGCAGCGGGCTTGATCGCAACGCTCGACGCTGGCATCGCCGCGAGTCGCGGCAAGGACGCCAAGGCCCACGCCGAACTCCTCGCTTACCGCGACATGGTCTAGTTTGTCTCGGTTGCCGGCACCGACTGGGGGGGCAAAACGTACTTCGAGAGCCGCTCACGCCGGCGCGGGAAGCCCAAGCAGGGGCAAGGCGACGGTGCGTGCCGCGGCCCGCTCGGCCGCCAAGCGCTGCGCCTCGGCGGCTGGAACCGGGATCGGCGCGTACTGCATCGTGACACGGGGCCCGACCTTACTCGGGCGAACCTCAACGATCGTCCGCGAAACGGTTCTCGCATCCCGGCGCGACATCTGCACGCTCAGCTCCGGCGCGTTGGGCCAGACATGCTTGTGGAAGAGATCCTGCTGCCTGACCAGCTTCGCCTGGCCCGCCGCATCCAGCATGCCGGGCTGGCCCAGCATCTCGCGGAAGAGATCCAGCCGTCCAAGCACCCGGTGATCGCCAAGGCCGGAACTCACAAAGCAGGCCGGCAGTGCGACGCGCGCCGTCACCTTGAGCTCGCGCCGGTCCCACGCGGCGTCGCTCACCACCGGGCCATCCGCGCCGGACTCGATCGCAACGAACCGGAACGGAGCGAAGGAGTCAAGATCCAGCCGACGAACGCCCTCGATCGCCTCGTTCACGCTCTCGCAGCCGATGAGCGACGGGATGACCAAGCCCCGAGACGTCAACGCGCCCGGGGGCGGGAGCGCCAGCGGATGCTCCGGATTCAAGTTGAGCAGGCACAACACCAGTCCGCGGTCGCTCGCGGCGATCCACGTTCCCCCGCCAGCCGGGTCTTTGGGCCATTGTGCCCGCTTTGCCTTGGAACCCGGTTTGACACCGAGCGCGTGCCACGCCGGGCCTTGGCCCGCCGGTCGCGAGCGGCTCTCGTCGCGGTTGCACGAGACACGAAAACCCCACCCCGCGGACGGCGCGGCTGGCTGGGGCGGAATCGCAATGACCGACACCGTGCACATGCGTTGACAGAAACTCCGCCGCCCGACATTCGCCCGACTAAGGTCGGCCACGCCGACACTGCTGTTTCCTGCGCCCCCCAGAGCTTGTCGTCCAGCAACGAGGGGTCGGACGTCCCAACCTTTCCTTGAGGGGGTGGCCCGACATGGGGCCCGGATCTTACCGCCTCTCGAAGTTGATGGTGGACGGCGCTTTGCCAAACTCGCTCGAGAGTTCAACTCCGAACTCGGCCGCCATGGCCTTCATCATCGCTTGGTGGTGCACCGCGTGGTGCGTCGCAAACGCAAGCTCGCGCCCGATCGTTGAATCGAGCTCAACTTCGGAGCCGTCGCCGCTCACCATCACGCGAACTCGCACCCGTTGCGCCAGCGTGCCCGAGCCCAGCGACTCGATCCGCGATCGCGTCTCCCGGATCGCCTCCATTGCAGCCTCGCGGCTGGCTTCCATCGAAAGCCCGCGCTCGCGATGGTCGTAGTCGATCGGACATTGATCCGCCAGAGACGTCAGTATGGCGGAGTAGTGGTCCAGGACATGCCGGACGTGCTTGCCGATGGTGCCGCCCCGAATCGTCCGAGATTCAGTCGCGTACACCCGATCCGGGATCAACTCGATAAGACCCGCGCATTGGCAAAGCAGGTGGTCGGCGGCTTGCAGCAGGTGTCCCGCGCCGCCAACCTCGGGCTGACAACCAAGTGAAACCACCGGCTGACGAACGCTTTCCACGGTTTGCTCCGCCATGCGTCACTCCAAAGCCGCCCTGCCTGCCCAAAGACGCCCGTTCAACGACGCCCGCTCCCGACTTCCGACATTCCCAGCCTTGTCCCGCCGGAATCCCGCCCTGGAAGGGGGGAGGAAACCAACTCCCCAGTGTATCGGCCCCCCGCCGAACGTCCCCGCCGAAAAAAGGACGCCGAGCTTTCTTGGGAATCTCACCCTCGCGGATGCGGGGCATGAGTATCGGTTGAACGGGGTGTTGGATGCTGCACGAGGGTTGGTGGATCCGCCGATGCCAATGTCGCGGCGTTTCAGACTTTGTTCAGTCGCCGTTTACTCAAGCTGCATGCAACTAGATGCCCGCCTGACCGATAACTTGGTCAAGGATATCCCGGGTATTCGCACACCGAGGGCACTTGTGTTGCCCCCCGAGCTTTCCACGGCTGAGCATCCACCGATGGAACGTTCCCCGCGGAACCGGGGTGATGGTCGGCGGACCCATGCCCAGCCCTTCCGACCGCTTCGTTGTGTAGTCCACGTTTTGAGTCTTCAGCGACTGGTCGAACGCCTCCCGGAAGCTTTCGAGTTTGGGCGGCGAAACGGGCAGCGGGTCGACTTCGACAGCGAGTTCGAGGCCGGACTTTCGGGAGGCTTCGGGATACACCGGAGCGGCGGTGAACTCGCCCACGACCAGGCCTGCCGCGTTCGCCGCGGCTGCCACAGCGTTCTCGATGTGCTCGACGATCAGGTTCTCGCCGAACGCGTTGATGAAGTGCTTGTGGCGGCCGACGATGCGCAGGCGACAAGGGCCCTCGCCGCCACGACCATTGAGCTGCGCTGGGATCGTGTCGAACTCGACAACATCCCCGAGCACGTACCGCCAGAGTCCGGCGCAGGTGGTGAGCACGACGACATACCGCTGGCCCTTCTCGACTTGCTCGCACGAGAAGCCGCAGGGATTGCTGGAGCCTATTTCCTCCAGAGGCACGAACTCAAAGAAGATGCCGATATCGGTGTTGAGGCGCAGACCCGGATCGCCGCGTGTGTCTTGGATCGCGACGAAGCCCTCGGAAGCCGGGTAGAGCTCGAGGCGGAACGGGACGTCGTCGCCCGTCGGCGAGCCACTCCAGGCGGCGCGGATGCGAGGCTCGAAGGGGGTGTACTTGACTCCGCCGTGCACGAAGATCTGGAAGTTGGGCCAGATGTCGCGGAGTGTGCGCACGTCTTGTCCTCGGGCGCGGGCGAGTTCGGTCATTCGTTCGCAGAGCACGAGCGCCCAGCTTGGCATGCCGCTGATCATGCGGACGTCTTCGTCGAGGCACTTGGCGGCCATCGCCTCGATCTTGCTGGGCCAGTGCTTCATCAGCGCGATTTGTCGCCCCGGGAGGTACACCTCGCTGATGGGCCAGCGAATAAGAGGCACGACGAGCCCCGAGAGGTCGCCGGTGCGGATGCCGTGCTGGTTGACGCTGAGGTCGGAGGAGCCGCCCAGGAAGAGGGCCTTGCCCTTGAAGACGTTGGCGAGAGAAAGCCCAAAGAGCGACATGTACGCGAAGATGTCGAGCGACGCGCGGTAGTTGCTCTTCATCATCTCTTGGGAGACGGGGATGAACTTGTCGCCGGCAGTGGTGCCGCTGGTCTGGGCGTAGTCCATCACCAGGCCGGGCCAAAGGACGTTGGGCTCGGCCTGCTCGCGCATGCGAGCGATCTGGTCTTTGTAGACATACCAGTCGGCGACGGGCAGCGTCTGCTGATAGGCGGGAAGAATCTCCGCATCGGGGAGCGCGGCGAGGCGAGCGAAGTTGTTCTTTCGCCCGATCTCGGTGTTCGACGCCTTGGACAAGAGCTTGCGGAGTTCACGACGCTGGATGGCGGCGGAGTTTGAACTCCAGAATGACCGATCGCTGAGCTTGTCGATGCGGGCGGTGCGGTGGACTTGCAGGCCTAGGCCGATGAGCGAGGTCCAGGCGCGACCTCGCTTGGTGGGCGGCGACGTGAGAGAAGTTGACATCGAGAGAGACTAGGCGGGGGCGGGAAACACCGTGCTACTGACCCGCGGCTCTGGGCGGGTCATTGATGGCAGGAAAGACCGTGCCACTCGTGCCACCGACCCGCGGCTTTGTGCGGGTCAGTGATGGCGGGGCCCACGGGCGACTGTGGCTGTGCACCGACACACTTCGCGCTCTCGTGTCATCGCCGGTCGAGAACGCTCACCTTCGCTCGTCGCGGCCGCTCAAGCACTGACCCGCCCAAGCCGCGGGTCAGTGGCACGGAACGGGGAATCTGGGGTCGGTGCCACCCGGCGTTCAGCGTCACCCGCCAGTCAGTGCGACCCGCCTGATATACCGTAGAGATTGCCAAAGAGCGGCCGCTGCGATGTTTGCGGCTGCCCTGATGAGCGTTCGCAGGTCGTCGGTGGGGACAACGAGGAGGCACCATGAGTCAGATCACCACCAGAGACGGCGCCACGATCTTCTTCAAGGATTGGGGCAACCGGGGCGGCACACCCATCGTGTTCAGCCACGGCTGGCCGCTCAGCGCCGATGACTGGGACGCCCAGATGTTCTTCTTCGCGTCGCGCGGGTTCCGGTGCATTGCGCACGACCGCCGCGGCCATGGGCGATCGACGCAGACGTGGCACGGCAACGACATGGACACGTATGCCGACGACCTCATGGACCTGGTCGAGAACCTCGATCTGAAGGGGGCGGTCCACGTCGGGCACTCCACTGGCGGCGGCGAGGTCGCCCGCTATATTGGTCGGCACGGGGCCGGTCGCGCTCGCGGCCGGATCGGCAAGGCGGTCCTCATCGGCGCTGTTCCGCCGATTATGCTCAAGTCGGCGAACAACCCGGTGGGGCTGCCCATGGAGGTGTTCGACGGCTTCCGCGCGGCACTCCTGGCCGACCGGGCCCAGTTCTTCCGCGAGATTCCTTCGGGGCCGTTCTACGGCTTCAATCGCCCCGATGCGAACAAGTCGCAGGGACTCATCGACAACTGGTGGCGCCAGGGCATGATGGCCGGCGTCAAAGCGACGCACGATTGCATCAAGGCCTTTTCCGAGACGGACTTTACTGAGGACTTGAAGAAGTTCAACATTCCGACCCTCATCATGCACGGCGACGACGACCAGATCGTCCCGATCGCGGGGTCGGCGCTGCTCTCCAGCAAGCTCGTTCCGGACGCCACACTCAAGGTCTACAAGGGCTTTGACCACGGGATGTGCACAACCCACCACTCGGAGATCAACGTCGATCTGCTGGCGTTTGTTGCGAGTCATGAAGCTCGCCGTTGAACGCTCGAGAGACCACCCCAAACCCAGTTTGAGCAGGATGATGGAGCATCCGAGGGGGAGGAAGCGTCAGAAGAGCGTGGAGGAGTTCTCATAACGGATGCATAGGTGGCGGTGTGGGTGTGACGTGTTCCCGGCGCGAGTGGCGTTCCTTGTCTTTCGTGCTACTGACCCGCGGCTCTGGGCGGGTCAGTGATGGCGGGAAAGACCGTCCCAATTGTGCCACTGACCCGCGGCTTTGTGCGGGTCAGTGCTGGGACGCGGCGGCAACGTGACGCGTCGCTCTCAGCCGAATCGCTCGTGGCGTTCTTTGCGGCTGGTCCATGGCGGGCGGATTGCGAGCCCTCTCTCCGCTCGGGCTCCACGCGAACCGGCTTGATGCGGGCGGGGTCGATGTTCGTCAGGCGGGATGCCGACGGGGAGCGCTGACGGCCAAGACCACCGAGAGAACGAGCATCGGGCCGGCGAGGGTCAGCAGGCTGATACCTTCGCGATTGAACCCGACCGGCAAGGCACCCAGCGTGAAGTGGTTTTCTATTGGTATCTGTTCGTCGGCGTCCGGGATTCCCAGAGCCTCCAGCGTCGCGCGCTGGCGGACGTCGGTCAGCAGGCGATTCTCGAGCTCGGGATCGCGGTATCTCGTGAACCACCGGCGACCTGTTGCGTCCCATAGGATGAACGCTTGGGCTGCGACGGCGAGCGCCAGGAGCAGGCAAGTCCAACGAATCAGGCCTCGCAGTACAGCGGATCGTTGACGCATGGGCAAGGCTAGCCGAGCCGGCGGTGAGTTGGGCTGGCGAGAGCGAGGAGCATCGAGTGGGTCACGGGCACGACGGTCGAGCAGGCGGACGGCAGAGCACGCAGCAATATGGCTCTGGGCGAGGGAGGCGCGGGCTCGCTGGAGCGTGTCTGGCTGGTGCGCTGCTGTTGGTGGCCGCGACGAAAGTGGGTGCGGCGACGCCGCCCGAGCCCGAATCGGCGCCAAGGCCGGCGACCGCGGTGCCCGCTCCGGGGGGAGTGTTGAAGCCGACGGGCGTGCAGAGGCTGAACTCGCCCACGGACGCACCCGCGGTGCGGGAAAAGAACGCGCAGGCGATCAGGCCGGAACCTGCTCCTCGGGCGGGCGCGGGGGCGGGCGCGGGGGCGGTGGCGACGGCGGAGGATTTGCTGCTTCTGCTGGAAACCGCCGACGCGGACCTGCGCACGCTGCAGGCGCAAGTGGTTTATGACCGGACGTTTGCGATCCAGGGCGACCGTCAGGTGCGCATCGGCCGATTGTATTTTGAATCGGCCGACGGAGCCGCCCGCGGGGCTGGCGATAACGCGGAGAGGACGTCACGAGCGCGGCGCTTTGCCATCGAGTTCGAGCGGCTGCTGGTGGGGGATCGCGAGGAGAACGTTGCGGGGGCCAAGCGGTCGTATATCTTTGATGGCGAGTGGCTGGTGGAGAAGGATCCGAGCTCGAAGCTGTTCATGAAGCGGCAAATCGCTCCGCCCGGGCAACCATTCGACGCGCTACGCATCGGCGAGGGGCCGATGCCGATTCCGATCGGTCAGCGCCGGGCCGACATTCTCGCAAGATTCGATGCAACTTTGCTCCCGCCAGACGATGGGTTGGACGACGACGGGTTGAAGTCGTTCGTGAAGGACAGCGTTCAGCTCAAGCTGGTTCCGAAGGCGGAGCGGATGAAGCTGGAGAAGTTCGTTGAGATCCGCCTGTGGTATCGACGGGCCGAGCAACTGGCGGGTAAGCCATACCTGCCTCGTATGGCCAAGACGATCAACCAAGATGAGGATGAGTCGGTGGTGCGGCTGATCGATGTCAAGCTGAACTCGGAACTGCCCAAGGGCGTGATCAGCGTCGCGGAGCCGCCTAAGGACGCGGGCTGGGAAGTCAAGGTTGAGGCGTATCGGGGCGAGTGAGCGGGACCGCGTTGCGGAACGCGATGAACGCTTGATTTTGCGATTTTGGTATGAGCATCTCCATTGTGGTACGGAAGCGAACGCTCACCGAGCGCCGTGTTCAGGTTGCGCAAAACCGGTCGAGAACGGGTGAGGAAGATTCTTTTTCTGGGGGTGTTGCACCAGCGGGAAGGGATGGAGTGGCCTTCAGTTTTGCTCGGGGTTGCCCCTCGTGGGCTGCCCGGGGTTGAGCAACGAAGGAGGATGCATCATGCTTTTTTCGTCGACTTCTGGAAGGGGTTCAAGCGTTCTGTCGTTCGTCGGAGCGGGGTTGATGCTCGCTTCCGGCGCGAGCGTGAGCCTGGCCCAGGTTCGCGTTGACGTGATCGCGGCACGGGGCCTGGCGGTTCCGGGGCTGCCCGGCGTGACGTTTGGCCCGCTCGGGAACAACACGCCGCCTTACTTCTCGGATGCGGGCACTCTGGCATTTACCGCGACGCTGACCGGCTCGGTCACGCAGAGCGACAACTCGGCCCTCTTCTACGGCTCGATCGACACGCTGGACGTGCTCGTTCGCGAGGGCGACGCCGCGTTTGCGCCGGTCGACGCGGAGGTCTTCAACGAGCCCTCGTCGTTCCTGAACCTGAACAACTCGGGCACGCTGGTCTTCCAGGCGCCGTTGCGGACGCGGGCGGGGTCTGTGGATAGCACCAACGACGGCACGCTCTGGCGGGTTGGGACGACGACCGATCTTGTCGCGCGCGAAGGCTCGTCGGCGTCCGGTATCCCGAGCGTCAACTATGGCACGCTGACGACGGTGCCTCGCATCGATGGAGCCGGACGCGTGTTCTTCTCGTCGTCTCTGCCGGTCGGTCCCGGCGGCGTGACGAGCGCCAACGACAACGCGATCTGGCTTGGGACGCCCGGAATGCTGGGCATCCTGATCCGCGAGGGCAGCGCGGCCCCGGGCTTCCCGGCGGGCATCAACTTCGCGAGCTACGAGAGCGTCGTGAGCGTCAACACCGCGGGCCAGGCGCTCATCCAGGCGACGACCACCACGTCGACGCCCCTTGGGGTTGATTCGACGAACAACGTGGGTCTCTGGCTGGGCGATGCCGAGGCGCTCACGCTGCTCGCCCGCCGGCGCTCGCAGGCGCCTGGGTTCGATGCCGGCGTCGTGTTCTCCAACTCGTTTAGCAACTTCGGGAGCCGCGTCATCGACAGCGCCGGGAACATCGCGTTTACCGGCGTTGTCTCCGGGCCGGGAATCTCGCTCGGCGTCAACGACGTCACGCTGTTCTTCGGGACGTCGTCGACGCTGACGGCGATCGCGAAGCGAGCCGAGGCGGTTCCGGGTGGTGGTGGGGCGACGTTCTTCAATTATCTCAATCTCGCGCCCGATGGCGCCGGGCGGCTCTACTACATCGGGACGTTCCAGAACGCCACGTCGGCCAACGACTCGGCGATCATGGTCTATGAGAACAACGCCAACGCGATCGTGGTGCGCGAGGGTGACGCGGCCGCCGGCATCGACGGCGCGACCTACGGACCGTTGTCCAACCTCTCGACCAACGCCGATGGCACGGTGGTCTTCATCTCGGATCTGGTGGGTCTGCCCGACAGTGAGAATCGCGCCGTCTATCTCAAGCGCCGGGGCGAGGATCCGATCCTCCTGCTGCGCGAGGGAGATGCGATCGAGGTTGCGCCGGGCGACGTGCGCACCATCGGAAGCACCATCGGCTGGCGGGGCTCCAACGCCGGACAGGCCTCGGGAGACATCGGCTTCAACAACGCTGAAGAACTCGCTGTGCGCGTCGTCTTCACCGACGCAACGGACGCCTTCCTGCTCGTCCGCCCGGGCACCGACTGCCCGGCCGATTTCAACGGCGACGGTCAGGCCGATTTCTTTGACTACCTCGACTTCGTCCAGGCGTTCTCGAGCGATGATCCAACGGCCGACTTCAACAGCGATGGGCAGGTCGATTTCTTTGACTATCTCGATTTTGCCGATGCGTTCAACACCGGCTGCTGAGCCAGGTTTCGAGTGAACTCGTTCCAACGCGTGCTCGATGCCCGCCACCCTTCTCGGGGTGGCGGTTTTCTTGCGCGGGCCTCAGGCGCAGGCCCTCCGACGCTGACTCTCAAGCGCTGGCGTTCTGCTGTGTGCGGAGCTGCTGCTCGGCCTGCTGAAGGATCGCTTCGGCTACCTGCTCCGGGTTGTAGCCAGCCTTGACGTGGACGCACGGTTTCTCCGCGGCGTCGGCATATCGGCGAGCATCTTCCGCGTGCAGGTGGCCCGTCAGCGCGATCAGCACCACGACCACCTTGGTCTGGGGCCTGGAGATCGGTGCCCGCATCGCTTCCGAGCTTCCGTGCTCGGTGAGCCGGACCCACTCGACATCTTCCAGCTCGAAGGCGTCGCAGAGGCGATCGACCGCATCCTGGCGGCGCTCGCCCCCGATCATCACGATCGTCGAGCCGCGAAGGAGCTCGCGGGCGGTGAGCACGCGCTGGCTCCAGTTGCGCGACCGCTGGGGCTCGTCGGGGTCCAGGTCGGGCTGGAAGAACTCGCGGAGTGTGTCGGAGACCAGCGCGGGCGGGAACGAATCGAGCGTGAGCGACCGAAACGCACGGCGGAGTCGCTGCTCGCGAAGGTCGATGCCCCGCTCCGTGAGCTTGGCCAGCGCTTCGACAATCTTCTGAGCGTCGTGCTCCGAGAGTTTCCCTTCGGCGTCCGCACGCTTGCTGTGGTAGGCAATTCGGTTGACGAGTGCGTCGAGATCTTTGCGTTCCTTCTGGCGAGCTTCGACGCGCTGACGCAGTTCGCGGATGTCCTCCAGCAACTCCTGGGCGTGCTCGGGATTGGCGGGGTCGTCGAGCTTCATGTGCCGGGGTACGAAGATGCGCCGCGCCGCTGTCTCATGCTTGAGCCACTGGTGCGTCTGGTCCTGGTCGATGTCGGCGGAGGTGAGCCAGGTTGACTGCAGCGCGAGCCTGAGGGCGGAGGTCGCTTCCGCCATGTGCTGCATTGCTTCCTGCATATCGGACTCTGGAACGGTGGACAGCGAGTCGAGCCAGGCGAGCAGGGCGGCGGCGGCGCCCGTCGCGTCGTAGCAGTCGGCGATCCGGGCCAGGGTTGCGTCGTCCGGCTGCGTCGCGTGGCGCCAGAAGATCCAGAGGAAGCACTCGGGCAGCTTCTTGGCCTGTTCGATGAACGTGTTGACCTGGATATCCGTGGTCTCCGCGTTCACGGTCCCGCCCGATCGCCTGCGAATAAAGAACCGGCAGCTCTCGGCCTTGAGCCGACAACGCGACTCGACGAGCGACAGGTCGATGCCCTCGAAGCTCCGCGGCATCGCGTCATCGCGCGGGGGCGGTTCCGAGTCCTCGGCTGACGCGTGGGCGCGTCCAAGCTCGTCGTGCGTCCCTCGGACCTCGACCTCCGCGACGGCGTCCCCGATCTTGAGCGGCACAACGTCTGAGGAGACCGCGATCTTCGGGCCACGGATGATGCCGATGGGGATGTACGCACGCTGGACGCGAGCGGGCTCGAGCGGCGACGGGGCCTGTGCCGGAGAAGGCGCCATCGGGCTGGCGTGCGGCACCACGTTCGGATTTCCTGTCGGGGTCTGTCCACTGATTGGGGCTTGGCCCGTCGTTGATCTTCCAGCTTCCGCAACCAGCCAATGACCAAGCGCAACAACAAAGGCTTGTAGCTCGGGCGAGCCGCCGACGGTGCGTCGGACCAGCGCGCTGGCGGCTGCTATCAGTTGTTCTTCTTCGGGACTAGCCATTGCAAAAGGCCTCCAATCAAGGATCGGGACACGGACGCCAAAGCGGCGTCGTCTCCGCCCGGAAGGCAAGCCCCCAGCCCCCACACATCAAGTTCACCCTCGGACTGGGGAATGATCCGGAGGAGTCGAGCTCCGGATATCGACATCGATCATTGGTGTCGAGGTCTTGCGAATGGTCCGGCGAGTGTGGGAAACACCTCACGCGCGAGCAAATCATCGCATTTTACGGACTTTCCCCAATCCACCAGCGGAGCGCTGCGCCAGGTCGCCAACTCAGCGGGCGACTTCTTCGACCCGCGAGTACTGGTCAAGATTGCACACGACCCGCTCGCCATCGTCCTTCTGAACTTCGACGCGGTCGAGCCAGAGCTTGCCGCTCTTGCTGTGCGCGAACCAGGAGCCGGTGGTGGCTTGGTAGAAGCGGACGACCACCCCCTCAACCGGGCGTGTGGCGAAGGTGGGCGACCCGTTGCCGAGATGCGGGACCTGCTGGATGATGCGCACGCGGGTGCCGGGGGGATACGTGGTCTGGTTCATGGCAGGCAGAGCATAGTCGTTTGCGGAAGGAGGGGTCGGCATGAGGCGGGCCGGGACGGACTGCTTCGCCCTATCGTCCACGACGCGACGCGTGCTCCGCGAGCGTCATGGAGGAATCGGCGATGGACGTGCGCACGATCGGCGTGATCGGTTCCGGACAGATGGGCGAGGGTATTGCGCAGGTCGGCGCGCTCAGCCGCCTAGGCGTCGTGGTGTACGACGTTTCGCCCGAGGCGATCAAGCGTTGCCAATCCAACCACGCCAAGCGTCTTGCTCGCGAGGTTGAGAAGGGCCGCCTGCAACAGGCGGATGTGGACGCGGCGCTCGGACGCTTGAAGTATGTCAACGGGCTCGAGCAACTGGCGGCCTGCGATGTCGTCATCGAGGCGGCAACCGAGAACTTCGAGATCAAGAAGAAGATCTTTGTCGAGCTCGCCAAGCACCTGACCGGGCGGCAGATCCTGGCGACGAACACCAGCTCGATCAGCATCACGGAGATCGCGGCGTGCGTGCCGCAGAGCGCCGATCGCGTCATCGGGATGCACTTTTTCAACCCGGTGCCGGTGATGAAGCTCGTCGAGGTGATCAAGGCGGTGCAGACGAGCGCGGAAACGACGGAGCGCACGATCGCGCTGGCGACGGCGATGGGCAAGACGCCCGTGCCGGCGAACGATCGGGCCGGGTTTGTTTCCAATCGCGTGCTCATGCCCATGATCAACGAGGCCTTCTACGCGTGGATGGAGGGCGTCGCCGAGCCCGCGCACATCGACGAGATCATGAAGCTGGGGTGCAACTTCCCGATGGGCCCGCTGCGTCTGGCGGATTTCATCGGGCTCGACACGTGTGTCCACATCATGAACGTGCTGGCGGACGGGCTGAACAACGATCGCTACCGCCCGTGTCCGCTGCTCAAGCAGCTCGTGGTTGCGGGTCGCCTGGGTGACAAGACCGGGCGCGGGGTGTTTGAGTACGCCAAGTGATGCGGGTTTGTTTGGTGTGAGCGGGCTGATGCGTCGGGCATCATCCGTTGAGGGCTTGATTGGTTGGGGATCCGCTGCTCCGAACCCCAACGCGGCATGAAAGGCAGTGGTAACGTGCGACGGATCTTCCGGATGACGACGTGCGCTGCGGGCCTGATCGCCCTTTCGGGGCTCGTGGGCTGTGGCGATGCCTCCAGCCCGCAAAGTGATCGGCCAGCAGGTCAGCCCGGCGAGCCTGGATTGGAGTCGTCTCCCGCGGCGCTGGCGTCGTTGGCGGAGACGTACGCACGCTCAACCTCAGCGCTCAGGGCCCTCATCGAAGATGGGCAACCTGAAGGCGAGAACGCCATCGCGATCATCCTCGACGTCGGGCCCAAAATTCGGGCCGTCGAGGCCAGTGGGGTGATGTTCGATGCGTTGCACGAGTCGGAGGCGACTGAAGAGGGCCGCCAGGCGCTGCGACGAGGCGTGGCGGAGCTCGAGGCCCAGGGCGTCGGCGAGGCCTTGGTGCGGATCTCCAGAACCCGTCGGGCGGTGCCCAACGAACTGACCGGGTCCGGGCCCATGATCGCCCGCGTCATGCCGGAGCTTGGGTTCTCGCGGAGCCTGACTCGGTTCAATAGCGCTCGGGCGGTGATGGCGATCGAAGCGGGCGACGCTGGAGGCTTTGTCGACAGGATCGACGAGACGCTCGCGCTGTCGTCCCACGTCTCGAGGCAGGGTGCGATGATCGCCGGACTGGTTGGCGTCGCGGTACAGGCCAGAGCGCTCGAGGATGTTCGTACGGCGATCGCTCGGGGCGGCCTCGATGACGCGTCGCTCGTTCGCTTAGCGAACGTCATCGAGCGTCGCGGATTGATGGACGCCGCGTACAGCCTGCGTGCGGAGCGGTTGCTGGCGGAGGACACGACCGAGTTCGTCTATTTCACCGGGCCCGCGGGCTTGGCGTGGATGCAGACGCAGTCGGAACCCGCGCCGACGCCGGTGTTGCGCGTCATCCGCGAGGGCAGGGCACTCGGGCAAGGGATGCCGAGCCGCGTGGAGCAGCACGCTCTGAACAACCGCGTGTATGCCAAGCTCATCGAGGCCGCAAGCAAGCCGGCCTACGAGCGCGGCGCGGAGCTCGATAGCGGGCTGACGCAGGGGAACCTGCTGCTTGGCTTACTGACGCCATCGATCGGCCGATCGCTGCAAGCGTTCGACCAGTTCGCGGCGGATCGCGCGGGGACGCTGGCACTGATCGCCATCGAGCGGTATCGACTCGCCACGGGCGAGCTTCCGAAGCAACTGTCGGACCTGACGCCCACGTATCTGGCGTCGGTGCCGGCGGATCCATACACCGGCAAGGCGCTTGGATATCTCGGGCCAAGGCCGGGCGGATACGAAGGCGGGCGCGGGTTCGTGCTGTATGCCGCGGGGCTGGACCTCACGGACGACGGCGGGGCCGTGGATTTCGCGCAGCCCCTGGTCAAGCCAGACGATGCGAAGGGCAAGGATTTCCTGCTCAATCGATCGAGCCGTTAATGTCAAGGGTCGTCGTTAGGATGGCTGTGAGCGACGCTTCGAGGTGACGGCTTCGGGGAGGAGTTATGTCGACTGCTGCACGGATCATCGACGCCAATGCGAACCGGGCACGGGAAGCGCTGCGGGTTCTGGAAGACATGGCCCGGTTTGGGCTCAACTCCAGCTCGATGAGCGAAGAGATCAAGACGCTGCGCCACGAGCTGCGGGGTGTGCTGGACGCGGGCGGGCTCGATCGAGGGCAGATGCTTGCGTCGCGAGACACGCTTGGCGACGTGGGCACGGAGATCTCGACGCCATCGGAGCATGTGCGAGGAAGTCCGCGGGACATTGCGCTTGCCGCGGCGGGCCGGCTGGGCGAGGCGCTGCGATCCATCGAAGAGGCGGCGAAGTCGCTGCCCGGGAACGGCGCGGGCATCAGCAAAGGCATCCAGTCGCTTCGCTACCGCTCGTATGTCGTTGAGCAGATGGTGGCGCTGGCGCTTGGAACGGGAAAAGCGCGCCAGTGGCGTTTGTGCGTGATCGTGAGCGACGACGTTTGCGCGCACTATTCGTGGCTTGGCGTCGCGGAGCGGGCCATTGCCGGCGGGGCCGACTGCATCCAGCTTCGAGAGCGGAAAGTCAGCGATCGTGATCTGCTCGCCCGACTGCGCGATCTTGTCGCACTTGCCAGGCCCAAGAACGTCAGCGTCATCATGAACGATCGCCCTGACCTGGCCAAGCTTGGCGGCGCCGACGGCGTCCACGTCGGTCAGACCGATCTGCCCGTGCCCGAAGTCCGCCAGCTCGTTGGCTTCGAACTGCTCATCGGCGTGTCGACGTCGAATCGCGAGGAGGCCAAGCTCGCCGCAACGCAAGGCGCCGACTACTGCGGCGTGGGACCAATGTTCCGGAGCCCCACCAAGCCCAAGGACGTCATCTCCGGCCCCGGGTACCTGAGGCGGTATCTTGAGGAACCCGAGCTGTCTCGCATGCCCCACCTGGCGATTTCGGGCATCCGCCCGGACAATCTGCCGGAACTGATCAGCGCCGGGTGTCAGGGGATCGCGGTGTCGTCGACGGTGTGCGGGGCGTCGGATCCCGAGGGCGTTTGCCGCCAGCTGCGGACCATGCTCGAGTGTGGTGGCACGGGAGTTGGGCGGGCGGGCGGAGCGACGGGGCAGGCTTCGAGCGAGAATGAGGAGACGCGGATCTCGACGAACGCTGCAAAGGCCGCTCCGCCCGGCGTTCGAACGCAAGAGCCGGTTTCCGGCACGCCGATCTTCTTGGACGACAAGGACACGCGCTGAGGGCGGACGTGATTCACTAGCGCAACGCTTGCTCAAGCCGGGGATAGCCTGTAGCTATGGGTGAGCATCCGGGCCTTGCCGCGGGGGCCGCAACGACCACGGTCCGCGGAGAGGGAATGACAACCCGGCATCGGGCAATTCTCGCCTCGGCGGGCACGGGCAAGACGCATCGTCTCACCTCGCGATTGATCGAGTTACTTCTGTCGGGCGAATCGCCCGATTGCATCCTGGCGACGACATTCACGCGCAAGGCCGCGGGGGAGATCCGTCAGCGTGTCATTGCTCGCCTGCACGCCAGCGCAGTCGATGAGCGGGTTCGGCGGGCGTTGAGCGAGGAGCTGGGGCGAGACGGCGAACGAGGCTTCTCGGCGTCGGAGTGCGAGCGGGCGCTGGCGGCGCTCATCGCGTCGCTGCACCGGGCATCGATCGAAACGCTCGACGCGTTCATGGCCCGCTCGCTGGGAACGATCGCGCTTGATGTCGGCTTGCCGCCGGGGTGGCGGATCCTCGACGAGGCCAATGCGGCGGAGGTGAAGCTCCGCGTGACCCGCGATGTTGTTGCCAGCCTTGGCGAGCCGGGGGTGGTCTCGCTGCTTGCGGCGCTTCGCGAGAGTCAGCGCGCCGCGGCCCAGGGCGCGCGGGGCGAGGAGCCTGCGCTCGAAGCAGAGGGTGAAGCGGACGAGCGCGGGTCGGGCGCGATGCCGCGAAGCGTGGGACGCAGCGTGCGGGCTGGGCTTGACAAGGTGCTTCGCCTCCGCGACCAGACGCGGGCGAGGCCCGAACTGTGGGATTTCTTCGCACCCCGCACATCGCTGCTGGATTCAGCGACCCTCGCTCGCTGCATCTCGCAACTGGAGTCGGCTCCAGTGCCCGAGACCAAGCAGCGTAAGCCAAACACGCAGGTCGCCAAGGCGAAGGCAAAGCTCCTGACCCTCGCCTCCGAAGCGGAGTGGGGCAACTTTCTGCTCCACGGCCTAGCGAGCGTGGCCTTGGGCTTGAAGGCCGAGTTCGCGCGATGCATCTTGCCCGAGGCGTTCGTCGGCGCGGTGCGACCGCTCGCGGCGCATGCTTCGGCGGTTGTCATGACGCGGCTGCGCGACAAGAACCGGGCGCTCCGCGATCTGCTGCTGGAGTTTGACGCCCGCGATCGTGCGACCAAGCTCGGCGCCGGGGAAATCCAGTTCGACGATCTGGCTCGCCTGCTCGAGAACGCCTCCATGGGCGAGAAGCTGGACTGGCTCTACTTCCGCCTTGACGCTCGCCTTCGACACGTGCTGCTCGACGAGTTCCAGGACACGTCGCGGGAGCAGTTCCGCGTGCTCGAGCCGCTGCTGGACGAGCTCCTCGCCGAGGGCGATGGATCGCGGAGCGTCTTTGTCGTGGGCGATGCGAAGCAGTCGCTGTATGGCTGGCGGAGCGCCGAGCCGGACCTGCTCCCGGCGATTGTCTCCCGGTATGAGCAGTTTGGTCCGCCTTTGCGACTGGCGGCGAGCCGGCGCTCGGCCCAAGAGGTACTCGACTTTGTCAACACAGTTTTCACCGGGCTGCTTGACAATCCCGTCATCACGAAGGAGCGGGACTCGGTCGAGGCGGTGAGAGGGGCGGCCAAGTCGTTCAGCGACCAGTTCCAGCCCCACACGTGCGCCCCGGGGCGAGCCAGCGAGCGGCTTGGGTTCGTCCGCGTGCTCACGCATGGCCCCTCGGAGACCGCGGAGCAGCGCCGAGAGCAGGCGGCCCGGGCCGCGATCGAGCACGCCGAGGTGTGGCGGAGGGCCGCTCCCGATGCCAGCATCGCCATCCTCGTGCGGACCGGGCAGATGATCGCGCCGCTGGTCTACGGGCTGCGCGAGCGCGGGCTGGATGCGATCCAGGAGGGCGGTAATCCGGTGATCGATACGCCGGCTGTCGCGGTCGTTGTGTCGATGCTCCGCGTTTGCATCCATCCGGGCGACAGCGCCGCGGCGATCCATGTCGCATCATCGCCTCTGGGGCCAGTTGTTGGCCTTGAGACATCGCCAAGGTCGATGGCCAGCGCCGCGCCAAGCGTCGCGGCGAGGTGGCGCGAGCGGATCGCATCCCGCGGGCTGGCGCCGACCATCAGGCAGTGGCGCGAGGCGCTCGTCAACGACGTGGATGCGCCGAGCGCCGAGAGACTTGAGCAACTGGAGGATCTGGCTACCGAGTGGGAATCGCGTGGCTTCGATCGCCGGCCGCCCGCGCTCGATTCGTTCATCAGTTATGTCGGCGCGACGCCAGTGCCTCGGCGCGCGAGCCCGGGCCCTTCCGGCTCACCCAGCATCGTGGTTTCGACGATCCACGCGGCCAAGGGTTTGGAGTACGACGTGGTGATCCTGTGCGATCTCGATCGCCAGTGGTCGAGCCGGGATGCGGCAACGGCGCTCGAGCGGCGAGTTGACGCCGACGGGCAGAACGATGCGATGGCCGCTCCCTCGGCGATGAGCGTGCGACCCAGCAAGGCCGAACGGATCGCGGAGCCCATGCTCGAAGCCATGCACCGCGATTTGACCGCTCGCGAACTGCGGGAGCAACTTTGCGTCCTCTACGTCGCGCTGACGCGGGCGGCCAACGTGCTCGAAGTGATCATCCCCCCCGACCCCGAAGATCCCGAACCAGCCCCCCAGCAAGACCCAGACCTGGAACGGGCAACGGATGAAGAGCCCAAGAAGAAGGCGCCCAAGCAGGTGAAGGCGATTCTCTCCGCGGCTGGGGTCATCCGCGGCGCTCTGGGGTTCGCGGATCATCTCGCCGGCGGTCGGACCGTGCACGAGCACTCGCGCTCGACGATGGCGCAGGTTGCTGCTTCGCTGGCACGGGAACACGTCTTGGCACCATCCGTCGTGGCCGCCGGAGAACCACCGGCGGCGACGAGCGCAACGCCGCTCCTGCGCCGGTCACGTCGGGCCGCGGCACGCCCGATCACGCATCTCCCGCGGCTCAGCCCGTCGGAGTGTGGGGAGCCTCGAACGATACGGGCGTCGGAGCTTGTGCGAGCGAGGGGTGAGGGCGCCCGCCTGGGATCGGTCGTCCATGGCGCGCTCGAGCAGGTGGAATGGCTCGAGGATGCTCGAGAGTTGCCCGAGCCACCCTGGAGCGTCCGATCGCTTGCGAGCGTGGCGGCGCAGCTTGAAGTTCCATTGTCGCAGGAGGAAGCGGCGCTGCTCTCAGCCCAGATTGAAGCGGCGATGGCGGGGCCGATCGGCGGCCTGCTCTCGCGACAGCGGTACGCGGGGGAACTCGGGCACGTGACGCGTGGTCCACGAGCCGGCGTTCAGGTCCGGCGCGAGTCGCCCTTTTTGGTTCGTGTGCGCGATGGCTCGCTCGATTCCAGCGCCAGGGCAAGCCCCGCGGAGGGAAAGCTGCTTTCGGGGCGCTTCGACCGAGTCGTTCTGGTCTTCGGCTCCGACGGTCTGCCCGCTCGCGTGGATGTCATCGACTTCAAGACCGATCAAGCGGAGAACGCCCGCGAGGTGGTGCAGGCGTACTCGGCGCAGATGCGGGCGTATCGCGTCGCGGCCAGCCGGGTCTTCGGGGTTCCGCCTGAGCGAGTCAGCCTTCTGCTGGCGTTGATGAGCCTCGGCGTTGTTGAAACCGTGGCGTGATGGGTCACAATGGTCCTCGTGCTCGGCGCGAAACCCGCCGAGTGAAAACGCGAAGGATGTCGGCAATGGCGACCAGGTACATCGTTCACGGGCAGGATCTCGCAACCGGACAGGCGACGCGACGCCTCATCGAAGCGGATTCGGCCAAGGAAGCCGCCGCGATGGCTGAGCGGATCGGCGTTCGCGTTTCGGGTGTCGAGGTCGACGCGGGATCCGCGGCTCGAAGTGCCGGAGAGCCCGCCAGGCACGCCGCCCCGCCCCAGCACGCGCCGGATGTTGGCGAGGAACCGGTGTGGAGCGGATCGCCCAGTCAGTGGGAGAACTTCTGGTGGTTCGTCGCGTGCGTGCTCGTCATCCCTGTTCCATTTGCCATCTGGAGCTACATCAAGGTCCGGACGACGAGGTACACGCTCACCAACCAGCGATTGAAGATTGAGTGGGGCGTGATCGAGAAGAACGTCGAGGAGGTCGAGCTGTACCGCGTCACGGACACCGCTGTCAAGCAGAGTGTCGTGCAGCGCCTGCTTGGCTTCGGCACGCTGTGGCTGCAATCCAGCGACCAGCGCAATCCGGAGGTAACGCTGCGGTCAATCCATGATCCGCGCGAGGTGCGGGAGCAGATCCGCCAGCACGCCGAAGCGCGCCGTCGCTGGCGCCGCGTCGCGGAAGTCGAAGTCTCCTGACCACTCCGGCGCGAGGAGCAGAGTGAAGGGCTGGCGCGCGCAGCGGGGACGGAGACCGTGCCGGCAGCGTCCAGCTTGGCGTGTCAGAAGAGCAACTGGAACTGGACTCTCAGCGACGTCTGGCCATCGCTGGGGTCGCGCAGCAGCGAGACGCCGGTGTTGGGCCGAACGATTGAAGACGAGTCGGCCTGCGCGTCGAGCGAGTATTGCACGTCGGCGGTGAACTTGGCGGCGTGGCTTCGCGGGCTGAGGTAATAGTTGAACCCGGCGGTGATGGTGCTGAAGGGGTCGTCGCCGCCGGCGCCGCTGCCGGTCGGGCCCGCGTCCGGGCGATCGCTGTCGGGGAAGATCACGTCGTAGCGGGCAAAGACCTCGGACTGCTCCGCCAGGAAGACGCCGCCCTGGGCGACCAGCCCAAAGTCGTCGAAGCTGGAGGTGGCCCGGGCGTCGTCGGTGTTGCGGCCAATGAACGCGGCGAAGAGGTTCCATCCGTCGCCCTTGACCGTCGCGTCCAGCGTGTACTGGAGGAGGTCGACGTCTGCCGCGTTACCCGACACGTTGTCGCCCGTGCGTCCCGACTGCTGCCAATGAACCGCGCCGCCCAGCAGCGTGCCCCCCTCGCTCCCGCGGAAGCTGGTGAAGTCGCGGAACGAGGACCATGCACCGGCCGCGAGCCACTCAGCCCGGGCGGTCAGGGCATAATCCGCCTCGTTGGCCGCGTCGTAGTCGGTGTTGATCGTCTTGAGCCCGTCGGAAAACGCGCCATACACGCGGAACTGCTCTCCCTCGTGCGTGAGCTCGATCCCCTGCGAGCGGCTTTGCGTGAAGACGTCGTTCGTGATCGAGTTCTCGACCGCGAGCATCATCGTGTTGGGGATGGTCTCCTCGCGCAGCAGGGGGAGCTTGAACTGCCCGGCGCGGAGCGAGAGCCCCTCGGCGAGCTTGTACTTTGCCCAGGCGTCGAGCAGGTAGAGATCTCCGGTGGTGCGAAGGAACTCGCTCTGGATCATGAATGAGAGCTTGGGTCCGACATCGCCGCTGAAGATGAGCCACGTTCGCCGGGCCTGAAAACCGGTTGTGGTTTCGTCGTCACTCCCCACGTCGTCGTCGCGGAGGTTCGCAACATAGCGGAACTGGATGACGCCGCTAATCTTGAGCTTGACGTCGGGATCGACCGGATCGGCGATGAAGAAACCGCGCGGCGCGGGCCTTTCCACCGGGGCCGGTGCTTGCGCGAAAGCTCTGTCCGACCATGCCAGGCCGGCACCCAACGCAGCGCAGGTCAACATACATGCAAGTGTGGCTACGGGTGCTTCGGCGCGTGAGCAGGTATGTTCGAAGGCGTGGTGCCGGAGGGACTTGCGCATCGAAAACTCCTTCCAGGTCCGATGTTTCCCGCCAATCATGAGGTCGCCCGATTGAAGACACCCCTGAGACTCGGGCTGGAGCAAGCATGCGGATAAAGGACTGTCGGTCCGAACCTGGAGCGTGCTGGAACAGATGGAGGGTCGTTGGTTCAAGCGTCAGTATCGGAAGTCGTGGACTTGTGTATCCACTATTTGAAGGGTCGGTAACACTGGGAGTTTTCCGAGTCGGGGCGGCACCCGCCCGAGGGACCAACCAGATGGAGAACCGTTGCGTCGGTCGTCGCATTAGTCGCGATACGCGTCGTGGCACTCTTTGCACGAGCGAGCGACAATGCCCAGGTGTTCCCGAAGCACGACGCTCTGAGCGGCGTCCACTCGCCCGATCGGCGCAGCCTCGATCGCGTCTTCGAGAGCGGCGGCTTCTTCAACGGAGCGAACCAGCAACGTGAGAAACGCCGGGGGTTTCGCCTTGGTCTCTGGGTCGTCGAGCAGTGCCCGGAGCGCGTCGGTGAGTCGCCCGGCCTCGGCGATCGGAACGAGGTCGGGGTGGTCCGATGGAACGCTCCAGCCGGCCTGCTGCACCTGCTTGAGATGATCGAACGCATGTTCGATTTCGACCATCGCTTGCACCATGCCCCGCGTCACCGCGATCTCGGGAAACTCGTTCGAGGCTTCGTCGATCTTCGTCGCCGGCAGCGGATGAGACTCGCGCACCACCGCAAAGAGTCCCTTGTAATGGGGAGAAGTTCCCGAGACTCCCATTCGGGCGATGGCTTGCTCAGGCGTCAAATGCCCAAGCGTGACCAACGCGGCTCCCGCCGCCCCGGCCGAGCGGTGCTTGCCATGATGGCAGTGAATGTAAATCGGTGCCGCCAGGTCGCGCAGCGCCCGCGCGAGTTCGAGCTTTCGAGTGTCTTCAAAGCCGCTGTACCCAATCGGGAGATGCACGTAGCGAATCCCCGAAGCTCGGGCACCCTCGACATCCGGCCTCGCGCCATCCACGGAAACAATCGTCCGAACGCCCAAGGCTCGGAGCGACTCGAAGGCGCCGCGGGCGCCATCGGGCATCCCTCCCGAATACACGTGCTCGCTGAAGGCGACGACATTGTGGAGGCCCGGAAGCTCTCGAGGGATGAGGTCGGTCACGAGCGGTCGGGCAGGGCTTGCCGGCGCCGAGGTGGGATTGGCACCATTGGGCGCGTGAGTCACCGTCTCGCGAGCCACCGTCGTACCGAGCGGGTCCGCAAGCGAACGGATGCTGATCTGACCAAACCCCGACGCAAGGACTGCGGCGGCGACGCCCGACGTGACCCAGGCGCGAGCCCGCGGAGCTCGTGAGCGATCCAGGTGCGAAGAAAGCTGCGCGCTGGCGTTGCACATCGTGGGCTCGTCGATCATCCGTGAGAACGATACTCGTCTTCCATCGCGAAGTTGCACAATCAAGGACCGGACTCGCGCGGGATGACATCAAGCACGGCGTTGTGCACACGGATCGCGCCTTGCGGCATGCCGACAGCATGAGAGAACCGAGTACGCCGATCGGCCCGGACGCGTAGCTCGAAGCGCTCGCTGAACGCCGAGTGGATCGTGTTCGGGTCCGCTTGGAGCTTGGCCAGCAGCGTGACCACCACGTCCGGTCCCCAGGCTTCGAGCGGGTGGTTCTGCGTCGCATCCGGGGAGTACTCGCCTTGGGCTGCCTCCGTCGGGGGGCGATCGAGGCGCGATGGGCCGGAATCCACAGACGGCGTGAGTCCACGTGCCGGTGGTGGCGCTGGCGTCCAGCGTCCGTTCAGCGTCAAGCGATCGCCGTCAGAGAGCAGTGTGATTCGAACGCCCGTGCGCACCAGGCCTTGCGTGTGCATCTCCCGGCCATCGACCACAATCGCGGCATGGTCTCCAATCGCGGTGAAGGCGCGGGCCTCGTACGCGACGGCGCGGTTGTCCGCGACGCCCACGGCGACCTTGACTTCCGAAGCTTCGACCGCCGCGATCATGCGGCCCACTCGCCCGCGCTGGAGCGCGTGGCTGTCCATGATCGTGCCCGGCACCAGCCCAAGACCCTGAGCAAGCCGCACGCCCCGCGCGATCTCGCTCGCCGACATCGTTGAATCAGCTTCGTCGACGATGACGGGCAGGCGGGCCAGCGCGGCCTCGCTCCCGCCGCCCGTGAACATGGGGTCGCTCATCACGGCACAGCCCGCGCTTGTTCCCGCGATAACGGTCCCGGTGCTTGCCGCCTGCGAGAGCGCGAGCGAAACCGGGCTCGGCCGACCATCGGGCAACAGCGTTCGCGTGATCCGGCTTTGGTCGCCACCCGTGAAGAAGATGAGGTCCGCCGCCCGCACCTGCCTTTGTGCTTCTGTGCTCGCCGGGTCGCCCAGTTGCTCGACGCGCACGCCCGGGAACCGCCTTCCGAAACGATCGCGAGCGTTCCGAACCGCTTGCTCGCGATCGGCGCTGGCCAGCGGAACCACTACCACGAGGGGGCCGGCGTCGGACGTGGCTGCGGACGAGAGCTCGGGCGTGTGGGGATCGACCTGGCGAGGTCGAAGATGTTCCCACACTGCGTCGTTGTCTTCCTCCAGGCCGCCCCCGATGAGGATCAACCGCGGGCCGGCACTCTGGCAACCAGCGAAGAGCGCGAAGGTCGCGACAACGAGGCACGCCCGGATGAACAGCAGCGGTGAGAACCCTGCTCCATGCTTGGCGGCGTTCGCGGTCCTCACGGCTCGT
This sequence comes from Planctomycetota bacterium, assembly GCA_033763815.1. Lineage (GTDB taxonomy): Bacteria > Planctomycetota > Phycisphaerae > Phycisphaerales > UBA1924 > JANRJU01. Next base: position 372,564 of record JANRJU010000014.1, read on the forward strand.
TCCAGATAGCCACCTCGAAGCGACCGTTGCTGTCGGCAGCGCCGCGATACATCCCGATCGTGCTGAAGGGCATGGCGATGTTGCCGCGCCGGTCGACGGCGATCAGGCCGCCATCGTCCGGATCCAGCGTATTGAACACCAGGTGATGCGTTGCTTCCGCAAGGGGCTTGGAGAGCAGTCGCATGCGTGCGGCGACGCTTCGTGCCACGCCGTGCCGGATGAACTTCTCGCCCGTTCCTGTGCCGCTGATCGCGACGAGGTCGTCCGCGAGCGTTCCGGCCCCGATCAGCGGGGCATCGCCCACGCGTCCGGGCAACTTCCCGGTGACGCCGCCGGTGCTCGTGGCCGCGGCCAGTCGCCCCTGCTGGTCAAGAGCCACGACGCCAATCGTCCCGGTTCGCGCCTGAGTGGAGTCGGCGGAACGCTCGATCCCCGGGTGGACTCCCGAAGGCTCCAGCCCGCCCACGGGCATCCGCGCGTGGCCATCCGCGCTACGGCCGCTCGCACTCGCTTTGGTTCGCTCCCGCAGCTCCTGCTCGAGCAGCTGCCGGCGGCGGGGAGTGATGAAGTAGTCGGGCCCTTCGCGGGGCACACCCATAGCCGAGGCGAACTGGTCGGCGCCCTCGCCGACCAGAAGCACGTGCCGCGTCCGCTCCATCACCAGCCTCGCCAGCGAAACCGGGTTCTTCACCGTTCGTGTCGCGGCAACGGCGCCGCTGCGAAGCGTCGCCCCGTCCATGATCGCGGCATCCAGCTCGACAACGCCTTGCTCGTTAAGCGCCCCGCCCCTGCCCGCGTTGAAGAGCGGATCGTCTTCGAGCGTGCGAGCTACCTGTTCCACCGTGTCCAGCGCGCTGGCTCCGCCAGCGAGCATGCTCCGTCCCTGTTCCAGCGCCGCACGAAGCGAAGCGCGGTACGCCGCGACGAGTTCCGGCGGGGCGTTGGTGTCGATCGTGCCCGCGCCGCCATGAAGTGCGATGGCCCACATGGGCGATTCCTTGTCAAGAGGCGTTGAACGATTTGACGGCGCCACGCATCCCACGAGGAGTAGGCACGTCAACGCAACGATTGCAACTCGGACCGGATCGACCATGAGGGGGAGTGTACACGGACCTTCAGCGCTCCATGAGGCAATGTTCGGGCCCAGGAAGCTCCACCGTTCGCGACATGCCCGCCCGGCACCATCGCCGCGACGTGAAGGCGGGCGGCTCGGCCATGCAGCTTGTCCAGCCTCGCTCCACGAGCGGCTCCCTTGCCACCGAAACGCACGCGACGATCAGGCCGGTTTCTTTTCTCCTCCGGGCACAGGATCGGCTACTCTCAAGATCACTGGTTAGAAAGCAACATCTTTTCGGGATCAGATATGAACTTCGAAGCCGCACGAGGAGCCCAGGAGATCGCCTTCAACCACATGAAGGCCCGCACGCCGCTTGATGTCGCGGCAACGGAAGTCGTGCGCTTTGTCAAGCCGCTGCTCCCCGCGGAGATCGACCTTTCGTTCGTCCCCGGAATCATGGAAGAGACCGTCCAAGTCTTGCAGGAGCTGATCACGACTGTGTTCGAGGGTGAGCCGCCCAAGAAGTCGATCAACGGGCTGTACTTTGGATTGGCCGAGCTGATCTTCGACGATGAGGACAGCGATGGCGAGGGCGATGGCGAGGAAGCCGGCGACGACGAGAGTGATCTCGATTCGATGGGCGATGGACCAGTCGTCACGCTCCACGTGACAGGTTCGACGGCCTTCGATCTCGAGGGGTCGGATCCGGAGTGGGCATGCGACGCAAGCTGGAACCCCGATAACTGCTACACGCCCTGCCCGCTGCATGTGCAGCTCAGCACGCTTCGGCCGCTCCCGCCGGACGAGTCGCCCGAGGATGGTTCGGACGGCCCTGAGTTTGACACGATGTGGCTGATCACGGCCGGGCTCATTGAGCCGCTCAACATCCTGCTTGTTGGCGAGGTCGTTCGCCGCCTCTGGCCGGTTCTTCTTGGCAAGGCGCCGTATCGAGGAATCGCGACCGGGCTCGATGAAGGCGAGATGATCCAGCTCGGCGTGCTCTATCCGGACGGGTTTCGACCGGCGGAGTCGCTCCCGCCGTCGGAGCTTGGCGACGAAGAGATTTGACTCGCCAGCGTTCGGCGGGCTCATTCATTCGCGGGCCTGAGAACACAACGAACTGCGCCCTTTGTGGAAGTCAGCATGCGCGTCGAGATTCTGGCATTAGCCATGGTCGCAACTGTGTCGTCGAGCATCGAACACGCTCATGCGCAAACTGTGTTCGACTCTCGAAACAACTGGTCGATCACCCTCCCCGACGGGTGGGAGGTCGACAAGGGCGAACTGGTCACTCAGATCAACGACGCGAATCGAGGTATGCCCGCGGCGTTGGGCGACCTCACGGTCGTTGCGGTCATCGTGCCCAAGGTTCGCGACGGTCGATTCGCGCTCGTTCACTATCGCCCGTCCATCAGGCCCGGAGCGACGCTCAGCGATGTCGAACGTAGTTTCGTGGTCGCCGCGCAGTTGGATGTCAACCGCGTTCGTCGCACGATGGACATCGGTGTGGATCTCCAAGCCCGCTTCGATCGCGCCCGCCGCCGAGGCATCTTGACCGGCGTCGCTCAATCTCCGGAGTCCGGCGAGTTGGGCTTGTACAGCGTCACGAGTTTCGGACGCAGTCTCACGGTGGTCATCAACTGCTACGCCCCGCGCGAGGGATTTGAAAGTGCGAAGCCCACCTTGATGGCGATCGCCGACTCATTCGAGTTTACGCCGGGATTTGAGTACGAATACTCCACGATTGGTCGGTTGCCGCCTTGGGCAGGTCACGCGATCACCGGCGTGCTCTGCCTCGGGGTTGCCATCGGTGTCGTCTTGCTGAAGCGCAAGTTGACGGCTGCGAGCAGGTAGGCCGAGGAAGAGGTCTCGTCTCGGCTTGCTCGTTCGCACAGCGCTAACATCTCACTCATCGCTCGGGGCGCGTCTGGGATTTGGCCCAGTCGCTGAGAAGCACCCGTGGAACCTGATCCGGTTCGCACCGGCGGAGGGAAGCGAGCAATGAGCGCTCACATGTCGACTGTGTCTGCCACCGCCTCCAACGGCGCCGCGCCGTCCCATGCTGCAACGAGGCCGCCCGAGCACGCCTTCGCCCGCTCGAAGTATCGCCCGCCGCTTCGCGGCGCGAACAACCCCGGTTCGACGCCCAGCGTGACCACTCCAGGCTCGTTCGCCAATCCGCACGACATTGGCGGGCCACTGATGTTCTCCAGCCCCGATACCCCGGGCATGCCCGCGGCGAGCACCAAGACGGCGTGGGACTTCTTGCCCGCCGGCTGGAGCGTGGTGGCCTTTGAAGGTCCGGCTCAGCCTGCCTCGATGCCGCCTGTCTCGATGCCAGCTTCGGGCTCAACCCCGGCCTCCGGCGACTCGTCCGGGTGCGCCCACTGCCTCGGCGATTCGCTCAAGTTCGTCGAGTTTTCGACGGCGCGGGGCGAGCGACTTCGCGTGATCTATCCCAAGGACTTCGTGCCTGTCACACAGTTGGAGCATGCGCGACTGGGCTTCCTGACGCCGCAGATGAAGCGGGTCGCGGAACGCGAGCCTCACTTTGGAGCGCTGTTCCCAGGACGCGGCGCGGAAGCCGTGCGGGATGAAATCGCCGCCGGGCGCATGGTCATCCCCGCGAACATCAACCACCTGCGCTACAAGCTGGATCCGATGGCGATCGGCCGCGCGAGCAAGACCAAAGTCAACGCGAACATGGGTGCGTCCCCGGTTTCCAGCGGCACCGACGAAGAAGTCGAGAAACTTCGCTGGGCCGAGCGGTGGGGGGCCGACACGGTCATGGACCTCTCAACGGGCGGCGACCTCGACGCCTGCCGCGAGGCGATCATTCGCAACTCGACAGTCCCCATCGGCACCGTGCCAATCTACTCGATGATCATCGGAAAGAAGATCGACGATCTGGATTGGGCAACGATTGAGGCCTCGCTGCACAAGCAGGCCCAGCAGGGCGTGGATTACTTCACCATCCACGCCGGCGTTCGCCGAGGCCACTTGAAGTTCATCAAGAACCGCCTCATCGGCATCGTCTCGCGAGGCGGCTCGCTCCTGGCCAAGTGGATGCTGGTCCACAACCAGGAGAACATCATGTACGAGCGCTGGGACGACATCTGCAAGATCCTGCGCCAGTACGACGTGACGTTCTCCATCGGGGACGGCCTGCGCCCCGGAGGCCTCGCCGACGCGACCGACGAGGCCCAGATTGCGGAACTGGAGACCTTGGGCGAACTGACCGAGCGAGCCTGGCGTCACGGCGTGCAAGTCATGATCGAAGGTCCAGGCCACGTGCCGTTCGATCAGATCGAGTGGAACGCAAAGATCCAGCGGACGCTGTGCCATGGCGCGCCGTTCTACGTTTTGGGCCCGCTTGTGACCGACATGTTCCCGGGCTACGACCACATCACATCATGCATCGGCGCCACGGCGATGGCCTATCACGGCGCCGCAATGCTCTGCTACGTCACGCCCAAGGAGCATCTGGGCCTTCCCAAGAAGGACGACGTCAAGCAGGGCTGCATCGCATATAAGATCGCGGCTCACGCCGCCGACGTCGCGCTGGGCATCCCCGGCACACGCGACCGCGACGACGAGCTCACCAAGGCCCGCGCCGCGCTCAACTGGGAAAAGCACTTCGAGCTTTCCTTCGACCCCGACACCGCCCGCGCGTACCACGACGAAGACCTCGATGTCGACACCGACTTCTGCGCCATGTGCGGGCACGACTGGTGCAGCGTGCGCATCAGCAAGGAGATCCAGGAGTTCGCGAGCGGCAAGGCCGAGGGCTTTGAACGCATGGGCGGGCGCGATGGCGACATCCCCGGAGCCGCGAAGCGATCGGCGGCGCTCACGCCCGAGCAGCAGGAGATCCTCGCGAAGCGAGGCGTGCTCTCGCCCGACGAGATCCACAAGCTGGCGAGCAAGACGAAACGGGCGATGGGCGACAAGGCAACGGGCAATGGGCAGCGAGCAGTGGAAGTCGAACCCAACGGCCACGCTCCATTGCCTGCCGGCCATTCCCCGCCGCCCAAGCTCTCCTGCCACAGCGATTACGTGGACCCAGAAACTGCCAAGCACCTTCAGGCCGAGCGAGCGGGGAAGGAAGTGCTGGTGCCGCTGGACGTAAGGCCGGCACTTGGGATTCGCAAGGATGAAGCGCGGGTGGTGTGACGCCGAACCGGTAATCGGCTACCTCTGAGCCAGCAGCAGAACCAGGATCGCAACTACCACGATCAAGCCGATGATCGCCACGCTGATCTTCCCCCACGAGTATGGCCTCTCGCCCTGCACCTCGCCCGTGCGGGCGTTGACGAACGTGCGGTACGCCTTGCTCTTGAATCGATACGCCAGCAACCAAACGGGCAGCAGCAGGTGCTTGAACGTGATCGCGTCGTGGTGAACACTCATCCAGTCGACGCGTTGTTCGTCGCCCCCGATGTCCGCGCAGATCGTCGCGTGGATGGTGGGCTGCATCCGCTGCTGTGCGGCGGCGAACCCCTCCGAGAGGTCGATCTGGTAACTCTCCGCCGAGAACCCGCTCAAGTACTCGTCCTTGTAGTCAACAACGTTCTTCAGGTCCCAAGGCTCGAGCTTCTCAACGAACTGGCGAGGCAGTGAGTGCGACGCGTTCACAAGCACATCGTCGAACGTGTTGTGCACCACGCCGGACCTGGCGCTCCACCGGACTTTGCGAACCCGCCGCGTCTGCCGGACGGTCTTGCCGTTGACGACCGTGGTGTACGACTCGTTCACGTAATAGGCGTCGCCGCGCTGTCCACGATACTTGGTCGTCGTCTTGGCATCGTACGTCCAGTAAGGCAAGTAGATGCCCTTGACGCCGGCATCGGTCTGCATCTGTGCTTTGAGAGCGCCCGGTGCGAACCAAAGCTTGGCGACCCACTGGCGCAGGCCCGCCATCGCTTCCGCCTTGGTCACCTTGAAGGGCAGCACGCCCTGCGGCTTGATGTGCGTCTGGCACGCCGCCTGCGCCACGATGTTGCTGCCGCAGAACGGGCACTGAAGGCTCGTGACATTGGGCGGGCGGTCGATTTCCGCCGCACACGCATCGCACTTGACGCGAAGGTGCTCCTCGCGCGGAGCCGCGGCTTCGAGCGCCCGCAGCGTTTCGCGGAAGTCCTGCTCGACAACGTGCTCTGCACTCGCCTCGATCGCGTTGACGTAGCCGCAATATGGACACGACAGCGACTCGGCGCCGGGCTTGAAGTCCAGCTTCGCCCCGCATTGCCCGCAGGGAAAACGCGTCTGGTTCTCGATCGCGGCAGGTTGCACCTTGTGCGGCTCCACAGTGCTATTCGCTCGGGTGGCGGTGCTAAGCATAGAGAAGCCCGAGCGACAAATCAGGAGCACGAGGCGCGAGCCAAGGCGCTTGCTTCAAGCCCAGACGAGCACTTCGTGCTGGTCAGTGCCCGTCGTCCTTCTTCGCGCTCTTCTTCTCTTCCTTCTTCGCCTCGGGCTTGCCCGCGGCCTTGGCCTTCTTGGCCGCCAGTTCGTCGGCTCGCCAACCCGAAACCGCGTACGTGGGCTCCAGCTTAATCGTGGGCGGGTCCTTCGGCGCGGGCGGGTCGGGCGGTTTGCGGAAGAACATCACCTTGCCCCACAGCAGCACCGCCCATACCAGCGTGCCCGCCGCGACAACGCCCGTCGCCTGTCGCACGGCCTTTGGCTTGTTCAGCAGGGGGGCAGAGATTCCCGTCAGCACCGAGCGCAGCGCACGGCTTCCTTCGATCTTCCGCCGGACCTTGGCTGGTTTGGCCTCAGATTGCTGGGGCTTTTCAGCGCTCGAGCCATCCTGCTCCTTGCTCGCCCGCTCGCTCTTGGCCGCGACGGCGTCGCGTGCTGACGTCGATTGGCTTGCTTCGGGCGGCGTCGCCCTCGCCTCGCCCTCGCTTGAGGTTGGCGCGGGCGGTCGGCTGATGGTCGCTGAGCCCGTGGCGTTCGCCGCAGCGGCGGCCGATGCGCCGATCGCTGCGATCGCCTTGTCTTCTTCGCTTGCCAAGGCAGAGGCCGAACGCTCCGTTGGCTCCTCACCCCCCAGCAAGTTCTCCGCCAGCGACGCCAACTCGGCATCGAGCGAGTCCGCCGCCTGCTCGCGCTGCGAGTCGCCGCCACCCTGGCTCGACGATGGTTTGGCGTTGCTGAGCGTGCGTGCCTGCTTGACGCTTGGTTCATCGGCGCTCGCGACAGGCGTCGGTGCTTCCGCCGACGCGTCCGCCTCAGGCTCCCGTGTGGATCGTGGTGACTCCTCTACCGCGGAGGCGACATCGGCTTCACTGGCCTCAGCTTTCCCTGTCTGTGATGCGCTTGCCAGCGGCTCACTGGCTTCCAAGTTGGTGCCAGCGCCGACCTCGGGGTTGGCCTCAGGGGTGATCTCGGCGGCCGTGGGCTCTGCAGCCGATTCATCCGCGACGCCGTCAGTGTTGGAGGTGTCGCCCGCGATCGCTTCCGCGGCGGCGGGCTCGGGCACATCCCCAGGGACGGGGACACCACCAGAAGCTGGGTCCGCAGGATTGGCGTCTTCCGCGCTCGCAGGCACAACGATTGAGCGATCCGAGTTCGCGGCGTCCGTCGGGGCTTCGCCCGCGGTGCCCGGTGCACCGTCGCCGACACTGTCGGACACGCCCGCCCCGGTTCTCAGTGCCACCTCGGCTTCGACGCTCGTCTCGACGACACTTTGACCGAGCGAGGGCGCCGCGGTCTCTTCGCTCCCATCCTGGGCCGACGGACTCGCCGGACGCGCGGCCGCCGCGCGGGCGAGCGAATCGGGCTCGATTGCCCTCGCTTCCAACGGTGCCGTTGGACTGCTCTCGTGCTCAGTCGAAGTCATTGTCGCCCTGTGTAGATCGGTCCGTGGTCGCTGCGCCTGAAGAGCGCCCCCAAGAGGAGGCGGTGCCTCGGGAGGTCTCGCCTCAGCCTCATTAGTGCTCTCGACCTCCTCAATGCTGTCGGTCGGGTCCGAACTTGACATCACCTGTTCGATCCGCTCGCACGCCGACGCAACCTCCGCGACCAGCGCTTCGATTCGAGCGTCCAGATCGGCAAGCCTGGAGAGTTCGGGTGTGGTGTCGAGCATCGTGGTTGGCCGAGCCCAGACCAGGCCCCTCGACGTGATCGGACGCGATCGACGCCGGCTTCACCCCCAACGCAAGGGGTTGTTCCCCGCGTCCGAGCGTCTGCGGCGGCGGTCCCCCGCATTCCGCCCGCTCGAACCCGGGTACCGTCCACTACACACAAGTGCAGCACAAGCACGCGGCGCCCTCACCATGGCACGACATCTGATCTTCCATCCCGAACTCGACGACTCGCTCGCTGTCGGCGCGAGGCTGACGCTCGGCGGAGAGGAAGCCCACCACGCCGCTCGCGTCAAGCGACTGGATCTCGGCGCCGCTGTCGGCGTGTGCGACGGGCGAGGGCGGCGCGCCGCCTGCGTCGTGAGGGCGATCGATAAGGACCCGCGTGCGGGTTGGACGCTGACGTTGGAAGTCACGCGCGCAGAGCGCGTTCCACCCGAGATTCCGCGGCTCGAAGTCTGGGCCGCTGCCCCAAAGGGGGCCCGCCTCGAGGACATGATCGAGGGCCTGTCGGAAGTCGGAGCAGCGAGCGTCCGACCGCTGGTCACCGAGCGCACCGTCGTTGAGCCCCGTGCGGGCAAGCTCGACCGACTGGGCCGGCTCGCTGCCGAATCGCTCAAGCAGTGCGGCCGCGCGTGGCTGCTGGAGATCCAGCCACCAGCGACCCTGGCGGAGGCCCTCGTCCCCCCGGCCCCGGACGCCCGCGTTGTCGTCGCAGATGCGTCTGGCCAGCTTTATCAAGCATCTGGCGGCACTCACCATCGGCTGCTTATTGGCCCCGAGGGCGGCTGGACGCCCCGCGAGTTGTCGACGCTGCGGGAGGAAGGTGCTCGCATCGCGTCGTTCGGGCCCCACGTCATGCGCGTCGAGACCGCGGCGGTCGTTGCGGCGTCGATCATGATGCACGAAGAACGCCGCGCGATGCGTGAAGCCCTCAATCGCAAGGCCTGAGCGCAAGTGGCAAAGCCCGAGCGCAGAATGCCGGACATTGCGTGCCCGAATGAAAACGAGCCCGGCCAAAGCCGGGCTCGGTCAGACGCGTGTTGGTGAGATGGGGTCCTTGGCGATCGATCTGTCGATCCCCGAGGCCTGTGTCATCAGTTCCGGCGGATGACGCGGTTGTTGATCGCGTTGGGGTATTCAGCGCCCGTCACCACGCCGCCCAGGAACTCCGTGAGGTAGTTGAAGAACGCCTGCTGGTACGTGATGCCCAGGCGGACGAACGGAGCGTTGTTGAAGGGGTATTGATCCCCACCCTGGACCGCGAGGAAGTCGATCGTCGCGATATTGACGCTGGGAGCGCCCGGCACGATCTGACCATCGCGGATGATCGATCGCCCGTCGTTCAAGATCACGTCACGCACGCGCGAGCCCGGAACCGAGACCGTGAACGGGGGGACGTCCGGCGTCAGCACCTGCGCCGTTCCGTTGGCGTCCCACACGATCCGCATGCCAGAGACGTGCGGGAATCGTCCATCCGCGCCCGCCACGCGGCTCACCGCGTTCTCGAGGATCACCTTGAGCTGCACCGGCCCGATGTTGGGCACGAGCGTCAGCACGTTGGTGAAGGGGAGCTGGTCGTAGGTGTAGCGTTCCGTGATCGGGCCCGCCAGGCGAACGCTGTTGAGGCGGATGCCGCCACCGTTCTGAATCGAAATGTCCGGCACGGGCAGGTTGTTGACCGCCGCGACTCGAGTGGCTTCCCACAGGATCGAGTCGGCGACGAGATTTCCGACGTTGGTCTCACTGACGCGGATGCCGAAGTTCGCCTGCGGGGCGGGGGCTCCGGAAACGTTCCGCCGGCTCTCGAGCGCCACATCGCTGATGGCGATGATGTTGGAGTCGAGCGCGTCGTTGGCCGCCTGCACAGGGTTGACAACGAGCGACTGCACCGTCGCGTCGGGCGCGACGCCGTCCGGCGCCACGCCGCTGACCCGCTTGGGCCCGCTGAGCGCGGAGTCGGTCGCAATCAGGTTGCCGGCCGCGTCAAAGCCCAGCACCAGGCGGCCCACATACTTGTAATCGCCGACGGTCGTCACCACCGGCACGTTCCGCCCCAGTTGGTCCTGCACAACGACCGGGTACGGGAAGTTCGCCACGTCTCCGGGAACGAGCAGGTCGCTCGCGTTGGCCAGGATCTCGCTCCCGCCGCCCGCGATCACCGCGTCGATGCCCGAAAGCTGCGGCACCAGCGCCAACTCGCTGCTCAGGCCTTGCAGGTGCGTTGAGAGGATCAGGATCTGCACGCCCTGGTTCGTCAGGGTCGTGATCTCCTGCTGAACCGCCGCCAGCACCGGGCCGATGGTCGTGTTGCGCGGGCTGGAGATGAAGGGCAGCGACTCGGTCGTCGCGCCGATGATCCCCACCTGACGACCCTGGACCGTCACAACCTTGCTCCGCGCCAGCTTGCCGGCGTTCACCTGCGCCTGCAGCACCGGCTCGTTCAAGAACGAGAGGTTCGCCGAGATGAAGGGCGTGTTGTTCGTTCCGGCGATCAGGTTCGCCAGGATGTCCGGGTTCGCGTCAAAGTCGTGGTTGCCCAGCGTCATCGCGCTGTAGCCGATCAGGTCGAACAGGATGCTGTCGTAGTAGGGGACCCCGTTGTTGATCGCGGCGTTGAGATTGACTCCGGGCAGGATGTTGTCGCCCGAGGAGATCATCAGCCAGCCCTGCGCGACGCCGTCGCCGCGCGGCGTGTTGGCCTCGCTCTTAAGGTTGTCCACGAGCGTCTTGAAGCGGGCCGCCCCGCCAAAGCCCGTCTGGGCGCCGCCCAGCGGGAGAACCTTGCTCTCCCCGTCGTTGTTGTGCAGCACGTGCAGCCAGAGATCAACCGGAGTGACTCCGGTGTCCTTGCTCGGGAAGGCCTTCACGCTCTTGGCGCTCAGGGTCGCGCCGCGCGTGGTGGTGTTCGATGCAACGCTGCGCTGCGCCAGCGCCGGGGCCGCAACAAGCGCGCCGGCGGCAAGAAGCAATCCGATCGAGAGCCTCATCGTGTGTCCTCCAGGAAAATCGTCTCGTCCGCTGCCGATCCGTGCATTGCTGGGGGCGGCGCCGGACGTTGATCTGTTGTTTGCTAAGAGTTCGTTATGGAAGCGAGTGCCAAACGCGGGTGAACTTGAGCGTGACGCGTGAAACGCCCAGCCCATCAAGCCCCGCTGTTTAGCGGCGCCGACGCGATGCCGCGAGTGCGCCCGCGAGCACCATGGTGGCCGCTCCGGGTGCCGGGACGTATGCCAGCCCCGAGAAGCCCGCCACGCCCAGCGACCCGATGCTCGACGCCGCGCCAGTCGACGTGTTGATGCTGTACAGGTTGAGCCCGTCGGTCATGAACAACCGACCCAGGTCCCAGTCGAAGGCGAGCCCGCCAACCGCGAGGCCGTTGGTACCGGTGTCGCCAACCACGCTCGCGACTCCCGTGTTCGTGTCGAACCGAACTAGCTGGTCGGCCCGTGCGTCGTTGAGCGCGAGCCCAAAGAGCGCCGTGCCCGTGCCATCAAGCCCGGAGATATCCGCGCCCGGCGCCAGCCCGGACGGGCCCACGAGCGACCAGCCCGCGCCGTTCCACCGGTGCAGGTTGTCGAAGATCGGGGCGAAGGTGCCGGCGGTCTCCAGGGCGATTGAACCCTCGGGCACGCCGAAGTTTGCATCAACAACGCGCGTCGCGGCGCCGGTCGACGTGTTGAGTGCGAAGGAGTCGCCGGATGCAGTCAATGCGATCAGCCGCCCCGAGCCCCCGTCCCAGTCCAGCCCGGCGATCTGCCGCAGCCCGGTGTTCCCGATCAGCGTTGCCGAACCCGTCGATGGGTTGATCGAATACAGGCTTTGCGAACCAAAGTTGGTGAACGACGCCACGCCATACAGAACCTGGGCTTGGGCGAGCCCGCCCGCAGCGCACAAAAGCGCCGCTCCTGCCAAACGCATCATGTCTGTCTCCTCTCGCGAGCCGGTTTCCCGGCTTTCCAGCTGGCTGTCCGCCCCCGTCGGAGGGCTTCCCAAGCCAAGTCGCAAAAAATAGCAAGCGGGTCCTTCCATCGCGTGCGCTTCTACGTTCAGGTTGCGCTAAGTTCTTACCAACGGACCGACTTGTGAGCTTTCGCGTCGAAGGCAAGTACGCACGCGCGGAGCTCGTTCCCACGACCGACGGAGACCCCCGTGCGCGATCCACGACTCGACCAGCTCGCCCGTGTGCTTGTTGAATACTCGACGCGGGTCAAGCCCGGCGACATCGTCGCGCTCAACGTCGAGGCAAACGCGTTCCCTCTGCTAGAGGCGCTGTTCGAATCCGTCCTCCGCGCCGGCGGGCATCCGATGTGGACGCCCCGCAGCGAGCGCCTCCGCCAGATCATGGTCCAGCACGCGTCGGAAGAGCAGCTGCGATTCACGCAGCCCGTGTTGCTGCACGCCTCCCAGACCGTGGACGTGCGGATCTCGATCCTCTCGGAAGTGAACACCCGCGCGTTTGGAAAGCAGGATCCCGCCCGCGTCGCGATGCTGCAGCAGGCCCGCCGCCCGCTGATGAAGACCGAGATGGCCCGCTGCGCCGCCGGGGCGATGCGCTGGTGCGGCGCGCTCTATCCCACCGAGGCCTACGCCCAGGACGCCGAGATGTCGCTTGATCAGTTCGCGGCGTTCGCCTTCGCGGCCTGCATGCTCGACAAGCCCGACCCCGTCGCTTCGTGGCGCGAGCTTCAAGCCCAGCAGCAGCGTGCGTGCGACCATCTCGCCAAGTGTTCATCCCTCCGCTTTTCCACGCCCCCGAGCGATGCCGACGACGGAACCGACCTCCACATCGACGTTTCCCCCGCTTCGGGCGCTCGTTGGATCAACTGCGCGGGCGAGGAGAACATGCCCGATGGCGAGATCTTCTCGGGTCCGCAAGGGGCCGATGGGCATGTGAACTTCACCGCCCCCGCGAACTTCATGGGCTCAACGGTCGAGGGAATCCGCCTGCAGTTCAAGCACGGTCGCGTGGTCGACGCCGTCGCCAAGCGCAACGAAGACTTCCTCATCAAGCTCCTGGATCAGGATCCGGGCGCGCGAACCATGGGCGAGATCGCCATCGGCACCAACCCCGGCCTTGCAGACTACAGCGGCAACACCCTCTTTGACGAGAAGATTCTCGGGACGTTCCACCTCGCCGTTGGGGCGGGAATCCCCGAGAGCGGGAACACCAACGACAGCGCCCTGCACTGGGACATTGTGTCGGAACTGCGCCCCGTCCGCTCCACGACTGGGCGCGTCGTCCGTCCCGGGGGCATCATCATCGCCGACGGCGTCGTCATCCAGCGTGACGGCGTCTTCACTCAGCCTGGCTGGCCGGCCCGGGCGTAGCGCCCACCTCGCCCGCGCCGGGCGGAGTGCCCTCGGCGCCGTAGGCCGACATCACCAGAAACACCACATAGGTCAGCAGCAGCGCACCGCCCTCGGCCCGGGTGACAACCTTGCCCCGTGAGCGGCTGATCGGGACCAGCGCAAGCGCCAGCCCGCCCATATAGAGCAGAGGCATGAACAGCTCTCCGTGTGCCGCCGGCGCGTCGATCAGCGCGCTGATCGGGAAGATCGCCCCGGCGTTGAACAGGCACGACCCGATCGCGTTCCCCATCGCCAGGTCCGTTTGTCCGCGTCGCACCGCCAGGATGCTGGTGATCAGCTCCGGCGTTGTCGTGCCGATCGAGACAATCGTCACCCCGACCACGCTCGCGGGAACACCCAGGCCGATCGCAATCCCCGACGCCCCGTCGCTTGTCAGCGACCCTCCGAAGGAAAGCAGCGCCAGCCCGCCCACAAAGCACGCCGCGATCATCACCCACCCCATCGGCGCGCCTTCTCGCACGGGGTCATCGCCGATCGGTTGCTCGCTGCGGGCGTTGCGATCCGAGCTGCGCAGCGCTGCCATGATCGTCCACATGCTGTAGAGCCCGAAGATCCCAAGCATGATCGAGATCTTCCAGGCGGAAAAAGCGCCGAAAACGCCCATCAGCGCCAACCCGAGCAAAATGAAAGCGTTGAGCCAGATCTCGATCTTGATCAGGCGCTCGCCCACGATCAGGGGCTTGATCAGCGACGCGACGCCCAGCACGAGAGCCATGTTGCAGATGTTGGCGCCGACAACGTTGGCGCTGGCCAGGTCGCCCCGTCCCTTCAACGCCGAAATCACGTTGAGTGCCAGCTCCGGAGCGCTCGTGCCCCAGGCAACAAGCGTGAGCCCGATCACGAGGGGCGAAACGTTCAAGCGCTTGGCGGTGTCAACCGCCGCGGAAACCAGCAATCGCCCGCCCACGAGCAACAACACAAGCCCGCCAGCGAAATACAGGAAGTGCTGCATCAAACTCGCCCTTGTGCGTTGATTGACCAATCTCGCCCGACAGCCCCGCCTGAAACCCTCACCCGACATCAAGATCGGTCGCGTCACTCGGGTCGTCTGCCCGGGAGCTGCGACCGGGACCCGGCCAAGTAAGACAGGTCGTGCAAGACGGGCCAAACAAATCGGCCGTGCCAGACCTTAGCCGTATCCGCTTATCAATGATGTGAACTGCAACCCGGCTACGAGCGCGAAATCACTTCGCGAGCCGCGGCCCGGGCGCGCCCCGATCATGGCGCCAAGCCCCGATTGCGGCGCCAAGCCCCGATTACGGCGCCAAGCCCCGATTACGGCGCCAAGAAAGTGTCTTCCGCCTCCGGCTGCTCATCCCCTCGCAGCAGGTTCGGGCGCTGGCCCGTCTGCACGAATCGAATCACCTGCTCGATCTTCCGCGGGAGCCAGATGTTGTCGACTTCGCCAGTCGTGCCGCGTTCCAGCTCGGGCGATTCCAGCCAGCGTGCCGATCCGTCGGCAAACAGGATCTCCTGCCCGTACCCGCCGTGGTTGGGCGAGTTTTCCCAAGGGTCAACCGCCTCGTTGCGTAGCGCCCGGAGCACCACGGGCGAGCGGTCGCCCATCACTCCAACCCGGCTGCTGTGCTCGCCCCAGCGCGGGCGGTGCGTTCCCGTCACCACCTGATAGCTGTAGGAGATCGTTTCCACGCTGGGCCAGAGATCACTCGCTGCCTCCGGCGATTCCGCGCGTCCCGACGCCAAGCGAGATACCACGCTCGCGTGGGAATCGCTGCCCGGGCACGCCAGCGAACGCAGCTCGGTGAAGCCCTCGCTCGCGAGCTTCGTGAGGTTGGTGAAGTTCGAGTTGCGCGTTCCGCTGTCCCACCATCCCCCGCCCAAAGACGCTGCCGCGACAGGCAGGCTGCCCTGGTACGTCTTGGCGTAGGAGCCGAGCGCCTGGGCAACGGTCTGGAGGTTGGCCTGGCACGCCGCGCGGATCGAGCCCTGTCGCAGTGCGCTGGACATAGGCCAGACGACCGCGGAGAAGACGACAACCGCCGCCGCGACCGCGATGGCATCGGTGAGGCGGTATCGCGAGAGCCAGCGACCGCGCGAAATCGGGATCGGATCGGTATTGAGCCCAGCGATGGTGAACATCGTGCGATCGACGAGGTTCGTCGACGCGTTGGCGTTGGTCGACGTCTGGTGGGCGAGCGTTTCGCTCGCATCTCGGCCAGCCGCGAGGGTTTCCGCCAAAGCAGCGTGCTTCTCGACGCGAGACCGGAGCGAGGCCGGAACGCGCGAAGCATCGAAACCCGCGAACACCCAGGCGTCCGCCGCTTCTTCGTCCATGGGCGTGAGCCGGGGCTCCAAGCTTCCTCCGCTGCTCGCCCGCCCGGCGTTCATCCTGAGGACCCGGGCCATCGTGACATCAATCAGCGTTTCGCGCTCGTCGCCGGTGGGGGCCGCACCGCCGCGAACCAAGTCGCCCAGGCGATGCAGCCGCGATTGAACGACGTCGGCTGTTGATCCGACTGCGCCCGCACTGTGGGAGGTCTGGTTGGCCGCCGCACACTCCCGAGCGGCCTCGGCGATCCATACGTCCGTCGGATTTCCAACACCCGCGATCTTGAGCGATTGCCCCTGTGGCGAACTCATGCTGCCGCTCCAAGAACGTTCGTGGCCTGCGTCATGCCTTCCCACGTCCGTACACACACCATCCCAGCCTCAACAGCGAGGCCCAAACCAACGCTCAAAACCGCCATCAAGATGTCTCTGCTCCCTGCTCGATGCCCGTGCCGTCTTCCGAGCCGTGCGACGCCTTCCACCGCTTGGCGAAGGCTGCTACCGCTGAATGCAGGCGAGACTTCACCGTCCCCAGCGGCACATTCAGCTCGTCGGAGATCTGGGCATAGCTCAAACGCTGGAAGTAGGCCAAGAGAAGGATCTCGCGAAGGCTGTAGGGCATGGCGTCAAGAACTCGCTGAACCTGCTGCCCGAGCTCGCGATCATCGATCGCCGCAGAGGGCGCGGGAAAATCAACCTCCAGGAGATCCACGTACGTCATGCCCCCTTCGTCGCCCGCCGAAGCGACGGGCGCCGAAAGGTCGAAGGCTTGCCTGCGTCCCTTCTTACGCAGGTAGTCCCGTCCCTTGTTCGCTGCGATGGTGAAAAGCCAAGGCCGAAAACGTCGCTCGGCGTCAAAGGTCTGCGCCGACTGGTGGACCTGGACGAACGTTTCCTGGAAAACGTCCTCCGCCGCCTGACGGTCGCCCAGCAGCCTCGTCAAAAACCGCAGCAAATCGTCGTGATACCGCTCGACCAGCGCCCGAAAAGCACCAAGATCGCCCTCGCGGTATCGCTGAAAAAGAGACTCGTCGCTCGGATGCTCCACGGGATCGGACATTCCTGTGTGAGGCCTGGAATAGACCAGCTCTGGGGAAACCGCACGGGCGCAAACCGCGTTGGGGACCTTTCGGGACTTTGCGGGATTTCAAACGCCCAACCCGCCCCCATTCGCCGTCCCGAACCACTCGCGCAGTGTAAGGCCTCACCCAGGTCGCGTCATTTGGCACCATCATTCACCGATTCGGGCGTCCCACCTGGCCCCCGCCCGCGCCCTCGGGTCGACGCGTTGCCGTCGCCTCGTGAACGATCTGGCCGACCTCTCGCTGAAACTGGACCCCGCGATCCGGCCCGAAAAGTCGCAACCCCTCGGCACGCAGCGCCGGTGCTCGTTCGCGGATATACCTGTCCAGAGATTCCTGCGACGGAAAAAAGTACTGCGTCCGGATCATCCGCCCCGGTAGGCGAACCACCAGCGCGCTGCTCGCCTCGCTCGCCTCCAGCACGTCCGATATGTGACCGTCCAGCAGCCAGTCGGCATACGCGTCCACCGTCGCGTCGTCCGGCAGGATGGCAGTCACCGTGTAGAGAACTTGGGTCATATCGCCGAGAATAACGCAGACCGCGGGGCCATGCTTCAACCGGGCCCCACGGGCGCCCGGCACCACCTGCCCTCCGGGCTTTACCCCGGGTTTCGGACCATGACACCCTCGCGGCCATGCAATCTCCCGCCCGAACGATCGTTGAACGTTGAAGACAATGTTCGTGTTCGTCAGGACAAACAGGACGCCAACAGCGTGAGTTCGGACGTCAACGCCTCGGGACCTGACTTGGCTGGCCTGCTGTCCCGGGCAGCGGGCGGGGACGCGGCGGCATGGCGCGGGCTGATCGATCTATACGGCAGGCGGGTTTACGCCATGGTCAAGAGCCGGGTTGGCGGCGCAGAGTTGGCGGAGGAAATCACGCAATCGGTCTTTGCCACCATCGCCGTCAAGCTCGCTCGCCAGGAATATGTCGAGCAGGGCCGCTTCGAGCCCTGGCTCTTCCGCGTCGCGATGAACCGCGTTCGGGACGAAGCCAGGCGTGCCCGCCGCCAAGCGTCTCCGACGCCCCCCGAGGCTCTCCGACATCTGGAGGCCGACGGCGTCTCAGGCGACGACATCGACGCTGGCGAGGGGCGCGTCTCGCTTCTTCGCCTCCGCCTCGCAGTGGAGGAGCTTGGTCCGGCCGACAGAGAGATCATCGGGCTGCGCCATCACGGCGGGATGAACTTCAAGGACATCGCGTCGATGCTCGACCAGCCGCTGGGCACCGTGCTGGCTCGCCATCATCGGGCGCTGCGCAAGCTGCGCGAGATTCTGGAGAGCCAGCGGCATCGCCAGGGCGACGCGCGGGAAGAGCCGCTTGCGCAGCGAGTAGAGGAGGCATCACCGGAGCCGACATTGGCGACACGCCCAGCACCGGTTCCGAGGCCGGTGGTTCGCAAGGGGGTTGAATCATGAGCCGCATGCACGAGAATCATCATGAGGATCCGAACCCGGGCCCGGGCGAGGCGTCGCCGATCGACCTTGGGCCTCCCGGTCGTGTGCCTTTGGTCAAACCGCCTTCCATCAATGGTGCCTTCATGAACGCTCACGCGACAAACCACGAGCCAGAACACTCTGCCGCCGACGACGCACTGGTTCGGGCGCTCGACGCGCTGGCCAGCGCCGAGCGGTCAGAGCCCGATGCCAATTTTGAGCGTCGGCTGGCGGCCCACACCGACGCCGCGTGCGCCACCTTCAAAGTCGCGCCCGGGGCCAACCCGCTCGGCCAGGTCGCGCGTGCGACGCATGCGGGATCGTCGCCGGCTCGCGAGCCGCGGCGGCACGCGCACTCGCGCTCTTGGGCCACTCCGTTGCGACTCGCGGCTGGGGTTGCGATCTGCTTTGCCATCGGCGCCGCCATCATCGCCGCGTCGGGTGATCGTGGTCGCGATCGCTTGGCGCGAAACCATGCGCCGCCCGTCAACCCACCGAGCTTCAGCCCGCCGAGTTCGGAAACTAAGACCCCGCTGCCGCCCGGGCCTAGCGCCTCCCCGCTGGAGAGTGAGTTCGTCTGGGTCGAGCCCGACTTTGAACTGACGTCGTCGATCGCGGCCCGATTGGGAGAACTCGACGAACAGGCGGCGCGCCTCGAGAGCACGCTGATGGAGTCGCTGGAGCTGGAGGACGCGACGCAGGGCTGACGCGCAGCAAAGGATACGGAATGCGAAGGAACGTGATGTCAGCGAGCCAGTTGACGGGCCAGATTCCGCCGACGAGCCAGTCTTCGCCCGTCCGGGCGCTGGCTCTTTCCCGCGCGCCACTTGCCTCGCGTCGTTGGACGCGGTGGAGCCTCTTGCTCGTTGCCGTCGTCGCTGGTGGCACGCTCCTGCACTCGCCCGCGTCGGGAGCCGGGAATGCCGAGGCAGAACTCCAGCCGGCACAGGCGAGTTCGCCAACCGACGCCGCCGCCGAGCCCAAGTCGCCTTCGCCCGATCGCGGCGACGCTTCGCCGGCGCGGTCTCGACCGCGGGCGAAGGAGTTCATCGAGCGGCGCCTTCGGCGAGTCGAAGAGCTGCGTTCCGCCTATTCCCGCGCTCTCGAACGACTGGATCAGGGCAAGGCCCTCCAGGAGATCTTCCCCGATCTTCGCGAGATCGAGCAGCGCACCATGACCGAACTCGGTCGCCGCGTGATGCGCGATGCCCAATCGACTGAGGGGGGCACGCCCCGAGATCGCCTCGCCGAGCGTGCGAGGCAGCGGCTTGCCGAGAGCAGCGACGACGCAGACGAGGCGATCCGCCCCGGCACGCCCGAGCAGCGCACCCGCTCTCTGGCGTTCCTGAAGAACAACATGCCCATGCTCTGGCAGAAGTTGAGCGTCTGGCGCGAGCGCGAGACGGAGGCGGTCGATCGGCTGCTCGATCGCGTCGCCCCCCGCGTCCGCCAGTTGGAGCAGGACCAGAAGCGAGATCCCAAGATCTTCGAACTGCGGATGCAGGACCTGCGCTCCACGCTGCTGCTGATGGAGACCAATCGACAGTTGTTCGAGGCGTATCGCGAGCAGCCCCGCGATGAGACAAAGATCTCGGCGTTGGAAAAGAGCATCGAGGGCCTGGCGGGTGCGGTCTTCGACGCCCGGGTGATGGTGCAGGAACAGGAGTTGGCTCAACTGACCAAGCGGGTCGACGAGCTTCGACGCGAACTCACAATCTCGCGCGAGAGCCGCGAGCGGATGGTTGCGCGCCACACGCGTGACATGATCAACCGCGCAAAGCCCGGGAGCGACGTGGCCCAGGGAGGTCGAGGCGATCAGGCAGTTCCGAACGATTCCCAGAACTCAGAGGCCAGCGAACCCGACCGCGAGCCCGACTCGGGCGAGAACGCTGAACCCCGCTAACTGTCCGGACACGTCGTGAGCCAACGGGCTGCATAAGCAAGCAGCGGGGCGAGATGAGCCCGCTACGGTTCCGCGTGATTGCAAGCCCACCCAACGTCGCGTCGCAGGAGAGCATCAGCAAGCTGCGGATCGAGACCTTCGCGCTTGGGTCGTTCCTCACCAACTGCTACGTGGTTTATGTCGAAGGTTCGTCCGCGTGCTGGATCGTGGACGCGAGCTTTGAGCCGACGGAGCTGATCCATGCGGTGCGCTCGCGCGAACTTGCGCCCGAGGCGATTATCCTGACGCACGCGCACGTGGACCACATCGCGGGCGTGAGCGAGGTGAGGCAAGCGCTGGGGCCGATCCCGGTCTGGATGCACGACGCCGAGCGCGATTGGCTCCGCGAGCCCAAACTGAACCTGAGTTGGATGATGGGTCAGCTCGTCACGGCCCCCGGGCCCGACCGCACGCTCAGCGACGGGGAGACGCTCACGCTCTCGGGCACGCAGTGGCGCGTGCTGCACACGCCAGGACACTCCCCCGGCGGGATCTCGCTCGTCTGCGCGGGCGCGTCGCTGGTGCTCGCGGGCGACACGCTCTTTGCCGGCTCGGTCGGACGCACCGACTTCCCGGGTTCCGATCACGACACGCTGATGACTTCGATTCGCACGAAGCTCTTTGCACTCCCCGATGCGACGCGCGTGCTGCCGGGCCACGGGCCGGAGACGACGGTGGGGCAAGAGCGACGGTCGAACCCGTACGTCGGCATGGAGTAAGCCAACAGACTCGGCGCGATTCTTTGCGCAATCTTCACACGACAACTCTCCATTTTGGTTGCGGCGTTGAGAAGTTCGTGGCATACTTATAAAGGTGAGTTCGGGCTCATCAAAGTTCGGGGGTCGGGGTGTTCGGGGTTGCGGGCGGTTGACGGGGACCGAATCCCCGGGGGAGTTTCAAATGGAGCGTTCGATTCATAGTCCGTTCGGGGGGGGGGCAGGGCTTCGGTAGGGCGAGTGTAACGCTCGGCCTCCTGAGCTTTGCGGGAATGACCATGGTGGCGCAGGCACAAGTCACGGTGGTCGGCGGGAGCTCGATTGTTGAGGGCGGCGACCCAACGCCTCTGTCGCCACCGACGTGCCCATACCATCTTGTGCCGCAGAACTCGCCGGCAATTGCCGCCAGCGATTGCGGTTTTCTTGCCGCACCGCCCAACCCGCTCGGGTATCTCCCGAATGGCTCGTCGTGGGCCCACCCATCGCCGTACTGGCATCGTGACCGACGTCCCGCCGTGATCATCCAGTTGTCCAGCGACGCCTACACGGGGAACGACCGCGGGCAGACGGACAAGTGGTACATGCCCCGGCAACCAGGTGAGCTCGAGACGGTCTTCAACACCGACGACCCGATCGACAACGCTCGCCCACCTGAGCCGACGCCGCAGATCCCGCTCTGGCGGCAAGATCCGCACTTCACCTTGGTCGGAACTCCGAACGGCATTCCTGACTCGTTCGATTACCTGATCCACCGGATCAAAATCCTCGGAGCCAACGGATTCCGACGATTCGTCCTCATGCTGCCCGGCGGCGTGCAGGGTGTGAAGTACGCTGGCGAGTCGCCTGCCGATCCCAACAACAACGGTCAGACCTATCCCGTCTACAACGGCACGAACCAGTCGATGAATCAGTATCTGGCCATGCCGGAGTGGAAGCGGCAGTACTTCACCGGTTTTACGGTCATCGGGGACGTCGCATATCGCAACGCGTGGGGCCAGTTCATCGACGAGTACGCGGCGACGCGCCCCGACGACGAGCCGGATAAGTATTCAATCGAGGTCTATGTCGGCGGCAGGATTTACCCGCCGGACGTCTGCGGCTTGTTCACGGAGCACACGGAGCCGAATCCGGACAACCCGTACTCAACGATTCCGTACAGGATCCTGAGTTTCAAGAAGTACAATACAAATGGTACCGCCGATTTCTCTTGGGTATGGGGAACTCCTAATCCCGTCACGCTTCCCAATCCACTCGCGAAGCTTCATCCCGTCAATCCGTATGTGGAAAGCCACATGGCGTACTTGTGGCGGCACGTCTGGCCTTGGGTCAACGCGGGCGTCAAGTCCATTTGGCTGGATGCGGTGAGCGACAACTCGCCTGGGGGCGAGTCGCGTTGGGGTGCGCTCGAAATCTCGCACAATCCGTATCTGCGTCAGCTCAACATTCGTATAGGCGGCGAGAACCTGCCGACGTTAGATTCTGGTGCCGACCTTCCGGATGACTGCGCACTGGCGACGATGCGCTGGCTCACGCTCGCTCACTCAACTTGGGTTGACGGCTGCCAGCGGCCCAGGCAGTACAAGCGCTACAGGAACCCGGCAACTGGCTACCTTGAAGATCACTTCTGGTTCGACCGAGCCGCCACCGAGATCCATCTGGTGGATGCCTGCGACGGCAGCATGACTCATGGGGAAATTCTGGAAGCCCGCAACCGGGGCTTCGTGACCAGCATCTTCATGCATCGGGATAAGATGGAGCAGGTCAAGCGATGGTACAGCATGGGGCCGATCCAGGTTGCTGACTTCGACGGCAACGGCGTTCCTTCAACAACTGCTGACTACCAACTCGCCTATGACGTGATTCTCGATCACATGTTCAACCCCTACTTGTACGCCGATCAGGTCGTTGCGACCGGAGACATCAACCGAGACGGCGAGGTGACGGCGGCCGACCTTGTCGAGTTCGAGGACTTTTTCTGGAACCGTCCATTCGAGATTCGTGACTACGGTGCGCCGGATGATATGTAAGGAGGTGCGATATGAAATCTTGCATGATTCTCGGGCTGGTCACTGTCGTGTGCGGCTCGACTTTCGCCCAAAACATCGCGTACACGTTTCGAGAAATCAGCCCGGGCTATCGCATGGTCGAGCCGCTCGACAAGGGTATGCTTACTTCGCGACTTGCCGACCAGAGCTATGACAACTGGCGGGGTCCCTCAGATGGTGGCGTGACCAATCTTGCCCTCGGCAGGCAGCGGGTTGGCGGTGATGAGTATGGAGATGACGTCCAGCTTGCCAACTGGAATCCGAGCAGTGTGAGTAATGTTGGCTGGACATTCGCTAACATGTCGACGCAACGGTTCACCGCGCTCGGTGTTGCGATTCGCTTCTATAATCAGAACTCTATGCTCGTCGGCGAAGATAGCGCTGTGTACTTCGGCTCAGTTCCGCCCGGCACTCGTGCAACAGTATCCGGTCCCGCTGGCTATCTCATCCCCTTCAACATCCCAACCACCGAGAACATGACGATCTCCGTCGAGTTCTTCCGTGCCGATGGCATCGACATCGCCGACATGGGCATGCTCTACGGCGGGCCGATCTCCGCTGGCGCCAGCAGCGACTTCATCCGGAATCTCACCACCGGCCAGCAGATCGACCTCGGGCCCGGCAACAACCTCGGCTTCTTCATCGACACCGTCATCCCCGCTCCCAGCACCGGCGTGCTCGTCCTCGGCGGCGTGATGATCGCTCGCAGGCGGCGGCGCGGGTAATCACTGTGGTAGCACCGGTCTTCAGACCGGTGCGAGCCGGCCGCAGATATTTCTCCAGTCGTGAGCACCCCGCGCTGTTCGGCGCGGGTTTGTTGTAGGTTGAGCCGGCAGTGGCCCAAAGCATGCAGCCCGACCGTGAGGCAGGGCTTTTCTCCAGTGCACCAAGCATCCAGCCCGGCGGCATCCAGCCAGAAAGCATGCGCGGGCGGAACGGTTTTCGGTGCGACGGGAGGGAGCCCTCAGGCCGCATGCTTTGAAAGAAAAGCCCCCCTCACGGTCGGGCTGCACGCGCATTCCGGGAATGCATGCTTCTACACGATGATCATCGCATCCCCGAAGCTGTAGAAGCGGTAGTTCTCGCGGATGGCGATCTCGTAGATCTGCTTGAGACGCGCGACGCCGAGCGCTGCATCGGTCGACAACGTCGCGGCAACGAGTGCCATGAGCGTGGATCGTGGCAAGTGGAAGTTCGTCAGCAGCGCGTCGGTCCAGCGCCACGCATGCCCGGGTGAAATGAGCAGCCGCGTTTGCAGCCATGCCGGAACTTCGCCAGCCTGTTGCAGATGTGCCGCGTAGCTCTCAAGCGTTCGAACGCTGGTGGTTCCGATGGCGACAACTCGGCCCCCCGCGCGACGCCTGGCCTCCATGCCCGCGATCGTCGCGGCGCTCATCGAACACCACTCCGCGTGCATCGGATGGTCTTCGAGTCGATCCGCGTCGACGGGCTTGAATGTGCCAAGGCCCACGTGCAAAACCACTTCGTCGCGTTCAACGCCCACCGAAGCGAGCGATTGGAGAAGCTCGGGCGTGAAGTGGAGCCCAGCGGTGGGAGCCGCGAGAGAACCGGCGAGGGACGCGCCGGGGTCCGTCACCCCTGGGGCGACCGAGTTGCTTGCAACTGCTGGGGCCGCCGGATTGTCTTCGACTCGGGATTGCTGGACCGCGTCCAGCGATTCGTGGGCGTAGACCGTCTGGTAGAGGCTCCGGTCTTCCGCGTCGGGTGCCGCGATATTGAGCTGTCGTCGCGCCCAGGCAATGTAAGGCGGCAGGGGAGTTCGCCCGAACTGGTCGAGGATTTCCGCGTCGCTCGATTCTGGACCGAGCAGGCGGCTTGCGAGCGGATCGACCTGCGAGATCGGCGATGCGTGCAGCGTCGCCGCCAGGACGGCGGGCTGATCCCCCGAGGCTTCCAGCGGGTCGATCGGCTGAACTCGAACAGTCCAGGCGCCCGCAACACGAGCGTCCCGGTCCAGCAGCGCCAGTTCAAGGCAGCCGGGGCGATCGGTCCCATCCGTCAGTCGGATGCGGACTCCGGGGCGAAGGTGCCCGCCCTTGAGCAGGACTGTCCAGTGACGGAACGGCACTCGAGGCGGCAGCGGGGCACTGCAGGTCGCGGGGGGGTCCCCGCCGCCCAGATACAACCCCTCCACGGCCCCGCCGCTGCCCACGCGACGCCCAAAAAACCGGGCCGGCAGCACCCGCGTCGCGTTGACGATCATCAGATCGCCCGGGCGGAGGATGGAAGGCAGGTCGCGGACCAGCCGATGCTCGATCGTCAGGGCCTCGTGCAACGGGCCGTCGCCCGCAGCGTGTGGCGGGACCAGCCGGCGAACAACCATCAGGCGGGCGCTGTCCCGCGGGTGCACGGGACGAACGGCGATGCGTTCGGGCGGAAGGTGGTACTCAAGATCGCGAGTGTCCAAGGCATCGTCCCAACAGAACAGGTTGCACAAAACAGGTGGCACCGAGCAGGTGGCACGTTGAAAGGGGAATCACCGGGTTGCGGGCGATGGTTCGCCCGACAGGCTCATTCAGGATTCAAGGCACCAAGAAGCCCTCCCGGGTTGGCTGCCACTCCGGCAGTTGGTGCACCCGTGGCGGCCACCCTTGATTGGGGGATCGCAAGGCCGCCGACGGCAACCGACCGGCTTGGAGACCTCCGCAGTGGCATCGAGGCTCTGGGTGGCGAAGGCGGTGGGTGCCGCCGCGGGCGACTTTGGGTCGGCATGCCATCTGCTCACATCGTGTTCATGTGGACTCCCGGCTTCGGCCCCATTCTCGTCAGATTCAGGAGGGTTTTTCGCCTCCCGCGCGGGACGTGACTCAACATGGCACGGGCGAGTCCCACGAGCGCCCGGGACTGGGCGCAAGTCCCGGGTTGACATGAGCTTGAATCGTCCCGACGGCGGGGACGAACCGATGCTAGAAAAGGTGAGAGCCTGCCGACGGAACCTGTGAGATTCTGAACACGGACCATTGATTTCACGAAGAGATGTAGGATACACCCGCCTCGGGGTCCGACTGGACGGTCGCCCGACCACGACCGGCCCTGCCCGAGGCCTCACCGGCGCTGGAGATTCGCGATGTTTGAACGTTTCACGGACCGGGCTCGCAAGGTGATGGCGCTTGCCAACCAGGAAGCCCAGCGCCTGAACCATGAGTACATCGGGACCGAGCACATCCTCCTGGGCCTCGTCAAGGAGGGGTCGGGGGTCGGAGCCAACGTCCTGAAGAACCTCGACGTGGACCTGCGCAAGGTCCGCCTCGAAGTCGAGAAGCTCGTCAAGGCCGGGCCCGAGATGGTCACGATGGGCAAGTTGCCCCAGACCCCGAGGGCCAAGAAGGTCATCGAGTACGCCATCGAGGAGGCACGCAACCTCAACCACAACTACGTCGGCACCGAACACCTGCTTCTGGGGTTGCTGCGCGAGCACGATGGGGTTGCGGCGTCGGTGCTGATGAACCTGGGCCTCAAGCTCGAGGAAGTCCGCGAGGAGGTTCTCAACCTGCTCGGGGCTGGCACCAACACCGAGGAAACCACGGGTAGTAGCGAGTCGGGAGGAGGCCAGTTCGCCTCGAGCGCGCCCGCTGGTGGCGGCGGCGCGGCGAGCGGTGCGGCGGCGGCCGCCCGCGGCAAGAGCAAGACCCCCGCCCTCGATAGCTTCGGACGCGACCTGACCGAACTCGCCCGCGAGAACTCCCTCGATCCCGTCATTGGGCGGGCGACCGAGATCGAGCGCGTGGTGCAGGTCCTCTGCCGGCGCACCAAGAACAATCCGGTGCTGCTGGGCGAGGCGGGCGTGGGCAAGACCGCAATTGTCGAAGGACTGGCCCAGCGGATCGTGTCGGGCGACGTTCCCGAGATCCTCCACGACAAGCGGCTGGTCGTGCTCGACCTGGCGATGATGGTCGCGGGCACGAAGTACCGCGGGCAGTTCGAGGAGCGGATCAAGGCGGTCATGAACGAAGTCCGCCGGGCCAAGAACGTGATGCTGTTCATCGACGAGTTGCACACCCTGGTCGGGGCGGGCGGCGCGGAGGGCGCGATCGACGCGTCGAACGTGCTGAAGCCCGCGCTGGCTCGAGGTGAGATCCAGTGCATCGGCGCCACGACGTTCGATGAGTACCGCAAGTACATCGAGAAGGACGCGGCCCTGGCCCGTCGTTTCCAGGCGATCACCGTCGACCCGCCCAGCAACGAGCAGACGATCGAGATCCTGAAGGGCCTGAAGGATCGCTACGAGCAGCACCACCGGGTGCAGTTCACCGAGAGCGCCATCAAGGCGGCGGTGGAACTGTCCGGGCGGTACATCTCCGGGCGCGTGCAGCCAGACAAGTCGATCGACGTGATCGATGAGGCGGGTGCGCGGGTCCGCATCAAGAGCATGACCAAGCCCCCGAACCTCGCGGAGATCGAGGCGGACATCGAGCGGCTGAGCGTCCAAAAGGACGAGGCGGTGAAGGCCGCGGATTATGAGCGGGCGGCGGAGCTGCGCGACAAGGCGGAACAGCTTCGCAAGAAGAAGGAAGAGATCCAGCGCGACTGGAAGGCCCGGAGCATTGAGGCCGAGGGCGTGGTGGATGAGGATGTGGTGCGCGAGGTCGTGAGCAAGATGACCGGCGTCCCGCTGCAGCGCCTTGAGAAGGAAGAGGCGCAGCGACTGCTTGAGCTGGAGAAGGAACTGCACAAGAAGGTCATCAGCCAGGACGAGGCGGTCAAGGCGGTCGCGAAGGCGATCCGTCGCGCCCGGGCCGGGCTGAAGGACCCCAAGCGTCCGATGGGCTCGTTCATCTTCGTCGGGCCTTCGGGCGTCGGCAAGACGCTGCTCTCCAAGGCCCTGGCCGAGTTCCTGTTCGGCGACGAAGAGGCGCTCGTCCACCTGGACATGTCCGAGTACATGGAGAAGCACAACGTCTCCCGCCTGGTCGGCGCGCCCCCGGGCTACGTCGGCTATGAGGAAGGCGGGCAGCTGACGGAGCGCATCCGGAGGCGTCCGTACTCCGTCGTGCTTCTGGACGAGGTCGAGAAGGCACACCCCGACGTGTTCAACATGCTCCTGCAGATCATGGAAGAGGGGCGCCTCACCGACAGCTTCGGACGCAACGTCGACTTCAAGAACACCATCCTGATCATGACCAGCAACATCGGCGCGGACCTGATCAAGGGCGGCGCGGGCTTTGGCTTCCAGAAGCGGACGGAGTCGACCGACTTTGACAACATCAAGTCGATCCTGATGAAGGAGATCGAGCGGTTCTTCCGCCCCGAGTTCATCAACCGTCTCGATGATGTGGTGGTCTTCCGTCCGCTGACGAAAGAGAACCTCACCAACATCGTTGATCTTGAGGTGAAGAAGGTCGCTGACCGCGTCAAGGCGCAGTTGGTGACGCTCGAGATCGATCAGAAGGGCAAGGACTTCCTGATCGACAAGGGCTACAACCCGGACATGGGCGCTCGGCCGCTGCGTCGCGCTGTGGGTCAGTACCTCGAAGACCCGCTCTCCGAGATGCTGCTCACCGGCAACCTCAAGACCGGGAGCACAATTGTGGTGACGCGCCGGCAGGATGCCGAGGGCAAGGACGAAGAGCACCTGTTCTTCGAAGTGAAGGACGCGCCGCCGCCGGCACCGACCGAGCCGACACCAGAGAAGCCGGAAGCGGCGCGGACGACCTGAGTCGCGCACTCCGTCTCTCCGTCTCTTCCCGAGCTATCACCTCGCCCGCAGGTCCAGCAGCTCCGGCTCCACACTCTCGCGACCCAGATACGTTGAGACATTCGGCCGCACCACGGCATCGATGGTCATCCCCCGCGCCAGCCGCTGGCGGTGCGGGCCTTCGCCCCATCCCCATCCGACCAATCGCAGCACGCGTGATGCGGGTGTCCGCGCGCCCGGCGCTGTCGCTGGGGCTTCGCCATCTCGCACCACGAGCGCCAAGTGCCGACCCCCGCTCCCCAGCGGCACCGGCGCGGCGTCGATCACCGCACCCTTCAGCATCACCGCGACCGGCGGGTTGCCGCGACCGAACGGGGCCAGGGCTTCGACGCGGCGGACCTCGGTCAGCGAGAGGTCCGCGGCCCGCGCTGCCGCGTCGATGTGCAGCACAGGTGTGAGTTCCTCGGGCGAGATCCGCTCATTGGCGACCGCCGTAAAGCGATCGACGAGTTCCGGCAGGCGGGCGGATTGCAGGGCCAGCCCCGCGGCCATGTCATGCCCGCCGAACTTGTCGAGCACATCAGCGCACGCGTGCAAACCCGCGTGCAGGTTGAAGCCATCGATCGACCGGCCCGAACCGTGGCACACGCCCTCGCGATCGGCCATCAGGATCGTCGGCCGCCCGAAGCGTTCCACCAGCCGCGAGCACACGATGCCGACGACCCCCGCGTGCCACTCCGGATGCGCCAGCACAATCGCGCGTCGGTCCTCGCCGGTCATCCCCGCCTGCACCGCCATTTCCGCGGCCTGTTCAAAGATCCGTCGCTCCACCAGCCGCCGCTCAGTATTGAGTCTTGAGAGTTCGGCGGCGATCTCCGCGGCACGCTTCGGGTCCGCAGTCGTAAGCATCTCGACCGCCTCGCGCGCGTGGGCCATGCGCCCGCAGGCATTCAGACGCGGCGCGAGTTTGAAGCCGCAATCCCAGGTGTCGATGTTCGCGCCGCCGAGACCCGACGCATCGACGAGCGCTCGCAGCCCGTGCAGCGGCGAGCGCTTGATGCGGTCGAGACCGAAGCGGGCGATCACGCGGTTCTCGCC
>JANRJU010000015.1:0-351505 GCA_033763815.1 Planctomycetota bacterium
GGGGGGGGGGGGGGGGGGGGGGGGGGGGGGGGGGGGGGGGGGGGGGGGGGGGGGGGGGGGGGGGGGGGGGGGGGGGTGGGGGGTGGGGGGGGGGGGGGGGGGGGGGGGGGGGGGGGGGGGGGGGGGGGGGGGGGGGGGGGGGGGGGGGGGGGGGGGGGGGGGGGGGGGGGGGGGGGGGGGGGGGGGGGGGTGGGGGGGTGGGGGGGGGGGGGGGGGGGGGGGTGGTGGGGGGGGTTGGGGGGGTTGGTGGGGGAGGGGGTGGAGGTGATTTGGGGCTGCGCCCGATGGCGATGTTGATCAGCGCAACGGCGGCACGCCGAGTCGTCTCGGGGTCGGGGCGTGTTTCCAGTATCTCGGCGAGCGCGTGAACCGCGGACGACAGCTTCTGGAGCGCGACGGTCTTCGCGTGGTGACGGAAGAGGGCTTGGTACGACTCGATCCGCGTCTGCGTTTCAGGGCTCGTGATGAAGTCGCGGAGTTCGCGATAGGTGATCTTGTGCGACTCGCAGATCGCATCAAGGGTGTACTCGCCACTGGCGTAGTCGGTGATGAGGGAAGATGGATCGGAGATGGGCATGGTCGGGCGTGGGAAACGGGGAGTGAGAAGAAGGCAGCGAGGCACGCGGCATCAAGGCATCGAGATGGAAATGGGCGGTGGGCGGCGGGCCATAGGCGATGGGGAGGGCAGTGGGCGTGCAGGAGTACGGCTCCGTAAGACAGAGCGCGCTTGAGCGTGTGCGCACGGATGGAGCTCGATCTCGGGGGAAGCCCATGAATCGTCAGAAGAAAACCGCGGCGAGCGGTTTGTGAATTGAAGAGCGTGGAGCGCGACGGCGCGCGCACAGATGGCGACGTTGTGAGTGTGGGTTGCGGGGGTACGTCAGATGGCGCCGCCTCCACGTTCACCGGTGCGGATTCGGACGCACTCGTTGAGCGGGAGGACGAAGATCTTGCCGTCGCCGACTTTGCCAGCGCGGGCGCCGCGGATGATGGCGTCGATAGCGCGTTCGACGTAGGGATCGTTCACGCCGACGGTGACTTGGAGCTTGGGGATGAGGCGTGGGCGGACGGGTTGGCCCCGGAAGAACTCCGCCTCGCCTTGCTGCCTGCCGTGGCCTTCGACGGCGGACACCGTGAGGCGGTAGTTGTCTTGCTCGTCGAGCACCGCGCGCAGCTCGGTCTGTACGGCTTCGAGGCGTTCGGGTCGAATGATGGCGATGATGAGTTTCATGAGCTGGTGAGTGGTCAGTGGTGCGTTGTGAGCGTTCTTACCCGATTTCGAAGTGGTAACCTCGTTCGCCGTGGAGGCTGAGATCGAGCCCGTCGCGTTCCTGGTCGTCCTGGGCGCGGAGCCCGATGGCGAGCTTGACGATGGAGCCAAGCAGGAGCGTGCCCAGCACGGCGACAGCGATCCCCGCTCCGGCGCCGACGAACTGGAGCCAGAGCTGCTTGCCGCCATCGCCAGCGAGAAGTCCGGCGACGGGGGTGAAGCAGAAGACGCCTGTGAGGAGCGCGCCGGCGAGCCCACCCACGCCGTGAACGCCGAAGGCGTCGAGGGAGTCGTCGTAGCCCAGTCGGCCTTTGAGTCGAACGGCGAGATAGCAGACGATGGAGGCGATCGCGCCGATGATCATGGCGTGGAGCGGCTTGACGTGGCCGGCGCCGGGCGTGATTGCGACGAGGCCCGCGACGATGCCGGAGGCAAGGCCGAGCGTGGTGGGCTTGCCTTGGTGGCGCCACTCGATGAGGACCCAGACGAGGGCGGCGACGGCGGCGGCGGTCTGGGTTGTTGCGAAGGCGAGCCCGGCGCTGAACCCAGCGACGGGTGATTCGATGGCGACGGCGCTGCCCGCGTTGAACCCGAACCACCCGAACCAGAGGAGGCCTGCGCCCAAGAGCGTCAGGGGGAGGCTGTGGGGGAGGATGGCCCAGCCCTCGCCACTGAGGCCCGGGCGGTAGTCGCGGCGGCGACCGACCATGAGGGCGAGGACGAGTCCCGAGATGCCAGCGGAGATGTGGACGACGGTGCCGCCGGCGAAATCGAGCACGCCCATTTTGAAGAGCCAGCCATCGGGGTTCCAGACCCAGTGGGCGAGCGGGCAATAGACGAAGGTGGCCCAGAGGAGGATGAAGAGGCAGTAGGACGAGAACTTCATTCGCTCGGCAACGGCGCCGCTGATGAGGGCGGGAGTGATGATGGCGAACTTGCCTTGGAACATGACGAAGACGAACTCGGGGACGCCCTTGTCGGCGTAGATGGAGTGGAAATCAAGCCCGTGGAGGCCGACGAGGTCCCAGTTCCAGCCGATCCAGCCGCCTTGGGATTTGCCGAAGGTGAGGGCGTATCCGACGAGGATCCACTGCACGCCGATGATGGCCATGGCGACGAAGGACTGGGCCATGGTGGTGAGCACGTTTTTGCGTCGGACCATGCCGCCATAGAAGAGGGCGAGCCCGGGGACCATCAGCAGGACGAGGGCGGAACTGGCGAGCATCCAGGCGGTGCTGCCGGCGTCGATGATGGGAGCGACGTCAGCGGGGAGTACGTCGGTGGTGCTGACGAGCATCGGCCCGGCTTGGGGCTGGGTTGCGGCTTGCTCGGAGGCGGCTTGCAGGGCGGGGGCTTGCAGGGCGGGGGTCGCCCCGGAAGCGAAGGCCAAGGAGAAAGGACCGCCCGCGTCGAGAGACGCGGCGCACGCCGGCGCCAAAGAACCGATCACGCGCAAAGCTCCAGCGATCCGAGGCAGGCCGAACGCGACCGAACCACGAGGCGTCTCCGTGCGGCCAGACCCGAACCGGGCGAGAGCGTACAGAAGCTCGGGCGCGAACGCAAGTGGGGTTCAGGCGCGAACGGGGATCGGAGCGTGTTGGCGAGGCAGGCCGCGGCGGCGGCGGAGGGTCAGGGCCCGGCGTTTGGAGCGGGATCTGGGGTCCTCTCCTCTCGATCGGTCGCCGGGTCACTTGTCGGCCCGTTTACCGGTCCACTGGTTGGTCCGTTGGTTGGTCCGTTGGTTGTGGCTTCGTCGGACCAGCGGCCAGCGCTGAACGGGGCTTCGTCGCCCTCGTTCGTCGTTGTGTAGGCGTAGTTGGCGCGGATCTGGCGCAGGACGACGCGGGCGTGCTGTTCGCTTCCTGCGCGGATGACGACGCGGCACGTGTCGTCGCCGATCCTGGAGATGTGGACGTTGACGTCGTCACCATCGATGCGCACGCCGACAACGCTGGCGTCGAAGGCGTCTCGGACCTTCTTCCGAAGGATGAGGCGGAGCTGTTGGAGGGCGTTCTGGGCGGCGAGGAAGCACTCGGAAACGGGGACGGGCTCGATGCTGGTGAGTTTTCCGCCCCTGTAGATCTCGCCAGTAGGCGATGGCTTGGCGGCGCACCCGGAGGCGGCGAGGCTCGCGCCGAGCACGGCGGCGAGCAGGATTGCTCGGACGGGCGCGAGCCAGCGGACTGGACGAGCGAGGCGGCGCGAAGGCGAGCGGCGTTCGGCGGAAGGGAGTTGGTTCACCGGCGTTCTCCGCTTTGGTTGTCGGTTGTTGCGTCGGGCGCTCTTAGAGGGGCCTGGTGGAGTAACGATGGATTAGGCGGGAGTTGGAGGGGGGCTTGGCGGGCGGCGGCGCTGTGGCGGCGAAGGTGCGAGCGCATGGTCGTGATGATGAGCTCGGACAGGGGCTGGTCGCCCAGGACGCCGACGCGGACGTCCATGCGGGTGACGACGGGGGATTTTCGAGCGATCTTGATTTCGATGGAGGCGTTGTCGGTGGTGCGGGAGTAGATCGCGGCGGTGCGTTCGCGGAGGGCTTTTCGGTCGACCTTGAAGGCGAGTTCGTCCATGGCGAGGAGCGCGGCTTCGTAGACCGCGGACAACTCCGCCCGCTCGGCGACGATCAACTCGCCGTTGACGAACGCGCCGGCGGTGGCCTCGACTGCGGTGGAGCCGAGCGTCGCGAAGAGGACGGGCGGGGCGCAGGAAGACTGGACGATGAGAGAGGCGGAAAGCAGCATGCCCGCAGCTGCGCGACGTGCGCTTCTGCGTGTGCGGGGCGGGCGGCTGGATCGTTGTTTGTGTGCTGGTTCCGTCATGACGAGTGGTTGCGGGTCGACGAGTGTGCGGCTGCGGATTGGTGGGATGATGATGGTTTGGGCTTTTGCCCGACGGGGGCGTTCACTCTTCCGATCCGAGCTTGGCGACGACGGAGTAATCCTCGAGCGTGGTGGTGTCCTGGGTGATCTTGGTGACGCCCGCAGCGATATCGCGGAGCAGGCGTCGCATGATCTTTCCGGACCGCGTTTTGGGCAAGTTCTCAGCGAAACGGATGGAGTCCGGTCGGGCGATGCCGCCAATTTCGTGAGCGACGTGGTCGCAGAGTTCCTTGCGGAGGAGGTCGTTTGGCGCGCGCTTGCTGGCGGCCTTGAGCGTGACGAAGGCGCAGATGCCGGTTCCCTTGATGTCGTGGGGCATGCCGACGACGGCGGCCTCGGCGACGGCGGGATGGCTGACGAGGGCGCTCTCGACTTCCATGGTTCCGAGGCGATGCCCGGAGACATTGATGACGTCGTCGACGCGACCCATGATCCAGAAGTTGCCTTGCTCGTCGCGGCGTGCGCCGTCGGCGGAGAAGTAGAAGGGTTCGCCCGCTGGGGGCAGGCCGGGCCCGCCCGGAGAACGGACGCGGTTCCAATAGCCGGCGACGAAGCGCTCGCGATTGCCATGAACGCCCCGGAGCATTCCGGGCCAAGGGCGGCGGATGACGAGGAGGCCGCCTGTGTTGGCGGGGAGTTCCTGTCCTTGCTCGTTGACGACGGCGGCGTCGATCCCGAACATGGGGAGCGTGCACGACCCGGGCTTGACGGGCGTGGCGCCGGGGAGGGGCGTGATGACGTGCCCGCCGGTTTCGGTCTGCCAGTAGGTGTCGACGATGGGGCGTCGGTAGAAGTCGGTGTTGGCGGCGATGTGCTCGCTGTACCACATCCACGCCTCGGGATTGATGGGCTCGCCCACGGTGCCCAGCACCTTGAGGGAGCTGAGGTCGTGCTTGGCGGGGTGCTCGGGCCCGAGCTTCATGAAGGTGCGGATGGCGGTGGGGGCGGTGTAGAAGTGGGTGACCTTGTGGCGCTCGATGATGCTCCAGAAGCGTCCGGCGTCGGGGAAGGTGGGGGCGCCCTCGTAGAGGAGGGTTGCGACGCGGTTGGCCATGCACCCGTAGAGGACGTAGCTGTGACCGGTGATCCATCCGACGTCGGCGGAGCACCAGAAGACCTGACCGGAGCTGGGGATGAGGTTGAAGGTGAGGCGGGCGGTGAAGGCGCAGTAGAGGAGGTAGCCGCCCGTGGTGTGGACGATGCCCTTGGGCTTGCCGGTCGAGCCTGAGGTGTAGAGGAGGAAGAGCATGTCCTCGCTGTCCATGGGCTCGCAGGGGCAGTGGTCGCTGGCTTTGGCGACGCTCTCCTGCCACCAGGTGACGCGGGCTTCGTGGGACGCGATGGCGTGGACGTGCTGGGCGACGTCGTGCCCGGTGCGTCGGAGGACGAGGACTTCTCGGATGGGGTGCTTGTGTTCGTGCAGGCCCCGGGCGGCTTCTGCGACGTTGTGCAGGAGGGGGACGATGTCGCCCCGGCGGAATCCGCCATCGGCGGTGATGATGACGCGGCTGCTGGCGTCGATCATGCGCTCCTGGATGGCGTGGGGCGCAAATCCGCCGAAGATCACGGAGTGGACGGCGCCGATGCGTGCGCAAGCGAGGCAGGCGATGGCCAACTCGGGGACCATGGGCATGTAGATGGTGACGACCTCCCCTCGCTTGACGCCAAGGTCTTTGAGCACGTTGGCGACTCTGGAGGTTTCGCGCTGGAGCTCGCGGTAGGTGAGCTTGCGAATTTCGGGCGTCGCCGGGCGGATGCTCATGCCCGAGACGCTGGGGCCGGAGCCATCGGCGCCCATGGGCTCGCCTTCCCAAATGAGGCCGATCTCGTCGGGGAAGCCCTCGTCGACGTGGCGGTCGACACAGTTGTCGCAGGCGTTGAGGCGCCCGCCGACGAACCACTTGGCGTCGGGGCACTTCCAATCTAGAACTCGTGTCCAGGGCGCCGTCCAGCGCAGCATGCGGGCGTGCTCGCTCCAGAACGCCTCTGGGTCGGCGAGCGACCGAGCATGGAGCTTCTTGTACTCATCGAGCGAGGAGACGTGCCAGCCCCGCGGGCCGCGGCCGGGCTTGCCATCCGGACCAGCCGACGCTTTGAACCCAAGCAGGTCCGCGGCGGGGGGCTGGAAGACGCGGGACTCGGAGAGAATGCTGGTGACCTCGCCTGAGGCGTTCGTCGAGGGTTGGTTCGAAATCGGGTTCGGCATCGGGAACCTCGCCAGGCCCGGGAAGGGGTGAATCGGGCAGGATACGCGGGTTGGGGAAGGGGTGGCACGGGGGCAGTGACAGACGCGGAGCGCACCGGCCGCCGGAACGCGGTCGGTGGCACGTTGTAGGCCGGTTGAGTTCAACTGCCAGTCAGCTTGTTTGAGGTTGGTGCCACTCCGCCGTCGCAACCTCAATGGCTCGCATCAACCATTAAATCGCGTATTCGGAATCTCCTTCCACATGTCGTCGGTGATGCCGAAGTCTTCACGAGCCTGTCGCTTGGCGATCTCCCAGTTGTTCTGAAGGTGATCTTGGCATGGGCTGTCGTCGCCGGCATCCGCCGACTCGTAAATCAACACATAGACGCCTTCCGGATACTCTTCGAGAACGATCCGATGGACGCCTTTGCGATGAATGATTGCTTCAAGTGCCATGGCATTCTCTACTTGGTTGGCGGTGCGTGTCACTGAAATAGATGTGATGCGGCGTGCCCGGTGCGTCAACGAACTTGCCCGTGGATGAACTCCGAACCTCCAAATGCGCGTGCGGTTTGGCGCAAGATTTGCCCGACCTCTCACGCTTCGTCTCTCTGTCGTGAGATTAGGAGAATCGTGCAATATCGTGGATCCATCTCGCGCCGCAGGCTTGTTGTTTTGCCGGGTGGCGCGCGAGGATCAGCTGGCGGCGGGTTTGGCGGGCGGGGGCTTCCAGGCCGGGCGGGTGGGTTTGGGCTCGCCCATGATGGCGATGGTTGCGCCGCCGGCGCGGAGGCGGTCCAGCACGCGGCGGCCTATGCGGACGCGCAGGCGGACGGAGTCTTCAGCGTACTCGCGCTCCAGCACGTGCCCTGACTGCTCGATCGCGTGGATCGCCTTCGCTTCCCGCGTCGGCACCTCAAGGCGGAGCTCGCTGGTCTCGCCCTGGACCTGCTCTCGCACGAGAGCCGCGAGCTCGGCATGGCCATTCGAGGACATCCAATCGCGGCCAGGTGCGTTTGGCGGGATCTCGGGCAGGGCGCTGACCGCCAGCGCGCCCGGGACGCGCTGCTGCCAGGCGAGGACGTCGGCGTTGTCCTTGAGGCGGTCGACCTTGTTGAGCAGGAGAACGCGCTTGGGCTCGCGGGTCTGGCGATCTTCTTCGTGCTGGCTCTCTCTGAGTTCCTTGAAGAGGTCGTCGAGGGTGCGGTTGACGGTCTCGTATTGCAGTTCGGCGGCGGGGTCGGCAACATCGAGCACGATGAGCAGCAAGTCGGCGTGGGTGGCTTCTTCGAGCGTGGCCTTGAAGGAGGCGACAAGATTGTGGGGGAGGTCTCGGACGAAGCCGACGGTGTCGGAGAGCATGACGTGCATGGCGCCGCCGGCGTGGCCCTGGACATTCCATTCGCGTGTGCGGGTGATGAGGGTTGCAAAGAGGCGGTCGTCGGCGTAAGCGCCGCCCGCGGTGAGGGTGTTGAAGAGGGTGGACTTGCCGGCGTTGGTGTATCCGACGAGTCCGACGGTGAAGTGCTGCTGGCGTCGGGCGAAGACTTCGCGGCGCTTGCGGCCCTGGATTTCTTCGAGGCGGCGGTGGAGGTCGTTGCGACGGTTCTGGACGAGGCGGCGGTCGATTTCGAGCTGCTGCTCGCCCGGGCCTCGGGTGCCGATGCCGGTGAGCCCGCCGCCACCGACGATGCGTTCGAGGTGGTCCCACATGGCGCGCAGGCGCGGGAAGGTGTATTCGAGCTGGGCGAGTTCGACCTGGAGCTTGGCCTCGGCGGACTGGGCGCGGGAGGCGAAGATGTCGAGGATGAGCTCGGAGCGGTCGATGATCTTGCGCCCGGTTTCCTTCTCGATGTTGGCGATCTGCTTGGGCGACAGGTCGTGGTCGAAGATGACCGTGGAAGCTTCGAGCGTTTCGCAGAGCTGCTTGAGTTCGACGATTTTGCCGGTGCCCATGAAGGTTCCGGCGACGGGCTTGGGCAGGTTCTGCGTGAGCTCGCCCACGACGACGGCGCCGGCCTGTTCGGCGAGGGCGCGAAGTTCGCCAAATGGGTCGCGGACGTCGTATCGGCTGTCGGGGAGGCGGACCGCGGCGAGCACGGCGCGTTCGGACTGGACTTCGAGTTTCGTGCGTTCTTGGCGTGCTGGCATGAGGCTCCTGTGAGGCAACTCGGGCGGCCACCGACCCGCGCCCAAACCGATCGCTATTGTTCATCGTATTCTGCGAAGGACTCCGGCGACGCGGCGGCAGACTGCCGCCCTCGCCCTCTTGCCGCAAGAGGCCCGCTTGCGGGGACGAATGCGACCGGCCCAACCCGCCGCGTCAGAACCCCGCAGGGCCTCCCCGAGCACCACACACTCGGGCTAGCCCTGGAGAAGAAGGTTGAACAGCACAGTCTTCGGCAGCGCCCCAGACGCCCCTTCCCGATCCTCGGCGCGGGCATCAGGTGCGCCTGGGTGTTGCGGGCGTGGGGCCCGGGCGGGAGAGGTACGGGCGGGAGAGGCGGGGTCGAGCCAGGGATGTGGGTGCCGGGGTTCCGGCCGTGCCCGGGGCGGACGCGGGAGCGCCGTCCGCCAGGGGGCGCTGATCACGATCCTGGGCGTCGCGGTGCTGGGCTCGACCATGGCGGTGGCGACGCGGCACAGTGACCAGGCGTTCTTCGACCCGATCATCGACGTCAAGCGGCAGATCAGCGAGCGATATGTCGAATCGATCGACGAGAAGGCGATCCAGGCGCTGCAGGATGGTGCGATCGCCGGGATGGTTGAGGCGCTGAACGACCCCTACACGACGTTTGTGCCGGCGGCGGAGGCGCAGAAGTTCAACAAGGACCTCACGGGCGAGTACGTGGGCATCGGGGCTTCGGTCAACAGCCAGAGCGGGTGGCTGACGATCGTTTCGCCCCTGGAAGATTCGCCGGCGTTCCGGGCCGGGATTCTTCCGGATGATCGCGTCGTCGAGATCGAGGGCAAGTCGACGTTTGGCGTACCTGTTGATGAGTGCGTCGACATGCTGGTGGGCGATCGGGGCACGCCGGTCAACCTCGTCATCGAGCGCGATGGCAAGAAGATCCCGTTCACGATCGTGCGCGATCGCATCAAGACGCGGAGCGTCAAGGGCTTCCATCGCAGCGCGGGGGACGCGTCGACGTGGGATTACCTCATCGACCCGGAGCGGAAGATCGGGTATGTGCGGCTGACGCAGTTCACGCCCGGTTCGGCGCGGGAAGTGTTTGACGCGCTGGCCGCGGCCGGAGCGACGCGGGGCGAGCTCAAGGGGCTTGTGCTGGACGTGCGCTACAACCCGGGCGGGCTGCTGGACGAGGCGGTGGACATCGCGGACATGTTCCTCAAGGAGGGTGTGATCGTCTCGACGAAGGGACGGGCGCATCCGGAAGAAGTTCGGCGTGCGCGGTCTCGCGGCACGCTCCCGGAGTTCCCGATCGCGGTGCTGATCAACGAGCAATCGGCCTCCGCCAGCGAGGTTCTGGCGGGAGCGCTGGCGGACCACGATCGTGCCATCGTCGTCGGCACACGCTCGTTTGGCAAGGGCTCGGTGCAAACGCTCAAGAAGCTTGAGTATGGCAAGGGCGCGGAACTCAAGCTCACCGAGCAGGCGTATTACCTGCCTTCGGGACGGAGCATCCATCGCAAGGACGATTCGGCGAGCTGGGGCGTCGATCCGACGAAGGGGTTCTTCGTCCCGATGACGGACGAAGAAGAGGTCGCGATGCTGCTGGCACGGCGCGAGCAGGAACTGCTGCGGGCGGGGCCGGCGTCGACCCGGGCCGATGCGCCGGCGGGCGAAACCAATGGCGGCGACGGGGCGAACGCGGCGCACGCGGAAGAGCGATGGAACGACCCAAGCTGGGTGACGGAGCGGCTGAAGGACAAGGTGCTGGATGCGGCGCTGCGGGCGGTGCAGGGCAAGATCGACACCGGCGCGTGGCAGGCGACGGGCGAAGAAGGGATCTTGTCTGAGAAGATTGCGATCGATGAGCTTCGCACGCTGATCACGACGCGCGATGCGATGACCAAGGACATCGTGCGGTTGCAGCGGCGGATTGAGGCGGTGGAAAAGGCGGCGGCGGACAGCAAGGAGCCGCTCGTTCGCGACCTCTGGAGCGGAACGCCCGAGCTTCGCGGCGGGAAGGTTCAGGTGTACGACAAGGCGGGTGCGCTGGTTGCGACGCTGAACATCGAGGGCAACGACTTGGAGCGCTGGCTGCAAGAGGCGGATGTCTCGCTGCCCGCTGCTCGCGAAGAGGCGCAGGGCGCGAGCAAGGATGGAGCCTCGACGAAGGATGAAGGATCGAGCACGCCGGAAGGCAAGCCCGAGACGGAGGGCGAGCCGGCGACTCAGCCCGAGCAACCCAAGTGATCGTTCTGGGGCTGGAAACGTCGTGCGATGAGACCGCGTGCGCCGTGGTGAGGGACGGGCGCGAGGTGTTGTCGAACGTCGTGGCGTCGCAAGTAGACGTGCACGCGAAGTATGGGGGCGTGGTGCCGGAACTGGCGAGTCGCGCGCACGCGGAGAAGCTGTTGCCGGTGGTTCGGGAGGCGCTGGCACGGGCGGGGGTGCGACTGAGGGAGGTCGATGCGATCGCGGTTGGGAATCGCCCGGGGCTGATCGGAGCGCTGCTGGTGGGGGTTGCGGCGGCGAAGGCCTTTGCCTGGGCGCTGGGCAAACCGCTGATCGGCGTCGACCATGTCCACGCGCATCTGTACGCGGGAGTGCTCGAGCAGAGTCAGACGGAATCGGCGAGGCACGGGACTCGGGCGAGCGTGTTGGGTGGCGACGCGCAAGGGGGGCTGTTTCCGGCGCTTGGGTTCGTGGTCTCGGGCGGGCACACGGCGATGTATCTGCTGCGATCGTGGACCAGCGTGGAGCGGCTTGGATCGACGATCGATGATGCGATGGGGGAGGCGTTCGACAAAGCCGCGGCGATCCTGGGACTTTCGTACCCGGGCGGGCCGAATTTGGATAGGCTGGCGCGGACCCCCGGGGCGAACGCGCGGGCGGTGGAACTGCCGATCAGCCGAATCGCGCCGGGATCGCTGGACTTTTCGTTCTCGGGTTTGAAAACGGCGCTGCTGTATGCAGCTCGGGGTGTCCCGGCGCAGCGGAGCGGTTCGCGGAACCGGGTGCCGCAGGCGGCTCGACAGGCATCCCCGGTTCCCCCGGTTCCCCCGGTTCCCCCAGTGCTGGACGATGCGCGGCGGGCGGATCTTGCGGCGAGCTTTCAGTATGCGGCGGTGAGGGCGGCGGAGATTAAGCTGGAGCGAGCGGTGTTGAGGCTGCGCGCGTCTGGTATCACACCCCGCACGCTGCTGACGGGTGGGGGTGTGACGGCGAACTCGCAGTTGCGCGGCGCGTTGGTCGGGTTTGCACGCGAGCAGGGGCTGGGCTTGGCGCTCCCGCCGCAGGGTTTGTGCATGGATAACGCGGCGATGATCGCGGGGCTTGGCTTTGAGTTGTATCGAGCGGGGCAGGTTGCCGACTGGTCGCTGGAGGCGATCGCGACAACTGGATTGACTCGTCAGGGGCTGACGGGCGGGGGAGTGGGTGCCCAAGGGCTGGGCGATGCCAGAGGCCCCGCGGGGGCGGCGTGAACGAGTTTGTGTTCATGGCGGCTCCGCACCCGGCTTCGCTCGACGAGGACGTCCTGCTGGCCCAGTGCGTCGCGGAGAAGGGACGAAGCTCGGGCCCCGGCGGGCAGCATCGGAACAAGGTTGAAACCAAGGTGACGCTGACCCACGGAGTGTCGGGCGTTTCGGCGCATGCGAGCGAGCGGCGGAGCGCGGAGCAGAACAGGCGGGTGGCGTTGTTCCGCCTGAGGCTGGCGCTGGCGGTTCGCGTTCGCTGCCCGCCGGTGGTGCGCGACGCGTGGGGCGATACGCGATCGGAGCTCTGGCGGAAGCGGGTGTCGCGGGAGGGCAGGATCGCCTGCAACCCGGAGCACGGCGACTATCCGGCGATGCTGGCGGAGGCGATTGATGTCCTCGCGGCGAGCGGGTGGGACGCCAAGGACGCCGCGCTGCGGCTGGCCTGCTCGGCGAGCCAGCTCGTAAAGCTGGTTCACAACCACCCGGCGGCGATGGATGCTTGGAACCGCCAGCGGATCGCCCATGGCATGAGGCCGCTGAAGTAGCGGCGGCGGGCTGGGGCTGGGATCCCGGTGGGCGAAGCGGGTTGATCGCTGATTCCGGCGCCAGCGATTCGCCGATACAGTCACGCTGTGACGCGGCTTGGGCGATCATCTTTATCCGGGGCTTCCGAAGGCGAGGCGTCTTCGCGGGGGGAGCGCTCGCCCGGCTCGCGCGTGCTGATCGACCCGGGATGGCTGTTCGTGCTGGCGGGGATGGGCCTCATTGCGGCGGTCGTGCTGATTCCTGCGGCGGACGACGTGGCGGAGGTTCGCTGGCGGCGAGATCGCGCTCTGGCGATCGAGCAGCGGCGCCTGGAGCGTCTGGCGCGGTATGAGGAGTTTCTGGTGGCGCTCGAGCGCCGCGAGCCGACGCTGCTGACGTCGCTTGCCGCGAGCCAGCTCAACCAGATTCCGTCGGACCGGGAGCCGATCGCTGGGCTGACGGACACGTCGCTGGCGAGCGCTTCGGTGTTTGCGGCGCTGGAGCCCGAGGAGGCGCCATTTCCGCCCCGGGTCAAGGTCGATTCGGTGTTGCACCGGATTGCGACGGACAACTCGCACCGTCTGTGGCTGATTGCCGGCGGGGGCTTATGCCTGCTCCTCGGGCTGCTGCCGGCGGCCCGCCGCGGTTGATTGAGGCGGCGTGGCCCTGGTGCTTGAGCGCCGCGAGGTTGGCTTGTACCGTCTCGTTCCCATGGAACTCAAGCAACTCATTCAGGACCGACTCTGGGCCGTGTGCCAGGCGGAGCCCCGCGTGCTCTCGGCGACGCTGACCGGGAGTTTTCTGACCGGCTCGGGCTTGGAGGGCGTCAGCGACATCGACTTTGTGCTGATCGTGGATCGCCTGGACAGAGAGCTCTTTGGGGGGCTGCAGGAGCGGTTCGACGCGGCGCTGCGGGGCCCGCTTGCAGAGCTTGGATGGGGCCTTCGGATCAACCCGACGCTGGGCCCGCTGAAGTTCAACGACGAGCGGACAGCGGTTCTGCATCTGATGTTGTACAGCCGCGAGGCGCACGTTGACCACGCGATCCAGAGCCCGTTCACGGTGCTCGATTGGCAGCGCTCGCCGGCGGTTCGCGGGAAGGCGATGCAGGAGGTGTATCCGGTCTTCTCGCTGCAGCCCAGGCACTTCTTTGGCGCGCGACGCTCGGCGAAGGACTATCTGCGAGACTTGATCGCGGGTGAGGTTTCGTATCGAGAGTTGATCTGTGATGATGAGGGGTATCGGGAGGAGAAGCGGGGCCTGCCGATGGGTGTGCGGGATGCGCACGAGTTTGGGTATCACATCGTGCGATTCCTGATGCAGAACCTGGTGAAGCTGGTGGAACGCCGCAACGACGCGCTGGCGAGTGATGCGCTGCTTGAACGCTACCACGCGGCTTTTCCGCGGGATGCGAGCGAGAACGCCTCGCTCTTCCGCGGGCTGGAGCGGCGCAAGCGGCTGATGGACTTTCGGGACCCCGAACCGGACTTGATCTCCAGAGTGGCAAGATTCGTCACGGCGTTCGAGGATCAGTTCCGCGAGGCGTTCGACCCGGCG
The DNA here is from genome assembly GCA_033763815.1 of Planctomycetota bacterium. GTDB lineage: Bacteria > Planctomycetota > Phycisphaerae > Phycisphaerales > UBA1924 > JANRJU01. Next base: position 14,021 of record JANRJU010000015.1, read on the forward strand.
CGGGCGGGAGGGCTCGAGAGCGGGCGGGGCGCGACGCGACACATCCTCATGCGGCATGCGCCGACACCCATGAACGCCGGCGAGCTGCGCTTCGTCGGGCGGAGCGATCCGGACCTTCTTCCCGATCAGGGCGGTCTGCTTCAAGAGGCGGCACGGGCGGTGCTCGCGCTGGGGCCGTTCGCACGGGCGGTTGCGTCTCCGCTGGGGCGGGCTCGCCAGACGCTGGAAGGCGTGCTGAAGCTGGTGAGCCCGGGCGTTCCGCTGGAGACCGATGAGCGGCTCATCGAGATCGACTACGGCGCGTGCGAAGGGCTGACGGTCGGTGAGGCGAGATCGCGATTCCCCGACCTCTTCCGGGCCTTTGAGCGAGGGGAAGACGCGCGGTTTCCAGGTGAAGGCGGCGAGGGCTCGACAGGCGCCGGCAAGACAGGCACGGGCAAGGCAGGCGCAGGGGAGAACAGTGCGATGGTCGCGGCGCGGGCGATGTCCTTCGTTCGCGAGTGTTTGGGCAGCGCCAGCGCGGGGCCCACGCTGGTGTGCACGCACAACGTGGTGCTGCGGACAGTGATCGGCGAGCTGCTGGGCGTGCCGCGGGAACGGTGGCACCTGCTGACTATTCCACATGCGGCGCCACTGTGCGTGCTGCGAACGCGGTTTGGGTGCTTTCTAGATCTTGACCCGGCGCTTGAGAAGCAGATCTTCGCGCGGTTTGTCGCGAAGGGCTGAGTGCGGAGCGGGGACAGGGCGAGGAATCGGGCGACGTGAGGTGGGCGGACCTAGGTTTTCTCATGCTGCAGATTGTGGTTCCGATGGCGGGGGAGGGACAGCGTTTCAAGGATGCGGGTTATGCGCTGCCCAAGCCGCTGATTCCGGTCAGCGGCGTGCCGATGGTGGCGCGGGCCGTGCTGGATCTTCCGCGGGCGAGCCGGGTGATTCTGCTGATGCGACGGGAGCACGTGGAGCGATTCGACGCCGAGCGGGTGCTTCGCGAGCATGTGCCGAGCGTTGAGGTGGTGATCGTCGACAAGCTGACGGAGGGCCAGGCATGCACCGTGGCGCTGGCGCGTGATCGGCTGGACCCGGATGGGCCGGTACTGGTGGCGGCGTGCGACAACACGCACGTGTACGACGCCGACCGGCATGCCGCGCTGCTCGCTGATGGATCGATTGATTGCGTTGCCTGGACGTTCATGGGCGACCCGCGGGTGCAGCACCGGCCGGCGGCGTGGGGCTGGGTTCGCGTCGCGGGGGCGATCGACGACATCGTGGAGGTGTCGTGCAAGGTGCCGATTTCGTCGAACCCGCTCGCGGATCATGCCATTACCGGGTTCTTCGCGTTCCGGCGGGCGTCGATCATGCTCGATTCGATCGACGCGATGGTGCGAGCGAACGTCCGCGTCAACAACGAGTTCTACATGGACACCGTGCCCAACACCATCATCGCCCGGGGCGGACGGTGTGTCGCGTTTCGGGTGGAGAAGTACATAGGGTGGGGCACGCCCCAGGATTATGAGGACTATCGCCTCTGGGAGCGGTACTTCCAGCACATAGCGCGGACGCGGTCTGCGGCTGGCTCGTGAAAGTGGCTGGGGGCGGTTTCGCCCGCGAGCGGCACTATCCCGTGAGCTGCGTGACCAGCACGACGCAGGCGGAGTGATCGCTCGCGATGGCGGCGCGGACTTTGGCGGCGGCGTCTTCGGCGGCGGTCGGCGTCCGGCAGGGGATGAAGATCGTGCTGCCACTGCCCGACATGTGCGCCGGGCGCGAGGCGGCGTCGGCGGCGGCGCGGAGCACGCTGCCGATGCGAGGTTCGATGCTCGCCGCGGCCCGCGTGAGGTGATTGAACAGCGAGCCCGGATCCAGCACGCCGGTGCGGGCGGTGGCGGCGTGGCGCATTCGCACCAGCGCCAGTTCGTGCTCGGGCGACCAGGCCGGTCGATCGAGTGCATCGAGCGCGCGATAGACGGCGCGAGTCTCGCAGCCAAAGGAAGGAACCACGAGCACGAGGCTGGACTGCACGGGCGTGATGCGCTCGATGCGCTCGCCAAAGGAGGAGACGAGCGCCGGGCGGGGCGGGTTCGCGGGGTCGTGTCGTGGGTCGTGTGGTGAGTCGATCGCGGCGTCGTCGAGGAAGAACGGGACGTCGCTCCCGAGCGCAGCACCGATCTCGCGGAGCGTGCGCCCGGCTAACCCGAGCGAGAAGCACAGATTGAGCGCACGAAGCGTCGCGGCGGCGTTTGATGAGCCGCCGCCCATGCCGCCACCCACGGGGATGCGCTTGCGGACGCGGATTTGGCATGGAAGCGGACGCGCGACGTGCTTCTGTAGGGCGGCGTGCGCTCGGACGCAGAGATCTTTCGAGGCTGGCCAATCGATCGGCGAAGGCCGGGCGGCGTCGCTCGCCCACGAGATGTCAAGGGAGGCGGAGGGGAGCGGCGAATCCGCGGCCGATGGGGAAGCGGGGGTGGTTTGGTTGGTGGGGCGGCTGGCGACGTCGATCGACGGCTCGACTTCGACCTCATCGAAGAGATTGATCGCGTGGAACCAGGACGCGATTGGGTGGTAGCCGGGGAAGGCGGCGGTGGGGGGTTCGGGCGGGCCGACGGACAAGATGAGATTGAGCTTGGCGTATGAGCGCAGGCGCACCATGCGGGACTCTACCCGTGGCGATGGCCCGCGGGCTGAGTGCGACTCAGGCAACCCCTGGAAGTTGGCGCCGCGACCGGTTGGGCGGATGCCAGGGCGAAGAATCTCTACGATGATGTCGCTGCCGGCGTGGGACGAGAGTCCACGCGTGTTCTTCGATTCCTGGAGCGGACTGGCTCGCGTTGTGTTGGTCGGCGTGCCGGCGTATGCGGCGCTGGTCGTATTCATTCGGTTGAGCGGCAAGCGGACGCTCGCGAAGATGAACGCGTTTGACCTTGTTGTAACGGTGGCGCTGGGCTCGACGCTCGCGAGCATCTTGACAAGCACCGAGGTGGCGTTGGCGGAGGGGCTGGTGGCGCTCGCGCTGCTGGTGCTCCTGCAACTGCTGGTGGCGTGGGGCGCGGGACGCTCGTCGCGTTTTGAAGCGCTGGTGAAGGCTTCGCCGGTGATGCTGTTTTACAGAGGCGATTTTCTCGGTGCGGCGCTTCGATTGTCAACACCGCGTACGAATCGCGCCGGATCGAGTACGACGTGGGGATTGGCGTCGGGGACGACATTGACACGGCGAAGCGGTTGATCCTCGAAGCCATTCGCGAAACCGGGAGCGCGTTGGAAGATCCGGCGCCGGAGGCGCTGACGTATGAACTGGCGGAGAGCAGCGTGAACCTGCGGGTGCGGTGGTGGATTCAGCCGACGGTGATTCGCGAGGCATTTGACACTCGCGACCGGGTGCTGGCAGCGATCAAAGTGAAGCTGATCTCGAACGGGATCGACCTGCCATATCCGACAAGTCAGATTCTGTTCCACGACCAGACGGAAGTGACGGACGGCGACCGAACGAGGCAGCGGGAAGGTTGGCCGGCGGGGCCGAACGGCGCGCCTCGCCCTGCCAGGAGGCGGTCTGGCGGGGTGGAGCCACCCTCGAATGAGTGAAAGCGGTATTTGTCGACCTGGAGGTCATCTATACTACCTTCATGAAGACTCAGCATGTCGTCGAGGCGCTGCGGAAGATCGCGCCGCTGGAGTATGCGGAGGCGTGGGATCGCGTGGGCCTGCTTGCGGGGCGGGCGTCGCGTGAGCTGCGAGGGCCGGTTCTGCTGACGATCGACCTGACGGAGGCGGTGCTGGACGAGGCTGCGGCGCTCGGGGCATCGATGATCGTGGCGTATCACCCGGTGATCTGGGAGCCGCTGAGCAGGCTGACGGAAGCGACGCCCCGGGAGCGGTTGATCCTGCGCTGCCTGGAGCTGGAGATCGCGGTGTACTGCCCGCACACGGCGCTGGATGCGGCGCCGGGCGGCATCAACGACTGGCTATGCGAAGCGATTGCGGGGGCACCAGCGCACGATGTGCAGCGCGAGAGCCTGAGCGAGGGTGTGATTCGCATCGCGGGCGATTGCCGCGCGCTGAAGCCTCGGGCGGCGCTGCCGTCGACGCAGCAGGTGAAGCTCGTGACGTTCGTTCCCGCGGATCAGGTGGAGCTGGTGCGATCGAGCCTGGCGACCGCTGGCGCGGGGATTATCGGGGGCTACCAGGCGTGCTCGTTCTCGGCGCCGGGGGTTGGCACGTTCTTTGGCGGAGAGGGCACGCACCCGACCACCGGGAGCGCCGGGCGTCTGGAGAAAGTGGACGAAGTCCGCCTCGAGATGGTGTGCGGGCGGTCGGCCTTGCCCCTGGCGATCGAAACGCTGCGCCGCTTCCACCCCTATGAGGAGGCCGCGATTGACGTGTACCCGCTCGAACCACTGCCCACGCGGTCGATAGGCCTTGGTCGTCGGTTGGCGCTGGACAAGCCGGCGACCATCGCGACGATCGCGGCACGACTGAAGACCACGCTTGGCTGCCGGAAGGTGCAGTACGCGGGTGTGCACGAGGACAAGCCGGTGACCTTTGTTGGTGTGTGTGCTGGTTCTGGCTCCGAGCTTGCGGGCGTGGCCCGTGACGAAGGGTGTGAGGTTTATGTGACCGGCGAGCTCAAGCACCATGAGACGCTGGCCGTGCTCAACAGCGGCATGGGTGTGATCGTCGCGGGCCACACGAACACGGAGCGGGGTTATCTCCCGCGTCTGGCGGCGAGGCTGAGCATCCTCTCGCCCGGGATCGATGTTCGCGTGAGCAAGGCCGATGTCGATCCGCTGCTGGTGGTGTGAGGCGAGTGAACCAAAGTGGCGCGCGGGTCGACCGCTCGGCTGGCGGCGTGACCCGGGCTGCGGTACGGTTGGCCATGCTGGAAGGGGTCAACACTGCCAAGAGCGAGCATCGAACGCTCTCGTTTGTCGATCTTGCTGCGATGCTGAGCGAAGCGGGGCGGATCGCGGTCGCCGACGAGCGCGGGACGCTGCGCCGGACGGGCAACTGGTCGCCCGGCCAGGCGTTCGGGCACCTTGCAGGCTGGATCAACTTTGGTTACGACGGCTACCCGCAGCGTCCGCCGCTGCTGATCCGGGCTGTGGGGCGTCTGATGAAGAGCCGGGTGCTCAAGGGCCCGCCGACGCGGGGTATGCGCATGCCCGGCGTGCGGGCGGGCACGTTCGCAACCGAGGCTTTGTCGACGCAGGAGGGGTTGGCTCGGCTTCGAGCGGCGGTGGCGAGGCTGGAGGCGGGTCCTCCCGCGACGGCGAATCCGGTGTTTGGTCCACTCTCGCACGCGGAGTGGAAGGCCCTTCACCTGCGCCATGGCGAGGGACACCTTGGCTTCTTCTGGCCCGAGGGATGAGTCCGGCTTACGCGAAGCCATCATCAGGAAGGCAGGATCAGGAAGGCAGGATCACGCATGCTTCTATCGATTCGGCGTGGTGATCCACTGCCAGACGTCGCGTGGCCCGATGGCCTCTGCCGCGGCCTTGGCTTCTTCGGGCGATTCGCGGTGGTCGGCGATCGCCGGCCCGCGGGTGAGCGCGCCGGTCGTCGGGTCCGCACGCTCGAGGACGAGCGACCCGCCTCCTGAGACGGTGATGGCCCATCGGCCCGGGCTGAGGCGGCGGTAGACCGCCTTGCCGTGGGCGGCGCCCGGGGCGTCCCAGTCGATCGCGGCGAGCGAGGGGTCGATGACGAGCGCCTTTTCGGGCGGGGTCGCGGCATCGAACACGCGGCGGATCCAGAGTCGCTGGTCGATCAGCACGTAGTCCACGTAGATTTCGCCCGCTGGGTTGAAGGGCGTGGGGATCTCTTTGAGCAGCCCCTCGGCGTCGCGGATCCGGACGGTCAGCTTGCCCTCGTCGACGATGAGTTCGGTGACCGCGGTCCGGGCGATTGCGCTGTTGAAGCGAGCCCGGAGCGACTCATAGTCCTGGGCGACCGTCTCGAGGCGGCGCTTGTAGACACTTGCTTCAAGATCGGTGCGAAGCATGCGATACGCCATCAGGAGGCCGCCCGCGGCGAGCAGGGCGATTGCCAGCGTGGAGGCGACGCCCGTCAACGTCCATCGGCGTGAGACGTGGACCACGACGGGCGGTGGATTCGTCGCGGGTGGGCCTGGCGGGCTTGCGCCCGGTCGTGTCGTTCCACTGTCGAAGCCCGTCGCCATCTGGGTTCCCTCCTTGGAGCCCGGCCAAGTTCCGACATTGAACGCTCAGGTCGCTTCGGTCGATCGGGGCTCCGGGCGGTGCATGAGCAGCACGACCACATGGACCTCGAAGGCCAACCCTTGGCCAATCGCGTCGGCCTTCTCGTGCGTCCGTCCCTTGACGTTCACGCGAGAAGCGTCGATGCCCAGCAGAGTTGCGACGCTGCGGCGGATCGCGGCCTTGTGCGGACTGATCTTGGGTCGCTCCATCACAACTGTGGCGTCGAGGTTGACGACTTCGTAGCCCGCGGCGCCGACGCGCCGGACGGCTTCCTTCAGGAATACCCCCGAATCCTGGGCCTCGTGTCGGGGATCGGTGTCGGGGAAAAGTTGTCCGATGTCGGGTTCGCCGATCGCGCCGAGCAGGCCGTCGGTGACGGCGTGCAGGAGGGCGTCGCCATCGGAATGGGCGACAACGCCGACATCGTGGTCGAGGCGGACGCCACCCAGAATGAGGGGGCGGCCTCGGCCGGCGGGGTACAGGGCCTCGAGGCGATGGATGTCGTACCCGTGTCCAACTCGGAAGGGGGGATAACGCACGCACGATGTTAGGGTCGAAGGGGCCTCGCGTGCGGAGGGTGAAGGTTCAAGGGGAGGTTGGCCGAGATGGATGGCAACCGGCGAGAACGCGCCCGCCTCGGGCGTCGTACGCTCTCTCGAATCCAAGGTCTTCAGGAGCACGAGCGGATGAGCATTCAGACAACTCAGAGGAACTGGGCCGCTCGTTGTGGGCTCGCCGGGCGGATCGGCATCGCGGGTCTTTCGGGCGTGGCGCTGCTGGTCGGTCTGGCCGGGTGCCTCTCGCCTGGCGGCACGGGCACCTCGGACGACATTCACACGTACATCAGCACGCCTCAGAACCCGACGACGGTCTCGCTCAAGGATTGGCGGACGGGCCAGGTGATCTGGTCGTACGACGTTCCGGTTGGGCGTCAGCTTGTCGTGCGCTTTTATGAGGGCGACGACCCCAGCAAGCCTTATCCGGACACGCTGCGCTGGGCGGAGGTCAAGGCCGGGTCGAACTCGTCGCCCTTGGGCAACTCGATGGCGGTTCCCGACAAGGAATCGCGGGTGATGGAGCTGAGCTTCCGCACATCGCCCGAGTTCACTTCGGGCGAGACCGGTCAGGCGGCTGGGACCAACTGAGCCCGACATCCAAGTGCGGCTGGCGGGCTCGTCGAGTCGCGGCGTTCGCTTGACGCCTTTGCTGATGGCGAACATTTCCCGGACAAACGGGCGCGGCCTGGGCTTCACCAGCCAACAATCAAAGCGTGCTCAACCCAAGCGTGTTCAACGTCCTCTACGTGGACATGAACTCGTACTTCGCCTCCGTCGAGCAGCAGGCGGATCCGTCGCTGCGTGGCAAGCCCATCGCAGTGGTGCCTGTGGATGCGGACACGACCGCGTGCATCGCGGCGAGCTATCCGGCCAAGGCCTTTGGCGTGCGGACGGGAACTCGGGTGGGCGACGCGAAGCGGCTTTGCCCGGGGCTGATCCTGGTTCAGGCCCGGCCTGACCTTTATGTTCGCCAGCACCATGCCATCCTCGCGGCGATCGACACGGTGCTGCCGGTTGACCGGGTGCACTCGATCGACGAGGTTTCGTGCCGCCTGCTGGGGGAGCAGCGTCAGGAGCCGGTTGCGACGGGCTTGGCGGGTGAGGTGAAGCGAGCGATCGCGTCGCGGGTCGGGGAATGCCTGACGTGCTCGATCGGGCTGGCGCCGAATCGTTTTCTCGCCAAGGTGGCGGCGGACATGAACAAGCCCGACGGGCTGACGCACCTTCGCCAGGCGGAGCTTCCTGGGGCGTTGCTGGGGCTTGCGCTGACGGATCTGCCGGGAATCGGGAGCAAGACCGCGCAGAGGCTCGGGGCGGCGGGCGTGCGCACGATGAGCGATTTGCTGGCGCTGGACGAAGCCGGGATGGAGCGGGCGTTTTGCAGTGTGGTGGGTCGAGAGTGGCACCAGCGACTGCGGGGCGTGGATGCGCACGAGCCGGCATCGCCTCGGCGGACGATCGGGCACTCGCACGTGCTTTCGCCGAATCGTCGGACCCGCGACGGCGCGCGGGCCGTGGGCGTTCGCCTGCTGACGAAGGTTGGCGCGCGGGCGCGGCACCTTGGATACGTCGCGCAGCACTTGTTCCTGAGCGTGTCGTTTCTTGGCTCATCGCGCGGCGCGCGGGGTGGCAAATGGCACGTGCGGGCGCCGCTGGGCGGCGTGAACGACGCGGCGACGCTGCTGCACGCGTTTGCGTCCCTGTGGGAGCGGGTGCCCCAGGGAACGCCGCTGAAGATCGGGGTGTCGCTCGCGGACCTGGACGCGGCTGGGGCGTCGCCCTTGCTCTTTCAGCAGCAGACGGCGCTCGATCGCCTGTCCTCCGCGATCGATCGCATTAATCTGAAGTTCGGGGCCAACACGGTTTTCCCGGCGTCGATGGGCGATGCTCGAACCTCCGCGCCACGGCGGATCGCGTTTGGCAGCATTCCCGACCTGGACGTGCCCGACGTGAGCGATGACTGACCTGAGCGAAACGGGGGGCTGTTCGGGAACTTGCTGTCGAGGGCGAGCGGATGGCGCGATTGACTCATGCAAGAATGCGTCATGGCGGAGCTTTGCACGGCGCAAGGACAGGCGGGCGTTTGTCTGGGCGACTGGCTCCAACTCGCGCCCATGCTCGTACCGGCGAGCGTGGACTTCTGCTATGCCGACCCGCCCTTCAACACGGGCGAAGCAAAGGCGACACCCCCCAATGCGCTGCGGGCGGGGCGGGAGGTTGCGACGGCGTATTGCGATCGCTGGGGGAGTACGACGGATTACATGGAATGGCTTCGAGGGCGGGTTGGAGCGACCTTGCCGGCTCTCAAGCCCACGGGCGTGCTGGCGATCCATTGCGACTGGCGTACCAGCCACCACGTGCGGCTCATGCTCGATGAGTTGATGGGCGAGGCCAACTTTGTCAATCAGTTGGTCTGGCGGTATGGCCTTGGCGGGTCGTCGCCTCGACGCTTTGCGCGCAAGCACGACGACGTCATCGTGTACGCGATGGACGTCGAGCGTTACTTCTTCGAGCCGCCCATGGTTGCGGCGACGAGCCAGCGGATGAGGGGCCGGATGAAGAAGTCGACGGACGTTCTGGACGTGCCGTCGCTGAACAATATGGCGCGCGAGCGGACGGGTTACCCGACGCAGAAGCCAGTGGCGTTGCTGGAACTGCTGGTGGGAGCGTTCGCGCCGGCGGGGGGCCTGGTGCTGGACCCGTGCTGCGGGAGCGGAACGACGCTGGTTGCCGCCAAGGGGCTTGGGCGGCGGGCGATCGGCTTTGACATGAACCCGCGGGCGGTCGAGCTTGCTCGGAAGCGGCTTGGCGAGCAGGTCGAGCCGCTCGCGGAGGCGTAGAGGTAGAGGCGCAACGGCGCGGAAAGGCCGGGCGACGGCGAGGGCCATCGGTCAGGGTGTCGATTGAGTGTCAGTGGGCGTTCTCGTGGGCGGCCAGCAGAGCGTAGACGTCGGCGGCGGTGGGGGCGTCGTAGATGCTGTGGCGGAGTTGGTCCATGGCCATCAGCTTGCTGACGCGAGCGAGCGCCTGGATGTGGTCGCTGGTGCGATCGGGGGGGCTGGCGAGCAGGACAACGAGGCGGACGGGCTGGCCGTCGATGGCTTCAAAGTCCATGGGCTTGGCGGGCTTGCCGATGGCCATGGCGACCTTGGGGATGCCTTGGCACTTGCCGTGAGGGATGGCCAAGCCGTGGCCGATGCCGGTGGTGCGGGTCTGTTCCCGGGTCCAGACGGCGTCCTTGAGCAGTTTGGCGTCGCTCACACGTCCGGCGGCGGCGAGCAGGTCGACCAGTTCGTCGATCACGCCTCGCTTGTCGGACGCGACGAGCGGCACACGGATGAGGTCAGGGCTGATGATGTCGAGGAGGTTCATCGTGATCGGTCTTGTTGCGGGCCGCCTGAGTGTACCCGTGTCGCGCGGCGCGAGCGGGCGCTAAGGTCAGACAGACCCCCCTTGTCGGCACCGGCGACGGGGATGGTTGGAGGAGTTCGCATGGCCGCCCATCCCGAGTCCGCCTTTGCAACGCGGTGCATCCACGCCGGGCAACGCCCGGATCCCAGCACCGGCGCGATCATGACGCCCGTCTACTTCACTTCCACATTCGTGCAGAGCTCGCCCGGAGTGACCAAGGACGATTACGACTACGGCAGGTCCAAGAACCCCACCCGCGTCGCGCTCGAGCACAACCTCGCCTCGCTCGAGGGCGGGCGGCACGGCTTTGCGTTCGCCTCCGGGTTGGGCGCGATGGATTGCGTGCTGCACCTGCTGGCGGCGGGCGACCACGTCGTTCTTTGTGATGACGTCTATGGCGGCTCGTTCCGTCTTGTCGACAAGGTCTTTGCCAGGCTGGGCATTCACTGCACCCGGGTTGACATGACTGACCAGGCGGCGACCGCCCGGGCGTTCACGCCCAGCACTCGCCTGGTGTGGGTGGAGACGCCCACCAACCCGATGCTGAAGGTGATCGACATTGCGTGGTTGGCGTCGCTGTGCGCCCGGCACCGGGTGAGCGAGCGACGCGGGCTCGCGGGGCCGGATCCTGCAACGCTGCCGGAGGGGGCGCGGCCTCTGGAGATGGATCGCCCGCTGCTGGTCGTGGATAACACGTTTGCCACGCCTTTCTTGCAGAATCCACTGTCGCAGGGTGCGGACGTGGTGATGCACTCGTGCACGAAGTATCTGGGTGGACATTCGGACGTGATCGCAGGGGCGCTGGCTTGCAACGACGAGGCAGTGGCGGGGAAGCTGAAGTTCCTGCAGAACGCGGTCGGGGCCGTGCCGAGTCCGATGGATTGCTTTTTGTTGCTGCGATCCACGAAGACACTGCACGTGCGCGTGCAGCGTCACTGCGAGAACGCGCGCCGGGTGGCGGAATACTTGGAGAAGCAGTCGAGCGTCGAACGGGTGATCTATCCCGGGCTGGCGTCGCACCCGCAGCACGAGGTCGCACGCCGCCAGATGCGGACCGCTCGGGGCGATCACATGGGTGGCGGGATGATCACGCTGGTGCTCAAGGGCGGACTTGATCGGGCGAGGCGATTCCTGGAAGGCGTCTCGCTCTTCTCGCTCGCGGAATCGTTGGGCGGGGTTGAGTCGTTGATCGAGCACCCGGCGATCATGACGCACGCGAGCGTTCCGCCCGAGAATCGTCGTCAACTTGGGATCGAGGACGGGCTGGTGCGCCTGTCGGTCGGGATCGAGGACGCGGACGACTTGATCGCCGACCTTGAGACTGCGCTGCGGGCCTGAGCCTGCGGGCCCCGGGTTTGGGAAGACCGCGATGTAGCGCACGAGACTGCGCGGTAATCGGACGAGGAAGCGGGGAGGGCGGGGGGAATATCTCGGACGTCGGCGGGTCGAACCGGCGGAATCACGCCGGGCGGGGCCCGCGCCCAGTTACACTCTTTGCATGGCGATTGACGGCATCCTGCTTGGGCGCGGGGTCATTTCCAAGGACGATCTCGATCGGGCCCGAGCGGAGCAACGCGCCTCGGGCGAACGCATCGACCGCGTGATCACGCGGCTTGGGCTCGCGCCGAGAGAGACCATCCTCGCGGCGATCGGCGAGCAACTCCACCTGCCTGTGGTCGATCTTTCTTCGCTCAGCGTCGATCCGTCGGTGCTGTCGCTGCTCCCGAGCCGCCTGGTGTTCAAGCAGCACTGCGTGCCGATCTCCAGAACTGGCGCGGGTGCGAGCGGTCGGGGCGGAACGCTCACGATCGCGACGAGCAACCCATACGACCTCTCGGTTGTCGACGAACTGCGTCTGATCACGGGGTGCTCGATCGAGCTGGCGCTGGCCGACGAGCAGGAGCTTCACAAGTTCATCCGCGCGAACTATGGCGTGGGCGGCGACACCCTGGACGCCATGGCCGCGGAGGCCAAGCCTCTGGCGGCGACGGAGAAGCCGGGCGACGACGAGATGGCGCAGGCGCAGGAAGCCAGCGTCGTCCGCCTCGTGAACGACATCTTGACTGAGGCGGTCGCGGAGCGGGCGACCGACGTCCACATCGAGCCCTACGAGCAGGAGCTCATCGTTCGGTACCGGATCGACGGCGTTCTGCAGCGAGCGAACGTCCCCGCGACGATCAACCGGTTTGCCAGCGCCGTGGTGAGCCGCCTGAAGATCATGGCGAACCTCAACATCGCCGAGAAGCGCAAGCCCCAGGACGGGCGGATCACGTTCAAGACGCGTCCGGCGCCTGGCCGACCGGCGGAGGAGTTCGACCTGCGTGTCAGCGTGATCCCCATGCTCTTTGGGGAGGGCGTGGTGCTTCGCGTGCTGAGCAAAACGGCGGTGCTACTGCCTCTGCAAGAGCTTGGGATGCCGGAGTGGATCCTGGCGCGGTGGCGGCAGCTTATCGATCGCCCGCACGGGATTTTGCTGGTCACCGGGCCGACGGGCTCGGGCAAGAGCACGACGCTTTATGCCTCGCTGAACCGGATCGTGACGGATGAGATCAAGGTGATCACGGTTGAGGACCCCGTTGAGTATCACGTGGCGGGGGTGAACCAGATCCAGGTGAATCACAAGGTGGGGCTCGACTTTGCGGCGGGGCTGAGGTCGATCCTGCGTCATGACCCGGACGTGGTGATGATCGGAGAAATCCGCGACAAGGAAACTGCGGAGACGGCGGTGCAGGCGTCGCTGACGGGGCACCTGGTCTTTTCCACGCTGCACACCAACGACGCGGCGGGCGCCACGACACGCCTGCTGGACATGGGTGTTGAGCCCTTCCTGGTGAGCTCGTCGGTTGAGGGGGTTCTTGCGCAGCGGCTGGTGAGGCGGATTTGCCGCGAATGCCGCGAGAGTTATGAGCCGCACGCGGGCGATCTGCCCGACGACTTTGTCCTGGCGCCGACGGACAGAGCCGAGGGAGAGCAGGCGGCAGGAGAGCAGGCCGCGGGAGCGCAGGTGGCGGGCGTGGGCGCGGGCGTTTTGTATCGGGGCAAGGGTTGTCGAAACTGCCGAAACACGGGGTATCGCGGGCGACTGGGCATCTACGAGCTGCTGAGCATGACCGATGCGCTCCGCGAGATGATCATGCACCGTGGCTCGGCGCACGCCATCGCGGCGCACGCTTCGCGATCGGGAGATCTTCGCAGGATGCGTGAGGACGGCTACGCCAAGGCGCTCGCCGGATCGACGACGATGCACGAAGTGACGCAAGCTCTGGCGGGATAAACCGTTGCGGGGCATCTGGCGGACATCTGGCGGACTACTGCTGATGGGCGCGGCGGGTTGGGTGGTTGAGCCAGAACGCCCGCCAGGTGCCGCAGGCGAAGTTGGCCAGTTCAAGGTCGGACCACCCGCGAGCGCTCAGGGATTCGACGAGGCGCCAAAGGTCTCCGGGCCCATCGACGTGTTCCGGCAGCATCTGCGCCGAGAAGCCACCATCCATGTCGGAGCCAAGCGCGACTCGATCGCGCGAGCCAGCGAGATCGACGATGCGTTCGACGTGGGCGGCCCACTCCTGGAGCGTGGCGCGCCGGGTTCGAAGGGCGCCGGGGATGATGAAGGGCGAGAAGAGGTTGATGCCGATAATTCCGCCTCGGGAAGTAATCTGACGGATGGCATCGTCGGTGAGGTGGCGCTGGTTGTCGGTTGCGATCAGTGCGCGGCAGTTGGAATGCGAGGCGATGATCGGGCCTTGGGTCAACTCCAACACCTCGGCGAGCGCGCGATCGGAGAGGTGGGAGGCGTCGAGCACAACGCCGAGGCGATCGGCCTCGCGGACCATTGCCCGGCCATGGTCGGTCAATCCATGCGCTGTCGTGTTGCCACCGGCGTAGCGAGAGAGCCTGGTCCACGCGAGCCCGACCGCGACCACGCCCTGAGCTTGCCACCATTCAAGCTCGTCGGGTGAAGCGATGGGGTCGGCGTTCTCGATGAGGATTCCGATGCGGAGCGCCTGGTCTCCGGTTTCGCGAGCGCGTTCGCTCGACTGGAGCGGGTCGGGCTTGGTGCTTGGATCAAGGCCAATGTGGACGAGGCCCGCCTGCTCCCATGCTTGGTATTGCTGGAGCTGGGCTCGCCCAAGCCTGGCGGCGGCGGCGAAGTCGCCTTCGGGGTATGCCGCTCGCGAATCGGAGCCGCCCGGTTCGGTGAAGATGGTGGCGAGCGCCCACTTCACCCGCCCGCGAGCGAGAGAAGCAAAGGTTACCCCGGCGGGAAGATCGACCCCGCCCGCTTGCTCGGGCTCGGCGCGCATGTCGCGGCCGAGCGCGGCCATGTACGCCAGGTCGAGGTGAGCATCAAACCAGTCGAGATTGGTCCAGGGCATCGCGGTCAATCATTATGCGTCCCGGAAGTTCTTGTCCGAGCGTCGCGTGGTGCACCTCGCCCTGCGAGCAACGCTTCACGGCGGACAGAATAGAATCGCCACATGGCATCCCACACCCCCGATCGGCCTGGTCAAGGCGACGCGGGAACGCGTCGCGCGAGCCATCACCCTTCGGTGCATGGTTCCCATGCGGACCATGCGCCCGGGCCCTCGTCAAACCACGCCTCGTCAAATCAGGCGCCCGCGTTCGACCTCGGCAGCGGGCAGTATGGGGGCGTGCGTGTGCCGTTCTCGGCTTCGGCAGAGCACGCCGCGAGTCATTCGAACGACTCGAGCCAAGCAAAGCTCGAGGGCCCGCACCCGGTGGACGAGCGGCTGAAATGTCCGAAGGACGCGAGCCGCATGGAGCGCGTTCGCAAGGGCAAGGTGGTCGTTGATCGCTGCATGCGGTGCCACGCGATGTGGTTCGACGCGCTGGAGCTGGATCACATTCTCGATCTCAAGGACGGTGCTCGCGCGATCGACGTCGGTCGCCCGAAGGAGCCCGCGCTGGGCGAGCGCCATGTCTTCACGCCGGGCGGCGTGGTCTGCCCGCGCGACATGACGCAGCTTGTGATGGTCACCGATCCCGCGCAGCCCAGCGTCAAGCACCTGGCATGCACGACCTGTGGCGGCGTGCTGCTGGAGCCGGGCGAACTGCTGGACTTGGACCATCACGGTGTTCTTGAGCAGCTCCGGCACATGCTGGGAAGGCCTTACCACTCGCACCAACATCCGCACAAGGATCGCCGCCATCCGTTCACGACGTGAGGTGGTCGCCAGTGGGCTGTGGGTATCGGAAGTGGACAATGGGGACGGCGGTTAGGTGGTTCGAGGTCCTGCCGCGAGCCCGACGGGCATGTCGAAGCGATCTCGCGTCTTGCAATACGTCGAGCCCCCCATGCGACCGAAAGCCCGCACGATCTCGGGGTCGATGTGCAAGCGATCGTTGATGGCGGATTGATGCACGAAGACGTGGACGACTTCGCCCAGCACGATGTTGCCGCCAGCGACGGCGCCCGGATTGGTGCGGATGACGCGCAGGGTTCGGCACTCGAAGGCGATGGGCGACTGAGCGACACGCGGCGGGCGGACCTTGACGCTGGGGGCGGTGGTGAGGCCCGTGAGATCGAACTCGGACTGGCCATAGGGGAGCGGTTCGCCCGCGAGGGCGACCTTCGCTGCGTACTCCTCGCTGGCGACGTTGACGACGAACTCGCCCTGCCCGCCTTCGCTGACGGGCTTGCAGTTGATGAGCGTGTCTTTCTCGCTGCCGTCGGGCTTGTTTGCGGGGCAGAACAGCAGAGTCATTGGGTTCGAGCCCACGGCGGTGAAGAACGAGAATGGGGCGAGGTTCGCCTTGCCGCCACTCGGCGCGATCGTGGAGACAAAGGCGATCGGGCGCGGGACGACGCCCCCGATCAGCAGCTTGTAGCGGTCGGCGGGCGCGAGTGAGAGGGGATCGATCTCCATCGGCGATGGTATCGAGCCGCTGTGGCGTGCAAGACCCGCTGGTTACGCCGATTCTTGCGAACTGACGTAGACGCGCCCGGCGACGACGTGACCAATGTAGAGCTCGTGATCGGCCTCGATATCGAGGTGCCTTTGCACGCGGCAGTCGATCGCGGCGATCGAGCGCGTCAAGACCGGCGCGCCGGTGACGAGCGTTTCGAAGGGGAACGCGTCGAAGGGATCCTCGCCCGCGTAGCCCGCGAACTCCGGCGCGAAGCGACGCATCACGAGGCGGTCGCTCGCGCCGATGAGGCAGATCGCAAAGCTCTGGCTGTCACGGATGAGGGGCTCGATGGCATGCCCTTTGGTGCAGGCAACGCAGATGAGGAGCGGGTCGCTCGCGACGGGCTGCACGGAAGAGACGAGGCGTCCGGAGCGTTTGTTGTTGAAGGTGGAAGTCATGACAAAAACGCCGCGGGGCAGGTGCCCGATGGCGGCGAGCGCGTGCGCGCGCAGCGGGTCGTTGACGCGTTCGCTCGGGGGTGATGGGGACATTGGGCGAGAGTGTAAAGCAACCCGAGGGTCGACAACGCCCTGAGCGATGGCTTCCGCTGGGTCCGACTGCGGGTTGAGGGGTGGCAAGGGGCGTCTGGAGCGGAAACAGGAGTTTGTTTGGATTCTGAGCGGATAGTGAACGGAAGAAAGTAGCACACTCCCCACATCAGGAGTGGGTGTGTGGGACAGAAAAAAGCGAATCTTGGTAGAAAGTGTTGCTTTGTGGGGCAAAGTGGGGCATAATGAAGTCGTCGACAGTCAGGAGCTTGATCGAACGTGGTGTTCAACGGGTCAGCCGAAGGCACGATCGATCAGAAGCTCCGCCTGGCGGTGCCAGCGAAGTTTCGTGCCAAGCTGGGGACAGAGAACGCGGGTCAGGTCTGGGTGTGCGTTCCCTGGCCAACGAAGGTCCTGAGAGTGTACCCGCAGGCGAGGTTTCAGGAGATCAGCGGCTGGGACAACGGTTCGCTGATGCCGGATGAAGACGAGGCGGATTTGGAGTCCGACCTGTTCAGCCTGGCCGAGACGGTGGAGATGGATAGCGCGGGACGGATCGCGATCAACAAGCTGCATCTGGAGTTGACGGGGATCGGGACGGAGGTGGTGGTCAACGGTGTGAAGGACCACCTCGAGGTGCGGGATCGGGCGGCATGGAAGGCGGCACTCGAAACCCGCTTCCAGAACCTGCCCAACCTGGTTCGCAAGGTTCGAGAGCGACGGGTGGCGGCAGGGCTCAAGCCCTCGCCAACTGGGGGGCCGATCGGAGGATCGAGCGGCGGGCCAGCCGGAAGCAAGCGGGACGCGGATCAAGACGCGACTGACGAATAAGTGGTTCGAGCGGGATGGAAGCTGGATTGCGGAGCGACGGACGCCGGGGATTCCGGGATTGATCGAGTAGAGAGAGCCTGGCGCGTTCGAAGGAGCGCGAGCGGGCATTGAGGACGCAGAGCCGCGGAGTTTGCGGCCTCACAATCGGAGCCAGAAGGACGATCGGGAGTTTGCGGGTCAACGACAAGCGGGCACGCGGACGCAGGACGCAGAAGCGAGCACGCGGCTTTTCGGCCTAACGCCTCTGGGCCGCGGAGAATCGACGACCAGGCAATCCCACTGGCTCACGACCGTGTTCGGCTCGACCACCACGAGCCGAACGCATTACCACCACCACGCGCGGCGGGGCAACCACCACCACCACTGCCTCCCGAACCCGCCGCCACGCCCGCCCGGCCTGACCGCCGGGCGGTGTCTTTTTTGCGCGAGAATCTGGACGTTGGTGGGGGTGACATACTCGCGGTGACATACTCGCGGTGACGTACTCGTGGCGAGCACGCGGTGATCGGAGCATTTGCGCGGTTACCCGATCACGTCGTTCAGGTCTTCCATGCCTTCGGTCAAGATGCGGGGGCCCTGCTCGGTGATCAGCACGTCGTGTTCGTGGTGGACGCTCATCGATCCGTCGGCGGTGTAGATGGGCCACTCGTTCTTTTTCTGGTGGGTCTGGCTGGTTCCCACGGCGACCATGGGCTCGACGGCGACCAGTGTGCCGGGCATGCAGCGGGTGAAGGCGTCGGGCCACTCGTTGTGAATGGAGAGGCCTTGGGGGACGCTGTTGGCGACGAATGGTGCGTCGTGCAGGCGGCGGCCGTAGCCGTGACCGCCCAGACCCCGGACGAGATGGAACCCGCACTGCTTCTCGACGTAGTCCTGGACAACCTGGGCCCAGGAAATGAACGTGTTTTCTGGTCGCAGTGTCTGGATGCCCCGGCGCAGCCCCTCCTTGCTCGCGTCGGCAAGGCGTCTGACTTCCGGCGCGACCGGAGCGAACATGTATGTCCACGCGGCGTCGCCCACCCAGCCTTGGTAGGTCACGCCGACGTCGACCTTGAGCACGTCGCCCGGACCAAGGGGCTTGGAGTACGACCCGGCGGTGCCGTGAACGATGCAGTCGTTGACGCTGACGCAGGAGTGGGATGGGAAGGGCGGGGTGGTCCTCGTGGGTCGATAGCCCAGGAAGCACGACCGGCAGCCCAGATCGGCGAGGGTTTTGGCGACGAAGGAATCAACCTCCGCGATCGTGACGCCGGGTTTCAGGAAGGTCGAGATGCGCCGGTGGGTCTCGACGACCTTCTGTGCGGCGGCGTAGGCGGCATCGGTTTCGTGTGGACGGAGCTTGGTGGGGAAGGGCACGAAGGATGGTAGGTTGAGCGCCGGGTGGAGAGCCGCAGCAGCGGGCCCGGGTTGGAGCAGGCGGGCGACGGCGCTTAGCGGCGGAGTCGTTCGCGGTCGGGGGCGTCGGGGACGTTGAACTCGATCTTGTTGCGTTCAAGAGCGGTGCCCATGGCGCGGTAGAGCTCGGCGACGCTGGTCTGATAGTCGGTGAGCGCGGCGACTTCTTCTCGCTCGGCCTGCGCCAGCGATTCCTGGCGCTGGAACTCGACGTTGAGACGCTCGACGGTGAAGCCGACGATGTTCTCTTTCTCGACGAGGAACGTTCGCAGCGACTCGGCGGCGGCGAGGCGCGCGGTGCGCGTCTTCTCGATGAGGCGGTAGTTCAGCGTGACCTGCTCGAGGGCGTTCTTCACCTCGCCAATGACGGTCTGGACGGCGTTTCGATAGGCGATCGCGGCCTGGCTTCGCTCCAGGCGCCGCTGGCGGAGCTGCGCCTCGGGGCCTCGGTTGCCCAGTGGATACTCAAAGACCAGCCCCATGAGGTAGTCGACGAACTGGCCGCTCAGCACGTCGGCGTAGGCGTCGCCCGTGTTGTCCTTGAGGGAGCTCCAGCGAGCTTGCAAGCGGGCGTCGAGCTGAGGCAGTCGCGCGTTCTGCGCGACGACCTGGCGGATCGAGGTATCGTCGATGGTGAGGATTGCCTGCTGCACTTCAGGGCGGTTCTTGACCGCGGCCAGCATGGACTCAAGCAAACTGAAGTTCAGGGGCGTGTCGGCGGAGTCGTCCGCCGGCACGAGCAGGGCCTCGGAGCCGATGGTGAGCTCCGGATCGTTCATGAGCACCTTGACGCGGTTGCTGGCAAGACGCAGGGCGGTGCGGGCGCGGAGAACGTCGGCAACGCGCGTCTCGACGCGGGCGACGGCGTCGGCGATCTGCGCCGGGGCGACCAGCTCGCCTCGGTTGCGGAGCTGATCACGCACCAGCTCGCCCCGTTCCACCAGCGACTCGAGGATGATCAGGTCGCGGTACGAGCGGGCGAGCTGCCAATAGGCCTGCTCGGCGTCGGTCACCTGCGCGATCAGCTCGCGCTTGAGGTCGGCAATGGCCCGCGACTCGGCGTTGCGCGAGAGGCGAACTTCGGCCAGCGAGACTTCGGACCCTGCGCCGCGAAGCAGTGGCTGGTCGTATTGAGCAGTGACCGCGACCAGGCCTGAGGGGTCGGGCGTGACGGTCTGGCCGGCGGTGTAGTCGTCCGTGTAGGTCGCGCTCTGCTGGAGCGTGAAGCGGCCACCGGTTACGAGCGGTCGACGCACACCGGCGACCCATTCCAGCGCGTTGGACGTTGAGTTGTTCGGGCCGGACGAGAAGCCGCCAAAGGCGGTGCGGGTCCGGGGCGAATCGCCCACGGTGTTCTGGAAGTTCGAGAAGAGCGTCCAGTCGAAGGCGGCCTCGGCTGCTGTGACGCGCGACTCGGCGATCGCGGGGGCGAGCGTCGCGAACTGCACCTGGAGGTTGTTTCGGACGGTCGTCTTGACGACACGCTCCAGACCGATCGCCAGGGGCGAGGGCGCCTTGCCCAGGAGGTCGTCGCCCAGCACGGGGCGACGGCGTGCCTGAGCCTCGGGGCCCGCCATCGACTCCACTTCCGGCAGGAACTGCGGGCGGATGCCCAACCGGCTCACGCCTTCCTCACGCTCGGTCACGCGGGGGGCTGGCGAACGCTCGGCATCGCCCGTCTGGCGGCGCACGCTCTCGACCACCGACTCGCGGAGCGACTGCTCCGACTCATCGCGCAGTGGAGAGTGGCACCCCCCGGCGGCCATGGCAACCGCGAGGGTCGACGCGAGCGCGAGCCGCTCGGGGATGGAAATCCTGTGCCGGGGATGGCTCGTCGGGGTGGGCCGGGCGAATGGGCGAAGACGCGTCATCGCGGGGAAAGTAGCGAGCGTTCGTGGTTGCGTCAAAGCCTGCGCAAGCGCAGGCGGATGAATGTTGCACGATTTGCTCGTCAAGGCGTCGTGCGGCGCGGGGCCAAGCTTAGAGGGTGACCCCCTTCTACAGTTTATTTGATGAAAGCTGCGATTCGATTGGTCGTGTGCGGGCTCTTGGTGCTGGCGGCCTTTGCGGGCGGATGCTCGCGAAAAGAGCGATACAGCCAGGCGACGCCCGAGGCGACGATACGCACGGCGCGTCTGATGGTGGAGCGGGGCGAAGTCGAGAAGCTGCCGACGCTGATTTATTCAGAGTCCAAGGAGTTTTCGGCGCTGATGAAGCGATTTGGGATTTTGCTCTCCAGCGTCAGCGATCTGGCGAGCACCGTGCAAGAGAAGTTCCCGGCGGAGGTCGCGGCGCTGCGGGCGCCCGCCGACGAGGGCGGCGATAAGCCCGGGTTTCTGGCTCAGCTTGCGCAGAGCCAGGGGCGGCGGTTCAACCCGGGCAACGCGGCGCAGGAGGAGGCGTTTGGAAACCTCGTCAAGCAGATCTTTGCCGACCCGTTTGGCTGGCTCGCTCAGGGCGAGCAGCGGCTGAGCGTGGAAGAAATCGATGACTCCCGGGTGGCGGTGTTGCTGGACGGCGAGCCCGTCCTGGCTCCGGTCGGGCTGATCATGCGCAAGGACGTGGACGACAAGTGGGCGTTCGTGCTGCCAACGCAGTTTCCTGGCTTGGGCGACTTCATGCCGCGATCGAGGCAGGAGTATTCGATCGTCGCGAGCTTGTTCAAGGTCTTTGACAACGCGGTGAAGGATCTGGACGCCGATGTGAAGGCGGGGCGGATTGCGAACCTGGAAGACCTGTCTCGGGCGGCGGGTGAAAAAGCGTTCATCCCGGCGGTCATGACGTATTTCGCGTATACCAAGGCGATTGAGGCGAGGAACAAGGCCGCCGCTTCGGTCGGGAGCCCGCAGGCCGGAGGGGCCGGTGGGGCCGGGGGAGCCGGAAGCGGGAGCGGGGCGACCGCGGGCGCGGGCAAGCCCTGAAGCGGGCGAAGCGAGCGGACTGGCGAACTTGAAAGAGACGAGCATTGAGGGTGGGCGCCCGGCTCGGACGATGCAAGGTTGATGAGCACGATGATCGCGTCACGGTCCATCCGCGTGGTTTGCTTCGATTGGGGGGGCGTCATTCTCCGCATCTGTCGAAGCTGGAGCGAGGCCTGCGCGAAGGCGGGGCTCGACGTGCGGGGCGACTCGGCGAGTTCGGAGCACGCGGCCCATCGGCGGGCGGCGGCGCACGCGTTCCAGACCGGCGCGATTGACGAAGCCACGTTCACGAGGCGATTGAGCGAAGCACTAGGGGGGCTCTACACCCCCGAAGAAGTGGGACGGATCCACGACGCGTGGCTCATCGAGGAATACGCGGGCGTGGCGGAGGTCATCGCCCACCTCAACCGGGTTGAACGCGTGCAGACAGCGCTTCTGAGCAACACCAACGAACGCCACTGGCGGCGACGCGCTCCGCGCGCGGGGTGTACGCTGCCCACGTTTCCCACCATCACCACGCTGCGACATCCGCACGCAAGCCACATTCTCCGCTGCGCGAAGCCCGAGGAATCGATCTACGTGGCGTTTGAGCACGCGGTGGGTGCCAAGCCTCACGAGATCCTGTTCTTCGATGATCTCGAGGAGAACATCCGGACCGCGGGCGCTCGCGGGTGGCACGTCTGCCAGATCGATCACACCGGTGACACGGCGCTCCAGATCTCGCGTCAGCTTGCATCGCACGGATTGCTCGAGGACGAGCGGGTAATGGCGGGAGCAAAGCCTTGATCGTGCGCGGAGCAAAGCCATGAAGCGGCGCGACGGCCGAGATCGTGGGCTTGGCGTCTTCGCGTTCGCCCGGTGTGTGGCGTGCGTGATCGCAGTGGGCGCGGCGTTCCCCGGCAGTGAGCCCGGCAGTGAGCCCGGCAGGGAGCCCGGCAGGGAGCTTCGGGGGGGGGCTGGCCTCGCGATTGGACAGGTCGTGATGATCCCGGTTGGGAGCGATGGCGCGCCTCGGATGTTTGGCTCAGCGTCCCCGGTCGCAGGAGCGCGAGCGGATGCACACGCGAACGACCAACCGCGAGCAGTCGATGGGCACCCGTGGCAGCTCAGCGTGAGCGAGCGGATGACACGGGCGGCGCACGCGGTGTTGCGGGCGAGCAGGATGAGCGGCGAGCGGAGCAGTGGCGAGCGGGCGGGGGCGAATCACGTGCCCGTGGGTCGAGATCCGCGCGAGCCTCCGGGCGGGTGGGGAATGGAACTCGCACCCCGGGCCGGAGCGCGCCCGAGCGTCGTGCCGGTGGATCAAGGCGCGGCGGATGTCCACGCT
The DNA here is from genome assembly GCA_033763815.1 of Planctomycetota bacterium. Classification (GTDB taxonomy): domain Bacteria; phylum Planctomycetota; class Phycisphaerae; order Phycisphaerales; family UBA1924; genus JANRJU01. Next base: position 37,091 of record JANRJU010000015.1, read on the forward strand.
CTGAGCGCGAGCCTCCGGTGGACGCCAGTCGATCTCCGGTCGGCGCAGAACTTCGACCGGGTCTATCGCCTGGACGATTTGGCGGCGGCGGACGCGAACTGGCGCTCGCACGCGGGGCGAGGCCTGCGAGAGCGGGGCTTCGTGCGGTTTGATTCCGGGCTGGCGGCGGTGTTTCCGCAGTCGACGTATCGCGATGTCGGGGGTGTGTTGCGGGCGGAGGTGCCGCCCGGCACGGTGTTCCTGATCGGCATGCCCACGCCGGAGCGATTGGCGAGCGAACTGGGCTCGTCCTGCTCGACCCGACCGACGTCGCCGACGCCGATCCAAGCTGCTAGCACGGCGACCCAGCGGGCCAGCTTGGCGGCGGGAGGGGAAGACCGTTCGGCGGCGGCTGGCTTGGCGGATGGCTTGGCGGATGGCTCGGGAGCGTTCTCGATCTGGACGTCGAAGCTCGTTCGGGACGCGATGATCCACGCACGATTGGACGAGGTTGCGGGCAACAAACTGGGACCGGCACGAACCGACCGCCCATAACCATGCTACTGTAGGAAAACGCCCTCCAGGCGTTGTAAAGTCGCACACTGGTGCCCGGTTTGAGGAGGCTGGGCGTCGGTGGTTGGCGTTCGAGAGAGAGGGAGATCGATCATGGTGAACGTTCGTTCGCGCGGTCGTGCGATCGCTGTCGCTCTGTCATGCGGCGGGGTCTGCGGGCTTGCCTCGGCTCAAGAGTACCAAGTGGTCAGTGCCGGTCCGGCGAGCTGGGTCTCGTCTCGCGCCTTTGGGATCAACGATCGTGGGCTGGTCGTCGGTGGGGGGCTCAACTCGTCGGCCCAGTCGCGCGCGTTCGCATTCTCGTTGCAGGACGGCGCTCGGATGCTGCCGACCGACGTGTCGGTGGCGTATGCGGCGCAGAACGACGGAACGATCATCGCGCAGGGCCTTGGGAGCCGGTCGTACATCGTGACGGGCACGACGCTGACGCCGATCCCGGGGCTGGACGGGACTTTCACCAACGTGTTCGCGTTCGACATCAACGCCGCGGGGGTGATTGTGGGCTCTGGGCGTGAGGACAACCCGCCCGTGGAGACGCGGGCATTCTCGTGGGACCAGACGTCAACGCCGGTGCCGCTTGGCACATTGGGCGGGCTGAACAGCATCGCGTACGGCATCAACGACGCGGGGCAGATCGTCGGCACGAGCCTGGACGGGGCGAGCCTGCCGCTGCCTTTCCTGTATGGCTCTGGTGTGCTGACGGATCTCTCGGCGGGCGAGGGCGGGGCGGCATACGCAATCAACTCGTTTGGGCAGATCGCGGGCAACATCGGCGGTGAGGCGTTCATCCGAACCGGTGGGACGAACCAGCTTCTAGGGTCCCTCGGAGCGGAGATCGAGAGCAATGCCTGGGCGATCAACGACGCCGGAGTCGCGGTCGGAGAGAGCGATGGGCGGGCGTTCGTCTATCGCGCCGGGACGCTCGTGGACCTGAACACGGTTATCCCCGCCAACTCCGGCTGGGTGCTCGAAGCGGCGCGCGGCATCAACAACTACGGCGAGATCGCGGGCATCGGGCGCCAGGGCGGGCGGACGCGAGCTTTCCTGCTGCTGCCGACCTGCCGCGCGGATTACAACCAGGATGGGCAGGCCGACTTCTTTGACTACCTGGACTTTGCGATCGCGTTTGCGGATGAAGGCCCGCGGGCGGATTTCAACCGCGACGATCAGGTCGACTTCTTTGACTTCCTCGACTTCGTCGCGGAACTTGCGCGCTGTGGGTAAGGTCTGACAGTGAGCGACATCGCGATGCCAACTCGTGCGCCCGCGACCCTTTGGTTGCGGGCGTTTGCATGGCATTGCCAGATTCGTTCGGGCGCCTTGTGGGGCCATCGGTATGGGCGGGAAGTGAGCATGGCGCCGTCCGGCTCCAGGTGGTCGGAGCGTTTGTATAACTCCCTTTGCGAAAATCGGCTCGACCCAGATCGCGGGTTTGCGGTATCTTGCACAGGCCCGCAGTCATGCGGGCGGCACTCGCCGAGGGCGGAACAAACAGAGGGAGGATCGAACGTGACGAACGTGAACATGACGACCGTCGACATGACGAACGTGGCACACATGGCACGGATTCGGCTCGTGGAAATGTCGCGACGAATGGCGTTGGTCGCGGGCGTCGCGACGAGCCTCGGCGCTTCCAGTGCCCTGGCGCAGATCACGCGCCAGCTCGAAGATTCGCCCTGGGGACCGATCGTGCGCCAGACCGACGAGGCGACGGGCGAGGTCCGCGTGATTGACCAGCTCGGCCGCGCGGCGCTCATCACCCCCGGGCAGGCGCCCGAGGGCGGCTTCCAGCAGCGGGCGCCGGGCGATTGGACGGCGATCGGCCCCTTTGGTGGCGACGTGCAAGACGTTACGATGTGGAATCAGAACTCGAACATCGTGCTGGCGGGGACCGCGCCGACCGGCGGCTTCGGGGGCAACCTCTTCCGCTCAACGAACAACGGGATCACCTGGACCGCGGTCCCCCAGCTCGCGGGGCGGAGCGTCTTTGACATTGAGGTGGTCGGCAACGGAACCATCTGGCTCGGCACCCAGGACAGTCTCTTCCGCTCGACCGACGGGGGACTCACGTTCACTGCCGTGAACTTGAACATCGGGGCCAACGACCAGGTCTACTCGGTCGAGGTCGATCCGGCGAACGCGCAGGTGATCTGGGTCGGCGTCGCGGAGAGCAGCACGCAGACCGTGCTCCTCTCGACGAACGGCGGCACGACGTGGACGAACCTCTCGCCACCGATCGCCAATCAGGGGTGTCGCTCGATCGCGCTGGACCCTGCGAACCCGGGGCATGTTTACGCGGCGATGGCCGGCGCCTTTGGGGGCGGGTCGCTGTGGTTCTCCTCCGACAACGGCGCGACGTGGAACAACCGCTCGGCCGGGCTGCCCAACAACCCGATGAATGACGTGCTGGTGGTGGGACCGCGCGTGTTCGTCGCGGGCGGGCAGCTCTTTGGCGGGCAGAATCTCGGGCTGTACGTGACGGACGATCGCGGGTTGACTTGGAACTTGCTCAGCGCGAGCTGGCCGGTCAACGTGGCTAACGACGTGCAGGTGGATGCGCTGAATCCGTCAGTGCTGTATGTCGCGACGCCCCGGGGGGTGCACAAGTCGCTCAACCAGGGCAACACGTGGCAGCTCAGCGTCGGCGGAACATCGCTCTTCTCCTGCAACTCCGTCGACGCCTTCGCCAACAACAACGTCTTCGTCGGGGCGAGCTCGTTCGGCGTGCTTCGCAGCGTCGATCTCGGTGCGACGTTCGACATTGCTTCCAACGGGATCAGCGAGCTAAACGTATTCTCGATCGCGTCCAACCCGCAGAATGCGGCGGAGCTGGCCATTGCGTTCCAGGGGCTCAACGACGGCGGCGTTTACGCTTCGATCAACCAGGGCCAGGGGTGGGCGGCGCAGGCCGTCCCCGCGACGAGGTGGAACACGGTCAAGTTTTCGCCGACGGGCGTTCTGCACGCGCTCTCGGATGGTCCGACGACCATCGCGCCGGAGGCGCTCTATCGCCGGAACGCCAACAACACCTGGACGGCGCTCGGGCCGGACCAGGGAACGCTCTTTGAATCGGAGCTGCAGGCGATCCTGTTCTCCGGCACCAACCCCAACTTGATCATGCTGGGCGGGAACGATTTCGGCGTCGCGGGCTTTGAAGCGACGGCGTGGCGCTCGACCAACGCAGGCGGTGCGTGGACGAAGGAGTACGAGGGCGTCGAGACGTTCGAATCGCTCACGGCGATGGCGTTCCGCGCCGACGGCACCGAGCAGACCGTGCTCGCGTCGGTCACCGACACGTCGGCCAGCACCGGCGGCTCGCTGCGCTCCACCGACAACGGCGATTCCTGGACCCGGTCCGATGCCGGTCTGCCCGCGGCCAACTTCCGTGGCACGGATCTCACGCCCGTCGCCGGGCAGCCCGACACGTTCTACATGTCCAACGAGCTCGCGTTCAACGCCTCGGCGGCGGGATTGTGGAAGACCACCGACGCCGGGCTGAGCTGGACGTCGCTGGCGCTTGGCGAGCTCTCGGTCCGCGTGCTGGGCGATCCTCGCGACCCGGACGTGCTGTACAGCGCTAACCGCACGTCGCGCAACATCCGCCTGTCGGAGGACGCGGGTGCGACGTTCGTGAACTTCAGCAACGGGCTGGGCGGCGCTGGCAACTTCCAGGATCTGGAGTTCGCCGGTGCGCCGCTGAATCGCATCCTGCTCGCGACGTCGCGCGGTGCCTATCTCGGTGAGCCGGTCTCGGCATGCCGCGCCGACTTCAACAACGATGGACAGGTCGACTTCTTCGACTTCCTCGACTTTGCCAGTGCCTTTGGCAACGACGAACCCAGCGCCGACTTCGATGGCAACGGGCAGGTTGACTTCTTTGACTATCTCGACTTTGGCAACGAGTTCGCGAACTGTGATCAGTGAGCGGGGGAGCTAGGCGAGAGGCACGAGGCGAGAGGCGAGAGGCACGAAAGGGAAGCTCTGATCGGAGGCTTGAGACGAAGACCACGCACGCCGACCGGCCTCGAACTTGTCGTTGACACCAAGCCCCCGACGTTGGTCGGGGGCTATTTTTTCGTTGTCGCTCCGGAGTGGTTTGTTGCTTGACGGCTTCGCCGATCGCCCGTTGGTTGAGTTGCCATGCACCCTGCGCTGATCGTCATCCCGATCGTGGTCGTTGTGGACCTGATTGTGTTCACGGCGGTGTTCCGTCTCGCGGCGGGGGCATGGAACCCCATCGCCAAGCGGCATCCCGCCGTCGAGCCCGCTGCGGACGCCCATCGGCGCGAGTTTCAGTCGATCCGGCTTGGCGTGTTCAACCTCGGGAACTGCTTTCATATGGAAGCCGACGCGGAGCATCTGCACTTTTATCCGGCGAAGCTGATGCGTTGGGGGGGCGCCCTGCCCGCGAGCGTGCCGTGGAGCGCGATCGAGGTGGAGGCCAAGCCGCGGCCCTCCAGCCGCCTGCGCACGGGCGAGGAGGCCGAGTCGCGGGCGAAGCTCCGGCCGGGCCGTGTGGGGCTGGTGAAGATCGGGGCGACGAGCGTTCTGCTTCCAAGCTGGGTGCGCGAGATCCTGCTCGCACGCCAAGCGGTCGGAACTGCCTGAAAAGAGGGTTCGCTGTTTCGGTGTCTCTTCGGCGGTGCCGTGGGCCCGTGCACCGACACCCGGAACCGGCGGTCGCTCACTGTTATGAACGCGTGAGGCAACTCGTCGGCATCGGAGTCAGTCGCAACCGATCGAGAAAGACTCCATAAAGACAAGGTAGTCAAACAAGTCAACGGACCCGCTGCGATCGAAATCGGCAAGCGAGCTACCGGTCGCGAAAGCCGAAACGAAGTAGATGTAGTCGAGCAGGTCGGATTGGCCGTCGCCGTCAAAGTCCGACAGGCATTCTCGCACGCTGATATCCGCAGCAATGCTGCGAACCTCTCCGCAGGGAGACATGAGAACAACCGAGTACGCGCCGGCATCACCCGGGCGGATGCCGTCGATGGTGAGTGTCAGGGGCTTTCCGGCCGTGGGCGACTCCATCGTGCGACGCGAGCCCGAAACGATGCCGCCTCCGGGCGAGGCACCGCCGAGCCCGTCGACAATGTCAACTCCATTCCGCTGCCACTGGGCAACCACGTTCGTGTAGCCCGTTGCAGGAGTCGCAGGAAGCTGGAAGACGGCGCCCGCGTTAACCCGTGCTGGCATCGGTTGGACGGCTAGCTCGGGCACTCCGGTTGCCGACCAGCGCGCCCAATAGGCCGTCGAGAATGCGCCTCCAGCGACGACATCGCCGTTTGGAAGGGCGATCAACGTTGAAACGTCTGGAAGCCCGACGCCCAAAGGTCTCCAAGCGGTACCGTCCCAGCGTGCAACACCTTGGACCGGACGCCCTTCGGCGATCGTGAAGTTGCCACCCGCGACAATGTCGCCGTTGGCCAGCTCCGTGAAGCAGTCAACTTGACCGTTTTGGAAGCCGCCGCCGAGGGTCGACCAAGAAGCGCCATCCCAGACCGCAACTCTGTTGGCGACGGAGCCAGACACCGTTTGAAAACTTCCGCCAACGAGCAACCGTCCGTCACGCAGCGTGCGCAGTGCGAGCATCGAGCCAATGGTCGAACCAAACTGTTCAAACCGATTGCTGGTCCATCGAGACACTGTTGAGGCATTGGACACGAATGCGGCAATCAGCCTTCCATCGTTGAGGAATTCCGTCGCACGGCAGGAACTCCCCAAGAACGGCTCAGCCGGAAACGAAATCCAAGCAGTTCCATTCCAGCGAGCGACAAGGTACAGGTCCGATCCGTAGAAGTCGCCGGACGCGATTATCTCTCCGATTGGAGACTGTCGCAGTCCGTCGACGGAGCCGGGAAAAGAGCCGCCGAGCCTCTCCCACTGCTCACCAGAGAAGCGAGCAACATAACCGAGCTCGGGAACCCCCGGCGACGGTGCATCGGCGACGACAAAGGAACCATCCATCAGGGTCGTGGCGGCGGTAACGCTCCGCGGGCGACCAGTACCCAGGGGCCTGAAGTTCGCTCCGTCCCACAGAGCGACGTGATTAACTTGCCTGCCACCGGCTGTCTTGAACGCCCCACCGAGCAGCACCTTCCCATCCGGCGTCAATACCGCATCGCTCACATAATGAGAGACGCCCCGCCCCACGGGAAGCCATTCGGTGCCCGTCCAGCGAGCAACGCCCCGCGACTCGACGCCGCTGGCGGAGAAAAAAGGTCCACCGACCCAGAGTTCGCCGCCCGGAAGTTCGGCGACTGAGTTGGCGATGCCCCCTTCGACGCCAACCCCCAGTGGCGACCACGTCAAACCATTCCAACGGGCGATGCCATTGGCTCCTGGAAGAGGACCGGCACCCGAGGCACCACAGGCGATGACATCGCCGTTGGAAAGCACTCGCAGACTTCTGATACTCGACAAGACAGACGGGAGCGGTCTCCAGGCGGCTCCATCCCAGCGTGCGAAGCCACTCGCAAGCTGACCGCCAATCGACGAGAAAAGCCCCCCAGCGATGATGTCTCCATTCGGAAGCGGCGCCACGGCCTCAACGCTCTCCCCGGATCCGACTCCAGACCCAAAGCCCGACCACTGGCTGCCATTCCACCGAGCAATGCCGTTGACCGCGATCGCGCCCGCCGAGCGGAACGACCCGCCGACCACAATGTCGCCGTTGGCGAGGACGCAAAGGGCGGAGGCATCCCCGCTGAGTCCGAGACCGAGCGGAAGCCATTCCCCGCTCCAGATTGCGATGCGCTGCAGCACGGTGGTGCCTTGGGCAAGCCGGAACCTCCCACAAACGACGAGTTCGCCGGTGGGCAGTTCCGCCATTGCGAGAATCGCGCTCATGCTCGTAGTCAGTGGCTCCCAGGCAAAACCCGTCCAGCGTGCAACTCCGGTGTACGTGGGAGCTGCCAGCGGGCCAAGGCTGCCCGAAGCAATCAGATCGCCATTCGTGCGAGACAATAGTGATGTAGAGCGGAAGACTTCGGTGCCGGTCCCCATCGGTCTCCACTGCTCGGCCGACGGATCCCACTGCCATACACCCGCCTGAACGCCATCGATTGTCGCGAGCGCTTGCACCACGGCAACCGGCTCTTTGGGACCGGATCCGTCCGGATCCCATGCTATAACACGATCTACCGAAGCCGGCAAGCCAGGCGCTGTGAACCCGGGCAACCATCGCCCTTCGCACTGAGCCAAGACGGGGCCCGCGACGCTCGCTAAAACCGCGACCGCCAGAGACATAAGCCACGCGCCGAAAGCACTCGCACTCACGATGTCGCTCCCCAGGTCGACCGTTCCCACACCCGTCCAAACCAGGTCAACAGCGAAGAGACTACTAGCATTGTCGATCTCTTGTCAAACGTGCGTTTCCAGCCAGCGGCGTACCAGACCCGAGAACGGCCGAGCTTGCTGTGGATCGTGATCAGGTGATCAGGCAAATGCTCGCACGCCAAGCGGTCGGCGAGGAGCCACGCGCCTAAACTCTCCGTCCCTGATGGGTGGGTCCTGATCGGGGTCGGCACGGGAAACGGTCCCGCAGTCGAGAACAAGGCGGCGCGGCTTGGCAACAAGCTTCGCCCGGCCCGCGGTGTTCGTCCCCCCCAATGGAGGGGAGTCGCTGCGAAGCCGCGAGACTCGTTGAAGCGCCCTTGCGCGGACGGAGGCGGCATCAAAGCCGCCCTCGGACCCCCGCCCGCCGGTGTCGCTGCTAGAAAGGAAGGCCAACATGGCCAGTTCGCTCGTGCAGGATTTGATCGAGGCGGGAATTCACTTTGGCCAGCGCACGGCCGGGTGGAACCCGAAGATGTCGGGGTACATCTACAACAAGCGCAACGGCATCCACGTCATCGACGTGAAGGAGACGATCAAGGGTCTCCTGCTGGCCAAGCGGTTCATCACGAAGATCGTCGCGGAAGGGAAGGACGTCTGCTTCGTCGGGACCAAGCGTCAGGCCAAGACGGTGCTGGAAGCCCGCGTGCCCGATGTCAAGATGCACTGGGTCACCGAGAGGTGGCTGGGCGGCACGCTGACAAACTTCCGGACGATTCGTCTGCGTCTGAAGCGTCTTGAGGAGCTTGAGGCGATCGAAGCCAAGGACAACTACGCCAGCTACTCCAAGAAGATGGAGAGCCAGCTCCGTCGCGAGCAGCGGAAGATCAAGCGCAACCTCGACGGGCTTCGCACGATGGAGAAGCTCCCGGGCTGCATCGTGGTGATCGACGTTCGCCACGAGGTGACGGCGCTGAAGGAAGCGCGGAAGCTGGGCGTGCCGACGATCGCCTTGATTGATACGGACGGCGATCCGGACATGGTTGACATTCCGATCCCGGGCAACGACGACAGCATGCGGGCGATCGACGTGATCGTGCGCGAGCTGTGCATGGCGGTTGCGGACGGGAAGCAGATGCGTCAGGCGAGCGACCAGGCCGCGGCGGCGGGGGCGAGCGGACTGGGCGGAGGCTCGCGTGACCGGGGCGACGGGCAGGGCGATTCGGGCCCGCGTCGCAGCCGCAGGTCGCAGTATCGCGCCGATGACGCGGGCACGAGCGATGGCGCGCCGCAGGGCGCTGGCGCCTCGACCGGGGCGTGAGCGCGGGTCAGAGCGAGTCGGACGGTCAACCAAGCCTGATTGGGGCGATCCGTGGTGTTCGGCGTTCATGCCGGGTGCCCGGAGTCGCCCGAGCCACACCTATGATGCGGTCATCGCCTGGGCGTAGTCCGGCGTGCCGCTGACGTTTTGGATATTCGCGGAGGGGCGAGAAAGGCCCATTCGCAGGGAGTAATGCCCGATGGCCGAGATTAACGCCAAGGACGTGATGATGCTCCGCAACAAGACGGGGCTGCCGATGATGGCCTGCAAAGCCGCGCTGGAGAAGGCGGGCGGGGATCTGGAGAAGGCGGAAGAGATCCTGAGGAAGGAACTCAAGGGGAAGATGGACACGCGTGTGGACCGCGTTGCCGGCGAAGGGCGGATCGCGATCGCCAAGTCGCGCGAGGCGGCGGCGATCATCGAGCTCAAGGCCGAGACGGACTTCACCGCGAAGAACCCCAAGTTCGTTGATGCGGCGCAGAAGATCGCGGAACTGGCGCTCAGCGAGAAGGCCGGCGCGATCGTTCAGACGGCGGCGATCCAGGCGGCGGTGGATGAGCTTCGCATCTCGACGGGCGAGAACGTCTCGTTCGGGCGCGGGCACAAGCTGATCCAGGATTCCGGCTCCGGGTCGTTCGGGTCGTATGTTCACCACGACGGGAAGACGGGCGTGCTGGTGCAGGGCGAGGGCTCGGTTGCGGACGAGACGCTCCGCCAGATCTGCATGCACGTGGTTGCCGCCGTGCCGCGGCCTCAGGGCGTGTCGGCCAAGGACATCCCAGCCAACGTCGTCGAGAAGGAGCGGAAGTTCCGGATCGAGCAGGCGATGGAGTCGGGCAAGCCCAAGGAGATCGCGGAGAAGATGGTCGAGGGCGGCATGCGCAAGTTCTTCGAAGAGATCGCTCTTCTGGAGCAACCTTTCGTCATGGACCCGACCAAGAAGGTCAAGGACGTCGTCGGCGCGAACGCGACCATCGTGTCGTTCCTCCGCTGGCAGGTCGGCGAGGCCACGACCTCGCACTGACCTCCAACTGTTCAACATGGTCTCCACAAAGGGACGGGCAGAGCCCCGTCCTTTTTCATTGGTCGGCGGCGGCGGAGGTGGCGAGCCCGCGAAGCTGCCGGGCGCTGCGTCCACGTACACTCCGTGCATGACAAGAATGACAGGTGCAAGGAGCTTGACGTGCAGTGCTTCCGGGCGCGACGTGGGGCCATCGTTGCCGGGGTTGTCGATTCGGGCTGTACGAAGTGGGGCGGTGTTGATGGTCGCTCGGGCGACGCTGGTGATTCTGTTGTTCTTGGGAATCGTGTTGCCTGCGGGGATTGCTTCGGCGCAGGGTTTGCCATTCACCGGCACCCCGATCGATACGCGGCTGCTCGCGCCCGCGCCCTCCGACGCGCCGTTTCTCGATGCTTCCGATGAGGCCTGGCCAGTTCGCGTGCCCCCCGCAAGTGACGCCGCGGCCAAGGGTGTTGTGCGGGTGTGGGACGTGCCCGCGATCGATCTTCGCCCGTTCCGCGCGCGGAATAGCCTGGACCGCTCGCTGGATGAGCAAGACGCCAAGGCGCTTCTGGGCGAGCAGGCGGCGCGGGCACGCAACGAGGGGCCCGGAGCGGTGCAGGTTCATCGAGCCACCCGCCGTGGTGTGGCCGACGCGTTGCAAAGCCCGGGCGCAACCGATGCATCGCTGGTCCTTCGCTATGTTTCCGGTCAACGGGGGCTGTCCGGCGGCGATGAGATCGTGCTGGAACGAACGGTCTTTGCGTATTACGCGCCGGAGATCTACGACGAACGCGGGGCCCTGCTCGACAGCACGGACCCCGACGCGGCGCCGAAGGCGATCGTGCTCATCATGCCCGGGCTCTTTGGCTCGCCAGACACGCTGATCGAGGATTTGATCAGCCGCCTGCGAGCGGCGGGCTATGGAGTGCTGCGGTTGCTGGCGCAGCCGTCGCGCTTCACGGAGAACTTCGAGGTGACGCTCGATCTCTCGACGCCATCGGGGTGCGCGGCGGGAGCTCGCCTGTTGGCGGACACCTTCCAAGGGCGTGCGGCGGAGTGCGCCTATGCCGTGCGCGCCACCTTCGGGGAACTGGCGAAGCTGAGGCCCGAGACAGCGGGGAAGAAGCGGGGCGTCATCGGCATGAGCGCCGGGGCGATCACGCTGCCCACGACGGTGGCGCTTGAGCCTGAGGCGTTCCATGCGGCGGTGCTCATCGCCGGGGGCGTTGACTTCTGGCAGACCAACTACTTCAGCAACTACCGCGACGGAATCGGGACGATGCGGGTGAACTGGGTGGATGTTCCCAAAGGCGCGAGCGAGCCCGCAGCGGAGGCGATGCACAAGCTTCGCGATGTGTATCTCGCCTCGGCGCCGCTCGATGGATTCCACGCCGCGAGGAGCCTGAAGGGCAAGCCCGTGCTGGTGATGCACGCGAACCTCGACGCGGCCGTGCCCGCGGCGCTGGGCGAACTAATGTGGGAACGGCTCGGAAGACCCGAGCGATGGGCCTCCAACGTCGGACACGAGGCCATCTTTGTGAACATGGCCCTCCAACTGGACATGCTGGTGAGTTGGATGGACCGATCGCTGGGCTTCGCGCCAGCGGAAGACGCTGCCTCGGAGTAGCGGCGGGAGCCCAAGGACACGCTTGCGCCCGGCCTAGCCGAACTGCACACGCGTCAGCCCGGGATCCTCGGCCCTCGTGTCGCGCGCCAGCCAGGTGAACCCCGAGTTCTCAGACCTTGCGGATTCGGTTCCGCGGTGGCGACGACTTGAAATCTCTTGAGTCGCCCTTGGAAACGTGGTAGTTTGGGGGCTCAGGGGAGGAGAGTTCCCAAGGCGCCGGGCTCGTTTCCAGCGGGGAGCGTTGACGCGTATCGCGCGTTGCTCTTTGCGCATGCTCGGGCGAGTGCCCGAGGCCGCAGCCCAGCGCACCAGGGAACTGTGAGACAGGAGAGCAAGATGAAGCTGGTGCTTTCAGTGTCCGCGATAGCGGTGTCGATCGGCGCCGCGCACGCGCAGTTTTCGATTGTGAATCCCGGCCCGATCAACTCGAACGGGCCGTTCAACAGCTCCGTCAACGGCGTGCTCACGTTCAACTACGCCGGCCCGGCGTTCCGCGTGGGCGGGATCAACTTCAGCGGCGATGTGCGTCGAGTGAACTCCGGGAGTTTCTTGAGCGAGACGCGCTGGCGCATCTTCGATCCTTCTGGCAACTCGCTGGACTCGGGCTCGCTCAGCTCGGTGACGGGTTGGACGGATACGCGCACGATCACGGCCAGCCGCACGCCCACATTGCCTTTTGGCAGCGCGGCAAGCTCCGTTGGCGACTGGTCGGTGAGGTTCTACGAGACCTTCGATGATGGCGGTACGGCAAGCGTCGACGCGGAGTGGACGAACCTCAGTTTCGAGTTCACGCGGTTCACGCCGCCGACGCCGCCTCCGGTGATCGAGGACCTCGGGAACCTCAATAGCACGGGCGTGGTTTCGAGGTCGGGTTCGCTGGCGGCGGGGCAGATCGCGTGGTACTCGTTCTCGCTCACCAGCCCCGCGAGCTTCTTCGACATCTGGACGTTCGGCACGCAGTTTGGCACGAGCGTCGACACCGAGCTGGCGCTCTTCGACGCCGAGGGCGTCCTGCTGGCGCAGAACGACGACGTCCTAAGTGGGCAAGGCCCTGAGAACTTCTGGAGCCGCCTGGGCTTTGGCACCGGATCGGGCATCGACCCCGACGGCCCGCTCGGCGACGTTGGGTCGTTCGGCGCGACCTCGCCCGGAACCGCCACGAGCACGCCCCTCGGACCCGGAACGTACTACGTCGCCCTCGGCGGGTTCAACTCCACCTTCGCCAGCGGGTTCTCCGCCGCGAGCACGTCGTCGCTCACTGGCAGCTATCGCCTCAACTTGATCCCCGCGCCCGGGGCGGCGGGTCTGGCGGGTTTGGCGACGCTGTTCGTGTTGCGCCGACGGCGGACGCTCGGCGGCCGGTAATCTGCGAGCTCGTCGCCGGGCAACCGAAGGCTCGCAGGTTGAGTGTCATGGTCGAGCCGGTTCTCAACGGGCCGGCTCGGTTTCGCTCCACGTGCGTGAGAGCGACGGACTGAGCCAAATCCCAGTGATTACCCCGAGCGGTCTCAACTCGGAAGCTCGATCCCAACGGCGGACACGTGGGTACCATTTCTGTCCCGTGGGCGGATGATTGTGGAGGACTTGGGGTGGCGATGCACCAGTTCGATGCGGGCTCCTGGGGGGGAGCAAGTCGTTCCGCGCACTTCAAGTCCGGTTCAGCTTGCGAGCCAACTCACGGGGCTCGGCTGACCGGCTTGCGAGCCCTCGGCGCGGCGCTGCTCGCCCGCTTCTCGGGGCGTGACGCCGGGCTTGACCAGGCAAGCGTTCCCGCGACCCGCTTTGAGGCGATCGAGCCCCGGACGCTGCTTTCGGCGGCCTTTGACCTGATCCAGCTCAGCGATCTTCGCCGCGATTCCAACTTCGCTGGCATCGATGGCAGCGGCATCGGCGTCGCGGTGCTCGACACCGGGATAGACGCGTCGCACCCGGAACTCGCCGCGGCGTACCTCGGTGGGGCGGATTTCACCGACGACGGCATCGGGCCCAATCAGGACCGCCAAGGACACGGGACGCACGTCGCCGGCACCGTCGGGGCACGCAACGACCGCTTTGGCGTTGCGCCGGCAGCGGGGCTGCTGGGTGTGCAAGTGCTCAGCCCCGACGGCAGCGGCAACCTCAATGTCGTCGAGGACGCGCTCCGCTGGGTGATCGCCAATCGCGAGCGGTACAACATCCGCGTCGTCAACATGTCGCTTGGCGTTGACGCCAACGTGACCTCCGACCCAGGCTGGCTGCCCGGGCTGACGAGCGCGATCCGCGACGCGGAGCGCAACGGGATCGTGGTGGTGACCGCCGCGGGCAACGCGTATGAGCGGTACCAGACGCCCGGGCTGGCGTATCCGAGCATCGCCAGCACGATCAGCGTCGGCGCGGTATGGCCCGACTCGGGCACGCGCGGGCGCCCCGACGATCTGGCGTACTTCAGCCAGCGCTTCGCGACGACGACATCGATTTTCGCGCCCGGCGTCAATATTCTGAGCACCTTCCCGGGCGGGACGACGCGCATCTTGAACGGAACGTCGATGGCTTCGCCCATCGTCGCCGGCACGATCGCGCTGATGCAGGACGCGGCGTGGACGTTTGGCGGGCGGTATCTGACACCGAGCGAGGTGCAGCAGATCCTGGCGACTTCGGCGCAGACGATCACCGATGCGGAGATCTCCCGCGACGGCGTGACGAACACGGGAGTTGCGTACAAGCGGCTGAACGCGTACGCCGCGATGCAGTCGGTGCGGACGCTCTTCGGGGGCGGGCAGCCTCCGGCGCCCGATCCGGGCAACAACGTTCCGGACGACCTGGACGGGACCCGCGCTCGCGCTTCGAACATCCTCGCGCTCGAGGACGGCTCGATCAACTTCCTTGCTCGTGGGCGGATCGGCTTCGACGCGGGCAAGCGCATCGGGCCCACCGACGTCGACCTGTATCGGTTCACGGTCGCAGTTGCCAGCCCGATCTCGATCGCACTGGCGCGCGACACGCAGGACCCCGCGGACTTTGACACCTATCTGAGGTTGTTTGCCGAGAACGGGACGCAGGTGGCGTTCAACGACGATCGCACGGGCACGTTCTCCGCGATCGATGGCACGCTGCAGCCCGGGACGTACTACGTCGGGGTGAGCGGGAAAGGCAACGCGAACTACTCAGTGGACGATCAGGGGGCTGGCCGCGGGCCAGGGCCCGAGGGCAACTACAGCATCAGCGTGCTGCTGGGCGACGGTGATCTCGACGGCACGTTCGCGCGTGCGATCGAGCAGCCCCTGGGCTCAGAAGGGCAGCCCCAGCGCGTCGAAGGTGAGATCGGCGTCGACGCGAACTTCGACATCGGGCCGGGCGATGTGGACATGTACTTGCTCCGCGCTCCCGACGACGGGTTCATCCTGATCGACCTGGACAGCCTCGGCAGCAGCGTCGCCGACACGTTCATCCGGGTCTACAGGGACAATGGCGTCGTGCTGGGGACCAGCGACGACGATCTGGCGACGACCGCGTTCGGGATCGCGACCGAGGCTTTCGCGGGCAACCGGCGCGTCAACGACGTGCGAACGGGGCAGTTCGCGGGCTTCGACACCGACAGCTTTGTCCGCGTCGCGGTCACGCGCGGTCAGACGATTTATGTCGGCGTCAGCAACTTTGAGTCGAGCAACTACGACCCATCACGGACGGATAATCGCCCCTCCGCCGGGTCGCGCGGGCTCTACACGATGTTCGCGATGTTCACGAGCCGCGATGTCAACGGCACGATCGACACCGCGGTCAACATCGGCAGTTCGTTCCCGGGCCAGATCGAAGGAGAGATTGGCCGCGACCAGGGAACGATCGTGACCGGCGAGAAGGACGTCGACTTTTTTTTCATCCAGCCCACCGTGAGCGGTCTGCTGAGCATCCAGGTCGATTCCTCGCAGAACTACCCGGGCAACCCGAGCCCGTTCGATTCGACGTTGCACGCGTTCGACGCCAACGGCAACGTGGTGGGATTCAACGACGACACCAACGGGCTGGACTCGCAGCTCTTGATGCGGATCATCGCGGGCCAGACTTACTACTTTGCCGTAACGGGCTACGGCAACGCCGGGTTCGACCCGTTCATCGCGGGCTCGGGCCCCGGCGGCGAGACGGGGCTCTACCGCGTCCGGTTCCAGCTCCGCCCGGCGAACCAGTACGCCAACTTCTCCGACGACCAGATCGGCTTCTCGGGGATGATCACCGTCGAGCCGGGGCTGGATTTCCGCGCTGACCTCCGCAACGACGGCCCACTCATCGTGGGCGATCGCGACGTGGACATCTACAGCTTCGTCGCGCCGAGCACGGGGATTCTCGCGGCGTACGCGCTGCGTGAGGACGCCTTCGACGCGGATGCGGTCGTCCGCCTCTTCAACTCGCAGGGTGTCGAGATCACGCAGACGCTCGATTCGTTCCTCGATGAGCGGGCCGATGAGCTGGTGCTCGCCAGCGTGACGCAGGGAGAGACGTATTACATCGGCGTGAGCGGGGCGGGGACGGGCTCGCTCTCCTACAACCCGTTGATCGCCGGCTCCGGCGCGCTCGGATCCATCGGAGGCTATCGCTTCAAGCTCGGCTTCGGAACACAGCGCCCGACGCTCGCGGGCGTAACCGCGGCGCGGCAGGAGGCCAACGGACAAGTCACTGGCGTCACGATCACCGCGGGAACCGTTTCGGGTGGGAGCGGCGCTGACTCCGCCGCGTTTTACATCGACTTCAATCGCGACGGCGTCTTCAACGAGGCCGAGTTGGTCGGGCTCGACGAGGTCGCGTCCGACGGGCTCAGCCTTGATTTCCAGGTCGATTCTCGCTGGGCCCCCGGCGCGTACACCATCGGTGCGGTCGCCATCGACGCCAATGGGCTGCCGAGCAACCTGGTCACGACGTCGTACGTCATCCGCCCGGCGCTGGCCAACCGCGTTTTCTATCCCGAGGGTTGGTCCAACGAGCGGACGATCGACGAGTTCATCCCGCTGGTGAACCCGAACGACCAGCCCGTGAGCTACCTGGTGATCGCGCACTACGAGCGACGCGCCAGTGGCGACGCGGGCTCGCCCCTGAGCGTTGTGGTCGCGGAGGGAACGATCCCCGCCAACAGCCGCGGCGGCGTCTCGATCACCACGCGAGGCGGAATTGGTCGCTCGCTGGTTCGACTGGAGCGGGGCTACGCGATCGAGGTGCAGAGCACGCTGCCGGTCGGGGCGGTGCTGGCCCACTACGACAACTTCAACCCGAACCAGCAAGCCGCGGGCGTGGCGACGGGCGAAGCGCTGACGTCCGTCACGGCAAACTCGTGGTTCTTCACGTCGGTGATCAAGCAGCCGGGGCAGAACTTCGAGTTCCTGCTGTTCTTCAACCCGAGCGACTCCAGCGCGAGCGTCACGGTCTCGTTCGTTCGCGACGGCGCCGAAACCGCTTCGGTCACCTTCCCCGTTTATGCCAACAACCGCTGGGGCCTGGCGATCAACGATCTGCCCGCGCTGGCCAACGGGACGTATGGCGTCATCGTCACGTCGACCCAGGCGATCCTCGCTGCGCACTCGGCGTACACCACCGACGGACAAGGCGACAGCACGCTTGGCCTGCCTGGCGAGGGCAACTCGCCCGGCACGCAGGGCCGCTTCCCCTTCATCGATCGTTCCGCGGCGCTCTCCGCGGAGTTGCTGTTCCTCAACACGGGCACCCAGCCGGCGGTGGTGCGCATGAGCGCTCAGGCGCAGGATGGCGCGACAGCGCTCGAGAACACCCTCGTCATCCAGCCCAACATCCCGACGCGTTTTTCGCTCGACTGGACCACGGCGCTTGGGCAGGTTCCCATCACGATCTCCTACACCTCCAACCAGCCGGTCGCCGCAAGCGTGTTCCAGAACTCCGCGCAGCGCGGGGACTCGATCTTCTATCCCTCGGCGGTGGTCGGAGCGACGACCTGGGCGATCGCCGACGCGTATCTGCTCCGCTCGCAGGTGGGCGTGAACTACTTCCAGTTCCTGACCGTCGCGAACCCGAGCGACACTGTCGCCAACGTCACGATCGATTACCTGCTGTACGACTTCCGCAGTTCATGGTCGAACAACGGGCAATCGTTCCGCGTCTCGCGGCAGGTGCAGGTGCCGGCCCGCGGGCTCGTCAGCATTCCGCTGCATGCCGCGGACAGCGTGCCGGTGACGTTTGACAACCGCCCGGAAGTTCACTTCTCGCTGGTCGCCCGGGGCGACCGTCCGATCGTGACCACGTACACGCACTGGGATCTCACGCAGGGTGGTGGCTGGGATTCGTGGGCGACTCCGGTGGGCCCGCTCGTCCGCGTCTGACGCGGACCACTGACAAGTGGGAGCGTGCCGAAAGGCAGCGGTCGGCGCGACTGGACGGAGAGTCTGTGCGCGGTTGGCAAACGGCGAGCACGCTTCGCATCGTTCCTTCACGCCCTTCACGCCCGTTGGCGTCCAGTTTGGGCTCTGGGTGGCGGGCACGGAACTGCCGCCGGCGCCCGGTTAGGTTGAGCTCAAGCTGCGTCGGGCAAGCACGATTGCCGTCGTAATCCAGCTGGCCAGACAGATGCCGCCCAGGATGGCGAAGTCCTTCCACTGCATCGCGTCTTCGCGCAGGATGATGGCGGGGCGGTAGTAGTGGAGCACGCTAAGGAAGGCGATGTTGCGGGCGGGCTCCCAAAGGATTTCAAGGAAGTTGAGCACCAGCGACGCGACCGCGGCGACGAGCACGATGAGCACGGCGCGTCCGCGGCGGTCGTTGCACGCCGCGGCGAGCAGGGCGACGCTGCCGATGACGCCATAGACCAGCGAGAGATGCGCGAGCACGAGAGACATGGTTCCCCAGTCGGGGCGATACTCGGGCTTGACCCACTGCGAGCCGATGTAGCTGCCAAGGAGCACCGCGCCGAGGAGCACGCCGGCGCTGATGAGCCACGCGAGCGTCTCGCTCATCAACAGTGCGAACCTCGAGACTGGCAGCCCGAAGAGGACGTCAATTGTCCCCTTGTCGATCTCGCCCGCGGGCACGCGTGTGCAGAGGATGATCGCGTGCGCGAAGAGGATCACCAGCATGAGCGGGTGTGACCAGGCAAGCGAGTAGGCGATCTCCGTGAGCGTCGACGCGGCGGAGTCGATCCCCAGCATCGTGTTGCGCAGCTCCTGGAGCTGGGGCGGCACGAAGCTCCGCTGCATGAAGCGTTCTTGGACCGCCGGGAGCGCCCGCGACAGCAGGCCGCAGACGGCGCCAACGAGCACCGCGAGGGCGAGTGTGGTCTTCCATGTTTCGCGCAAGGCGCGCTCGACCATGCCAAGGTTGAGAACGCCCGAGAGCGGGCCACCGGCGCTCATCGCGAGTTCTCCTGGGGCTGGGTGCGTGAGGGCGGGTTGGTTGCCTCGCCAGCCGCGGGCGGCGTCGTTGGCGCGGGGTCCTTGTAGTATCTTCTGAAGATCGTTTCCAGATCGGGCCTCGTGATGGTGACATCGGCGAAGGCGGTGGTGCCGAGCCACGCGACGACCTCGCGCACCGGGCCGTGGATCGTGCCCGCCCAGCGCTCGGGCGTGCGTTCGCTGAGCTTGAGCGAGCGGGGCGGCACGGGGCGAGCGCCCTCGCCCCGAGGCCACGTGATCTCGATCTCCGGCGTAGCCTGCCCACGCAGCTCCGCGACGGTTGCGTCCGCGACGATCCGGCCCGCGCGGACGATCGCGACACGCTGGCAGAGTTGCTCGACTTCCGCCAGCGTGTGGCTGGAGAAGAAGATCGTTGATCCTCGCGCGGCCATCCGCTCCAGCTCTTCGCGCAGTCGATCCTGCATCAACGGATCGAGCGCGCTCGAGGGCTCGTCGAGAATCACAACCAGCGGGTCGTGGGCGAGCGTCAGAATCAGGCCAAGCTTCTGACGCATGCCGCGTGACATGGCCCGGACCTTGACGCCCATGTCGAGCTGGAAGAGCTCCGCCAACTCGTTCGCCCGTGGTCGCATGTCCTTGCCACGGATCCGCCCGAAGATCCCCACGGCCTTGCGCCCCGTCAGCCAGTTGTGGAGGCGAAGGTCCCCCGGGAGGTAGCCGACACCCTCCTTGATTCGGGGACTGTCGCGCCAGCAATCGAGGCCAAAGACGCGGGCCTCGCCCTCGGTGGCGCGAAGGAAGCCAAGCAGAACGCGGATGGTCGTGGTTTTCCCGGCGCCGTTGGGGCCAAGAAAGCCATAGATCGAGCCTCGCGGAATGGCGAGCGAAACCGCGTCAATGCCCCGGCGTGAGCCGTACGTTCGCGTGAGGTTCTTGGTATAGATGACGGGCTCTTGGGCGGGCATGCAGAGGTTCGCGGCATTCAGGGTGGCTGGTCGTTCGAGGCGGCGCCGTCGGCGGATTCGACGCGAGGTTGAACCACGCGCGGGCGGCTTCGACCGCGTCGCCATCGTTCGCCGCGTCGCGAGCAATTTCGACCGGGTCGGGGTGATCAACGCACACGGATCATCGACGCTTGCAGGCAATCGCCCCTGAGCCGGGCAATGTTGAAGCCAGGCAAACTGACCCGAACGGCCGGCCTCTGGCCAAGGCGCTCGTCCCGTTGTAGTGTTGGCCATGAGCACGACCAGCCCGCCCGCCGGCACAAACCCGGTTTCGACCGATGCCCCGCTTCCCGCGCCTGCCCGACTCCGGCACATCATGAATGCCGGGTGCGTCGCGATGCCCGGAGCCTTCAGCGCCCTGTGCGCCCGCGCCATCGCTCGCGCGGGGTTCGACGCGTGCTACGTTTCTGGCGCGGCGACGAGCGTCTCGGCGGGCGTGCCGGATGTTGGCCTGCTCACGCTCGAGCACTTTTGCCGAGTGATTCGCGAGGTCGCCGACGGCGCCAGCGACGCCGCGACGCGGCCGTTTCCGGTGCTGGCAGATGCCGACACGGGATTCGGCGAAGCAGAACTCGTCCGCCGAACGGTGATCGAGTACGCCCGCGCGGGGGCGGCGGGGCTCCACATCGAGGACCAGGTCTTTCCAAAGCGCTGCGGCCATCTGGACGGAAAGGCGCTCGTCCCGATGGACCACATGATCGAGAAGATCGAGTGGGCGAGCAAGGCGGCCCGAGACGTTTCGCTGGCCCGGGACCCCTCGAGCGCGACGGAGCGTGCGCAAGCCCCGATCATCTGTGCCCGGACCGATGCTCGCGGGGTTGATGGCTTCGCCGCGGCGGTGCAGCGCGCTCGAGCGTATTGCGCCGCGGGCGCTGAGATGATCTTTCCCGAGGG
This sequence comes from Planctomycetota bacterium, assembly GCA_033763815.1. GTDB lineage: Bacteria > Planctomycetota > Phycisphaerae > Phycisphaerales > UBA1924 > JANRJU01. The sequence continues at coordinate 58,110 of JANRJU010000015.1, forward strand.
CCTGCAGAGCGAAGATGAGTTCGCGCGATTCGTGGGCGAGCTTCGCAGCGCCGTGCCCAGCGCGTTCGTGCTGGCAAACATGACCGAGTTCGGCAAGACGCCCATGATCCCGCTGTCGCGATTCGCGTCGATGGGCTACTCGTGCGTGATATACCCGGTCACCCTGCTGCGCGTCGCCATGGGGGCCGTGACGCGGGCGCTGGGGGAGCTCAAGGCCACCGGAACTGCGGCGGGACTGCTCGAGCAGATGCAGACCCGGGCACAGCTCTACGACTCGGTCGGCTACAAGCCTGGAGTTCCGTGGGAGTTCCCAGTTCGCTGATGGTCGAGCGGGTGTACCCCGATCTGGTTCAAAGGCCCATGGCCTTGGACATCGCGGCTCCCATGTCCGCGGGGCTGAGCGCGACCTCGCATCCCGCGGCCCGCAACGCCTTGATCTTGGCGTCGGCGGTGTCGTCGGCGCCCCCGATGATCGCACCCGCGTGGCCCATGCGTCGCCCGGGCGGGGCAGTGCGGCCGGCGATGAAGGCCGCGACTGGCTTGGTCAGGCGGCCGTGCTTGCGTGCTTCCGCGATCCAGTTGGCGGCGTCGATCTCGTCCGTGCCACCAATCTCGCCGATCATCAGAATCGCGTGCGTGTCCGGATCCGCGGCGAAGAGCGCAAGCACGTCGGTGTGCGAGAGGCCTCGCACCGGGTCGCCTCCGATGCCCACGCAGGTGCTCTGCGCGAGCCCCAGATTCGAGGTCTGCCAGACCGCTTCATACGTGAGCGTGCCTGAGCGAGAGACGATGCCGACGGCCTTCTGGCGCGGGGCCTCGCTGATGTGCTTATGGATGTAGCCCGGCATGATGCCGATCTTGCATCCCGCGTTCGTGTACGGGTTCGCCGCGCTGTCGCCCGAGCCGGTCTTGGGGCCGGGAGTGATGACGCCCGGGCAGTTGGGCCCGACGAGCACGGGGCGGCGGGTGAGCGTGCCCGGGGTGATCATCTCCGGCGTGGCGCGGGCGTGCATGTCGTCGATCGCTGCACGGGCCTTCACCATGTCCTGCACCGGGATGCCCTCGGTGATCGCGCAGATCACGGAAACTCCGGCGTCGGCGGCTTCGAGGATCGCATCGGCGGCAAACAGGGGCGGGACAAAGATCATCGTCGCGGTCGCCCCGGTCTCGCGGACCGCCTGCGACACCGTGTCGAAGATGGGAAGCCCGTTCTCGTCCTTGGTGCCGCCCTTGCCGGGCGTCACGCCGCCCACCAGCTTGGTGCCGTAGTGCAGGCAGCCCTTGGTGTGCTGGGCACCGAAGGAGCCGGTGATGCCCTGACAGATGACGCGAGTGTCGGCGTTGATGAGGATGGCCATGGCACGCACAGCGTAGCGTTTGCGCGTTCGGACGATCCTGGATCGCGAGCAAAAAGTTCGCCTCGCTTCGCCGGAGTGCCCAGCGTGGAACGGATACACCGTGTGTATACTCCATTCACGGAGGTATTCCATGGCGGCGCTCACCAAGAGGCTCATCAAGCATGGCAACAGCCTTGCTCTCGTCATCGATAAGCCGATCCTGGAGTTGCTCCAGGTCGACCCCGAGACGCCGCTCGAAGTCACCACCAACGGCGATGCGATTCTGGTCGTGCCGGTTCGCGACAAAGCTCGCCAAGCCCGGCTGCGCGCGTCGCTGGAGCGGCTCAACGCGCGCTCTCCCGATGAGGCCAAACGAGCGACGAAGTAGGGGTATTGCGCGAGTCGTGTGGTGGCCAACTGTTGCTGCGAGCAACGACAGAAGCGCCGACGGGACGGTGGATAGGGGCAACATGAAAACGCCCCGTGGCTCGTGAGCCAACGGGGCGATCGCGCCCATCAGGATGTCGCGAGAGACTTCGCGAGATTAGTCGTCGCAGCCGGCAGCGAACTCGGCCACGAAGTCGAGGTAGTCGAACAGGTCGATCGAGCCATCGCTGTTGAAGTCAGCGCGGCAAGCGCCACGGCCGGTGCGCAGGACGAGTTCAACGCCGCCCGAGCCCGTGCCGGTCGAGGTCACGCTGAAGTTGGCCGCACCAAAGTCGGTCGGGAAGGCGGCAACCGCGAGGTAGTAGGTGCCAGCGGCGAGCGAGCCATCGCGGCCGTTGTAGGCCAGACCCGTGCCGTCAGCGGGGCGCTCGCCAGCGCCGTAGGTGAGCTGCGACTGCAGGCCGGGACCGTCGTCGTCGTCCGTGTCTTCGAGCAGACCGGCGACGTTGTAGATGCCGATCTCGGGGTCGGCGAGCGTGCCGTTCGTCGTCGTGTAGACGTCGAAGAAGCGGGCCGACTGCACGGAGATGTCACCAGCGAGCGTGAAGCGGTACCACGTCGCGGCACCGGAGATCACGTTGGCCTGGACGGTGCGGGGCGACTCCTCGGAGGTGATGGTGCCCAGATCGGTCGACTCCGGGGGCGGGGGCGGCGGGGGAGCGGTGTCGTCGTACGCAAAGGTGATGGTGTCCCACTGCGCGTCCTGGCCCGCGTCGTTGAACGACTCGTAGTAGCGGAACGTCCACTGCCCCGCCGGATCGAAGGCGGTGATGAACGGAACGTCAACGTTGAAAGTGAAGCCCGAGGGGAAGTCCGCCGTCGTGAACGGCTGGATGATGAACGGAGCCCGGCCGCCGGGCGGCGTGACCTGGATGCGAGATTCCAGCGCGAACGTCTCGGGGTTGATGCCGGTCAACGTCCCGCTGACGGTCAGCTTGCGCAGTTGGTAGCCGCCGGTGGCGTTGAAGTTGGTGACCGTGTTTTCCGCGGTCCCGAGCAGGCCATCCGAAATGACGCCGGTGAACGTGGTGGTCTCGCGAACGTCGGCCATCGCCGTCGCCGCGAGAGCGGCCCCAGCCGCCAGCACAAGAACCTTCTTCATGAAGAACCCTCCCAAATCGATTTCCAACCTTGCAGTCAAGTACCCGCCAAGACGACACCGCCCTGGCTTTCCGAGCCCGTCCGAACGAGGCAGAACTCATCGAGATGTAGCTTTGCCTGCGTTTTCTTCCCCCAACCCGAGACCGGACACCCGACTGCGTCCAAAGATAACCTCGTTGTATCCGATTCCGAGCCGACCTGCAAGCGATTTCCGTCGGACAAGTTCATCAAATTGTCCGCCTCATCCCCCTTCGCGCTCTTGCCCCGCCCGCCATTTCTCCATCGCCGCCAATGCGCGTTCGGGATCAAAGGGGAGCCATGGTCTTTGGAGTCCCGAAAGCTCACGAAGCTTCTTCAAGTACGCGCGGGCGGGAACTTCCTCGACTCCCAGGCTGTGCATGTGCGGGTTGGAGATCTGGCTATCCAGCACGGCGAACCCGCACACCTCGAGGTGCGAGATCAGGTGAACGAAGCAGACCTTGCTTGCATTCGATCCGCCGGCGGCTGGATTGCTAAACATCGACTCGCCACAGAACACCGAGCCGACCGACAGCCCGTACAACCCCCCGACCAACCTTGCCGAGTCCGCCGAAGGTTGCGAGCTCGCCGGGTTTCTCTCGTCAGACTCTTCGCGAAGCCAAGCTTCGATGCTGTGGGCGAGGCCCAGGCGGTGCAGCTCGAGAAACCAGTCGACGATCGCCGGATGGAGCCACGAGCCGCCCCGTTCGGCTTGAGCGCACGAAACGATCACCTGCTCGAAGGCGGTGTCGCATCGAATCTCAAATCGCTTGCGTCGAACAAGCGAACGCAGGGAGCGAGCCACGTGAAGCCTCACGGGCGTGAGCGAGAGCACCGCCCTTCGGCGTGGCTGGACCCACTCGACCGCGTTCCGCTCGAGGTCTCCCATCGGGAACCAACCCTGTGCGTACAACTCCAGGATCCGTCCCACCACGGCGGTTGGGTGAGTCGGGAGATCGTCGCCGGTGTTGTCGACTGGGCTCGTGGTCATGGGCTCGTGGTCATGGACTCGTGGTCATGGACTCGTGGTCGTGTTCATCCTGCTCCGCCCGGGCTAGGCTCGCGAGGTGCGTGCGTGATCCTGGCGATTGAAGTTAGCAATCTCTCGGCGGTCGAGCCCGTGCAAGGCGCTTCGGATGATCCGCGCCCTGGCTTGGCGCTTGGCTCCGCGGACGATGGTCCGCGACGGGTCGTGGGAACGCGGGCGATTACGGGCGCGCAGCCGCTGGAGGTTGAGCTGCTGCGGGGCATCGAGGAGCTGTACCGCAGTTGTGGCGTTGTGCCCGCGCAGACGAGTCTGATCGCGGTGTCGTGCGGCCCGGGGGGATATACCTCGCTCCGCATCGCGTGTTCAGTGGCGATGGCGATCGCCGAGAGCACGGGCGCCCGATGCTGCGCCGTGCCCACGGCGCTGGCGGTGGCTCGTCGCGCCAAGCGTTTTCCCTGCTGCGTGGTGCTGTCGAGCAAAGACGACACTGCGTATGCGGCGATCTTCGATGCGTCCGGACGCGTGATCGACCAAGGTCTTCGGAATGCGGCGACGCTGGCGTGGGATCGATTCGACCTGCTGCTGGGCGACCGGTTTTTGCCGGGCGATCTTCGGGCGAAGGCGGAGCAGCGCGGGGTCGAGGTGGCTTTGCCCGTGTTTGATCCGGTGTCGGTGCTTGAACTGGCGGGTGATTTGCCGGGTGAAGTGGCGGGCGGGGTCAAGGTGTGCGCTCCGGAGGCGCTTGCGCCGATCTATCCCCGGGAGCCGGAGGCGGTGACGAAGTGGGCGTTGAGGCGGACCGATAACCCGTAGGCGCATCGGCCGAGTCAAACGGCACTGATGGCACAGACAGTCCTAAGTTTGAGCGTCCTGGATTGCGGGTGTCGAAGTTGGGCAATCTAGGGGTCGATACCCGTCTGCGCAGTTCGGGCAATCTCGCACGCGAACGCGCACGTATGGGGGTGCCAGACGATGGCCGCCAAGGAAGATCAAATCGCAACCTCGGAAAGCTGGGCGGACAAGCGCGTCTTCACGACGGGAGAAGCCGCGCAGGTCTGCAAGGTGAGTCAGCAGACGATCATCCGGTGCTTTGACGCCGGGCGATTGACGGGCTTTCGCGTGCCGGGGAGCAAGTTCCGGCGAATTCCGCGCGACGAGTTGCTGCGCTTCATACGGGCCAACAACATCCCGACGGATGCGCTGGAAGGCGCGCAGCGTCGGGTGCTGATCGTCGACGACGATCCGCCCATCGTGCAGTTGATCGTCGACGTGCTGAGCCGCGACAAGCGTCTACAGGTGCAGACGGCGTCGACGGGATACGACGCGGGGCTGATGACCGAGGCGTTCAAGCCGCACTTGATCCTGCTTGACTACATGCTCCCGGACATCAACGGGAACGTGGTGTGCAAGCGTGTGCGCGAGCGGCCCGACACCAAGGACACGAAGATCGTGATCGTGAGCGGGGTGGTGAACGAGGCGGAGATCAAGGGCCTGTTCACCGCTGGCGCCGACGACTTCATCAAGAAGCCCTTTGATGTCGACAAGCTGAGCGAAGTCGTGGCTCGCCACCTCGGGCTGGATGCGCCCTCGGGCAAGAACGCGTGAACTCGAAGGTCGACGAGCGTGGTCTGACCGGGGGCGGGTCGGCGGTGCGCGCCGCGGGCGGGTCGCAGGGGGCGACCACGGATGCCTCGAGCGGGCATTCGGGCGACTCGCAGCTGGCCCGGCGGATCGAGCTGGTGCTCGATCAGATGGACACGCTGCCGACGCTGTCGCCGATCGCGACGCGCCTGCTCTCGATCGGCGCCGACGAGAACATGGACATGAACCAGGTCGTCCGGCTCATCGAGTCGGATCCGGCCTTGGCGTCGCGGATCGTGGGGCTGTGCCGAAAGGCCGACAAGGGGCTTGGCGACAAGATCACGACGGTCCGGCGGGCGGTCGTGATGCTGGGCATGGAGACGGTGCGGTCGGCGGTGCTGTCGGTGAGCATCTACGACACGATGAAGCGGCGCGAGCACGACCTGGACCGCAAGCTGGCGAAGCAGGATCCGAGCGTTGCTGCGCTTCGCAACTTGGTGTTTGACCGTGTGGGATTCTGGAAGCATGCCGTCGCGGTGGCGTGTGCTTCGGAGCTCCTTGCCAAGCGCATCCGCTCGCTGCGCGTCTCTCCGGACGAGGCGTTCCTCTGCGGCCTGCTGCACGACCTTGGCAAGATCGGGCTGGATCTTGTGCTGCCCCAGGCGTATGCCCGCGTGCTGGAGATCGCGGAGCGCAAGCACCTTGAGGCCGCGGTCGCGGAGCGGATGGTCGTTGGTCTGGATCACCACACGGCGGGTCGGCGGCTGGCGGAGCACTGGTTTTTGCCGCCGCGCGTACAGGACGTGATCTGGCTGCACAGCCAGCCCTATGCGTCCATCCCGAACCTCGGGCATAAGCCTCTGATCGGGCTGGTGACGCTGGGCAAAGCGATCTGCCGGCAGCTTTATCTTGGGTGGTCGGGCGACTTTGGCCCGATTCCCGATTCTCGGCGCATCGCGGTCGAGATGAACGTCGATCCCAAAGACGCGGACGCGATCCACGCGCCGCTGCACGAGGCGATCATCGAGCGGTTCACGTTGCTGGGGCTGGAAGAGTCGACGGGCCCGGAGCTGTTGCTGCAGTCGATCGCGGCGGCGAACCGCCAGTTGAGCCGCGTCGCGGATCGTTATCAGGCCCGCGCGGAGGAGGCGCAGCGCTTCCAGCGGTCGCTCATGCTGATTTCCGACTTCCACGCCGACCCCGCGGCGGGGGGCACGCTCGTGAACGCGGCGGGTGCGGTGGTGCGTTCGTTGGCGAATGTGACGGGCAAGGGGCCTTACGCGCTGGCGAGCGCCGACGCGGAGGGCAACTGGTCGTTCATGCGCTTCACGCCTTCGGGGGTGGTCGAGAGCGAGCAGCCCATCGATCTGCCGGAGGAGCGCGAGCCCGCCTGGCAGGCGCTCCGCCAACTGCCCGAGGTTGTAGGTGGGAGCGGGACGGTCATCCTGAGCTGGCTTGAGCAGGCGACGAGCGTCAAGGGTCTTCGCCTGATGTCGCTCCTTCCGCTAATGCCACCTCGGTCCACGTCCCGAGGCTCGGACTGGCTGGGGCTGTTGCTCTATTCCCCGAACACATCGACAGACCACGAGTTGTTGCAGCCTCGAGGCGCGGTGGCGTCGACGTGGGCGGTGGCGCTCGCCGCGGCGGCGGGGCGGGATGCCGCTCGACGCCTTGGGGAGCGACTGGCCGAGAGCAACCGCACGCTTGTTTCCATGCAGACCAAGCTGACGGAGAGTGAGTCGCTGGCGCGCCTGGGCGAGATGACCGCGGGCGCCGCCCACGAGATGAACAACCCGCTCACGATCATCAAGGGTCGAAGCCAGTTGCTCAGCCAGGCGCTCAAGGACGCCAGCACCCGCGCGGCGGCGGCGGCGATCTCGCAGGCGGCGCACGAGCTCTCCGACCTCATTACCACGCTGAATGTCGTCGCGCAAACCCCGAGCGTCTCCATGGGGGTGACCACCCCAGGGCGGATCGTGGGACGCGTGCGCGAGCTGGCGGAGGCACGGGTCGGGCTGCTGGACAACCTGCTCCTGTGCGACGCCGCGGCGGACCGGGAGATCGTCACCGATCCCGAGCTGGCAGCGATGGCGCTGGCAGAGCTCGTCATCAACGCTCGCGAAGCAGCGCCGGACGATTCGCCTCGCATCCATGCGGCGTTCGATGCGTCCGACTCGCTGGTCGAGTTCGTCGTGGAGGACAAGGGCCCCGGGTTATCTGCGAAAGCCCAGCGTCACGCGTTTGATCCGTTCTTCAGCGAGAAGCCCGCGGGCCGCCAGCGGGGCTTGGGCCTGACCAAGGCTCGGAGAATTGCCGAGGCGCTCGAGGGGGCCATCTCCCTTCGACCGGGGATCAAGGGCGGCACTCGCGCGAGCCTGACGCTCCCAGTCAAGCTGGCCTCGTCGCGAGCTGCCGCGTAGAGCGGGCGACCTTGGGTGTATGCCCCGGCGCGATTCGGGTCATGGTGCACACTGTGGGGTTTGGCGCGGGCAGCGGACATTGATGTCGTGCATGGTTCGAGGCTTGAAGCCCAGAGATTCCAGGGCCCCCTGCGGGCGGTGCGCTGCGGCGTCGAGCATGCTGATGGCAAGCGAGAACACGATTGATGGTCTTCTAATCTCGGGGCGACGGGTTCAACCCAACTGCGTGCAAAGACGCGGCACGCCCTCGCCGACGTTGTGTTCGTCACGGACGTAGATCGAGAGACTTCATGGCGAAACGAACCCCACGAAATCGGCCGACGGACATTCCCACACCGGAGTCGGCCTCGCCTCAAGCTCCGCGCCCGAGTCCGCGCACGCGCTCGAAGGCTCGGACTCGGAGCCCCGAGCACGCGAACGAGCCCGGGACATCGTCCGGGCACGTTCATGCAGAGGTGCTGGTGCAGGACCGCCCTGGTCACGCAAGCCCGAGCGCGAGCCACCAGGTTTCGCCGCAGGCGGAGGCCAAGCACGGGGCCAAGCAGAACACCAAGCAAGGTGCCAAGCGAGCGGGTACGTCCGAGAGCCAAAGGCAGGATCAGCTCACCCCCGAAACGCTGGCCAGCGCGCACAACGCGGGCCGGGCGCTGATCGTGATGCCCGAAGGGCACAAGCCCACGACGGATCGCATGCGCGACGCGATCGCCGCGCGGGGCGTTCATGTCGAGTTCGGGGGTCAAGACTCGGAACTGTCGGGGTTCGATCTGGTTCTGGCGCACGCGACGACGCCCGACGATGTCGCGCGGCTTGCGGCCTCCGCCGGGCACGCCGGCGCTGGGCTTTCCAGCTCCGGCCCGAGCTGGGTGGTGCTCGCCGACCGATTTGAGCCGATGCTGGCCCGCGCGGCTCTTCGTCATGGCGCACTCGATCTGATCTGCCTCGACGAGCTGGATGGCGAGGCGTTGGACCGCTGTGCCAGCACGTTGCTGGATCGCGCCTTCCGGGGCAAGCGTTCACGCCTGTTCACCGAACGCCGCGAGGCTCGCCTTCGCAACCTGTGTGTTCGATTGCACAAGACGCGGGGGGACCTGGCTAAGCAGGTGGGCTCGCTCTGCAACGATCTGGCGCTGGCGTATCGCGACGTGTCGGATCAGCTCGTGCGTGTGACGCTCACCGCGGAGTTTGCGAGCATCGCCCGGCAGGAGCTCGACCTGGAAGCCCTTCTGCGGGTGGTGCTGGAATACGTGCTGGCGAAGATCGGGCCGACCAACGCCGCGATCTACTTGCCCAACACGTCGGGCGACTACACGCTCGGCGCGTACGTGAACTATGACTGTCCGCGCGAGAGCGCCGAGGCGCTGATGGATCAGCTCTCGTGCACGATTGGCCCGCGGTTCCAGTCACGCAAGGTCGTGGAGACGTTCGAGGGCGAAGAGCAGATCGTCGCGCAGCTCGGGCCGGATGCCGAGTGGATGCGAGATGCTGGGCTGATGATCGCGGCGTGCGGCGCCGGAGCGCGGGCGCAGCAGACCGGTGGGAGCGTGCGCGACTGTCAGGCGGTCATCGCGGTGTTCCGCGATCGACGCAACCCGTTTGGCGTCGACGCCCGCGAACGCCTGCAGATCATCTCGGAGGTCTTTGGCGAGCAACTCGGGCGCGTCATGCAGGTGCACCATCGCCACTTGCCCAAGAACCAGTGGGGCGCTCCGGGCAACGTCTTTGATACGCCCCCGGGGAGCCCGGAGAGCCCGGGCGGCGCTGGACCCTCAATGCCTTGGGACCCGCGGCGCGACGGCCAAGATGACATTGACATGGCGGCGTGAGACGTCGGGCCGCAGCGGGCGGCACTGATGCCAGCGCGGTCGTTAGGCCTCGGCCGCCCGGACGCTGCCAGGTTGCTCATCGAACGCGGGCTGCGTTCGTGACGCGGCGATGACGAGTCCGAGGAAGAACGCGGTGAGGATCCAGCCCGTGCCGCCCGAGCTGACGAGCGGGAGGGCGATGCCCTTGGTGGGTCCCAAACCCGTGACTACAGCCATGTTGATGATGGCCTGAAGGCCCACGGTGGCGGCGACACCCAGGGTCAGCAGCTTGAGCAGCGGATTCTCTTCGCGCCGGGCGATGGCCAGCGAGGCGAGGAGGATCCCGCTCAGCAGGGCGACAACAAGAGCCGCGCCGGCGACGCCCAGTTCTTCGCAAAGCACGGCGAAGAGGAAGTCGGTGCGATCCTCGGGGAGGTAGCCAAACTTCTGGAGCCCGTGACCGAGCCCGCGTCCGAAGCCGCTGCCATTGTGCACCGCCAGCATGGATTGGATCATGTGATACCCGGTTTTCTCCGGGTCGGCATAGGGATCGAGAAAGGCCATGATGCGCTTGACGCGGTAGGGGCTCGTCAGGATGGCGGCAACGATCGCGGCGACGCCGACCGGCACGAAGAGCATGAACTGCCACAGCCTTGCCCCGCCCGCGACCAGCAGGAAGCAAGCGACGGCGGCGATCAGGGCGCCGGTGCCCAAGTCTTCAACAATGACCATGCCCGCGATAAGCCCGACACAGGCCAGGGCCGGAACCAAGCCCAGCCAGAAACGGCGAACGAGCCCGCCCAGAGCCGTGCAGTAGAACGCCAGGAGCGGGATCAGGAACCACTTGGCCAGTTCGCTGGGCTGGACGCTGAGCGCATCGCGCAGGCCGGGGATGGGCAAACCGATCCAGCGGCGTGAGCCATTGACCTCTCGTCCGATGATCGGCGCGTACACCAGCGTGAGCAGGACGAGCAGCACACCCGCGCCGGCAAAGAGCAGGAAATGGGCGGGCACGAGCGAGCCGAGACCGCCTGGCCCCGAGGGGCTGAAGGGAAGAGACCGGAAGCCCAGCCGCCGGGAACCACCGGCAGCCGCCTGCACCGCGACGCTGGCGAAGTGGCGAACGGGAAATAACGAGGCGACGAGCATGGCGAGCAGGGCCAGCCCCATGTAGATCGTGGACTTGGAAAGGAGGATCGAGGCGGGCGTGACCGCCGGGGGCGGCGGCGCATTGCCCCGGACGGGCGCAATTGCCATGTCCGCCGAGTTGACCATGACGACGCCCAGCGTGAGCAAGGCCAGGACGCACAGCGCGATGACGTGGTGAAATCGGGGCACGGGTGGTCCAGTGACGGGTGGAGCTGGCGGGGTGATCGGGGTCGGGTCGATCGGCGTGGGGTCGGCGGTACGGGGGCCAAGGTCGAACGCGAGCAACAGGAGCGGGCAGAAGGCAACCAAAGCGGGATCGGTGCGGACATCGTCCAAGGCAGGCAATCGCGGCCGGTCGCGACGGGCTTGTGGGGCGGCTTGTGGGACGGGCTTGTGGGGCGGGCTGGGGGGTCGGAGTCTGGACCTCCCGGACTTCGACCATCGTTCGTCAGCTATCGGCTCGGGGTCGATCGGGGCTTGCGTTGCCAGATCGGGGCGAGTGGGGGGGGCGAGAGGCGGGGCGAGTGGGGGGGTGGATGGGTGCCGCGACCAGGTGAAATCGGGGCCCGGGTGCGCGAGCGGATCTTGAGAGGTGTAAACTGCTCGTCGGCTCCCTTGACCCAGCGAAGGTGAGGGCGAGACCGGAAGGGACGACCGGCGCGGGCCAGCGAGCCAAACGGAAGCGGCGAGCGGCCGGACGTGCCACAAGGGAAATGGCCTCGGATGACAGGCCTTGATCGACCCGTGGGGTCGAGTGGGGTCGAGCGAGGGCGTAGGGTCGAGCGAGGGAAGGAGCTTTGGGCGTCATGCAAGGATCGACCGTTGGTTTGGCCCAGGGCGTTGAGGCCGCGGGCGTGCTGCTGCAATCCGGGGCAGTCACGCTGGTGTCGTGGTGGAAGCCGCTGCTGATCGCAGCGCCTTTTGTGGGCTGGGCCTGGCTCATCTCGAAGGTCTTTGATAAGCACTGCGCCCGGTTCTTCCTGCCTCGGGAGCAGTGGAACCTCGCCCATCTTGCCGCGGGCACGCTCGCGCTGGCGGTCGCGGTTCTGATGCCCCTGGAGTCGCCCTTTGCGATCCTGGCATCACTGGCTGCTGTGGTGCTGATCCTGGGCGCTGACATCGCGATCTTCGTGATGAAGGCCAACGCGGACGAGCGGGTGCCCGAGAAGTTCAAGCTCAGGGTGAAGTTTGGCGACGCCAAGGCAAAGGCGGCCCGCGAGGCGGCCAAGCTGGCTGGCCAGGCGGAGCTTGTCATCCGGAGTCCGGATAAGTCGGTGATGCCCGTGCCCAATAAGGACACGCCGGATTATGGCGTTCGCGTTGCGGCGGAAGCGTTGCTGATCAACGCGATCACCTCCCGTGCGACGCAGGCGGACCTGGCCCCGACGGGCAAGGACAACGCCTACGGCACGACCCTTCTGGTGGACAGCGTGCGCCAGGCGGGGCAGACGATGCCGGGCCCAGACGCGATCAAGGTCATCGACTTCTGGAAGTCGGCTGCGAAGCTCGACGTCAACGACCGGCGCCGCAAGCTGGTTGGCGACCTGCAGTTCGAGCGGGGTCAGGAAAAGAAGAATCTGCGGATCATGTCCAGCGGGACTCAAGGCGGCATGCGCCTGACGCTGCTGATCGATCCGGAGAAGCAGGTCCGCCGCAAGCCCGAAGATCTCGGGCTGCTGGAAGGGCAGGTTGCGGAGTTGAACTCGATCGTCGAGCTGGAGAAGGGCGTGGTGCTCCTCTCGGCGCCGCCCGACAACGGTCGGACGACGCTGCTGTACACGATCATGAAGATGCACGACGCCTACACCCGCAACATGCAGACGATCGAGCTAGAGATCCAGGACCAGCTGGAAGGCATCAAGCAGAACAAATGGGACCCGCAGGCCGAGGGGCCGGACCACGCGACGCTGGTGCGGACGATTCTGCGGCGCGATCCGGATGTCGTCGGCGTTGCGGAACTGCTCGATGCGGCGACCGCCAAAGAGATCGCCAAGGCAGAGCATGACCGCACGCGGGTCTACACCACACTGGCGGTGGACGGCACGGTCGCGATGCTCCAGCAGTGGATGAAGGGCGTTGGCGACGCGGAGCTTGGCGCGAAGGTGCTGCAAGGCCTGGTGTCGGGCAAGCTGCTTCGCAAGCTGTGCATCGAGTGCCGCCAGGAATACCAGCCTTCGCCCGACGTTCTCAAGCGAGCTGGCCTCCCTGCGGACAAGGTTCAGAAGCTGTACAAGAAGGGCGGCCAGGTCCTCATCAAGAACAAGCCGGAGGTCTGCCCGACGTGCAAGGGCATCGGCTTCTTTGGCGTCACGGGCGTGATGGAAGTCTACAAGTTGGGCGACGCCGAGCGGGAGAAGATCAAGGCGGGTGATTGGAACGGGCTGCGGGTCGAGCTGCGGAAGAAGCAGCTGCCGAGCCTGCAGCAGGTGGCGCTCCGCCGCGCCATGGAAGGCGTGACCAGCCTTGAGGAAGTGGTCCGGATCACGACGGAGGGCAAGGCGGAAGCCCCGGCGGCCAAGGCGCCGGCTCCGGCAGCGCCCGCCGCCCCGGCCAAGGCTTGATCGACACAGCAGCATCGGAACCACCAGCCAGCATCGTCTTCTCATGAGCTTTTTCTCTCGCGCCCGTCGCTCGGGCGAAACTGGAACGGACGAACGACCATGTTCATCAACGCCGTCGCGATCCTGATTGTCCTGCTCAGCGGGTATGTCTGGCTGACCCGAGGGTTCTTCTCCGGGCTCTTGAACCTGATCTGTACGGTTGTCGCGGGCGCGATCGCCCTGGCGCTGTGGGAGCCGGTGGCATATGCGATGCTGAACTCGCAGGCGTCCGGGTGGGGCCTGGTCTCCAGCATCTCCTGGGGCGTTTCGCTCGGGCTCGTCTTTGCCGTGTCGCTTCTGGTCTTGCGGCTCATCGTGGACGGGGTCGTCCGCGCGAACGTGAAGATTCCGCAGGCGGCGGACTACGTGGGCGGCGGGATCACCGGTGTCTGCTCGGGCATCATCGTTTCGGGCATGGTTTGCATGTCGATCGGCTTCATGCGCAACGAGACCGACTTCCTGGGCTATTCGCTCGTGGAGCAGGGCCCCGCGGGCGGGGTCGTTCGCACCGGCGGGCTGTGGGTGCCCACCGACCGCATGACCGTTGCTTTCTATGAGGCAACCTCGCTCGGTGTCTTCTCCACCGGCACACCCTTGGCGACGCTCAGCCCGCGGGTGCACGAGGTCTCCACCGCGATGCGCATGACCGACGGTGCGGGCGAAAACCGCAGCACCTACAGCCCGAAGGATTTCACCGTCACGAGCCGCTATGTGCTTGAGGTTCCGGGCGTCAAGCGCCTGGAAGAGATGCTCAACGACACCTGGGGCCAGCGATTCAACACGGGCCCGCAGCGGGTTGAGGATCTCAACGGCGAGCCGATGCCCAACGACTCGCGTCTGATGGGCTTTGTCGTCACCTTTACCTCGGGTGCCAAGGAGAAGTTCGGCCAGGTGGTCATCTCCAACCCGAATATCTGGCTGGTCGCCAACAACGCGGAAACGGGTGAGTCGATGCGGCTGCACCCGATCGCGGTCGCCGCGGCGTCGCAGGCGGTGAACGAGACGTCCGCCGATCGGCGGCCCATCTATGGGCGCTTCCGCTTCGACACGCGGGCCGGGTTGCACGTCGCGTCGGTCGGTGGCGCGTCGGATTCTCCGATGGCGTTCGAGTTCGTGGTTCCTCGCGGCTATGAGCCCGCGTTCCTCTATGTGCGCAACATCCGCAGCGATGTGACGACCCTTCCCGAGCCTACCAAGTTCGGGAGCATCTACCAGCGAGACGAGTCGATCAAGAGCGGGGCGATCTTCTCCGGCGGAGCGGCAAAGGTCGAACTGGACAAGCAGGACGTCGTCGTGCTTGGCGATCGACGTCGGCGCGTGCCCGGTGCGCAGGTCACCTTCCCGCCCAGCGTGCTGATGAGCAACGGGATCGGCTTCACGATCATGCGGGGCACGCACGACCCGCTGGATATCGACGACGAGAACAAGATCGTCAACGGCATCAAGAAGTTCGACACCACGCAGCTCCGTGAGAGCGGCAGCAAGGCCGACCGGGCGCTGCGCATCGAGCGTTTCGCGGGCACGGAGGACACGCTGCTGGTGCAGCTCAACGTGTCGTCGGATCAGGAAGTCAGCCTGCTCTCGCGCTGGGTGCAGGCGCAAGACCCCCGCACCGCTCCGCCCAGGCTCGTGGATAGCGCCGGGACGTCGTACGAGGCGATCGGGTACATCTACGAGGCTCGCGACATCACGACGGTGCGGTTCACGCCCGGCCAACCCTTGCAGGGGCTGGCAGAGATGGAAGCTCTGAGCCTTAGCCGGTCCGACCAGAAGCTGAGGCTGATCTTCCGCGTGAGCCTCAACGCGGAGATCCAATACTTCGCGGTAGGGAACAAAGCGATCGTTGAGTACAACCCGACGCTCCCGGCCAACGTGCCGCAGCGGTAAGTGGGCGCAAGCGACGGAGACGACCAGTTGAGCCCCGTCGCATCCGAAGAGCCTGCGCCGAGCGAGATTGTGCCCAGTCGCCCGCCGGACCAGAGCAGCGGGTCTGGCACTCGCCCGGGCACTGGCCCGGGCACTGACCGGGGGTATTCCCCAGGGCGTGCGTGGGTGGCGCTGCACGCAGCGCCGATCCTGGTCTCCGCGGCGTTGCTTTTCCTCTTGCAGCCCATGGCAGCCAAGCTGCTGCTACCCAAGCTCGGCGGGAGCCCGGCGGTCTGGAACACGAGCATGGTCGTGTTCCAGGGGCTGCTGTTGGCGGGCTACACCTACGCCTTTGTTCTCAGCCGATGGTTCTCGCCCCGGTCTCAGGCGTGGGTGCATCTGTTGCTCATCGCGTTGGGGTTGATGTTCGTGCCCATCGCGCTGCCGGCGGGACACGATCTTGGCGACAGGGCACCGATCCCGTGGCTCATCACAACGCTGCTTGTGTTCGCGGGTGTGCCGTTCCTCGTGGTGTCGACGACGGGGCCCCTGGTCCAGAGCTGGTTTGGTCGCGGCGGGACAGCGGCGATAGACGTTGCCACCGCGGGCGCGAGCGGCGGCACGAGTGCTGGTGCTGGTGCTGGTGCTGGTGCTGGTGGGGGCGAGGGTGAGCCCGTCGCCCCGGCTGCTGGCGCGCGGGGCCGCGACCCCTATTTCCTTTATGTAGCCAGCAACGCGGGCAGCCTGGTTGGGCTGCTGGCCTATCCGCTTCTTGTGGAACCGACGCTGTCGCTACGCGGACAAGGCGCGGCTTGGGGCGTCGGATATGGGATCTTCGCCGGGCTAATGACGCTCCTGGCGATTCGATCGCTTCGGCGGCGCGAGCCGCGGGAAGCGTCGGGCGCGACGACCCCTGGGCGCGTCTTGTCTCTTGGGCCCGCGCCGGCGTGGTCGAGGCGGGTGTTGTGGGTGTTGCTCGCGGCAGTGCCAAGCAGCCAGATGCTCGGGGTCACGCAGTTCCTCTCGACGGACGTCGCGGCGGCGCCGCTGCTCTGGGTTGGCCCGCTCGCGTTGTACCTGATCTCGATCATGCTGGCGTTTGCATCCTCCTGCCGCTGGTGGGTTGGGTTGTTCTCGCGGATGCTGCCGATCCTGCTCGTCGGCACGCTGGTGGCGATGATGGGCGATGCTTCCAAGCCGCTCTGGATTCTCGCGCTGCTGCACGGGTTGACGCTGCTTTCGGGGGCGACTGCGGCGCACGGGCTGCTGGCCTCGCTCCGCCCGCCCGCCTCCCGGCTCACCGAGTTCTACCTCCTCATGGCGCTTGGGGGCGTGCTTGGTGGCTCGTTCAACGCGCTCGCTGCTCCAAGCATCTTCAACAGCGTCGCGGAGTATCCGTTAGCGCTGGCGGCGTTGGCGCTGCTGGTGTTCGGGCTCGCTCGCTCGGCGGCCAAGTCTCCTCGCGAGCCGACCCTCGGCGACACGGGCGGCGTGGCCTCCGAGGGCGCGACGCTCGTGGAGCGTCACGAACGCCGCAATCGAGTCCCTCGGGCGGATGCGACGCTCCCGCTGATGATCACGGTTGCCGCGGCGCTCGGGGTTGTGCTGCTGCACTATGTCGGGATGCTCATCGCGGCGACGCACATGGACAACGACCGCACATGGCGTCTTGCGCTGGGAGTGGCGCCTGCGGCGCTCGCGTGCTTCCTCCTCACGCGCCGCCTCAGCCGCTTTGGGACGGCCCTGGCAGCGCTCTTCGTTGTTGCCGCGGCGCAGAGTTCGACCTCCGGCATCTCCCGCGGGTCGAGGCTGCTCCACGCCGAGCGAACGTTCTTCGGCGTGTACAAGGTCCAGGCCCGAGGCAGCACCCACAGCCTGCTCCACGGGTCGACGCTCCACGGCATGCAGGACCTCGCGGACGCGCGACGGCACGTTCCGCTGACGTACTACTACCCGACCGGACCGATCGGCCAGGTCTTTCGCCACTGGGTCGGATCCGAGCCCGTGTCGCGGCGAGGCGAGGAGTTCACGCTCAATCCAACCGCGGAGGGGACCTACCAGGAGGGCACGCCCCCGGCGCCCGCATGGTCGCGGGCCTTTCCGCCCCGCATCGAGAACGCCCGCGTGGCGATCGTGGGCTTGGGCTGCGGCTCGCTGGCCGCGTACTCGCAACTCGGGCAGGCATTTTTCTTTCACGAGATCGACGAACTGGTCGTCCGCCTGGCGCAAGACTCCGAGAAGTTCACCTATCTGCAAGATGCCTCGGCGGACATCGAGATAGTCCTGGGGGATGGTCGACTGACGATGTCGCGCCACGCCGAACAGTCGCTCGACCTCATCGTGCTCGACGCGTTCAGCAGCGATGCCATCCCCACGCACCTGCTGACGAAAGAGGCGTTCGAGACGTACTTCTCACGTTTGAGGCCCGGCGGCCTGATCGCGGTGCATATCTCCAACCGTTACCTCGATCTCGAGCCCGTCCTGATGGGCGTGGCAACGTCGCTCGCGGTCGAGGCCTTCATTCAGAACGACACGCACCCGACGGAGGCGGACCAGACGGCGGGCAAGAACGGCTCGGTCTGGGCGCTGCTCTGTCGCGATCGCGCGGACCTTGGCCCGCTGGCGGTGGATGTGCGATGGCTGCCGCCCGACGCGAGCAAGACGCCCCGCCCCTGGACCGACAGCCATTCCAGCGTGGTGCCGCTGATCGCGTGGTGGTAGGAGTCAACTCGGAGCGCGTGCCTTAGCGGCTATCGAATGCCCGCGAGGACCGACCTGAGTTCGCGGTTCAAGGGCTGATCGTTCACCACCAGGCCCAGCGTTCGAACCAGGAGGTCGTTCAGGTCCTTCTCCGCGCGGTCGAAAACCTTCTGCAAGGCGCCCGCCGGGGCGTCGCCAAGGTCTCGGCAGCGGCTCTCCGGACCAATGCCCGGAAGCATCCGAACAATCATCGCCAGCGCGCGGCTCCAGAGCTCGGGTGGCAGCGCCTCGAAGACTCGCCCCGCCCCATCGGCGCTCGGGAGCAGTCGCTGCGGGCCCAGGGAATCCGACCAGCGTGCGTCCTTTTCCATGAGGCGGGCGATGCGCTCTTCGAGCGTCGCCGCATCTTCGCCCCCACCCGCTTCGTAGGCGAGGCTCATGCACTCATCGAGGGCGACGGGCAACGTGTTGCCGTCGTTGACCAGCAGCACGCGGATAGCCATCACCCCGAGGCTGTAGAGGTCGCAAGGCGAGCTGATCATCGGAATGAGCTCGAAGCTCGCATCCTGGATCGGGATTCCCTCGGCGGCCTTGAGCGCCGATGCACGCCCGCCAAGCTCGTGCGCGATGGTGTGGAAGCGCACCTCGCTCGCGGCCATCCCGCGAGATTCGTCGGCGATGCCGTAGAGATCGAACCGCTCGCCCCCGACGGAAAAGTGGACCCAGAGCAGGTCGTTGCGTCCGCTTCCGAGTCGCTCGGTGGTGTTAAGCGTGGCTTCGAGCGTGGTCAGGCCCCCTTCGGTCACGACACGCCGGATGCGCATGAGCCCACGCCCGCTGAGCGCCTTGTTCAACCCGGCGGGGCTGTAGATCGACGGAGTCGCGGCGCCCGGGGTCATGAAGTAGGCTTCGTTCGTCTGCTTGATGGGCAAACGCAACGCCTCGCCGCAGTCGCGGAGCACGGCCCGCGATGTCCAAAGGAAAGGCAGCGCGTTGCCCGAGTTGCCGCCCGCGTTCAAGCCCAGCGACACGCGGAAGCTGTCAAGGCTCAGGTTGAGAAATGGCGTCTGCGTCTGCGCGATGACGCGGCGGATGCTCGAGGCCATGTCCGCCAGCAGGCGAAGCTTGAGATAGAACACCTCCGTCAGGCGGCTTGTCCGCTGCGGGCGACCAAGGAACAAGGTTCCTGCGGCAGGGCTCCAGAACCCGCCCAGGCCGCCCGAGTCGTCGCGAGCGCTCATTGCCTCGGCAAAGCCCTTGAGCGCCCCGTCGCCATACGCCGATTGATCGCTGAGCGTTCCGGCGAGCGCGTTCAGATATTCCTCGACGCTGAGGGGCGACAAAGGCCTGGCCATCATCAGCCCCCCCGCGGGGTTCAGCGGCAAGGCGTCGGGCAGGCCCAGAACCTTCGCGAGGCTCGCGGGCCCTTCGCTCCCGGCTTGGCGATTGGCCGGCACAATAGGGGAACGCTCACCCATCGTCCGAACCACAAGAACCCGCTGGGTGGATGTTGAATACGCGGGCAGCCCAAGCGTGGAGAGGAAGGCGTCGTCGGTGCACAGGCCCCATGCGCCGCTCTCGTGCCGGGGCTGGACAACCTGCTTCTTGTGAACATCGACGAAGAGTGGGCCGGGGTGCGACGCTTCCCAACCCGTGCGCAGCAGACCGCCCGGGCCCAGCGCTTCGAGCATCGCCGACCGCTGCGACCAGCGTGCGTCCAGCGCGGCGTTGGTCAACCCCTGGCGGTAGGCCAGTGGCGTCGCGTCGATCCCATCCGTCTCTTGGACCCAGAGCTCGGTCCATTGATGCACGCGGCCAGCCGCATCGGCGACGCACGCCAGGTACGCCCGCGCGTCGAGCAGGTCATGCACCGGCACCAAACCCGAGGGCCCGACGACAACGCCGAGGCGGATCGGACTGAGGATGAGGTGGGCGGAGCTGGTGGCCGCGGCTCCGGACCCGGACCCGCCCCCAGAAGAGCCGTCGGGGAAAGGAGCGACCCAGTATCCGGGTGGGAGCTCGCAGGGCGTTTCTTGCGACAGGACGATCTTCGCCGGCGAGCTCATGCGGGGCCTCCAGAGAGTGGGCGTCAGCCCGAGAAGGCTCCGAGTTTAGCCGACCGTGGGGCGTGGTGGCGCGTGCAGCGCGAGCGGGTGTGCAGCACGCGGCATGCACGGTCGGGCTGCATGGCTGCGGCAACCAACAACGAAGCGGCTATGCCGTGCAGGGGCTGTTGCGCTTGCGGACCGACCCGCGTGCTGTCGGGCTGCGATAGCACGCGGGCATCAATCGCCACCGAGGGTTACTGCGGCAAGCGCAGGTCTTCGAACACGAATGAGTACTTGTCGTTCTTGTAGGAGCGTTCGTTGTTGCCCGGGAAGACGGTCAGGTAGTCCGCGTGCCCGTCGAAGAAGCCCATGATGGACTTGTTCGGGTCGTCGTAGCCGTTCTTGAGAACGAAGTTAAGGTTAGTCTGGTTGACGATCACGTCGGCGTACTGGTCATGGAGCCACACAAACCGCGACGGGATGAATGCGTCTGCGAGCTTGATGCGTTCGGTACCAAAGTTGAATCGATCGAAGAACGGAAGGCGGGTGGGGAGCTGATCCCACCACTTGGCGTTGTAGTGATAGCTGGTTCCGACGTCGTCGTAGCTGGAGAGCGGGGTGGGCCACCGGTTGGGCCACACGCGCTGGTGCGTCCACTTGTCGCTCGGATCACGATAGATAAAGGCCTGGGGCCGCTTGCGATCCGACGCGTCGCGAGGGAGACGGGCCGTCAGCCAGTTGCTCGGGTCGTACTCGGGAGCGGGAAAAGTCACGTCCGGAACGGCATAAGGGTTGAGGGGGCGATCGGCGGCCTCCACGTCGAAGCTCGTCCCGCCCCAGTAGCTCTGCCCTTCGAGGCTGTCGTTGTTCTTGCCACCGAACTGCCACGTGCACCAGCCTTCGAGACCGGTGTTGGGGGCCGTCCGCACGAGTGGGGTTGATCCGCGGACGTAGCTCAAGGTGATCGGAGCATAACCCTTGAAGTCGGTCATATAGCCAGCTTGTGCTCGACCAAGTTGGCCCATGTTGCTGAGCGACACGTTGAGCCAGGCGGACTTGCGGGCCTTGCCCAGGGCCGGCAGGAGGATCCCGATGAGCAGGGCGATGATGGCGATGACGACGAGCAACTCGATGAGCGTGAAGCCACACGAGCGCGAGTGGCGGCTTGAGCTGCGGAAGGGGACGAGGCGGGAGGTGAACCGACCGAGGGAGAACGCGTGCATGGGACAGTCCTTTCGCGCACGACCACGAGGCACGACCACGATTCGGCGGAGCCAGCCTCCGCCGGAGCCCGCCCGGAACTTGTCGGAACCGCGCCGCGCCAACAGCGCTTCCCGTTTGTTCCGCAGCGAGCCGGAGCATGGATGCAAGCCGCATCCCCAAGAACGGCGCAAACCTGAACAAACGTTCGCGCGGGGGGAGGCGTCGGAGGGACGGGATATCCAACCGAGCCTCGCCAGACTAACCGAATCCTCCGCGGCTCGTCAAGGGTCACTTGCGCTCGCCACCAACTTCAGCGGGGGAGCGTTCTCCCCAGACGGTGCGGGCGGGCGGGCTGGGGTGGCCAGCCCAGCGACAAGCAAAGAAGCCCAAGGAACCTGCAACTCAGCGCGTCGCCGGGGCGGATCGACCATTGGGCTTGCGTTCGCTCGCCCGGTTGCTGGTCTCTCCGGTGTTGTTGCTTCCCGTGTCGGGCTGGGTTGCTGGTCCTCTTGACGTCACTCGCGTGATGGATGCGGCTTTCGCCGGGCGCACCCGCGCGGGCGGAGTTTCGTACACCCATTGGGGGTATCCGCGCTCCGCAAACCGGATCTCGCCAGGTGTATTGCGACGAGGACAAGGAAACGAGCGGATGAGCGGGACCGAGCAGAGGCGACCGAGTTCGAGCGAGTTCGAGCGAACTGGGAGCGGCCTGGGCGCGGATCGGTTGCCCATGGTGAGAGACTTGTCGCCGGCGGACGATAAACTGAACGCGGTCTGGAAGGCTTCACGTGAAGGTCAAGATAAGAACAAGTTCCGAACATGTGGGAACTGCTTGCGAATGTGAACAGATGGCGAACATGAGTCCTGAGCGCAAACAACCCGATCTCTCGGAGACCTCGCCGTTGGTGCGATCGGGTGACACGCCCATGCCCGTTCGATCGGCTCCGGGCCAGCGCGACGGGCGAGCGGACGCCATGGGCTCGCGCAGCGGGACGGGCTCCACGGCGTTCCCGGCGGTCAATGCCGTGGGAACCGAGAACATGTCTTCCGCCGCCATCAACGAAGCGGTGCAGGAGGTTGCCAAGGGCGGGACGAGCTTTGACACGATGGTCGGCAAGCTCGCCGTCGATCAGGGGTTGGCGACGCAGGAAGAAGTCGCCCACTGCCTTGAGCTCATCAAGCACACCGAGGACGGCAACCAGCGCTCGCTCGTGCAGTTGCTGCTGGAGCAGGAGTACCTCACAAAGCGTCAGGTGCTGCGGCTGCGTCAGTTGGCGGAGGCCGAACGGAGCGGGCAGAAGATCCCGGGGTACAAGATCATCCGCAAGCTCGGTGCGGGGGCGATGGCGACAGTCCATCTGGCGAGGCAGATCAGCCTCGACCGCATGGTCGCGATCAAGGTGCTGCCGAGAAAGTTCAGCCAGAACTCGCAGTTCATCGAGCGGTTCTACGCCGAGGGGCGAGCGGCGGCGCAGCTCAACCATCCGAACATCGTTCAGGCGTTCGACGTGGGCAAGTCGGGCGAGTTCCACTATTTCGTGATGGAGTACGTGGACGGGCGGACGGTCTACGACGACATTGTCAAGCACAAGCGATATCCGGAGGGCGAGGCGATCGACATCGTGCTGCAGGTTGCCGAGGCGCTGCAGCACGCGCACGAGCGGGGGCTGATCCATCGCGATGTGAAGCCCAAGAACATCATGCTGACGAAGGAGGGCGTGGCCAAGCTGGCGGATATGGGCCTGGCCCGCGCCATGAGCGATAAAGAGATGGCGGAGGCGGAGGCCGGTCGAGCTTTCGGCACGCCCTACTACATCAGCCCCGAGCAGATCCGGGGCGAGTTCAAGATCGGGCCGCCGGCCGACATCTACTCGCTCGGCGCGACGCTCTACCACATGGTCGTCGGCAGCATTCCGTTTGATGGGAAGAACCCTTCGGCGGTCATGCACAAGCACCTGAAGGAGCCGCTGGTTGCGCCGGACCACGTCAACCCCAAGCTCTCCGCGGGCATCTCGCAGGTCATCGAGATGATGATGGCCAAGGACCCCAAGGCGAGGTACCACAACTGCAAGGACCTGATCCTGGACTTGCGGGCGGTGCGCCAGGGCAAGCCCCCGCCGCTGGCGCAGAAGGACTTTGTCGACCTCGGGCAGCAGGACCTCAGCAAACTCGCGCAGGCGGTGGAAGCGGCGCCCGCCGAGATGGCCAAGTCGACCAAGCCTGCCCTTCGCCCCCAAACGATGGTGCTGATCGGGGTCCTCGGCGCGCTGCTGCTGATCAGCATCGCGATTAACATCGCGCAGGCGCTCGGGTAGGCCCAAGGTTCGCGACCACACGCCTTTTCCGCCTTTGTTCGGCTTTGAGCGCGTCATCCTGCCTTGGATGTCTCCGCGGATCCAGGGCATGGGCGACGTGCTGGCGTGCACCGCGTACGCTGGGCATATGGCCCACGAATCGACAGTGTTCTCGACCGATCTTCGTCTCGCCGGGCGTCGCCAGGGGAAGGTGCGCGATGTCTACGAGATGCCGCCAGGCCAGGGTGGTCCGGGTCCGCTGCTGATCGTCGCGTCGGATCGAATCTCCGCATTCGACGTCGTGATGCCCACGCCGATTCCGGGCAAAGGCCGGTTGCTCACGCGCATGTCCAGGTTCTGGTTCCAGTTCGTCGAGCAGCGGCGGGTCTGCCCGACGCACGTGCTGTCGTTCGACGCATCGGAAGTGCCCGACGCGGCTTTCGCCGGGGCGACGACGACGCGGGCCGACCTTGTTGATCGAGTCACCATTGGCAAGCGTTGCCGCGTGATTCCGATCGAGTGCGTCGTTCGCGGGTACGTCGAAGGGTCGGGCTGGAAGGACTATCAACGCACGGGTTCGATCTGCGGCGTCTCGCTCCCGCCCGGGCTCAAGCAGTGCCAGCGACTGCCGGAGCCGATCTTCACGCCCGCGACCAAGGAAGAACAGGGCGTTCACGATGAGAACGTGACATTCGACGAGGCCGCGCGGCGGGTGGGCCGCGATGTGATGGAAACGCTGCGCCGGTTCTCGCTGGCCATCTACACCCAGGCTGCGGCGCACGCGCTCTCGCGCGGCATCATCATCGCCGACACCAAGTTCGAGTTCGGGTTCGAGCTCGACGCCCGAGGCCAGGCGATGGTCGATCGTGGGCCGATCCTGATCGACGAGATCCTGACGCCCGACAGTTCACGGTTCTGGCCCGTGGCGGGCTACGAGCCGGGGCGAGCCCAGCGGAGCTTCGACAAACAGTTCTTGCGGGAGTATCTCGAATCACTGGTCGCATCAGGCTCGTGGAACAAGCAGGCGCCCGGGCCAGCGCTCCCGCTCGAGGTTGCTGAGGCGACCCGGGCGAAGTACGACGAAGCTGCTCGACTGCTGACGAACAGTTAGCCGGGGGTGTTGGAGGCCGAAACTCCCGTGCGTCTTACTCCCGAGATTTCTTCGCGGCGCTGACCGTCAGCGCGGTCGAGCCGTATTCCTCGAGCGTCACTTCCGGACGCGCGACACGGATTCGCCGGGCACCGGGATCTTCGCCCTTGGCCTCCATGGCCCGCCGGAGCGCGACCGGGAGCGCGAACTCGATATCTTCCTCGACGAGTTCGTGGGTCTCGAGCGTTGCCCCGTAGCGTGCGACCAGCCAGCGGCAGATCTCCGCGACCAGGTGTTCCGGCGCCGACGCCCCCGCGGTGAGCAGCACCCGCTCCTGCCCCGTGGGGAACCACGCCGGATCGATCTCGCTGACATCGTCGACGAGCCGCGCCGCGACGCCGACGTTCCGCGCAATCTCCGTCAGCCTGATCGAGTTGCTGGAGTTCTTCGAGCCGACGACAAGGACGAGGTCACACCCCGGTGCCAAGGTGCGGACGGCGTGCTGGCGATTGGTCGTCGCGTAACAGATGTCGGAACTGGGGGGCTCCTTGATCAGCGGGAATGCCCGCTTGAGCGCGGCGATGATCACCTCCGCGTCGTCCACCGAGAGCGTTGTCTGCGTGAGATAGACCAGCTTGGTCGGGTCGCGAATCTCAAGGTGGGCGATGTCGTCGGGGGATTCGACGACTTGGATGGCGTCGGGGGCCTCGCCCCGAGTTCCGATGACCTCTTGGTGGTTGGCGTGCCCCACGAGGAGGATCTGGTACCCCTGCCTGGCGTAGCGGATGGCCTCGGAGTGGACCTTGGTCACGAGCGGGCAGGTGGCGTCAATAGCGCTGAGCCGCCTGGCGCGCGCCTGCTCGCGGAGCGTTGGGCTGACGCCGTGCGCGGAGAAGACGACGACGGACCCCTCGGGCACTTCGTGAAGGTCGTCCACAAAGGAGACGCCTCGACTGCGGAGTCGCTGCACCACGTGCTTGTTATGAACGATTTCGTGGTAGACGTAGACGGGCTCGGGAGCAAACGTGTCGACGACGAGGTCAACGACGTCGACCGCCATCTGCACGCCGGCACAGAACCCGCGGGGATTGACGAGGATGAGCTTCATGCAAGGTGGGTGGTGCGTCGCGGGCGTCAGGCTCCATCACGTGCCGTCAGACTCCTTCGCTGGAGGCAATTGGTCGACCGAGCCCTCCGCGTCGGATTAGTGGCCCCCGATCGTGCGATCGAGGAAGTCGCCAGCGAGATTGAAGAAGACGAGACGGTTCTGCAGCTTGGCAAATCCATGCCCCTCGTCGGGGAAGATGAGCAAACTGGGCTTGAGCTTGGGGTTGTCCAGCGCCCGCTGCTCGAGCCGGACGTGGATTTGGAGCGCTTCGCCAACAGGCACGCGTGGGTCGTTGAGCCCGTGCGCGATGAACATGGGAACCTGGATCTCGTCGATGCGGGTGATGGGGGAAACGCTCAGGAGGAAGTCCGGATCGGTGAGGGGGCCGTACTCGACTTCACGGAGCTTGCGCCGGTAGCCGCTGGTCTGCTCCAGGAACGTCTTCATGTTGACGATCCCGACGATGTTGACCGAAGCTCCAAAGACGTCCTTGCCCTCGATGATCGTCGCTGCTGCCATGTAGCCGCCATAGCTCCCGCCGTACGCCGCGATGTGACCGGGCTTGGAGAGCTTCTGGTTGACGAGCCAGCGAGCGCCCGCGGCGCCGTCCTTCACAGAATCCCAGCGGCTGCGGTAGTTGTCGAGCATGTGGAAGTCGCGTCCGTAGCCCGTGCTTCCGCGGACGTTGGGCTTCATGACGCCATAGCCCCGCGAGACGAGGTACTGGGCGAACGCGTCGAAGGTTGGGCGGTGCTGCGATTCCGGCCCGCCGTGGAAGTTGATCACGAAGGGCATGGGATCGCGCGAGCGCTGATCGCCGCTCTTGGGGGGCAGGAAGACGAACGCGGGAATCTGCAGCCCGTCGAAGGTTGGATACTTGACAAGCTCGGGAAGCGGGAACGACTTGAGATCGATGCCCTGATCATCCGCGAACGAGATCTGCCTCGGGGCCTCGGGCTTCTGGCCCGGCGCGGGCACGTTCCACGCAAACGAGAGCCCTGGCGTGCGGGCGTTGTTGAGGTTCCAGACGATCTGGTTCCCGCGGAAGCTGGTCAGCGTCACCACGCCCCGGTCCATGACGGGCATCTCAACGGGCTCGAAGCTGGGCAGGCGATACAGGTGGGGGGTGCCGTAGCCATCCTCGTTGGTCACGACTGCCAGCAGCGTGCGCTCGTCATTGATCGCGGCCTCGTCGATCTCGAAGGTGTCGAGCGCCGCGATCGGACGCGTGAAGTTGCTCGAGCCGATCTCCTTCAGATACAGGCGCATCAGCCCGCCCTCGGCGTCCGAGAGCAGCAGCACGTTCTTGAAGTCCGGCATGTAGCCCACGATCTGGTTCGACGCGGTGCCCTCGCCCGGCTTGTAGCCCCCGCCCGTCGGCAGGATCGAGAGTTCCGTGAGCTTGGGCTGGTCGGGTGTCCCGCCCGGGGAAACCTCGAACACGCGCGAGTCCGAGACGCTCTTGGTTTCAGCCACCAGCACCCGCGATGCGTCGGGCGTCACGTCTCCAGCACCCCAGCTTCCGGGGCGCGCCACCAGCTTGGTCGAGCTTCCATCCGCGAAGGAGTAGCGATAGATATGGAAGTCCGTCGGGCTGTCGTCGTTGGCGGTGTAGATGAACCCGCTGGAGTCGTCCAGCCAGAGGTTCAGCGTGAACATGGTGCGGGGCTTCTCGAGCAGCACTTTGGGGTCGGCCTGCGTTGCCTTGGGGTCGACGAGATAAAGCCGCGTGTTCTCATCGCCTCCCGTCGCCGCGGCGACGAGGATCTTCGACGCGTCGGGCGAAAGCGAGAAGCCCGAAGCGCCGTCGCGGAAGCTCGTGAGCGCCGTCGTTTTGGCGTCGGGCGTCGCCTTGTCGCCCTCGACGCGGTAGATCTGCCAGACACCCTTGGGCCAGTCGCGAACGAAGAGCGTGCCCTGCTGATCGAGCACCGCACTGCCCGGTGCGCGGATCTTGAGATAGCTTTCCAGGCGAGCCCGGTCGGGAGGCGCCGCCCGCTTCACGCCCTCCTGGGCGAGTGCGGGTAACGAGGAAGCAGCCAGGACGAGCGCCACGGCGCACGCCCGGACGTGCAGCAGGCTTCCGAGCGAGGCGAGCGAGGACGACCGGTGAGAACGCGCAGGAACGCGGCCAGCAAAAGTTTGACCGCTTTCGTGAAGTTCGTGACCCATGGGCAGAGCTCCAACCGCACTTTGGGAGCGCCCCTCCGAGTGCGTGTTGGAGGGTAGACCGGCCGATCTCAACCGTGACAGCGGACGCAACCCCGGACGCCCTTAGCCCGGCTCGTCCGACTTTGCGGGCGACGGTGCGTGTGCCTCGGGCGAATACCACCCCGAATCACGTTGGACCGACTCGACCCGACGAAAAATGACGCCCTGTGGCGGCGGCGGATGGCGTCGATCTCGCGATGGTGGTCCATCCATCAATCGCACCGGGCCGGGCCCCGCGCCATGCGGACCGCCCGCCATTCCTTCAGGGTGGCGAAGTTCGCCCCCGGGCTTGGCGTCCATCGGTCGCCCGCCTCGTGGACCGTGCCGATGGCGAGGAGGCGGAGGCGCATCAAAGTGTGGCGGCCTCTCGGGCGACATCGGCCCGGCGCCGGGTCCCGGCGGTCTTGCTTTCCCTTCGTCCCGCCCGCGCGAACCCGATTTGAACGGGTCGGGCTTGAATGGATCGGGCTTGAGTGCATCCGGCTGAGAGCCCCGCTCGGGCCGGTTTCCGGGCGACCACGACATCTCAAGCCGTTCGAGACGCGATGGGTCGCGACCGATCCACAACGTCACCCGGTCTGGCTCCGCAAACTCCGCATTGACCCGCGACCCGACGATCACCCGGGCGATCGGCTCGCGACCAGACAGCGTGCCCCACTCCAGCGCCGCGGCGTTCGCGCGAGCGAGCGCATCCCCCTCGGCGTCGCGGAGGCGATACGTCGAACCAAGCTCGGTCAGCAGTTGCTCCAGCGAGTCGATTTTGATGCTCGACTCACCCAGATTGAGCCAGCGAGGCCTGCCCCGAGGCCCGGGGCGACCATCGCCTCTGCCCACCCCGCGCCCGTGCCCAGCATGGCCCAAGTGCCCCGGATGGCCTTCACCTCGCTCGTGACTCGCATCGGGCCCTGGTTGCATCGGCGCGTCGCCGCCGGCTCCCGCTTTCGGTTCGCCCGGCCGCACTACTCGGCCCTCGGGCGTGATCGCCCACTCGCCCGTCGCATCCCGACCGAACGCAGCCTCCGTCCCATGGGGCGTCACGATCTTGAACAGCAGATGCTCGGCGTCACGGACGTCCAGCGTTCCAATGACCTTTTCCTTCAAGCCCCCGGGCGTCATCGCCCTCACGCTCACCTCAAAGCGTCGATCTCCCTCGGCGCGCGACGTGGCGATCGCTCGCGCGAGCACTTCTGACGCGGACGACCTGGTGGGCGTCGCAAGCATCGCGGCGAACACGCCGATCGCCAGCGTCGCCGCAAGGCTTGACGCAAGCCCAAACCGACGACTGCCCTTGCCCGGGGGGGAACTGAAGGCCAGCCTCCGCGGCATCGACCTGCTCCGCGCGCGGGCTGCCGCGTGCTTCGCCAAGCGTCCGCCGTCGCGCGCCGCAGCGCCGCTGGCCAGTGTGCCCCCCGCGGTGAGTCGCAGGGACGGCGGGTCCGCGATGGCCGCCATCGCCGCGCGCACCCGGCGCTCCTGCTCCGCGGGCGTATCGAGCGTGCGAAACTCCAGCAGCGCGTGCGAGAATCGTTCTGCCGCTTCTTGGTCGGGCGCTGCGCCGCCCGCGGGGGTCAACCCGATCTCTTCTAGCACATCGAACGCGCGAGAGCGCTCCTCGCCCGTCTTCGCGGCGTTGTGCAGTTCATCGTGCTGGTTCATGGTCATCGCTCCCGCCCCCGTGCTTGCCCAAGACCCTGACACTCCGCGACTCGCTCATCCCGACGCGGTTGCTTCAGGACCCGAGGCGTTGGCGTTCTGCTCCATGCACGCCGCGAGCATCAACCGGCCTCGCTGCACGCGCTTCTTGACCGCCTCTTCGCTCGCCTGCACGGCCCCCGCGATCTCGCGGAGCAGCAACCCTCGCACATACGCCAGTTCGAGCGCCTCGCGAAACTGCTCGGGCAGCTTTTCCAGGCAGTCCGATACGCGTGAGACCCTTTCGCGAAAACTGTCGCCCGGCAGAGACCTCACCCCTTCAAACTTCGTATGGAGCGCCTCAAGCACCTCCGCCTCGCACGCCACGCCGCCCCGCCCAAGCCGCCGATGATGCTCCATCACAAGCCTCGCGGCAATCCCCCGCAGCCAGGGTCCGAACGGGCGAGTTGGGTCATACTCACCCAGCCTGCGCCACGCGACCAGCATCGTCTGCTGAAAGAGATCATCAATGGATGGCCCGCGTCGCACCAGCGAGCGCAGAAATGCCGTCAGCATGTCCGCGTTTTCGCGCACGAGAATCTCAAAGACCTGCTTGGCGGTTGGCGCAGCGATCTGCCTCAGAGGCTCGGGGTCGTCCATGCGCAAGTGTTGTCGCTCGTGCACCCCTCGGGGACTCAATCCCCGGGACTCAAACCCCGGGACCCGATTTCCTGACCCCGCAAACCCGGCCCGCGCCATCAATCAGGCAAAGCCTCGGGCAAAGACAGGGACCGCGGCGTTGCGCTCGCCGGTCGAAGAATCGCCAGATACGCCGCGTCGGCATACTCGCTCGGGCTCTGTCCGGGTTGGCCCGAAACCATCTCCCGTTGTTCGAGCATGAGTTCCAGCTTGAGCGTTTCGCACGCCCATGCAGCTTGGTCCTCGTTCTCACCCCGCTCCAGCGAGCAGGTGGAATACGCGATCTGTGCCGCCAGCGGCGTCGCCCAGGTCAGGATCTCGCGTTGCAACGCGACCAGGCGAGCCAGTTGCGTCGCGTCCGCTCGCAGCTTGGCTTCCGGGCGGCGAGCCAGAACGCCGGTGTTCGAACATGGAACATCCAGCAGCACCAGGTCGAACTTCCCGGGGTGACCCGCCAGCGCTGAACGCTGGCGCAGTTCGTCCAGCGTCACCACGCGAACCCGCGCATGCCCCGCGAAGACCTTCCGCAGTGCCGACAGGCGATCGCTGTCGGCGTCGCTGGCAAAGATCATCGCGTCCGGAAACAACGCCGCGAGTTGCCTGGTCTTTGTCCCTTGGCCTGCGCATGCATCGGCGATGGTTGCTGTGCGGTAATCGCGGAGCGCCTCGGCAACGCGAGTGACCGCCGCGCTCGACGACGCATCCTGCACCCACGCATCAGGATGAGCCTGCACCAGCTTCGTGAGCGTCTGACGCTCACCGGTAAAGACGCGGTGCTGGTTCGAGCGGTGGGGGACGCTCTGAGCCTCCCACGCCGCCCGGGTTTCCGCCGAAGCGTGGGCGAGGTTGACCACGATGGGGGGCTCGCACATGTTGTGCAGCGCGAGCTCTTTGGCCCGCTCCAGTCCGAACTGCTGGATCCATCCGTCGACGAGTTCCTGCGCGTGCGACGTCGCGGCCGCCAGCCCGCGCACTGCATCGGGCGGCAGTACTGGGCCCGTGAACACCAGCATGCGCCCGTCGCTGGTGGGCAGCGTCCGATCGTCGCCCATCCAGGGGCCTGGCTGATGGAACGGCTCCGCCATGAGCCTGGACACGCGGCGGAGTACCGCGTTCACGAGCTTGGATGCCGCGGGAGACGCAACCCGCTTGCAGAGTTCCACGGTCTCGTCGATCGCGGCATGCACCGGCACGCGGTCTAGAAACAGCATCTGCGCAAGCCCGGAAAGCAAGAGCG
This sequence comes from Planctomycetota bacterium, assembly GCA_033763815.1. GTDB lineage: Bacteria > Planctomycetota > Phycisphaerae > Phycisphaerales > UBA1924 > JANRJU01. The sequence goes on from JANRJU010000015.1 coordinate 89,641, forward strand.
TCCGCACGGGGGGCGCCAGCCGGTCGATCGGCTGCTCTAATGTTCCTCGGAGCACGGCGCCGATCGAGCGCCAGTGTCGCACCGCGACCTTGCAGATCGCTGCCGCGAGCGACGCCTCGCGGGGATCCAGCCCCGCGTCCGGCACCTCGGTGGGCAGCAGGTCGGGAAAGCGCAGCACTTGCCTCAGCAGCACCGCGTGCGCCAGCTCACGCGCTGTCCGCACGGGTTGGCCATCGACATAGCCCCGGCGTTGTCCCCGACCGCCCCGCCCCCCCCGACTCCGAGCGGCCCCGCCCGGTCCTGAAGCCCGATTCGGCTCGCTGGCGAGGTCCGGGCCCGGCTCTCGTTCGGACTCCGCACTCGACGGCTGGAACGGGGGAAAACCGGACTCGGGAGAACTGGACTGGGACGAAGCAGGCGAAGGATCCGTTGGAAGGTGGGTCACGCCGCCAGCGTAGTGAGCAAGTCTCGACCGGACGCCGATCCGCGAGCCCAGATCGCCCCGTGCCCGACCTCTCCGGAGTGCGATTGACACCGCGGGGCCACTACGATCTGGTGTGCCGGATCCCCTCGCCGAGTCCCCGATCGACAACGGCCCAGAAAACCCAGGGGAGCATCCGTCGGCGCGAGTATCGGACGACGACCCTTCGCCTCTCGCGGGCCGTCCAATCGTGCGTCCAATGGGGCGTGGTGGGGTGCGTCGCCGAAAGCTCCCGCGCCCGGGCGGCGTGCTCGCCGCGATGCGCATCCGCAAGAAGCTGCTGGTCATCCACACCAGCTTTTGGCTGACGCTCTCGTGCGTTTTGCTGACCGTGCTGATGCCGGCGGTTCGCCACGTCGTCGATCGCGCCGAGCGCGACAAGGCCGCCCTGCTGCTGGGCGGCGCCATCGGGGTTCTCGGTCCGGGCAACCAGGTGGATAAGGACTTTCCGATTCGTGTCGACGTCCTGCGATTCGTCGATGGGTCGACGGTTGTTCATGGTTCTGCGCCCGAACTGGGCATCAACGTGCGCGACGCCAACCAGGCGGTGGAGCGTGCCGGAAGCCCCATCATGGTTCGCCTGCGCGACGGGTCCTCGGCGGCCATCGCGTTCATCCCTTCGCTCACCAACCCGCCCGGCGAGTTCTACGCGGTCAGCGTCCGCATTCTGGAAGTGCGGCAGGCTGTGCAGTTTCTCTTCCTGGTGACGTTTGTCGCGCTCGCGCTCGTCTACGCGATCATCGTGCTGGCCTTGGAGGTCTTCGTGCTCCCGAAGCAGGTCTATGGCCCGATCCAGCGCCTGCTCGATGCCGACCTGGCGGTGCGTGAAGGCGACCAGTCGCGGGAGTTGATCCCCGCGTCGGCGATCCCGGCCGACGAACTGGGCGAGATCATGCAAAGCCGGAACGAGTCGGTGCTGGCGCTGCGTCGGCACGAGAGCGACCTTCGGGTGGCGATGGGTGAGCTGGAACGGGTTGCCAACGACCTGAAACGAAAGAACCACTTGCTCGAAGCCGCCAAGCGAAACCTGGCGGAGGCCGACCGCCTCGCCAGCCTGGGCATCATGTCGGCGGGGATCGCGCACGAACTCAACACCCCTCTCTCGGTGCTCAAAGGGCTTGTGGAGCAGATCCACGCCGACCCCAGCCGGGGCGTGGACGAGTCCACCGCGGCGTTGATGCTCCGGGTTGTTGGTCGTCTGGAGCGTCTGAGCGAGAGCCTGCTCGACTTTGCACGCGTCCGGCCTCCGATTAGCCGACCGACCGAGATCTCTCTGGTCGTTGCCGAGGCGGTGACATTGGTCAGGCTGGATCGGGCGATCGCCGGCTCGCAGCGGGCGGTAGTGACCAACCGGGTCCCACCTGGGCTAGTCATCGAGGCCGATGCCGACCGCCTCGTGCAGGTGCTGGTGAACCTCATTCGCAACAGCATCCAGGCAAGCATGCAGGGCGGGCGCGGACGCGACGAGCGGCGCTCCGGAGAGATCGTCGTTGCCGCGGAGCGCTCCCGGCGCGGCGGACAAGATTGGGTGACTTTGACGGTCTCGGACGACGGTCCAGGCATCCACCCGGATATTCTCCCAAGGTTGTTCGAGCCCTTTGTGAGCACCAAGCTCGACAGTCAGGGCACTGGGCTTGGGCTTGCGGTCGCCGACGGCATCGTTCGCGAGCACGGCGGTATCCTCCTTGCCCGCAACAAGCCGGATCGTCAGGGAGCCGTGTTCGAGATCGTTCTTCCCGCCACTTCGCCCCCGAACCCGCTCGGCGTTTCCAACGCGAGCGAGCAGGGGGCGCCGCTGTTGACCGCCACCGAGCCTTCGCGATGACCAAGCCGGGATCTCCAAGCTCGTCGACGCCCCCTGGCGACGCCTCGCGTGCCGGTGCCAAGCCGCTCGCGAACGCCGCCCGACCGGAGTTTCGTTCCGACGTTCGTGCGGACCGACCGGAAACCCGTCCCCCGACGCCGCTCTCGATTGGGCTTCTCGATGACGACGAGGATTTCCTTCAGTATCTCAAGAGCGTGCTGGAAGCCGCGGGGCACGAGGTCCGGGCCAGCTCAACGCCCGAGGCGTTTTTCGAGGCTTGCGAGGCCCGGCTCCCGGAACTGGTGCTGCTGGATATGAAGATGGGCACCGCCAGCGGCGAGGACGTGCTCCGCGAGATCCGTAAACGCTGGAGCAAACTCTGCGTCATCGTCGTCACTGGTTATCCCTCTCTCGACTCGATGCGAGAGACCTTCAAGCAGGACGTCTTTGACTATCTCTCCAAGCCATTCTCGATTCCGGAGCTTCACCGATCGCTGGCGCAGGCCGCCGCGACGCTCGGCCTCGGGCAGCGCCCGCTCGATCGCCTGCGCACGGAGCTGGGGCGGCAGGTCAAGCTGGCCCGCATCGAGAAGGCGTGGACGCTCAAGGAGTTGTCGGAAGCTTCGCACGTCAGCGTGAGCCAGCTCAGCTCGATCGAGCGGGGCGCCCACCTGCCCAGCCTGGAGTCTCTGCTGGTAATCGCCGCGGCCCTGGGCGTCAAGCCCTCGAGCTGGCTCGAAGCCGCGGGGCAGTAATCGCAACTCGCGCCCGCAACTCGCCCGCCTGTCCGTCGTCGCGCGGTCCCGGTCGGATTCATGCTGCCCAGGCGGGTGAGCCGTTGTTCATCGCATGACGCTCGTTGACATCCCACTTCGGCGGCGCTTGAGTCTGGGGATGGTCCGCGCGCTGGAACAACCCCGAACAGCAAGCCCGGAGCGTGCGGCTGCCGGCGCTCGCCCCAGCGCCGCCGCGGGCGTCCTCTTCACCGCCTTTGAACCCAGCGGCGACGACCATGCCGCCAGCGTCATCGCCCAGTTTCGCCTGCTCCGGCCCGACGTGCCCGTCTACGCCTGGGGCGGGCCCAAAATGGAGCGAGCCGGCGCGACGCTCATCGAGCGCACTGGCGACGACGCCGTCATGGGTCTGCCCGGGCTGGCCAAGATTCGCGAGCATCAGCGCATCAACCAGCGCATCGAGCAGTGGCTGCGGACCACGCCCGTCGCCCTCCACGTGCCCGTTGATTCCCCAGCGGCAAACTTCCCTATCTGCGAGCTAACCCGAGCGGCCGGCTGCACCATCGTGCACCTCGTCGCCCCGCAGATTTGGGCGTGGGGACGCTGGCGCATCCGCAAACTCCGCCGCCTGACCGACCTGGTGCTCTGTCTGCTTCCATTCGAGGAACGGTTCTTTTCCAAACGCCGCGTTCCCGCGCAGTTCATCGGTCATGTGCTGTTTGACCATCCGGTCGACGGACCGGAGCTCGACCGCCTCGCGGCCAGTTTCCTCCACGGGCGTCACAAGCTGGCGATCATGCCCGGCTCCCGCCCCGCGGAGCTGAAGCGGAACTTCCCGCTCATCCTCGACATGTTCCGAGAACTGCGCTCGCTGCACCCGGGATCGGTCGGGATGATCGCCGCGACCACGCCTCAAGTTGAGCAGACGCTCCGGGAGATGGCCCAGAGTTGGATGCGGCAGTCGGGCTTACCGCACGGCGAGAATCGCGACTGGCCCGAGGGCCTTGCTTGCGTCGTCGGTCAGACCGATGCCGTGGTCCGCTGGTGCGACATCGCGCTGGTCAAGAGCGGCACGGTGACGCTGCAGGTGGCCAAGCAGTTGAAACCCATGGTGATCTTCTACCGCAAGGCCAACCCGGTCACCTATTTCCTGGCGCGGTCCATCCTCTCGACCAAGCATTTTTCCCTGCCCAACGTTCTCGCCCACCGCCGAATCGTTCCCGAGTTTGTCCCGCACTTTGGCGGACCCGGGCCAATCGTTCGCGCGGCGTCGGTGCTGCTGAGCTCGCCCGAGGCCGCCGCCAAGCAGCGTGCAGAGCTGGAGCAAGTTCTTGCCCAGTTTGCCGACAAGCATGCATCGCGGGCGGCCGCGGAAGCGATTGCCGCGCGATTTGCACTCGCGGCTTCGCCGGGTTGATTCAAGACTGTCACATCCGGTTTTCTCACCGCATCACACTGTGGGCACACGATCGAGAGATCGGGTGCCCGACAGGAGGTACTCCATGTCCACTGCAACCCTTGACCGCGACCCAGCCACATCCAGCGTCATCGAGATCGCTCCGGAGGAGGCAGCGAGGCTCCTTAAGCAAGGGCAGGCGGTTCTCGTCGACGTTCGGGAGGCGGACGAGCACGCGCGAGAGAGCGTCGATGGCGCACGGCTCATGCCGCTCTCGCGGTTCAGCGCCACGCAGGTGGCTGCGCAGCTTCCGGCGGGGAAGAGCGTGATTTTCCATTGCCGCGGAGGCAAGCGCTCTATGGACGCGGCCAGCCAGTTCCTCCCAGCAGCCCGCGGGGCGAACGTCATGAGCGTTGCGGGCGGCATCGAGGCTTGGAAGAAGCAGGGTTTGCCCGTTCGAACCAATGAGCGAGCCTCGCGACTGAGCATCATGAGGCAGGTGCAACTGGTCGTGGGCGTGCTGGCGCTGACCGGTTCGGCGCTGGCGTGGTTTGTCAATCCAGCGTTCGTGGCGATTCCGGCCTTTCTCGGCGCGGGGCTGACCTTTGCCGGTGCAACGGGAACGTGCGCGCTGGCGACGATCTTGGGAAAAATGCCTTGGAACGCGCAGGGTCGGGGGGCGTTGAACCAAGCTTCGTGCGGAGTTGGCTGCGGGCCGGATCGCCAGGCATAACGGGCGAGTGCAGAAAACACGTGAATCAAAGGAGACGCACATGCTTCATGATGCTGGAACGTTCTATGCGCAGTGGCCGGCCACGATGAACGCGGCCAAGAGTCGAGCGCCGGACATCGGCAAGGCATTCTCGCCCTTCTTCCAGGGCCTGATGAAGGACAACGCGCCGGAGGGACTCTCAGTCAAGCACAAGGAACTCGTCGCGCTCGGTATCGGTGTGGCGCAGCGGTGCGAGCCCTGCATCTACGCCCACGTCGAAAAGTGCCTCAAGGCGGGCGCTACAGCGACGGAAGTCATGGACGCGGCGGGGGTCGCGGTGATGATGGGAGGCGGCCCGGTGTATACGTACACGCCGATCGTCGCTGCCGCGCTCGATCACTTGCTGGGGGTCGGTGCTTCCCGACCGGCGTGAAGTCGAGTTGTGCACGGGTGTTGGCGGAGCAGGTTCTTCCCCTTGGGCGGCGTAAGCACCGCGCGACCGCTCGATTCACTCCGGCTTCACAGGTCATGGGCATCGCCTAGGCATCCCTTTTCACCGGCGTGGAGCCCATGCAATGCGAAACTTCCTGACCACGAGCGTTGTGGTTCCTGGTTTGCTCAGTCTGCTTGTGTTGAACGGCTGCGATGCCCGAGAGGGCTCGAACGACGCGAACCGGGAGGCAACGCCCGCCTCGCCCAATCGCCCGAGCGGCACGGGCCAGAACCCGCCCGCCAGCGAGCGAGGCCCCGCGCAACCCGGTCAAACCCCCGCCCCGACCCCCGGCCAGACCCCCGGCCAGACCCCCGGCCAAACCCCCAGCCCTGGCCAAACGCCTGCGACTCCGAACCCCAGCCCATCCAACGTCCCACCAGGCCAAGCGACCGGCACCGGCGCTGGGACCAACCCCGCCAACGCGTCCAACGACGTGCTCGTCCTTTCGCTCCTGTACGCGAAGAACCTGGAAGAGATCGAAGCGGGGCGCCTCGCCGTTGAGCGTGGCGGGTCTGACGCTGTCAAGCAGTTTGGCGAGATGCTCGCCCGCGAGCATCAGCAGGCGGATGAGCGCGTCCGACAACTCGCGGACCGGGGCAACGTTCGGCTGCTTCCGCCCGAGGAGGTTCGCGTGGCGATCGCCCGCGAGCAGGGCTTGCCGCCACCCCCCAAAGACCCGCTTGCGCCCTTGCGTCAGCTTCAGGGCCCCGAGTTCGACCGGACGTTCATTGACATGATGGTGCGCGAGCACCGCCAGCTGGTGCAGACGCTCGAATCCAAGCGGGGTGCACTGGTGAACGAGTCGCTCAAGTCGATGGTTGACGAGATGCTTCCGAAGCTGCGCGATCATGCCGAACTTGCGGCTCGCCTCCAGCAGGGCGGTGGCTGATTCTCACAGCACCCCGCTGCCCAAGCCCGCCGCGAGCAGGAAGAGCAAACCCGCGACCAGGAAGCGGACGGAGCGGAGCGTGAGCTTCTTGAGGAACCGGTTGGCGAGCAAGACGCCGGCGAACGCGGCGATGCACGCGACTGCTACCAGGGAGATGCTGTGCGCATCCCACGCGAACTGGGAGCTTGTGCCCGGGGATGAACCGGGCACCGAACTGCTCGTCTGGCGCGTCACGGCGAACAGACCCGCCGCATAGACCGCCAGACGCGCGACATCCACGATGGTGGAGATGACGTTGGCGGTGCCGACGTAGGCGTCGCGCTCCAGCCCGGCGCGGAGCAGGAAGGGCGCACGGAGCGCGCCCTGCATGCCGGAGACGCCCCCGAAAAAACCAGAGAGAACCCCTCCGATCGGCAGGGCCGCGCGAGGAAACGAGAGCCGCTGGTAAGCCGGAGAGAGTTCGAGCGCCGCGAAGCCCGCCAGCAGCGCCGCGGTGAGCATTTTGAGCCAGGTAACTTCGCCCGAGAGCACGCCGAGCGGAGTGGTGGCCGCGTACTGAGCCAGCGGGGGCGACTCGGCGACCTGGGTCATGAGCGCCGCGCCGACCAATGCCGCTCCAACGGCGGGCAGTCCGAAGCGGAGCACCACCTGGCGGTTCGCGTGCTTCCCGACGATCGCGAGCTTGAAGACGTTGTTGGCAAAGTGAACAACGCCGGTGGCGGCGATCGCGATCGGCAGTGGAAAGAAGAACGCGAACGCTGGCATGAGAAGCGTCCCGAGCCCGAAACCCGACACGAGCGTCAGGGCGGCAACGCCGGCGCTGATGATGGCGATCGCGAGCAAGTCCAAGGCGTGCTCCGCGGCGGAGTTCGTTGTAAGTCGCCCTGCCAAGCGACTCGATCAGGCAGGACGCCTGAGGGGTGAGGGAACGACGTCTTCGGAAACGGGAGCGGGGGCGATCAAGCCGGCACGCGTGCCAGGCCGGCCTTGGCCTTGCCATACGTCTCGAGGCAGCGCTGGGCTGCGCCTTCCCACGTGAGGCGGTGCAATTCGAACGAGCCGTGCTGGCGGAGCGTCTGGGAGAGCGGAGGATACTTCAGAACGGCCACGATCTTGTTGGCCATCTCGTCGATGTCCCAGAAATCGACCTTCAGGACATGCGTCAAGACTTCCGCGGCGCCGCTGGTCTTGCTCATGATCACCGGCACGTCATGGTGGATGGCTTCCAGCGCGGCAATGCCGAAGGGCTCGCTGACGCTGGGCATCACATAGCAGTCGGCCATCTGGAAGATGCGTTCGACGTCCTTCCCTCGGAGGAATCCGGTGAACAGCACCTTGTGCCCGATGCCCATTGCCGCGGCCATCTCGATCATGCGCATCGCCATGTCGCCCGAGCCTGCCAGCACGAACTTCACGTTCTCGACCTTCTCCAGCACTCGGCGCGCGGCGGCGATGAAATACTCCGGGCCCTTCTGCATCGTGATCCGCCCCAGGAACAGGACGATCTTGTCGGTCGATTCGATGCGGCTTCCCTCGACCGGCTGCGTCGCTTCGCGGTCAACCCCGTTGTAGACCACGTCGACCTTGCTCTCCGGCACGCCGTATCTCGAAGCGCAGATGCGTCTGGTCATCTGCGAAACCGCGATGACGCGATCGGCGCCGTGGATTCCGGCTCGCTCGATGTCGTACACGCGCTGGTTCACGTTGTTCCCGGCGCGGTCGAACTCGGTCGAATGCACATGAACCACCAGCGGCTTGCCGGTGACGCGCGAGAGCGCCAGGCCCGCGGGGTACGTCAGCCAGTCGTGCGCATGGATGACGTCGAAGTCCTCGTGACGCGCGAGCGCGACGACCAGACGGGCGTAGCGGTCGGAGTCGCCCACGAGGTCGGAGCCATAACCGACGCCAGCGGGGCTGTTTCCGCCGATGGGCGCGGAGACCACGATGCCGTCAATGCTGATGCTGCCATCGGGATGGAGGGCAACGGCGGATTCGGGGTCGGTCGCGCCGGTGCTGGGATCGAACCCGAGCTTGATGAGGGCTTCGCGTCCGAGGGGCTGGTCGAAGGCGGGGTAGGGGTGCGAGAACTCGGCTTCAACGCCGAGAAACCGCGTGTGCGAGAAGCCCGGGAGCGAGGCGAGTTCCTCGGGAACCTCGGTTCTGACACCCGAGTCAGCTGGCAGTGTTTCGGCGGACGAAGTTCCGGCGGACGAGCGAGCTGACGGATTGCGATGCTGCGCGGGCCAGCTCGCGCTCCCGCGAGGCGGGACGACCGCGCCGGGGCTGATCATCTTGACGTGCGAGGCGTGCGAGCGATCAACCGGCTTGGGCAACACGAACACAACTTGATGCCCCATGCGGTCGAGGGCCTTCGTCAGACCATGGCAGGCAACGCCCAAACCACCCGCAATGAAGGGGGGGAACTCCCACCCGAGCATCAAGATCCGCATCGCCAAAGTCTCCCTCCGTCCGTTAAAAACGCGCCTGGCCAGACGCGGCGCGGACAAGGCTAGGCGGGAAGGTTCGATGCGGCGTCGAGGCGGAAAGTGGCAGCTCGCGCCTTCCCCGGCAACGAAAACCGCCGACGGGTTGCGTCGGCGGCGGGTGCAAGCGCGGAATGGGTGTCAGTTGACGACCGGCCGCGCGGAGGAAGCCGAATGGGGGCGACCCGAAGGCTCAGCAAGGCTGCGCCAGCGCCGCGGCAAAGTCGAGATAGTCGAAGAGATCGATCTGGCCGTCGTTGTTGAAGTCGGCGGTGGGGTTCTCGTTCGAGAATGCGGCGACGAAGTCAAGGTAGTCGAAGGGGTCGGCTTGGCCATCCTGGTTGAAGTCGGCGAGGCAGACGGGGCAGCCGCCGAAGCGGGCGACCAGCGGCGATGGAACGCCGCCGGCGGCGTAGAACGTGCCAGCCACGTTGAGCCAGGAAACGAGGCCGGTGGGTGTGTTCTGGCGCGTGGCGACCATCTTGACGCCGGTGCCGGTGCGGAAGGGCGAGGTCAGCCCGGGGCTGCCCGCGACGCCGGGGAGGGGCGACCAGGACGTTCCATCGAACGCGGCTATGCCGTTGGCATCAAACTCGCTGCCCGGTTCGCCAAGGCGTGCAAACGAGCCGGTCCAGTAAAGCTTGGCGCCCGAGCCATCGTTGAAAACGGTGAGATACGACTCTGGCGAGGTTGAACCGGTGGGTCCGACTCCGGGCACGGGCTCCCAGGCGACGCCGTTCCATCGGGCGATGTCAGGCGTAGGGACGCCAGCGATCGAGAGAAAGCTCCCCGCGGCGTACAGATGCTCGGTTCCGGACGCGCCACGATAAAAGGCGAGTGAGGTCGGCCCAATGCCCGCGGTGAAGCTTGGCCCAAGCTGCGTCCAGGTTGCTCCGTCGAAGCGATAGACGCCGCGAAATGGGCCGTACGCCGAGGCGACGTAGAGCACGCGTTCGCCACTCTCTTCGCGGGCGAGGATGGCCTCCGGGGAGAAGGCGACCGGCGGCAACGGATTCAGCGGCGTGGCTTGTGTGCCGCGAACTTCGGCGATGCCACGAAAGGCGACACCACGGATGGAGTCGAAGGGTCCACCGACGTAAGCGCCGAAGCCTTGCGCATCGCGAAAGGTCGCGATGGCCGAGATGGATGATCCGAGACCTTCGCTTTGAGTCAGCGGTGAGACGGTTCGCCATTGCGAGCCGTCGAACCAGCGGAGGCTGGCTGGATCGCCAGAGGCACCTTGCGCGGTGCGGCCGGCGAGGTAAAGTTGCTCGCGGCGGGGCCCGGAGGTTGCAATCTCATCGATGATTGAACCGGGGACAGATGCATTGAGATTAGCTCGATCAATCCAGCCTTCCCCGTCTTGGAACGCGACGGCAAACCGCAGTTGGCCGCCGAGGTCTTCAAAGCGCAACTCAGTGGTGCCAAGTACGAGGCTCTGTTCGCCCCCTGTCGCGGCCAGGCCCACGGCGTTGGCGCGAAAGGAGACGAAACGATCGTCCACGGCGGGAGTCCAAGCCATCCCGTCCCAAGCGGCGACAGTTCGAAGGCCCTCGGTTCGACCGCCCAGACCAGTGACGGGCCCCGCGACAACGAGGCGCGCGCCATCGCCGAGATCTGCAATCGCTGAGTCCGTCAGCGCACCTTGCAGAGTCCCCATCGGTTGCCAGGTGTCGAAGTTGAGACGGCGCACCTGCCCGCCAATAGCGAACAGGCTGGCTTCGGGATCATTCGGAAGTCGGCCGATGACAAGTCGCTCCGCTCGGACGTTGCGATACGAACCGACCGAACCGCCATTCCAACGGTAAAGGGACGTGCTGAGGTCGTTGCCAGGGCTTCTCCGCGAGATAAAGAGTCCGCGCCCGGACGGGATCGTGAACTCCGCAAGCGCGATAATGTCGGGCGAGAAGGGGGCAAGCACCGGCGGCAGCGTCGGACCTGCGACAAACTCCGCCCCCGTCCATCGAGCGATGTTGGGCGCCGGCACGCCGCCGGCGCTGGAAAAGAGCCCGGCAATGTAGAGTTGGGCCGAGCCGGTGACGCTGGAGGTGGTGATGGCTCGCACCCACGGAAACTGCCCCGCGGGGGAAGCGATACCACCGCTAAGCCCGCTCCAGGCTTGGCCGTTCCACGCGGCGATGCCGCGCGAGTTGATCGGGCTTTGGGGATTCACGCCGCTGAACGATCCGCCAACGTAGAGCTGAGGGCCGGAACCGTCGTCGTGGACGTGGAGCGCGTGGACCGAGCCCGAGATGACGCCGCCACCGACGGCGTGCCAGCGCGTGCCATCCCAGCGGGCGATGCCGGGAGACGTGATCACGCTGTCCCGATCGGTGACCGAAGTGAAAGATCCACCGAGATAAAGCGAGGGCCCGCCGTTGGGACCGAGGTCGTCGTCGAAAACGACGACTGAAAGCACCTCTCCGTTGAAGCGACCTGGCAGGGACTCGAGTTGGCCGTTGCGCAGGCGTGCGAAGCCCTCGCTGAGCGCGAGCGTGAGCTGGGGAGTCTGCCAGCCGTCGAACCGGCCGAAGAGATGCAGAGCGGGTCCGGTGCCATCGTCGTATTGCACCGCGACGCGCGGGCCCGCATCGAAGTTGAGCAGGCCAATAGCCTCCCAGCGCGGCTGGCATTGGGCGTGCGACAAGGACGGACTTGCCAGCGTGCAGAGCGCAGCGCCGGTCATGGCTAGCAAAGCTACGGCGCTCGCTCTCCTCGCGATGAAGAAACGGGCGCCCTTCACTCGCGACTGGTTCAAGCCCGCGCCCGAGCAGCACCAGTGTGGCGAGTTGCGCAAACAGGACGAGACCAAGGAGTAGGACGAGCAGAAGGAACGGGATACGGAGCTAGAAGGCATGAGGGAGCTCCCGGAAGGGCGCAGTTGCGGCGAAGTCTTGGCCGACCCTGCCCTGCACCAACTGCCGAATCGTGACGGATTTCGGCTTGCCGTGCATCCCCGGAAGGGGCAAGGTCCTCCAACATGTCCACCGTCAGCCCCGATGACCAGCGAAGGGAATGAAGAACCACAACGGACGAGAGCGGACAAGCGTGCCACGACCGACCGACGAGCGTGGGTGAGTGGCGCCCATCCCACGCCCGGCGTGACGCTGTACGTGGATGAACAAACTTGGGACCGCTCGACCGGTGCGAAGAGGCTCGAGACAGTTTGTCGAAGGCGCGCGGCGACATTCGCCGCGAACCCGGGCTGGCGCGAACGTGTGCGAGGTCGGGAAAGAGCCTGCGCCGGATCACTCCCCCGCCACGCACGCGGTGTGTGACGCCTGTGTCACGGATGGGTTCCCGAATCGGATTCGATTTTTTCGAGCTCGGTTGGAACCGCGAAGGTTCCGGACGCCTGGGTCTGGGACGGCGAGTCCTTGGCGGAAGATCGCGGCGATGATCTTGCGCCGGTCCATGGGAGGCCGCCCGCCCTTGGGCCGCGCCGGCGCCTCCGGCAGCCGCGCCACCAACTAATCGATCTGCTCCTCCGTCAATCGCATCGCGATGCAAGGATATTCGCGTGGCGAAGATCACCGGTTGCGCGGTTTACGGATAGGTTCTAGAGTCGTGCTTACTTCAACCCCCCCGCCTTCATCGCCCGGATCCGGTCCGGCAGCGAGAAGAGGCGGATGAAGCCCTCGGCGTGCTTCTGGTTGTACACCTCTTCCTTCTCGAACGTCGCGAAGGTCTCGGAGTACAGCGAGTTCGGGCTCTTGCGCACGATTGCCGTCGCGTGGCCTTTATAGAGTCGCACCGTCACCTCGCCCGTCAGCTTGTCGGCGATCTTCTCTGCCGCGGCGGAAAGCACTTCGCGGAGCATGCTAAACCACTGTCCGTTGTAGACCAGCTCGGCGAAGCGAAGCCCCAGGTGCTCGTGGAAGTGGCGCGTCTCGCGATCAAGCACGAGTTCGCAGACGCCTCGGAAGGCTTCGACGATGATCGTGCCGCCCGGGGTTTCATACAAGCCGCGAGACTTCATGCCGACGAGGCGGTTCTCGACGAGGTCAACGCGGCCCACGCCGTGCTTGCCACCGATGTCGTTGAGCTTGTGGACAATTTCTTCGGGCTGCATGCGCACGCCGTTGATCGCGCGCGGGCGGCCCCGCTCGAAGGTCAGCGTCACGTCTTCCGGCTTGTCGGGCGCTTTGTGCGGGTCGACGGTGAGCATCCACGCGTCGTCGGGCGGCGGGTTGGCGGGGTCTTCGATCAACCCGCCCTCGTGCGAGATGTGCCACAGGTTGCGATCGCGGCTGTAGAGCTTCGTCGCGGACGCGGTCGTCGGAACCTTCTTCTCCGCGAGGTAGTTGAGCAGGTCGGTGCGGGAGCGGAGATTCCAGTGACGCCACGGCGCGATGACTTCCAGGTGCGGCGCCAGGGCGGCGTACGCGCTCTCGAAGCGGACCTGGTCGTTGCCCTTGCCCGTGCAGCCGTGGGCGAGGGCGGTGCAGCCCGTTTTCAGCGCGACCTCGACCTGCGCCTTTGCAAGGCAGGGGCGGGCGATCGATGTGCCAAGCAGATACCGGCCTTCGTAGATCGCGCCTGTGATGACGGTCGCGAAGACGTAGTTCTCGACGAACTCGCGCTGAAGGTTGACGACGTGGCACTCGCTCGCGCCGGAGTTCGTCGCCTTCTGCTCGACGCCGGCGAGCTCGTCGGCGCCCTGACCGACATCGCCAACGACAGCGACGACCTGGCAATCCATGTTCTCGCGGAGCCAGGGGATGATGGCCGAGGTGTCGAGGCCGCCGGAGTAAGCAAGGGCAATCTTCTTCGTGGGCATTGTCTTCTTCGCCTTGGGTGCGGCTGCTCTCAAGCCGCAGATATCAGTTGCGATTGCACGGCACAGCGAGTTCCGAGGAAGGCTTCGCCGCGTGCGCCGGGAGGGTAGGTGGGGTGGAACGGGCGCCGCGTTCGTGCGGGCGCGTGCCGCGAGTGAAACGTGCGGCGAGCGGGGCGGGCCGGGCGGGTGTACGGACGATGTGCCAGGCAAAGAGGGGCCCGGCGAAAGTGGGTAAAGGCGGGATAGCGAGGCCCAGGGGGATGGGGACGCCCAGAGCATGGCGATAACCACCTTTCTTTGCGCGCGTGTCTGGAAAGTGGGGGGTGCTGCTCCTGCTCTGCAAAAGGAACTTGGCGCGTGCGATGCCAGGAGATAGGCTGGCTGCGGCGGGGTCGCGATGCGATGAAGTTGAGATCCGAACAGAATTGGGGCTTGAGTGCTTCGTGCGTTGAGGCGTTGGGAGAGACGAGATGAACCGGACCGCCGTGACCTGTACGTGTGTTGCCACCCTTGGGCTGCTGGGCAGCGTCGCGATGTTGAATGCTGGGCCGCTGACGCCTCCGGCGGGACCTGTGGTGTCGTCGTACAAAACACTGACTGAGGTTGAGCCGCGGACGCCGATCAGCCTGGCGACCACGCCTGGCGACGCGAACAGTCTGTTTCGGATCACGCTGCCCGGCTCGTACTACCTCACGGAGAACGTGGCGGGGGTCATCGGCAAGCGAGGGATCGAGATTGCGGCAGAGGGCGTGACGATCGACCTCATGGGGTTCGCGCTTTCGGGCGTGCCGGGCTCGCTCGACGGGATCGTGATCGAGACCTCGGTTGTTCGGGGCGGCGCGACGATCATGAACGGCACGGTTCAGGGCTGGGACGGAGATGGGGTGGATGTCGCCTTTGCAGACGTGGCTGGAGGCCGGGGCGGACGCATCGAGGGCGTGTACTCTCGGGCGAACGCCGGGGCCGGGTTCCGTGTGAGCGACGCGTGCATCGTGGTGAACTGCTATGCGGGCCAGAACGGCGGGAGCGGCTTTGATCCGGGGAACAACGCAGTATTCGAGAACTGCATCGCGCAGGCGAACTCGGGGGACGGATTTGCGCTGGGGTTTGGTTGCACCTACATCAACTGCGAGGCCCGGGTGAACGTGCTCAACGGCTTTGTCGCCAATACGTCGGCACTTTCCAACTGCTCCGCGACCTTCAACGAGCAGAACGGGTTCCAGCTCACGAGCAGTATCATCGACGCCTGCCAATCGTCCGACAGCGGAGGGATCGGGATCGTCGTCAGTCAATCGCTCGTGCGGGGGTGCTCGGTCATGTCGAACACGGGCGGCGGCATACGGACGTCCACCTCTTCGCTCATCCAGAGCAACCGCGTCCAGAGCGGGGCTTTCGGCATCCAGGCAACCGGCACCGACAATCGCATCGAGGGGAACAACTGCACCGGCGCGACGCGCGGCATCGACATCGATGTCGCAGGAAATGTGATCGTTCGCAACACCTGCTCGGGGAACACGACCAACTGGGATGTCGTCATCGGCAACGTCTGCCTGGTTGTCACCGCAGCGAACACCACGGCCGCGATCACCGGCAACTCCGGAGGCACCGCGCCGGGCTCCGTCGATCCCAACGCGAACTTCACGTACTAATCGAGGGAACGACTCGGGGCCTACTTCGCAGCACGCTTCGAACGATTCGTTCCCGGCAAGAGATCGCACGATCTCACGCGTACCACTCCCGCGCTGCCGAGGGCCGTAATCCCTCGCGCCACATCATCCATGCCGTACAGTGGCAAGCGTCGACCGCCCGCCGCCGGGGCTGGGAGAGCTTCCATGGCAGGAGATTCCATGGCAGGAGAGCGTGCCGCGAACGAACAACACGCCCGCACCGAGCGCGAGAAGATGCTTGCCGGCGAGTTGTACTACTCCAACGACCCCGAGCTGACCGAGCGCCGCCTGCGTACTCGCGAGCGGCTCGCCCGCCTCACCGCCAGCGACCCGCGCAACATCGCCGCAAGGCTTGCAATCTGTGGCGAACTCTTCGGATCGATCGGCCGAAACTTCTGGGTCGAGCCACCTTTCTTCTGCGACTATGGCGAGAACATTCGCCTCGGCGATAACTGCTTCATCAACTTCAACTGCACGTTTCTGGATGTCGCACCGATCACCCTGGGCAATAACGTCCTCATCGCCCCCGGCGTGCAGTTGCTCGCCGCCTATCACCCGATCGACCACATCACCCGTGCCAAGGCACTGGAGTATGGATCACCAATCACCATCGAGGACGATGCGTGGCTCGGCGGCGGCGTTATCGTGCTCCCCGGCGTCCGCATCGGCGCGCGCAGCATCATCGGCGCCGGGAGTGTCGTCACACGGGATGTGCCGCCGGACGTGATCGCCGTGGGAAACCCCTGCAAGGTTCTAAGGTCCGTCGGCTGACGCTCGAATCGGTGCGCGCCAGGTTTTCGCTGTCGTTCTTGCGTACTCGGGCTCTCGCGAACGCAATAAGAGCAAGTGCATGAGCGCAATCGCTTGTGCAAATTGCACCCGCGATCTATCCACCGTAAAGAGGTGTTCAATGTCCGAAGAACGACTCCGTGAGCTGACTCACCAAATGTTGCAAGAAACGCGTCAAGAGAGCTTTGAAGATGCCGTCAATCCTCAGCAGCCCGAGCCGAACCCCGAACCCGGATCCGCGCAACCCAACGTCTATATCTCGCGCACTGCCACGCTGAACACCATTGACTACATCGCCATTGCCCTGACCTCGCTACCAGTCGTCTGGTATGGCTATATGAACGTGTCTGACGAGAACCCTGCCGCCATCTCAAACATCCTAGTGGGAATCGTTGCCATGGTTTGTGTGGCAATCATGGGGCTTGGCGTTCGCGCGCTCTTTGTTCATGTTGCGGCTTCGGTGTATTCCAGGGCGAGTGTGCAGGCCCGAAGATATTTCGCGAGTTTGCTTGAGCCGGTTGCGAGCACGCTCTTCCTGCTCGCAATGTTGACTGTCGGCAACGCCATTCTTTTCGCACTCATGACCATTTTGACATAGGCGTCGTAAACGCGAGAGCCGTTCGAGCAGTGGTAGGACATGGGCGAGCAGTTCGGCTGGTCGCCGCCCGTCAGCGCCGCCCGTCAACTCACCTTTGCAGCTTTGGCTTTCAGGATCGCCCTCACCAGTTCCTCTGGAACCTTGGGGGCGTCTTCCAGTTGGGCCGCGCGGTTGCAGCGGAGCAGCATCGCCGTCTGGCGGTAGTTCTCGACATAGGTCACGCAGTTGGGGCACGCGGCCATGTGCTGGTCGAAGCTCGCCTGCTGTTCCTGCGGCAGGACTCCCTCCAGATAATCCAGCAGGAACTCCACGCACGCCTGACAGGTCACCGACTTGTCGCAGGTCATGGGTCTTGCTCCTTCCGGGCACGCGTGTGCCCACGCCGCTGGCCATCTTGGCGTTCACCTTTCCCTCGAACGCCTTGACCGCCCCCGTCTGCTCCACCAGCGCGTCCGGGGTCCCCAGCCTCGCGGGTGCCAGCTTGTTTGCTCCGTGCTCCCTTTGCCTGCGGCGTCTTCAGGGCCACGCCGCCCGAATCAAGCTGGAGTCCATTCGGGTTTGCCGTGTCTTCCGAATCCGCCCGCATCGCCGGCTCCAGCAGTTTCACCAGCGCCTGCCGCCCACGGTGCAGCCGCTGGCGGACGAGCTCGTCGCTGATGCCCAGCGACGCCGCCACTTCCTTCGACTCCATCCCTTCCACGTCGCGCAGCACCACCACCGTCCGGTAGTCGTCGGGCAGGCGGTCCAGGGCCTGCCATACCACGCCACGCTTTCCGATGCTGCTCGCCTCCTCCGGCGTGACAGCTCGCCAAGCCCGGGGCGCCTGCTCGTGGTATCCTCCCTCAAATCGCGGCAGCAACGCCTCGATCGACGCCTCCGCTCGCCCGCGTTTCTTCCTCAGACGCATCAATCCAGCGTTGACCGTGATCCGGTGCAGCCACGTGGAGAGCGACGACCGCCCATCAAACTTCGAGAGCGCCCGGAACGCCGCGAAGAACGCTTCCTGTACGACATCGTCCGCGTCGGCCTCACTGCGCACCACTCGCAACGCCACTGCACGCATCCGGCCTGCGTCGCGCTCGACCCACTCCGCGAACGCCGCGTCATCGCCCTGACGCAGGCGATTCAAGAGCGCTTTGTCCGCTTCTGCACCCGGATTCGTCTCCCGAGTTGCATCCAAGTCAAGGCCCGCCTCCGTTGGCATGCCCTTGCCCTCTGCTGCGGACTGGCCGGCTTCCGTTTCTGCCTGCTGATCCTCCGGCGGTGAATCGACGGCCCCCGTCCAGCGCAGCTCGCCAACGTTGCCCGCCTGCTTCTGGTCTGCGTCCTTGGCACCCGTGCGGCTGGCGCGAGTCGCGACCCGTTCGTCACGAGGCGAGCCGGTGCCGCGTGGTGCTGCGTCGTTGTTCGACCGAGGCTTCACGATGCGACACTCTATCCCGGCCGTCGGAACAGTCGTGCCCACTGCGTCCAGTGATGCACGAGCTCGCCGACAAGGCGTTCCAGGTCTTCAAACCGCAAGGGCTTCTGGTAGTACGCGTTACACCCCGCCGCGTACGAAGACGCAACATCGCTCCCGGTCGCCGACGTCGAGAGCATCAACACGGGCACCGTCACGAGCCTCGGCTCCTCGCGGATCCACTTGAGCAGCCCGATTCCATCAAGCCGCGGCATTTTGAGATCCACGACGAGCAGATCCGGGCGGTTGCCATCGGTGAGCTTGGTCCCAAGCAGCTCGCGGGCGATGAATCCGTCCCCAGCCGTCGTGATTTCAAGCTCCGCAGGGAACGAACGTCCAAATGCATCCCGACGATCTTCCTTCGCCCGCCGGAAGATCGCATCAACCAGCCCAAGAAAGCCAGCGTCGTCGTCTACCAGCATCACCCGCAACGCACCTGACACGCCCGCCATGAATCGCTCCAACCTCGACGAACGCAGAAGGACATCGCCCGAGCACTCGGGCGGGTTCACGCCACGTCCAATGCACTCTTTCTTCCGCTTCGAACGCTCTAGGCGCCTCCGTCACGCAATGCCGGCCCATCTCCCGCACCTGTGCCGGTATCGGGAAGTGAGAATCGGAAGATCGACCCGCCACCCGACTTGGGTTCAACCCAGATCTCCCCCCCGTGCCGCTCGACGATTCGTCGGCAGACCGAGAGCCCAATCCCCGAACCTGGGTAGCTTCCCGGCCCGTGCAGCCGCCGGAATGGCTCGAACACTTGCGCCGCAAACCGTGGATCAATCCCGATGCCGTTGTCGGACACAGTCACCAGCACCGAGCTCTTGCGACGCTCCGCGCTGATCTCGATGCAGGGGCGAATGCCGCGATCGACGAACTTCAGTGCGTTCCCGATGATGTTCTCAAACACCTGCAAGATCAGTCTCGGATCCGCCGAAGCCTCCGGCAAGTCCCGCGTTACCACTTCGGCTCGCGTCTCCTGGAGCGTCATGCGGAGGTCTTCCAGCGCCGAGGCAACGATCTGATTCAGCGCCACCCTCGTCACTGCAAGGTCGGAACGTCCGACCTGGCTGTACGCCGCCAGCCCGTCGATCAGCTCGTTCAGGCGTTCGGTTCCATCGACGATCCTCGCCAGGTGCGCGTTCGCCGCGGCACGATCGCTCTCACGCTGCGCCAGCGTCGCATATCCGGAGATGTTCCGCAACGGGCCGCGCAGGTCGTGCGCCGCGACGCGAGCGAACTCATCGAGCCATTCATTGCGCGATTGCAACGCCGAAACGTTTGCACGCAGTTCTTCCGTTCGCGCCGCGATCCGGGCTTCGAGCTCGGTGTTGATCCGCTCCACCTGCTGGCGTGCCGCGACCAAGTCGTGGATATCCATGATCGAGCCCGACACCAGCACGGGCGGCGGACCGCTTCCCGCCCCTTCGTGGGTGTGCGAGAAGCCCTCCGGCCCCGTTTCGGCGCTCTCATTCCGGGTCGCCAACTCGTTTCCGCTCGCGCCTGCCTCGGGCGCCAACGCAGCCTTATCCTGGTCGGGGCCCCACGCGGCTCCGCCCGCGCTCCCGGCGCCCGACGCCGCGACCGAGCCCGAGCGAGCGTCCCCGTCCTGCGCCAGCGGGGCGATCACCACGCCCCGCACGCGGAACCAGCGTGCTTCGCCATCCCCCGTCACCATCCGGCAGGCCACGTTAATATCCTGCCCGCGGGTGCGAGCTTCGCCGATCGCGGCTTGAACGCGCTCGCGATCATCCGGGTGCACCAGATCCGCAAGCGTCGAGGGCCCGCTCGTCGGGCGACGCCCCGCCTCAAAGCGAAGCAGCTTCCAGAAGCGCTCCGCGAACCACCATTCCTGGCGGGGTGGGTCCCACTCCCAGATTCCCGCCTGCGAACCCAGCACGGCGCGATCGAACCGCGCGTTGGCGGCAACGAGCTCGCCCGATCGGTCCGTCAGCTGCTGCACGCGACGATCCAGCTCGCGGTTGATGCGGGCCAGTTCGTCCTCGAAGCGCTGCCGCTCCGCCACATCGCGCACGATCGCGACGAACTTTCCGCTGGCCCCCGCCCCGGGCACGAACGACAGTGAAACCTCCACCGGCCCCCGAGCCCCCGACTTATGCAGCCGCGTCGATCGGAACGCGCGCCGCTCGCCCGACTCTTTCATCGCAAGCGAGAGGCTGCCGCCAGCACCGCCGGCCTTGCCCGCATCCTCTTCAAACGCCAGGACCGCCCGGAGCGTCATCGCGCGCAGCTCATCCGCCGAGTAGCCAAGCAAGTCGCTCGCCGCGGCGTTGCTGTACGAGATCGCCAGCGATCCCGGCTCGAACATCAGCACCCCGTCCTTCGCCGCGTCGAGCGCGTTGGCCAGCTCGCCGAGGCGCAGGCTCTTCTCTTCCACCGAGCGCTTCGCCTTGACCAGCTCGGTAATTTCCACCGCAACGACGAGCACGCCGTCCACCACGCCGTGCTCGTCGAATGTCGGCACACGGTCGGTGCGCACCCAGCGATCCTCGCCCGACGCGGGCGCGTGACGCGAGAGGGGCTCGATGAGCCCGAGCTTGGGCTTGCCCGACCAGATCACGTGCAAAGTCTCCTGGATCTCCGCGTCCATCTCGCTGATCGAAGTCGGAGAGCCGCTCGCGCTGGCGCCAGCCAGCGAACCCTCGCCCGACGCAGCCACCCCGGAGACGCCTGAATACTCCGCCGTGCCCGGCTCCGTGCGAGAGCGACCGAGCCCGATCTTCACCGTCTCGACCAGGTCCGACGCCGCCTTATTCGCCGTCACTACGCGCCCGGTCGTGTCCTTGAGCCAGATCAGCGCGGGCGTGTTGTCGAGGATGAGCTTGTTGATCGTCGCCTGACGCCGCTTCTCGAGTTCCGCCCGTTTGATCACCGTCGCGTCCACGATGGTGAGCGTCAGGCCCTGCATCAGCCCACGCTCGTTGCGATAGGGCAGGATGCGGATGAGCAGCCACGCGTCGCCGACGCTGATCTCGTTTTCGACCATCTTCCCGCGCGAGAGCACGGTCTGGCAGTCGTCGATGAGCCGCTCGTATTTCATGCTCCGAACGATCTCGTCGAGCGGGCGACCGAGGTCGCTCTCACGCAGGCGCAGGTACTTGGTCGCCGCGGGGGTGTACCTGCGGATCGTCAGCGCCTCGTCCAGGAAGACCGTGCCGATGTCCGTGCTGGCCAGCAGGTTGTTCAGGTCGTTGGTGACGAGCGTGAGCTCGGTGATCTTTTGCTGCAGCTCGGTGTTCACCGTGTGCAGTTCTTCGTTAACGGATTGGAGTTCCTCGTTCGTCGACTGCAGCTCTTCGTTCGCCGCCGTCAACTCCTCGTTCGTTGCGCTCAGCTCCTCGTTGCTGGTCTCGCGTTCCTCGATCGTCGCCTGAAGGCTCTCCTTGGTGTGGATCAGCTCCTGCTGAAGATCCTCCGCCCGCTGGCGGTCGATCATCGCGGCGGTCGAGCGGTCCGCGTCGCTCGCGTCCGCGCTCGCCTCCATCATCGGGGCTGGCGACGCTTCGCGATGCTCTTCTTCTGTGAACGTCACGAGGGCGTAGGGGCCTCCCTCCGCCGCCTCGCGGTCCTGATCCGCCAGCAGGCGCACACGCAGCGACACCAGCTTGGGCGCCCCGTCGAGCGTCAGTGACACCCGGCGATACGTGAAGTTCCCGCCGTCTCGCGCCGCGCGCAACAGCGCGGACGCCAGCGGCACCTTCAGTGCGGGATCAACAAGATCCAGCACGTCGAGGCTCGCCCGGCCCTCGGGGGGGCGGAGCAACTGCCTCGCGCGTCCGAACGTGTGCACCAGTTCACGCCGCTCGTTGATCAGCACGCCCGCCGGGAGAAGGTCGACCAGGATGCTGTCGTACGCGCGGAGCACGCGGGAATCGACCGCGGTTGTCAGCGTCGTGATCCGCTGGCGCGAGTGCACCGGGTCCTCCAGACGGCGCCCAAGGTCGGAGATGTCAGAAGCCCCGATGAGGCGCACGTTCCGGCGTTTGCGGTAGATCCGCCAGTGCGGGTCTGCCGTTGTGAACTCGTCCTGGAAGCGCCCGACGGTTTCGCTGGCGCCCAACATCAACGCCCCGCCCACACGCATCGCAAAGTGGAACAGCGAGATCGCCCGCGCCTGCGCGTGCGGCTTGAGGTAGATCAGCAGGTTGCGGCACAGGACCAGGTCGATCCGCGTGAACGGCGCGTCGAGGATCACGTTGTGCGGCGCAAACGTGACCATCTGCCGGATCCGCGTGTTGATTACATACGACTCGCCCGCCTGCGTGAAGTATCGGTTCCGCAGTTCCGGATCCATGTCGGCCAGGGATTCCGCGCGGTACTTTCCCGAGGACGCCTGCTCGAGCGACCCCCGGTGCACGTCGGTCGCAAAGATCCTCGCCCGCGTCCGCTTGGCGTGGCGCAGCGCGTAGTCATCCAGCAGCATCGCGACGGTGTAGGCCTCCTCGCCCGAGGCGCACCCCGCCACCCACACGCGGATGTCTGCGTCGTCCCCTCGGACGAAGTCGAACAACTCCGGCAGCACGTTATCGCGCAGCGACTGGAACGCCTCCCCATCTCGGAAGAACCGCGTGACGCCGATCAGCAGGTCGCGATAGAGATGGTCCTGTTCCTTGTGGCTGTCGCGCACCAGATCGCGATACGCCGCCACCGACGCCATCCCCGTCATCTGCACGCGCCGCTCGATCCGCCGGAGCACCGTCGCTAGCTTGTAATGCTTGAAGTCCAGCCCGTGGCGCTCGCACAGAACGTCGAGGATGTCAAAGACGTCGCGCGTCGGACGCAGCGTGGTGATCTGCGATGACTGCCCGGAGACGCCATCGCCCACCAGGAACGCCGGCATCTGCGCGGGCGGCAGGATGATGTCCACTGCGCCCGTCGCGATGGCCGCATTCGGCATGCCGTTGAACTTTGCGCTCGCGTCCTGCACGATCGTCCGCCCGCCCCGGTCGTGCACGGCTCGAATGCCCCGAGATCCGTCCGAGCCGGTTCCCGACAGCACGATCGCCGCACACCGCTCACCGCGCTCCTGCGCCAGCGACTCAAAGAACACATCGATCGGCGTGGGCGGCCCATCCTTCTTCCGGTCCGCCGCCGTCAACTGCAGCACATCGTCCTTGATGCGCATCTCGCACTTGGGAGGTAGCACGTACAGGCGATTGGCCAGCACGTGAACCCCGTCCTCGGCGCGAAAGACCGGCATCGTCGTGTGTCGGCTCAAGAGCTCGACCATCAGCGACGGATGATCCGGAGACAAGTGCTGGATGATCACGAACGCCATCCCGCTGTCCGACGGGACGTGGCTCACAAACTCCTGTAGGGGTTCCAGTCCGCCGGCTGACGCCCCGATCGCAACGATGAGATAAGGCTCGCGCGCGGGCGGCTCGCCGGTCGAGGCCGAAACCCCTTCGCTCTGCACGCCCTCAATGTTGACATCTGACTCCGGCACGCCGCGACTCCTGGCAGGTCGTTTCGCCGCCAGTGTAGCAGAATCGCCAAGGGAAACATGAGCCCGAAGCCCGCATCAGGAGTCGGGAAGTTGCCCGTACCGGGAAAGCTTGAACGCTGTCGCTGGACCATCGCTCAGGCGACGACCGACGAGCCGCACCAGAACGCAACGACGCTCCGTGCCGTCTGGACGAGCGCATCGAACTCGCCCTGCTTTTCCATGTAGGCATTCGCGCCCGACTGCAGGCAGGCGTCGACGCACTGCTCGGAGGTGTCGCCGCTCAACAAGACCAGGGGCAGCCGGGCGTACTTGCCCTCATTCCGCACCCAGCGAACGAGCTCGACGCCGGGGCCGGTGGGCAGGTGGTAATCGATCAGCACGCACGCCGGGAGTTGGTCGCCGGACAAGCTGGCAAGCCGATCTTGCGCTTCGTGAATGGTGGTGACCACCTCGAAGCGGGATATCCCGGCAATTTGGAAGGCCGCTTGGAGGAGTTTTCCGTAGCTCGCGTCGTCCTCAATCGCGAGGATCCAAGCTCCCTCAGGCTCTGGGGTGGAAACCGCCCGAGGCTCAAGCTCGCTGCGCCACACACGGATTTGGGGGGGGGCCGCAATGGCAACCTTGACCCGACCCGAGCCGCGAACGCCCTGGATCGTGACCTGAATCAGGCCCCCGACATTAATGGAGCTGCCAACGGGCCTTTCCAACACCAGCATTCGAGTCCTCCGCGCCGAGAAACAGACCGGGGGGATTCTTCCGGAGTGGTGATCGGTCACGCACGGCGTCCGCCTCGAAAACGGAGCCGTCAACCGGGTGCTTTCCTGCTCATTCGCTCCGTGGTTCCAAAAATGGGGGCGCAGCTTCTGCGCTCACCTCGCCGATTCACTGTGAATCATCGCGCGGGCGGGCCTTCCTCGGCGTCCATCACGACGCGGAAGCCCACCATCGGGCCGTCGCTCAGCCACCACCGGCTCTTGGGGACCTGCGGATCGGTTTGGTTCCAAGCCGACGTCTGTGACTCTCGAGTCTCGGAACCAAGGTCTTCCATGGGGGTCTGGAATGAGCCACCCCGCGTCACGCCCTTGCCGTCGAGACCCACCGTCCACTCGGCGACGTTGCCCAGCATGTCGTGCAGACCCCAGGCGTTTGCGGCTTTCGCGCCCACGGGCTGCGTTTTCTCTGGAGAGTTGGCAGCCGACCAGGCACTCTCGGTCGTTGCAGCAACTTTGTCCGGCGCACCGGCCCGAGCTGCCCATTCCCACTCGGCCTCTGTCGCCAGCCGGAACCGCCGGCCTGATTTGCTCGACAGCCAGTTGCAGAACTCGGTCGCACCCTTGTACGTGATCGAAATCGCTGGATATCCGGCGTGCCCGAACCCGCGGTCCGGCGGGATGTATGGCTTGCTGGGGCGAGCGACGGCATCCGCCCCGCCGGAGCCAGCTCCAGAGTCGGCGCCGTCCAGCGCAAAGACGTAGGAGTCGTACATGTCCCACGTGACTTCGTATCGAGCGATGTAGAAGGGCTTGATGGTGACTCGCGCGGATTCGCTGCCCGTGGGGCGTCCTGCAGGTTCGAACTCTCCTCCCGGGACGAGAACCATGTCGAGGAAGACGGTTGTTCCGGGGACTGGTTCCTTGAAGACCGGGACTCGGTCGGTGGGAATGCCGGGAATCGCGACGGCGGCGGTCGCTTCCGCCGCGGACGATGAGTCGGTCGAGGGCGGGGTTGCGAACGCTGAGGCGGACGAGGCGACCGCCCCGGCAATGATGGCACAGGTGCTCCAGCGTGAGCGACGGGTGGTGAGCCGAGCGGCGTGCGTGCGATGGTCATCCATGGCGGCTGATCTCAACAACATCTTGCGGGCTCGGCGCGGGGCCGTTCGATCGGCTTTATCCCATGTTCCGATTGAAAGGGTACCCAGCGATCGAGGCGTGCGGGCTGGCCAGGTTGCCCGGCGGTGGGTTGCCACACTGGTGATCGTGGCCCTGGGGGCGTGCGGCACGCCTCCGAAGCTCAACACCGACGTGGTGGGCGACGTGGCGGGCGACGTGGCGACATCGCACGCGGCCCCGAGGCATGAGTTCAGCCGATTGCTCATGGGGGTTCGTGCGTCGATCACCATCTCGGGCTGCGACGAGGCCACGGCCCGCGTCGCGGCGTCTCGGGCGTTTGACCGCATCGCGGAGCTCGAGGCCATCCTGAGCGACTATCGCCCGGATAGCGAACTGGCGAGGCTGCTCGCGTTGCCCCAGCCGGGTGTGCACGAGATCAGTGATGACCTGGCGCGCGTGCTGGAACTCGCGGGCGAAGTCTCGCACGAGAGCCACGGAGCGTTCGACGTGACATCGGCCCCGCTCGTCAAGCTCTGGCGGGAGGCGAGGCGATCGGGGGCGCTTCCGGATGCCCTCGCGCTTCGGGCGGCTCACGAGCGGGTTGGCTGGGACCGCGTCCGCGTCGAGCGCGGCGCCGCGCGAGCCCGCGTGCGCGTTCTTCATGCTGGTGTGGCGCTGGACTTTGGCGGGATCGGCAAGGGCTTTGCGGTGGACGAAGCGTCGCGGGTGCTCGACGGGCTCGGGGTTGGCTCGCACCTGATCCAGTTCGGTGGAGATCTCTTTGCGGGTGATCGGCCGCAAGGTGCGCCTGGCTGGCGGGTGCGCCTTGATGATCGCGAGATCGTGCTGGTGAGGCGGGCTCTTTCCACGTCGGGCGACCAGGAGCAGTTCGTCGAGATTGGCGGCGTGCGATACAGCCACGTGGTGGATCCGCGTTCCGGGCGGACGCTCAGTGTGACGGGTGGACGGTCCGCGGCGGTGCTGGGGCCACGAGCGGCGATGACCGACGCGTGGGCGACGGCGCTGTGCGTGCTCGGGCCGGGCGAGCTCGCGCGCGTGCGCCTGCCCACCGGCTATGAGGCCCAGGCTCGAGAGGGCAGCGTCATGTCGTCGCAGACGACCGGATTCCCTTGATTAGCAGGCAGACGCAGGACGAGCCATGACAATCCGGGTGGAGGGAGTCGCCAAAGAATGCCGCAGGGCACGCGGCACCGAGGCTCGGCATCGAACGAAGTTGTTCCCTGAAGCGGGTGCGGGTTGGCCCGGGTTGCCACGAGGATGCCCGCGATGCGGGTGAGGCGGGCGGGCAGGAGAGCCGATGAGGACGGGGAGCGCGCACGCTTCGGCGGTCCGACGCGGCGCGACCCACGGGAATCAGCGCGGTGCCCACTCCATCTCTTCGATCGAGCAAGCGTTGGATCCCCTCGCTCCTGACCCGCGGCGAGAGCATCGCGGGCGGGCTGGGCTTGGCGATCACGACGACGCTGGTCGCCTGCATGGCCGGCGCGGGCTGGTGGACGCTGGAGATTGAACGGGCGAACGCACGTGCAACGGTGCGTCAGGCGTGCGAGTCGACGGCGGCTTCGCTGGCGGGAGTGGCGGCGGCGGCGGTCGCGGCTGACGACTTTCCGAGATTGCGATCGATGCTTGTGGAGGTTGCAGCGGTTGCCAACCTGAACGAGCTTGCGGTACGCCTTCCCGACGGGAGCCTGATCGCCAGCAGCGATCCCAAAGCCTCGACGCTCGCGAAGCTGCCGGCGTCTTTTGGAACGTTTGATCCACGCCAGGAGATCGCGACGATGCCCGGCTTCGTGTCGGGGGCGCATGCGGCGCAGGCCGATGCCAGGGGCGAGGTCGTGGTGCATGCGACGCGCGCCGTCGAAGCTCCCGGCTTGTTGGGCTCGGACATGCTCGCGGGCCTCGGCGGAATCTGCGTGGCGGGCCTGCTGGGTGTCGGCCTCGTGTATCGCCGGGCCCGTCGAAGGCTCAGTGGAGTCGCGTATGTCCGGGGCGCGCTGCTGACGCTGACGCCCGAGCTTGAGAATCTGGAAGCGGCGCTGATCGGCGGGGCCCAGGGCCCGGAAGTCGCGGCGTGGAACCGACTGGTTCAGCGGACGCTCGAACTCCGGCGCGAGGACCTGAGCGAGCGAACGGCGCAGGCGCTAGCGGCGCACCGGGCGGGCGACCCGTTGCTGGCGGCGATGTTCGACGCTCTGCCCTCGGGCGTGATGATCGTGGATGTGGCCGGTCGGATCGCGCAGGCCAACGGAGCGGCGGGGGTTATGCTCGGCGTCAAGCGTGACGAAATGGCGCTCGCGCCGGTCGGGAAGTTCATCAAGCAGCGTGAGGTGCTGTCGCTGATCGAAACCGCCCTCGCGGGCCAGCATCGTCAGAAGCGCTCGATCGAGGTTCGCCTGAGCGCGCCGGGGGCGACCTCGGGCGGGGCGCTTGGGCCTATTGGACCCGGTGCCGCGGGGCACGAGGGGGGAGTGATTCGTGCGACGGTGCGATCGCTGAGGCAGGAGGATGGCGGGGGCGCGATGGTCGTGCTGGAGGACGTGACGCAGCAGCGGGTGGCCGATGAGGCGAGGAACGCGTTCGTTGCTTCGGCGACGCACGAGCTTCGCACGCCCCTGACGAACATGCGTCTCTATATCGACACGCTGCTGGAGCCCGAAGGAGTCGACGACGCGCACCGGGCGCGGGCACTGAACGTGATCAACCAGGAGTCGCGCCGCCTGGAACGGCTCATCAGCGACATGCTTTCGGTCTCGGAGATGGAAGCGGGTTCGGTGAGCATCAAGCGCGACGATGTCCGCCTGGACCAGTTGATGGACGAGCTCTACGCGGACTTTGCGGCCCAGGGGAAGGACAAGGAGATCGACCTGCGGTTCGAGCTTCCGCCCAAGCTGCCGGTCATTCACGCGGACCGCGACAAGCTGACGCTCGCGCTGCAGAACCTGCTGGGCAACGCGCTCAAGTACACGCCCCAGGGTGGGAAGGTCGCGGTGCGACTGACCTACGACCAGAGCGTGCTGCGTGTGGATGTGGAAGACACGGGCATCGGGGTTCGACCCGAAGAGTGCGAGCTGATCTTTGAGAAGTTCTATCGCGCCAAGGACAAGCGTCTGAGCGCGATCGCGGGTACGGGGCTGGGGCTGCCGATGTCGCGTCAGATCGCGCGTTTGCACGGAGGCGACGTGACGCTGAGGTCGGAGCTTGACAAGGGCAGCACGTTCACGCTGACGATCCCGATCAGCACGCCGATCGCGCGGGCCGCGTGAGGGGCATTGTCAGGCGCTTGCACGGGGCGGATCGGAGTCATGGGCGTTGGCGGCGCGGGCTTCGAGCGTGCGTTCAACACGGCTGAGTCGATCGCACGCGGCGCTGAGTTCCCTTTCCAATTCGGAGATCTTCTTCAGGAGGGCGTCCTCGCTGGTGCGTGGCGAGCCTTCGTCGCTCGGGCCCCGCAATCTCAGGGGGCTCGGGGCGGGGTCGGCGCGAGGCGCGACGGGCGGCGGTGCTGGCTCGCCCGCGGCGCGCGGGCGGATGGGCGTCGGCGGGCTTGGGGCCGTCGGTGGAGGTGAATCGGTGCCCGCGAGGCGGATGCTCGCTTGCATCGTCGACGGGTGGCGGTCAAGCGGGTAGCGAGCGCGCAGTTCCGCGAGGTAGGCCGGGAGGTCGTCGTCGGTGTGCGTGCGCTTCTTGGAGAGCATGCGAAAGGCAACGATCGCCAGGACGACCGCCGCCAGTGGCAGCAGCATCGTCAGGTTCTCGCTGGGGGGCACGGGCGGCAGCGGGGGCTGGCCCTGCGACGCGGGTGCAGCGAGCGGTGGCGAGGTGGGGGAAGTGGGCATCGCTCGTTGGATATCGAGCGGCCAGCTTCGAAGGGTTGAATGCTCAGGGCGGGGCCACGATCAAGAGAACCATCGCTTGATCCGGCGAGTCGAGGGAGTTCGGTCACACCCGATGTGCTCGTACAGTGAGGCATGACGGAAGCAAGGCGGAGTCGAGAGCGCTCCGCGGCCCCGGACGCAAGGCGGAATCCGCGGGGGCGAGCCCCCGTTGACGCGGGATCGCGGGAGATCGTGCGCGCATGGCGAGCGCTCAGCGGGGGACGGCGCGTTGATGATCGCGAGCGTCGGACGCTGATCGCCTGTTCGGGCGGTGCCGATTCGAGTGCCCTGGCGATAGCGCTCGCTCGGGCGAGCGGCGAGCTGGTGCTTGGTCATGTCGTCCACGATCTTCGCGAGGGGAAGGAGTCGCGCGCGGATGCGGACGCCGTGCGAGCGCTGGCGGCCCGGCTGGGCTTGGTGTGCGACGTTCGAGAGATTGCCGCGAGGCGACACGGTGGAAACCTGGAGGCGGCGGCGCGCCGAGAGCGTTATCGAGCGCTGGCGGAGATGGCGAGGGCGCACGGCTGCTCGTTCATCGCGGTGGCGCATCACGCGGATGATCAGCTTGAGACAATGCTGATGAAGCTGGTGCGCGGGGCCGGGCCGCGGGGACTGGGAGCCATGCCGGCGCGTCGGCGGGCTTTCTTTGCGGATGTCGCTGGCCCGCGAGCTGGTTGTGGGGGCTCCGAGGGTGGTGGAGGGGCTCGAAGCGGTGAAGGCGGGAGCGGTGCGCTGTGGTTGCTGAGGCCGGTGCTCGGGGTGACGAGGCAACAGTGCGAGGAAATCTGCCTCGCGTTTGGCTGGCGCTGGCAGGAGGATGCGACCAACGCCGACACAACGAGGCTGCGGGCGGCGATCCGTCATCGCGTGCTCCCCACGCTTCGCGAGATTTCGCCGACGGCGTCGATCAGGGCGAGTGAGGCGGCGGCACTGCTTCGCCAGGCGTCGCGGTTGGTCGAGATGAAGGCACGAGCGCTCCTCCGCGAATCGCGGTGCACCGGCGAGGAGGGTTCGCCCCCGCGGGCGTGGTCGCGCGAGCGCTGGCGGCGGGCGGAGGCGATTGTGGTTGGAGAGGCGATTCGCCTTCTCGTGCGAGAGGCACTCAAGGCCACCAGGGCGATTCAGGGGCAAGATCAGGCGGGCGGTGGGGCGGAGAGCCTCGCGCTCGATCGAATGCACCGACGAGACATTGTGCGCGCGGTGCGGATGATCCGGGGCGAGTCGACTGAATCCAAGCGATTCGTGTTTTGCGGTCAGACGCTGCGCGTGACGGCGCGCGACGTTCGGATCGAGGCGGGCTAAGCACGGGGGCCGGAGAACGCAACTGGGGGCGGCCCGTTCTCAGTTGCGGGTTACGGGCGCTGGCCACCACGCCTGGGCGTTGAGGGCTTGTCGCCCTCGTCCTTCTCACCGCCACGCTTGGCGGTCTTGACGGCGCGGAAGAGCAGAGATTGAGAGGAACCCGCGGGCGTGGTCGGCGTCATGGCCCAGCCCCAGAGCCCGGGTGAGCTGTACGCTCGCATGGGCATGGGCGGGTGGAGCTGGAACGCGAGGGGCAGCGTGTTTTCGAGCTCAGGATGATTGCCGAAGTACTTCCAGGTTTTCTCCAGCGGCGGCGGGCGCGAGCTGGACTTGCGCTGGGAGATGACGTCGACGGGGATCCAGTTGACGCTGGCGCGATCGGGCTCGAAGTTCTCGTCGAAGATGCAGAACTCGACCCAGGAACGAAGGCCCTTGCCGCTGGAAGAGTTGCTGAGGAATCTGCTGTCGTCGCTCTCGCCCTGATATCCGATGACGAGGCGCGCGGGCAGGCCCACGGCGCGGTAGATCGCAACGAGGAGGCAGTTGAGCTCGAAGGGCGAGCCTCGGCCCTGCTGGATGATGAAGTGCAGCGGTTCGATGCGGACGCCCTCGAGAGAGCCACGCTTGTTGTAGCTGAGGCCTTCGCCCGTGGGCTGGAACGCACGGATGAAGCTCGCGGCGAACATCTTCGCCAGCGCGTAGGGCGGGACACCCTTCGGGTCGCGGAGCTTGTTCTCGTTGAGCCAGCTCTCGACAACGGCGTTGATGGCGCCGGCGTCGTACGCGAGGCTCTGCCCGCCCTGGTCGGGATCGGGGCCAAAGTTGATGAAGATCTGCTGATCGAAGGTTGACTGTGCTTCGGGCGGATAGGCACCCTTGGGCCAGGCGACCTTCAGTGCCGCGGCCTCATCGACCTCGACGTTGTAGGTCGTCATCTGATACTCAAACTCCAGGTCGAGCTCGTCGCCGCCACCCTCGGAGACTTCCCAGCGCGCATAGCGAGCCCCGCTCGGGAGGTTGTCGATCATCTGCTTTGGTTCCGCGGCGACCGCCTTGTCGGCGATGCGAAGGCGGCCCTTCCAGGAGTCCTGCTTAGTCACCGATGACGCGGTCTGCGTTGTCACGGGAAACACCAGCGCCAGGCGCTCGAAGGTGAAGGGCACCTGGCGCGGCATGCGCGTTGTCCGCCCGCGAGAATCCTGGATGACCTGATCGAACTCGCGACCCTGGACCTCCAAGCGGACGGAGAAGGTCCAGTCCTTGGGCTTGACGCGCTTGACGAGAGGCCCGGGATTGAGAAGCCGCTTCTCGACCATCGCCAGCGGTTTGGGCGCGGGGGCTGGCTTGGCGGGTGGGCTTGACGGCGTGCTGGGCTTGCTGGGTGCCGGATTGCTGGGGGTCGAGCCGGGCGCAGCGGGTGTCGAGGGCTTACTCGGGGTGGAGCCTGGTGATGTCGGTGTGGGCGTCGCGGGAGTTGGCGTCGCGGGGGCGGGCGAGGTGGGCCGGGGGGCACCCTTGCGAGGCGGCGGCTGGTTGGGGTCTGTCGCCTGGGCGTGCGCAAGGCCGGTGGCGAGGAACGTGCTCGGCGCGAAGAAGGTGACGGGCGCGACAGCAGCGGCGAGGGTCACCGCCAGCCAGCGTCGGAGAAGCATGGGGCGACCGGGCGTGAGGCAGTCCGAGCGCGAGACGGGATGTCCAAACATGCGGCAACTCCTGCGGGCCGATGGCTCGGTCCGATCGCTTCCAACGAGAGTCTACGGGAGATCAGACGCGTGAGGCGGGGAGAAGTGCCAGTGGCGTGATCGGTACGGCGTGATCGGTACGGCGTGTCGAGCACGTGTAGGTCGAGCGCATTACGCGGTGAATCGAATGGCAAGTCATGCGATTTGTTGTGTGTTGCGTGAGCGAGCGTGCGGGACTGCGTTCAACAGGGAGACGTCCGGAATTACGAGCCGCGGCATTTCGTGGCCCGGACGACGAAGGAGGTTCACATGAAACGGTCGACCACTCTCCTGGTTGCTGGGCTGTCGCTTGCGCTCGTGCCGTGGGGCGAGGCGCGTGCGGAAGTGACGATGGCCTCGAAGGGGAAGTTCGCCGGGGGTGTGAAGGTTCGCGGAAAGGCGCCGAACACGCGGCTCACCGTGACGCAGAGTTCGAAGCCGGGCGGTGACGAGTTCGTCGACACTGGGAGCGTGATCGACACCGACGCCAGTGGCAATGGCAGCGTTGGGATCTCGAACGCTTCGGCGGGGACGCTGCTGACGGGCCACACGATCCGGGTGGGCGGCAACACGCGGCAGGTGATCCGCTCGAGGGCGTGGTTTCCGGCGGGGTTTGCGGCGGGGATGAACATCGTGCCGTGCGACATTCCGACGGCGGTCGTCGCGAACGACCCGACGAGTGAGACGTTCGTCGAGGCGTGGCGGGCGGGCGCGATCGTGACGATCGCGCTGGATGCGGGCGAGGCGTCGTTCGACCCCGGACGAACGCCCACGATCGTCGGCGACGGGGACCTCGTCGCGACGCTACTCAGCGTCGCCAGCGATCGGATCCGTGTGAGGATCATCAGCGATGGGGCGTTCACGCTCGACGATCTGCGCTTGAGCAATCTGGGCATCGACGTGGTGCCGGGGGTGGGGCTCGTGACACCTTACATCGGGCTTGACGGCACGGTGGACTGCTACGCGGGAACGGAGTTCATCGCGAGCGAGACGCTCACTTCGGCGCAGCTCTTCGCGGGTCCGTCGATTCCGGTGCCTGCGCCGGCCTCGCTGGCGTTTCTTGGCACTTCGATGATGCTGGCCGAGGCAAGGAGTTGGCGCCGGCGAAGCCCGCGAGCCTGATCGTTCCCGACCCGGGCAAGAGCCGATTGGGTTACAAGGTTGCTTGGACGGGTTGCAATCGCGTTTGTGCTCGCGATGCAACCCGGACCATTGCACGTCCTCGGATGCGGCATCGGCAACGCGGACGTGTCGAGTGGTCGACGAGATAAGCTAGCGTATGCCAGAGGAGTTCAAGGCAATGCGAGCGGACGGCGAGAGGCGTCGTACGGCGCGGGCGCGGCGGGGGCGTCGGATTGCCTCCTTGGCCATCGGCATCCTGCTGGTTCTCGCGGCAGCGTCGTGCACGGTTCGCCTGGCCTACTTCCAGAGCGTGCTGCACCCGGGCGGGCAGACTGACCTAGACGTCACGCTGGAGGAAGGGTCGATCCTGATCTTCCGATTCACGGATCCAACCAAGGCGTCGCCGACGGTTGTCCGGCGCGTGATCTTCAATCGGCAGATTCAGATTGGCTTTCGACCGGAGCTTGGGATCGAGCACGGCTTGGGGCTGCTCGTCCTTGAGATTCCGTTTGCAGCGATGGCGTTCGGAGCCGCCGGCGGCTTGGCCGCACAGATCATCTATCGGCGGTACTTTCCCAGCAAGCGCAAGACCGTCTGCGCCTGCGGATACGCGCTCGCCGGCCTTGGTCAAGCGGGTAGGTGTCCGGAGTGCGGAGAGCCGTTCGGCCCGGATGTTGCTCGTGCTGTGGATGGTCGAAAATGAAAAACCCCGAGCAAGGTGCTCGGGGTTCGGGTGCTCGGGATTCCGGTGTACGGGATGACGTGCGGCGGCGGTGACCGATTAGGCCGTCGTCGTCGGCGTGCCGTTGCCCGCGGGGAGCTGGACCTGGGGAACGCCCACGGAATCGGTGCGTTCGGCGCCGAGCGCCTCTGCGGCGGCGGCGGCCTCTTCAAGCATTTCTTCCTCATCCAGCTCGTCGGCGGAGGGCAACTCGACCAAGGCGCGAACCTTGATGTCCTGATAGGGACGGAAGCCCGTGCCGGCGGGGATGAGGTGCCCAAGGAGAACGTTCTCCTTGAGGCCGATCAGCGAATCCGTGGCGCCGCGGAGGGCCGCCTCGGTGAGGACCTTCGTCGACTCCTGGAAGGACGCACCCGAGAGGAACGACTCGCTGGAGAGGGCGGCCTTGGTGATGCCGAGCAGCAGCGTGCGGCCCGTCGCCGGGCGGGAACGCTTGGCCTTGGCACCTTCCTTGCCCGCGGCCTCGGCCTTGGCGTTGGCCTCGCGGACCTCGACGCGGGACACGAGCGCACCCACGGGCAGGTCGGTGCCGCCCGCTTCGGTGATGCGGACCATCTGCTCGATCTCGCGGTTCTTCATGCGGAACGTGAACTTGTCGACGACTTCCTGGGGCAGGAGGTCGGTGTCGCCCGGGCTTTCGACCTTCACCTTGCGCAGCATCTGGCTGAGCATCAGTTCGATGTGCTTGTCGTTGATGGTCACGCCCTGGGCGCGGTAAACGTTCTGAACCTCGTCGAGCATGTATTCCCACAGCGCTTCCTCACCCTTGATGCGGAGGATGTCGTGTGGGACCAGGGGCCCGTCGGTGATCGGATCGCCGGCTTCGACGCGATCGCCCGTGTGGACGAGCAACTGCTTGTCGGTGGAGACGTGGTGGTCCTTCTCGATGCCCGAATCGCTGCGGACGCGAACGGTCATCTTGCCCTTGCGCTTGTCGCTGAGGATCTCGACGGAGCCCGAGATCTCGGCCATGATCGCGGGGTCCTTGGGCTTGCGGGCCTCGAAGATCTCGGTGACTCGGGGGAGACCACCGACGATGTCCTGCGACCCCTGGGCGGAGCGGGGGAGACGGGCGAGCATCTGGCCCGCGCGGACGCCCTGGCCATCCTTGACTTCGAGACGGGCGCGGGCGGGGAGGTTGTGGAAGTCGAGGATGTTGCCGGCGGCGTCGGTGATGTTGATCGCGGGGTGCAGCTCGCCCTTGTGTTCGATGACGACGAGGGCCTTCTGACCCTTGCCAGCGTCTTCTTCGCGGACGGTCTCACCGATCTCGATGTCCTTGAACTGGACGGTGCCGTCCTTCTCGGCGAGGATCGGGATGCGGTGGGGGTCCCAGCGGACGACGAGCTGGCCCTTCTTCACGTCCTCGTCCTGCTTGACGAGGATGTACGCGCCGTAGGGGACCTTGTACTTTTCGAGTTCGCGGCCCTTGGAGTCGAGGATGGCGATTTCGCCGTTGCGCTTGAGTGAGACGTAAACGTCGTGCCCGTCCTCGTCCTTGGTGGGAACCTGGTTGCAGTCGCGCAGGTCGATGCGGCCCGAGTTGGCGGCGAGGTACTGGGTTTCAGAGGCGGAGCGCTGGCCGATGCCGCCGGTGTGGAAGGTGCGCATCGTGAGCTGCGTGCCGGGCTCGCCGATGGACTGAGCGGCGATGATGCCGACGGCCAGCCCGGGCTCGACGAGCTTGTTGGTGGACATGTCCATGCCGTAGTCGAGGACGGAGCAGCCGGTCTTGCTCTCGCTGGTGAGCGGGGAGCGGACGAAGACCTCGGTGATGCCGAGGTCTTCGATCTTCCGGGCGGCGTGCTCGGAGATCATCTCGTTCTCGCGAACGATCATCTCGTCGGTCTTGGGATTGATGACGTTGGCAACGCTGACGCGTCCGATGATCTGATCGCGGAGGGGGACGTCGATCTGCTCGCCCTTGTAGATGGCGCGCTTGCGGATGCCGCGGCGCGAGCCGCAATCGTGCTCGCCGATGATGACGGACTGGGCGACGTCGCAGAGCTTGCGGGTGAGGTAGCCCGAGTCGGCGGTCTTGAGGGCGGTGTCGGCCAGACCCTTTCGCGCGCCGTGGGTGGAGCTGAAGTACTCGAGGATGGTGAGACCCTCGCGGAAGTTGGAGCGGATGGGGGTCTCAATGATCTCGCCGGAGGGCTTGGCCATGAGGCCTCGCATGCCGGCGAGCTGCATGATCTGGCTGATGTTGCCGCGAGCGCCCGAGTCGCTCATGAGGTAGACGGGGTTGAGGTAGGGCTTGCCTTCCTTGGTCTCGGTGGCGGGGAGATACTCACCCTCATCGGTGCGCCGGTCGCTCTTGAGCGTGGTGACGAGCTTCTTGGTGATCTCCTCGCGGCAGTGGCTCCAGATGTCGATGAGCTGGTTGTAGCGTTCGCGGTGGGTGATGATGCCGCGGTCGTAGTTCTTCTCGACGCGGTCGGCCTGCTTCTGAGATGAGTCGAGGAGTTCCTGCTTTTCCTTCGGGATTCGCAGGTCGGTGATCCCGAACGAGAGGCCGGCGAGGGTGGACTGCTTGAAGCCGACTTCCTTCATGGCGTCGAGGAAGTCGATAGTGGCGGGCTTGCCGCAGTAGCGGTAGACGTCGTCGATGACGCGAGCGCAGCCCTTCTTGCCCAGGGAGCAGTTGTAGAAGGGCATGCCGGGGGCGAGGATGTCGGCAAAGAGCACGCGGCCGACGGTGGTGACGAGGCGCTGATTCTCGGGGAGCTTCTTGACGGCGCCGCCCTGGTTGTCGACGTACTCGGTGAACCCGTCGAGGCGGACGAGCACGGGCTGGTGGAGCTTGATCTTGCCGTGGGAGTAGGCGAGGATAGCCTCCTGGCGGGACTTGAAGCTGGGGTGCTCGTTCTCGGGAACGGGCTCCCCGTGCTTGATCGCGGGCTTCTTGCGCGTCGCGCGGATGCGGTTGGCCTCGTCGAAGGCCAGCTCGGCCTGCATGTAGGTGATGTAGTACACGCCCATGACGATGTCCTGGGACGCGGAGATGATGGGCTTGCCGTTGGCGGGCGAGAAGATGTTGTTGGTCGAGAGCATGAGGACGTGCGCCTCTGCCTGGGCCTCGACGGAGAGGGGGAGGTGGACGGCCATCTGGTCGCCGTCGAAGTCGGCGTTGAACCCGCCGCAGACCAGCGGATGGATGCGGATGGCGTTACCCTCGACGAGCACGGGCTCGAAGGCCTGGATGCCCATTCGGTGCAGCGTGGGAGCGCGGTTGAGCAGAACGGGGTGCTGGTAGATGACTTCTTCGAGGATGTCCCAGACCGCCGCATCGCGTCGTTCGAGCATTCGCTTGGCGCTCTTGATGGTGTCGGCCAGCCCGTGTTCCTTCAGCTTGCGGATGATGAAGGGCTGGTAGAGCTCCAGCGCGATCTTCTTGGGAAGGCCGCACTGGTTGAGCTTGAGCTCCGGACCGACGACGATGACGGAGCGGGCGGAGTAATCGACGCGCTTGCCCAGCAGGTTCTCGCGGAAGCGGCCCTGCTTGCCCTTGATCATGTCGGTCAGGGACTTGAGCGGGCGGTTGCTGGAGCCCAGGACCGGTCGGCGACAGCGGTTGTTGTCAAAGAGCGCGTCCACCGCCTGCTGGAGCATGCGCTTCTCGTTGCGGATGATGACCTCGGGGGCGTTGAGGTCCATCAGCTTCTTGAGGCGGTTGTTGCGGTTGATGATGCGCCGGTAAAGATCGTTGAGGTCGCTGGTCGCGAAGTTGCCGCTCTCAAGCAGGACCAGCGGGCGCAGATCGGGCGGGATGACGGGGACAACGTCCATCACGAGCCAAGCCGGGTCGTTCTCGCTGTTGCGGACCTGCTCGACGAGCTTCAGGCGCTTGGCCAGGTCCTTGATCTTCTGCTTGCTCTTGGTCTTGTTGAGTTCTTCGCGGAGCTCTGCGGCAACCTGGGTGAGGTCGGTCTTCTCGATGAGCGCGCGGATGGCGTCGGCGCCCATGAGGCCCTTGAAGGCGTTGCCGAACTTGTCGACCGCCTGGCGGTACTCGTCCTCGGTGAGGACCTGCTTGTCCTTGAGCTCGGTGTCGCCCGGATCGACGACGACGTAATCTTGGTAGTAGATGATCTTCTCAAGATCGCTGGTCTTCATGCCCAGCAGGGTGCCCAGGCGGCTGGGCATGCTCTTGAAGAACCAGATGTGAACGACGGGGCTGGCGAGGTTGATGTGCCCCATGCGCTTGCGGCGGACGCGGGAGTGCGTGACCTTGACGCCGCAACGATCGCAAATGATGCCCTTGAACTTGGTGCCCCGGTACTTGCCGCAGGCGCACTCGTAGTCGCGCTCGGGCCCGAAGATGCGTTCGCAGAAGAGTCCGTCCTTCTCGGGGCGGTAGGTGCGGTAGTTGATGGTTTCGGGCTTCTTCACCTCGCCATAGGACCACGCTCGGATGTCGGTGGGGGACGCGAGGGTCACCTTGACGGCGGTGAAGTCGTTCACACGGTCGTAGACGTTCTCGGCCATGAACGAGGCTCCTGTGCAAGCGCGACTGGGAGTCGCGGGGAAAGTTCGGTCGTTGCTACACCAGCTTTGAACGGGTCTCTTCTCAGTCCATCAAGGCTTCCGAGCGCTCGCTGCTTTCGTCTCCCTGCTCTCTGCGCCCTGCTCCCGCGTTTCCGCGATCGAGGGCCGCCATCGCGTCGGTCGCGCCCCCGGGGCAACGCGCCGGGACCCCCTCCGGGTCGAGTCGCAGTCGAAAGCCGCTTTGGCCTCTGGCGCGAGTCGCCTCGACGTCGCGCCAGGGTCCTGCGATCTGGTCCTCACACGGGGTGCAGGGACCGTGTGCCAGAGATTACAGCAGGCTTCCCGTGTCCGCGCCCTTCTTCTCCAGGGAGATGTTCATGCCCAAGCCCTTGAGCTCGTTGCACAGCACGTCGAAGGCAACGGGCATGCCCGCTTCGAGCTTGTTGGTGCCCTTGACCATGCTCTCGTAGATCTTGGTGCGGCCTTCCACGTCGTCGGACTTGACCGTGAGAAGCTCCTGCAAGATGTACGCGGCGCCGTACGCCTCCAGCGCCCACACTTCCATCTCGCCGAAGCGCTGGCCACCGGTGCGGGCCTTGCCGCCCAGGGGCTGCTGGGTGATGAGGGAGTAGGGCCCGGTGGCGCGGGCGTGGATCTTGTCGTCGACGAGGTGGTGGAGCTTGAGCAGGTACATGTAGCCCACGGTGGTCTTCTGCGCGAAGGGCTCGCCGGTGCGACCATCGTGGAGCTGGATCTTGCCGCCGCGGGGCATCTTCGCCAGCAGCTCGCGCCAATGGGGCCAGGTGCCGGTCTTCTCATACTGCTCCAAGCGCGTCCGGACGCTGGTGTTCGCTTCGTCGACCGCCTGATGGACCTGATCCTCGGTGGCGCCGTCGAACACGGGCGTCACGGCCTGGAACCCAAGCACGCGAGCCGCCCAGCCAAGGTGCGTCTCAAGAATCTGCCCGACGTTCATGCGGCTCGGCACGCCCAGAGGGTTCAGCAGAACCTCGACTGGCGTCCCGTCTTCCATGAAGGGCATGTCCTGCTCGGGGACGATGCGGGCGATGACGCCCTTGTTCCCGTGGCGGCCGGCCATCTTGTCGCCCACGCTCAGCGTGCGCTTCGTCGCGAGGTAGACCTTCACGGCTTCCAGCACGCCGGTGGGCAGTTCGTCGCCCCGCTTCATGTGGGCGACCTTGCGGGACTTTTCCGCTTCGACCGCCTTGATGCGAGGCCAGAACTGGCGGAAGAGAACTTCCGCGGTCGCGCGGGTTTCCTTGCTGCCCTTGGCCCACTTAAGGTCGAACGTCTTGATCTGCTCGAGGATGACCTCGGGGATATCGCTGGCGCCGACGCGCTGGCGAGTGTTGGGGTCGACCATCGGCGTGCCGAGCGCGTCGTTCATCGCCGTCGCCATCTGCTTGAAAAGCGTGATGGCCTTCTCGTCCATCATCTTCTCGTAGTCGGCGATGTCCTTCTTAAGCTGCTTCTTCTGCTCCTCGGTCATGTGCTGGCGCCGGCTGAACTTCTTGGTGCCGATCACCACGCCCTCGACGCCGGCGGGCACTTCGAGCGAGTCGTTCTTCACGTCCTCGCCAGCGCGGCCGAAGATCGCGTGCAGGAGCTTTTCTTCCGGCGTGAGCTCGGTCTTGCTCTTGGGGCTGACCTTGCCCACGAGGATGTCGCCAGGGCCCACGCGAGCGCCGACGCGGATCACGCCCTGGTCGTCGAGGTTGCGGAGCATCTTCTCGCTGACGTTCGGGATGTCGCGTGTGAACTCTTCCTTGCCCAGCTTGGTCTCGCGGATCTCAACGTCGAACGCGTCGATGTGGATCGAGGTGAAGACGTCGTCCTTCACCAGACGCTCGTTGATGACGATCGCGTCCTCGAAGTTGTATCCGTCGAACGTGTTGAACGCGACGAGCACGTTCTTGCCCGCGGCGAACTCGCCCAGCTTCGTGCCCGCGCCGTCGGCGAGGATCTGGCCCTTCTCGACCTTCTGCCCGGGCTTGACGATGGGACGCTGGTTCTGGCACGTGCGCTCGTTGAGGCCCACGAACTTGCGGAGCACGTACTCGTCCGAGTTGTCGATGATGATGCGCTGGCTGTCGCAGAACGTCACGGTTCCGGCGTTCTTGGCCTTCACGATCATGCCGGAGTTGTATCCGACGTGCTTTTCCATGCCCGTCGCGACGCAGGGCGGATCGACCTTGATCAGCGGCACGGCCTGGCGCTGCATGTTCGAGCCCATGAGCGCGCGGTTGGCGTCGTCGTGCTCGAGGAACGGGATGAGCGAGGCGGAGATGCCGACGACCTGCTTCGGGGAGATGTCGATGAAGTCGACGACGCCCGAATCGACCTCGGCGAGCTCGCCGTTGACGCGGGCGAGGATGGCGCCCTTGCGGAGCTTGCCTTCCTTGTCGAGCGAATCGGTGGGCGCGAGGACCGACTTCATTTCCTCATCAGCGCGGAGCTGGACGATCTTGCCGGTCGCCGTGCCGCCCTTGACCTCGCGGTATGGGGTGCGGAGGAACCCGTACTCGTCGATGGACGAGTAGATGCTGAGCGAGGCGATAAGGCCGATGTTGGTGCCTTCGGGCGTTTCGATGGGACAGATGCGCCCGTAGTGGGAGATGTGCACGTCGCGGACTTCGAAGCCCGCTCGCTTGCGGTTGAGGCCGCCCGGCCCGAGGGCCGAGAGGCGTCGCTCGTGAACGAGCGACGAGAGGGCGTTGGTCTGGTCGACGACCTGGGAAAGTTCGGAGCGCCCGAAGAAGAAATCGATGGCGCTCGAGATGCTCTTGGAGTTGACCAGGTCGGCGATCTTCGCCAGCTCGTCTGGGTCCTTGACCGACATGCGCTCCTGCACGGTGCGGCGCAGCTTGAGGAAGCCCTTGCGGAGCTCCTCGACCGCGAGCTCGTCAAGGGTGCGCAGGCGCCGGTTGCCCAGGTGGTCGATGTCGTCGACCTGGGCGACGGGGAAGCCCGTCTTGGGATCGAGGCGGTTGCTCCGCAGGTCGAGCATGTACTTGACGATCTGCAGGAAGTCCTGGCTCACCATGAACATCAGGTGTTCAGGAGTGTTGAGCTCGAACTTGCGGTTGATGCGGAACCGACCGACGCGCCCGAGCCGGTAGCGGTTCTCGTCGAAGAACTTCTCCTTGAAGAGCGTCTCGGCCTTGTCGACCTGGGGCGGGTTGCCCGGGCGGAGCTTGGTGTAAAGCTTGAGGAGCGCCGCCTTGGCCTCGCTCACGCCCTCGAACTGCTCGAGCTTCTCCTCGGCGATCGTGTTGAGGATCAGCACGTCGCTGGGGTTCTGGATCACCCGGACCTTCTTGAGGTTGCTCTCGATGATCTTCGACGCGGCGTCGCCGATCTGGCGGCCCACGTGCACGATCTCTTCGCCCGTCTCCAGGTCGATGATGTTCTCCGCAGCCCAGTGCTCGGGCTTCACCTGGTCGGCGGGCAGCGAGTCCTGCTCATAGAAGATGCCGATGACAGCCTCGGTCGTAGCGACGCGCTCGGCGGCCTGGTCGGCCTGCTCCAGCAGCTTCTTCTTGGCTTCGACGGGAGCCTCGTCAATCTTCAACTCCCGCATCGCCTTGAACTTCGCCTCAATGTAGAGCAGACAGCGGAGGAAGGTCGTTCCCGCCATCTTCGTCGACTGGTCGATCTTCATCGCCAGGACGTCTTTCTTCGTGACCTCGAGCTCGATCCACGACCCGCGCTCGGGGATGATGCGTGCCTTGTGGAGCGGACGGTCGCCCTCGGAGGAGACGATCTCGAAGTCAACGCCCGGAGAGCGGTGGAGCTGGCTGACAATCACGCGCTCGG
This sequence comes from Planctomycetota bacterium, assembly GCA_033763815.1. GTDB lineage: Bacteria > Planctomycetota > Phycisphaerae > Phycisphaerales > UBA1924 > JANRJU01. The sequence continues at coordinate 132,333 of JANRJU010000015.1, forward strand.
CACCGTTGACGATGAACTCGCCGCCACCCATGATGATGGGGAACTCACCCAGGTAGATGTCTTCCTCGGGCATGTCGGGCTTGCCCTCGCGCTTCAGCAGCACGCTGATCTTGAAGGGCCGCCCGTAAGTCAGGCGGAGCTCGCGGCACTCGTCTGCAGTGTACCTGGGCTCTTCCAGGGTGTAGGAGCGATACTCGAGGCTCATCGTGTCGTCGTAGCTCTTGATCGGGAAGATCTCACGAAGGAGCGCTTCCAAGCCGATGGAGAGGTCGCGCTCTTCGGGACCCTTGCCGAGCTGGAGGAAGCGCTCGTAGGCGTCCATCTGGACCTTGGTGAGGTCCGGAACGGTGATCGCGTCGCCGCGCTTGGAGTAGTCGCGAACTTTCGTTGCCACGCTGGTGCTGGTCGCAGCCATCGGTTCTCCCGTGCCCGTCGGGCTATGCACGATGAAGCGACAGCGAACCAGCGGGCGAGTCTTCGGGTGGTGGGAAGACATGCCGGCGGGTTCGCCGTCGCGATTGGTTTTACGAGTTCGACCTGTTCAACAACCTTCGCCCCTGCCGTCGCCGCCTAGTCTCGAACCATGCAGTATACCGAGGGGCCGTGCAAAAGGCAAGCCAACCTGTTCGTGCCTTGAGTTTGTCAAAGAACAGGTGCTTTGGCGTCGGGGGCTCAGCCCCGACAGTTGGCGCGACGTCCTGAAGAGCCGCATAGCCAATCCCTTGGTCCCACCGGGAGCGTGTTGAACGCGATTGGTTGGTTTTTCGGCTCAACATCGAGCGATGCTGCGAAACGGGAGTTCGCTGGGTGCGTGGAACGTGCTCAGTTCGTGCCGCCACCCACTGCGCTGCGGCGATCTCGTTGTTCCAATCGTGCAACTGAAGACAAAAGCCCGCCATCTCGGCGGGCTTGGCGTGAACTGAGTTGGATGGAAGGCCTTAGACGATTTCGACGGTCGCGCCGGCTTCGGTCATCGACTTCTTCATCTTCTCGGCGTCTTCCTTCGAGAGGCCCTGCTTGATGGGCTTGCCCGGAGCCTCGACGAACGCCTTCGCCTCGGCCAGACCCAGGCCGGTCGCCTCGCGGACGACCTTGATGACGCCGATCTTCTTGGCGGCGTCGACGGCCTTGAGGACGACGTCGAAGCTGGTCTTCTCTTCAACCTTAGCGGCGGGAGCCGCGGCAGCCGGCGCGGCCATCATCATGCCACCACCCGCGGCGGCCTCGATGCCGTAGGCCTCCTTCATGTACTTGCCGAGATCCACGGCTTCCTTGAGCGTGAGGCCAGCCAGCTTGTCGCCCAGGTCTTTGATCTTCGCGTCGAAGGCAACGTCGGACATGGTTCGAACCTTTCAAACAGTCGGGCCCAAGGGCCCGAGTTCTGACATCTCGCCCGCGTGGCGCCAGACCAGTTCCGGCGATTAACCCCAAGAAGGGGCCAGGAAGGCGATGAGAACAGGAAGTGGGGGACGGGGATCAGATGAGCAGTCAGGAAAGCGAGGGGTCAGGATGCGGGAGACGGTTAGCCAGCCTTGGCGATGGCCTCACCTTTTTCGAGCTTGAGCTCGACGGCCTTGATGATGCCAGCCAGGTTGGAGCCGGGCCCTTGGATCTGGCCGACGAGCTTCCGCGCCGGGCTGATGACGAGGGTGACGACCTGCCCGATGGCCTCTTCGCGGGTCGGGAACTTGCTGAGCTCTTCGACGCCCTTCTTGCCTTCAAAGAGCTGGCCATCGAGGACGGCGCCCTTGAGTTCAAGCTGGGGGAACTTCTCGATGAGCTTCATGACCTCGCGGGCGACGTCGACAACGGTCTCGCCACCGAAGGCCAGAGCGCTGGGGCCGGTGAGGAGCTTGCCGAGGGGCTCGAGGGGTGTTCCGGTGATGACGCGTCGGGCGAGGGCGTTCTGCACGACGGTGACGCGGATCTTGTGCTTGTGGAGGTTGGAGCGCAGGCGAGTGGAGTCGACCGCCTTCATCTGGCGGATGCTGACGACCATCGCTTCCTTCTGCGAGCCGAAGCGCGAGGTGTAGTCGCGCATGATCATTTCTTTGACGGACTTGGACATGGTTTCGTCCTCTGCCGGTCGGGGCCCGGCGCCACCAGTTCTGGGACGGCTCGGAGAGCCGCTCTATCCGATCGACGGCTCGAACGCCGTTCAATCCGACTCACTCTTCAACAGCCGCGACGGCGGAGACGTACTTGACCTGGACGCCGGGGGTCATGGCGCCGCTGACGGTGATCTTCTTGATGTAGATCCCCTTCACGGTGCTGGGCTTGACCTTCTCGATCGCCTGGATGAAGTAATCGAGGTTCTCGGCGAGGGCATCGTCGGGGAAGCTCATCTTCCCGATGACGGCGTGGACGTTGCCGCCCTTGTCCGCGCGGTACTCAACCTTGCCCGCGGAGTATTCCTTCACGGCCTCAGGAATCTGGGGCGTGACGGTGCCGGCCTTGGGCGAGGGCATGAGGCCCTTGGGGCCCAGAACCTTACCCAGCTTGGAGACGACGCGCATCATGTCCGGGCTGGCGACGGCGACGTCGAAATCCATCCAACCCTTTTCAATCTCGGAAACCAGGTCCTCGCCACCGGCCTTGACGGCGCCCGCCGCCAGGGCCTTGGGGGCCACGTCGGACTGGCAGAACGCGATGACGCGCTTGGTCTTGCCGATGCCCTTGGGGAGGCTGACGGCGCCGCGGAGGGCCTGATCGGCCTGCGCCGTGTCGATGCCTAGGTGCATGCAGACGTTGATGGTCTGGTCGAACTTGGGAGCCTTGAACTTCTTGAGGGCGGCGACCGCTTCAACGGGCGGGAGCGCGTCCTTGGGCTTGAGGCCGGCATTGGCCTTGCGCCGTTTGGGAACGTAGACAGCCATGCTGATTAGCCCTCCACCGTGACGCCCATGGAGCGGGCCGTGCCTTCGATGACGCGCATCGCGGATTCAATCGACGACGAGTTGAGGTCGGACATCTTCGCCTCGGCGATTTTCTTGACGTCCGCCTTGGTGATCTTGCCGACCTTGTTCTTGTTGGGAACGCCCGAACCCTTGGGCACGCCGGCGGCTTCGGCGATCAGCACCGAGGCGGGCGAGCTCTTGATTTCCAGGTCAAAGGTCTTGTCGTTGTAGACAGTGACCATGCAGCCGACGACCTTGCCCTTGACGGCCTGGGTCGCGGCGTTGAACTTCTGGATGAACTGGCCAGGGTTGACGCCCTTGGACGACAAGACCGGGCCCAGGGGTGGTGCAGGCGTCGCCTGCCCGCCGGGGGCCATGATCTTGAAGATGTTGACAACTTCCTTCTTGCCCATTTGAGTTCACCTCCCACCAGTTCCCGAACTCGACGGGCCAGACTGCAAAAGCAAAGGGCTTTCGCGATCGGGCGCTGCCAGCCACAAGGCTGGTGTCGTTCGGAAGGCGTTCAGGACGAGAACGCCGGAACGGGTAGTACGAGCGGCCTTGGATGTGCCCGCACACGTACGCCAGCAGGCGGACGGTCATGCGGGGTCGAGATGATAGGCGGTGAGTCCGGTTCGGGCGAGCAAGAACGCGGTCCGAGTGATCGATGCCGCGGGAGTGATGGGTGCGCTCAAAGAAATCGCGGCAGCCGCCCAGACTTTCGAAGGTTGAGAAGCCGGCGAAAAACCTCCGCTTTGCTTCGGTTATCGCCCGCCTTGGTCAGGGCGTCGAAGATGTGTTCGAAATGATCCGTATACGCCAAGTCATCCACCGGACGACCCTCGCGGACGTACAGGTCAATCAGTCGCAGGTCGTCAGGCGGAAGCGGAGCCTCGTCGAAGATTTCGGATTGAGTCTGTATCATGCTTGAGCGTCCCGCACTCGCCATGCCGCGGTTTGGGCGGCGTGGTCAAGATCCCGGAAGAGTTTACGCGCCGTGATGCCCATGGATGCCAAGCGGACGAGCGCTTCTCCTGCGATCCCGGCGGGCAGAAGAAACTTGGCCAAATGTGTCTCCAAGTCCGTGGTGACCGCACCTGGCTTGTTCACTCTCATGAAAACCGCTTCTTGCTCTACGGCCCGCGCGTTCACCTGGAGGTCGGCAAAGTCATCCCAAATCTCAACCGGCGGATCTTTTTCTCGATCCTTCGCCTGTCGGAAATAGTCTTGGTCGAAGGCCCAGATTGCGACCGGTTCCGACTGCTCGACCGACGAGTCTCGGTAGCCGAAAACGCGGCGACATAAGGCGAGCGCGTCCAGTCCAGCAGCGCCGACGGAAGCCCGTGATGACGCGCGAGCAACTCCCACTCGCGACGTCTGCTTGGCATGCCTGTCGGAAGAGCGAGGCCGGTCGCTTCTCGCTTGAACTCACGCAAGCAATCATCGAGATATCGCTGACGTGCAGTGGAATCCAAGATCTGAGCCGTGCGGTCGATGGTCGGAGCAAGTGTCCACGCCGCTCGAGCTTGCCCGCGGAAAATCCACTGCGAGCGGCGAGTTGCTGATCGGCTGAAGTACCTGCTTAGCTGTGCCTCAAAGTGCTTCCAAGACTCGCAGTTATACTCTGTCACCATGTCGGGCTTCTGTCGAACTGATGCTTCTTACACCCGGTTAGTTGTACCCACGACGTACACTGTTAAAATAGGCGGTGAGTTCGGTTCGGGCGAGCAAGGCCCGAAGGTGACTCGCCAACAGAGACTTGTAAGAGCCTGCCCGGATCAACGCAGGTGCGTCAACCAAGCGGACCTCACGCCAAGGGGCTGATCCGTGGTGGGCGCCGGCGATTCCAGTCCCGCGGAACCGTCAAAGCGGGTCGCCTGAAACGGACCCGCAGCCTGGTTCGGAGCGTTTGCACCCGAACTGGCAGCACCGGGTCGGGCGACGTGGAAGACGCCCACCCGCTGGCGGACGTGGGATTCGATGCGGAAATCCAGGACGCTGGCGGTGCGTGTCGGGGGAGGTGCGTCCGGCGCTGGAGGGATGGCCGCGGAGTCCAGGTAGGCCAGCGTTGTGCTCGGAAAATCGACCAAGTCAAAGCGCAGGTGCACCGGCGCCTGGTCGTAGTTGTCCGGGTCACCGGGTTGTCCGGACCGTCCAGTCGCGTTGGCGGCGTAGGTTCTGGTCATGTCCAGCGCGTAGTGCCGCGTGATCGTCGGGCAGACGAGAACGGATCGTGTTGAGTACAGCTCGCCTGGAGAGGTTCCAGAGAAACCGGCGGAAGACTGGACGACCAAGGCCCAGTTCGGGAGGGCGGCGTATGGGACGCCCAACGCGGGCCCGAAGCCTCGAGATTCGTCGGCGTAGATTCGCGATGCCAGGAAGATCTGCCGGAGGTTGGAAAGGCAAGCCGTGGAACGACCAGCCTCTCGGGCCCGAGAAAGTGCGGGCAAGAGCACGCCAAGAAGCACCGCGATGATGGCGATGACGACCAGAAGCTCGATCAGCGTGAAACCCGGGCGCACGCGAGGAGCGGACCATGACGGCGGCACCGGTAACGACGGCTGCACCGAGAAGTGTAGATGGAAGGTCGCTCCGATGGAGAGACGCGTCGGAACCTCCAAGGGGATCCGCGGCAGTGACGATGTTCAACGTGACTCGGAATCGGGGGTCGCCTCTCCGTTGGCGGGCGCCGCGGGGCGAGCGGAATCACTCGACGTGGATGGCGCCCGCTCAACGACCAATTGCACCTCGCCCCAAAGATCGTTAGGGCGACGGTCCGGACCGTTATAGCCGAGCACGCGGGGCGGCGAGCCCGGGACCTGACGCCAATCGCTCTGGGCCGCGAGCCACTGACGCAGAGCGTCGATTGCCTGACGGGTATCAGCGTTGAGATATGTACCACGAGTGCCGATGGAGAGGTAAATCCCAGGATCGGAGTCGCGAACGGTGACGTCGCCGTCCTTCCCGGTGGGGCCCAGATCGCGGGTTCGGTAGAGGAATGACATGGTCAGGCCGCGCGGCGCGGGCTGGCTGGCGTTGTTGGTGGGATTTGCTCGCTCGGCGGGGAGCGCGTCGGCCCAAGCGTGCATGTCCATTTCAACCGGCGAGGTCATCGCGATATCGCGACCCGTGATGTGCTTGAAGAGGGGCCAGAAGGCGACGTTCTGACCGATGCCGGGCGTGGCGTTGGTCGTGAACTCGGCGCGCCGGTAGCTGTCGTATCGCTTGATCTCGATCGCGCCGGGGGGAGTCGGCTGCGGGTATCCCTTGGGGAGGGGGGTATCGATGAGGAGGGTATCGAAGCGGAACACGCCGTCGTTCTCGACGATTTTCGCGTCCAGATCGCCTCCGACGCGGGTGACCTGGGCGTCAGCAGAAATGCCATCGCTAGGCGAGGCAGTGGCGCGGGCCGCTTCTTCATTGTGCTGCGAGGTCGGGTCGCCAGGTTGGGCGGGTGACTGACTTTGGGCCCGGGTCTGGGCCGCACCCAAGGCGCAGGCCAGTGCGACGACGGTCGGGACGATGCGGGTCATGGCGGTCTCCGGGGGGAACAGTCAACCCATGTCAGGGAATGAATGCGTTTCGGTTGGCGGTGCCCGTTGGATGCGGGGGGCGGCGGAGCGGGTGCGGGCCTGGCGAGAAGCCAGGCAGTTTGGCGCTCGCCGTTCGGTGCACGCCAGTGTGTGCCAGGGTGAGCACGACTTTGTTTGAACGTGATTGGGCGCTCGTGATTGGGTCATCGTGATGGGTCATCGTGATGGGGCGGTGAGATTGCCCGAACGGGGCATTTGGGTGCTGGCCACACCCAAACTCGTTCGCCCTATGCTCGCCCATGCCAGAACGCATTCCCTTTGTCGGCGGCAACTGGAAGATGAACACCAACCGCAACGCCGCGGCGGATCTGTCGCGGGGCGTGATTGACGGGCTCGCTCGGACGACGGGTGTCGAGGTGGCGGTCTTCCCGCCCTTTCCGTACCTGCTCATGGTTGGATCGATCCTGCACGATCGCGGGTCGTCGGTGCACCTGGGCGCTCAGGACGTCTATCACCACCCTGATGGGGCGTTCACGGGCGAGGTGTCGACGGCGATGCTCAAGGATTGCGGGGCTCAGGTGGTGTTGGCCGGGCACTCCGAACGCCGGCACGTTCTGGGCGAGAACGACCAACTCGTGAACGCGAAGGTTCGCGCGGTGCTCGAGGCCGGGTTGACGTGCGTGCTGTGCGTGGGCGAGACGCTGGAGCAACGCGAGGCCGGTCACACGGACCCGGTGAACCAGCGCCAGGTGAGGCAAGGGCTGGCGGAAGTGCCGGGAGATCTGTTGTCTCGGGTGGTGATTGCGTACGAGCCGGTGTGGGCGATCGGAACGGGCAAAACCGCGACCCCGGAGGATGCACAGGACTGCCACGCCAAGATCCGTAAAGTGGTCGCGGGCCTCTACGGCAACGAAACGGCCCAGCGCCTGCGGATCATCTATGGCGGATCGCTCAAGGCTTCACTCGCACCCGCCATCTTCTCGCAGCCAGATATTGACGGTGGCCTCATTGGCGGTGCGTCGCTCAAGGCTGCGGAGTTCGTGGAGATCGCCAAGGCCGCGGCGGAAAAGCGCGTTCGCGTGTGACGCGGGCACGGCGTGTTGGCGGGAACGAGGGACGCACTGAAGAAGAGCCCGAGCCACTGGGGTTTAGACGCTCGAATGGGCCATTGACCCCTTGTAGCGGGGGCGCCCGCCCGGGGTTCGGCGCAGTTGTGTTTGGTCTGTAACCGCGGGGTACGCTGCCGCGACACCGTGCCGCGTGTCGCTACGCTTTTCGTTGTGGAAGTTCCGGCGTTAGCGAGCGAAACGAGTGACGGGGCGTCCTGGGCCGGGGCCCGCGGTCAACGCGTCTCCGGAAGCGCCCGTTTGAGCGTGCAGGTGGGGCGCGGGGCGCGGTTCACCAAGCTCATCCCCGTCTCCCGGGGCTATGCCATTCCCTGGGCGGGCTATGCCTATATCGCCACCATCGTGCTGATCGCCCTTGGTGCGATCAACAGCGGAAACAACCTTTTGTTCTGGGCGTTTGGCCTCGGAGTGGGCGGGGTCATCGTCAGCGGGCTCATCAGCGGCACCATGATGATGGGCGTTGAGCTGGAGCGGGCGGTCCCATCCCACGGCGCCTGCGGAGAGCCATTCGCGGTTATCCACAGGGTGAAGAATGTCCGGCGGTGGATGCCTGTGTTCGGGCTCACCATTGAAGAGGTGCCCGCGGCGCAGCGGCGGGCGCTCCGCTCCCGGGCGGTGGCAACGTGGCCCAGCGTCTTCCCGATGTGGGCTGCGCTGCGGTCGTTCGTTGCGTATGTGCCTCCGGGTGAGAGCGTGGAAGCGCGGGCGGAGGGCGTGCCCAACCGGCGGGGCGAGATCAGCTTCGATGTCGTGCGTGTGACGACGACGTTTCCTTTCGGTTTGGTTCGCAAGAGCGTGTACTTCCGCGAGGCGAGCGGGCGGGCCGCGTCGAGCGTTGTCCTGCCGCTGGTGGTTCGATTAGTCAGCGGGGCCTGGGGCGCGAGTGGGGCGGAGGCGAGGCTGGGTCGCGGGCAGCGCCCGCGCGAGGGGGTCAACGAAGAGTTCTTCTCCCTGCGCGAGTTCGTGGAAGGGGATCAGTTGCGCTCCATCGCGTGGAAGGCGTCGAGCCGGCTGGGGGTGCCGTTGGTTCGCCAGAGCGTGCCTCCCCAGGGCGGAAATGTGAAACTGGCGCTCGCGACGAGTGGTGCCAAGGGTGTGGAGCTTGAGCGTGCGGTGACGCTCGCGGCGAGCATCGTTGCGGAGGCCTCACGCGAGGGAAGGAACATCCGCCTTGACATTGGTAGCTCGGCGAGCAGCGGGTCTTCTTCCGAGCACGCGGGAGGGCGTGCGTCGCTGATCGCGATGCTGGAAGCCCTAGCGCGGTACCGGGGCGAAGAAAGCTCGCCTCGCGGAGGCGAGCGGGGCCGGCGGCGCGACGAGACGCACGTTGTGGTCACCGCTACGAGCAACGGAACGGCGAGTGACAATCGCGGACGCGACGGACGCGGCTTGGACGGGGTGGTCCGAGTCAGCGCGACCGACTTGGAAGCCCTGGCGATCCCGAGCGAGCGAGCCAAGCTGGAGTTGCTGGCGGAGGTTGACGGAAAGGCGATGGACTCAACACGAAATCGGAATGGCAGGAGCGCCGAGGTGATGGCGATGGGCGGGGGCGGCGCGTCCGCGGATCAAGGAGGCGGCGGCGGGGCATGAAGCGATCGATCGACATTTCGAGCCGGTTCCGCGCGGGGATCTTGATCCTCGTGTTTCTCACCGTCCTGAGCTATTCGCTCGCGGACGATGAGACGGCGGTGGCGGGGGCGGATCGCGCGCTGCTCAGCGCACTGGCCATGATCGTCGTCGCGGCCAACTGGCTGCTGTCCGAGCGCCTCGGGCGGCTCGGGCGAACCAGATCGGTCACCGTACCCAGCTTCGTCGTGTACCTCGTCATCGGCGTCGCGCTCCTCCGAGGCATCAGCGATGCCTGGCAGCAAGGTGTCCAGCTCTCGACGTTCTGCGAGTTCGTCGTCTTCGTGCTTTTGATCAAGGTTTGGGATCGTCGCTCCGCGCGCGACGATGCCCAGATCATCACGCTGTGCGTCTTTCTCGCGATCGGGTCGATGCTCACCAGCGTCTCGCTGGCGCCCAACGCGCTCATCCTGCTCGGGCTTCCGCTGCTGGTCGGCGTCGTGATGATGCACCAGCTCCATGCCTCGAGGGAGCGAGCGCTCGGGGTGCCTGCTGCGACCGTCAAGGCGGGAGCCGCCGATGCTGGCGAGCAGGGCGCCCGTTCCCAGCGCACGCGACCGGAGCCCGACACGCGAGGCTCGATCCTGCTCCCGCGGCGCGGCGTGTTCCTGATGCGCACGCTCGTGGGCAGCTCGATCGTCGCGGCCTTTGCCATCAGCATCATCGTCTTCATTGTGATGCCCAGGGCGATGACCATGAACAGCGTTGGCGGCGGCGGGGGCGATCGCTCGCGAGGCGCCGTGACCTCGTTCACCGACAAGGTCGAACTCGGTCAGGGCGGGTTTATCAGCCAGTCGCAAGAAGTGGTGATGGAACTGGAGATCCTCGACGAGGAGGGCAAGCCCGCCAGTCCGCCCGGCTCGGCGTGGTACGTGCGAGGGGCCGTGCTCAGCAGGTACAACAACGGCCAGTGGGTCCCGGCCGAGCGGAGGCTGGGCCGTCCGGGCACCGCGGCAACCCGCGGGTTCCAGGTATACAACGTGGAGCGTGGGGAAGACCTCGTGCTGGACGATCTGACCAGGGGGGGACGTCGCGTCACCATGACGGTTCGCACGCGAGGGAGCGGGAGCGACCTTCCTCTGTTCACGTTGTGGAGGCCGCTCTCGATCCAGCTCACGTCGTCGAGCGACCGCATCCGGTTCGACACGCGAACGGGAGTGCTCAAGAGCGACACCAACGCGCCCCACTCGGTGTACCACGTGACGAGCGCCGCGTACGAAGTTTCGGCGGTGGTGGATGAGCCTCGCGAGACGCTGGCGACGTTTGCCGCGGACCCGGGGCTGCGCGAGTACGCCGCGACGCTGCTGAGGCGAGCGAATCTGGAGCCCGATCCTCTGATCCGCCCGAGGTCGGACGATGCCCGGGCGGTCCGCGTGATGGAGAACCATCTGCGCGAGGAGTTCGAGTACACGCTGGATGTCCCCGCCGCGGATCCGTCGATGGACCCGAACAAGTGGTTCTTGACGGTCGGTCGGCGCGGGAACTGCGAGTACTTCGCCTCGGCCCTGGCAGCGCTGTGCCAGAGCATCGGGATTCCGGCGCGACTCGTGACGGGGTATGCCGCAGCGGAGGTCAACCCGCGCACCGGTCGCTACACCGTGCGCGAGAGCCACGCGCATGCGTGGGTCGAGGCGCACGTCTCGGGCGGGCAAGAAACCGAGTCGCGAAGGTGGAGCGATGTCGGCTGGCGCATCTACGACCCTACGCCTCCGGAGACGCTCTGGAACATGCGGGGCGATCAGCGGACGGTGTTCTCGCGGCTCGGCGAGATGTTCGACGCGATCCAAGTCGCGTGGAACTCCGCGGTGACGTTCGACGAACGCCAGAGGCAGGCGCTGCTCCGACGCCAGGGCGTCGATCCCGACACGCTCGGTTCGGCGGCGCGTCGCCTGGCGGGCTTCTTCCAAGAGATCGGCCAGCCCCGCGAGGAGGCGGAGGCCGGACGGGAGCGTCCTGGCGGGTTGATTCGCGTTGTTTCCTGGTCCATCGCGGGGGCGGCGGCGCTGGCCATCGGGCTGTTGGCAATCCGAGTTGCCAGGCGGACGCGCTTGCGCGGCTTGGGGGTTCCGGTTGGGGAGAGCGTGCCTGCGTACTACGCGGCTGTCGTCGAGAGCTTGGGTAAGCGGGGCTTCGTCAAGCCCTCCTGGCAGACGCCGATGGAGTACCTCGCGACGGTCGAGGCCAAGGCCGCGCCCCCGGAGCCGGTCATGGCCGCGTGCCGGCGTGCGGTGGACGTGTTCTACCGAGAGCGCTTTGCGGGCATCGCGGAGACCGCACAGACGCGAGCGCTCGTGCGATCGCAGGTTCTTGAGGCGGTGCGGGCGTGGAATCCAACCGGGCTGAAGGCTCGCTCGGGGCGAGCGAAGGCCACGGCTGGCCGAGCGAACTAAACACCGGAACCCGTTCGTCGCGCGACTGCTGGGGCGTTGTTCGCGGACCTCGGGGACTCCACCAGAGTTGGGCGACACCGGCCTCCGTGCCCTCAAGTGGGGGCGATGAACGGACGATGACCCCTTGAACCCGCCTCGTTCTTTGAGGGGGACAGGGGAGCCTCTCGTGCCTGCACAACGTTCCAGAACCGATCGGTGGCGAGACAGCCTGCAGCAGATCCTGGAGCGGGGTGGCGGCATCGAGTTCTCGCCCGTCGCTCCCGATGCTTCGCATCCGCAGGCTTCGGGTTCGTCAGCGTCGAGCGAGGCGGCCTGCGAACCCGGCGCCGAGCCGGTGCATCGCAACGTCGTGTGGCGCGTTCGCTTGCTCGCGATTCGCGAGAGCGAACTGGTTGTTGAACTTGCCGCGGCGTTCGGGCAGGCTGTGCACTTTCCGCCCGGCACCCACGTTGCCGGTGTGATCGCGGTTGGCCAGAACCGCTGGATGTTCCGCACCAAGATCCTCGGTGAGTGCGAGCTTGCCTCGCCCCGCGGGCGCGTGGCGTGCGTGCGTCTGGCGATGCCCGAGCACGTCGAACGCTGCCAGCGCCGGAACTTCTGCCGCGTGTCAACTGTTGAACTCCACCTTCCTGCAGCGGAGTGCTATCCGCTGCTGGACCCTTCGAGCGTGGTCGCGGCGGAGGTTGCCAACCGGGCGCTGGTCCTTCGCGCCGAGGCCGGCGACGCCGCATCGCTCTCGATCGATGATGGATCTCCCGTCACGCTGCCCGAGGTCGGGCCGAGTTTCCGCGCCAGGCTCATGAACATCGGTGGTGGCGGCATGGGCCTCATCGTCGATCGAGCGGAGAGCGCGGGGCTCGATCGCAGCCGGCTCTTCTGGGTGCGGCTCAGGCTGCAGCCGGAGATCCCGATTCCGCTGGGGCTTACGGCGCGGCTGGCACACACACACCTGGACAGCGAGCAGAATGTCTACGCCGGCATGGCGTACGACTTTGCCGCCAACCCGTCTCATCGAGAGTTCATCGCGTCGCAGATGCTCCGATATGTCGAGGCGATCCAGAAGCGAACGCGCCTGGCGGCGTGAGCGGGGCAACCCCGCGCTATCTCAGCAAGCCCCCGCGGCGGAGAGAATCCAGCACGACGCGCTCGATTGGCGCATCGGTCGTGACGCGCAGCGGCGCGAGCCCGAGCGAGAGGCAACGCGCCCGAAGGTCGGCGCAGAAGCGATCGACGCTCCGGCGATAGCGGGCGATAAGCGCCGGCGACACGGTGACTTCCCTCGCGCGGCCCGTCTCGGCGTCGGTCAGGCGAAGGTCGCCCTGCAGTCCGGCGTCGCGCTCCAGCTCCGGGTTGACCTCGCCCGGCGAGAGCACGTGCAGGCAGTAGATGTCCATCACCCCGGGGTCCGTCGCCGCCAAGGCGCGGAGTCCGGCGTCCACGCCCGGCTCATCGAGGAAGTCGGACATCACCACGCAAATCCCCCGTCCAAGCCCGCGGGACGCGAGCGAGCGCAGCGACGTGTTGAGGTCCGCCGGAGCGGGGACCAGCGAGAGCGGCTCGCTGTTGGTTGATGCGCTTGGATCGAGTGCAGCCGCGAAGAAGCGGGCAAGGGCGTGCAGCGATGTTCGCCCCCGCAGCGGGCGCAGCGAGGCGAACGGGAGTTGATTGGACGACGCGGCGGGGGGCGAGGCGTCGATTGCCGCCAAGGTCTTCGGCGCAACTCGCCGCCCGAGCACCGAGGCGCTCACGCGATTTTGGTTTGCCAGACCGATCGCGCCGAGAGCCGTTGCCAGGCGAAGCGCAAAGAGCAGCTTGTTTGGATTACCCGTGTCCATCGATGGCGAAGCATCGACGACCAGGTGCAGTGCGAGGTCTTCCTCTTCGCGGAATAGCTTGATGAAGAGCCGATCGAGGCGGGCATACGCGTTCCAATCGATGTGGCGCAGGTCGTCGCCCGGCGTGTAGTCGCGGAAGTCGTCGAACTCGATGCTGCGTCCGCGTCGCTTGCTGCGGCGTTCGCCCAGCAGTTTGCCCGACAGGATCTTGCGTGAAAAGACGTCGAGTCGCTCCAGTCGCGCCGCAAGGCGAGGATCGAGCAGGGCGTCCACGGGCGAGCGAGCGAACGACTCGCGGATCTTGCTCCGGACTGGATCGGTACCGACGAGCATGAACGAGCGTAGAGGCTGGACGCCCCAGACGGCGGCTTGGCGACTGAGCACCCGCAAGTGCACCCGCAAGTAAACCCGCAAGTGGGGCCTCTTGAAGGTCACGACGCGGGGTTGGTCATCAACCAATTTCAAGCACAGTCAGATGCAGGGCAAGGGCACCCCCCGGCGGAATGGTAAAGATTGCGCAAAGTTGATTTGGTTGGCCCGTGACAACCCAAATTCTGCTTGACACGGTTTGCGAAGTTGCTATTCTCATAAAGCCTGGGTGCGGGTGGACCGCGCCCAAGCCGATAATCAGCAGCCGGAGAACAGTTCTGGCCTTGCTGCGTTGCCTTTGTTTGGTCGTACGTCGAGCTTCCACATGACCAGCGTCAAAGCCATCACCCGACTTCAAAGCACGACGTGCCATATGTGCACGATGTCGTGCACGCGCTGTGGCGCGATGGGCTCGGGTTGGATGGGCATGCGACCCCTGGACGGTGGATGCATCGGCGACGGCGAATAACGCCATCAAGAACGCCGAAATCAAGCACCACCGTCCAGGAGACGGTGGTGTTTGTGTTTTCTGGGTCAGTGTTTTCTGGGTCAGTGTTTCAGGGCTTGTGTTTCCGGGGCCTCCGCGGGCCTCTAAGCCGCGGAGAGAACGAGTCTGGTAGGAGAGCGAGTCGGAGAGTGAGAGTCGGAGCGAGATGGAACTCGGTGGTCGGCGGAAGCTGGTCGTCGGGATCGTGAAGTGAAATGCGAGCTCGCGTTGGAGCGCGGGTGGTTGTTGATATTCGTTTCAGAAGGAGCGCTGTTGCCGCGCGCTTGACAAGTTAGAAAAGGATGAAAACTCATCAGGGTGGGTTGCTGGTCTGGCGAAGTCCGGTCTGGCAAAGGACCAGCTTGAAGGAGCACGATCGGCCTGGCGAGGGTGCTTCCGGACGATGCAACGACAGCGGCATGAAGGCGCCATGAAGTTGGAAGGAAACCTGATCGGCCCCCGGAGCTTGAGCGCCGGAGAGCCTCACGACAGCAGGAGCACGAACATGAGCGGGACCTACGGCAGCAGCAACAGAACCCACGAGGCCCGGGCGGCCAGAGACGCCGCGCGGAGCGAACTTGAACCCGCGGGCCTGCGCCATCGTGCGGGGCGCACCGTCCCCGGGCGTCAAGGGCGCGATCTCAACGAGCCCGCCGACGGGCGGGGCGAGATCGTGGTGCTCAAGTTCGGAAGCTCGATCCTCACCCACGAGTCCAGCGTCGCGGTCGTGGTCAGCGAGATTTACCGGCACGTTCGGCGCGGACGCCGCGTGGTCGCGGTTGTTTCCGCTCTCTTTGGGCGGACGAACAAGTTGCTCGATGCCGCGAGGAAGGTCTCTGGCGAGGCCGACGGGCACGCGCTGGCGAGCTTGCTCGCAACCGGCGAACACCAGTCGGCGGCCCTGGTCGCGGTCGGGCTGGCCCAGGCGGGCATCCCGCACGAACTCGTCAATGCCCGGCAGTCTCGACTGCTCGCGCTGGGCAACCCGCTCGATGCGGCGCCGGTCTCGGTCGATGCAGGGCGTCTGCACGCGTTGCTCGACGACGGCAAGGTCGTCGTCGTGCCGGGGTTTGAGGGTGTCGACGAGCAGGACCGGGCGGTGGTGCTGGGGCGGGGCGGGTCCGATCTGACCGCGGTGTTTCTGGCTGGTCAGCTTGGCGCGCGGGCGATCTTGCTCAAGGACACGGGAGCGGTGCTCGAGCGGGCACCGTCGTCCGCTGAGCCAAGGCCCCGCGCGTTCGAGTCTTTGTCGTACGATCGTCTGCTCGAGGTCTCCGCCAAGGTGGTGCAGCCCAAGGCGGTCGAGGTCGCGCGGCGCAGCAATGCGGTGATCAGCGTGCAGGCGGTGAATCGCGAGTCGTCGACACGGGTGGGCGACTTCGTCGAGTCGCTGCGCGAACACGCGGGCGAGCGTCACCGCCGCCTGCGGGTTGTGATTCTGGGCCTTGGCAATGTCGGGCTGGCGCTGTACCGGCGCTTGGCGAACGAACCCGAGAGGTTCAACCTGCTGGGCGTCCTGGTGCGCGACGCGACCAAGGTCCGCGGCGACGATGTTCCGGGGCAGTTGCTCACGACTCGCGCGGAAGACCTGTTCGCCAAGCGTCCCGACGTGGTGGTCGAGCTCATTGGCGGGGTTGAGCGGGCGACGCAGCTTGTCGAGCAGGCCTTGGAGGCGGGGGCGGACGTGGTGACCGCCAATAAGGCGGCGATTGCTACCAATGGCGCGCGGATCGAAGCGGCCAGCCGGCGCGCCGGGCGGAGCGTCCGATTCTCCGCTGCCGTGGGCGGCGCTGCGCCACTGCTGGAGACCGCGCGGCTGGCCGGGACGGATAAGCCCGTCCGGGCGCTGCGGGGCGTCGTGAACGGAACCTGCAACTTCATTCTGAATCGCCTCGCCAGCGGGGACGAGTTTGAGGTGGCGCTCCGCGAGGCCCAGCGCCGGGGCTTTGCCGAGGCGGATCCGTCTTTCGACCTGCTCGGGCTCGATGCCGCCCAGAAGCTCGTGCTGCTGGTTCGCGAGGCGTTCGGCGTCTCGCTCCGCGTCGATGACGTGCAGCGCGAAGCGCTCACCCCCGACATCGCTCGCGCCGTTCGCGAGGCGGCGGACGTGGGCCTCGCGGTGAGGCAGGTGTCGTCGGCCGTGAGAACGCCCGAGGGTGTGGTCGCTCGCGTCAGTCTGGCGGCAGCACGAAACCCCGATCCGCTCGCGCAGCTCGACGACGCGACCAATCGGGTTGTCTTCACTCGCGAGGATGGCGTGCAGTTTGTCGCCAGCGGCGCGGGTGCCGGTGGCTGGCCCACCGCCGAGGCGGTGCTGGCGGATCTCAACGACCTGGACCGCGAACGGCATGAGCCCGAGCTTGGGCTGTCGATCTCAGCGCTCGGCGCCGAAGCGTCGGCTGAACCCGCCTCGTCGGTCGAGCGAGCTGCTGCAGTGGTTGGCGAGTCGGTCGTCGCCGCCTGATGCGCAGCCAAAGGGAGCCATCGTCATGCACACGTCACGCGCATTCGCGTCCATCGCTCAGAGTCCCGCGCTTTGGTTTGTCACTCCGGTCCCGTGTTGTGCGAGGAGAAAAGCGCCATGTCGCTAAGCCTGGATGCCATCGCCCGATGTTCCGAAGGCCACGACGCCGAGCAACCGGTGGACGCTTGTGGTGAGCGCCCGCTCGCTCGATGTCCGATCGCGGTGGTGGGGGCGACCGGCGCGGTGGGGCGAGAAGTTCTGACGCTGCTCGCTCGCGAGGGTGTCCCGGCGTCAAGCGTTCGAGCGTTCGCGTCCGAGCGGTCGGCGGGACAGCGGCGAGCCTTCGGCGACGCGAAGATCGAGATCGAGGCGTTGCCCCCTGCGACCGACGGGGGTGCGATCCGCCGGGCGTTTGAGGGCTGCCCGATCTCGATCTTCGCCGCCGACGGAGCAACAGCCGGGGCATACGCGCCGGGCGCTATTGAGGCGGGGAGCGTGGTCATCGACAACTCGTCGCGGTATCGCCTGGAGGCGGGCGTTCCGCTTGTCGTGCCGGAGGTGAACGCAGAAGAACTGAATCGCGGGCCGAGGCTGATCGCAAACCCCAACTGCATTGTCATCATCCTGCTGACGGCTCTGACGCCCCTTCGACGGGCGTTCGGCGTGCGGCGGGTCATCGCTTCCACCTATCAGGCGGTGTCCGGTGCCGGGCAGGCGGCGATGGACGAGTTGGCGTGGCAGGCCGAGCGGACCCTTCATCAACGACGCGAAGTTGATTCGCGCGACAACATTCCGGGCAACGAGCAACACGCGGGGCTCGCGGCGGAGGACGGCGTCAACGCGGGAGGAGCGTTGGCGACCCATTCGCCTCGAACGCCCCGCGTTTTTCGTGAGCCCTGCGCATTCAACGTCTTCAGCCACGATTCTGCCCTTGACCTCCTTACCGGGCGGAACGTCGAAGAAGAGAAGATCATCGCCGAGTCGCGCAAGATCTGGCGCGAGGAGAGGCTCGCCATCCACCCGACATGCATCCGCGTCCCCGTCTTCCGCAGCCACGCGGCGTCGGTTTTCCTTGAACTGGACCGCGACGCGAGCGAGGGCGAAGTGCGAGCGTTGCTCTCGCGCGCCCCGGGCGTGCGAGTGATTGACGACCGCGCCGGAAACGACTTTCCAACCGCGCTTAAGGCGGCCAACCAGAACGACGTGCTGGTCGGACGCATTCGCGCCGAGCCGGAAGCCAGCGACGATGCCCATCGGGCCGAGCCCGCGAGCCGGACAACCACCGATCGCGACCATCGAAGCCGTTCGTTCTCGTTGTTCATCGCTGGGGATCAGTTGCTCAAGGGGGCGGCGTGGAACGCGGTGCAGATCGCGCAGGCGGTCGCGAAGCAGCGAGCGCTACGCGAGAACATCTCGACCGGTGAGCAACGAACTCTCAGCGCGGCGGCGCTCGCCGGGTGAACTCCTGAACTGCGTCTCTTGGTCGGGCGAGGCTGCGCGGTGCCGGTTGCAAACACCGTGGGCTCGTTCAAGGGCGCCGAAAACCAAGATCCGGCGGCGCCCGATGCGCGTCGGAGTTGAGCAGTTCGGTAGCACCCCGCGTGTTCCAGATTGCCACCCATCGCCCTGGCTCCACCTGGCGAAGCACGCAAGGCATTGCCGGATCAGCGAGCCCGCCATGTTGGTCCTCGGGCGGAGGCAACCCGGGCCACCAGGCGTGCAGCGGGGGGCTTAGGCGAGGGTGAATCGACCGCGCCGGGCTATCGGCGTCGGCGTCTCGTTCGAGAGGTGCGGCCTCGATCACCTCGCGGATCGTCAGCAGCCGATCACGACGCTCCCCCAGTCGCGGCACGCACGCCAGCAGCGCTCGCGTGTATGGGTGCAGCGGGCTGCGGAAGAGGTCGAACACGGAGGCGTATTCCACCACCCGCCCGGCGTACATCACGCAGACCACGTCCGCGTTCTGCGCGACGACCCCAAGGTCGTGCGAGATCAGCATAATCGACATGCCCCGATCCCGCTTGATGTCGCGCAGCAGCCCGAGGATCTGTGCCTGGATCGTCACGTCCAGGGCCGTCGTTGGCTCGTCTGCCAGCAGCAGCGACGGGCGGCATGCCAGTGCCATCGCGATCATCACACGTTGGCGCATGCCTCCCGAAAACTGATGCGGATATTGGCGCACACGCCGGGCGGGCTCGGGCACGCCCACCTCACTCAGCGCGTGTTCAGCAGCCGCCCGAGCTTCACTCCGGCTGACGCGCTGGTGCAGCATGACCGCCTCGGCGATCTGATCACCCACCGTGACCACCGGGTTGAGCGAGGTCATCGGCTCCTGGAAGATCATGGCGATCTCGCCCCCACGCACGTCTCGCAGGCGGCGCTCGGGAAGAGAGAAGAGGTCGGTTGCGCCCTTCTCTGGCGAGCTGGTAGTGGCGCGGGGCTTCCAGAGCGCGGTGCCTCGCTCGATTCGTCCGGGGTGTGCAACGAGGCCGAGAATCGACAGGGCTGTGACGGATTTTCCGCTCCCGGATTCACCCACGACCGCGAGCGTCTGGCGAGGATGGATCGTGAGAGAAACGCCATCGACGGCTCGCCAGCGGGGCGCCGCCCGCCCGCCAAAGGTGACGCAGAGGTCGCGGACACGCAGCAGCGCTTGCGACGACGCCCCGCCGCCTTCCGATGGCATCGCGGGCGACGAGTCGGGGGCTGAAGTTGCCGGGGCTGGCGTCACGGGGCGACTCGCGTTCGTCGAACGACTTTGCTCAAGGTCACTTGGCCTGCACCGCCGCCTCGGGTGTCTTGGGGATTGCGGCTCCCGCATAGGGCAGCACGTCGGGCACCACAAATGCCCGCGTTGTCGCGACCAGTGCCGGGCTGCTCGCCTCGAACCTCAGCTCGACGAAGTAGCCTCGAAAGCCAGCCTCGGGCGGGGTCAGCCTTGCCTCGAAGCGGGTCGGGTCGCCAGGCGTCGCGTCCAAGGGCGAACTCTTCCAGACCGGGCCCGTGGTGGGCAGGCGGAAGTCGCGTGTGGGCGCATCGCCCGACCAGAGCAGCGCTCGCGACGGAGCCACGGAGGATCGGACGTCAAGGACGCCGTCGGCGCGCAGCGACCATGTCATGGTCGGCCGTGTACGCTCCTGGAGCACGCTGGCGTAGAAGCCAAGCACTTCCTGGGCGACCTTGGTGTCCTTGAGGGAGTGGCCCGCGTTAGGCGTGGCGCGGAAGTGGTGCTCGTTGACGAGCTTGGATTCGTAGAAGCGAGCGCTGTCTATGGGAAAGAACTCGTCGCCGGTCGCGGTGACGATGTACGCTGGCACCCGCACGCGGCTCAGGTAGTGGATGGGGTCGTCGTAGCGAAGGACGTTCTCAAGCTCGGGTGTGCCCAGCTTGAGCAGGATGCCGTTGCGGGCGTAGTCTGCGAGCGCGGGCGAGAAGAAGCCATATGCCGCGAAGTGGTGCCGAGCTTGCGTCGGGATGTCCAGAACGTCGATGACGATGGGAATAGTCGCGGCGACGCGGGGATCCACGGCCGCCGTCAACCACGCCGTCCACCCGCGTTTAGAGCCGCCCGCGACGACGAACGAACGAAGCATGGGTCCGCTCTGCGACTTGTCCTTGATCGCTCCGGCACGGAACGACTGCACCGAGTCCATCGCCCGAACGACCGACTTCACCATCGGGAAGCGGGCGATCCACGTGGGGTCCGAATCTCGCATCGAGAGCATCCAGCTGTGCGACGTCAGGTCGTCCTCGACGCGCCCTTGCTTGTCGCCCGCGAACTTCAACGGTTGATTCGGGATGTTGTCCACGCTCGCCACGATCGACGAGGAGCCCTTGGCCATCTCAACCAGCAGGTTGGAAGCCTTCTCGGGCGCCGCTTCCCGGTGCCGGCCCCCCTCGATGAACAGCATGCCCGTGTCGAACTTCACCTCCGCCGGGATGGCGACGAGGACCCAATGCTGCCAGAGGGGCCGGTCAACCTCTTCGGGTGAGCGCCAGGTCTGAGACGTCAGCCGAAGGGCGTGGATGGTCACGCCGTCCTGCGTCCATGTCTTGGTGGCGTTCCACGAAAAGCTCCCATCATCGAGCGCGACATAGGCATCGAGCGGATGCTCGGGTGAAGGCGTCGCGCGTCGATTGGCGACTTCTGTGGGCTGTTTGGTGGTCGGGGCTGGAGACGTTGCGGATGGCGACCCCGGCGCCCCGGCCAGCGTCAGGTGGCTTGGAGCGATCGCCCAAGGCAGGGCCAACGCGAGCGAGGCGCACAACGCGCGGGTGAGGTGGAGCATGCGATTCCTTGGCAAGGCTTGGTGTGGAGGGAACTTTCGGGCGGACCACAGATCGAGCGGAGCAAATTGTGGCAAGGCGAGTTGGCCGGCGATCAGGATAGCAAATCGGGCGATCGGGTAGCCTAGAGAGGCATGTTCCCAGCTACCCTCTCGAACTTTTCTGGAGCATGCATGTCTCTACTGGTGACGGGAACGATCGGGATCGACTTGGTTGAAGCGCCGACGGGCCGGGCCGAGCACGTGCTGGGCGGTTCGGCAACGTACTTCTCCGCCGCGGCGTCCTTCTATGGCCCGGTGCGACTGGTGGCGGCGGTCGGGGACGACTTTCCCGCCAGTGCCCGCGCCACGCTCGCCAAGTTTCCGGCGATCGACGCGTCGGGTTTGGAAACGCGACGAGGGTCCAAGACCTTCCGCTGGGGCGGGCGCTACGCCAAGAACATGAACAGCCGTGAGACGCTCTACACCGAGCTGGGCGTGGTTGCCGAGGTGCCCCCGCCGGTCCCGCCGACGTTTACCGACTCGGCGTTCGTCTTTCTGGCGAACATGCACCCGGCAGTCCAGCGCAGCCTGCTGGAACAGGTTCCCAAGCG
The DNA here is from genome assembly GCA_033763815.1 of Planctomycetota bacterium. GTDB lineage: Bacteria > Planctomycetota > Phycisphaerae > Phycisphaerales > UBA1924 > JANRJU01. The sequence goes on from JANRJU010000015.1 coordinate 153,940, forward strand.
GACGCTGACGGTCGCGGACACCATGGATCTTTGGATCAACATCGCCCGGGCCGATTTGCTGGTGCTGCTCAGGCAGGTCGATGGGCTCGTGCTGAACTACGACGAGGCGGAGATGCTGACCGGTCGAGCGAACGCCGTCGCCGCCGGTCGGGCGATTCTGGAGATGGGGCCCACCTTCGTCGTCGTCAAGAAGGGCGAGCATGGTGCGCTGCTCATGCATCGCGACGGGGTCGCGGCGCTCCCGGCCTATCCGGCGGAGCACGTTGTGGACCCCACAGGCGCGGGCGACACATTCGCGGGCGGACTCATGGGCGCGATCGCGGCAAACTCGGCGGGTTCGGCAGGCTCGGCGGGTGGGAAGCCCGCGAGCTTCGAGGTCGTCCGCCGCGCTATGGCCCACGGCACCGTGATCGCGAGCTTCACCATCGAGGATTTCAGCCTCGCGCGCCTCGAAGCGCTCACCAAGCCCGAACTCGACGCCCGATATGAGCAGTACGTCCGGATGGTGAGGATGTAACCGAGGCGAGCCTGGGCCCTGTTCCAAAAAACAGGGCCAGAGAACAGGACCAGCGAGTTGTCCCGCGGATCGCAGCAAGCGACTTGGGGAACCGAACTGGGTCAAGAACTGGGTTAAGGCTGGGGCTGAGTCGGTTGCGAGTGTGGGATGGGAGCATCCGTCAGATTGGCGCAGTCGCAGGGAGGCGAGCGTGCCGCGGAAGGGTCGATCGAACGTGAACTCATCGAAGCAGGGCGGTGGACGCCGCCGGTCGGGGCGCGCGCGGGGCGTGCGGGCACGCCAGTTAGGGTTGCCCCTTTGGCGCGAGGTCGCGGAGCTTTTTCTGTCTGTCGTTGCATCGCTCACCCGGTTCGGAAGGCGATTCGCGCGAGCGAGGCTATCGCGGCCTCACGAGCGGAACCGGACGATCTTGGCCGGCGCGGGCGCCGCCGGGCTGCTGGCACTGCTGGTGCTCGTGCTTCCGATCGGTTCGTGCAGCACGTTCGAGCGCCTGACGGGGACCGAGCCCCTGGGCCCGAGCCCGTTCACGCAGGAGCCGACCATCCGGGTGCGCATCGCCAAGGCGCTTTCCAAAGCGACCGCTTCATCGTCTTCGCAGGTGCTTGTCCGTGGCGATGGCGACCAGCCTCGCCTCGTCACGGGCTCGTTCACGATTGCCTCCGAGCAGGGGGGCATTGTCATCCGCACCGAGAGCAAGCAGTCGCTCGCTTTTCCCCAGGGTGTCGACGTCGAGTTGGTGCCGGCGCCGTTCCCCGGCACCGACGCCGGTGGAAAGACCATCACGATCGACGGCACGGCGTACCCCGGCTTTGCCATCGTCCGTCCCAAGTCGTCCGAGAGCCCGGATACGTTCGAGATCGTGCTTGAGATCCCGATGGAAAGCTACATCCCGGGCGTCGTTGCCCGCGAGATGTACTCGGGCTGGCCCCGGGCGGCGTACGAAATGCAGGCCGTCGCCGCCAGAACCTATGCGTTGCACGAGCGAGAGCGGGCGCGGCGCGGCAATCGCGGGCACGACGTTGAGAACACCACGCTCGATCAGGTCTTCGGTGGCGTCACCAGTTCGCCCGCGGTCCACGATGCCGTGCGACGGACCGAGGGCGTCACGCTCTACGCAGGACGTGAGATCCTTCGGGCGTACTTCTCGAGCACTTGCGGCGGACGTCCCGCTTCGGCGGGCGGCGTCTGGCCCACCACCGAGGACCTGCGCTTCAACGCCCAGGCGCCGCTGCAAGGCAAGTCGCGCCCCTTCGCCTGCACCCAGTCCAATCGTTTCCGTTGGGAAGTCGAGCGAACAGACCAGGAGGTCAGCGCGAGGCTCCGGGCCTGGGGCGAGCGGGCGGGGCACCCGATCCGATCGCTCACGCTGCTGCGCTCGGTGGAGCCCAAGACGCTCAACAAGGCCGGGCGGCCGGACACCTACACGATCCGGAGCGACCGAGGACGCGAGTTTGTGATGCGTGCGGAGGAGTTCCGCGTCGGGTGCAATGTCGCCGCCCCGGGCGTGCCACCCCTCGCCCGTGGGAGCCAAGTGTGGTCCAACGACGTTGAGGTCGAAGTCATCGGGACGCGCGTCACCATCCGAGGACGAGGATTCGGGCACGGCGTGGGCATGTGCCAGTGGTGCGCCAAGGGCTTCGCTGACGAGGGGATGGGCTGGCAGGAAATGGCGGCGTTGTTCTATCCCGGATCGACCACGCGCAAGCTCTACTAGTTTTCGCGGGAAACGTCTTTGCGAGGAACAAGCTTCTGGAGGTGGATGGTGCGGCGTATTTCACGTTTGTCAGCGACCGTTACCAACTCGGTTCGGGTCGCTTGCCGATCGCGGTGCAGGCCCTTGATCTTGGGCACGCTGCTTGGCGGAGTTGCTTCGTTCGCTGGTTGTGCCGGTGGCCCGAGCCGCGCGACGGACGCCGAAGTCGCGTCGTCGCTGCGGGTCGTCGCGACGATGAAGCAGACCCCCGGCAACATCGCCATAGGCCCCGATGGCCGGATTTTCGTCAGCGTCCACCCGTTTGCCGGCGCTTCGAACAGCGTCGTCGAGGTGAACAAATCGGGTGAGTCGATTGCCTATCCGCCGGGCGCGTGGGCGAGCAAGCCAGGCCCCAACGGCGTCGGCATCGCCAGTGTCATCGGAATCGAATGCGACGCCGACGGCATTCTGTGGATGCTCGACATGGGTAGCAGCGAGCCCGGCATCGCCTTGCCACCGAGGCTAATCGCCTGGAACACCCGCCAGGAGACGCTGCACCGCGTCATCCCGATTCTGCCTCCCGCAAGCGTGGCGAACGGCTTTCCTCAGGACTTTGTCATCGACACCGAGCACAAGAAAATCTACATCGCGGACATGGGCCTGACGGGCCTTGGTGGGACGACCCTCCCCGCGTTTATCGTGGTGGACTTGGCGACCGGCTCCGCGCGGCGGGTCCTTGAAGGTGCGCCTGAGCTTCGCAGCGAGGACGACGCGCGCATGGTGATCGACGGCGTGCCCGTCCGAGTTCTCGACGCGCAGCGGCGCGCCTTCGAGCCTTCGCTGGGCCTGAACCCGGTCGCAATCGACGCCGAGTGCCGATGGGTGTACTTCGGCGCGATGCACGGGCGGACACTCTACCGCGTTCCGGCGGCGAACCTCGCGGATGCGTCGCTCGACGCCGACAAGCTTGCCCGCTCGATCGAGCGCTACGGCGTCAAGCCCGTGAGCGACGGGATCGTGGTTGATTCTGGTGGAAACGTCTACAGCGGAGATGTCAACGCCAACGCGATCGGTGTGACCTCGCGCGATGGGACGTATCGCATCCTCGTCCGCGACGACGCCAAGCTGCGCTGGGTCGATGGTTTCAGCTTCGGCCCATCGGGCGAGTTGTTCGCGACCGTCAACCAACTGCACAAGCACGCGCAGCTCAACGCGGGAGTCAAGGCGATCGAGGGCGACATGACGATCGTGCGTCTCCGCTCCATCGTGCCGGGTTCGATCGGGCGATGAGGCCAGCCGCCTGATGCCAAAGGACTGACACCAGCAGCCTGGCTCGGACTTGCCGCACCCGCGACCAACACGCAAGCTCCGTCCAGTTCGCGGGGAGCCTCTGCCAACCGCCCAGTTGCTCCACAGCAGCGGCGCCGCCGACTATCGTGATCCATGCCCAGAGTTGTTCGCGCTGCGCTCATTCAGGCCGCCGCCCCGTTGCCGGGAGATGCGCCGCTTGCGGCACAGAAAGCCGCATCCATCGAGAAGCACCTTGGTCTGGTCGCGCAGGCGGCAGATCGCGGCGCGCAGATCTGCTGCCTGCAGGAGATCTTCTTCGGGCCCTATTTCTGCGCTGAGCAGCACCCTCGCTGGTATGACCAGGCGGAGCCAATCCCCGACGGTCCAACGATCTCGCTGATGCGAGAGTGTGCGCGTCGGCACGGCATCGTGCTCATCGTTCCAATCTTCGAGCAAGAGCAAGCCGGCGTGCTCTACAACGCCGCGGCGGTCATCGATGAGCGGGGCGAGTACCTCGGGAAGTATCGCAAGCACCACATTCCGCACCTGCTGCCGGGGTTTTGGGAGAAGTTCTACTTCAAGCCGGGCACAGGCGGCTATCCCGTGTTCCAGACGAGGCTGGCACGGATTGGAATCTCAATCTGCTACGACCGGCATTTTCCCGAAGGGTGGCGAGCGCTCGGGCTGGGCGGGGCCGAGATTGTGTTCAATCCGTCCGCGACGGTCGCGGGGCTTTCGGAGTATTTGTGGAAGCTCGAGCAGCCCGCCCATGCGGTGGCGAACCAGTACTTCGTCGGCGCCATCAATCGCGTCGGCCGCGAAGGGCCCTGGAACATCGGCGAGTTTTATGGGTCGTCGTACTTCTGTGATCCGCGCGGACAGATCGTGGCGCAGGCATCGCGAGATCGCGACGAGGTTCTGGTCGCCGACCTGAACTTGGACATGATCTCGGAGGTCCGCGCAACGTGGCAGTTCTACCGCGACCGCCGTCCGGAGACCTATGGGCCCGTGACGAGCCCCTGACCAGCCCCTGACCAGCCCATGACCAGCGCATGACTCGGGCCGCTCGACGCGTGGCCCGGCGCTCTTAGTGGTGCCCGTTGGCGTGCTGGTCGGCCTGCCCCGGCCCGTGTCCGTGCGGCGCTGCGGCGCGGGCCTTGGCGATCGCCAGCTTCATGGCTTCCGGCGTCAGATTCTCGTGAAGATGATCGTCGATCAAGGCAACGGGCGCGGTGTCGCACGAGCCAAGACACTCGACCTCGACGAGCGTGAACGAGTCATCGTCGGTCGTTTCGCCCACCTCGATGCCCAGCGCCTCCCGGCAGGCGTCGGTGATCTTCTGATGCCCCATGCACTCGCACGCCAGCGAGCGGCAGACGGAGACAATCCGTCGGCCTCGGGGCCTGATCCAGTATTCTTCGTAGAAACTGGCCGTGTCCTGCACATCGCCCGGCGTGATCGAGAGAAACTCGGCGATCTCAAGCATCGCCTGCGGCGGGATCCAACCTTCGGCGTGTTGGACCATGTGCAGCGCCGGGAGCAATGCCGCGTGCTTGGTCTCGTACCGGGGCAGAATCGTTCGGGTGAGTTCCTCACGCATGGCGCTGGTGAGATAGGGCTCCGCCCGCCGCTGAACCTTCATTCCCGCCGAGTTCTTGGTGATCCACGCCATCCCGATCGTCTCCGGCACGTCCGCTCGCGTTGCCAGCGGCAGCGGCCAACCGCCGCGCCCGGCTCCCAGCGAAGGGTGGTGATGGTAGCCCGCGGCTTGCCGATGTTTCCGCCTGCAGGTCGCGATGCGCCCCCACACGTCCTTCCCGTGGCGCTTCCGCCGTCGACCGCGGGCGACAACCCCTCGCGCAGAAGCAAGAGCGGCCCTCTCTCGAGGACCGCTCTCGACCTTGCACTCTCTGGGGCTGACCGCGCCCGCGGCGGGCGCGTTGGGGAGGGGTCGGGTCGGCATCAGCACCCGGCGGAGAATGCGGCCGCGAACTCGAGGTAATCGAACAGGTCAACCTGGCCGTTCCGGTCGATGTCGGCCCGCGGTGCTTCCGCGCTGAACGCCTGCACGAAGTCGAGGTAGTCGAAGAGGTCGACCTGGCCGCTGGCGTCAAAGTCCGCGGCGCAAGGCGGGACACCCGTGTTGGCGTAGACGAACGTGGTGTTGCTGTCGCGGTTGCTGGATGCGATCTCGGGCAACCCGTCGCCCGTCGTGTCGCCAGCGGCGATCGCGTCCGGAGTCGCTCCCGCGGCAAGCAGCGTCGGAGCCCCAAAGACGCCCGCACCGTTGTTGTCCAGAATCGCCAACGAGCTCGAATCTTCGTTGTTGACCACCAGGTCGCGGTCGCCATCCCGGTCCAGGTCCACCGCGAGCACGCTGCTCGGGTTCAGTCCGCCCGTTGCAAAGTTGCGTGCGGCGCCGAGCACGCCAGCGCCTGTGTTGAGGAACACCGCCGCCGCATTCGGGCCCACGTCGTCGCTGATCGCGGTGACAACGTCAAGGCGGGCGTCGCCATTGAGGTCGGCGATCGCGACGCCATCCGGACGAGTCGCGGGATTCACTGCGTAGTTCACGCGGCCCGCGAAGCCAGCGCCAGTGTTCAGCAGCACGCTGATCGTCCGCTCGCGATGGTTCGAGCAGACCAGATCGCCCAGCCCGTCGCCATTGACATCCCCGATCGCGGCGTCGCGGGGTTCCTCTCCCACGGCGATGGTCGTGGGCGTGAGCGTGCCGCCGGCGTTGCGGAGCAGCGTGATGGTGTTGCCCTCGCGGTCGGCGGTGATGAAGTCCAGGTCGCCATCGTTGTCGACGTCTCCCGCTTGCAGGCTCGAAGGTTCGATGCCCGTCGAGACCGCGGGACGAGCCGCAAAGCCGCCCGCGCCGTTGTTGATCAGTACCAGCACCTGATTGGTGTTCTTGAGAACGACGACGAGGTCGTTGTCGGCGTCCGCGTCGACGTTTGCCGCCACCAGCGAGTCAGGCCCACTGGGAAGCTGCAGGGAGAAGGGCGCGTTGAACCCGCCGGCGCCGTTGTTGACGTGAATCATGATGCGGTCGGGCGTATCGGTCACCACAGCCAGGTCGCGCCGCCCGTCGCCGTTGAGGTCTGCCAGAGCGACTCCAGCGGGGCGCTGCGGCGTGGCGATGCTCGTCGCCGTTCCAAACGAGATGGCCGCCTGAGCGCCCATCGCCGCTCCGCAAAGCGCGAGCATGGCAAGGGCGGACCGGCAATCGTTGTACGTCATGGGATTCATGATGGAGCTCCTCGTGTCTTGAATGCGAGCGTCCCGTGCCGCGTCGTGCGCAACAGCGCCTCGCAAGCGCTGGCGGCCTGTTCCACATCTCCGGCGGGCGGTGGGACTTGGTTTGTTCCCGCCGAGACTCTCTCAGCGGACACTCATGAGGAGCACGCAACGCCCGGGCAAATACACGCACCACTCCGCTTTTTCCTCGCGCGGGGTAACTCGTCGATCGAGTCGACGGAACCGGTGCCCGTGTTTGGAAGTGCCGGCTCCGATGGAGCGAGACGTTTCAGCACCCCTCTGCGAACGCTTCCGCGAACGAGAGGTAGTCAAAGAGATCGACCTGACCGTTGGAGTCAAGGTCCGCGCGTGGATCTTCGGTGGAGAATGCGGAGGCGAAGTCGAGGTAGTCGAAGAGATCGACCTGCCCACTGTTGTCAAAGTCGGCTGCGCACGCGGGCAGCCACGTCCTGATCTCCGTCGGCGCAATGCCGGTCGTGCTCACGATGGCCCCGTTCTGCACCAGCCCGCCGTCGGGCGTGAGGCGGAACGTGAGCAGGCCCATGGTGTTGTCCAGGGCGGTGGAGTTGTCCGTCACGAACACAAGATCGCCCCGATCGCCATCGGGCAGGACAGCGACCGTCCCCAGCGTGCCCTGCAGCCCGACGTCGAAGAAACCGGGCCCGGGCAGCAGGATTCCGAGTGGTTCGGTGATGCTCATCGTGCGCACCGTCGCGTCGGTGCCGGTCGCGACGATCAACCAGCGCCCGTCGCTGCTGGCCTCCGCTTGCTTGGGCGACCGATCTGTCAGAGAAAAGGGCGAACCGGGACCCCACGACGCAACGCCGGTGACGGGATCGATCCGGAACGAGACAACATTCCGACCCGATCCAGATATGCCGCCCCCGGCGTAGAGGAATCGTCCATCGCGGGTGATTCCGGGTCCAAGTGCGTACACGCCCTCGGTCGATTCCGTGTTGATGAGCGTTGCGGAGCCGTCGGCTTCCACTCGGAACGATCGGAGCACGAAGCCCGAGGTATCGTTGGTGTAGAACCAGCGACCGGAGGGATGAACGACGATCGCGCTGTTGCCCGTGCCCGCCGCCTCGCGCTCGATCTCGGTGAGCGTCCCGCTCTCGGCGTCAAAACGATAGAGGACCACGGCGTCAAGCCCGGTTGCCACCACAGCGAGAACGGTGTCGGACAACCACGCCAAGTCGAGCGGAGTGTCGGGCGTCGATGCTGTGCCCACCTGCGTGAGCGTCGCGTCCGGGTTGACCTGGATCAGCGTGATCTGCTCGGTGGTGATGGATTCGGTCGTGTGCCCGACGGCGATGAAGCGGCCGCTCGGCGCAAGGTCCATGGAGTAGGCATTCGTCCCGGGATTGCGCTCCTGGGTGTTCGCACGGGCGCCAGTAATGAGCTTGGCAACGAGGACCGGTCGGCCGCTCGAATCAAGGGTAAACGACGACACGGACCCTTCGAGGTTGCCGTTGTTTGCGACGAAGATCGCCGGCGCGCTGGACTGAGCCAACGCGACGCTCGAGGCGCCAAAGGCAAGACCAGCCACGGCCGCGGCCAGCGGCGTTCGACGACGATGCGCGTAGTTGAGCACGATCATCCCTCCCAAACCCGGCTCCACACATCCTAGTTCCGGAGGAGCAGAAGAATGACGGGCCAATTCCGCGCTTGGATCACAAATCCCGGGACAAGGTTTGGATACGGTTGCCGGCCCGCGTCCCGGCGAAACTTCTGACCAGTGCAACCGTGGTACCAACGGGCCCCAAGCGGGGATTGTGTACGGGGTAGGGTTTCCGCTTGTACCCCCAGATACTGGTGTATAGAGTAGCTTTCAGATGCCTTTCATGCACGCACAGGGCCAGGGGCTCGGCGTGCCGTCATAAGACTTGGATGCACATCGTCAAGTTGGGGTTTCGCGGCCACCCCGGTTTTGGTGACGCGTGCCCGCGTGTTGGATCGTGGAAGACTGCAAGGCGCGCCGGCGCGAAGCAACCGGCGCGAAACAACTGGCTCGAAACAAGGCGTCTGATTCCGACCACAGTTGGTCTGGTTCCACGCATGCAAGACGTCAATGAGCGGGCGTCAACTGGCGGGCCTGAACTGTCGTCAACAAAGGGACGGGATCGAGTCGTCCGCGTGAGCGGTGACAACGAGCAGGGGCGGGCAAGCGATCGTGATTGGTCGCGGAAAAGGGCGGGCGATGGGACACACTTGTCGTGGGATCGGGAGCGGGCGCGCCGAAAGCCGCGTGTGGTCGCAATCCAGTCGCGTGATCGCGCTGGTCGCGGGGTTGGCGATCGTGGGTCTAACCCCGGGCGAGGCGTGGTCGCAGCAGTCGATCCCGCCGCCGCCCCAGACGCCGGACTTGCCTCCGCTTCCCGAGCGTCCCGAGCCACCTGCGGACGGGCAGGTCGCAGAGGCGGGTGAGGGCGCGCGGTTCATCGTGAGCCGGTTCCTGGTGCAGTATCCCAATCCGCATCCGCAGCTTCCGAGTGAGGAGGATCTGCTGGACGTGCGGGTGAAGCTGTCGAAGGACGCAGAGGGCTTTGTCGCTCCGCGTCCCGGGCTCGAGACAGTGACCATTCGTCTGGGCGACGACTTTGGCGAAGCGGGAACTTCGTTTTCAGAGCGGGCGTTGGTCGCGGTGACTGAGGCGGTGCGCGATGCGCTGCGTCAGCGGGGATTGATCGCGCTGTTCGTCGTCGTGCATCCGGACGATGTCGGGCGCGAGCCGGTTGAAGACAAGCGGGGCGACCGCAAAGAGATGAGGCTTCAAGCCTGGACGGGAACGGTTTCGGAGGTGCGAACGATCGCGCGGGGCGACCGCCTGGCACGGAAGAACAAGGAAATGGGCGAGCGCACGATTGCCGAGCCCATCAACCACCCCAAGCACGAGCGGATCCGGACCGCCTCGCCCGCCCAGCAGGGGGACCTGCTCCGTGGCGACGACCTGGAGAACTACGTCTATCGGCGCAGTCGCCATCCTGGACGCTCGGTTGACATCGCCATCGCGCCTGCCGATGAGCAGCCGGGATCGCTGACGCTGGACTATGTCGTCAACGAGATGAAGCCCTGGACGATCTACCTTCAAGCATCGAACACGGGCACGGAGAACACGGGCGAGTGGCGTCAACGCGTGGGTCTGATCCACAACCAGCTCACGGGGAACGACGACATCCTCCGCCTGGACTTCGTCACCGCGAGTCTCGACGACTCGAACTCGTTCACCGGGTCGTACGACTTCCCGCTGTTCACCGACCGGCTCCGCCTGCGGACCTTTGGGGCGTACAACGAGTTCACCGCGACCGACCTGGGCTTCCAGGGGCAGAGCTCGATCGAGGGCGACGGTGCCAAGCTCGGGGCGGAGCTCAACTGGAACTTCTTCCAGGCGAAGCGCTGGTTCTTCGATGCGTTCGCCGGCGCGCGGTGGGAAAAGGTCGCGATCCGCGACGGGAACAGCCCGGCGGTGACGCCCGAAGGGGACGAGACGTTCTTCATCCCCACCGCCGGCATTCGTGCCGAGCGTGATAGCGAAGTCTGGAGCCTGCGAGGACAGGCGGCGTTCGAGTGGAACCTGCCCGACCTGGGCGGGACAAGCTCGGACGTGGGAGATCCCGTCGAGATCGACTTCCTGCGTCGAACGGGCGTTCAGGACGACTGGACGCTGCTGCGATACGACGCCGAGTTCTCGTTCTTCCTCGAGCCGTTTTTGAACCGTCGGGCCTGGCGGGGTGAGGCCAACGCTCCGGCGGGCCTTCGCTCGTTGGCGCACGAGCTGGCCTTCAGCGTCCGCGGGCAGGAGTCGCTCGACAACCGGCTGATCCCCACCGAGCAAGCGGTGCTGGGCGGGGCGTATTCGGTTCGTGGCTACCGCGAAGCCGCCATCGCGGGCGACAACAGTGTCTTCTTCTCGGCGGAGTATCGCTTCCACCTTCCGCGAGCGCTTCGCCCCAACCCACAGCCCGGCAAGCTCTTCGGTCGCGACTTCCGCTGGCGGCCCGCGCAGGAGTACGGACGCCCCGACTGGGACCTGATCCTGAAGGCCTTCTGGGATTACGGACGGACGACCAACTCCGACCCCGTCAGCTTTGAACGCGACGAGCACATCAACGGTGCGGGCGTCGGCGCGGAACTGCAGATCAAGCAGAACATCGTCATTCGCGCCGACTGGGGCGTGGCGCTGGATGACATCAAGGGCGGGGATCGCCCCGTCAAGGAAGGTTCCAACCGCTTCCACTTGACGTTCACCGTCCTGTTCTAGCGCCAGGGGCGAGAGCGGCGACGCGCTCGCCTGGAGCGGCCCGGGGCGGCCGGGGGCGGATGTGAGGCGAGCGGAAGGAGCCAGAAGTTATCGGGAGGTCCGACGGGCGGCGTTGCGGATCACCGAGCGGGTTGTCGGGTTTGGGCGGGGTATAGGGATTTCACGCTGGTTGGTGCGAGGCTCGGTTCGATTTGGTTTGGTGGTCCCCGGAAATGGGGCTTGCAAAGCTTGGACGGTTTCTGGTATTTCCAGATGGTTTGAGCGGCGTGCCACATTTCCGGACGCTTGCTTGAGCCCGGTTGGCTGAGGTTGGTTTCGCGGGCATCGTTTGCGGGTAGATCGGTTTCGAGTCGGTTCGGCAGGCTGCGCAGCACGGGGCAATGTCCCCGCATGAGATACGAGAAAAGGGGCGAAGTCATGTCCAGCATTGGTCAGGGCAACTGCGGTCGTCGTCGCGGCGTTTCCGGCGTTCGGTCCGCGCGGGAATGGGCGATGCCCTCCGCGGCGCGGCTGTCGCGGTTCGCGGGTCGCGTGCCCCTTGCCCTTGGTCTGCTGGGCGGGTGGGGTGGTTGGTCGGCGGCACTGGCAGGCCCCGAGGGCGCCGAGGTTGTGCATGGCGATGTGTCGATCCAGCGGACGGGCGACCTGACGCAGATCCACGCCGGGCACAACGCGATCATCAACTACAAGAGCTTCAACATCGGGGCGCACGAGACGGTGCAGTTCGTGCAGCCGGACGTTGCCAGCCGCGTGCTGAATCGCATTTCGTCGGTCGAGCCCACGCGGATCGACGGCGCCCTGCTGGCCAATGGCCGCGTGTACCTCGTCAATCCCGCGGGCGTGTACTTCGGCGCCGGGTCGGTGGTGAATGTCGGGGCGATCTACGCCGCGGCGGCCCACATGAGCAACGCCGACTTCCTTGCTGGTATTGACCGCTTCACCGACGTGAAGGGGGCCGTGGTCAATGAAGGGCGCATGACGGGCGACCTGGTTGCCCTGATCGGTCAGACGGTGGCCAATCGTGGCTCGATCGACGTTCCCGCCGGGACGGTCATGATGGTCGCGGGCGATGAGGTGTACGTCGGGGAGCGCAACGGAAAGATCTTCGCCAAGGTCTCGACCAACGAGGGCGGGGTCAAGCCCGGCGCGGGCGTCGCGGGCGTTGACAACGCGGGCTCGATCAACGCCAAGCGCACGGTCCTCGGCGCGGGCGACTTGTACTCGCTGGCGATCCGCACGACCGGTTCGATCAAGGCGGCGGATGTCGAGATCGAGGGTCGCGGGTCCGGTCGCGTTGAGGTTGCCGGCACGATCGACGCTCGTGGCGGCGCGGGCCAGCGCGGCGGCGACGTGAAGATCCTTGGTGAGCAGATCGAGCTGCGCTCGGCAAAGATCGACGCCAGCGGGCCTGCCGGCGGCGGCACCGTGCTCGTCGGCGGCAACTGGCAGGGCAAGGGACCCGAGCGCAACGCCAGCACCACCAGCGTGTCGCGCGACTCAACGATCAAGGCCGATGCGGCCGGCCCCGGCGGCACCGGCGCTGGCGATGGCGGCACCGTCGTCGTCTGGTCCGACGATGCCACTCGCTTTGCTGGTCGGGTCAGCGTCCGGGGCGGCTCCGAGGGTGGCGATGGCGGGCAGGTCGAGGTTTCGGGCAAGGATCGCCTGGCATATAGCGGGTTTGTCGATGCCCTGGCGCCGAAGGGCAAGGTCGGCGACCTCCTGTTGGATCCGACCAACATCACGGTGATCGCGGGCGCGGGCACGCTGACGCTCGCGGGTTCCGACCAGTTTGGCGATCCCGACGTGGGAGCCAACACGCTCCAGGCGTCGCTGATCGAGAACGCCGCGGCCAATGTGACGCTGCAGGCGCAGAACAACATCACGTTCGACGCGCCGATCACGATGGCCAACGACGGCGTGGGGATCGCTGCCCAGGCCGGCAACAACATCACCGTCAATCAGTCCATCACGACGCGCGGCGGCAACGTGACTTTTACCGCCAACGACGTTGGCGGCACCGAGACGGGCACCGGCGGGATCTTCATCAACGCGGCGATCGACACCAACTCGGGCGGCGGCGGCGCCGGTGCGATCACGCTCAACGTTCCCACCGGGACGGGGCGTGTCACGCTCAACGCCAACCTGACCTCTCGCAACCAGGCGATCAACTTCAACGCTCCGCTCACCGTGACGGGCACGCGCACTGTGAACTCGGGCACGGGCACGATCACGCTCAACGCCACGTCGATTGCCAGCGGGCAAGGGCTCGTGCTCCGCGCTCGCGAGGCGACGCTGAACGCCGCGATCGGCGGCGGGGGCGACCTGACGCTGATCCCCGACGCCGACGGAACGCCTATTGCCATCGGGGGTTCGGACCCTGGCGCCGGCACGCTGCACATCTCGACCGACGAGCTTGCGCGGATCGACGGGCTGAACTCGACAGTCGTGGGCCTCGGGACCCTGACCGGCGGGATCACCATCGACGACGCGACGATCGCCGACCCGCTCACGCTGGTGCAAGGGACGGGGACCATCGACTTCTCGGGCGATGTGACCATCAACGCGTCGACGACGCTCTCGCTCTTTGCGCGCGGGATCGACATCGGCGGAAGCGCGAGCATTGCGGGCTCGGGCACGCTCTCGCTCGATGCTGATCTGGTTGGGACGCCCATCGCCATTCGCAGCGGCGGTCCGGGCACGTCGCTCAACCTCTCCGCGGCCGAACTCTCGCGGATCAGCGTCGCGACGTGGAGCATTGGCGGCACGGGTCGAACGGGCAATCTCTCGATCGAGGTTCCGATCACGATCGACCAGGCTGTCTCGCTGCTCAGCGGGACCGGCACCATCACGGTGGACGACGCCGTGACGGTTTCGCCGGGCGACTCCCTGTTCCTGCGGGCACGCGAGATCGAGCTGAACGCGGCGCTCTCGGGCGGCGGCAATCTGCTGCTCTTCCAGGACGTCGCCGCGACGCCGATCCAGATCGGTGACACAGACCCCGGCGCGGGCACGTTGCACTTGTCCGCGGCGGAGCTCGGCGAGATCAGCAATCTGGTGGTGACGGTTGGCTTGAGCGATGGCACGGGAGGGCTGACGTTTGCCGAGGCGGTGACCGTCGACGATCCGTTCGGGTTCTATGCCGGCACGGCGACGCTTGCGGTCAACGAGGAGCTGACGGTCTCCAGCAACGTTCGCCTGGAAGGCCGGGAAGTCACGATCGGCGCGGGAATTCTCGGTGGAGGCGTTCTCACGATCGCACCGGACCTGGTCGCGGGCGCGGTCGCGGTGGGTGGGTCCGATCCTGGCGCTACGACGCTGCACCTCAGCCAAGCGGAGCTGGACCTGATCACCGGGCCTTCGCGGCTGGAGATCGGTCGCGAGGATGGCACCGGGACGACGACGGTCAACGACGTCACGAGTCTGGAGACCGCAGTGCGGTTCGTCGGGGCGAGCACGGGCTCGGTGCAGCTTGCCGGCACGTTGACGTCGAGCAACAACGATGTTGAGTTCAACTCGCCGCTGACGCTGACGGGCACGCGCCTGGTTGACGCGGGAACGGGGACGATCACGATCAACGCCGCGGCGCGGATCTCGGGCTCGGGGGACACGCTCGATCTTCGGGCCAACGAGATTGACATAAGCTCGACGGGCTCGATCGGGAACGGCGGGGGCGCCGGCGGGCAGTTGGTGCTCCGCCCCGGCGCGGATCGTCCCATCGTGCTTGGTGGCGGCACGACCGACTCCGGAACGCTCGACATCGTCGCCGCGGAACTCGGGCGGGTTAGCGGCCTCAACCTGGTGACGGTGGGCCTGGGCGGCTTGACGCAGGGCGTCACGCTGACGGGCGGTACGGTGGGCTCTCCTCTCGTGCTGAGCGGGTCGTATGCGATCGACGCGGGCACTGGGACTGTGAGCACCAGCGGCGTCGTGTCCACAGCGTCGAACCTCAGCATCGAGGCGGGCGAGATCGACCTTGCCGGCACGTTCACGGGCGGCGGGACACTCGCACTGCGTCCGGCGGAAGCGAACATTCCCATCCAGCTGGGCGGGACCGACCCCGGCGCGGGCACGCTGCACTTCGCGCAGGCCGAACTGGACGTGGTCTCGGGGATGAGTTCGTACACCATCGGCCGGTCGGACTCGACGGCGGCGTTCAACGTCGTCGCCAGCGTCAACTTCTCCGACAACGTCACGCTCGAAACCGACACGGGCATTATCGACCTTGCGGGCTCGCTGACCAGCGGCGGGAACAACATCACTGTTGCCGGACCCCTCACGCTCGACGATCAGCGGGGCGTCAACGCCGGCGCTGGGGCGATCACGCTGAACAACGGCGCGACGATTACCGGCGCGAGTGGTCGCCTCGATCTGGTCGCGGGCGAAGTCGACATCCTCGCGGCGATCGGTGGCGGCGGACAGCTCACCATCAACTCGAACGTGGCCTCGACTTCGATCGTTCTGGGCGGAACACCCGGCTCCGGGCAACTCGATCTGACGGCAGCGGAACTGCTGCTGATCGACGGGCTGAGCCTTGCGACCGTTGGTTCCAGCACGCTCCAGAACGCCTCCGTCGCGGGTGCGATCGTGCTCAACGACACCTTCGTGCTCGACGCCGCCGCGACGACGATCCTCGGCAACATTACAACCAACGGCAATGACATCACCTTCAACGGGCCAATCACGATCCTGGGCGTCCATGCGTTCAACGCCGGGACTGGCACGATCACCACGAACGGGACGGTGGCCATCCCCGACACCCGAGCGCTGACCCTGCAGGCCCGGGAAATCCAGATCGGTGCGGCGATCAACGGCGGCGTTGACCCCACGGGCGGCGACCTCACCCTGATTCCCGACGCGGGTTCGACGGCGATCGTGGTGGGGGGCTCGGCGACCAATGCCGCTTCGCTCGACCTGAGCGAACTCGAGATCGGGCGGATCGACGGGCTGCGGAGCACGACGATCGGGAGCGTTGGCCAAGCCGCGAACATCAGCCTCTCCGGACCCGTGACGTTCAACGACCTGTTCACCGTTGTCGGCGGGACGGGGACGATCACGACGACGGGCACGACGACCATCGCCTCGGGCGCGCTGCTGGTGCTGGAGGCGCCGGAAATCGACCTTGGTGGCACGATCACGGGGGCCGGACAGCTCGTGCTGCAGCCCATCGACGCTACGCAACTGATCAGCCTGGGCGGGACGGACCCGGGGGCTGCGACGCTCCACTTTGGCGCTGCGGAACTGGGCGTGGTGGACGGACTGACGGGCGGGTACATCATCGGTCGTTCGAACGGGTCGGGCGCCATCACGGTGAACTCGGTCAACACGCTGCGCAGCTCGATGACGCTGCGTGCGGACACGGGCGTCGTAAGCCTTGAAGGGGACCTGAGCAACGCGGTTCCCTCGACGGCGAACTCGATCACGTTCAGCGCCGAGGTCGACGTGCAGGGCGCGGGCGTAACCCGGCTCGTGAACGCCGGCGCGGGCACGATCACCCTCAGTCGCCTGGTGACGGTTGACGCGCCGTCGGCGCTGACGTACCAGGCGCGCGAGGTCGAGATCAACGCCCTGAGCGGCCCGCCCGCCCCGACGATCACGGGAGGCGGCCAACTCACGATCCTGGGCGATGTCGCGGGCACGTCCATCGTGCTCTCGGGCACGGCCTCTGCCGGCGCGCTCGACCTGAGCAACGCGGAGCTCGGTCGCATCGACGGGCTCTCGCTCCTGACGCTTGGATCCTCGGCGACGAACATCGTTCAGGTGGCCGGCGCCACGACGCTGCAGGATTCGACGACCATCGCGGGCCAGCTCGTCGAGACGCTGACCACCGGGACGATCAACACCAACACCCAGACGCTGATCATCGAAGGCAACGAGGTGAACCTCGCCGCGGCGATCAACGGCGGGGGCACGCTGACCATCCGTCCGTTCGCGGGCGCAACTCCGATCCAGCTTGGCGGGACCGACCCCGGCGCGGGCACGCTGCACCTTGGCGCTGCCGAGCTGTCGCTCGTCAACGGGCTGACGCTCCTGACGATCGGGCGCAGCGACTCGACCACGCTGGAGGTTGCCTCCAACGTCGAGGTCTTCGATCCGCTCACGATCGTCGGCGCTTCCGGCGGGTTGCTGACGATCAACGGCAACATCACGACCAACAACAACGCGTTCGTGCTGGATGTTCCGTATCAGGTCTCGAGCGACGCCGAGCTGAACGCGGGCACCGCGAACATCGAGATCCGTCGGGCGGGCAGCATCGATTCGGCGCGGACGCTGACGCTGACCGCCGACAGCCTCGACCTGCAGGCTAACGTCGCGGGCGAAGGTTCGGCGGTCGTGCGCCCCGCGTCTACGACGCGGAACGTTGATGTGCGTGTGACCGATCCTGGCGCGGCCCTGTGGCTGACGCCGACGGAGGTCGGCCGCTTCCAATCCACGCTCAGTTCGCTCACGATTGGGCGCAACACCTCGGGCTTCAGCGGGTTGTTGACGGTGGACCTTGTGAGCGATCCACTCGCGTTCCAGCCGAGGAATATCTCGCTGCTCAGCAGCGGGGGCACGATCGTCGTGTCGTCGCTGATCAGCGTGCCCGATTCGGTCGGGGGCGGCCTGCTCCGCATCGAGTCTGCGGGAAACGTGAGCGTTCGGGCGAGCCTCACTGCCAGCACGCTTGAGATGCTCGCGGGCACCGATGGCACGGGCAATCTTGAGTTCGCAGCGCTGTCGCTGGCGATCCGTGCCGAGAGCATCCAGCTCCGCGCGGGCGACGACCAGACGGGCACGGGTGGAAGCACCTCGGCCATCGAGCTGCGCAACTTCGAGCCCAACTTCCGCCGGCGCATCGTCGACGAGCGTCCCGGCGTCTTCCTCTATCGCCAGGATGCGGCGATCACCGACGCGGTCCTCCCGACTGATACGCAGTTCGCTGGTTCGGTCTCGGGGATGGACTACACGATCCAGTCCGACGCGGGCAATATCGACCTGCTGGCCGGCTCGGAAGCAAAGTTCGACGCGTCTCGCCTGACGCTCAGCACCTTCTCCACGAACCAGAGCAATATCACCGCCTCGCTCTTTGGGGCACGGGCTCTGGAGCGGTTCATTTCCAACGGCAGGCTGGTGCTCAACGCCGATCTGCAGATCGAGGCGGGCGGGCGCGGCGCGACGTTCAATGGGCAGACCGTGCTTGGCACCGAGCCCCCGAGCGGCGTTCCCGCGTCGATCCAGATCGTCGCGCTCGACCAGGCGAGCGACATCACCGAGCCGATCAACTTCAACGGCGCCGTGACCGTCAACACCAACGCGACTCTCTGGACGGGCGCAGCGAGCGCCGCCGACTCGCGAGCGATCGTGCTCGATCAGGCCTTCGCCGTCGCGTCGGGCAACACGCTCACTATCCGCGCCGACGAAATCGACATCACCTCGACCGGGCTGGTGAACGGCCCGGGGGCGGTGGCCTTCCTGCCCCACACCGCCGGCCTTGGAATCGAGATCGGCGAGCGTGGCGGCGACACCCGACTGGAACTCGACTTCACGCTGGCGGAGCTGGATCAGCTCCGCGCCGCAACGACTCCGCTCAGCTCGATCACGTTTGGTGAGTTCGTGACGACGGGCTCGATCGTGGTGGGCGATCCGGACGTGCTGGCGTTCAGCACCCTGGAGTTCGCTGATCCCGTCGTCTTCCAGACCGCCAACACCTCTGGCGTGCGCGTCGTGGACCCCGTGTTGGGCTCCGACAACGCGAGCCTCGACTTCCTGGCCCCGCTGACGACCTTCGGCGAGGCGACGCTTGGCTCGTTGCCGGACCTCAGCGTTGCGTCGGACACGCAGTACGTGTACGTGTCGGGCAATGCCCTGATGCTCGTGAACACGCTGGTCAGCGCGGGATCGGACGTGGCGTTCGACGGGCTTGTGACCCTCGGGGCGGACGTGCGTGATCTGACGCTGACCGTCGCCGCTGGACGCGAGATCGAGCTTGGCGGAACCGTCGCGTCGGCCAACGGCGCACGCCGCGCGGACGTGATCTTCCGCCCGAACTCTGCCAGTTCGTCGTTTGTCATGGCCCTGGGTTCTGCGGCGGATATCCCGCTCCAGCTCGATCTGGAAGCCGTGGAACTCGCGCGACTCGACACCTCGCTCACCAGCGTGACGTTTGGCTCCAGCACATTCAACGGCACGCTCCGCGTCGCGCAGGACGTCACGCTGCAGTCCGACGCGCTCTTCCAGGTCGCGTCGCTGGGCACGATCGACGTGCTGGGCGACGTCACTGGCGACGACTCCGACGCGAACACGACCGAGTC
This sequence comes from Planctomycetota bacterium, assembly GCA_033763815.1. Classification (GTDB taxonomy): domain Bacteria; phylum Planctomycetota; class Phycisphaerae; order Phycisphaerales; family UBA1924; genus JANRJU01. Next base: position 173,259 of record JANRJU010000015.1, read on the forward strand.
GCTCGACTTCTCGGGGCGCACGCTCCTGGCAGGCGACCTTCGCACCGCGGGCAGCACGATCCGCCTGCGCGACGGGCTGGTCACGCTCTCGGGAGTTGATCCGGTGCTTGGCCCGGTCGTTCGTGTCGATACGACGAGCGGAGGCTCAACCGGGGCGACGATCACGCTTGCAAGCGGCGTCGTCTCCGACAGCGACGGCTTCCAGAGCCTCGTGCTCAACGCCGGCTCGGTGGGCGACATCGACCTCCAGGGCGACCTTGGCGGAGCCTCGGGCGCGGGTTCCACGCTGCGCCGATTCGTCGTTGAATCCGCGAACAACGTGACGACTCGGGCCATCCGCGCTCAGGAACTCACTCAGCTTGAGGGCTTCGGCGTCGCCGACTATGGCGCCATCTTCCTGAGCGAGGCCAGCGATGCGGGTGGCGTTCGCACCGGACGAGTCATCGTCACCGGCAACTCGTTCATCTTCGACGAGGGCGTCACCACCACGGCAACGACCGACGGGTTCGGATCGTTCAGCGCGACCTTCCGCGGGCAGACCGGCGATCAGGTCGGGCTGCGCGTCGACACGGTGGCCCTGTCCCTCGCGGGCGGTTTCCAGGCGATCGCATCCAACGCCAACGCCCTGTTCACCCTCGGCACTGGCATCGACACGGGCGTGGGCAATCTGGCGCCCGCCGCCTCCGGTACCGAGGATGTGCTGGTCAACAGCGTGGTTCGCGTCGCGAGCGATTCGACCATCAACGCACTGCAGCAGACGATCGACTTCCGTAGGAGCGTGATCCTGCTGAACGATCGTTCGCTGACCGCGACGGCGGACGAAGTCGAACTTGGGGGCGACGTCGTCGCCTCGGGCGGAACGGGCGTCGCCTCGCTCACCATCCAGCCGTTTACAACAACGCTGAACGTCGACCTGGGCGCCGCAGCGGACGCCGGCGCAACCGGGCTGCACCTTTCCCAGGCAGAACTCGACCGGGTCGTCGCCAGCGATGGAACCAACCCGGGCGTTCGACTGACGATCGGCCGCACGGACTCCACGGGGCTCATGACGATCGGCGGCAACAGCTCGCCGGTGACGTTCCTCGCAAATGAGACGACCTTCCGCTCGGGCGCCAATGCCGGGGCAACGACAATCTTCGTCGTTGAAGACGTGGTGGCAGGTGCCAACTCTGGCCTTTCGTTCCGCTCTTCGGGCCTTGTGGACCTCCGCGCAAACGTGATCGGATCCGACACGCGCTTCGTGGACCTGCGTTCGAACGCCGTGGTTGGTCGCGCGGATGTGACGATCCGGGCTGGTTCGATCAGCGTGAATCAGGGCGAGGGCACGCCGGCGACGACAACGCTGGCCATCGGCGACAATCTGCTCCGACTCGAAGCGGCGGAGATCGATCTGGCGTCTGCCGACGGCGTCCGTCTTGTCGGGACGCCCGGTGTCTCCGCGGCTGGACGATTGCTGCTCCGCCCGCTCACCGATGGGGCAGCGATCAACGTGGGCTCGGTCGCGGGTGGCGATGCACTCTCGCTTGATCTCGCCCAGTCCGATCTTGCCGCGATCCAGCCGGGGCTGGCGCTCGTGACGATTGGCCGCGAGGGCTCCGGCACGCACGCGATCCAGATCGGGACGACAACGCTCGTGAACGCGACCGAGTTCCTCGCGCCGCTGGCAGGTGGATCGATCACGATCGATGGCGAACTCATCGCCGAGAACGACCCGACGCAGAACCCGCGTGCGAACATCCTGTTCGATGCTGCGACCGGCGGCGTCCTCTGGCTCCAGAACGCGGCGGTCCGCACGGTGGGCGGCACGGTGACGGTGCGCGGGTTCTCCACGCTCGGCGCCTCGTCCAACATCCGCGTCGAAACCACGCGGGGCGCGGGCGGCCCAGCGGGCGCCGCGATCACCTTCGAAGGGGACATCAACCCGCTCGCCGCGGGCGACGGACGACTCACGCTCGATGCCGGTAGCGCTGGCCTCGTCACGCTGCAGGACACGGGCGACCTGCTCCGCCTGGGCGAGCTGTCGATCGTCAACGCGGGCGACGTCAACGCCGGGGGCGTTACGGTGGTCACTCTTGGCCAGACCGCGGGCAGTGGAACATCGACCTTCGGCGCGATCGACGCCAACGACGTTTCGCTCTCGGGCAACAACTTCGTCTTGTCGCGTGGGATCGTGACCACGCCGACGGTGGACGCGATCCTGCTGGGCGACGTGCGCATCTCGCACGCGGGTTCGCTGGCGATGACCCTGCTGAGCGGGGCGTACGACGTCTCGGGCCTCTTCGCGACATCGTCCCTCGCGCCGGCGGCGCTGGCGGAGATCGGTTCGTCGATCGAGGCGGGTGCCATCGAGCTTGACTCGCGGACGCTGGTGACGGGGCCCATCGAGCTGCGGGCCGCGAGCTTGAGCGCGGGCGGGGTGCAGCGTTACGCGAGCCAGATCGACCTGAACGCGGGCGTGGACGCTGGCGCGAACGCGCTGACGCTCACCGCCGACGAGCTGAACATCGGGATGGATCCGGGCGAGCTGCTGGCGGGCTCGGCCAACCTTGTCGTGCAGCCGTTTGACTCGTCGACGGACATCAACTTTGGCGGGAGCACGGGCGACGTCCTGGGCGTGCTGGACATCACCAGCAACGAGCTCGCGTTCTTCAGCGACGGTGCCGCTCCGGCATGGTCGCTGCTCAGCGTCGGACGCACGGACGGCACCGGGCAGATCAGCCTGCTGGGCATGCCCTACGACGGCGCTGTCGAGTTCCGCGGGCTGCAGGGCTCGGGCGGCGGCGTTCTGTTCGTCGACGACGATGTGACCGCGGTCAACGACCTGACGTTCAACCTGAGCGTCGACTTCCGGGGTCGCAACAAGCCGGGCGATCGCACGCTCATCGTGACCACGGGCGAGGCGGGTTCGCTGCCTTCTGGTCAGATCAACACCATCGCATTCCTGGGCGATGTCACCACCAACCGTGCTGCGGGCGCCGACACCCCGCTCACCAGCATCACCATCACCACGCACGAGCTGGATCTCGGCACGTCATCCCAGCCGATCCTCTGGACCGGCAACGGCTCTGCGACGCTGGCGCTTCGTCCGGCGGATACGAGCCGCGCGATCGAGGTTGGAGCGGCGACCGACGCCGACGGACCGAACGCGGTCTTCAATCTCACGCAGTTCGAGCTTGGCGGCATCGACGAGTTCGCCACGCTGACGCTGGGCCGCGACGACGCCTCGGCTGGCATCACCGTCCTTGGCGATGCGGGCTCGGCGCTGACCTTCCGCAACACCACTCGCTTCGTGGGCCTGGGTGCTCACAACGTCACTCGCGCCATCGCGATGGAAGACGCGGGCGAGGGCTTTGAGTTCCTCCTGCCCGTGACGAATCTGGGCGGCAACGTCACCACCCGCGGCGGTTCCATCGTCTTCAACTCCACGGCGCTGGCGCTGGGCGATCGCGTCGTCCGCGTGGGTGGCGGGATTGCCGTCGATTCCACCAACACCAACGAAACGCCCGCGGGCGGCGACATTCTCTTTGGAGTGCGTCTGGACTCCGATGGCGTCGCCGGGCGGACGCTCACCATCACGGGCGGCGCACTGGGCGATGTCCGCATCAGCGAAGTCTCGAGCGCCCCGGGCGCTGTCAAGCTCGGATCGCTCGACGTGCAAGGCGAGTCGATCCTGCTCCAGCGGAGCGGCGCCTCGTCCACCACGCTCGACCTTGCCGACGCAGTCCTCTTCCGCTCGCCCGTGCTCCTCGGCGTGGATACGACGATCTCGGCATCGAGCGTTGTTTCTTTCGACACGATCGACTCGACGGGTGGCGATTCCCGTTCGCTGACGATCGAAGCATCGTCGGGCTCGGCGCAGGGGAGCATCGGGGCCGCCGGCCGTCTGCGCGACCTCGTCATTCGCCCGCTGACGGGCAGCAACGACAGCATCTTCATCCTCGGTGCGTCGGGCGTCTTCGTCCGCCAGGCAACGTTCGACAGCGCGATCTCCGTCGGGACCGACCTGGCGGTCGACGGCCAGGACGCGGGCGGCGTGCTGGGCAACGTATCCTTCCTTCGGACGGTGCGGAGCGTCTCTGGCGGCACTCGCTTCCAGCTCAACGTCGCCGGTCACAACGTCGAGTTCCGTGAACGCGTGGGCGACGATGCCGCGAGCACGTCTCGCCAGCTCGACCTGGCCAACCTCGTGGTCAACGCCCGGGGCGCCCTGTCGCTGCGCTCGGTCTCGACCAGCGGACGCCAGGCCTTCGGCTCGTTCAGCGCCGTTGCGCCGGATCAGACGCTCGCCGCGGTCGATGGGATCACGCTCGATGGCGATCTGCTCGCCTTGGGCGACGGGTCGATCCTCCTGAGCAACGAGTTGATCCTTGCCGGGAACTCGTCGGTGCAGGTGCAGAACTTCGACAGGAGCGGCGTTGCGGGTAGCGTGACGTTCGGAGACGACGTGCGCAGCGCCGATGACGCGAGCAACCGCTCGCTCCGCGTTGCGGGCCGGACCGTCACGCTCCGGGGCGACGTGGGCCAGAGCACAACGGGCGGTGTCGCGACCAACTTCCGCCTCTCGACGCTCACCGTCGGCGGGAGTTCGCTGCGGCTCGAGGGTGATGCGGACGTGATCCGCACCACCGGCAACCAAGAGTTCATCCTCACGGGGTCGATGATCGCGACGGGTCCGCTCTCGCTGTTGAGCGGCTCCGGTTCGACGATCACGCTCGACGCCGGCACGTTCAGCTCCGGTGCGTTGACGGTTGATGCCACTACCTTCTCTGCGGAGGGAAACCAGTTCACGGTCAACGGTGCGACGCTCGTGCGCAACGCCTCGGCAACGCTCGCGAGCAACGTCTCCACGCTCAACGGCAACGCGACCTTCCAGCGCGGGCTCGAGGCCCGCGGGGCGGAACTCTCGGTTCAGGGCAACATGCTCGTCGATGGCGGCGCAGCCGGCCTCGCCAGCGGCGAGACCAACATCGGCGGGAACGCCACCTTCCAGGGCGGGCTCACCAGCTCGGGCACGCAGCTGAGCATCGGTGGCAACACCCTGGTCAATGCCGGCGCGGCCACCATCAACAACCTCGACTCTTCGCTCGACGGGAACGCGACCTTCAACCTGGGCCTCTCGGTTTCGGGCCAGAACTTCTCCATCGCGGGTGTCACGCAGGTTTCGGGCGGCCCGGCCCGCCTCGCCAGCTCGTCCTCCTCGCTGGGCGGGAGCGCAACCTTCAACCAGGGCTTGGCGACCCGCGGCGATGCGCTCATCGTCACAGGACCCCTGACGGTCACCGGCGCCGCGACCATCGACAGCGTCACGGCATCGTTGCAGAGCTCGGCAACCTTCAACAACGTCCTGGTCTCCACCAGCCGCGTGCTCAATGTCCGCGGTGCGCTCCTCGCTCGCGAGGCGGCGGCCCTCGGCGCTCCAGGTGGCCAGAATGACATCACCCTCGAAAGCAACGCAACCTTCAACAGCGGCGTCCAGGTCGCTGGCAACGCCTTCACCGTGTTGGGACGCATCGATGTCTCGGGCGGCGAAGCGATCTTCACCGGCGCGACCACCTCGTTGCGAGGCGCCAACAACTTCGCAGGCGGGCTCACCTCCTCGGGCGGCGCGTTCGTTGCGGATGAAGTGCTCAGCGTCTCGGGCGGGCTCGCAACCCTCGGCGCCAGCAGCACCACGCTCAACGCGGGCGGCGAGTTCGCCCTTGGCCTGAAGACCAGCGGCAACACCCTCGTCATCACCGGCCCGACCAATGTGAACGCCGGTGTTGCCGACCTGGCGACCCGCACCATCACCCTGAATGGCAATGCAACCTTCGCAGAAGGATTGATCACGCAGGGCGATGCTCTCACCGTCAACGGCGTCACCAGCGTCGCGGGCGGGGCGGCGACGATCCGCCACGCCAGCACCACGCTGAATGGCAACGCCACGTTCGCTAGCGGGCTGGAGACCTCCGGCTCAACGCTGCGGGCGCAGGGCACGCTCGATGTCCTGGCGGGAGAAGCGCGACTCACCCACAACGACACCGTCATCTCGGGCGATGCGACCTTTGCCCAGGGCGTCCTGACGTCAGGCGATTCACTCACCGCCCGCGGCGCGACCACCGTCAACGGCGGGCGTGCGACGCTCTCCAGCAACAGCACCACGCTCGAAGGGCTTGCGACATTCAATCAAGGCCTGAGCGTTTCCGGTGCATCGTTCGTCGTCGGCCTGAGTTCTTCACCCGCGTCCAGCACCATCCTGCTGGTCTCGGGCGGCGATGCATCGATGGCCAGCGAGAACGCCCTTGTCAACGGACGCGCGGTCTTCCTCGATGGGCTCACCATGACCGGGGCGGGCGTCTCCAGGCTCCGCGGCACCGGCGACGTTGTGGCCCGTGGGCAGACGCTCTTCCAGGAGGGCGCTCGCCGCGAGCTGACCAGCGATGCTCGGGTCGTTCTTTCCAACCCCGACGATGCGTCGCAGGCTCCGACGAACTTTGTGGGCGTCGATGCCGACACGTTCATTCGCGGTGCAACCGGCGTCGTCATCGGCCGCTTTGGCTCGACCTCCGCCGCTCGCGGCGCGATGACGGTTGAGGCTGGCGCGGGCCAGGTGGTCTCGTTCACCGGTGGGTCGGATCGTGCCGCACTCGGCGGCGCGACCCTCGGCGAGATCGGTTCCCTCACGGTCAACGTCGCTTCGCTCCCCTCCTCCGTGCCCACCGTTCCGCCCACATCGGGCATCATCAGCCTTGGCAGCGCCCAAGCGAACGCGGGCGGTGGGACGGGTGTCGCGGGCACCGAGCTTCGCACCGCCAGCGGCGTCACGCTCAACGCGCGGACCATCCGCGTGGACGGGGATTCCATCGTCCAGGCGTCGACCGGCGCGATCCTGATTCTCGGCAACGTCACGGGTGGCCCGAACACGCTCACCCTCGGGGTGACATCGCCCGAGGCGGTTGGTGCCGCTGGCGACACGCCCGCGATTGCGCCTGTCGTCATCGCGGGCAACGTCGACTTTGCGGGCGACCTCTTCTTCGCGCCGATCGGTGACGGCACCTCCGTTCCTGCTACTGCCACGATCATCATCGGGCCCGCGTTCGAGGCGGGCGTGCGCAGCGGCATCGTCACCAGCCTGTCGGGTCTTTCGGGCGAGCAGCTCGGCATGCTGCGCCAGGTCCTCGACGCCGGCGGCACCGGCGTTCAGCAGGCCGGGTCTCTCACGCGTTCCAGTTTGCTCATGCGGGCTCGCGCGATCGAGATGAACAACCACAAGCTGCTGGGGATTGGCGACCTCTCCATTCAGGCGACGCAGAACGCAACGGTGGGCGATCTCTCCGTGCTGGGTGATCTCAGCATCACCGCCGGCGGGGAAATCCTGCTCCGTCGCCGGGCGTCCGCTTCTCGATTGAACGTCGATACCAACAACAGCGTTCAGACGCGGCTGGACGCGGGGCCGGACCTGCTTGCCAACAACATCCGCATCACTGGCGCCGTGCGGGTTCTGGGCTCGGGCGGCGTGCCACGGGCCGCGGCGCAGCAGATCGCCGACGCCCTCGCGAACGCCGGCTTCGAACTCAACGCGCTGGAGGGCGACCTGCTCTTCTCGCAGCTCACGGACTTCCGACTCCCCGCGGGCTTCCGCAGTGGCGGCCTTGCAACGGGCACGCCCCTGTTCTTCCTCCCGCTGGACCTGGACGTGGATTCCGTGCAGCAGTCGGTCGCAACCGCGATCGCTGGCGCCGTGCCCCGCGATACGGAACTGCCCGTCGCCGCCCAAGATCTTGAGCTGAGCGAGGCGGACCGGACGGCCCTTCGCACGCTGGGCCTGAACGTTCGCGACCCGCGCGGGACGACCTCGGGCCAGGATATCGAGTCGCGCAAGAACGCCGAAGCTCGTGAGCAGTACGTCAACGCCGTCACCGGGCGGTCGGCGGTCATCATGCAGGATGTGCCCAAGCCCGGCGAGGGGCTGTGGGTCTATGCATCTCGCTTCGTCCCGACGCGCGTTCGCGGCGTGCTGGACCAGTACGTCCCGATGCTGAGCCAGGCCGCGGAGATCCGCACCTCGATCGACGAGTCGGTCATCCGCTTCGCGGAAGCCAAGCAGCTGGAGGAGATCGCGCGGGTCGAGGACTACTTCGAGTGGGCCCGTACCGATGCGGATTCGGCGCAGGCGGTGCAGAGCATCGAATCGCTCCGCCGGGTTGCCTCGGGGCTGGAGACGATTGGCCTCACGGCTCAGGAAGCGGCCCAGACCAAGCGCATGCTTGTCGGCAACTTCAGCTCGGAAGTTCTCACGCCCGACCAGCTTCGCGAGCTGATCCTCAACGAGAAGGCCCCGCCCGCGAGCGAAGAGACCGCCAGCGTCGGGGCGGCGGACGCCAACGCCAAGCGCCGCATCGCCCTCCGGAAGATCGCACTGCGTTGATGGCGAGCGGGGTGAACTGGCGTCAGGCAGCCGGAAGCGCCACGGATTGCCCCGGCTCGACCCCCGCGGGCGGGCTACCGTGCTGCCTCATTCTTATCGCCCCCACGCGGCAGGAGCCAACTCCACGTGCCCGCAGTCAACGTCGACATGCTGCTCAAGCCCGTCTCCGACGCCAGCCCGTGCGGAGAGGATCTGCGATATGACAGCCGGTTCCTTGCCGTGCTGCGCAACTCCGAGACGGGCTCGGTCGTCGAGATCGGCAAGCCCGGTGAGCCGGGCTACAAGCGAGTCGAACCGGAGGAGCCGCCGTGGCGTGATGTGCGCGACGGATGCCTCGAACTGCTCGGGCTGACCAAGCACCTCAGCCTTGCGGTGACGCTCTGCCTGGCCCAGGTCCGGATGGAGGGGTACTCCGGCTTCCGGGATGCACTCGCGGTGCTGCGCGGGCTTCTGGAACAGCGCTGGGACACGTTGTATCCCACGCTGGATCCCGACGACTATCTCGACCCGCTCGAGCGCTCCAACATCATCGTCACGCTGGGCGCGCAGATCGGGACGCCCGACGACCGGTTCCGCGTTCTGGAGCGTGTTCGAGAGCTGGTTCTCTTTGAATCGCCGCGGGTTGGGAAGATCCGTCACAAGGACATCGTCGCGGCGATGGGCGAAGTGGTGGATGTCGCCGCCCCGGTGGAAGAGGGTGGAACCCCCAAGCAACGGCTCGATCTCCCGATCATTGACGCGGCATTCCTGGAAGCGAATCCCGAACAGGTCGAGCAGAACGCCAAGACCATCGAGGAGTGCCTGGCGCACGTCGATGGGATCATCGCGGCGTTCAAGCGAGGCGTCGAAGCGGATGTCGAAAAGCTCAAGGCAGCGGGGCGCGGACCGTCTGGTTCCCCTGCTCAGCCGGACCTTTCGCGGCTGAAGGCTCTGCTCGCAGACGCGGCGAAGCAGCTCCGGCGGCGCCAGGCGTCCGCCTCGGGCGGGTCTGGCGGCGGCGGTTCCGGTGGCGACCCCGCGGCGAGCGACCGGGGGGGGAGCGGTGCTAGCGGCGAGGGCCAGCAGGCCACGGGCGGGGGGCGGCTTGCGGGCGAGATTCGGGGCAACGACGACGTCGTGCTGGCGTTGGATAAGGTTTTCCAGTACTATGAGCGGTATGAGCCGTCGAGCCCGGTGCCACTGATCGTCGCCTGCGCTCGAAAGATGGTCGGACGGAAGTTTCTTGAGATCTCACGGGTGCTGACCCCGAGCGAGATCACCATGCTGGACACGATCTCGAAGTACGAGCCCAGTTCGCCCAGTTGACCGATTGGCGGAGAATCAGCCGAAGATATAGCGGGCCCCTGATGGATAGGACCAAGTACGGGTCAGACACGCCCGAGGCAGGCCTGATAAAGGCTTCGGAGAGTGTGGAATCCGGGGGCAGCTTTGGGGCACGACTCCGGGTTGGAACACGACTGATTGGCGTCGCGGGCGACGCATGCCAATCCGCCAAGCAGACGTCCGGCGAGGAAAAGCGCTGACGCACGCACGCATAGCGAAGGAGTCCAACGATGGGGAAAGCCAGTAGCCAGAAGTTCATTGCTCGCAACCGGGCGCCTCGCGTGCAGATCGAGTACGACCTGGAGTTGTACGGCGCGGAGAAGAAGGTGAACTTGCCGTTCATCGTGGGCGTGATGTCGGATCTGTCGGGCAAGCCGGCAGAGCCTTTGCCCGCGGTGGCGGACCGCAAGTTTCTGGAGATCGACGTCGACAACTTCGACGACCGCATGAAGGCGATGAAGCCGCGGGTGGCGTTCGCGGTTCCCAACACGCTGACGGGCGAGGGGAACCTGAGCGTGGACATCACGTTCGAGAGCATGGCGGATTTCTCGCCCGCGGCAGTTGCTCGCAAGGTCGACGCGATGAACCGCCTGCTCGAGGCCCGCACCCAGCTCTCGAACCTGCTGTCGTACATGGACGGCAAGAGCGGTGCCGAGGGGCTGATGAGCAAGGTCCTGGCGGATCCGACGCTGATGAAGGCGCTGGCAGCGGCGCCGAAGGCGGGCGGGGGCGACGCTCCCAAGAGCTGATCGAGCGGACGCGAAGATCCGTTCTGACCGGCAGATGCGTAGCGAACCAGACACGAGCACACGGGCAGTCCCCGCGCTTTGACAATCGCGGGTCTTGATCGAGAAGGGGTTCAGTCGATGTCCGAAGCCAACACCCAGGCAGCCGGCGCGAGCGGCGGCGTTGCCGAGCTGAGCGAGTTCGAAAAGCTCCTGACGCGGGAGTTCAAGCCGCAGAACGATGCGAAGAAGGACGCGATCGCGGGCGCGGTTCGGACGCTCGCCGAGCAGGCGCTCGGGGCGACGACGCTGATCTCCGACGATGCGATCAAGACCATCGAGGCGATCATCGCCGAGATCGATCGCAAGCTGTCGGAGCAGATGAACAAGATCCTGCACCATCCGGATTTCCAGCAGCTGGAATCGGCCTGGCGGGGCCTTGCACACCTGGTCAACAACACCGAGACGGACGAGACGCTGAAGATCCGCGTCATGAACATCTCGAAGAAGGATGTGGCCAAGACCATCGCCAAGCACAAGGGCACGGCGTGGGACCAGAGCCCGCTGTTCAAGAAGCTGTACGAAGAGGAATATGGCACGCCTGGCGGCCAGCCCTATGGCACGCTGGTGGGCGACTACTACTTCGACAACAGCCCTCCGGATGTTGAGATCCTCTCGGGCATGGCGCAGATCGCTGCTGCCTCGCACTCGCCCTTCATCACGGGCACCTCGCCCAGTCTGCTGAACATGGAGAGTTGGCAGGAGCTCTCCAACCCACGCGACCTGACGAAGATCTTCCAGTCGCCCGACTATGCGGCGTGGAACAGCCTGCGCCAGAGCGAGGATTCTCGGTACATCGGGCTGGCGATGCCGCGGTTCCTGGCCCGCCTGCCTTACGGCGCCAAGAAGAACCCGGTGGAAGAGTTCGCGTTCGAAGAGGACACCGAGGGCGCCAAGCACGACAAGTACACGTGGGCGAACGCCGCCTACGCGATGGCGACAAACATCACGCGTTCGTTCAAGCTGTACGGCTGGTGCGCCCGGATCCGCGGGGTTGAGTCCGGTGGTATGGTCGAGGGGCTGCCGGTGGACACCTTCCCGACCGACGACGGCGGGGTGGCGATGAAGTGTCCGGCTGAGATCTCGATCACCGACCGGCGCGAGGCGGAACTGGCCAGGAACGGGCTGATGCCGCTGAGCCACTGGAAGAACACCGACTACGCGGTGTTCGTCGGGGCCCAGTCTCTGCACAAGCCAGCGGAGTACGACGACGCGGACGCGACGGCGAACGCGAACCTCGGCGCTCGCTTGCCATACCTCTTCTCGACCTGCCGGTTTGCGCACTTCCTCAAGTGCATGGTCCGGGACAAGATCGGCTCGTTCAAGGAACGTGCCGACATGGAGAAGTGGCTCAACAAGTGGATCATGCAGTATGTTGAGCCGGATCCGGCGAACGCGAGCGAGGAGGCCAAGGCCCGGCGTCCGCTGGCGGCGGCGGAAGTGACGGTGGAGGAGATTCCCGGCAATCCCGGCTACTACTCATCCCGCTTCTACCTGCGTCCGCACTATCAGCTGGAAGGCCTCACCGTCTCGCTGCGGCTGGTTTCCAAGCTGCCCAGCGGCAAGGGGAAGTGATTTTTCCGGGACCAAGGCTCAAATTGTCTTGTGCGAGCCATGCCCGGCGCATAGAAAAGAGAAAGAGCGAGGACCTTACCCGAGTTCGTTCAAAGGTCGCTCCTGCGGGGTTCGCCGGCTTCGAGCGGTTCGAGGCGTTGACAGCCCCTGCGAATGAATCCGGCGCCCTCGCGGCGCTCGTGCTGGGAGTACGCAATCATGTTTGACTGTTTCATCAAGATCGACACGCTGCCGGGCGAGTGCACCGACAGCAAGCACAAGGACTGGATCGAAGTCATGTCGTTCTCCGTGGGCGTCCGCCAGGCGGGCGAGGCGACCTCGGCGATCGGCGGCCTCTCCACCGGTCGCGCCAACTTCAACAACCTGAGCTTCACCAAGCTCAACGACAAGTCGACTCCCGGCCTTCACAAGGCCTGCGCCGAAGGGCGGCACATCAAGAGCACGATCATGGAGCTCTGCCAGGCCGCGGGCGACAAGCACTGCTTCATGCGGTACACGCTGAGCGACGTTCTGGTGAGCTCGGTTGTCCCCACGGGCAACACCAAGGCACAGGAAGCCAAGCCGCTCGAGGAAGTGTCGCTGAACTACACGAAGATCAACTGGGAGTACACGCCGATCGATCAGGCCGGCAAGCCCCAGGCGGCGACGAAGGCCGAGTGGGACCTCAAGGAAAACAAGGGCGCTTGATGCGTCAGCCCCGATTCCAACCGCCCGGTCTGGCGGTCGGGGTCGTTCCGCAGAGATGGGCGGCTTGAACCGGGTCGAAGCGGCGCACGAGGTCGCGCACCGGAGGAAAGCATCGCTATCGAGAGCCGTCGGCGTGGGCAGGGGCCAACCCTGCCCACGTCTCATTTTGGTCGAGCAGGTTTCTCATCGGTCGAGCATGTCTGGGCCCTCGTGGTGCGGGTGCTCGTGCCAACCCGCAGGAACAGGAGCAGATTGAAGATGCAATCTCCCCGGCTGGAGCCCGTCGCTTGGCTTGCATGTGCTTTGTCCGCGATGGCTCTTGCCCGCGTGAGCGGGGCAGAAGCACCACCCCCGCGAGTGGCGGAGTCTCCACCGACTTCGAGTCAACCCAGCACCGTTGAGGCGGCTCGTGAGGGCAAGACCGGCGGTGTCATGTCGGGCAACCCGGTCTTTCCGGGCTGGTACGCCGACCCGGAGATTCGCGTCTTTGGTGGGCTCTACTGGATCTTCCCGACCTCGTCGCGTTCATACGACGAACAGACGTACCTCGACGCGTTCTCCTCGCCCGACCTGACCGACTGGACGCGGCACGAGCGTGTGCTCGACACAACCCGCGTGGCGTGGGCGAAGCGCGCGATGTGGGCGCCGTCCGCGGTGTTGCATGGCGATCGCTACTACCTCTTTTTCAGCGCGAACGACATCCAGTCGAACGAGCAGGTTGGCGGGATCGGCGTGGGTGTCAGCGACCAGCCCGGGGGGCCATATCGGGATCTGCTCGGCAAGCCGCTGATCGACGCTTTCCACAACGGAGCCCAACCGATCGATCAGTTTGCGTTCCAGGATGCGGACGGACGCTGGTATCTCTACTACGGAGGTTGGGGGCGTTGCAACGTCGTGAGGCTTCGCGACGACTTCACGTGCCTTGAGCCGCTGGCGGATGGGACAGTGTTCAAGGAGATCACGCCAAAGGGGTACGTCGAAGGTGCGTTCATGCTTCTCCGCGGCGGGAAGTACTATTTCATGTGGTCCGAGGGCGGCTGGACGGGTCCCGATTACGCGGTTGCGTACGGCATCGGGGATGGGCCGACGGGCCCCTTCGAGCGGATTGGCCGCATCATCGAGCAGGATCCGAGCGTGGCCCGCGGGGCGGGGCATCACAGCGTGCTGCGGCTGGCAGGCGAAGGAGCAGAGGAATATGTCATCGCGTATCACCGGCGTCCGCTGGGCGACGACGCGCGAGACCACCGCGTTGTGTGCCTGGAGAAGCTCGAGTTCGACGAGCGTGGGCACATCAAGCCCGTGCGATTGACCTTCCAGGGCGTTCCTGCTCGCCCCGCTGACTCGGGGCGCTAGGCTGGAGTTTCATGGCACAGTTCTAGCGACCAGGGAGACATCGGATGTGCGGCAGTCGTTTTCGCAGGACCCATCGGTCGGAACTTCCGGGCGGTGGGGCGGTCGGTGCCGGCTTAGGGCTGGCGACGCAGCTTGGGCGCGCTGGCCTCTTCGCGTGCGCGACGATCGCGATAATCGGCTTGGGCGCATGCGCGAGTAGAACGGCGCGAGTGGACGATGCCGCGAAGAGCCAGAGCGGGGCGAGCGTTGTCGCGAGCATGATGTCGGGCTCGTTCTCAAGCGCAGAGCAGGCGGCGAGCGATCCGGAGTACCGCGACATCCGCCTTGAAGTTGTGCGGATCTGGCCCGAGCGGAGCGACGGCGTGTGGCTCTATGTGGAACAAGCGGCGGCAGCAGCGCTGGAACGCCCGTACCGCCAGCGCGTGTATCGACTCACGACCGAAGAGGCCGGGCGGGTGCGGAGCGACATTTTCCTGCTGCCGGGCGAGGCGTTGGCGTGGGCGGGCGCCTGGCGTGAGCCCGCGCGGTTCAGCGCGTTGACACCCGATGCGCTCAAGCCGCGTGCGGGCTGCTCGGTGTTTCTCATGCAATCTGATCCGACCGCCGCCGGTTCTGCGCCAAGTTGGACGGGCGGCACGATCGGCGCAGACTGCCCGAGCGAGCTTGGCGGGGCGAAGTACGCGACGACAAAGGTCACGGTGCGGGATGGCGAACTGCTGAGCTGGGATCAGGGGTTTGATGCCTCGGGCGCGCAGGTCTGGGGCGCGACCAAGGGCGGATACATCTTTCGGCGCACCTCCCGGTAACTGCGCAGCGGTCGGAGGCCGGCTTGCGCGCGAAGCGAAAGCAAGACTCCCGATAAGACCGGGCGCCGTGGCAGTCCGAGTAGTCTGCTGGTGCGGTGCGCGAATGCGCTGGGGTGCGACGGTTATGCCGCGCGCGGGGCTCGGGATTGGGCTTCCGCGAGTGCAACGACGCGAACCATCGACCGATCCCTAAATGTGGAGGCGAGAGTGAGATCGCGCGGGGATCGTGGTGCTGGGCCACTCCCCGCGCGGGCGGGGACGGTTCCGGCAAGAGCGACCGTGCCTTTCGCCTTTGGCACAAGGGGACTGGCATGAAGGCAATGCTCGGCGGAGTTCTCGGCGCCGTCGTGGGCGCGGCGTTGTGGACGGCGGTTGCGGCAGCGTTCCAGATTGAGGCCGGTCTCGTCGCGTGGTTCGTCGGGCTGGCGGTTGGATTCGGGGTGTATCGCTTCTCGTCGGGAAAACCAAGCATCGGGCGCGGCGTCATGGCAGCGCTAGTCGCGTTTGTCGCCGTGCTTGGTGGCAAACTCGGGGCCGCGACGTTCAACGCTGAGAAGTTCAACGACGCGATGCTCTACACCGACGAGATGGCCAAGAGCAAGATCGCGTACGGAATCCTGGAGCACAAACTGGGTCAGAGCGCAACGGGCGAGTTGACGCAGGAGGACATGGAAGCGGCCCAGGCGGAAGCAGCGCGCCAGTGGCACGGCATGACTCCCGGCGAGCAGCAGGCTTATCTGACAACCGTCAAGGCGGAGTTCGAAGCGATTCCCGGACTGGCGGGCGGGATTGGCACTGTCGGTGCCTTTTTCTCCAGCTTTGGGTTGTTCGACGTGCTGTGGATCCTGCTGGCGGTCGGGAGCGCGTGCAAGCTGGGCGCGACTGGCAGAGAGAACGCGGGCGAAGCGCCGTCGCAGCCTCAGGCTGGCACTGCGGACGAGGGTCTGGCGATGCCACCCGGGTTGGTCGCCGCGGGCTTTCGACCGGGCGACATGCGTGCGGAGCGAGCCTCGAGTAGCCCGGCACGCCGGTCCGAAGCCGGTGCCAACCGTGCAAATCCGGGCCAGTCGGCGGTGTTGCCCAACCGGGCGGCGCTCACGCCGATCTGAGATCGCAAGTCACGGGTGGACGTGAGGCGCGTGGTGCGACTCAAGGTCGTGCAGGTGATGATGGTGCCCAGCGGCCTGCGACATCCAGAACACGCCCACGCCGATCGAGATAATGCACGCGGCGGACATGAAGCCCGCGTAGCCCCGTGACCCCAACTGGAGCGAGCCCCGAGCGGCAAGCCCAAGGAGCGAGGCGAACGCGGTCATCGCGAGGATGGAGCCAAGGCCAAAAGCGAAGACGTAGGCGAGGGCGTGGCTCCGATCGGGAAAGGCGAGTGCGGGCAGCACGCCAAGCAGGTGGGAGGTGCCCGCGATGCCGTGAAGCGTGCCGATGCCGAGGGCGCCGTGCCCGTGGGCATGTCGATGTGTCCGCCCGTGACGCGACGCCTGGCCGTGGTCGTCGGCGTGATCTGACGATGGCACGGAGGCGCCTCCAAGGCCTTTGACAACGCGATGCAAACCCCAGAAGCCGACCGCGACCAGAACGATTCCGACCAATCTCTCACTCCAGGCGCTCAACGAGTCGATGGGCAGTGCTTCGCGAAAGGCGACGGCAATCGCGGCAAGGGCCCATGTTCCGCCCGAGTGGCCCAGGCCCCACAGGACGCCGGCTCGCCACGCGGCGGCTTTGCGGTGAACCGCCAGCGGCGCGACAGCGGCAAGGTGGTCCGGACCCGTTACAACGTGGATGGATCCGGCGGCAATTCCAGCGGCCAGAGCTGCGAACGCGATCACGAAGACTCCTTCAGGCGTGCACCTGGGCAAGCGGTGAGCTGATCACGCAAGGGCTTGGGCGGCTGAGCGCGGACGGGTCGCCCGGCGCGAGAGCAGATCTTCGATCAACTCGTCGAGCCCCAGGCCCGTCAGGGCCGACGTCGCGAAGATCGGGAGGCTTGCTCGCGCCGAGTGCGTGTTGGCGGTGGCGAGCGCCCGGTCGAAACCGACCGCTTCGGCGATGTCCATCTTGCTCAGGATCACCGCGTCGGCCGTGTTAATCAGCGTTGGATACTTCAGCGGCTTGTCCTCGCCTTCGGTGCACGGGAAGAGCAGCCAGCGGCAATCCTCGCCCAGGTCGAAGCTGGCCGGGCACACAAGGTTGCCGACGTTCTCGATGAAGAGAAAGTCGAACTCGGTGAGGGGCCAACCTTCAATCGCCTTGGAGACCATGTCGGCTTCGAGGTGGCACATGGTGCCGGTCAAGATCTGCCGTGTCGGTGCGCCGCTCGCCGCAAGGCGGGTCGCGTCGTTGTTGGTCGCCAGGTCGCCCACGACTGCGGCAACGCGGAGGCCCCGGGCTCGCAACCTGGTGAGCAGCTTGGAGAGCAGTTCGGTCTTGCCGGCCCCCGGGCTGGACACAACGTTGACGACGAACACCCCGGCGGCACGAAACTGGGCCCGCATCGCGCGGGCGAGTTCGTCGTTCTTCTTCAAGATCTGCGTGCGCACTTGAAGGATGCGGGGCAGCGGCTCGCCCGTCGCACATGCGGCTGGCGACGAGGCTTCGACTGAGGTTGCGCTCACGGTTGCCACTCCAAGCTATGGATTTCCAGTTCGCGGCCCGTGATCAACTCCGGGGTTGGCTCAGCGCACACGGGGCAGCGAAAGCGGGGCGGAACGCTCAGTGTGTGAACGTTGGCGTTGGGCGGGCATCGAGGGCAGCGGACCGTGACCGGCACGTCGTCGATGTCCAACTGAGCCCCTTGGCAAAGGGTGCTGTCGGTCGCGACGCTCCAGGAGAACAGCAGGGATTCCTTGACCACGCCGGAGAGGACGCCGACGCGGGCCTGGACCCTCGTCACGCGACGCGCCCCTTGCGATCGAGCCGCGGTCGATGCCTGTTCAACCATGTAGAAGGCGATGGAGAGTTCGTGCATGGGTCGGGTCGCGGCGATGCGGCGTGATGCTCAAGGTCAGCGAGTTGCGATTACTTGGTTTGGGCCAGCGAGTTGGAGTCGCGACCGAAGATCCGAGCGATCTCGATCGCCCGGGCGATGCCCTTTTGCACGTCGGGTTCGTTCATCGCGCGGATCACGCCCAGGGGACCGACACGGGCATCGGTGCCCTTGAGGCGGGTGTCGGCCTCGACCACTGCATCGGCGAGGCGGCCAACGACTTCGAGCGCGGGCCCGCCTAGCACGGGGCTCTGCAGGAGGCGTTCCAGCACATCGATCCCCCCCTCCGAGAGCACGAAGGAGGAGAGCAGGCGGTGCAGCGCGGGGGACTCGATCGTGTCCATGACCTGCCCGGGGATCGAGGCGATCTTCTCGCGTTCGGCGGAAGTGGGCCAGCGCTTGTTGATGGCCTGGCGGAAGGTGTCCACCACGCCGCTCACGTTCTCCGCCATCTCACTGCTCCGGCCCAAGAAAAGCTCGAAGATGTGGAGCATCGCGGTGAGTTTGGGAAGCGACTTCAAGAGCGACTCAAGCGACGCAAGCGTCTTTGGATCTGCCAGGAGCGGCTCGAGCCGGTCGAGCAGCGTCATGGCGCGGGTGAGTTTGTCCTTGATCTCGACGACCTGAGCGATGCCGCCGCCGGGACGGCCATCGGGGCCCATGGCGGATTGGCGAGCGGTGTCGACGATGCCGTTGACGTTCTCGGCGATCTGGCTGGATCGCTGAACGAACCCGATCAGAATCCGAGCGGCACCAGCAAGCTCCGGGGCCATGGCGAGGATGTCGGTGACGGCGCTGGCCGTTCGAGGGTCCTTGAGCCGGCTCGAAAGATGATCTAAAGACCCGTTATCCACATTCAGGTTGGAGTCGGCGACCATGGCCTGTACCTCGATGATGCACTGAAAATGGCGTTTGCGCGAGGAAAGCGTTCATCCACTTGCAGTCCAGCCACGAGTCAGTATACTGGTTTTTTCTGGATGTGTCGATCCGCAAACCAGCAAGCTTGTTTTCCACCAAGGGTTAGGCTGGCTGGGTTGGGGGTTGGCTGGGAGCGTGCCGGAACCGGTCGAGCGAGTGCGGGCACCGAGAGCGGCCGCGGAGATGGATGGGAGTTTCTTTGGACTGAGGTGGTGCAAGCAAGGAGTCGGTGCTGTGGCAAACGTGATCTGGATCAGCGGCGGGGCGTGCAACGGCAACACCCACTCGTTCCTGAACGCCGAGGAGCCGACGGTTGTTGATCTTGTCACCGACTTTGGGATCAACATTCTCTTTCATGAGTCGGCAGCGCCCACGTATGGCGAGCAGTCCAAGCGGCTGTTCCGCGACGTGATCGACGGTCGCATCGTGCTCGACCTTTTGGTGTGCGAGGGCACGGTCATCACCGGGCCCAATGGCACCGGGCGGTACAACATGCTGCTGGGTCGGCCTCACAAGGACTGGATCACCGAGCTGGCGCCGAAGGCGTTTGCGGTGGTAGCGGTTGGGCAGTGCGCAAGCTGGGGCGGGATTCCTGCAACGCCTCCCAATCCCTCCGGTTCGATGGGCCTGCAGTTCAAGCGGGGTGAGCGCGGCGGATGGTTGGGGGCCGACTTCCGTGCACGCTCGGGGCTGCCTGTCATCAACATTTCCGGGTGCCCGGCTCATCCGGACTGGATCTCGCAGATTCTGGTCGCGGTCGCGACGGGACGCGTGGGCGATATCCAGCTCGACGATTACCAGAGGCCCGTGACGTTCTTCAAGAGCTTCACGCAGACCGGGTGCACGCGGAACCAGTATTTCGAGTGGAAGAGCTCCGTCGAGGAGTTCGGGCAGGGGACGCGCAAAGGCTGCTTGTTCTATGAGAAGGGTTGCCGCGGCTCGATGACGCACAGCTCGTGCAATCGAATCCTGTGGAATCGCCAGAGCAGCAAGACCCGTTCGGGGCATCCGTGCCACGGATGCACGGAACCTCAGTGGCCCTTTTATGACCTCCAGCCGGGTTCGGTGTTCAAGGCTCAGAAGGTGATGGGCGTGATTCCGCAGGATGTGCCCGAGGGCACGGATCCGCTGAGCTACACGCTTCACGCGGCAGCGGCCCGGGCGGCGGCCCCGAAGTGGGCGAAGGAAGACATGTTCGTGGTTTGAGCGAGCGACTGCGCGGTTGGATCGAACGGAGTTGATGTGCAGTCGAGGTGACCGAGTGGAAGTGACGGAACCGAGGAAGTCGCGGGGCCTTGCCGCTTCGAAGCTTCCCAGTCCTTCAGGGCGGAGCCATACATGCCAGTCATGGAACTGAGAGCCGAGTCGTTGGGACGTGTCGAGGGCGAGCTGGACGTCAGCGTGAAGATCGATGACGGACGGGTGATCGACGCCTGGACCGAGGGGACGATGTTCCGCGGCTTTGAGATCATTCTGAAGGGGAAGGATCCGCAGGCGGGGCTGATCATGACGCCCCGGATCTGCGGGATCTGTGGAGGGAGCCACCTGACGAAAGCGAGCTACGCGCTGGACGCCGCGTGGAAGACGGAGTTGCCCCCCAACGCCAACCTGGTCCGAGCGATCGCGCAGGCGGCAGAAACCGTGCAGAGCATCCCGCGGTGGTTCTACGCGCTGTTTGCGATCGACCTGGTCAACAAGAAGTATGCCAAGAGCAAGCACTATGCGGAGGCGGTCAAGCGCTGGACGCCTTTCGTGGGAACCCATTATGAGCCGGGCGTCACGCTGAGCAACAAACCGGTGGAGATCTATGCGATCTTCGGCGGGCAATGGCCGCACTCAAGCTTCATGATCCCGGGCGGGGTGATGTGCGGGCCGACGCTGTCGGACGTGACCCGGGCGAGGTCGATCCTGGAGTACTTCAAGAAGGAGTGGATCGAGAAGTGGTGGCTTGGCTGCTCGATCGAACGGTACATGCAGGTCAAGACTTGGGAGCAA
Organism: Planctomycetota bacterium; assembly: GCA_033763815.1. Classification (GTDB taxonomy): domain Bacteria; phylum Planctomycetota; class Phycisphaerae; order Phycisphaerales; family UBA1924; genus JANRJU01. The sequence goes on from JANRJU010000015.1 coordinate 194,109, forward strand.
CTCCTGGCCTGGTGCGACGAGAACGAGAGCCAGCGCAACAGCGACTTGGCGTTCTTCATTCGGTACGCGATGGACGTTGGGCTGGACACGTTTGGGCAGGGGCCGGGCAAGTACCTTTGCTTTGGTACGTACTACCACCCGGACCACTTCCGCTTCCCGAGCTTCGAGGCGAGGAAGAAGGCGGTGATCTCGCAGAGCGGGATCTTCGACGGGAAGCAGTTCCACGACTTTGACGAGACGCGGGTCAAGGAAGACCACACGCACTCGTTCTTCCGCGGCTCGGGTAGCCTGCACCCCTTCGACGGCATGACGGATCCGCTCGATCCAGAGCAGGGACGCAAGCAAGGGAAGTACACGTGGGCGAAGGCGCCGCGGTACGACGTACCCGGGGCCGGGCTCTCGGCGATGGAAGTGGGGACGTACGCCCGCGGGGTGATGTGCGCCAAGCCCGGGGCGGAGCAGCACCAGGACCGCGATCCGTTGATGTGGGACATCCACAACAAGATCGGGCCGAGCGTGATGACGCGGGTGTTGAGCCGCGTGCACGAGGGCCCGAAGCTGATCACGCGCATGCGAGAGTGGCTGGACGCGATCAAGCTGAACGACAAGTTTTACATCAAGCCGACGGAGCACGCGGAGGGTCGAGGGTTTGGCGGCACGGAGGCGAGCCGCGGCGCGCTTGGCGACTGGGTGAAGATCAAGGACGGGAAGATCGAGAACTATCAGGTGATCACGCCCACGGCGTGGAACATCGGTCCCCGCGACGGGCAGGGCGTGAAGGGCCCGATGGAGCAAGCGATCGTTGGATCGCCGATCCATGACCCCGAAGATCCGATCGAACTCGGGCACGTGGTGCGCAGCTACGACTCGTGCCTCGTGTGCACGGTTCATGCCTATGACGCAAAGTCGCATCGGGAGTTGGCGCGGTTCCGCGTGGGCGGGACGTGAACGGGCGGTACGTTGACGGCCGGTACGTGACGGGCGGGGCTCACGGGCGAACCTGCTCGGTGAAGCGGCTTTGGAGGTCTTGCCATTTCTCAACACAGCACGTTGATCATCGGCTGCGGGAACCTGCTGCGGGGCGACGACGCTCTGGGGCCGCGATTGGTCCGTCGCTTGTGGGAGCTTGGTCTCGGGGAGTGCGTGCGCCTGGCGGACGGCGGAACGGCGGGGATGAACGTCGCGTTTGACATGCGAGGCATGTCGCGCGTTGTTGTGGTTGATGCGTGCCGGACCGGCGCGACGCCTGGCGAGATCTTCGATGTTCCGGGCGAGGAGGTGCAGACGCCGCCACTGGAGGCGGTGAACATGCACAACTTCCGATGGGACCACGCCCTGGCCTTTGCCCGGTGGCTGCTCAAGGACGCCTACCCGCCCCGCGTTCGCGTCCTCCTCGTTGAAGCGGCCCAGGTAGAAGCCGGCACGGAGTTGTCAGCGCCGGTTTCCGCGGCGCTCGAGCGGGTTGCACAGTTGCTGTGGCGCGACTACGGCCCGGGCTCCTCTCGGGCGACCGCACCCGAGATGCGTGAGCCCGAGGTGACGAGCGCGGGATATCTCGTCTTTCCTGCGGCGATTGCCGAGAGGCACCTGGTCTCGTCGAGCGTGCTGGTCAAGCTTGTCGGCGACGCGATCGAAGTCAGTCCGCTGGCGATCGGCGGCGTTGGCGGACTGCTGCTCAAGCAACGCAACGCCCGCGGCGATCGCGCGGTGCTCGTTCGAGAGTGCCTGGGCGACGCGCTCGAGCCCGGGCCCAGGGTGTGGCAGTGGGACGACCGTCAACGGGTGCTCAGGCTGGGGCTGCACCCGGCGCGGTGCAAGGTCGCGGACACCACAACCGGGGATGCCGGTGCATTGGTGCGGGCGGGGCGCGAAGCCGGTGCGGCGTGCCATGTCGCCTGAGGATCTCGAGGCCGGGCACAACCCTGGAAGAGGGGACGAGCAGCCGTTCGTCGTGCAGGCGGAAGTTGTGCTCGAAGCTGGGGCGTGGGTCGCGTATTTGGAATTCTGGTACACGCGGGGTATCGAGAAGCATCGAATCGGGGTGTTTCGCTCGGAGCACGAAGCTCGCGTCGCGGCGCGATGGATGGCCTGGGCGGCGAGGCGCGATGTGCGACCACCCAACGGACTTGCTTGAGTCGGGCAGGGCAGATGTTCAGGAACGATTGTCGGCGACAGTGGTTGTGCCGACCCGGATCGAGAAGGGGCGACATCGCATGAGCAGCGTGAGTTCGAGTTCTCTGGATGATCGGGACGTTCGTGAACTTGACCGGGAGGACGACATGGTCGCCAGCGCACTGGAGTTCGCGCGGATGGGTGATGTGGCTCGCGCGACAGCAACGCTCGCTCAGGCGGCGCGGAACGCGGCGTCTGCGACCGGGGCCGCGAGGCTTTGGGCGGCGTGCGCGATGGTGGAGCGCGAGGGGCACGGGGCGGGCGAGCACGTGATCGCGCTGCTGCGCCAAAGCCTGATGGCGGCGGAGGATGCCGCGGCGAACGAGGGCGGGAGTGATGTGCTGGCGGGGGTGCTGCTGATGCTTGGCGAGACGCTGCTGGAGGCCGCGACGAGCGGTGGCGTGACCACGCAGGATGCGGATGTTGCCCGCCTGCAGGAGTCGGTGCGTTGCCATCAGCGGGCGGAGCGGCTCTTTCGTCAGCGCAAGGACGCGGGTGGGGCCGGCTTGTGCCTGATCAACACCGCGGTGGCGTACCTCTCGATGGGCGGCGGGCCTTCGAGCTTGAAACCCAAGATCGCCGAGCAGTGCCTGCGGGCGGCCCTGGCGGAACTCGACCCCGTCGAGCACGAGACAACGTGGTGCTCGGCAGCGGTGAACCTGGCAAACGTGCTCCAGCAGTTGCCGGTGTCGACCGATGGGCGAGAGCTGTTTGAGGCGGTCGCGCTCTATCACGAGGTCGCTCACCGCCGGCGGGTCGCGGGAGACGAGCCAGGGACGGCGCGAGCGTTCGCGAATCTTGGTTGCCTGATGGGCAAGCTGGGACGATTCGCGGAAGCCGAGGAGAACCTGCGAGAGGCCCTGAGGCTGTTCGCGGGCGACGCGGAAGCGATCCAAGGCGTTGAAGCGACACTGCGAGAACTGGACCAGGCGCGGGCGGCGGCAAACTCCAGCGACCGACTTCGGCGCGAAGAACAAGACCTTGGTTCACGGTGTGGGGGTGGGGCCTGCGGCTGCGCTGGTCGCGAAGGGGCGGAAGCATGAACCCGCACGAGATGCAGTATGTGGATTCGCTGGTCAATCTCGCGACCGAGCGATTTGTTGAGCGGCTCGTGCATCATCATGGCGGAGCGCACGCAGCGCGGGGAGCGTTCGCGGCGGGCCAGCAGGGACGGGCATCGGCGGCACGGGAGGCCCCGTTGACGAGGTTTGTCCACGCGTTCTTTGCCGATGCAATGTTGGACAACCCGGCGGGGGCGTGCGCAGTGTTGCAGGCGCTAGCGGACCGTGCGCCACCGGCGGCCGCGGTGGCGAGCACGATCGGGGGCTCGCTCGTGCTGGCGGCGCAGGCGGCGTTCGGGGAGCTGGTGGCGTTCAAGGCCGAGGAAGCACTGGACCGGGCGTGTGTCTTCGAGGGAGCGCGATGATCGCGAGCCAAGACCAACTGGGCGCTCAGGCAGCGAGCTCGGCATCCGCCACGACGCTGGCGCGCGAGGTCGACGATGCCAAGCGGGAGGCGGTAAAGCTGGATGATGGCGCTCGTGCGATTGTCGAGCGGTACACAGGAGCGCTGGAGAAGTTCCACGCCGAGGCGTGGCGAGCGGTGGTGCGAGGCCTTCGGGCGGATGCCCGAGGCAAGGAGCTCTTGCTGGAGCTCGTCGACGAGCCGGTGGTGTATGCGGCCCTTTTGGCTCTTGGTGTCGTGCGGCCGGATGTCACGACACGGGTGGCGCAGGCGCTCGAGCACGTGAAGCCCTACGCACGCTCGCACGGGGGCGACGTCGAGCTGGTGCGGGTTGAGGAGGGCGTGGCGTACGTCCGTTTCCACGGCGCGTGCAACGGCTGCTCGATGTCGGCGCAGACTCTTGCAGAAGGGGTTGAGAAGGAAGTGCGGGCGCGAGTGCCGGAGATCCTGCGGGTTGAGCAGGTGAAGGGGCAGGCGGTGGCGGGCCTGGTGATGCTGACGGTCAACGCTTCGGAAGCGCCGAGCGCGAGCAAAGGTTGGTCTCGCGGGCCGGAGGCAACGGTGGTCGAGGAGGGCCGTCCGACTCGGATGTTGACGGACGGTTGCGACGTCGTTCTGGTGCGACAGGGCGAGCGGATCTACGCATACCGCAACGCGTGCCCGCACCAGGGCATGCCGCTGGATGAGGGCGTGGTGAACGCTCAGGGTGTGCTGACGTGTCCGTGGCACGGGCTTGAGTTTGAAGTGTGCACGGGCGAATGTCGGAACGAGGCGAGCGTGCAGCTCGATCCGCTGCCCCTGAAGGTGCACGAGGGCGTGGTGTGGGTTCGTGCTGTCGGGGCCACGCGGTGATGACGGCGCGGACCCAGCCAAGACAACGCTCTGGCGCCGCGGAGCCTGATCGGGGGGCTTCCGAGAGGCTGACTGGCGGCTTGAGGCCTCGGCGTTGGCTCGGCGCGCCGGCACCGGGCGCCTTGCGATTGCCGGACGCCCGCGCTTCGGCGATCGCGATGTATGGCCCTCGCGGGGTCTGCCTGCACGATGGCGGGTTGATCGTCGCGGATTCGGGCAATCATCGGTTGCTGCTTTGGCAGTCGCTGCCCACGCAACACCACGCGCCTGCGGATGTGGTGATCGGCCAGAACACCTTCACGAGCGAGGCGCCGGGTTTGCTTCACCTGCCGACCGGCGTTGCGGTGGTGGGCGGGCGACTGGTGGTGTGCGACGCCTGGCACCATCGCGTGCTGGTGTGGAATCGGGTTCCAACGGAGAATAACGCGGCGCCCGACAGCGTGATTGGGCAGGAAGATCTTGGCGGCGTGACTGAGAATCGGGGTGGCCCGCCGATTAGGGGCTCGTTGTACTGGCCTTACGGGGTCGGGTTCAACGCGCATTGGTTCTGCATCGCAGACACCGGCAACCGCCGGGTGCTGGTGTGGAGGGGCGTGCCGGAGCCGGGACAGACCCCCGAGGGCGTGATCGGGCAAGCGGGTTTCGAGCGGGGCGAAGAGAATCGGGGTGAAGGGGTCGGGCCTCGATCGTTTCGTTGGCCGCACGGGGTGTGCATCCACAACGGGACGTTGTTCATCGCGGATGCGGGCAACCACCGCGTGCTCGTGTGGAATGAGCGTTCAGGCGGGGTTGAGGGCGCCATGGCGGGCGAGCCGGCGTCGCACGCGATCGGTCAAGCGGATCTCTTCGGCGCGCGAGAATGGCCTTATGGGCCGCAGGGTTGCGGGGCGCTGCGGTTTCCGTACGCGATCGGACGGATGAGCGAGCGTGAGTTGGCGATCGCCGATACGGCCAACAACCGTGTGCTGCTGCTGGATGCCGATGCCGCGGCGGCCAGCAACGTGGGCGCTGCCAGCGTGCTGGGGCAGGCGGACTTCGACGGGTCGGGAGAGAATCGGTGGGAGCGGGTCGACCCGACGACGCTGTGCTGGCCTTACGGAGTTTCCTGTCAGGACGGCATGATCGCGATCGCAGATTCCGGCAACAATCGCGTCATGGTGTGGGAGCGGGAGCCACGTCTTGCCGATCCGGGCGAGGCTGGCGACGGGAGGGCGTGAAGATGTGCCTTGCGATACCTGCGCGGCTGCATGAAGCAATGGATCCCATGACAAGGTTGGCTGTCGTCGACGTGATGGGCGTCCGGCGACGCGTGAACATGGACCTTCTTCGCCAGGAACGCGTTGAAGTAGGCGACTGGGTGCTGGTCCATGTCGGCTTTGCGATGAGCAAGATCAGCGCAGAGCACGCGGCGGAGCAGATTCGAGTGCTGGAAGCGCTGGGTGAGGTCGAGGGCGCCCGCGAAGAGGCGGCGGGGTATCAGTTCGATGGCTCGCCCAGCTCACGCGTGGAATCGGCGGCGAATGGAAACCAGGCGACGAGCGCGAGATCTGCCACATCGGTGAACTCGATCGAGGCGAGGATGGAGCCCAGAGCGTGAGCACGCCGATGGAGACGGACAAGCTTGCTGCGAATGCCCGCGGCGGTGGGGGCGGCGCGAGCAGCGACGCGATGCGAGGGCGCGAGCTTTGCTCGCCCCGTGGGTGCTCGATCTGTCGCGACGAGGCGGTGCGGATGATCGTGCTCTCGATCGATGGCCAGATGGCTCGGGCTAGAGCGCTGGCCAGCGCCAGCGAGACATTTCCAGCACCCGAGACGGGCGAACTCATGGCGGAGCACGAAGTCGCGGTGAATCTTGTGCCGGGCGTACGTGAGGGGGACCATGTGCTGGTCCACCAGGGTGTGGCGATCGCGCGATTCGTCGCCAAGCCTGCGGCGGGTTCTGGCGAGGCGACATCGATCAGCGGAGATCATGAGGTCTCGCGATCAGCCGGAGCGGAGGGCGCATGAAGTACGTCGATGAGTTTCGCGATTCGGCGCTCATCACGAGAGCGGTCGAGGAGATCCGGTCGTTGGTGGATCCAACGCGGATGTACCGGATTATGGAAGTGTGCGGCGGGCATACCCACGCGATCTTCAGGTTCGGGCTCGCGGATCTGTTGCCCGCCAACATCGACCTGATCCACGGGCCGGGCTGCCCGGTGTGCGTCCTGCCGATGGGGCGCATCGATGAAGGCCTGGAACTGGCGGAAGATCGAAATGTGATCTTCGCGGCGTACGGCGACATGATGCGGGTTCCAGGTTCGGGCGGAAGCCCCCTGGAGAGCAAGGCCCGCGGCGCCGACGTGCGGATGGTCTACTCGCCCCTTGATGCGCTCAAACTCGCGGAGCAGAACCCCGACCGGCAGGTTGTGTTCTTTGCGATTGGCTTTGAAACAACAGCGCCGGCAACGGCGCTGACGATCATGCGAGCGCACGAGCGTGGCATTGAGAACTTCACGGTGTTCTGCAACCACATCCTCGTCAATCCCGCGATTCGGGCGGTGCTCGACATGCCCGACATGCGCCTCGACGCGTTCATCGGGCCGGGCCACGTCACGACGGTCATTGGCTGCGACGCGTACCAGTTCATCGCGGCGGATTACCGGCGCCCCGTCGTGGTCGCGGGCTTTGAGCCGGCGGACGTGCTGCAGGCGATCATCATGATTCTGCGTCAGATCCGGGCGGGCGAGTCGAGGGTCGAGAATCAGTACTCCCGGGCGACGCCCTGGGAGGGCAATCCCGCTGCGCGGGCGGCGATCGACCTGGTGTTCCAGACGCGGGAGGCATTCGAATGGCGTGGGCTTGGGCTGATTCCTCGGTCCGGGCTTCGAGTTCGCGAGGGCTTCGCTCGGTTTGACGCCGAGCGGCGGTTGCGAGTGCGGGCCAGGAACGTGCCGGACCCCGGGCAGTCGCGCTGCGGCGACGTGCTGAAGGGGGCCGTGAAGCCTCACGAGTGCCCATTGTTCGGGCGAGAGTGCACGCCCGAGAAACCGGTTGGGGCGTTGATGGTGTCGTCGGAGGGCGCGTGCGCGGCGCAATACAACTATGCACACCTGACGGTGGGCGCGACCAACAGTCGGGGCGGATAGTCCGATGATGACCCCGAGCCAGACCAGTTTTTCTGACCTTCGCATCGCCATGCCGCACGGCGCTGGCGGGCACGCAACGCGGCGGTTGGTGGAGGGCCTGTTCGCTCTCGCGTTTAGCAACCCAAGCCTCGACGCGCGGGGCGACGCGGCGGAACTGGCATGCGGAGTCGAGCGACTGTGCTTCACGACCGATTCGTTTGTCGTCAAGCCACTGCGCTTCCCAGGGGGCTCGATCGGTGAGCTCGCGGTGAACGGCACACTGAACGATCTGGCGGTGAGCGGGGCCGAGCCCCTGGCGCTTTCGGTGGCGTTCATTCTTGAGGCGGGGCTCGAGGCCGATGTGCTGCGAGAAGAAGTCGAAGCGATGGCTCACGCGGCGCGGCGAGCCGGGGTTCCCATCGTCGCTGGCGACACCAAGGTCGTTGAGCATGGGAAGGCCGACGGGCTGTACATCACGACGAGTGGCGTGGGACGTCTGGACGCCAGAGCGAGGCTTGGCCCGGGACGCGTGCGGCCCGGCGATGCGGTGCTGGTCTCTGGGCCGATTGGTGATCACGGGGTGACGATCCTGCTTGCGCGCGGCGAGGTGGACCTGGAATCGGACGTCTGCAGCGACACACGTTGCGTGCTGCCCATGACGCGGGCACTGATCGCGGCGCTTGGAGACGGGCTGCGGTGGATGCGAGACGCGACCCGCGGCGGAGTTGCGACGGTGCTCAACGAGCTGGCTCGCGACGCTTCGCTCAATGTCACGCTGCGGGAGGAGACCATCCCGGTGCGCGACGTCGTGCGCGGTGCCGCGGAGCTGCTGGGCATCGACCCTCTGCACGTGGCGAACGAGGGCCAGTTTGTTGCGGTCGTGGATGGCGCCTTGGCGGAACTGGCGCTCGAGACACTCCGGCACGCGCCGGGCGGCGCACAGGCGGCAATCATCGGCGAGGTGCGTGCAACGCCCGCCGCGACCGTTCTTGGGCGCTCGGCGTTTGGGGGCTCGCGGGTGATCGACATGCTTGTCGGCGATCCCCTCCCCCGGATTTGCTGAATCGATGGAGCATGTCGATGGAACCGCGGCGCCAGGGCGACGAGTCGGTGGCCGGTTCGCTTGCATCTCCGGCCGACGCTGGGGCGGACGTGCCGGCGCCGGTTCGCCCGCCAGCCCGGGCCGCGGTCGAAATCCGCATCGGCGGCGTCGTGCAAGGCGTCGGATTCCGCCCATTTGTCTATCGACTCGCGACCCAACTTGGCCTGCGCGGCTCGGTCCATAACGGCAGTGATGGCGTGCAGATCTATGCCGAGGGAGACCCGGCCCACGTGCGCGAGTTGCTCGTCCGCCTGCGAGCCGAAGCCCCGCCCGCGTCGGTGATCGCTCGACTGGAATCTCGCGATGTTCCGGTTGCGGGCCACGAGGTATTCGCCATCGTCGGGAGCGAGCGGGGCGAGGCCCCCAGCGTGCGGGTCTCGCCCGACTTATGCGTCTGCGAAGATTGCCTCCGCGAGATGAAGGACGCGGGCGAACGGAGATTCGCGTATCCGTACGTCAACTGCACCAACTGCGGCCCGCGGTTCTCGATCATCGAGCGATTGCCATACGACCGCGCAACGACGACGATGAAGGAGTGGCCCCTATGCGCGGCATGCCAGCGCGAGTATGGCGATCCGCTTGATCGTCGCTTCCATGCGCAGCCGGTCGCGTGTCCGGCGTGCGGGCCGACGTATCGCTTGGTGCTCGCGGCGGATGCGGGTTCTCTGGCTGAAACCCGCGCGAGGCGGGGAACGACCGGCCACGCAAACGCGAACCAAGCGGAGCGCACGGGGGCCGCGGCGATCGCCCTCGCTGCCGACATGCTCCGCGACGGCAAGATTCTCGCGATCAAGGGCATCGGCGGTTATCACCTGGCGTGCGACGCGGCCAACGAGTCGGTGGTCGCGGCACTCCGCCAGCGCAAGTTCCGCAAGGACAAGCCCTTTGCGCTGCTCGCCCGCGATCTCAAGCAGGCGGAGCAACTCGCATCGGTCGAGGACGTGCACCGCCAAGCCCTGCGCTCGATCGCCCGGCCGATCGTTCTCATCGCCCGGCGGGAGCAGTCGGCGTTACGCGTCGCCCCCGGCGTGGCGTCGGGCATGAGCGAGCTCGGCGTCATGCTTGCGTCCACGCCGCTCCAGCAGATGCTGATCGATGCTGGAGCTCCGATGCCGATGGTGTTGACGAGCGCGAATCGGTCGAGCGAACCGATCTGCTATCGAGATGAAGATGCGCTTGAGCGGCTGGCGGGCATTGCCGACGCGTTCCTCGTGGGTGAACGCGCCATCGCACGTCGGGTGGATGACTCAGTCGTCGCGGTGCGTTGCCTGGAAGGGTCAGGGCCGCGAGCGTGCGTGACGCGGTTTGGACGTGGTTTGGCGCCTGGTGTGGTCGCAACGCTGCCCGCTCACGCAACTTCGAGCGGGAATCGCCTGGGCGTTCTGGCGCTCGGGAGTGACCTTAAGAACGCGATCGCCATTGTGCTGCCGGGGACGGGCGAGGTTATTCTGAGCCAGCACATCGGTGACCTTGGCGATATCGAGACCGATCGGGCTTTCGACGAAACGATCGCGGACTTCATGAGCATGTATGAGCTCGACGCGGGCAAGCTCGTAGTCGCTCACGACTTGCATCCCGAGTTCGTGTCGACGCTTCGTGCGAGTGGGCTTGGTTGCTTCGCTCGCGTCGCGGTGCAGCACCACGAGGCGCACGTCGCGTCGGTGATCGCGGAACACGCGTCGAGCGAGCCCGAACTCCTCCGTGAGCGAGTCGTCGGCATCGCGATCGACGGCACCGGGTGGGGGCGCGACGGAACAATCTGGGGTTGTGAGTTCTTCGTGGGCTCCGTCCGAGATGGTTTCGAGCGGACGGGATGGCTAAGGCCCGTGCCAATGCCCGGAGGCGATGCCGCGGCGCGACATCCCGTGCAGGCGGCGGCGGGGAGGTTGTTCGCTGTCGGCGACGAGATCACGGATATTGATTTCGGCAAGCCGCCCTTCATGTTCCCAAGGCGATTTGCCGACGCAACGGCGATGATCCGCGCCGGAGTGCGCTGCTTCACGTCGACCTCGGCGGGTAGGTTGTTTGATGCGGCGGCGGCACTGCTCGGGTTCACCGAGCCGGTGACGTATGAGGGGCAGGCTGCGATCTGGCTGGAGCAGCTTGCGAGGCCGAGTGCAAACGATGTGGCGGCGAGGCGAGTCGACTCACTCGTCGACTCGATGAGGTTGGAATCTCATCGCCAGGGTCAGACGCGAGTTGTTGACGAAACTCCACTGCTGAGGTATTTGGTCGCGGAGCGGCTGGCTGGTGCCGACCCTGCGATGCTCGCTCGCGTCTTCCATCTGGTGCTCGGTCGAGCGCTCGCGGAGCACGCGGTAGCGATCGCCGCGATGAGCGACGCTCGTGTCGTCGTGCTCTCGGGCGGCGTCGCGCAGAACGCGCTGCTTCTGAGCGCGATCGACGAGATCGTTGCGGGTGCCGAGCTGAAGCTCCTCATCAACGAGAAGGTCCCCGCGAACGACGGCGGGATCACTCTCGGTCAGGCGGCGATAGCGTTGGCGCGACCCGGCGCGTGACTATGGCACGTCGTTCGGAAACGAAGCGGTTGCGTAGGCCGCACTTACCACACTTGCGTGTTGCAGCAATATCGAAAGTGCGGGAATCCGGGGTGACAAACACGACGATCGATGGGCAATCGCGTTTGATGCCGCGCGTGTGCCCATGTCTGTCAGTTACGCCCGCGCTTTCCAGCCGTAGGTCACGTACTGACGTTCGACGGTGCCGTCGTCGTAGAGGTCGAGCAGCGCGTAGCCCTCTTCGCACTGGTGGTGGGCGCCTTGCCACCAGGCGCCGGAGACTGCGCCGTTGCAGAAGTATTTCACGCCCTCGTACTCGCAGGCGTCGACGAGGTGGATGTGTCCACTGACGCACGCGCGGACGTTGGGGTGCTTGCGGAAGAGGTGGCGGATCTTGCGTGAGTCGGTGTGCAGCGTGCTGCCGCCAAGGTTCCAGGCGCGGTCTTTCTCGGCCTTGTCGAACTCGGCGAAGGGCGTAACCGAGAAGATCGGGATGTGCGACACCACGAGCACGTTCGTCTTACGGTCGATCCGGCCCAGTTCACCCGCGAGCCAGTCGAACTGAGGCTCGTCGAGATACGCGAGGTAGCCGTCGCCATCGGGCTGCGTGCTATCGAGGATGATGAAGTGCCATCCACTCTGGGCGAAGCTGTGGTAGGGCTTGTCGACGCCGAAGACGTCGCAGACCCACTTCTTGCCCCACGCGGCTTCTTTGCCGGTCGTCTTGCTCTTGGACTTGTTCCAACCCCAGATGTCGTGGTTGCCGACGCAGCTCTTGACCGGAACGCTTGCTTCGTTCTTGACGAGCTTGGTCCAGATCTCCCACTGGAGCTTGGTCCGCGCTTCGTCGGCCTCGAAGCTGTCCATGATCGTGTCGCCGCCCGTGATGATCAGCGACGGCTTGTCCTTGAGGTCGCTGGCGTGATTCAAGCATGCGGCGACGCCCTGATCGGCGCTGTGCTCGGGCTGAACGTGCGTGTCCGTCATGTGCGCGATGCGGAGACTGCGCTTGCGCTCGGGGTGAGCAGCAGCGGCGACGGCGGAAGAACCCATCGCGGCGACTGCCGCGGAACCGCCCAGGACGCCCAGCATGCCGCGCCGATCCAGCATCGCCCGCCGGTCGGACAGACCGCGCGAACTCGAAGCGCCCGGCGTGGCAGAGGCCACGGCGTTGTTTGCCCGCGCCGCACCGGCGGCATGAACATTGTTTGAACCGGTCGTCGTGGTCATCGTGAATCCTCCCCTGTGTACCCGGTCTCTCTTTGGTATTGCCGGATTCAGCCTGCGTTCGACGAGGCGTTGTCTACGGAGCTTCGAGAGCCGCAGACTGTACCAAAGCGATTTCTCGGTCGCCACTCACGTTCAATCGAAGTGGTGGGAGAGGGCATCTGAATCGACAGCTCGGTCGCCGTCTTCACGCAACCTGAAGACTCTGTTCGAAATCGATTTGGGCTCGCGTGTCAAGCTCGCGCAACTCGGTCTGTCTCGCGAACCCGCCCCGTGCGGCCAGCGCTCAGTTGCGGCGCTCTGTGCGAGGCATCGTTGCTTGAAGTTCCAGCGCCTTGCGGGCTCGGGCGAGCGCGTCCTGCGCTTGCTGCTTCTGATCTCCCTCGAGCATCGGAATGATCGATTCGCGAGCGTTGATCTCTTCGCGCAGGGCCGCGGGCCCAAGCTGGCTAAGCCTTTCCAGATCTTCGGCGGCGTTCTGTGGGTCTGCAAAGTGCTCGGGCGGCGGCGTTGGTGGCGCACGCAGCGCGTCGCCGATCATGCCGAACACGCCAAGCTGCAGCAGGAGCACAAAGAGAATCACCGTGCCTGCGCCCGCCAACAGTGGCACCTTCCCCTTACCCTCCATCCAGGTGCGTGCATCTTGCCACACGTCGCTGAATCGCCGATTGCGGATCTCGCTGATGATGTCGCTGAGGCGGACTCCCATGCAACATGATTGATGGCGTCCACCCGTCGATTCAAGGGCGGCCACACCCTTTTTCCGGCAAGCGCTTCATCCGGCGACGTTAAAGCCTGCGTGGCGGAGCACCAACCTCGCTTGCTCTTCCAGGTTCACTCTCGCTGATTCCTCCGGATGAGGGCGGTCGGAAGGCACGGTTGCGGTGGTCCGAGGCGTCGTTGCGATCGCAGCGCTTGCCATGGTGTTTGGCTCTCGAGCAAGCTCGTCCCCCTGCGGAGCCCGCCCGTGCGCCGCTTCGGCCGGGGCTGGTGCACTCGGTTGCGTAATCGTGCCCTCCAACATTGCAGCGGCGGGAATCCACCTGAAGTTCGCGCCCGCGCTGAGTCGCCGGAGCCACGTCCGCTGGCTCTTGGCAAACCGGCGTGTAGCGATCTTGATCTGCTCGATCGCGTCGTTCAACGAAAGCCGCCCTTGGAAGTGGCAGAACAGTTGTTTGTAGCCAAGGGCTTCGCGGGCCTGGTGGCCCAGCACGCCCTGATCGAAGAGCGATCTCGCCTCGTTGATCAGCCCCCGCTCGACCATCGCCCGAACCCGAGCGTTGATGCTGCGGTTGATCGACTCCACAGGCCAGTCGAGGGCGAATACGAGCAGTCGATGCGGGTCCGCGCTGTCGGGTGCGAAACCCGCTCCGGTTGGCGATGGTGATGTTCGCTCCTGCCACTGGCGCTGGTGAGCGGTGATGGGCAGACCCGTGAGCCGGAAGACCTCGAGCGCGCGGATAGTGCGGCGAAGGTCGTTCGGATGCAGACGAGACGCCGCAACCGGATCGACGCGCTCGAGCTCTGCACGAAGCGACTCGGGTGGCATGGCCCGGAGTGTCCGACGAAGCTCGGCATCCTCCCCGGGGCCGGCGAACATGCCGTCAATGAGCAGCTTGACGTAGAGGTGCGTTCCACCGACGACGATGGGAGTGCCGCCTTGCTCACGCACGCTGGCGATGGCGACCTCGGCCCGTGCCAACCAATCACTCGCAGTGAAGCCCTCGGTGGGGTCGACGATGTCGATGAGGTGGTGGGGGACTCCGCGGCGCTCGTCGAGCGTGGGCTTGGCGGTGCCGATGTCCATCCCTCGATATACCTGAAACGCGTCGGCGCTGATGATCTCTGCAGCGACGCCGCGAGCGCGGAGCCGGAGCGCACACTCGACGGCGAGCGCGGACTTTCCACCGGCAGTCGGCCCGCAGATGACGATGGTTGGTCGCTCGCTCACGCACACCCCACGCCCCGCGTGTTGACGCCGTCCAGTGCCGCATCTTCGCTGGGCGGCTGGCTTCAGGCGGTCAACGCCCGCGGTTCTCTGCCGCCTGCCTGCGTGCGGAGGTCGATTGGGCCGAGGTAAGCATGCCCGTCCCGGTTGCCGGTGGCTGGCAGATTCCGACCAGAGAGGCTATACTCGAAATAGCCGCGGGCGTAGTTCAGCGGTAGAACGTCAGCTTCCCAAGCTGAATGTCGTCGGTTCGATCCCGATCGCCCGCTTTCCAGAATGTGTCGTGGAATCATGCGAAAACCCCTGCGATTGCTGGGGTTTTTCGTTTCTATGGCGTCCCCGTCCGGTCGTTGTTTCGCCGCGCGATGCCGCGCGATTTCGCCCCGTTTCGCGCTCCAACTGCTGGCAGAATAGCTGGGGTCGGTTTGTGCAAGTACCGGGGGCCGGGGCCGTGTCCGTGGTCCCCGTGGCCGCGTCGGCTTGCGGCTTGGGGGCGATGCCCGGAAGGCGATCCATGGCCGCAGCCGTGTCGGTCAGCCCCAGCACCGTGTAGTGCTTCAACGTGGTCCGGTAGTCCCCGTGCCGCATGATCCGTTGGGCGACTTGGGGCGTCACGCCGGCACGGGCCAGTTGTGTCCCCAACGTGGTCCGCAGGGCGTGTAGGTCGATCACCCGCCCTTCGTCATCCTCCACCACGATCCGTGTTTTGATCCGCTCACGCTTGCCCGTGCCGATCTTCACCGGCTTGCCTTCGGCGTCCAGCACGTTCACCCGGCGGGCGATGCCGGCCCGCAGAAAGTCTTTCAGCCGCGTCACGTCGCCCACCGTGTCCGACCACACCCGCGCCGTCGGAAGGGCGGGGAAGGCTTCCAGCCGCTTCCGGAGGGCTTCGGCGAGTTGCGGGTGCATCGGGATCACGTCCACCCGCCGGGCCTTCCCGTGGCGGATCGTCACCGTGGATTCGGCGAAGTTCACGTCGCCCCACGTCAACCGTTGCATATCGCCCTTGCGCAGCCCCGCCAGCGCCGCCGCCAGATACCACGCATCGCGCCCACGCTCGCGGGCCACCGCCAGCAGCCGGGTCATCTCGTCATCGGTCAGCGGGCGACGCACGCGCCGCCGATCGCGGGCTTCGTCTTGCTTGGGGACCACCCGCAACGGGTTCGATTCGGCTCGGCCCGTCTTGACGCACCAGCCGTAGAACGCAACCGCTATCTGTCTGGCGAAGTTCACCGACCGCGCCGCCAGCTTGCGATCCTTCAGCGCAGACAAGTGAAGCTCCAGGGCGTCGGCGGTCAGCTCGGCTAGCCGCGTCGCCTTGCTCCCGGCGATCATCGCTTCCAGTTGCGTTTCCTTCTGCCCGACGTAGTGGGGCGCTTGGCCGGCGTGGCGACAATGCGCGATGTACGCCGCGACGTGTTCAGTCAGGGGCCGCCGCCCTTCCGTGGCGAAGCGGTCGTCGCGTGGGTCGATCACAAGATCACGCCGCAGGGCCGTATCCGCAACCAGTTTGGTGAGGATGCGTTCCGCCGCTTGGCGGTCGGTCGTGCGTGTGGAGTGTTCACGCCGCTTGCCGGCGTGGTCCCAATAGGTGGCGATCCACGGGCCTTTTTGCGTCTTGCGAAACAGTGAACCAGTCCCCTTGCTTCGTTGGTTCCGTGCCATGCCTCACCGATCCTTCCGGGCTTTGCCCGCTTTCGCCGTCAGCACCAGCCCCAAGTAGTCCGCCAGTTTGTCGATGTTCTCGCCCCGCAAGGGCTTCCCGCCCGCCACGAATCGGGACAACGTGGATTCGGGAATCCCGGTCGCCTTGCTCACCGCGTAGCGGGTTTGCCCGCACCGCTCTAACGCTGTCCGAAGTGTCGCCGTCACGCTTGCCATGCCCACAGTGTACCCCGTTGCTTCGGATTGTGCAAGTGTGCCCGTCATTGATTCACCCCCATCGACTCCCCGACCGCCACCAGCCACGCCGCCGATCCGGGGTGCGTCGCCAGCCCCAGCCCATCGGCCACGCCCAGCCGCTCGGCATAGACGTACCCGGCTTCCGTGTCGCCGTGGGGATCGGGGGCGTACACGTTCACCAGCAGCCCCAGGACCGCCGCCCGGTGCAACCGCAACCGCGCCGACAGGTCGGGGGGCAGGTCAGCCGGGCGATGCCGCAGACGGGCCGGGTCGGTTGGGTGCGGGGCGAGTTCAAACCCGGCCCGCCCAAGGGCGAGCAGCAGCGGGGCGAGTTCGTGGGGCTGCGGGTTCACAGTTCCCCCCAGCCGTCGCCGGCGTTCGTGGGCTTGGCGACCGTGGCGACGGTGACAGAACTCGCTCGATTCCCGTCGTTCACGGGGGTTTCGTCGCCGTCGCCAGTGTCACCACCCCGCGACAGCAGCCGGAACCGATCCGCCGGACGCCCGCCCTTGGGGCCGTGGGCATCGACTTCCCACCGCCCGACACCCGCCGCCACCAGTTCGCCCAGCGCCTTCTCAGCCCGCTCGGGATCGCCCCGATACTCGCGGAGGCCGCGTGTCAGGTCGCGAACCGTCGCCGTGCTGGGTTCACGGTCCTTGCCGCCGCGTTTGATCCAGTCCACCAGCCGACGACGGTCACGTTCTTCGTCCGATTCGCTCAATCGCTCCCGGGCGTGGAGTTCTGCTGCCGCAAGGAAATCCGCCCACGCGATCGCGGCCCGCATCGTGGCGGCGCTGATGCCCGGATAATCGGTCGGCGTTCCAGCGAGCGCCCAGGTTTGGAGCGCGTGAAGCGTCAACGCGATCCGCAGCGCCAGCCCGCACAGCTTCCCGCCCCATGCTCGGCGCTCCGCCAAGTTGCCAAAGCCAAGGGCAAACTCGGTGCGGTTCTGGAACTCCAAGTACGCCATGTCCGCGTCGTCGCTCAACCCGATGATCGTGGGCGTATCGCTGGGCTCGAACGTCAACAGCCGGTCGATCGCCGCTCGCCACGCACACCGCACCGACTCCGGAACCGGCGGAGGACGAACATCGCGGAATCCGATGCAATCACGCGGGTGAACCACCGCGAATCGGGCCAACAGCCCCCGTCCTTCGGCGTGCGGGTCACGCCACAGTTCCCGCACGGCTTGCGGTTGTACGCACAACGCGACGGCAAGCGCCGGGTTGTCGATCGTGTCGCCAGCACGTCCGACGCGCTGCGCCCGCACCGCATCACCGGCGTGCCCTTTGAGCAGGATCCCGTAGTTGCGTGAGCCAGAATATCGACCTTGCACAATGTCGAGCGCGTCTGCTTCCGCCGATGCGAGTAGCGCCCGCCCCTGGTTGTTGACCATCTGTTGTGCCAGCGCTTCCGGCGTAGGCTCCGATGCCAGCAGCACAGGCGCGGAAGGAATGGGTTCCGCTTGCATCGCCTGTGCGAGTTGCACCGCGTCATTCGTGAGGCTTGCCGAGTGGATCGAATCGGTGTTGCGAGCAGCACTTTCCTCCAGCGCTCTCAAGCGTCGCTCGTCGATCTTCCGGCGTTGCACCGCCGCCGCGATTTCTGGTCCTAGTTCTTCGGCTCGTCGCTTTTCCCATGCGATGATCGGGGCGAGCAACTCAGAAAGTACCGCCGACTTGCGAACCGCTGGCTCGCAGAGAACCAGCGCCCAAATCTGCGCGGGTTCAACGTGGTCGCCGTATCCGCGCACCCTTGCGACGTTGCAGATCGTCGCCGATGCAATCGCGAGCGAAAGCAGCGCGGGCATCTCGATCGGTGTTTGAGTCGACCGGCTCAGCGCCGCGAAGTAGTCCCGCGTGTACGCCGCCCGACTCGGGATCATCGCTGCCAGGTCGATTGCCGGAACCATTGGCGACGAAACCCCCGAAACTCCCGTAGATTCTTGAGGTGTCGTCGCCGTCGCCATAGCTTCGACTTCGGCGCGGATCGGGTCAACGTCCCCGCCGCGATGCTCCACGAGGTCCGCCATATCGCCGCCCCCGGGCATCCCTGCCCACAGTTCAACCAATCGCACCACCCGCACCGACATCGCGCCCGCTGCCGTCGCCAGCCGCGCCACGTCGTCGGCGTACTTCTCGCCCGCTACGTCGTGGTCGGGCAAGATCACCACGTCACGCCCAGCCACCGGGGACCAATCCGCCTTGCCCGCCGACTTCGACCCGTGCGGGCTTGTCGTCGCCACCAGCCCGACCGCGCGGACCGCGTCCGACGCCTTCTCGCCTTCGGTGACGTACACCCGATCGCCGGGCTTCGTCGCCAGCAGGTCGGGCAACCCGTACAACGGGCGGGGCGTGGGCATCCCGCCGATGATCCACCCCGACCCGTCCGCCTTCAGCGACACCGGGCGCACGCCTTTCCCCGTGGGCGTGTTCCAGCGAACCACCAGCCCCACCGGATCGCCCGCCGCGTTCGTGTAGGTCCAGGTCGTCGATCGCGGGCCGTACCGGCGCTCCAACTCGGCCACCGCGTCGCGGGCCGTGGGGAACGTGCGTCCGCTCGCGCGGGGGTCGGCATCACCGGCGACGGTGACAGAAACCCCGCCGCGTGCGGAAATCCGCGTAGTTTCGTCGCCGTCGCCACGTCGCCGCGGCTTAGGGCGTGGGGGCGCGTGACCCTTGCGCCGGCTCGGGTCAGCGGGGAACAGGTCAGCGGGCCGCAGCCCGATCACCCCGCACACCGCATCGACGGGACAACCGGCGTGGCAGTTCACCAGCGCCCGCCCGTCGTCGCCGGCGTGAATGCTCAAACTTGGGTTCCGATCGTCGTGGGCGGGGCAGCGGCACGCCCAACCCGCGCCAGCTCGCTTCGGCTCGTGCCCGTGTTCGCGGAGGGCCTTGAGGACCCGTTCTGCCGGCTCGCTCATGCCGCACCCCCTTCCGGCCCGCCAGCGTCAGCGGATGCCCCAGGGCCAGCCGTGGCAAACGTGGCCGCGACCCATACCGCCGCCGGGCGACCGCGTGGCGTCGGGCGTCGCCGCCCGCTATCGACCGCCAGCCCGAGCGCGACAAGTGCGCCGCGTCGCGGGGACACTGATTGAGCGCGGATGCCCGTGGCCGATTCGATCTCGGCATCGCTCGCGCCGAACGCGCCCGCCTTCACGACCACCGCCAGCACGTCGGCCCGTTGCTTGGCCGCGTGTCCTGCGATGCGCACCGCCGCGACGCCGGACGTTCCCGCCGGCGCGTTGTGGTGCGCGGGTGGGGGCAGGGGCAGCCGCGTAAAGTTATGTGTATTACTCGGACCGTTGACGCCCTCCCCGCCCGCCAGCGGGGCCGCGTCTTTTCCGGGTTTCGGGGGACTGGGATCGAACAGCGTGGCGATCATGGCCGCACCGCCTTCCGCACCCGATCGCCCGCGCCGCCTTCGGTGGGGCATCCCGCGCGTTTCCACGCCCGCAGCTCATCCGGGCAGTAGCGGCGAGACTTGCCGATCTTGAAAGACGGGATCGCGCGACAGTTCGAAAGCACCCATAGCCGCCGCTCGCCCATGCACAGCATGGCGCACGCCGCCTTGGCGTCGATCAACAGCGGGGCCGGGGTCGTCGGGGTGGTGTCACTTGCCACGCGACACCCCCCCGCGCTCGGCGAGTTCATCCACCGACCGGGCCAGCACCCGCACCGACCGCCCGACCGCGATGCGCACCAGCTCGCCACGTTCCAGCAGCCGGCGGATCGTCATTGGAGAAACCGCCAACCGGCGTGCCGCGTCCGCGATCGTCAGCGCCACCGGCGGGGGTTCGACTCTGTTGCGTTCCATGCGTAGTCCCACGCGGGGGCCGCCCTATCGCGGCCCGCGTAAGACTGGCGCTCAGTCCGGATTCCGGATCGTCCGGACAGCCGGACTATCTCGCGTTTGCCCTCGATTTCCCGCGTGGTCTGACCACTACACCGCTTTCCGGATTTCCGGATGCGCCGGACACCATCAGGTGCGAGCGCCAACCCGGACACTCGGAATCAAGCGCCGTCAGGTGGTCATAGAACGTGCTTCGGCCCACCGCATTCCCGCCTGCCTTCAGCGCAGCCAGCGCCGCAACCACGTTGCCGTGGGCTTCCAGATAGGCGGATCGGGTGCGGGCGAGCCGTACATTCCGTTCGTTGTGATCGGCTCCCTCCCACAACACAACCTCGGTGCGGATGGGAAGAGCCAACTTGGGCGGCGTTGTCGCGGTATCGTGGGCGATTGCCCAACTCAGGGCATCCATCGCGACCTTTGCGTCAATATGTGTCTCCATCGTTCGAAGGTGAGCGTGTCGAGTAAACGCGCCGGGCTGGAGTCCACGGGCTTGCATTTGTAGTTCGAGTTCAGTGCAGCGGGCGACAAAGCGCTGCCATACCAAGTCGGTCATGTTGCGAACGTCGTTGGCGATCTCGTCCTCCAACGCTCGTGTCATCCCTTCCGCGTCGAGTAGGTGAGTGGTCGCTTGCACAATACAGCGGAACTTAGATTCAGTGTCCCGCAACATTATTTCGTTCGCATATTCAACTGCGGCGGACGCCCATGTTTCGAGAGCGAACGCTAAGTTGCGAAGGCGGATCAGTTTCGGATCCCTTTGACCAAGGAGACAGCCGGCCTCGTCCCTGATCTGTCGGGCCGCGTCGTGATAGCAGTTAGCCTTCCAAAGCAAACTCGCGTCATCTTGAACGAACAGCAGTTGTCCGTCGGTCGATAAGCGTGGAAGGAACGCACCGGTGGTCATGGCCTCCCTTCGGAGACTTGCGGCCACATCCGCGGCGCGAGGATGAGGGAATCGGACGCCCTCGCAGTTTGACAACCGTTCGAGTAGCTCAACTACAGAGTTGGAACTGTGAGCCAAGAAAGCCTTGCAAAAGCCCGAGAGTTCAGAATCGTCCAAACCCGCACCTTTCTGGGCAGGACCGGGCGCGGCCCGCGAAGGTGCAACGCGAACCACGCCCGGTCGATGTGGTCGGGGATCAGCCGACCGGCCCTTGCAGCTATTGAATGCGGGAATGCGGGTGATTTCCGTCGGGCGACACGTTATTCACAGTAAATGCGACGCTGCGCGGGAGCAGTCGCTCGTAAGTTCGATGCCGCCGCCCGCTTCGTCACGGTCGGTTATCGTCACCGCGGGCGCAAACGCTCCGCTAATGCGATTGTACCGGCGACTCGGAGTCAAGCCGGAAGCGCCACGGGTCGCGCTCCGGCCCATAGAAAAAAGCGGTCCACCAACGGTCAAAAGCGGGCGATGAAGTCCCCACGGGATTTCTCAACTTCCATGACTATGTCCGGTCGGTCGGGTATCGAAGCAGCGGAAAAAGCAAGAACCCTAGCACCGCAGCCGAGAGACCTACCGCCACCAAGATCGCGTTCTGTGTTTCGTCGTCGTGGTGTGAAGCCAGCGCAGTCGCAAAGCCGCTGAGCAAGACGCCCGTAGCGATCGATGCCGCAACACGAGTAGCCAAGGGCTTGGAAATCGTCCGCCGAGCAAGACGCATCCCAGCGGGTATTCCGACCGACGCAAGAAACCAAGTTGTCGAAACGCCAACGCCAGCCCATCCGGAAAAAAAGGCCCCACGGGCGGTCTCAAATTGCCTGTCAGCGACGGCGACCCTCGCATCGATTTCGGCTTGCTGTTGCCGCCCGAGGTCTTTGAGCAACTGGTCCAACGTAACAGGTTCTTGCAATCGCCGACGCTGCTCAAGAGTCTCGCGGATTGACTCTTCTTGGGGAAGGCTATGAACGTCACTCTCACCAGAGCCCGGTCGGATAGCAGACGCTCGGCGTGCGTTAACTTCTGCCTCAATGCGCTCGATGCTGGGAATCTGCGACGCGAGGACCAGCCCCGCGATGATCCCCGTTACCCCAAGCAAGCCCACCACGCCGGCGGCTACGTGAACCCACAGCAACCGCCGATGTTGTCTGCCCGCATTCATGCCCGGAGCTTACCCGATCTATCACACCGCGCCGGCTTTCACCAGCGCCAGCACGCCCGCCCGGATTGCCGGGGGCAGGCACGCCCATGCCGCGACCACTGCCGCCAACTCGGGATCGGTGGGGGCTTCGGGGGGCCGGATTGGTGTCGAATAGCTGGCAGAATAGCTGGGACTCGCGCTACCCCCTTCCAAACCATCTGTATTTGCAGGGGTTTCGGCGCTGTATTGTCCGCTTCCCAAGCTGAATGTCGTCGGTTCGATCCCGATCGCCCGCTTTGTCTGCCGCCGATGTCACACGATGACACCGGCGGCTTTTCGTTGACAAACTCCGCAGAAGTCGCGAGTTCTGGCGACGGGTGCGGGGACGGCCAGATTGGGGCCGACGGCCGGACGATGACAGGGAATGACCTGGGCGGACGCTCGCTTGTGCAAGCGCATGTGCAAGCGCATGTGCAAGCGCAGGTGCAAGCGGGTGTGCAAGGTGTGGCGGGGATGAGGCTGCCGATCCGGCCGAGCGGTCGGCGAGTACACTTTAAGCATGCTCACAAGCCGATACATGCCGGCGGTCAACAAGGTGGCGGCAATCATGAAAGCCATCCAAGATGGTGCCGCACCGCCGAAATTCAACGCCGAACACCTGAAGGGCATCGGCTTCGCCAGCAGCAACGATCGCGCAATCATTCCAATGCTGAAGGACCTGAAGTTCCTGAGTGCAGACGGGGTTCCGACACAGCGATACCACCAGTACCGAGATCGTTCCCGCTCCAAGGCCGTAATGGCCGAGGCCTTGCGAGAGACGTACCAAGACCTGTTTCATGTCAATGAGCGACCAAGCGAGAGTCACAAAACAGCAATCGAGGGAAAGTTCAAGGCGGTCCATAATGTCGAGGACAGTATTGCCGAGTTGCAGGCCAGGACCTTCTTCGCATTCCTGAAGCTCGCCGACCTTGACGGCACCGCCAGCGTAGCAGGGCAGAATTCTACCGGTGAAAGAGCGAGCGATACAGGCGGCGCGGATCCGCAGGAAGGTACTCCCGAGCCCAAGGCACGCCACCTCCCGTCTAACTTCGGCCTGCGGTACAACATCGAGGTACATCTCCCCGCCACCAAAGATGTTGAGGTTTACAATGCGATCTTCAAGTCTTTGAAGGAGCATCTACTTGACCACTAACCGAAAGGATGTTCGCGACTGGATGTTTCGCGGCCTCATGTTTGAGGCCGATGCCGAGCGATTTCGCACAGCGGGCATCAGGGTGGGTGCTGACCAGCGCGACGCGGAGCGATCGCTCCTTGAGGAAACTCTTGCTCCTTTCGGGGTAGACGAGCGAGACGAAGCCCTTCGAATGGCTCGTCTCTACGCTCTCATTTACTGTTTCGAGAACGCCGTTCGTTCGTTGATCGCCGAGCGACTTGGCGAGCGACATGGTTCCGACTGGTGGGTTAACAAAGTGCCCGAGAAGATTCGCCAATTTGCCGAGCAGCGACAAAAAGAGTCGACGGAGAATTCGTGGCTGGAGGGTCAGAAGAAGGATCCGATGGGCTTCATCCAGTTTGGGCACTTGGCGGACATCATCACTAACAATTGGACTGATTTCGCCGATCTCGTGCCGACTCAGCACTTTTTGAAGCAACGATTTGATGAGATGGAGAAAGCTCGAAATTTCATCGCCCACAACCGACTCCTTATGCCGGGGGAGTTTGCTCGACTTGAGATGTACGTTGCCGACTGGAATCGTCAAGTCGGTTTGTGATAGAGGTGCCTGACGGCTTCGCTTGGCCGATCCTCTGTCAAATCATCGCCGCCGCCAGCGCTGGCCCGCCGATGGTCGCCAGCGGCAGGTCCGGCAGGCTTGCCACCGCTCCGGCCACGTCGAGGAGTTTGGGATCGGTGCAGACGTTGGCCGCGAGGCTCGGGTTGCTGTGCCGCATCGCGGCCTGGGCCGTCCGAAACGGAACGCCCGCCTTGCAGATGTGCGAGCCGAGGGTGTGGCGGAGCGCGTGGATGTCGCGCCGAGTGCGTGCGGCTCAGCAATCGGTCGAAAAGGCTTGGACGAAGTCGAGATAGTCGAACAAGTCGACGACGTTGTTGCCATTGAAGTCGGCGGTGGGGGAGTCGGCGGCAAAGGCGCTCACAAAGTCGAGATAATCAAAGAGGTCGACGGATCCGTTGCGATTGAAGTCGGCGGGGCACGACGGAATCTTCTGGGAGAGGCGGAAACCGACATTCAGGACTTCGAACGTCGGCGGGCTGCTCGTGCGGAAGCTGGCCGGCAGAAAGCTGGCGTCGTTGTTAAAGAACGACCCGCCCCGAAGACCGCGAAAGGAACCGATGATTGCTTCGTTCCGCTCCCACACGTTCCCCGCCATGTCGAACGTGCCGTAGTAGTTTGCGACGTACGAACCCACAGGCCTGGTGTTGTTGATTCCGTTGCCAAAGATGTTGGCTTGCGCGGTCGTGGGCACGCTGTTGCTCGAGGTTGGGTAGAGCCAGTAGTCGTCGCTATCGCCCCCGGCGCTCGCGGGCTGGTGGAACGCGGCCTTGTACCACTCGTCCTCGCTGGTCACCGCCCATTGCCAGTTCGCATTGCGGGTGACCGATTCGTTCACGGGGTTCGTCACGCCGCCGAGCGTATACGCACCGGTTTCGGTGTCGCCATCGCCCTGCCCGTTGTGCAGCCAGTTGGCGAAGCGCGTCGCATCCCAGAAGGAAACGAAGTTCACGGGATGGTTTGCCCGACCGCCGACCGAGTATGTGTACGACCCCGCCGAGCCCGAACGGATGATGCCGCCGAAGGGCCCGGCCATCTCCGTGTTGTACAGGTTGAATGGGTCCGAGGCGGCCTTGGCGTTCAGGAAAGCCGCGTACTGCGCGTTGGTCACCTCGGTCCGTGCGATGTTGAAGGCGTACGCCACGGAGCCGTATCCCGATGTGCCGTCGTTCATGACGCGCGCGTCCGCCGCGTTGCCGGGGTTACTGATGGCAACAGTGTTGATCGTGACTTGTGCCGAGACGATCGATGTACCCGGGCTGGCCAAGGCCGCGAGGGCGGCCACGCTGATGAAGGACTTCACGGACATACATCTCTCCTCGCGCGGCTTCCGACCGAGTGTCAACAGGTTCGATGATCCTTACCAATCAACAATATGAGGGCACCCCCCCAACCTGTCAACGGAGTTATTCGCTAATCATGAGACGTGGCGAGGATCGCATGTAGAGATGGCTGTCGGGTCGGTTTGCGGCACCTGGCATCGGCCGTCCCCGAGCGCCACCCTGAGCGCAGACCAGACTGCGTGCCGACGGGGTGCCGGGGAGTTTGGATGTCGATCGTGCGGTCGCGGTCGCGAGTCTTGATGCCGAGATGCCTGCTGCCAGGAGTTTCGACGCGGACCAACCAGGTGGGGATGGTGTCGCGGTCAAGGATTCTGATCAGCTCGCCATAAACTCCAGCAGCGGCTGCGATGAGTTCACCCGATGCCGACCACACCGTCAGATCCCGATACCGACGCAGTTCTGGACGAGATTGTCGAAGCGTTTCGCAGTGTGAATCGCGTCGGTGGACGATCGTGGACCGACGCGATGGCACTCGATCTGATGGGGGTTCCCCGGGTCGACTTTCCCATCGCACATCGCGAGGACGATCAATCGTGGATCGACGTTGCCAACGACGGTGGTTGGGATCCGTATCGCGGCGTAGGCGGGTGGCCATTCCTGGATGGCGTCGGATTCAGATACTACCTCGCGGCGGCGATGTACCGCGCCGTGCAAACGGGCGAGAGCGGCGATCTCGCACGCCAGATGGATCTGCCCTCGAACGCCAAGGCGCAATGTCGATTCCTTGGCCGGTGGGTTCTTGACGCGCGGCAGCAACGTGTCGTTGAAAAGGTAGCCAATCTCATGCGGGCACGGGCACTCGCGGCTGACGATGCCAGCGGCTTCGACGAGTGGGATCGTGTTGTTCAGGGCTGGTCGGCTCACGCCTCACAATGAACTCGCATACCGAGTGGCATGCCGCAGGCCACCGGCGCGAGCCAACGTCCTTCGCCTGTTGTAGAGCGGCTAGCCCGGTGTTCCCGGGCGTGCCGCTCCGCTCGTGGAGAGTTCCCTTAGCGGGTCACGGTCAGCGTTGTGGAAACTTGGGACGTTCCCAGCCGTGCCGTCAGTGTAACGGCAGTGTTCCGTCGAACCGTGGAGGTGGTGACCGGCACGGTGGCGCTGCGTGCGCCCCCGGCAATCGTCACAGAGGCCGGAACGCTCGCGACGGTGGAGTTGCTCGCGAGCGCGACGGTGACGCCCCCGGCTGGTGCCGGGGCCGACAGTTGGACGGTCAGCGTCGTGGAGCGGCCGCCCTTGACGGATGTCGCAGCGGGCGTCAGCGAGGAGAGCGTGGCGGGGAGCGGTGCCGCGACGGAGACCGCGTCCAGGCGGATGTGGAAGCCAGCCGGAGGGACGATGTCGTTGGCCAAGTCAAACGTGACCAGGCCGAGGCTAACCGGGTCCTCGATGCGGTTGCGAGTGAGGTTGCGCCAGAACATTTCGCCCACGGCGAGCACGTGGCCTGCGGCAGTGCCCGGGCTCGTGCCGTCGGTCCGGGTCAGTTGCAGCGAGTAGGCCCCGGCCGAGCGGCGAACGCCGATCGCATTGACGGTGACCACCGGAGTCCAGTCGAACTGCTGTGCGGCGGGCACGGCATAGGTGATGGTGTTGCTGCCCGCGGGGAGGTTCGGGATCGTGATGGTCCCGACCAAAGGACCGGAATAGAACCGCACGACGTAGTTGACCGGGACCGTGGAGGCGTACCGGACAGTGATCGAAGTCACGCGGACCGTGCCCTCGAAAACGACCTCGTTCTGCAGTTCATCACCGGTGGCGTAGACGATCGGGCCGGGGATGACCTCGTCAACGAAGGGCGTGGTCTGGTTGACGAGCGTGAGCGGCGCCGTCCCCTGGGCTCGGGCGGCTGGGACGAACGAGGCGAGCAAAGCGAGCAGGCCCAAGGCCAGAGCGGGGAAGAGCAGGCGCGCGTGCATGAACGAATCCTTCAAAGTGAAATGGGGAAAAATGACGAGTGCAGACAGTAGCAGTCATTTTGCGAGAGCGCGGACGCGGGAGGCTTTTCGATACACGCGAGGCTCGACACGCCTGGCTCGAAACTCCTGGCTCGACACTCCCGTCTCGACACGGATGAATCAGGCCAACCCGAGATCATGCCCAGACCTCGTACGAAATCGCTCGGGATCGCGATAGGTGCAACCACGCTCCGCTCGCGATACCCTGACTTGAGTGCCTCAAGAGCCGGTGTCATCTCAGTTCTGGGACTGGTTCCGCGCTCACAGCGCGAAACTCTGGGCGATCACTAATGCGGACGATCCATTGTGGGACACGGCGCTCGGTCAGCTTCAGCGTGTGGCTCCGGGGTTGCGCTTTGAGATGTCGGAACCGCGCGATCGGTGCCGAGATTTCGTGATTACCGCTCAGGGTGACTCGAAACTGTTCCCGCTGGTCGATTCGATGGTCGCTGCTGCCCCCGCTTTGCCCCGATGGACCTTCACGCCGCTCAAGCCTGCGATGGGCTTTGACTTCACCCATTACTATGAGGGTGTGGTGTACGACCCGAAAACGATGTGGTTCTTGCCACTCGAACGGCCCGAGCGGCCTCGCGATCTGGGCCTTCGCGTTGGCGTCCCGTCGCTTCGCGAGCTCGACCAAGATGCCGCGGAGTTCGCGGTGACCATCATCCTCGAGACTGGGCTCGGCGAACGTGAGCGGGCCGCGGACGTCCAGCACGTTGAGGTTGTGCGAAAGCCAAACGATCCGGGGAAGGAAGGGTACATCGAACTGCCGGAACTGCCGGCCTACATCGCGTGGCGCAAGCGAAAGCTCGCCAGCTCTTGACTGCGGCTTTGGCCCACAACGGCTTACCTGATCTGCGAAAGTTCTAAGTCCGAGTGTGGCTCCGAACTCCGCCAACCTGTGACAACTGTGGTCCTCACACCGTGTAGCTCAAGGTCACGCGATCTCCTGAACGGCCTCACGTGCCTCCGGAAGCACTCAGTTTGCCGGTGGCGGTTCGGGGAGTGGTGGGAGCTGGATAGCCACACGCTGACGGCACGCAAGTGCTACTTTCCTCTCGGAGCGACCTGTGCCATACGCGATACTCTCGTCTCTGATTGTCTGGCGCTCGATGCTACGGCGAGTGTTTACCTCGCGCACCTTCGTGTTGCTGGCTGAAGAGATCAAGTAGATCGTCTTCGATTCGTTTATGGCAGCCCATCGGAGACTGGGATCCCAAGTCCACTCAAGCCTTGAACACCTCGTCCGCCCACCCATGTCAACCCGTTGGTTTCGATGAGCCATGTCGGCTCGAGCAGTGCTCAAGCACACCGCGAGTATGGCTTCGGGGCTTGTTGCTGCGGGTACCAGGGAGGGGATGCCATCGAGGGCCTGGGTTCCTCGGGATGGACGAGGCTGCGCCTCGCTGCGAAAACGTCTTCGTGCGGCAGCGTGCAATAGCCCAAGCCCAGCCACCACATCAATGGACGCGGACTAAACTGGCGGACTGGCCGCCGGGAAGACCCGGGCGCGCGGTGTGGGAGTTCAAGCAGCATGCCTCCAGCGAAGATTGGGCCGATTGCCGGGGTTGATCTCGGCGGGACGAACATGCAGATCGGCGTTGTGTCGCTCGAAGCCAAGGGCGACGGCAAGATGCTGGGGGAGGCAAAGAAGAAGACCAGAGCCGAGGAGGGCCAGGACGCGATCATTTCCAGGATCGCGGAAGGGATTGTCGAATCCTGCGCCGCCGCCAAGCTCTCGCTGAAGGATCTGGCCGGGGTCGGCATCGGCGCGCCGGGCGCGGTCGATCCCTTCCAGGGCGTCGTGCTGGAGGCGGTCAATCTGCGCTGGGCGAACACGCCGCTGGCCAACCTGCTCTCCAAGCGATTGGGGGGCGTCCCCGTGTTCCTGGATAACGACGTCAACGTCGCGCTCTATGGCGAGTGGCGCATGGGGGCTGCCAAGGGAGAGAACAACTGCCTTGGTGTCTGGGTGGGGACGGGCATTGGCGGGGCACTCATCCTCGATGGCAAGATGTGGTACGGCCCCCTCTTCACCGCGGGCGAAATCGGGCACACCATCCTCTTTCCCACAAACCCCCCCGGGCATCGCTCGCTGGAGCACAACTGCTCGCGGACCACGGTGGTCGATCGCTTGATCCGCCTTATCGAGTCCAACCGCAAGTCGATCCTCCCCAAGCTGGCGGAGGGCGACCTGAGCAAGGTGAAGTCGCGGACGGTCGCCAAGGCCTACGAGGCGGGCGACGAGTTGACGCTGGAGGTTGTCAACGATGCCGCCGACATGCTGGGGATTGCGATCTCGAACGTGGTCACACTCCTCTCGCTTCCTTATGTCGTGCTCGGGGGCGGGCTGACCGAGGCCATCGGCCAGCCGTTCGTGGACCGGGTCGAAAAGAGCTGTCGAAAGTTCGCGTTCCCCGAGCGGGTCAAGGCGGTCAAGGTGGTGGAGTCCAAGCTGATGGATCAGGCGGGGGTGTACGGAGCCGCCATGATCGCCCGGGATCGTCTGGATCGATGATGCTCGGTGAAGCGGATCATCGAGATCCGCATGACCGCCATGCCCACGCCCACGCCCACGCCCTCGCCCTCGCCCACGCCCAGGGAACCTTCTGGGCGGCAGATTGCTCCGCAAGAGCGGTCAAGCTTCGCGATGCCGCCAAGCTATTCAAAGAATGGGCAAGCTCTCTCCGCAGTCGGCGAGCTTTACAGGCGGGTATTCGTGCGGGCCGATGAGAGAGGTTGGTCCGAACGGGGAATGATTGAGCGTTCCGGAACTGCTCGTTGCTTGATGGGCCGCCAAAGCGAGCCTGCGGAAACGGGCCTGATTCGACGGGCCAGATAGAGCAGGCCGAGGGGGAGCAACGGGGCTCCGGCCAGGACGATGCAACGCATGGCAACGACGAGCGAGCAAGAAATGCACCCGCTGAGCGACCGAGTTGGCGAGCGTGCCGGCACTCAAGACTCGGAACGCGCGACGGGTACCGGTTCAGCGGTCATGCTAGCGCCCGACCGCGCGCCAGGTCGACCCCCAGTTCAAGAGCGAGTTCCAGTCGCGCCGGGGGCCGCCCCAAGCGTGCAGGTCGAGCCCAAAGGCCCCGCTTCCAAACTCGGGCGCCGCGGCTTGCCGCTCCCCGGGCGGGCGACTCGCCCCAAGCATCGCCTTCGCCTCGGCTTCCTGCTCTATCGCTTTCGATATCTCCTGACATTCATCGTCATCGGCTTTGTCTCGATCGTCTGCGAGATCGCCCTCGTCCACTGGGCGATGAGCGACAAACTTCCCTGGCTGGCCCGGGCATCGATCGCCTTCGTGTTCGGGCTGCTCCTCAGCTTCGCGCTCAACGCCACGTTCAACTTCCGCGTCCCGCGTCGCGACATGCTGCGGGCTTTTTTGCTGTTTGCCGGCGTCTCCTGCCTCTCATTCGGCCTCAACATGGGCATGGTCACGCTCGTGAAGGCAAGTGTGTTGCAAGCGCACTATGGCGAGATCCGCCTCGTGACCTCGGCGTTGCTCTTCGCATTGTCCTATTCGCTGCATCGCCGGTTCACATTCTCCAGCGCCAAGAACTATGGGCTGGCGGTCTATGCCGCGGCCAACGAGAACGTCGACGAGATCTACCGCCGTATTGGCGACAACTGCGACCATGTCCACGTCGATCTGATCGACCAAACCCGCAAGCCCGATTGTGCGCCCGTCGACCTGGACAAGATCCGCCAGGCGCGGGCGTATTGGCCAGACCGCCCCTTCTGCATGCACATCATGTCGACCCAGCCACGCCGCTGGATCGAGCAGACGTGGGACGACGTGGATTGGTACGTCGTCGACGTGGACGCGGACGACGATCTGATCGACGTGCTCTGGCGATGCAGGCTCAAGGGCAAGAAAGTCGGCGTTGTATGGCACGCCGCCACCGCCCACAAGCCCATGCTCCACTACCTCGCCCACGTTGACTTCGTGCTTGTGCTGGGCATCGACCAGCCCGGGCGATCCGGACAGAAAATGAGCGGCGAGGCGGTCGAGATCGCCCGAACCCTCGACGCCATGCGATCCCGGTACGACTTTGAGATCATTTTCGACGGCGGGGTCACCGTCAGCAACGTGCGTGACCTCCCGGCCAAGTACGTCGTCGCCGCGTCGGCAGTCCTCAACGCCGAAAACCCGGTGGCGGCCGCCTATCGCATCATGACCGGCGCTCGATACGAAAGTTGACCCGTTCGACCGTCGCTGGCGCCGGGACGCCAATGCAAGTTGAAGCAGGCGACGGGAGGAACTACGCTGTCGCCCTCGTCACGCTCAACGCACCCCCGACCGCGTCGGGTGAGACGAGGTCGCAAGTCTGGCAGTCGCTGGGACATCCGCTTCGGGTGCGCCCGGGGAAGGCAAGGCTGGTTCTGGTCCGCCGATTCCGCTCCTCCCATGGAGTTCGGCGAACTGGACTGCGGTTCGGTCTGGCACTTTGGTCGCTCGCCGACGCGAGCGCGGAACAGGTTCGCAACGAGGGGTCGGGATCTCTGGTGGCGGCGTGCTGATCAACCCCATCATGCTGTACCTGGTCCTGGGCCTTGGCGCCGTGGGACTCTGCCTGGCCTTGCCCCGGCGCGGGATCAATCCGCAGATCGTGGGCGGGGTCATCGCCGCCGTCGCCGCTGGGCTCATTCTCCTGATGCTCGGCATCCGGACCACCGCCGACGCTGGTCCGGGCGCTCTCCCCAACGTCTTCTTCTACGTCTTCGGGTTCATCGCCCTCGCCGCGGCGGTGCGCGTCGTCACCCATCCAAGGCCGGTCTATGCTGCCCTCTACTTCATCATGACCGTGCTCGCCTCCGCGGGCCTATTCCTGATCCTCTCCGCGGAGTTCATGGCCTTCGCGCTCATCATCGTCTATGCGGGCGCCATTCTCATCACTTACCTCTTCGTGATCATGCTCGCTACCCAGGCCCCCGCCGAGGGGCAGGACGAAGTCCTCGCCGACTACGACACGAGCGCTCGCGAGCCCGTCGCCGCCGCGTTTGTGGGCTTTGTCATGCTGGCGGTCCTGACGACCATGATGTTCCGGGGCGTCTCGCAGATGCCGCCCGTGCAGGACCAGCAGGCTCGGGCGGCGGGTGTCCTTGCCCAGCTTCCCGGAAAGATCGAGCGGGCGCTGGACCGGGCCGGCACGCTCGAGCCCGGCTGGTCTCTGGCGATGGAGCCCGGCACCGAGCGAGCCAAGGTCGACGTTGAGCGCGGCACCGTCACCCTCGTCGACCGCTTCAACAACCAGCGCGAGGCCCCCTTGCCCGCCGGGCTTGAGCCCAAGAACGTCGACGAGCTTGGTTTCAACCTGCTGGCCGAGCATCCAGGCTCGATCGAAATCGCCGGCGTCATCCTGCTGATGGCGATGCTCGGGGCGGTCGTGCTGTCCCGCAAGCAGGTTGAACTGGACGAAGAAGCCAAGAGCCGTCACGCCAGCCGTCTGTCGCAGAGCGAGCCTTCCTTGGACCGCGAAGGATCTGGCCGAGTCCCGGTCCGGGGCGCGACGGCCGACGGCGGACGCGGGTGGTCGGGATCGAACGGAACCACGGCGGTCGAGCCCTCGACCGGGACCAGGAGCGCCTCGTGACTTGGCTTCTCGCCCAGACCAGCTATCCCGACCCAATGTCGGGCCTCACGCTGGCCCACTACCTGTTCGTCTCGGGAGCCATGTTCGTCATCGGGCTCATCGGGTTCCTCACGCGCCGCAACCTCATCATCATGTTCTTGTGCACCGAGTTGATGTTTCAGGCGGCGGGAATTTCCCTTATCGCCTTCAGCCGGTTCCATCTCAACATGAGCGGGCAGACCTTCGTCATCTTCGTTCTCACCGTCGCGGCCGCCGAGGCAGCGATGGCGCTGGCGCTCGTCGTGCTGTTGTTCCGCAGGAAGGAATCCCTCGACGCAGAACAGTGGAAGGAAATGTCGGGCTGAGTGCCACCGTCCGAATGCCCGCGGCTTCGGCCTTTGGCCAAACCGCCCGGGCAAGCCAGTGGCGGCGGCAAGCAGCCAGAACGTGGTTCGTGGGCCAGCGGGGCAGTAAGCCAGTGGGGCAGTTGGCCGTGGCGATGGGGCCAGTGGACAGTGGGTCGGCAAAGGCGGCGTGAAACGCGGGTGACACCCGCGGAGTTGAAAGGCAGACGACGTTGCTATCGATGCTGGACAACATCTCAACGCTGATGGGCAGCGCGCTGACGGCAGCACCGGACGCCGCCGCCGCACCGATCGGTCGCGTCGGCTCCCATCCGGCCTGGGCGCCTCTCGCGGGCCTGGCCATCGGGCTCCCGCTTCTGGCATGCCTCCTCTGCGGGCTCTGCGCCGCGATGAAGATCAAGGGCAAGCTTCCGGCGTGGCTGACGGTCGCTTCGCTGGCCGCTTCCTTCGCCTGTATCTTGGGCATCTTCCTCTCGTACGAGGGCGTCGCTGTAGCCCAGTTCTTCCGCTGGTTCGACGTCTCCTATGTCAGCTCCAAGACTGGGCAGACCGAGACCTTCTTCGCAGCATTCGGCGTCTATGTCGACTCCCTTACGCTCCTCTGGATGCTCTTTGTCACAGGGCTGGGCACGCTGATTGCCCTCTACGCCAGCGAGTACATGGAGCACGATGTCGGCGCTGGCTATACGCGGTTCTTCGCCGCGTTCTCGCTCTTCGTATTCTCCATGTCATGCCTCGTGATGGCCGACAACCTGCTCCTGCTCTACCTCGGCTGGGAGGGCGTCGGTCTCTGCTCGTACCTGCTGATCGGCTACTTCTACAAGAAGCCGTCCGCCGTCGCCGCGGCAAAGAAGGCGTTCATCGTCAACCGCATCGGTGACCTGGGCCTGGCGCTTGGCATCATGCTCTGCTGGGTCCACTTCGGGTCCATCGAGTATGCCGTGATCTTCGAGAAGGCGGCGCCATACATCGCGGCCGTCAAAGCCGGTGACCTCTCGCAGGTGCCGATGATCGCCCAGTTGATCCCGATCCTGCTCATGATCGGGGCCTTTGGTAAGTCGGCCCAGCTCCCCCTCTACGTCTGGCTCCCGGACGCGATGGAAGGTCCGACGCCCGTCTCGGCGCTCATCCACGCCGCGACGATGGTGACCGCCGGCGTCTTCCTCATCGCCCGGACCTATCCGCTGTTCTTGTGCAGCGAGTACGCGCTCCCGATCGTCGCCTGGGTCGGCACGCTCACAGCCCTCCTGGCTGCCACGATCGGCATGGCCCAGTTCGATATCAAGCGGATCATGGCCTACTCGACCGTCAGCCAGCTTGGCTACATGTTCGCGGGCCTTGGCGTCCTGACGAGCACCGGCTCGGCCTTCCATGTCCTGACCCACGCGTTCTTCAAGGCCCTGCTCTTCCTGTCGTGTGGTGCCGTCATGCACGGCTTTGCGGGCCAGCTCGACCTACGCAAGCTCTCCGGCCTCTGGAAGGTGCCGGGCTGGACGGTCGTCAGCGTCGGCATGCTCGTCGGATGCTTGAACCTCGCCGGCTTCCCGCTCACAGCCGGTTTCTTCAGCAAGGACATGATCATCGCCGAAGCGTTCGTCACGCCCGGCTTCTCGATCATCGGCTGGCTCCTGCTGCTGACCGCGGGGCTCACCGCGTACTACACCTTCCGCGTCTTCTTCCGCGTCTTCCTCGGGCCTGTGGAATACCACCCGGGCGACGAGGCACACGGGCACGATGAACACCACGAGGACGCTCACGGGGCGCACGAGCGCACCGGACATGCCGACGCCAGCGAGCACGAGCGCCACGCCACCAGCGAGATGGCGCAGGCGGAAGCGTCGCTCTCCGGTGCCTCGGGCCGACACCATGGCGATGGGCATGGTTTCCACCCGCACGCGCCCAAGTGGGCCATCAACGGCGTGCTCGCCGCCCTCGCCGTCCTGTCCATCGTCGCCGCCGGGTTGTATTTCGTGAAGTCCGAGCACGGGCACGGTGGATGGGTCGGCGGCATGGTGCACGATTCGTCCGCGGCATACACATCGCCCTACGGCTCGCACGGGCATGACACACACGCCGCACCCACAGGTGACGCCCACGCTGGCGATGCCCACGCCGCCCACGCTGGAGGCACCTTCCTCGGGATGGACCCACATGACGGCGTGATGTACGTTGTGTCGGCAATCGTCGGCATCTTCGGAATCGGCATCGCCTACTGGCTGCATCTGGCCGGGCGAACCACCGCCGCCACCAGCCGGGCCGACAAGCTGCTCCCCGCGATCGGTCCCATCGCAACCATGGCGCAGAACAAGTGGTACGTCGACGAGCTCTACGACTTCCTCGTACGCAAGCCCCTGCTCGCCCTCGCGCACGTGAGCTTCTGGATTGACAAGCTCATCGTCGATGGCATCGTCGATGGCGTCGGCTGGTTGCCGAGGGGAATCGGAAAGGCCGTCCGCCCCGCGCAGACCGGCCATTTGCATGGCTACGCACTGGGCATGGCCGGCGGAATGGCAATCCTCCTGGCGATCGTCCTCATCGCGTCGTTGATCTAGGGAGTTCTACGTCCGGTCCAGGGCTCGCCAGAGCAGAAGGCCACTCACCCAAGCAGAGTCACCCAAGCAGAGACACCCAAGCAGAGTCACTCAGGCAGGCGGCACACACATCCGGGACGACAGTCAGATCGAGCGACCAAGCATGACGAACGGCGTTGAGATCAAGAACAGTTGCGGGGCGAAGCGCGGGGAGGCGACGCGATGATGCTGCTTGCGCTAGTCGTCGTGCCGCTGGTCTTTGCCGGGGTCGTGGCGCTTTGCCCGCCAGCGCTCATTCGTCGCCTCGCCCTGGTTGGGACGCTCGTACCGCTCTTCCTGGGCGTCTTCGCCCTGAGCGGCTTCGAGTGGTCGATGACCGGGACCACCCAGTATGAGTACGCCGTCGAATGGCTCCCCAAGCTGGGCCTCACGCTCAGTTTCGGCGCCGACGGCGTGTCCATGCTGCTGGTCGCTCTCACGCTCCTCCTCGGGCCCATCTGCGTGCTCGCCTCCGAGACCGCAATCACCGAGCGGCTCCGCACCTACTACGCCTGGTTCCTCGTCCTCCAGGGCGCGATGACCGGCGTCTTCGTCGCTCAGGATCTGATCTTTTTCTACATTTGCTTCGAGTTCACCCTCATCCCCATGTTCATCCTGATCAACCTCTACGGTTCGACCAACCGCCATCGCGCCGCCGTCAAGTTCTTCATGTACACCTTCACCGGCTCGCTCGTCGCGCTCGCGGGCTTGGCCTATGTCGCGTGGAACCACGCGACTCTCGCTGGCTCCTGGACGTTCGACATCGCGACTCTGGCCCAGTCGGCGCGAGAGCTACCCGCCAGCGAGCAGGCCTGGGTGCTCCTGGCCTTGATGGCCGGTTTCGCCGTCAAGGTCCCGCTCTTCCCGGTCCATACCTGGCTCCCCCTGGCGCACACCGAGGCGCCGACCGCTGGGTCGGTGATCCTCGCGGGCGTGCTGCTGAAGCTCGGCACCTATGCGCTGTATCGGTTCGCGATGCCGTTCGCGCCGGTCGCGTTCATCGAGTATGCACCGCTGATCGCCACGCTCTGCATCATCGGGATCCTCTATGGCGGGCTCATCTGCTGGGTGCAGCGAGACGTCAAGAAGCTCGTCGCATACTCGTCGGTTGCACACCTTGGGTTCTGCGTGCTCGGGCTCGCTGCTGCCAACCACGTTGGCGTCACCGGCGCCGTGCTCTACATGATCAACCACGGGCTTTCGACCGGCGCGCTCTTCCTGCTCATCGGCATGGTGTACGAACGCTACCACACCCGCTCGCTCCGCGAGCTGGGCGGGCTGGCGGCAAAGATGCCGATCTGGGCGACGTTCATGGTCTTCTTCACCATGGCCAGCGTCGGCCTGCCCGGGCTCAACGGGTTCGTCAGCGAGTTCATGTGCCTCATGGGCACGTTCCAGGCCTCCGAAACCTGGGGCGGGAGCACGCTGGCCTCCGGGCCTTGGGGCAGCAACGGCGCTGCCGTGCCCGGCGCGACGCTCGGCAACCTTGGGCCGTGGTACGCCTTGGTCGCTGGCGTCGGCATGGTCATCGCCGCGATCTACTTGCTCTACATGCTCGGGGTGATCGTCTGGGGCCCGCTGGTGCTCCCGCATGGCCATGGCCATGACGGTCACGGTTCGGGAGGCCACGGGCACGCTTCCAAGCATGAACCGGGCAAGCACGACAGCAAGCACGACGGCAAGCACGACACGGGTGGGCACGACAGCCATGGCGGGCTCCCCACCGATCTTTCCGGGCGCGAGATTGGCATCCTCGTCCCGCTGGCCATTCTTTGCATCGTGCTCGGGGTTTATCCCAAGCTCGCGACGGATGCGATCCACGGCTCGGTGGCGAGCGTCGTCGGCACCGTCGATCAGGCCCGCCAAGCGATGGGGATCCCGACGTCAAGCGATCGGGTCGCCCTTGATGGGGAGACTCCATGAGCGATCGTCTCGCCTTTCTTTGGCCCGAGATCGCCCTCTTCGCCGCCACCTGCGTGGTGATGGTCATGGGCCTCTCGCGTAGCGCGAGCGTACGCGGTTGGGTCGCCCCCTTCTGCGGGCTGGCGCTCGTCATCGCGGGTGCCCTTGCCGCCACCACCACGCCCGCCGGGCCCGATGTCACCGCCGAGCAGGGGCAGGTGCTTCTGCCCAACCTCCCGGCGTTCGCCAAGCTGCTCATCGCCGCCGTCGGCGTGATCCTGCTCATGGCCGCGGGTGGCACGGTCGACCGCCGCGAAGAGGCCCAGATCGCCGCTGGCAAACGCAGCTTCGATCCGCTCCGCACCAATCGCGCCGAGTTCTACGCCTTCTTCCTCTTCTCCATCACCGGTCTGATGCTCTGTGCGTCCGCGGATGACCTCATCTGGCTCTTCCTCGCCCTTGAGCTCACCAGCCTTCCTACCTACATCATGGTCGCCATCTCGACCGCTCGAAATCGCTCCCGCGAGGCCGGCGTCAAGTACTTCTTCCTCGGTGCGCTCGGTGCCGCCATCTTCCTCTACGGCTTTGCGCTGATCTACGGCGGAACCCAGTCCACCAACCTCAACGACATCCGCGAAGCCATCCAGGCCAACGGCGTGTCGGCGATCACCCTCGCCGGGTTCTTCCTGGCCTTCATTGGGCTCTCTTTCAAGATCGCCGCGGTCCCGATGCACTTCTACGTCGCCGACGTCTACCAGGGCGCCGCTCCCGGTGTGTCCGCGTTCCTCGCCTTCGTTCCCAAGACCGCGGGCTTCCTCGCGATGCTGCTGCTGGCAGCCTGCCTCGGGTGGGAATACGCCGCCAGCGACACCGGGCTCGCCGCCGCGCTCGACCCCATCCGCGCCACCGAGCTTGGCACCTCTCTGCCCGAGCCCATCCGCCTTCTGCTCTGGGTGATCGCGGCGCTGACCATGACCGTGGGCAACGTCCTCGCCCTCATGCAGAACTCCGTCAAGCGAGTGCTTGCGTACTCGTCGGTCGCACACTCCGGCTACATGCTCGTTGGCGTCATTGTGGGCCCTGGTGATGGCCGCTTTGCCTCCAGCGGCGTCGCCGCCGTGCTCTTCTACCTCGTCGCTTATGGCGTCATGAACGTTGGCGCTTTCGCCGTCCTGTCGTCCCTCGAGCGGCGCGGCGCCGCCAGCGATGCCTCGGGCCGCTCGCAGTCCGGTTCCGACGAGGACGAGGCTGCAGGCGATGAGCCTCGCGAGATCGACCACATCGACGACCTTCGCGGCATGTGGAAGACGCGCCCCGGGCACGCCATCATGCTCTGCCTGAGCGTCCTGGGCCTCCTCGGGTTCCCCCCCTTGCTGGGCTTCCTGGGCAAGTATCCGCTCTTCACCGCCGGCATCTCCGCGGGCGAGATCTCGCTCGTCATCATCCTGGGTCTCAACTCCGCCATCTCCGCCGTCTACTACCTCCGCCTCGTCGCCGTCCCATTTCTCAGCGATCCCGACGCCCGCGCCGAGCCCATCCACGACGTCCCGATCTTCTCCCGCGTCGCGGCCGGCGTGCTCTCCGCCGGAGGCGTGGTCGCGGTTGCGATCCTCGCCAACCCCATTATGTCGGATTCCGAGCGAGCCGCCTGGACCCGCGCTCAGGCGCTCACGCCCCCAACGCAGGGCGAATCAGCGCCGCTGCGCCCAGGTGAGCTACCGACCATGCCGTCGGTCAATGTGGACGACGCCGAAAGCGACGAAACACCCCCGGTGGCGCACGCCGGAGCTCGATGAACGCGGCGTCGTACTTGACCCCGGCTCTCTCGCTCCCGCTCGCCTTCCCACGCTTCCGGCCTCGACGCTCGCACTGACCCGCCCGCTCTTGGTTCCTGCGTGCCTTTGGCTGAGCATCGTCTTCGTTGAATGTCCGTCCGTGGTGCCTTGTGGACGTGGGAGGTGGTCATGGCGACCTGGCGTGTCGTTCGGTCTGCGGCGTTGCTGGCAGCAAGCCTTTCATGCGCAGCGTTTGCCGAGCATCCAGGGCACGAGCCCCGTGACTGGTGCTTCATCCCGGATTACACGCTCCCGCAGCAAGCCCGAAACCAGGTCGGCCCGCGGGTGCCCGCGTTCACCGACCCCATCCCGCTGATCTCGATCCTGAGCGACCCTCTCTCATTCCGAGGCATGCGAGCCACCGATCGCCGGATGGACTTGCTTGCAGGCGACCACTTGCCCGAGGGCCCCTTCACGCTCGAACTCTGGATCTGCGATCACGTCAACCAGCCCGTGGGCATGCTCGCCGCTGCTCGGTCGGGCGACACCGTCCTGTGGGGGCTTGGATATCTCCAGGACGGCGTCACGGTCTTCGCGGGCACGGGCGAGGGCCCACATGCCGGTGCCAACGTCACGACCGAGATCAAGGAGTTGGCCTACAAGCAGCGCTGGTACCACGTCGTGGGCGTCTTCGACGGAGACGAGGTCCGCCTGCACGTCAACGGCAAACGCGTCGCGGCCTTGGCCATCGATCCGTCGCACACCCGCGCGAACGCCGAGACTCGCCTGGAAATCTCGGCCTACACGGAACGCGAGCCCCTCATGGTCCTGGGCAATCTCGTCTCGTGGGCCCGCCTCACGCCCCAGGCCCTCTCC
Organism: Planctomycetota bacterium; assembly: GCA_033763815.1. Taxonomy (GTDB): domain Bacteria; phylum Planctomycetota; class Phycisphaerae; order Phycisphaerales; family UBA1924; genus JANRJU01. Next base: position 234,493 of record JANRJU010000015.1, read on the forward strand.
GCCGAGCAGATCGCCGCACGCTTCGACGTCATGCGCACGAGCGTCGATCGCGGCCTGCTCTACCCGGGCACCTTCCACTTCAACGCCGGCCCGCACCTCAACATGGCCACGACCACCTCCATCGCGATGGTCTGGGAGACGGATCGTCCGACCACAGGCGTTGTTGAGTACGGTACAGCCATCCCGCTCAACGAACGAGTCGAGCTTGCCCAGCCCAAAGAGATCCACGAAGTCGTCATCTCCGGGCTCGCTCCCTCCACACCCTACTACTACCGCGTGCTCGCGACCGACTCCGCGGGCCAGACCATCGATTCCGGTGTGCTGACCTTCAAGACCGCGGTCCGCGCGGATGAACCCTTCCGCTTCGCGGTGATCGGCGACACCGAAGCAAGGCCCCACATCAACGATCGCGTCTGCAAGAGCATCTGGAACACCAGGCCCGACTTCTTCATCAACCTGGGCGACCTCACCGACGGCGGGATGGAACCTCACAAGTTCGAGTGGAACCACGAGTACTTCCTGGGCATGACCCAACTCGTCTCCCGCGTGCCCGCCTTCCCCGTTCCCGGCAATGGCGAGGGCGACCTGCACTGGTACCACCGTTACCACGCGCTCCCCGAGCCCCAGGGCTACTACAGCTTCGTCTTTGGCAACGCCGAGTTCTTCATGCTCGACTCCAATCGCGACGACGCGGAGTTCAAGCCCGGCGGTGTCCAATATGAATGGCTCCGCGCCGGCCTTGAAGCGTCAAAGGCCACTTGGAAGTTCGCCGCGCACCACCACGCGGTCTATTCCTCCGACGAAGACGACTATGGCAACTCCTGGAAGGGCGAGCCCTCAACTCTGGGCGACATGCGACTCCGTCCCCTGACCGACCTCTATGCCCGCTTCGGCGTCGACATCGTCATGTACGGACACCTCCACAGCTACGAGCGCAGTTGGCCCATCCGCGATGGCAAAGCCACTCCCAGCGGCCCCGGTCAGGGCGTCGTCTACCTGCAGGCTGGCGGCGCAGGAGGCAATCTCGAAGACTTCCTCCCGACCAGGACGCACTTCAGCCGCTCAACCCACCGCGGGCACCACCATCTCGTCTTCAACATCCATGGCGACGTGCTGGAGATGACAACCCACGATCTGGACGGGGACATCATCGACGTCATGCGCCTGACCAAGCAGCCGCAATAGAGCGCCCCGCCAGCTTGCCCGCCAACCCGACCACCCTCACGGGCGAACGAGCGGCGCCCGCTTGCTGTCGTTCGGGATTGGGCGGATGCCCGGCGTGAGCAGACGAACACGGTAGATGCTCGTCTCTGCCGTGAGATACAGCGAGCGACCGTCGCTTCCGCCGAACGCCATGTTGTGCGGATGCTCAGGAAGTTCAAGGCGTCCAAGCACCGTTCCGTCGGGCGCAACGATCCACAAGCCTCCGGGGCCGGAGACGTAGACGTTGCCCATCGCGTCCACCTTGACGCCGTCGATCGCTTCCTCACCCGGCTGCTGAGTAAGGTCGATGAGCGTTCCCTTCGGCGTCAGCGTGCCGTCCTCGCTCACACCGAAGCGGGCGACGACCTTTCGCTTGGGGTCCCAGTTGCCGATGTACAACGTGCGTTCGTCGGGCGCGAGCGCAAGGCCGTTGGGCCCAGAGAACTCCGTGCTCACCGACTTTAGTTTACCGTCCTTCAGGAAGTAGACGCTCGTGGAAGTAAGCTCGCGACGCGGGTCGGCCTCGAACGTTGGCAGGCCAAACGCCGGATCCGTAAAGAACAATGCTCCGTCCGAGCGAAACACCAGATCATTCGGGCTGTTGAGGCGCTTGCCATGATCGCGATCCGCAAGGACGGTCACATCGCCGTTGTGCTCGACGCGCACGACGCGCCGCTCTCCGTGCTGACAGAATGCCACGCGACCTTTCGGGTCGAGCGTGATCCCGTTGGAGCCCGGCTGGCGATACTCGCCGATATCGGCGCCCGCGTACCCGCTCTTGGGGCGAAAGACGCTCACCGCTTGGTCTGGATCGTCCTCATCAAGGCGATAGATTGCGTTTGCGTTGGGGTCTGAAAAGAGCAGATAGCCGCCCGGTGCCTCGCGTCCACCCGCAGCGGCCACCCGCTCATCGACCCAGACCGGCCCCTCCGTGAACTCGAACCCGGAGGCTAACCGCTCCGCGCTCGCTCCCTCCGCCACGATCGCCGCCAGCCTCGGATCTCGCCGCTCGACCACGAGCGGGAACCGCTCCGTCGCGCTCAGGCGTCCAGGTCGGAAGAACTCGAGCGATGCCGACCTCACCCAGACGCGGTTGGAAGGCGAGACCGAGATCGGGCCGTTGATCGCCAGCACACGCACCCGCATCGTGCGCCCCGGTTCGGCATTGCGCGAAAGCGTGATCCGATTCGGCGCGCTGAAGCCCGCGGGAGAGACCCCGCCCCTCTGACCCAGAATGAGCGGCGTCCGCCCGTCGACCCAAACCTCGGCATAGTCGTCCACCACCAGCTCGAGCACGACGCTGGCGCCCCGAGCGTCAAACGCGTTGAGTTGCTCGGGCATCGTGAACGTCAGTTCGTACCACGAGAAGCACACCCCCCCGGCCCCACGACGGGTGGTCAACTGCTCCGGCGTCATCGCCGTCCACGCAGCGCTATCCAGCGCCTCCCCCCGCGGAGAGAGCACAAGCGTCTCTCGCCCGTCGGAGCGCTCGGAAACCAGGCCCGCGTCGCAGGCACGCCAGACCCCCTTGACCAACCCGGCCCCGCTCGCCGAGGCCAGATCCACGACCGCGTCCGGCTTGACCCGCACGGCCTGCGCCGACGCCAGATCACCGGTCCGCGTCAGCGTCGCAACCACCAGTGTCAGCGAATACACCCGTGCTCCCATCGCCATGCTCCTTCTCGGGTCAAGCCGCCCGGTCTGTCCGTTCCTAAAGCCCGTTGCGCTGGACCAGCCCGGGCCAGTTCGCGTCCGCACGCACCAGGTTTTGCGCCGGCTCCTGGTGCCAGAGATCCCAGGCCTTCTTGTTGTGCTGCAGAATCAACCGCCCGTCGATAATCTCGAAGTACTTCACATCGATCGGCGACACACGATCGATCGACGCCGCGTACGCGCAGTAGCCTCCGAACTGCGGCTCGTACCGCTCGGGAGCTGCATCGAACATCGCCTTGTTTTCGGCGCTGGCGAAGTGATAGATCGCGCCGCGGTAGACCGAGCGATGGGCCGAGGTGCCCAGAACGGGCTTGCCCTGCGTGAAGAACGCCACGGGATCGTGCCCGCCATTGAGCGTCACGCCACGCTCGTCGACGTTGACGAGGAACTTCTCTTCAACCGGGCCGCCCACGCCCGCCGCCGCGACCGGCGCTCGCCCCGGACGCACGCTCTGGCACCCCGCCGTTGCCAGGGCCATCAGAACCAACGAACCAACAACGATCTGCCTGCTCATGCCAAACTCCTGAAGGACACCGCGCTCGTCGACTGATCCCGCGAGCTCCGCGAGATGGCGATCGAGCGCGAACAAGTGTGTTTTGATGCCCAGAAACAACTGATCTAATGAGTGATCGCCGCCGCGCCCGCTGAAGCGATCTCATCATCCTGCGCCGCGCTCGCAGCTCCGCTGACACCGACCGCCCCGACGCAGATCCCGTCCACGATCACCGGAACACCTCCCTGCAGGGGCGTCCAGCCGTCCATCGCCGCCATCGCCGTGCGACCTCCGTTGATTGCCTGCTCAAAGTCGCGCGTGGGCTTCCTGAAGATCGCCGCCGTGCGGGCCTTTCCTTCCGAGATGCGGGCCGAAGCCGGGAACGTGCCGTCGAGTCGATGCAGCATCAACAGGTGCCCGCCCGAATCAACCACCGCGATCGACCCCGTGCCCGCCTTGCCGGCCGCAAAGCGAGATGCCGCCTGGATGACGAGTTCCGCTCCGGCCAGCGTCAACGAGCCGTTCGAGATATTGGATGGCGTCGACGCAGGGCCACCGCTCATCGCTGTCGCAGACCCGGCGCCAACCGACCCCGCACCGAGAAGTGCAATTCCAGCAAGAACACAAGTCGCGATCATCCGCGTGCGCATACATCATCTCCGCGCGCAAGAAATACTGCGCGTTTTCAAGGGCACGAAGCACTCACGAACGTGTTGCGAGCATGGCTGGGACGTCGTTGTTAGACATCGGTCCAGCGGCTTAGCTGCAACGACGAGCTCGGCACGTCAGCAGCGATCGTGCGGCAAAGCGTGTCAAGCACGCCCATGAGATGCCGTCTCTTTGAAAGCGGATTCACCTTTCCAGAGATTTTCTGCAGAAGGCCCGCCGATCCGCTGCGTCTGCACCACCAACCGTGCTTCGACGGCTGGCCCCTCATTCACCCAGCAGCCTCCTCCGACGCGCAAGCTACGCTTGAATCTTGGGCGGCGGTTTATTGATCATCGCCCACTTGACAACTCAAATCGACTTCCAGTCGCAAAGTCGAGATCGCAGCGACTGTTCATGCGATGGATTCCACGGCCGTGGGAGTCGCTCGACAGAATGCTTGTGCGATCGGTACGCCGCAAGTCAGTATCGACAGCATTTCCTACGTGACAAATAGCGTTTCGACTCGCTCACTCGCCCGGTACATAGCTGATCGTGCCTTCCCAGGGTGAACTCGCGCTCGCGTACAGCCGCCTGGGGATGCGTCCCGCGAGGTATCCCTGCCGCCCGGCTAGTGTCGCGTGCCGCATCGCGTGCGCCATCAGCACCGGGTCCTTGGCGTGGGCGATCGCTGTGTTGAGCAGCACGCCGTCGGCTCCCAGTTCCAGTGCCACGCTCACGTCGCTTGCAGCGCCAACGCCGGCGTCCACGATCACCGGGTAACTCGGATCGCCCTGCTTCAGCGCTTCCAGGCAGAGCACAATGTTGTTCGGGTTCAGCACGCCCTGCCCGCTCCCGATCGGGCTCCCCGCTGGCATCACGCTCGTCGCCCCGGCGTCCTTGATCCGCATCGCCGAGATCGGATCGTCGCTCGTATACGCCAGCACCTGGAACCCGTCCTGGACCAGCTCCCGTGTCGCCTCAATCGTGCCCACGGGGTCTGGCAGCAAGGTCTTCTTGTCTCCGAGCACTTCAACCTTCACCCACCCCGCGCCCGGGTTGTTGAGTTGCTCCAGCAACTCTCGTCCCAGGCGGGCAACACGGATGGCGTCCTCCGCCGAGAAGCAGCCTGCCGTGTTTGGCAGAATTGTGTACCGGGATAGATCGAGGGCGTCGAGCAAGCTCTTGCCCTCGGCATTGAACAATCGCTCGCGCCGCACAGCGACCGTCACCACCTCGCAGCCGCTGGCGTCCAGCGCCAGACGCATCTGGTCCAGGGTGGAGTACTTCCCGGTGCCGACGATCAATCGGCTGGTCAGGCGGTGATTCCCAAGCGTCCAGGTGGATCCATCGGGCTCGCGAGATGATTGCAGTACCGTCATTGCCCGGAGCATAGCGATCGTCACCCCGCCCTTGTCGCGGGACCTTTGCGCCCGAGCGACGGGTCCGACTTGCAGCGGCGCACGAAATCGAATATGTTCCACGCGTGCCGCACCGCACCGGGTGGAAGACCCGCGGGCCCAAACCTGCGAGACCAAACCCGTCGAGTCCAGACCCGCGAGTCCAGACCTGTGGGCCTAGACTAGGCCCGGATCGTGAAACGCCCGCGGCATCGGGAACCCGTCGCCCCCCGACGCGTCCGATTGGCGGACGCCAGAGGGACGCTGGAGCGGCATCAGGTGTCGTGGCTCGGGGGTTTCCCGTCCGCCGCCTCCTGCCGACCGGCCCGCGCCGACCGGTGGGCCAACCCGGCGTGCGAACCCTGCCCGGCACTCACCGACCGACCCTGCCTCTCGTGAGCACCTTGGAGATCGCTTCATGAATCGCTTGTCCGCCCGGTCCTTCCCCTGCCGTAACGCCCTCGTGGGCGGACTCGCGCTCGTCGGCCTCTCCGCGGGCCTGCTCGGCGGCTGCACCTACAACACGCCCAGCGAGGAGTACGCCCGCGACATCCGCATGGACCCCTCGCCCGAGGTCGACACGCTCTATCAACGCGAGGTCGACATCGACAACGCGCTCACGCTCACCTTCGACGAGAACCTGCGGGCGCTGAACCAGGACCTGGGCCGGTTCTTCCTGCTCGACCGCCCGAGCCGCCTGACGCTCGAGCCCAATCGCTACTAGTTGCGAGGTTTCCGCTTTCGCCAATCTGATGCTCATGAGCGTCCGCAACGAGACGCTTGGCATCATTTGGCGTGCATCGCGAGCGCGAGCGCCACGTTGGCCGCGTTGAAGCACACGTGCATGACAACGGGAACGCCCAGCGATCGCGTGCGCTCGAAGGCGATTCCAAGGCCCACGCTCAACGCGAATATTTGCACCAGCGCGTACCACCCGCTCGTGACCGAGGCGTGCATCAGCGTGAACATCACGGACGTCCCGAGGATGGCCGTCCACGCTCTTCCGCTCGCTTTGAGCAGCGAGGATTGCAGGAAGCCTCGATACAACAACTCTTCGGCGATTGGCGCGACCAGCACGGCGGTCGCGGCGCTCACCCACGCCCACGTGTCGGCGTCGTGGACCAGGCGTCGCAGTGTGTCGTGCGCCAGCGTTTCGCCCGAGGCCCTGGTCGTGAGGCGATGGATCATCATCGCCAGTTGCGACGCCGCGAGCGTGACGGGCAGGCAGAGCGCAATCCCCGCAAAGCCCAGCACGATGTCCCGAGGTCGGAACCAAAGTCCCGCGTCGCGGGCGGCGGCCAAGCCCCGGCTGGGCGGCATCCTTCCGATCGTGATGACAACGCCCAGGGCGGCGATCAGCACGCACACCTGATGGACCAGGCCGATGATCGCGGCTTGGCGGGTGGTCATCGCTTCGGGCCGGGCGGCATCGACGCCGACGATCCACATCGTCATCGCCGCGGCGATGGTTCCGACCACCAGCAACGCAAGCGTTGCCATGAGCCAGAAAATGGAGGGCCATGGTCCAAGGTCGCGTGGGGCGAGCTTGGCGAACGACCCTGGCCGGATGACATCGCGCCGCCACAGGGCGACGAGGCACGCCGTGCAGACAACCGCCAGCACGCTCCACCAGACAATGAGTGAAGCGCTCGGGGAGGCCCGCCCTGCCGTTGCGCCGGGCGAGAAGGCGTCGCCCTGTGGGGCTAAATCAAGTGCATCGCCCGCCGCGGGAACATGCTCGATCGGCGTGAACGCCATCACGCTCGGAGCTCCGATCAGGAGCAGCGCCAACGCGAGGATGATCGGAACGCGCACGCGCGGAGCGCCAACAATGCGAGCGATGTCACTGGACTCTGGCGGCCAACCTCTGCGAAAAACGCCTCCCGTGCTGCGCGAGATCATCGAGCACAAGCGGATGGAGGTCGCGCGCGCGAAAGAGGCCGTTCCGTTCAAGGAGCTTGAGTCGCTGGTGGCGCAGGAAGAGCCGCCCAGGAACTTCTTTGCCGCCGTGACCAGGCCCACGCATCGGAACCCGACGGCGGTGATCGCGGAAGTGAAGCGTCGCAGCCCTTCGGCGGGTCTCATCCGACCAGAGTACGACGGTCCGGGTTTCCGTCCCGAGCTGTTCGCCGAAAAGTACTGGCGGGCGGGCGCCTCGGCGATCTCGTGCCTGACGGACGCGAGGTTCTTTGGTGGCGATCTTTCGTTCATCCGGCGCATCAAGGACGCGGTCCCGCTGCCGGTGCTCCGGAAGGACTTCGTCATCGACGAGTATCAGCTCTGGGAAGCGCGTGCCGCCGGGGCCGACGCGGCGTTGCTCATCGCCGAGTGCCTGGAAGACGGGCAGCTCATCGACCTGATGATCCTCGCGCAGCGTCTTGGGCTCACGGTGCTCGTCGAGGCCCACGACGTGGAGAGCATCCTGCGACTCCGTCCGCACATCGGCTTCCCGCACCCGAGCTATTTCCTGCTGGGGATCAACAATCGCGACCTGACGACGATGAGCGTCGACCTCCAGCACACATTGCGCGTGGTGGATCTTGTCGAAGAACACAAGAACATCATCGTCAGCGAATCGGGCATCACGACGCCCGAACAACTCGCTCGTCTTCGTGCGGCGGGCGTTCGGATCGTGCTTGTCGGCGAGCACCTGATGAAGCAGCCCGATCCGGGGGAGGCGCTGCGGGCGCTGATCGACGCCCCGTGATGCGAGCCCGGCGTTGCGGCGCCGGACGATCCGGTCTCGAGTGCCGGAGCGAGCGGGCGAAGAGCGTTGCCCGGACGTTGCGCACCTGGCTGCTCCGACCCCGCAACACTTGGACGATGGAAACGCGGAAGCTGCACAACCTTGCCTTCGTCCGAACGTCGCTGAGGCCAGTGTCGCTCGCGGTCTTGATCGCGGGCGGCGTGTTGGCAGTCTCGGGCCCGCCTGCCGCGGGTTCCGTCGAGCCTGCGAAGTCGAGTGGCGAGAATGAGTTTCAGCCCGAAGAGGCAACCAAAGCACCGGAGCCGGCGCCTCCCGGGGCGACTCCCGCGGGCAACCCGGTTGCGACGCCCGTCGCGGACTCAGCAGCAGCGACGCCAGCCGCTGCCTCGACGCCCACGGAGTCCGTCTCCGAGGGCAAACAAGTGTTGCTGCGGGCGGTGGACGCTGTCAACGCGATCAACGGCATTGAGTTTCGGGTGAAACGCTCGGGTACGGGCGTGTTCGCGTCGGATGCGCCGAGCGCCGAGGGGCGGGTGCGGGTTGCCCGCGACCGGGCGACGCGGCAGTGGAGCGTCGAAGCCGTGGGAGAAGGCCGACGCTCGGAGAAGTCGGACGCCCAGCGGTTCCACGTGGTGTGGCATGGTTCGCGCTCCGTCGAGTGGCTGGATGAGGCCGCGAAGAAGTTGATGGAGCGACCCCTCGCGGGCACGCGCAACCCGACGGTGGGCGACGCCAAGGCTCTGCACGTGCCTGAGATTCTCGACGCGCGACCCTTCTCAAAGGAGCTGGCCGCTTCGGAGCATGAGCTGCTTCCGCAGGAGGAAGTGGGGGGCGTGCTCTGCCACGTGGTCGCTCCTCGGACGCGCGGACGCGGTGCGACCCGCTGGTGGATCGGAGTCGCGGACAACCTGCCGCGCAAGAGTGAGCTGGCGCTCGACCAGGGGCAGCTCACGGGCTCGATGACCGTCGAAATCACCGAAGTGAGGGTCGATAACGACCTGACGCCGGAGAGCCTTCGGATTCAGCTGCCGGAGGGCTTCGAGCGAGACGTTCAGCTTCCCGCGGCTGCGCCGGCTCCGTCGCCTCCGCCCTTGGTCCAGCCCACGGCCCCCAACGGAACTTCTACCGCGTCGCCCGGCACGCCCGCAGCCAGCGCGAGCGCGCCACAGCAGCCTGCGCCGCCGCCCCCTCCGCCACCGGCTCCGGATTTTTCGGCCCGGACCAGCACGGGTGAGCAGATCACCAACCAATCGCTCGCGGGCACCATTGCGGTCCTGGACTTTGGCGGCACGTGGTCGGTCCCCACGCGCAAGTGGCACGCCGAAGTCTCGCCCCTGCGGGCGGCCATCATGCAGCGCGTCCCCGATGCCAAGGTCACCTTCGTGTCGTTCATGCAGCGCGAGCGAGACGCGACCTCGCCCGGCACGTACTTCGCGGATCGCGGGCTGGATTGGACGCTCGTTCCCGAGGGCGAGCAGGTCGCCACTCGCTTTGGTGTGAAGGCCTTCCCGACCATCATCGTCGTTGATTCGACGGGGGTGATCCGCCTGCGGGTCACCGGCTACAAGCCCACGGAGTCGGCGGGACAAGTCGAGCGCATGGTGCTGGAGTTGCTTGGCATCCGCGATGAATCGAAAGATGCACCGAGCGGCCAAGTGGGGGGCGCGCGAACCGGGGAGAAAGCACCAACTCCGACGGGCGCTCAAGCGTCCCTGACCTCGAAGACTGAGCCCGCGTCCAAAGCGCGCCAGGCGACGCCCGCAGGCACCGGCTCCATCACCGGCACCGCCCCGTTTGATCGGCGTGAACTGAATGAGCCTCAAGAAACCAGCGAGCCAGGACAGAATCTGCCGGACTGATGCGTGTTCGAGGCGGGCTTCCGAATGACCCGTCCGTGCCGTCTGTCCCGAGTTGTTCCAGCGCGCATTCGCAGATCGGCAGCGTGGATCGGACCTTGCGCGCAAGCGACAGCTGGTGCATACTTGCAAGGCCCCGCCCGTGCCATTACATTCCGCGCTCTGCGGCCTGGCGAGTGGGATCCGGTCGTGACCGGTTGAGTCGCCAGCCCCAGTGAAAAGGAGCACCAACATGGCAGGCGTCGGAGGGGCGTTGCGCGCATGGCGCGCAGGGGTCGTTATTGGAGCGTGTGCGGGCTCACTCGCGGGGTTGGGGCATGCGCGCGGGGCGTCGCTCGCGGTTTCGCAGCCCGCCTCGGCGCAGGCCACCTCGCTGTCCGCGGCGTCGCTCTCGGCGCTCTCGCTAAGGGCGGGCGAAGCGGAGCTGAACCTCAACCAGCCAGAACCGGCGCCGCCGGGGGAAGCAGCGCCGGCGGATGCAGGGGCACCTGCGGGGGGCGAAGCGCCCGCACCGGAAATCGTGGCGGAGAAGGGATTCTTCGAGGGGTGGAAGGGCAACATCGAAGGTGGTTTGAACGGCTCGGATGGAAACTCCGAGAACCTGAGCTTCCGGTTTGGCGTTGGCGCCAACCGCAAGGTCGAGACGATGGAGACCGTCGCGAACTTCACCTACGCCTACGCCACGGACGATGGCGAGAAGAGCAAGAACCGGGCGGAGTTCTTTGGCAAGAACGACTGGCTCTTCAAGGACTCGCCTTGGGGCTTCTTCGCACAGGCCAAGCTCGAGTACGACGACTTCCAGGACTGGGATTGGAGGCTCTCGCTCTACGCCGGCCCGACTTACACCGTGATCAAGAACGAGCGAACAACGTTCCGGCTCAAGGCCGGTGCCGGTGCGACGAAGGAGTTCGGCTCGACGCGGAATGAGTGGATCCCCGAGGGCATCGTCGGGTTCGATCTAACCCACAAACTGACGGATCGCCAGTCGGTCTATGTCAGCGCCGAGTACTTGCCGAGCTTGTCGGACTTCCCGGACTATCGAATCAACGCCAAGGCGGGGTGGGAGATTCTCGTCGACCCCGAGGTGAACATGACGCTGAAGCTGGGCATCGAGGATCGCTACAACAGCAATCCGGGCCCGGGCTTCAGGAAGAACGACGTCGACTACTTCATCATCCTTGCTTGGACGTTCTGAGATCAACGGCATGCCGGGCTGGGATGACCGGGGACGCGTGGAGTCAAGAAACTCAAGTTTGGGGCGACGCCAGAACGTGTGTATGCGTGAGGGCGGGCGGGTTGACGCCCGCCCGCTTTTCATTCAGGCTCTGATCTGAAGTGTGCTGATCTGACGGTCAAGCTCTCTGGGGTTCGAAGTGACACTGCAGCAACCGGGGCATTCGGTCGGGCATTCTGCCGAGCAGTCGCATACGAGACCTCCTTGGTGACGAGCCAGAATGGAACTGGGCCAACAGGAGAACGGGCCAAGGTGGCTTAGGCGACGACCGAGCGATCCGGCACGGGCGGTCGGCGATTCGCGGCACGCCCGAGAATCAAGGCGAGCCCGCATCGAGACTGCCCGACACCGTCGCCTTCCGCCATCCTCGCTCCCAGTCCGGCGTGCAACGGGGTTATTCGCTGGTCTTTCGGCGGCCCGCAACCCTCGACCGCCACGGCTACACTTGGGCCCGCTCAGCCCGAAGCTGGGTCGCAGGCGAGAGCGCAAGTCGTGGGCTGGCAGCCCTTTCCGCCGGATGGAATCGCGGCGGAGCTGTCTACCCAGGGAATCACGAGACTTTGACCCGGAGCATTATGAGCAAAGCCGACGACAAGTTCACGTTCGAAGCCGTTGTGGTTGAAGCCCTGCCGAACGCGATGTTCCGCGTCCGACTCCCCAACGAGCAGAAGACGGAAGTGCTGGCCTACGTCTCCGGCAAAATGCGCGTCAACTACATCCGCATCCTCCCGGGCGACCGCGTCACCGTTGAGATGAGCCCCTACGACCTGTCCAAGGCCCGCATCACCTTCCGGCATTAGTCGAGACGTTGAATCGTGTTGGTGGCTTGAGTGGTTCGCTCCGCGTTGGTCTGGGCGAGTCGTCGTTGAATTTTCGGGGATCCAGTGATGACCAAACTGCCTTCAGATTTGCTGCGCAGACTTCGAGCCTGGAAGAACTACAACGACCTGCCGGACCAAAGCAGCGAGACCTACAACGCGTTCTTTGATGCGGTGGGCGAGTTGCAGGCGGCATACTCAGAGACGGACTTCCAGAAGGGCGTCGCCAAGCTCACCGATGCGCAGCGTCGGGCCGGAGCATTAATCTTGTTGACGTGCGCCATCCCGATGGATGGACTGTTCATCGGCGTTCTGGTCAACCAGCCCGAGGTGATGCCGCACGCCGTCGAAGCGGCTCGAACGCTTGGGCTGTCCGACGGACTTCGGTTTCTGGACGCCCTTGCCAAGGCGACGCCCAAGGGCCTGCTCCAGCAGAAGACCAGCGATGCGCGAATGACGTGGGCGGAAGAGAACGAGTCGCCGCCGGAGCTTGAAGAGCTCGAAGCGAGCGAACTCGCGGAGGTTGGTGCGGCTCAGATGCAACTCGCCGCGATGAAGCTCGTCGTGACCCATGCCGACGAGTTTTTCGAAGCCTGAACGAGCGACTGAACTGTTGCCTGAACCAGCGGCAATCCTGCCGCGGCTTGTCAAAGCTCCCGCGCGTACTCCGCGAACGACTCGCGGAAGCCGCGTGGCGTGAAGCCGAAGTCGGCCTGCAGCTTGTCCAGGCTCGCGACCGAATCTTCGCCGCCCATGAGGGCCATGCCCGCATCGAAGGGCAGCAGGCTGCCAAGCCCGATGGCCTTAGCCGCGAGGGCGATCCCCGCCGCGACGGTTGCCGGCACCGGGAAAGGCTGCAGCGAGCGTTGCCCGTTGGGCACGCGATCACGGATCTCGACCAACATCTCGGGCCAGCTCATGGCATCCGCGCCCACGACGTTGTAGATCTCCCCGATGGTTTGCGGCAGTCCCAGCGCTTTGACGAACACCGTTGCCACGTCCTGCACCGCGACGGGCTGGATCATCGGGTCCACGGGGTTGAGCGCTCCGAGCGGCACGGTTTTATCCTCGTGCCAGCGCTGGAAGTAGGGGATAAAGAGCCACGGCGCTTCGGCACCCGCCGCCAGCGAGGCGAACTGCGTCATGGCCTCGCCGTCCACGCCGTGGATCAGGCTGCAGCGGAAGATGGTCCACTCAAGCCCGCTCCGACGGACGAGTTGCTCGCCTTCCCACTTGGTCTTCTGGTAGCCCGTCTTGCCCTCGCTGCCAACGCCGATCGCGGACATGTGAAGATACCGATGCACGCCCTCGGCGCGGCAGGCTTCGAGCGCGAGCTCGGTCAGCCGAACGTGGACATTCTGGAACGTCTGGCCCTTGCCAGCCTCGCGGATGATGCCGACGAGCTGGATGTGGGCATCGCACTCGCGCACGAGCTCGCGCCAGGAGTCCAGGGACGCGGAGTCGTCGCCCGATCGCACCAGCGTCAGGCGCTCGCCCGCTTCCTGCACAGGCAAGACCTCCCGTGCTTTTTCGGCGTCGCGCACCAGCGCCCGCACGTGATGACCCGCGTGGATCAGTTCATCCACGATCCAGCGCCCGACAAACCCGGTAGCGCCCGCGACGGAAACGGTCTTGGTCGTGCTCGACATGGCCAGAAGATAGGCGCGGGATGCAAGGGCTTGCGAGGGCGTCGGCCCGGCCTCAAGCTTCAGGCTCGAACGCCAGGCCAAAAGCTCTGGTCCCGAGCGCGAACTCAGCGGTGTATGGAGATCGGTTCGCGATCAGCTTGCTTCGCCGCGGGGTTCATCGGTCGCCTGGGGCGTGGAAGCCGTGGAGACATCCGAGAACCAAAAGAGCGGGACGCGCTGGGCCTGCCACTGGGTGACCGACTCAACGAGGCGGTCGATGTCGCCAACCGTGGGCGTCCAAGTGGGCTGACGGTTGCCCCGCCAACGGTCGAGAAGATCGGAAACGACCTGACGCCGGCGCAGGCGGCTGGCGGGCTCGCCCGAGTGCACCATTACCATCGCGACCGTCAGGTCCACCCAGCGGATGGCCGCCGAGAGGTGCGAGTTGGTCGCCGTTGCCGTCTTGTCGAATGGTTCAGGTCCTGCCATCGTGAGAATCTTTGGACGAGAAACCGGCAGCGGCAAGTCGTCATTTGGGAATGGCAACAGGCAGGAGCGCTTGCGTTTGGCCATTTGGCTCGCGCCGCTTACTGCCCGGGCAAGTACTTGTCCACCCAGTCGTCCTGCTTCATCACCGCCACTCGGCTGCGCCGGTCCCGCGACTCGTTCCGCGCCTGTGCGAGCCGGAACGCCCTTCGCGCCAGCCCGGGCGACGCCAGTTCGTCCGTCACCGTGAGGCCTGTCAGCGCTCGAGCCACCTGGGGTGTTGGGCGCTCCCGCACCGCCGCGCGGCTCCTGAGCCAGCGAGCGAGCACCGGGGCGTGTCGCGTCAGAAGTTCATCCTCAAGCGACACGAACACCTGCGACGAGCCCGGATCACCCTGGCGTCCGGCGCGCCCGATGAACTGGCGGTCGATCCGCTGCGCTCCGTGCATCTCCGTCAGGATGACGTGAAGCCCGCCCGCACGCTTGGCCTCGTCGTCCAGGCGGATGTCTGTTCCTCGTCCTGCCATGTTGGTCGCAACGGTGATCGCCGCGATCGCACCACCACGCCCGGCATAGGTCACCATCTCGGCTTCCTCGCGGTCGTGCAGCGCGTTGAGCGTGCGATGGTCAAGCCCCGCTTTCGTGAGCAGCTCGCTCAGGAACTCCGATGCCGCGATGGAACGCGTGCCGACGAGGATCGGGCGTCCCGCGTCGTGGACTTCCTGGATCGAAGCGACAATCGCCGCCCACTTGCCCATCGCGGAGCGGAACACGCGCATCGGCCATGCAACGCGGGCGATCGGGCGATTGGTGGGAATCACCATCACCGGACGCGCGTACACGCGCTCCATCTCTCCCGTTGCGTCCGCTGCGGTGCCCGTCATGCCGCACATGAACCGGTAGGTGCGAAAGAAGCTCTGGAAACTCTGGCGTGCGAGCGTTTCGCGGTCCGCCGTGACGTCCAGCGACTCTTTGGCTTCCACGGATTGGTGGAGCCCGTGCTCCCACTGTCGATCCGGAAGGAAGCGTCCGGTGTATTCATCGACGATCATCACCTTTCCATCGACGATCTGATACTGCTTGCCGTGGTGATAACAGTGCCGAGCGACGAGCGCGAGCCGCACGAGTTCCTCGGCGCGGCGTCGGGCCCTCCAGATGGGGTCGGTGAGGTGGGCCAGTTCATGGTCGAGCCTGCCGAGGCCGCGGCGCTTGAGTTCCGCCTTTCGCTTGATGTGGTCGATGGAAAAATCTGGCCCTTCGTCGAGTTTCTGGGCCAGCAGCGCCGCCTGGCGATACACCGGGCCCATCTCGTCCTCGCGTCGCGATCGGGCGATGATGAGCGGGACAACCCCCTCGTCGATCAGCACCGCGTCCGCCTCGTCGACCAGCGCCGCGTGGAGCCCGGGGACGATCGGGCCCGATCCGCCATCGCTCCGCCCGGCCCCAGCCCCGCCGCCAGAAGCCAGCAGGCGGCGCCCCGCCCACGGGCTGTTCATCCGCGTCATGCGGATCTGGTCTCGCAGCCAGTCTGCGGTAATCTGCTTGGGGGTGCCATACACGATCGATCGGGCATAGATCAGCGCCCGCTCGCCGGGCTCCTGCTCCTGCTGGATCGCTCCGACGCCGCACCCGCAGCGGGCATAAATCGCTTCACGCGACTGGGCGTCGCGAGCGGCGAGATAGTCATTGACGGTAAAGACGTGCAGGTGCCGGTCGCGCCAGGCGATCAGCGGCGCCGCCAGCGAGCCGGTCAGCGTCTTGCCCTCGCCCGTGAGCATCTCGATGATTCGGCCTTCGTAGAGCGCCAGCGCGCCCATGATCTGCACGACGAACGCCTCTTCGCCCGTCGCCCGGCGGGCGACCTCCCGCGTGAGCGCCAGCCCCCGGCGCACGGCGGCTTCGTCCTCGCGGCGACGCACGAACAACTCGCGGACGCGCTCGATCTCCGCGTCAAGCGCGCCGTCCGAGTGCGAGCGCAGCTCGGGCCCGATCGCATCGATCAGTTCCGCCTGACGCCGGAGCCAAGCCGTGCTGACGCGCCGGGCCTTGAGCTTCATGATCGCCCGCCCAGCGTGCGCGTCGATCCCCTTGGGCAGCAAGGGCCTGGCCCGGCGGCTGCGCACCGACTGATAGAGGGCGTGGTATTGAGTCAGAGCGTGCGAGTTCATCGGAAGTGGTCAAACACCAAATGGCCACATGGCCAAACGGGGAAGAAGTTAGGCGACTCGCTGCCTCTCCTTGGCAACCTGGTCCTTTGGCTTTTCGCCATTCTCACAGATCCACCTTCCCCTGTGTCGCCTTACGGAGGCCGTCGAGCCACTGCGTGAGCAGGGGCTTGCTGGGCAGGGTGAACCGCAGGTGCACGCGTTCGCCGGGGAGGCCAGCCCACGCTGCGCGATCGCTGGTGGGGATCAGTGGATCGATGCGCAGCTCCCATTGACCGCGCATCGCCTGGCGTCCGGATTGGTCCTGCTGGTCCGTCGCGATCGTGCCGCCTCCGGCGAATGAGAGCGCCGCGTGCGGCAGTTCACGCTGGGCCGCCTCAATCACCCGCACCTGATCCCCTTCGAGCACCACAGGAACGTTCGAAGCGAGCCTCATCTGGACATCGAAGTCCTCGCGCTTGAGCTGGAAGAGCCACGATGCTTCCGCCTGCGAGAGCGTTGCGGTGACGCGGAGCGACGACGGATCGACCACGGTGCAGATCTCGCTCCCTTCCTTGAGGAAAGCCCCGTGCAGGGTTGCTGGGTCGCGACCGACGACCACGCCATCGTGCGGGGCGCGAACGATCAGGCGCTCACGCTTGTCACGCATCGAGGCGAGCTGCTCGCGAAGCGTTCGGATCTTTTCCGCGGCAATCTCGGCAGCCGAGGGATTCTCGGCAATCGCCCGCCGTTCAAAGCCGATCACCTCGTCGAGCGTCGCCTCGAGCGCGCTGATCGTCGCGTCGAGTTCCGGGCTCGTCGCGGAGAGGATCTTCTCGCCTTGGGTCACAAGGTCGCCCGGGCGCTTGTAGACCTCGGTAACGAAGCCGTCGACGCCCGCGAAGACGCCGGTCTTGGCGGCCGACGAAATGACGCCCTCTCCCCGGCGATGATCGGGCCAAGGCACAAGCCCGAGCAACCCCGCGCCCGCCGCCAAGAGCAGCAGGCTCACAAAGACGGCGCGGGTGCGATGGTCTGCGAGCTTGGGGTTGGTCGCGAGCCAGTGAACGAATCCGGCGATGGGCACGATGAACCACACCGCCGTCGACCAGATCGCCAGGAACAGGCCGAGCGCAAAGAACTTGCCCATGACGTAGAGCGTGATGGTGATGAACAGGAAGACGCGGTAGGCGATCGCGAGCAGGCCATAGACAACCAGGATCACCTGCTCGTCGCGGACGTAGGAGGGAGGCGTCGCGTCCTTGACGCGGTAGATGTACACCTGCGCCAGGTGCTTGAGCATGTTCTGCGAGCGCTGCATGAGATTGGGCATCTCGATGAGGTCGCTGAGGATGTAATAGCCATCGAACCGCATCAGCGGGTTGGCGTTGAAGATGACCGTCGAGACGCTGGCGGTGAACATGGCGTTATAGCAGATCTGCGAGATGAGCGATCCGCCGCCCCCCTCGTCGCGGGTCGCCAGCCAGCCAAACGCCGCGATCGCCGCGACGAACAGCTCGAAGATCATGCCCCCCGCGCCGACGGCAATCCGCCTCCACTTGCTCTCAAAGCCCCACGCCGCCGATGCATCGACGTACGGCGCCGGGAAGAGGACGAGCATCATGAAGCCAAGCTCGGGCACCTGCCCGCCAAATCGCTTGCAGATCAGGCCGTGCCCGGTCTCGTGGATCAGCTTGGTCACGACGAAGACGGCGCCAAGCCAGAGCCAGTTGCTCGGCGCGACGACGTCATCCACGCCCGAGGCGAGTTCTTCAAAGTGGGGGATGACCGCGACGAGGGCTGCCAGCACCAGCGCCGCCCAGAGCACGAGCCCCACGCGATTTAGCACGGGGCGGAAGATCGGCTCCAGCCACGTCAGGATCCGATCCGGATTGATCAGTCGGATCTTGAAGTACATCAGGCTCATCGCCTGGGCCCGGATCTTCTTATTGCGCCGATCCTGCCCGCGCCGCAGCAGTTGCTCCGTGTCTGGCGCGTCGTCAACAGCCAGCAGGTTGGAGTTGTAGAGCTGGCTGATGAGCTGGATTAGCTCGTTCTGCGTCGGGGCCATGTCCCCGTGCCGCGTCAGCGCGAGCTTCCAGACTTCCTCCACCGTCCGCCGCCCGTCGAGCAGCCCGACACACTCGTAGGCGACCGGGTTGAGGCGATAAAACTGGTTGTTGCCGGGGTCGTGCACGACATGCCATCGCTGCCCGCGATAGTGCTGGCGGGTGATCTGCACGTGCGGCCTCAGGCGCGGACGCATCACCCGGACGCGGTGCCAGAACGGAGAAAATGTGGGGCGGTCGTGCATGGCAGGGAAGTGGTGAGCGGGGAGTGGTAAGTCGTGGGCGGTCAGTCACGGGTCATGCGAGGTAACTGAACAGGGAACTAGCTTGCGGACCCCTCGACTCGCCACAGCAGCAGTGAGAGGAGCTGGCGACCGATCCGGTCGCAGGCATCGAGCAGTTCGCTCTTCGTCGCTTGGTCCTTCATGTCGAGGGATGTGGCCAGGATCACGTGTGTTTCCATCTCCTGTGTGCGGCCCATGGTGATGATCATGAACCGGGCGAAGTCGCCCTTGCTGCCGCGGCGGCCCCAGCCCGCCGCTGAGAAGTCAAGCGGCACATTTCCTCGTCGCGGTAGCTGGCGGTCCGTGTCGCACCGCTTGCCACTCACCATTCCATCACCACCAGATCCACAGCCTCGCGACGTCCACGATCCGGCGCGACGCGATCGACGCCACCGAACGCTTGTCGATGTCGAACTTGGCTCGCCCTTCCATTCCTGGCCTCAAGTACCCGGGCGGGTTGTGCAGCGTGCACCGGATCTCGAAAACGTTCCGTCCCTCTTTCGCCTGCGACAGTGGAACGATCGTCTCCACCGTGAACGCGTACTCCCGAGCCGGTTCCGCCTTCAGCGTGACCTGCCCCGTGGTTCCAGGCTTCAGGAAGCGGATATCCCGATCGTCCACCTGCGCGATCACCAGCATGTCGCGCACGTCCGCGACCCGCATCAGCGGCGTGCCCAGTTCGACCGCCGCCTTGACCTTGTCCTTGAGGTCGCCCGCGATGATCGTGCCGTCGATCGGCGATGTGATCGTCGCCTGTTCGATCCGCGTGCGCAGCAGTGCCAGCTTCGCCTCCGCCTGCCTGACGCGGGCCTCGTACTGCTGCGTCTCGCTCTGGCCGTCGGGCTTCTTGCGAGCTTCGTCCGCCTGCTTCTGATACTGCAGGATCTCCGACTCGGTGTCGAGCGCACGCAGGCGAAGATCCGTTGTATCAAGCTGGACGAGCAGTTGGCCGGTCTTCACGCTCGCGCCGGCGTCCACGCCCTCGCCCAGCGACTCGATCACGCCGTCGAACGGCATCGAGATGTTCCGAGGGTGACGCGGGTCGATCGTCATCGGGCTTCCGACGCGGTACGGCACCTTGACGAAGATCGCCAGCATCAGCGCCACGAACACCACGAGCCCGACGACCTTGCTCAGCGTGTTCTTCGGGCCGACGAGCCATCCCGCCGTCTTGAGCCCCCAGTCGTAGGTCCGCAGCGCCAGGTTGCGATCATCGCTGCGTCGGATCTCCAGCACCGGGCCCACGAGATCCAGCGTCGCTTGGAGCAGTTCGATCGAGCCGACGTCGATGTGACCGACGCTCGTCGCTTCGATCGTCACCACGCCCACCACGCGACCCTCGGCCCGCACGGGAATCGAAGCGACCTTGGCCGTCGCGTCGCGAGCCGCCAGCTCGCGGTGCGAATGAACGATCGCCTGCGACAGCACATAGTCCGCCTGGTCGCCCTGCGTCGGCGGCGCCGGATACAGGATCGCCTGCTCCTGATCGAGGCACTCGTCCATCGCGGCCTCGATCTTCTGCGCCATCGCCATCCGCCGATCCATGTGCTCGGTGTCGCTCAGCGCGATCACGCGCGAGCGAATGCTCCCGCGAGGCCGCTTGCCCCCGCTGATCCACCCGAGCGCCACACGCTCCGCCGCAACCTGCCTGGCAAGGTCGTTGACGAGCTGGATCGCGGCGCCTTTGAAGCTGTTCGCTCCGTTGATCGAGGCAATCAACCGTGTCGCCAGATCCAGCGCCGCGCTCGCCTGGCGAGACTTGTTCAGCAGTTGCCCGAGCGCGTGGGTGTAGACATACCCCGCGACCAGCTCCACGATCGCCAGCGTCGCCTGCACCGCCTGGCGGGATCGCTGATCGAGGAACAACGTCACCACGCCCCGCAGTTCCGGGTTGCCGGCCTGCTGGGGCAGCCCGTCAAAGACCGGCACCGCGATCAGGTATCCCTTGCCCTGCCCGCCGTCATACAGACCGTCTTCGCGGTCGAGCCCGAACACGCCGACGTTGCGAGTGTTCGCCGCAGTCCGTGCTGCCGACCGGGCCTCCAGTTCGTGCTCGATCGTCCCCGCCGCGGGCTCGAGACTGACGCTCCCGGCGCTCGCCCCGGTCCCCGCGGGCCAGAGCATCAGCGCCCGGGCCTCGATCATCGGGCTGGCAGCTTCGTCCGTCGACCGCGGCACGTGGAAGAACACCGCCTGCCGCGCCGCGCTGACTTGCCCAAGCGACGCCACCAGCCGCGCCAGATACTGGCGGTCGTCCGACGCGGGCGACGAGAGCTCCAGGACCAGGCGCTGCCAGCCCGGCGCCTTGATGTTGGATAGGTCAATCACGAGTTTGCGTTCCTCTTCCGTTCGCCCATCTCTGCGCCATTCACTGCATTTGGTCTGCCCACGCTCGGGCGTCTCGCCTCATGCGGGCGGCGTCCCTACGACGTGGCCTCGACCAGTCCATTGTAAGCCGGGCCCCGCGTCACACTCCGGCACCACCCAACTCGGGCTCGCATGGTTCGGCCGCCTAGGCCTCGGCTGCGACCATCGCTCCGAGGTCCCTCGCTTTTGATGCCGCTCGCGGTCGTCCGCACGCACGCCTGGTGGCTCGCATCGTTCGGCGACCTTCGGCAGTCCTCTTGCGACCATTCCGTGCGGCGCCGCGAGGCGGGTCTTCGAGACCTTCCGTGGTCTTGATTGGCCGGTCTTTGGTGGGGCGGGAGGGCCGCGCCACAAGGGCTGGTTGAGCTTGACCGTCCAACTGGCCCGACCAGCTTGCCCGCGCTTCTGCTCGCGCAGCGGGCTGGACGACGTCAGCGGTTCGAGCCCAGCTTGGTCGCCGCGTCCCAACCCTCGGGCGGCGGCTCGAGCCGGACCCACGCCGGTTCACCCGCCACCAACTCGCCCAGCGGGTTCGCTTCGCCCTTGGTGGGGTTGGAAAGCTCCAGGCGAATCCTTCGCTTTCGACTTGCAAAGTCCGCCGTTGGCGCGACCTCGATCACCTTTGCCTCGATCACCCGCGGCTCGCCACCCACTTCCATCAGCACCCACGTCGAGTCGCCCGGCTTGGTCTTCAGCCGGACCGTTTCGTCCGTCGGCACGTGAGCATCAATCCACAGTGGGTCAACCACCACGATTCGCACGATCTTCTCGGCTTCGTTCACCGATTGGCCAAGGTCCATCGCGACGGTGTCGATCACTCCATCAAACGGGGCCGTGATCCGGTAACGATCGACTCGCGCCGAAAGGCGATCCACCTGCATCTCTTCCTGGCGCTGCGTGACCTCGGAGGCTTCCAGATCGGCCTTCGCCGCCTGCACGCTCAGGCGGGCGCGATCAACCTCCTGCTGGTTGCCAGCGCCGCGATCGAACGCGTCCTTGAGCTTGGCGTACTCCAGCTCCTGAAGTTCCAGCGCCGCCTGCTGCTTGACAACGCCGGCCTTGCTCGCAGCCCGATTCTTCTGCTGTTCCAGAATCGCCACGTCCTCGTACTCATCGCCCCGGATGAGCAGCTCGCCCTTGCGGACGCTCTGCCCCGACTTCACCATGATCTCTCGGATCACCGTCGGCAGAGAAAAACCCATAAACGTGTCGCGGCTAGGCCTGGTGAACGACTTGTGCCCGCCAAAGCGATCTGTCAGTTGTTCAAAGCTCACGCCGGTGCCGGGCGTCCCGGGTGTGGTGCCCACGGACGCCTGCGCTTGGTGCGAAGCGCTCTCGATCCGGCTCGCACCGCGCGTCGTTGGAGTCGCCAACCCGAAGACCAGCGTCATCCCAACCACCGCCCCCAGCCCACAAGCCGAGAGCCGACGACCCGAAAAGCCGTGACGCTCAGTATTTCCACCACATACACAAGCCCGGCCAGCGGTCTTCACCATGCACCCAGTATACGAACCGACGGCGTAGCGGTTCCCGCTCGTCCACCGCGATCAACGCCCCCCTCGCCTGCGCCGGCCGAGGCCCACAAAAAAAGGCCCAGAGCGACATAAGTGCCCTGGGCCTGGCGCGAAAGGACTTGTGAAACCTCGTTCCGACTCTGCCTGCGTGGTTCTGCTCTTCTTCTACCCGTGAGTTCCCGTGTCGTTCCGATTTCTTCGCGATTGCTTTCGGGAAAAATCGCTCGGCAATCCCGCTCTTACTCCTGCCCGCGCTGACGCTGCTCGCGCAGAAGTTCGCGGATTTCGTCCAGGCGGCTTTCCATCTTGTCAAGGCGCTCGTTCAGGCGATCGACCCGCTCGCTGAGCTGTCCATCTTCCTGCGGCACAAAGACCTGCCCCTCGGGCGACATGCGGAATCGGAAGTTCCGCTGTGAGTTCTGCGGATCCAGGAAGTTGAAGAGGCGAGAGCGGAGTTCGTCGCGGTTGTCTTCAAGGGCCGCCAGCGCGTCGCTCAGCGCTTTGGTCACTTCTTCCTTGAGCTTCCCGCCCTCATCCCGGAACTCGGCCCGGACCCGTTCCAGCGCTCGCCGGAGCTGGTCCTTCACCTCGTCCCACTTTCCGCCCTGCTCGTCCAGGTCATCGCCAAAGAACCTGACCTCGGGCGGCAAGGGAGGCTGAGGTGCCCCCGGGACGCCCGGAACGCCGGGAACCATCGGGACGCCGGGAACCCCGGGCGTCACCATCGCCTGGGGCGCCATAGGCAGCTTCGCCGCGTCGAACGGTGCGAGCGTCACCGTCACGTTCCGAGGTTCTTGACCACGCCGGATCACCCGCAGGGTGATCTTGTCGCCAGGCTTGCTCTTGAGCAGGATCTCTCGCAGTCCGAGCGTGCTCGCGCCCTCCTTGCCGTTGATCCCGATCACGATGTCGCCCGCCTCAAGCCCAGCCTCGTCGGCGGGCAGATCCTCGACGACCGTCTGCACCCGGAACGCGCTGCCTTCCCGGATTCCCAGGAACTCCAGCAACCCGGCATCCACATCGCCCATCGTGATGCCCAGCATCACAGGCGGCGGCGTCGCCAAGTCGCCCTGGGCCCGCGCCCGCTGCTCGACCTCTTCCGCCCGCTGGCGTTCTTCCGCCGCGCGACGACGTGCGTCGCCCATGCGCCGGAAGCCCTGTGCCCGCTCTTCCTGGACTCTGTCTTGCTGAGCCCGCTCTTGCTGGGCCT
Source organism: Planctomycetota bacterium (assembly GCA_033763815.1). Taxonomy (GTDB): domain Bacteria; phylum Planctomycetota; class Phycisphaerae; order Phycisphaerales; family UBA1924; genus JANRJU01. Next base: position 258,264 of record JANRJU010000015.1, read on the forward strand.
GAGCCCGGGGGCGCTCCGCGTCCCGCTCCAGCCAAGTCCCCTGCATGCGGAACGACTTCATGACATCGCCGTTCTGGTCGAGGAGCTGCACGCCCTCCCGCGTCCGGCGGATGCGGTCCTCGGGCACAGGTTCGCCGTTGACGCTCGCCGTGACCTGATCGCCGCGAATCTCGACGGTGTACGTGTTGTCGCCATCGGACTCGGTCATCGTGATGACCGAAACCTGACGCTGCGCGACAGGCGCGATCTGCGGGGCAATCGCCGACAACACATCGAGCGACGACTCGGTTTTGCTCGATCCCTCCGGACACGCTGCCGGGCACCCGCCGGCATGCCCGGAAACCCCCGACGTCGGAGCGACCGCGCCCGCGAGCCCTGCCGCCAGCACCAGCGCCGTCGTGCCCAGCGCCACGCGACTCGACCAACCGAAGCGACCCATTTCGTTCATGCTCTTCATCGTCAACGACTCCTGCTAAGGCTCTCGCCGCCACCTGGTTGTTTGTGTATGTACCGATGTTCTTGCAGATGCACCAAACCCACGCCCACCAAACCCATCCCCGACACCCCCGGCCGGAACCCCCAGCACCGCGATCACATCGCCCCGGACTTTCCGCCCACGGCGCTTCCCGGCGCCACCCCGGGGACTGGCACGGGCTCGACGATGATCCGGCCCGAGTCGTCGGTCAGCATCCGGAACTTGTACAAGTCCGGCACCCTCTGACGCTCCATGATCTGACGGATGTACACCACCCAGAACCCCTGTCCGTCCGCCGCCGGCGTGGTCTCCAGAAGCACCCGCTCCGGGACTTCCCCGACCACCAGGCCCTGATCCTTCCCTTTTTCCAAGTAGCGATCGAGGTACGCCTGAGGTTCGGCGTCCGCGTTGATTCCTCCCCATCCCGCCGTAATCTCGCCCCCGCCGGAACCCGGGTTGGAATCGGGCTGGCGACCCCGCTCAATGACGAACGCCACCAGCAGCACCGCCGCGGCAACCCAGCCAAGCCACGTCCGCCGACCCATCCGCCATCCGCCGCCATCCGTCGTGGCAATGTCTCCCGCCAGCGCCAAGGGCAGCGGTGCATCGTTCGAGAATGTGCTAGGAAATGCGACCAGGTCCGCGCGGGCCGCCTGCTCGCGCACCGCCGCCCCCAGCTTCGAAGCGTCCGATTGCGCCATCGCCACGTCACGCCACAGCGAGGCATCCACGCGGGCCAGCGATTCGATCGCCGCCCAGTCCGAAGCCAGCGCTGTGCCGTCAACGACCCTGGAAATCAAGATGTCTCGATCGCTATTCATGTCAACTCCAAAGACGCGCGACCTGCCAAAAGCCGTCGCGCTCGACGAGACAATGCCCGCTCAAGCCACGATCAGTCCACCTGCAACCTGCACCCAAGCCACCCGACCCGGGTGCTTCCCCCCCGCGTGGCACAAGCCGCACTGCCCGCTTGCAAAGGGGCGTGCTTGACATCGCGTGACATAGCGCGACATGGCGTGACCTTGCGGACACTTCAACAAACCTACTCGTCCGATTCGACGGAACGCGAGTGCGTCCGGGGTTCGCGTGGGATCGTTGCCCGCTCGGCCTCGTGCCCAGCTCTTTCCCGGCCCGCCAGTTCCCGGCCCGCCAGTTCCCGCAGCATTCGCCTCGCCCGCGCGATCCGCGTTTCGATCGTGGTCTCGGGCAACTCCATAATGTGCCCGATCTCTCGGTAGCTGAGATTCTGCACCGCCTTCAGCAGCAGCGGCTCGCGATAACCATCCGGGAGCTGCCCCGCCAGTTCCATCAGGCGACGCCCCTCCCGCAGCGCTGCAGAAGAACCCGCGTCCGGAGCCGAAGCACCGTGATCGCTGGCAATACCCTCGCCCGCGGCGTCGACGCTTTGGTGCTGCCGCAACCGCCCCGATCGCGCCGCCAACCGCGCGATGTTCACCGCGACGGTGCGGAGCCAAGGTCGAAACGCCGCGGCCTCGCGCAGCGAACCCCCGTGGCGTACCACCGCCAGCGCGACATCCTGGAGAAGGTCATCAAGGTCCGCATAGCGCGGCTTGTGCGCGAGCAGCACCGCAGCGACCCAGCGCCGGTGGAGCTCCCACTGTTGCTTCAGAAACGCGTGCTGGGCGCTTCCCTCGTCGTTCGGTGACGCGGGCAAGGAGAAACCAACCTCCCCGAGTTCGGGGTCAGGCGTATTCGCCCCCGCGTTCCCGCCATCGCTCGCTCGCAAGACCAGTCCTCCGCGACTCTCAGGGATGCGCCGCCCGAGCCAATCCGCCACATGCCGTCGCTATGCCAGCCATGGCGAACTTCTTGGGCATCGGGTCAACCGGCGTGCAGGCTCTGCCAGCAGGGGGGCATGATTCTTCCAAACAGAACCCTATCGGTATTCCCGGCCCGCTCCCGCGGAAACAACCCCAGCGTCACTGAGACGGGAAGCAGGCCAAGCCGCGGGCGGCATGGACTGTGAACTCGGGGCTGAAATCCCGACCGACTTTGCAGCCGCTATCTTCAACCCCTGCGTATGCCGGACTCCGCGCCCGATGACTCCAAACGCTCGATCGCTCAGACCATGAGCTTCGGGGATCACCTGGAGGAACTTCGCCAGCGCCTGGTGCACGCGCTGCTCGGGATTGCGCCGATCTTCATCGCCGCGATGTTCCTCGGGCGGTGGATCCTCGAGCTCATCATTGCCCCGGTGCAGGATCAGCTTCGCGCCAGCGGGCTGTCTGCCGCGCTCCAAGCCACCAGCCCGCTCGAAGCCTTCAACACCTACTTCCGCATCGCGCTGATCGTGACCGTGATCGTCGGCGTTCCCTGGATCCTCTGGCAGGTGTGGCGCTTTGTCGCCCCCGGGCTGTATGAATCGGAACGCCGATTCATCCGTTTCCTGCTCCCGCTCAGCGTCGTTTTGTCGGTGACGGGCGTGGTGTTCCTGTTCAAGGTCATCCTGCCGCTGACGCTGGCGTTCCTGATCAACTTCAGCGCGAGCATCGGTTCGGACACCCGCGCCACGGCGCCGCTCCCCGAGGGTGTAACGCTGGGCAACATCCCCGTGCTGATCGCCGATCCGCCGGCGCCGAAGGTGGGCGACGAGTGGTTCAACGCGACCTACAAGCAGCGGTGCATCTGCGTGGGCGTGAGCGAAACGGGCGTGCCCGAGGTCTGGGTGGCTCCGTTTGCCAAGAAAGCCGATATCGTCCCCCAGTACAAAATCAGTGAGTACGTGGACACGGTTCTGGTGCTGGCGCTGTCATTTGCCGCGGGATTTCAGCTTCCGGTGGTCGTTCTGCTGTTGGGCTGGGTGGGCGTGATCGACCAGGCCTTCCTGCGCAAATATCGTCGCCACGCGATGCTCGGGTGTGCCGTCGTCGCTGCGTTCCTTACGCCCGGCGATCCGCTCTCGATGTTCCTGCTGGCGCTTCCGTTGATCGTGCTATACGAGCTCGGGGGCCTGCTACTGCGCTGGTTCCCGGCCCATCGCGTCGCTGGCAAGCCCAAGCCCACGCACGAAGACGCCGACGCGGATATCGCCTGAGGTTGACGGCCGCCGATCGCCCCTATTCCCGTTCCGCCAACTCGAACCGCAAGATGACCGCGCTTGGAAGCACCGGATAGCCCACCCGCAGTCGATGCGCCTGAAACTGCTCACTGGGCCAGCCAAGCTGGGCGAGCACCGAGGCGATCATCTCCGGGGCCTGGGGGACGTCCGTCGACCCCAGCGCTTCGACACCCCGCCCGACACGCTCGACGCTGAGTGCGAGCGGCAAGCGATCTTCCTCCCGGCGTTCCCGCGCCGTCCTGGCGACACGGTCCAGCTCGCTGTACACCAACGCCTCTGGCGCGAAGCTCGGGAACAGCGATTCGTGCACGAGCACGTCGTGAAGGAGAACCTCCGTGGGTCGGTTGACGTGCGCGACCAGATTGCCATGCGTGTCGCCGGCGCGCCGGTAGCGCGAGGCGAATGCGGGAAACAGCTCCCCCGTGACGACGGAGATCGAGCCCGTCTCGCCCAAGGGCCACTCGGTGACTTCAAGGGCCACGTAGCCGTCGGGATGATCGATGGCGCGGAGCTTTGGAATGGGCTGCGAGCAGAACGCCCCCAGCAGCGGCGCCGGCGGGTGGCACGAATCCAGCACGACTCCGGGGCCGATTGTTTGCCTCGCGGCTTTGGCGTCCGCCGCAGCCAGCGCGTCGCGCACGCCCATCGAGAGCAGCGTTCGACGGACGTCCTCACGAACGCGACGAAGCCCAAAGAGCCCATTAACGATCGCGATGTCGATGCGCTCCCCGTCCGAGCTCGGTCGCAGCACGTGGGTGACGAGCCGCGTGCGAAGCTGGCACCCCCAGATCGAGCTGTTGCCTCGGAATGCGGTGCGCCGGTGATGCTCGTCCGCCTGATCGCGGCCCTCGTGCGCCAGCGCCCCCAGCATCATGTCGAGCGACGAACGATCGCCGGCGTGGGTGGTGACGAGCGCGTCGAGCCTCCCGAGGGCCGCGCGTGCCCGGGCGATGGCGTCGCCCGACGCACCCTTCTTCTGTGCTGCATCGAGAAACACCTCGATCGCCGCCGCTCCGGGAAGATGCTGCGAAGCAGTCAGTGGGTCAGTCGCGGAGACGACCTTCCAAACCTGCCAGCCGAGCTTTCGGCTCAGCTCAAAGACGCGGGCGACGTCCGCCGCCTTGGACAGACGATCCGGGACCGAGCCCAGCACGCCCGAGAACGCGGAACGCAGGGACGTAATCACCTCCGTTGCGTCGTGTTGCAGGCTTTCTGCGCCGGTCGGACCTCTCTGCACGCGGGTGTCCTCGATGTTTCAGGATACAAATGTACGCGAGGGCCACACCAAACTGAACACGAACGCACAAACAAACCTTCGATCGTGCGTGCCGGGCGCGGTGCAGGCCTTCTTCTTTCGCTCGGGCGACCGACCGCAAAAGCCGCGCGGAAATCCTGAGCGAGGTCGCGTTGTTCTTGACGCGCCGACCGACGTCCCAGTACGTTTGGTTTGCGAACTTGGGCTGGATCCGCGCAATCAGCCGACGCGGGACCTTTGGAAAGATCATTCAGAGTGCTGGCCGGGATTGTTGAGGGAGGTTGACGTCATGAAGGTTGACGCCAAGAACGCGAACGCCGTGAGCCTGGACCGAAAGCAGCGCGACGGCATGAAGCAGGCCATGCTCCCGAACTGGTCGGCGCTTTCGCTGCGCGCCCTGGGCATTGTCGCGTGCGCTGCCTCAATAGCGCTCGCCTCGCCGCAGCAGTCGCTCTTCGTGAGCGACTGGGATACTAACGCCGTCATCGAGTTCGATGTCGCCACCGGCACGATGATCCGTGTCGCGGTCCCTGAGCAGGCGGATGGCGGGCGCGTCCTCTCGGCGCTCACGATCGCTCCCGACGGCATGATCCTGCTCACGGACTACACCACGGACGAGATTCGCCGGTACAGCCCGCTGACGGGCGCGCTGGTTGACCGCTTCGTCGCCGCGGGGACCGGCGGCATGTTCAACGTCACCGACATGACCTTCGCCCCCTCGGGCGATCTGCTGGTCGTCAATGGTGGGGGAGGCGTGCTGCGATTTGACGGTCAGACCGGCGCGTTCCTGGGCGTGCTCATCACGCCCGAGCAGTCGCCCGGCGCTCGCTTCATGACGTTCGGGCCGAGCGGTGCGCTGTATCTCACCGATGCCGTGCGCCGGAGCGTTTCACGCTTCAACGCCACCACCGGGGAGAGCCTGGGCACGTTTGCATGCTGCTTCTCCGAGGGGCGCGGGCTCGCGTTCACGCCAAGCGGCGAACTCCTCGTCGCGAACTGGGAGCACGATCGGATCGAGCGGTTCAATGCGACAACCGGGGAGTACTTGGGCGTCTTTGCAAGCAACGTCGAAGCCCACCAGATGGTCCTTGGGCCCGATGGATTGGTGTATGTTGCGGACGGGGCAGACCAGCGCATCCACCGTTACAACTCAGTGACTGGCGAGCCACTGGAGCCGCTCGGCATTGGGGTGCTCGATGATCCTTGGGCGATGGGGTTCCGAAGCCGTCCAACGTGCGGGGCCGACTTTGACTCCAACCGCGTCGTCGACTTCTTCGACTATTTGGCGTTTGTCGCGGCACTTGCCGCGGGTGAGGCCCGTTCCGACCTGAACCAGGATGGGCAGAGCGATTTTTTTGACTATCTGCGCTTTGCCGAGGTGTTCGACGCGGGCTGTGTTTAGAAATTTCCCGCCTAATCCGCCATCGTTATCTGGAATCTGTCACTTTCAGGGGCTTCAGGACGTCTGACCGGGGCGGGTGTAGTCCCTGGCGGTGTCGCCTCGGCCTAATCGCCCGCGTTAACATCGGTGGACGGGCCTGATGTGGCCCGGGCGCGGGCTCGTTGGCTCGCGTCCGCCGCGCCTTGTCCGAGGAGTTTCTGAATGAACACGCGTACGTTTAAGGTCGTCGGGATGGGTGGGTTGCTGGCGTTCGCGGTTGCCGGAGTCGGCTTCCTGAGCAGCGGGCAGCCCGCGGTCGCCGCCGCTCAAGCCGGCAAGGCCCCCGCCGGTGGCGGTTCGGACTACACCATCGACGGCGGTCACTCATCGGTGATCTTCCGAATCAAGCACCTCAAGGCCTCGAACTTTTACGGTCGGTTCAATGAGATCGAGGGCTCGTTCACCTTCGATCCCAAGAATCCGTCGGCCGGCAAGATCGAAGCGACGATCAACGCCGCGAGCGTTGACACGATCATCGATGGCCGCGACGACCACCTCCGCAAGCCGGACTTCTTTAACGCCGTGCAGTTCCCGACGATCAGCTTCAAGTCCAAGAGCATCAAGGAGGGCTCGCAGGGCAAGTACGAGCTGGCGGGCGATCTGACGCTGCTCGGGCAGACTAAGCCCATCACCGCGACGCTCGAGTTCACTGGCGAGAACGACGCCGGCCCGCGTTTTGGCTATCGCCTTGGGCTGGAAGCCGTCTTCACCATCAAGCGCTCCGACTTCGGGATGAACTACGGCCTGGACACCGGCGCACTGGGCGATGAGGTCCAGATTACTGTCGCGGTGGGCGGCGTCCGCAAGTAAGCTCGGGAACGAACTCCCGGCTTCGTTGCGAATCGCACCAAGGCTTGCATTTGGCATACCGCCGGTTTCGCGTCGATCCCGAGCCGCGCCGGCGGTTTTTCTTTGCCCGCATGTCTTCGACCGGAGAGCCAGACACCCATGACACCCGAGATCATCCTCAAGACGGTTGTGTATCCCGCTGGAGCTGGCGCCGGACTGTTCATTGCCGGGCTCGCGTTGGCGCGTCTGACCCGGGCCAGCGGCACTAAAGCCCCGCCCGAGACGACCCCCAGCCCGAGCGGCGCACAAGCAGTCGCTTCGCAGCAGGCTGAGCAAGGCGGGCACGACGCGTTCCCGCGCTGGCTCGCGCCGATCCTCGTCGCGGCGGTGGTGGTGGTCGGTGCAAGGTTCATCCTGAGCAAGTGGCCCACGTTCCCGATCCGGGTGGGCGAAGACTGGGTCATGCTCTTTGCGGTGGCTTCGGGCGTGCTCGCCGCTGCGACAACCTTCCTGCCTCAGCGACTCCGCGTCGCGGCGCAGGTGTCGTTGGTGGTGCTGGGCGGCTTGGCTCTCTTGCCCGCTCCCCTGGCCAACGCGTGGAAGAGCTTGATGGGCGAGGGGTCGGCCCGCCTGCTCGAGGCGATGGTGATCCTTGCCTCGGTGATTGTTCCTGCCGTGCTGGTGAACCGGACCGAGCGACGCGCTCCGCCGATGGTCGCCAGCGCGGGCGTGCTCGCGGCGACATCGCTCGGCGCGGGCGCGATGCTGATGTCGGGCTCCGCGAAGCTCTCGCAACTGGAAGGACTGCTGGGCATCGCGGCCGGCTGGCTCTTGCTCGGGGCGGTGCTCTTCCGTCGCTGGCCGGCTGCCAGCGCGGCATCGGTCCCGCTGATGGTCTCGCACGCCCTGCTCTGGACGACTACGTACTACTACGCCTCCGCGAATGTGTACGCCAGCGTCCTGGGCTTGCTCGCGCCGGGCGCCGCCGCGGCGGCGCTGCTTCCGGGCGTCTCGCGACTCAACCCCTGGATCCGGGCGGGCCTGGCGGCTCTCGCGGCGGGCGGCGTCGCCGCCGCGTCGCTGGTGATTGCGCTCGCGACCCGAGAAGCCTCCCCATACGCATCCCTGGGCTAATCACGCTTCGCGAGCGCGGCGTCGAATCCGAACCCGCCTCGCTCGCGACTTCGTACACTTAGGCATGAGCGATGCCCCTTCTTTCCCCCGGAGCCTCCGTGCCCCGAGGGTGACCTCGCTCGGCAACCGGGCCCGAGCTCGAGCGACGCTCGCCCGGCTTATCAATCTCAGCGGGTTGGCTCTGGTCGTTGGTGGGGGTGCCACGCTCCTTGGAGTGCTGGTCGTCGAGCAGGTGCTTCCGCACTCTGGGATCGCCATTCCCTTCGATCTGCAGGGCGGCGTTCCAGTCGGCATGCTCGCTGGCGGGGCGGTGGCAGCTTCGTTGCTGGCCGCGGGCCTTCGCACGCTCGCCCGGCGCTCCAGCACCGATCAGGTGCTGGGCGTTGTCGATCGCAGCGTGAATGCCAAGGACGTGCTCCGCAACGCTTACGCGCTGGCGGGGCGTGCTCCCGCCCCGAGCCCGGTTCAGAACGCGTTTGCAGACCTAGCGATCCAAGCGGGTGAGTCGCTCGCTCCCAAGGTGCAACCCGCGCGGGCGATTCCGCTGCGCTGGCCTCTCACCTTTCCCGTCGCCGCGACGCTGTTTGGAGCTGCCATCCTCGCGGGCGAGTTCCTCCCACCCGCTTCAGCGGGTCGGGGCGGCCTGGCGAATGTTGAAGCCGTGAGGCGAGCGCAGGTGAGTCAGGTCGTTCAAGCGCTGCGCGAGGCAGCGGAGTCGCCCGCGCTCCGCGAGCCTGGGGCCTCTCCCGAGCCGCCTGCTGACCTGGAGGACGACCTTGCCGAGATCGAGCAGGAACTCGCGTCGGGGTCTTTGACACCCGAGGCGGCGGCAACGGCGGCAAGCGACGTGCTCGCTCGCGCCGCCGACGAGCGTGAGCGCGAGGCACTTGCGGCGAGCGACGGCGCTTCGGCGGCCCGCACCGCTCTTGCGCAAGCCGCGGAGCGTGCAGCGGCGTCGCCATCTTCTGGCGCTTCCGCCTCCTCCTCATCGGCGGCGTCGCAGTCTTCGGACGCACCTCCCCCGGACGCATCAGAAGCGCCGGCGGATGAGCTCTTTCGAGCGCTTCGTCAAGGCGACGTCGCTCGCGGGGCCGATCTTGCTGACCAGCTCGCGTCCGAGCTTGATCGCATGTCCGATGCGGAGCGGCAAGCCCTCGCCCGCCAGCTTGCCGAACTCGCGGAGCAGCTCGACAGGCAGGAAGCGGAGCGTCGGGCGCGTCAACGTCTCGAGGGTGCGCGTCGGGCCCCCCAGCCCCGGAGCGAGGATCGCGCTCCCGGGCGCGAGACGCAAGACCAAGCCCAGCAAGACCAGGCCCAGCAAGACCCGCCTCAGCAAGAGCCGACGCCCGAGGAATCTGGAGAATCCGCGCCAGAGCGTGATTCAACGCGAGCGCTTCGCGAGGCGATGAGGCGAGCCGCGGAAACGACGGGCCAACAGCCGCCAACCAGTTCTCGCGAGCGGCAGCGTTCGCCGTTTGATCGTCGACCGCAGCGTCCCGAGCAACGCCAGACGCAGGAGCAGCCTGAAGCGACGGAGCCTCCGCCGCAGCCGGAATCGCGTGAAGGCTCAGGGCAAAACCAGCCAGGGCAGAACCGGCCCGGACAGAACCAGGCCGGACAAAACCAGGCCGGACAGAACCAGTCCCAGCAAAACCAGCCCGATGGAGCAGAGCCACGCCAAGCGCCCTCGCAGCCCGCTCCGGGTGAGTCGGGACGAAACCGCGAGGGCCAACCGGGTGAGACAGGAAAGTCGGACAAGGCACCGCGCGAGAGACAAGAGTCGAACGAGCGCAACGCGCAGTCCGAGCCAAACCAGCCTCGTCAGCCCCAGCCTAATCAGCCCGAACCTAATCAGCCCGAGCCTGGTCAGTCCCAGCCCAATCAGCCCTCATCTGGGCAGCCACCGTCGGGCCAACCTGCGTCGGGCCAACCCTCTTCGAGCCAATCTCAATCGCGGCAGTCGCAGCCGAACGCGTCTCAGCCCGGGCAATCGGAGTCGCGCCAGCCACAAGAAGGCCAGCGCGACGGCCAACGCGCTGGCGAAGAGGCTTCTGAACCGAGCGAGGTTGGCGAGCCAAGCACGGAGCCAGAGTCCGGCCAACAGTCCAGTCCTCAGGCTGGCCAGTCCAATCCCGAATCTCGGCGACAACCGGCTGCCAACGAGCGCGCGCCGGATGGCGCACAGTCGCCAGGTGAATCTCTGGATTCGACGGACCAGCAACCGCGGGATACACAGGCACTTCGCGAACTGGCGGAGCGACTGCGCGACGTCGAACGCCAGCAGCAGCAGGGCCGCGAGTCGGCGCGGCGCGCGGAGGATGTCCGCCGCGAGGCTCGGCGCGTGCTGGAGTCGATGTCGCCCGAAGAGCGTCGCGAGATGGAGCGCCTGGCGCAGGAACTTCAGCGCCAGCGAGGTGGTGGCGAGCAGCCAGACCGTGACCAGCCCGACCCGACCGACCAGCAGCAGCCACAAGGCCCGCAGCCACGGAATGCAAGCGGCGGCGGGGGGGATCGCGCTCGACCGGACGCGCCGCGGCAGGGTGAGCAAGATGGCGCCGCCTCCGCGGGCGACGGGCGGCGCGCACCTGCCTCGGGCCCGGAGCAAGCGGAGCAGGAATGGCAAGGTCAGAGCGAGATGGTGGACGCTCGCCCGCGCACGCCCCTGAGCGCGACTCCCCGCGAGCGGACCATGTCCGAGTTCTTCCGCGAGCAAGATCGCGAGAACGCGGGGCGGCAGGACCGTGACGCTCGCGCGGGCTCGACGGCCTCGCGCGACCGGGCTCAGGACGCGTTGCAATCCGCCGTCCGCGAGGCGGCCAGCGGCGCGGAGCGGGCGCTTGAGCAGGAAGTCGTGCCCGCTCGACATCGCGATCTGGTGCGTCGGGTCTTCAGGCGATACGACAGCAAGCCATCGCTCGCGCCGCCGCCGCCCCCGGGTTCGAACTCGACAACGAGCTCCCAAGCCAACTCGGGGACCAATCAGCCCGCCGGTTCGTCATCAAGTTCATCCAGCCCCAAGTGACGGGCGGCTCCAGCTCGTGAACGCTGCATGTCGTGGACGCTCGACAACCCTTCCTGGCTTTGGCTGGTCGCGCTGGGCGTGCCACTGACGCTGGCCGCGCTCCGCTTGTTCCATTCGATGTCGCGGATTCGCCGCCTTTCGGCGATTGTGCTTCGCCTGGCGCTGCTGGGCGTGCTGGCGCTGCTGCTGGCGGGGCTGGCGCGCGTTCGTTCGAGCGATTCGCTGGCTGTGGTCTTCGTGGTGGATCAGTCGGAATCGGTCACGCGTCTGGGCGAGGCCTGGAGCCAGACAAGCGTTCGCGACCGGGTGGCGGCGTTGCTGCAAGCGGCGGATCGACAGCGGGGCGAAGACGACCGGGCGGGGCTGGTGGTATTCGCTGGTGAGGCGGGCGTGCTGGCGATGCCGACGCGCGGAGCGGTGGCCCCACGCTGGATGGACGCGCCGGTGGCGTCGGGCGGGACGAACATCGCTCGCGCGCTGGAGCTTGCCTCGAGCCTGATCCCGCCGGACGCCGCGGGGCGGATCGTGCTTGTGAGCGATGGGAACGCGACCACGGGCGATGCGCTGGCGGCTGCGCGAGCGCTCGGGAGCGTGTCGCGGCGCGGGGTTGGCGGGCGTCGGGGCGTGCCGGTTGACGTTGCTCCGATCGATTATCGCGTGGAGCGGGAGGTTCTCGTGGAGTCGGTCGATGCGCCGCCCCGAGCTTCTGAGAACGCGACCATCAACCTGCGCGTCGTGCTGCGATCTTCCGCCGCCGGCGTCGGCCGCCTCACGATCACCGATGCCGACCGCCCGGTGCGGATTGCGCCCGGAGTTACAACGCCCGAAGACGCGGCCGCGGGTCGCCTGCCCGTGGAGTTCCAAGCCGGGCGGACCGTTGTCCTCGTGCCGGTCGAGCTCCAGGGTGGTCGGGTGCATCGCTTCCGCGCGACGCTGGAAGTCGGTGCCAGCGCAGGCGAGGGGCCTGCGGACGGGGTCGCGGCAAACAACGTGGGCGAAGCGTTCACCATCACGCCCGGGAAGGGCGTCGTGCTCCTGGTCGATGGCGTCGGCGCTGGCAACCCCACGGGGCCCGGTGCAACCCTGGCCAACACGCTGGAGCGAGCAGGCTTCGAAGCCCGGCTCATAGCCACCAGCGATCTCCCGACCGACATCGTCGCTTTCCAGGCCTTCGACGTCGTCATTCTTCAGAACGTCCCCGCGGAACTCGTTCCCGAGTCCACGCAGAACCTCCTCGCGTCGTTCGTGCGAGATCTCGGAGGCGGGCTGATCAAGCTGGGCGGGCCCGATGCGTTCGTCAGTGGCGGGTGGCGGGGTTCGGTGCTGGAACCGTTGTTGCCGGTTTCCCTCGACCTTCCCGAGCGCCTCGTTTCGCCGGAGGCGGCGGTTGTGTTCGTGCTGGATAACTCGGGCTCCATGGCGCGGTTCGTCATGGGCTCGACGCGCACGCAGCAGAAGATCGCGAACCATGCCGCGGCGGCGGCGGTCTCGATGCTCGAACCGACCGACCTCATCGGTGTGATCACGTTCAACGACTCGTTCGAAGAACTGATCCCCCTGGGCCCGAACAAGAACCCGGCGCAGACGGCCCAGGAGATCCGTGGCATCTCCAGCGGCGGGGGCACCCACGTCGGGCCCGCGTTCGCCCGCGCCGTCAAGCTCCTCGAGAACGCCGAAGCCAAGAACAAGCACGTCATCGTGCTGACGGACGGCAAGTCCATGGGCTCCGAGTCGCTCCCCGGGCAGGCGCAGCGTGCGGCCGCCTCGGGCATCAAGGTTTCCACCATCGGGGTTGGCGACGATGCGGACGACCAGACCCTCCGGCGGATGGCGGCGGTGGGCAACGGAACCTTTTACAGCGTCTCCAACCCGAGCATGCTGCCTCGGGTGTTCCTGAAGGCGGTGCGGATTGTCCGCTCGCCCATGGTCCGCGAGGGGGAGTTCCAGCCCGAGCCGGGCCCGGGCGTCTCATCGCTGGTCGCTCCGGTTGGTCCGCCGCCGCCGTTGCTTGGGCTCTCGATCACTCGAACGCGTGAGGATCCCCGCGTCGTCAACGACTTGCTTTCACCCGAAGGCGAGCCCGTGCTGGCGCACTGGAATGTTGAGCTAGGGCAGGTTGCCGCCTTCACGAGCGACGCGCATGCGTGGGCGAGCACGTGGATCGATGAGCCCTATTACGAGCGGTTCTGGTCGCAGCTCGTGCGATCGCTGTCGCGTCTGCAGGGCACGAGCGCCTTGGACGCTCAGGTCACCCACGAAGGGGGGGCGATCCGAGTTCGCGTTGATGCGCGTGAGTCCGACGGCTCGCCCCGCGACGGTCTGTCGCTCAGCGCGCGGGTCTTCAAGCCTTCGAGCGAAGCCGGGGCCGATGCGCCGACCCTGGCGCTCTCACAGGTTGCCCCAGGCGTCTATGAGGGCTTGATGCCGGCATCTCAGGCGGGCGATGCTTCGGGGACGTTTGTCGCGCTGGTTCGCCCCGAGGGTGAGCGCTCGCCCTCGCTCCGGCCGGTCATCGCTGGAACATCGATCGGCGCGGGCGTTGAGTTTCGAGCGCTCTCGTCGGATCGTGCGGTGCTGGAGCGTCTGGCTGCGGCCTCGGGCGGGCGGGTGCTCGAACTGCCGGGCGCGGATCTGGCTTCCAGCGCCGTGCCCGATCTCTTTCGGCGCGACGGGGCCTCGCCCCAGCTCACGCTCCGCTCGATGTGGGAGCCGTTGCTGGTGATGGCGATTGTGTTGCTGCTGTTGGATATTGCCACGCGGCGGATCGCATGGGACCGGTGGGTGACACCCGAAGAACTCGTTGTTGTCTATCGCGAGCGGGCGTCGCTTCGCCCGGCTCTCGAGCGCTCACGCGACGGGCCCGCCCGACGCGCGGAACCTTCGGCGACGCTGGGCGAAGCCGACGCGGCAGCCCTCATCGCTGCCGCTCGAGACCGTCGTCGAGCCGAGCGACTCGCATCGCTTCGCGCCGCGACGGGCCCGGAGGCGGACCAATCAGCTTCCAACCAGGGCCCGGCCCGGGCGGCCATCAAGTCGCCCCAGAGGCCAGCTTCGCAGGAACCCATCGCCCGTCCCGTCGGCCCGAGCGCCGCCGCTGGCACATCCCAAGCTTCTCCGAGCGCGACCGAATCCGATCCAAGCGCGTCGCCAAACTCTCTGCTTGCCGCCAAGCGTCGTGCCGCCCGACGGTTTGAAGACGATGAGAGTTGAAGCAACTGCCCCAATGAGAGGGGCGGACCGCGATGGGCTTGACGCCGCATAGGATCTGATCGATGTCAACAGTTATCGCCGCGTCGAGCCATCGTTTCAGCCGGGCGCTCGTGTCGTCGGAGGGCGAGCCAGCATCGCCGCCGCCGCCCGTCCCCGCGCCGGCTCCGAGTGCGCCGCAGCAGGCCCCTCAAGAAGCGCAGACGCAGCAGGCATCCGAATCGAGAACCAGCAGTGGCACAGCGCTCAAGGACGCGCCGCAGCGCACGCCCCCCAAGCTCCTTCCGCCCTTCCGCGTGCTGCTCCACAACGACGACATCAACGAGTTTGGATATGTCACGCGCACCGTCATCGAGTTGGCGGCATTGCCCCCGGCCAAGGCCCGGCTCGTGACGATGGAGGCCCACACGCAGGGCGTTGCGCTCCTCCTCGTCACCCACCAGGAGCGAGCGGAGCTTTATCGCGAGCAGTTCGCGAGCAAAGGCCTAATCGTGACGATCGAGCCCGCGGAGTAGAGCGAGCATCACCTGCCGCACGCGAATGAGGCGGCGAACTCGAGATAGTCGAAGAGATCGATCTGGCCCGAAGCGTCGAAGTCCGCCTCGGGCGCGTCGCTGGCGAACGCGCCGGCAAAGTCGAGGTAGTCGCTGAAGTCGACCTGGCCGTCGCTGTTGAAGTCGGCCGATGAATCGATGAGCACCGTCGGCGCTGGCATCAGCACCACCGCCCGCTGCGATTCGTTGGTGACGATGCGGAAGATGTCGCGTCCGCCCGCTGCGCCAGCCGTCAGCGTGACTTCGTACGTTCCCGAGCCAATCGCCCTGACGGCCCCGATGCTCGATCGCCGATCGCTGTCCGGGGCGTGTTCGACGCGGACGGCGCTGGATGTGGCGGCTCCCAGCCAGTCGCGCAGGCGGATGGTCATCGTCGTCGACCCGCCCACGGGCAGGCAGGAAGCAGCGAAAGAAACGCTTGAACGCACCGCGTCCGGACGCAGCCGCAGGTTGTTCCGCCACGCTTCGAAGCGAGTCTGCAGTGTCGCGACGGGGTCCGGGTCGTTGCTCGTTGTGTTCGCGACGTTGAAGTTCATGAAGTAGTCGCCCGTTGCCTGGCCCACGCCTCCGCCCAGCGTGCCTACTAAGTTCGCCGGCGGAGTTGAGCCGGAGCGACCGAGGTTGTTGACGATTGCGACGCCGGAGCCATTGGTTGAGGCCAGCGCGATGTCGGTGTCCCCGTCCTGGTCCAGATCTCCGGACGCGATCCCGGAAATGGAGAGCGAGAACGCCAGCGGAGTCGTGAAGTTGTACGTGCGATCGCTCACGAGGCCCGTCGGCGTGCTTCGATAGACTGTCAACCGCACGCCCCCGCCGGCGAGAAGCTCGGGAACGCCATCGTTGTTCAGGTCCGATGCGTGCAGAGCCGTCGGAGTGAACGTCAGCGGGAGTGTCTGCGTCTCGAACGTTCCCCCGGCTTGCGGACGCACGATCGTCAGGGTGCTCGGGCTGGCGATCGCAAAGTCCGTGCGTCCGTCGGTGTCGAAGTCCGCGGCAGCGATGACATTCGAAAGTCCCGGGAGCGGCACAATGCCAACGACTGTCAGCACGCCGCTCGCGCTGCCCGCGAGCGCGAGGAACTGATTGTTCGGCGAGACCGAAGTAACGCCGAAGTCGGACGTGCCATCGCCCGTGAACTCACCCGGCGCGATCGCTGTCGCCGGCCCGATCAGGGACGAGTCAACGGGCGTGAAGATCGCATCGCTGGCGTTGAGGAACACGCGAACCAGTGGAGCCGAGCTGTGCGAGACGATGACGTCCACGCGGTCGTTCCCGTCCACGTCCGCGAGCGTGAGTCCGGTGGGGCCCGCCAAGGTCGCGAGCGTCACCGGCGTTCCAAACTCACCGCCGCCGAGCGTGGGGCGGATCGTCACTTGCGAAGCCTGGGGCGAGAGCACCACGGGGTCAAGGGCGTCGTCGCCCAGCAGCGCACCCGCGGCAACCAAGCGGGCGTTTGCCGCAGCATTGACCAGCGCGGGCTGGATCGAAAACGTTGCGAATGTGTTGGGTCCGAGGAGGTTCGCCTGTGGCGTGGTGTTCACCGACACTGCCGCCTGGGCCGACGCAGAGTCGCCGACAAGCACATCCGCCAGCCCGTCACTCGTCAGGTCGGCGACGACGATCGAGCTTGGTGTTCGCGCCGAGCGATAGAGTCCGAGCGTCCCGTCGCGGTCACCCTCGCGAGCGATGAGCATGTATGCGATATGGGCCGACTTGGTGAAGCTCGGGGGCGGCGCGCCGCAAGCCTCGGGCGAGAATGCTGCGCAGGAGCACCGCCCATCGCCCCCCATCATGCGCGCCGCCTGCATCGACGCCATGAGCTTTGCCGGCACGTCGCCGCTGGTGTTGATGATCGCGTCGACCGCCGCGGCGACAACGGGCGCACCAGTCAGCACGTTGCCTTGCACCGCATAAACCAGGTCCCCGACCCGTCCGGTCACGCCGCCCGCCCAGCCGCCCGCGCCCGTCCCGCTGAAGGTCGCTGCCTGGCCCCCGCCCGCGAGCGACACGATCCCGTACTGCCGAGTCTGGTGCCCGGAATCAAACGGCGCGAGCAGATCGATGATGGTCGCGGGCGCGATGCCCTCCGCGAGTCGATCTCGCACGAAGACGCGGTTCTGTCCGGAACTGTCGACGAACGACTGCGCTGTTGCGGCGCCGATGCCGGTCAGCAGCACGGGCGTGTTGTCGCGGAGATCAAACCCCGTCAGGCAGGTTGCGGAAGCAACAGCAACCTCACCCGTGCGCGTGTCGGCAATGAGGATCGACCACGTGGCGAACGCCGTCGATTGTCCCGCCCCCGCCAGCCAGAGCCCCGCCAGCCCGCACACGCCAGAACCAAGGCGAACACCGACGCACATGGTCAGCCCTCCTCAACGCGACAAACTTCCCGCCACGCGAGATGGTATCGGTCGCGCCGCGTGTGGTGGAGCGACAAGGTCACGCGATTGCGGTGCTATCCGTTGCTTTGGGTGCTGAGCTCGGGATCGCGTCGAAATGCGGGAAGCGTGGCAGCCACGATCAGTCGTGCAGGTTGGTCGTGATCGGCGGATCCACATTGCGCAGTTGGATCGTCGTCTCGATCCGGAAATTCGATTCGACGGTGTGCCTCTCGGCATGGAAGACCTTCAGCGAGTACACGTTGCCGTCGGACAGATTTTCCAGTCGGTCCAGTTCGATGGTCTGTTCGCGCCTCGCGTGCACTCCACCCAGGTCGATGACCAGCTTGCCGTCGATGAACACCCAGACGTCGTCGTCGCCCGTGAACCGAAAGACCTGACCGGTTCCGCGGTTGTAGACGAACTCCGTGGATACTTCGGTGGTGAAGTGGAAGTTGGATTGCGTGCCGGACCAGTTGCGAGAGCTATCTGCAAACAGCTCGCCGTTGATCGGGAAGAAGCCCTTCAGTCCGACCCACGGGGCGTCGGTCGCGGAGTCGAACACATATCGATTGGTGCCCTCGACGCGATTCAGCGTCAGGTCGATCTGTTTCGAGACGTTGACGCCAGGGACATCGCGATACCACTGCCAGAAGTGCTGGGCGGAGGTCAGGCCGTTCCGCTCACCGCCGGGTGCCAGCAGGCCCATCCGATCGCCGCGATCTTCGTCCGCCATGCTGGGCATGATGTTCCGCCCGGCGGAGTCCTTGAACTCGCGCTGGATTGTCCAGCCCCTCAGGCTGGCTGCGACGGGCTTGGAGTCCTCGTCCAGTTCATCCTCGACCAGACCAACCGTCGTGGTGCCCGAGAACGACTGGAAGTCGGGATGCCCGCCCCGCACGCCGCTCGCTCGGAAGTCGCGGATGACCGCCGTCACGCTCAGTGTTGCCGGGAGATGCGAGAACGAGTCGCCTCGATCGGTGGCGCGAGCCACGCTGCAATCCGTGATGCCCATAGCCGAAATGCAGGCCACAATCGCGCTCGTCGTTGCAGTCTTCATGTGTCCCTTTCCCCGCGTCAACACCGCCCATGTCCCGCGGCGTCGCCTCGGAAGTTGCCCCGTCCCCCAGTGAAAGAGAGCAAGTGGAACGCTCCGATGCGAGCGGAAAATCTCCATCGGCTCGCGCCAAACCGCCTGCGGGCTTTGGGAAAGCGACCCGCGAGAAGCTGGCCAAGTGGTGCGGGAGGGGCGGGTCCCGCCTGCCTTTGGTGACGTCCGCGAATGCCTCGGGCGAGGGCCTCAATGCCAGTCCGATCGCCTCTATCCTCCGCACATGGCCAAGGTCCGCCCCGTGTTTGTTTGCCGTGCGTGTGGGTCGGCCCACCATCGCTGGATGGGCAAGTGCCCAGATTGCAACGCGTGGGACAGTCTGGAGCAACAACGGAGCGATGCCTCAACGGGCAAAGACCCGCAAGCGGCGCTCGCCCGCGCCTTTGCGGAGCTGGAAGCAAACCCCGCTGGTGTTGTGACGCCCGAGATGGGCCTGGATGACGCCCCGCAGATCGGCTCGGGCAAGCCCGCGGTGGCACGCGCGCTCGCCGACATGACGGCTAACGAGGCCGTGCTGCCGCGACTCCCCAGCGGCGTTCACGAGTTCGATCGCGTGCTGGGCGGAGGCGGTGCCGGCAACTCGGCCTGCGGGCTCGTGCCCGGATCCGTCACACTCGTCGGAGGCGAGCCGGGCATTGGCAAATCAACTCTGCTGCTGCAGGCAGCGCTTGGTTGGGCGGGCGGGGCCGACGACCATCACGCCCGAGTTCTGTATGTCTCGAGCGAAGAATCGGCGCAGCAAGTTCGCCAGCGGGCCGAGCGTGTGTCGATCGACGATCACGCCGACCCGCTTGATGACCCGCCCGGTCGCGATGGTGGCGTTCAACATGACGTCGACGTCGATGGCGAGCGGGGACACGACACACCGCGGGCAGAACCCGACCGGCGCGAGGACGGATCTTCTGCCCGTCACTCCCGCGCCCGCGAGAACTTGTTCATCCTGGCCGATGCCAACCTCGCTCGGATTGCCGAGCAGGCCCGGCGCGTGCTGCCCCGCGTGATGATCATCGATTCGATCCAGATGGTCTACAAGTCCGACATTCCCGCGGCGGTCGGGAGCATCACCCAGCTTCGTCGATGCTGCGCCGAACTGGTCTACCTGGCCAAGGCCACCGGCATCGCCATCGTGCTCGTCGGGCACGTCACCAAAGATGGCGAGCTCGCCGGCCCGCGATTGCTCGAGCACCTTGTCGACACGGTCATCTCCTTCGAGGGCGACCGATACCACGCCCACCGGGTCGTCCGCGCCGTCAAAAACCGCTTCGGCACCACGCTTGAAGTCGGGTTGTTCGAGATGACTGGAACGGGCCTGAAACAAGCCGCGGAGGGCGCTGGCGTGAGCGCCGTCACGCTCTCCGAGAAGCCTCGCCCTGGCTCGGCGGTCTGCCCCGTGCTCACCGGCTCGCGCTGCGTGCTCGTTGAGTTGCAAGCCCTCACCGCCACGGGGTTCCTGGGCGTTGCGAAGCGCAAGGCGTCGGGGCTGGATTCGGGCCGATTGGCGATGCTCATCGCGGTGCTCGAGCAGCACGCGGAGATGAGGCTCGCCGATCGCGATGTCTTCGCCTCGGCGGTGGGGGGAATACGAGTGGTCGAGCCCGCGGCGGACCTCGCACTGCTGCTGGCCATCGCGGGCGCCGAGCTTCGCCGCGCTGTGCCGCTGGCGACGGCGGTTCTGGGCGAGGTAGGCCTGGGGGGCGAAATTCGCCCCGTGCCGCACATGGAGCAGCGCCTGACCGATGCATCGCGGCTTGGGTTCAAGCGAGCACTGGTCCCGGGTCGCAAGAGCCGGAACAAGGGCGACTTTGCGAAGCCCAGCGCCGGGCCGGTCCACGAGAGCAAACCACTCAATCTCAGGCCCTCCGACCGCGGCTCGGGCTCCGCCTCTCGCCTTGGTGTTGAGCTCATCGCGGTCTCAACAGTCGCCGAGGCAATCCAGCAGCTTCACTAGCTCAGGGGTGTGGGTGGTGACTCCGCTCGCAAAGCGGCTTGACGGGCTCTGGCTTCCGTGACACCAACGCGAAGCGGCGAACCAGGAGAGCCCAGTGCGGGGGCTGGAGCCAGCGTCTCACGCTTCTGTCAGCAGCCTTGCTTCTTCCGCCAGTTCCGCGATTGCCCCGAGCTTGCGCTCGATCTCCCATGCGGAGCAGCCATCCCGAGCAATAGACTGCAGCTCTGCCGCAGCTTGCGCGATCACAAAGCCCGCCCGTTGGTTGATCATCGCGCACACCTGCCGGTGCGCCGCGTCGATCCGCCGCCCTCGCGCCCCGACGCCCCCTGCCCCCATGCCAAAGTGGGGCGGATAGACCTCGATATCAAATCGCAGGCGCACGGCATACTCGCCCTCTGCCAGTCGCCGCGACGACGCCACTCGTCCCGTCAGCGTGAACGGTTCTCCATCCGTCGTTGCCAGTTCCAGCTCGAAGCTGGCGCCAGCGGGTAGTGGAGACCGGTGCGTGCAATCCAGCCCGCGTGCCCACAGCGACTCGATGTACACGAACGACTGGAGGCACGAACCATCGCTCGATCGCACGCGAATGCGCACGTCACGAGGGCCGGCATCCAAGTTCAGCGAACGAGATCGACAGGCGACCATATAGCGCCTCCTGGCCCCAACCATCGGAGTAATCCCCAGGCAGGCTCAGCCACCATGGGAACTCTCCGCGGGTCGCTTCCCTCGCCGCCTGCGTCTTCGCTTCAGCGTCGCTCGACTCGCCAGTCGGCGTCTACCGCGTTTCTCGCTCAGGACGCCCGGGTTCGCCAGTCTGCTGCTCTGGATGCATGGCTAAGAGCAGCCTAAGTCCCCTTCGTGGCTCGAACGCGCAAGTTCTGCAGCGTGTTGGAAGTTGTTCTTATTGGACAAGAAGAATTCCTGTGCGACAAGCGACGCTTTTGCCGCAATGAGACTAAGATTCAACTGTCGGGTGTGTTGCAGCAATCGGTCATTCTGTGTCCGGATCATGTTCGTACGAGAGGAGCTCGTTCAATGCCAAGCGTGACGCTGGTCGGTTTCGTCGGGTTCGCGGGCCTCTGCGGAGCCGCTTCTCAGCTTGCGGCGGCTCAGGTCTTCTCGCCGCCCACGCACGACCGGTGGTACTACCCCTTCAACAACGGGACCGGGACGGAGCCCCAGGCCGCGTTGTTCGGCGCCACGCTGATTCCGAGCTTTGACGATCGCGACTCGGAGTTCGTCGTCGCGTTTGACACCAACGGCGCGATTCCGCCGGGACGGGGGCAGGCCCGGTACCGAGTCACGGGCGTCTCCCTCAGCGTGACGGTTTCCAGTGTCACGACAAGCTCTGTCTTCTACGACCCAACGTTTGACCCCATCCAGAGCCACTATGCGTCGAACGACCCGGAGCGAGTCGACGACACCGACCCGGGCCGACCACTGGAGCTTTTCGGTGCGGGCTTCCGCAACGGGCAGACCCCGGCAAGCTTCACGGAGACGATCCCGTTTGGATGCCCACCCTTCCCAGTCGAGAACTGCCGCTCCGTCTTCGCCGCCGACTACGACGACGCGGGCGTTGCGACCGACGTCTCGCGCCAGGTTCGCACGAAGCTCCTCAATGAAGCGTGGTCGGTCGGGCAGAGCTCGCTGACCCCGGGTGCGGTGATCGTCCCCGACACCGAGTTCACGTTTACGCTCGACCTCTGCCGCCCCGGCGTCCGGGCCTACGTGCAGCGGGCGCTCGACGCAGGGCGCGTGATCCTGGTCGTGACATCGCTCCACGCGGCCCAGCAGTCGGGGGGCGGCGGAACCGGTGACTATCCGCGTGTCTACACGAAGGAGAATCCGCTCGGGGCCGGGCGCGAGGCGCGACTTGAAGTCGACGTTCGGGTCTACGAGGGGGCGGATTTCGACGCCAACGGGCAGGTCGACTTCTTCGACTATCTCGACTTCGCGCAGGCGTTCGGACAGGACGACCCCGCAGCAGACTTCAACGCGGATTGCCAGGTCGATTTCTTCGACTTCCTCGACTTTGCCGCGGAGTTCGGACGCTAAGGCAAAGGGCCTTCACGACACATGTTTGGGCGTGATTGTTCCGCGCGAGCCGGCGACGTCCGGCCTGAGACGGGCGCTGGCTGAGCCACCCGCTCCGCAAACGGCGGCGCGGGTGCGCGGCACAGGGTCGGCGCCGGGCCCGGTGGACTCACGCCGAGCCGCCGGTGCGCGAATACTCCCGAAGATCAGCCGGGTTGCTCGCCCGCCAGAACGAGCGTACTTTTGCATCGGCTTCGCGCGGCACTCCCGCACGGGCACATGTCAGGCGGGCGTAACTCAGTGGTAGAGTGACAGCCTTCCAAGCTGTACGTCGCCGGTTCGAATCCGGTCGCCCGCTCTTTTCGGCCCTCAACCCGTTCTGCGTCGATGGTGGGTCAAGCCTCACTGACGTTCAGTACGCGACAACGACTGCCACGTGCGTCGCGTCCCCATCGCGATCGTCGAGGTCCGCCTCGCTCCGCCCCCGGCGATCATCAGCAAGATCGCGGGAGGCTCTTGACGAAGCTGGTCATCTGCGCCGCGCCGGGGTGGGTGTCACCGACTCGGACGATTCAACAAGACGTACGTTCGCGCCAGGGCAGTAGGGAAGCCGCGAAGTTGCCCTTCGCGGCATCCTTGTCGCGCACGGTCGATCGTTGCGACAACGGCTCGGCCTTAGCCCATCATCGCGTACATGAACTCTTCGCGGATGATCTTCCCGTTGTGAACGGTGTAAACGGCGACCTCGTCCATCATGACGCGCTGCCCAGTCGACTTGGTTTCGACGTCCATCTTGAAGCGAACCGCGAAGCCGGACGACCCGACAAACGGGCCCTCGGCGGAGGCGCCGTGGATGTGATGGTCGCGCATCCACGCCTGTCCCTTCTGCTCGACAGCGTGGCGACCGCGCCATCCAAGATTCACGCCCAGACCCTCGATCGACTCGATGTCGGGTGACCAGAACTTGTGCTCGATCTGCTCGAACTCGCCGCGGTTGAACATCGCGACGAGTTCGGCGCCGATCTGCGCGGGCGTGAGCCCGTCGCCGGTCGTCACGGAGAACTCGCCGGGCTGCTTGATGGCGACGCCGACGCCGCCGTTGCCCAGCGGGGCCTTGGCGACCGGTTTGGCGATGGGAGCGCTGGCGGGCTTCGCGGCCGGCTTGGCGCCGGGCTTGTTCGCTGCGCCGGCCTTCGCCGCCTTGGAGGCTGGTGCCTTGCTGATGATCTTCTTCCCGGGCGCCGCCTTGGTGACCTTCTTCGCCGCCGCCTTCTTTGCGAGCTTCTTCGCCATGCTCATCTCCCGTTCAACTTGGTTGCTGCGAGACGTCGCGCCGAAGCCCACGCTCGTCCGGCCCGTCTCGCCACCCTCGTGCCGCGCTCTTCGTCTTGCCGCGCTCCTGGCAACGCGGTCGACAACGCTCGGCGACTCGTCGCCATGGTACGCCCTTGGAGTTCTCCGGTTCTTCTCCCACCGGTGTCGCACCGGACGCTACCGCGCGACGCCGCTCGCCTTGCCCAGTGCGGCTTGCCAAAGGTCCGGGCGCTTGGTGCAGACCGCGTCCATCGGGAAAGGCTGGAGCTCCCGGGCGTAGGACGCGATCGTCTCCGGAGCGCGCCCTTGAAGCTCGGGGGAGACGGCGCATAGCTTGAAGTGTGGCTTGAGCCGCCCGTATGTCGACTCGGTCAGCGGCATCTTCGTAAAGCAGTCGATCCACGCCCATCGCGCCTGGCCCGCCATCGCCAGCGCTCCTTCAACTGGCTCGAACTCGCTGAACCGCACCGCGAGGTTGTTCTCGCCTTGTTTCGAGAGCAGCCGCATCATCGGAAAAGACGAATCGAGGAAGAAGTAGCTGGTGATGCCGCGTGTCTTCACCAGCTCGAGCACGCGATGCTCGATGCGTTCGGACTTGACGTTGAGGATCACGAGCGCATGGTGGTAGTGGTCGAGCCACCGCTCGAAGTCTTCCCCATCGCTGAAGGGGTCGTGGACGACGATCAGTCGGTCGCCCCGGTCGCGGAGGTCGATTTCCACCCCGAACTCCGTCGGCGTCTGCTTGAGCTGCTCGATCGTGTTCACGCGATGCTGGATGAAGAGCATGGCCAAGCGTAGTGAGCGGGTCCCGACGTGTGTGACCGCTTCACGTCGCCCGGATCGAGCACGCCTTCGCCTCGGCATCCGCGCGTCCTGTCGGCAGACGCTCCACCTCCTCGGCGTACCATGCGGCGATGTCGGACGATCCGTCATGACCAATGCCCCTGTGGCCCAGCGGCCAGCCCCCGAATCTCCCTCGACTTCCGCGTGGTCCGAGCGCCGAGAGACCGCCAAGCAGCTCCGCCGCTTCCTCGTCATCGGGCTCAGCAGCGTCGCCGCCGACTTGGCGAGCTACGCCCTGTTCCTCCGGGTGCTGGGGATGGACACGCTTCCCGCCAAGGGCCTCTCCTACTTCGTCGGCACGATCGTGGGCTTCATTGGCAACAAGCTCTGGACCTTTGAATCCCGGCGAAAGAGCGTGAGCGAACCGATCACCTACCTCGTGCTTTACGCGATCACGCTGGGCATCAACATGGGCGTCAACGAGTTGATGATCCGTGGTGGCAATGCCGCGGCACGGGCCTGGTTCGATTCCGACCACGCCGCCCGCGCGCTGCTGGGCGTGCCCGTGCCCACCATCATCAAGGCCCTCGCGGTGCTGGTGGCGACGGGTGTCACCACGGTGCTCAACTTTCTCGGGATGCGCTTTGTGACGTTCCGCGGCGCCCTGGCCGAGCGCCGCGCCCTGGCTCAGCGAACCTAGTCTCCGCGCGGGTTCGGCTCCAGCTCCCGTCTCGATCCAGTTTCTCTTCTCCACCAAGAGCAACGCCCCGGTTGGGCAACAATCGCCCGCATGACCGACCACGTCGACAGCACCGCCGCCGCCGATCCGGCCAATCGAGATCCGCTGCTGCTTCCTCGCCCGAAGCGGCTGACCTTTGGCGGAGGCGTCGTCGACGCACCGCCCCTTGACGCGCTTACCTGGAGGGCCCCGCTGGGCCTGGATGTTCCATTCATCATCAGTGGCCCCACTTCACCGCGCACGATCCGCTGCGTTCGTCGCGGCGCCGACCAGCCCGCGTGGCTTGAATGCCGCGTCGACCCCGAGCGTCCTCGCGACCCTTCCACCTGCCGGGGCCAGAGCTATTCCCTTCGCATCGCTCCCGCCCCGCGCGAGCACGACCCTGTCGCGACCATCACCGCCGGCAACCTCGCTGGCTTGCGCCACGGCATCGCCACCCTCCGTCAGTTGCTCTCGCAATACGCCCCTCGACCGATCCCCGCGATGGCAATCTCCGACGAGCCCTCTTTCCCCGTTCGCGGCGTCATGCTTGACGTCTCGCGCGATCGCGTCCCCACCATGTCCGAGCTTGCCCGCGTCGTCGACTGGCTCGCGTCCTTCAAGTTCAATCACCTGCAGCTCTACACCGAGCACACCTTTGCATACGCCGGGCACGAGGATGTCTGGCGAGATTGGTCGCCCATCACGCCGGAAGAAACGCGCGAGCTCGACGCGCTCTGCCGAGCCCGGGGCATCGAACTCGCCGCAAACCAGAACTGCTTTGGCCACCTCGCAAGCTGGCTGCGCCTCCCGCAATATCAACATCTCGCCGAGACGCAAGGCGATTGGATGTTCGACGTCTGGCCTCGCTCTGGCCCATTCTCACTCTGCCCGACCGACCCCGCGTCGCTCGAGTTCGTTCAAGATCTGCTCGGACAGTTGCTCCCATGCTTCACTTCGCCGCTGGTCAACGTCGGCTGCGACGAAACCTACGACATCGCCTACGGACGCAGCAAGGACGAGGTCGCTCGCCGGGGCCGTGCGGCTGTGTACCTCGACTTTGTCGAGCGCGTTTTCGATCTCTGTCGCCAGCATGGCAAACGCCCGATGTTCTGGGGCGACATCGTGCTCTCTGAAGGCACGCCCGCGTCCGAGATCGCACGCCTTTCCAGCGACGTAATCCCCCTGGCGTGGGGCTACGAGCCCGACTCGGCTTTCGAGCAGTGGGGGCACGTGCTCGCCTCGCGTGAGCGGACGTTCTGGTCCTGCCCGGGGACGAGCTGCTGGCGGAGCATCCTGGGGCGCACCAGCGAGCGGCGCGGAAACCTCATCGCCTCAGCTCGCGCGGCAAAGCGCCACAACGCGCCCGGGTTCATGGTGTGCGAGTGGGGCGACACCGGACACTGGCAGCAATGGCCGATCGTGGCGCACGCGCTCGCACACGCCGCGGCATGGGCCTGGAGCGCGCCCGAACCCAGGCCCGAACCAACCCCTGAACCTGCGCCCGAATCCACCCCCCAACCCGGCCATCAAGCCCAACTCGCCGAGCCCGTTCACGAGCATGCCTGGCTCAACGCCGACGATTCGGACATCTTCGATCTCGAAGCGGCGTCGCTGCACGCGCTGGACGATCGCTCGCTGATGCTGGGCGCGTGGCTCGAAGCCGCGGGCAACGCCGATTTGCCCCTTCGCCTGGAGTGCCTCGGGCTCTCGCGCCCCGGCAAGTCGGGCCGCCTCTTGAACCAGTCGGCCCTCTTCATCGATCTGCTCAAACCCTGGAACGAGGCCACCGACGTCGGCTCGCCCGAGCAGTGGAATGCCGCCGCCGCACGCCTTGCTGACGCATCGAAAGGGCTCGAACGCCTGCTCACGGCGGAGCGAAGCGCGGGCGCGTCTGCGAGTTCGCTCCGCACGTCGCTTGCCGACGAACTCCGCCATTCGGTCGCTTTCGCGCAGTTTGCCGCGGATCGTGCGTGCGCGCGCCGGGCTTCGCACCGACCTGGGACGGCGGCGCACACCCTGGCCGAGCTGCGCGAGCGATGGGCCGCGTTGGTGGCGGAACACGAGCAGCTGTGGCGGCTGCGATCTCGCGAAGGCGGTCTGCACCACTCGCGACACGCCCCGGCGGGAAACCTGTGGCCGGTGACGTGAGGCGGGAAATTGCGCGGGATGCACTTGCAGCCGGGTCAGTTCGGGAGCGCAGCGAGCTTCGCGTCGAGGTTTGCCAAGTCACTCTTCCACATCGCGTTAGTGGGGTCAAGCGCGACCAGCTTTATCATGATCGCCCGCCCGCGCTGCCAGTGTTCGCGAGCCCTTGATGTTTCGCCGGAACTCCGAGCCAGCAGTCCAAGCTTCGAGTAGCTCACGGCCAAATCGCGTTGCCACTCTGTATTGGCGGGGTAGCGATCGGCGAGGGCCTTGGCGATCTCCATGCTGGCGGTGTATGCGGCGCGGGCGTCCAGGTAGTCCTTGGAGGTCCGGTGGATGTCTCCAATTCTGTCGTAGCAAACACTTCTGCCGCGCAGGATGTCGATGTCGTGGGAGTTTTCAGCGAGTGTATCGAGGATTTGCAGTGCTCTGGAGTATCGTTCAAGTCGCACCTGTCGTGTGCTGCCGCTGTCTTGATCTCCTTGTGCATCAGCGACCTTCACGAGGGACACGGAAAGATCTCGCTGCAACTCAGCGATGTGAGGATAATGTGTGGCAAGGCCCTCGATGATATTCATGGACCGCCCGTAAACATCCAACGCCTCCTCCGTTTTGCCGATACCGCGAAGGACGTCACCGAGTCTGTTGTATTGGATGCAAAGATCGCGTTGAAATCCATGGTTATCGGGATAACGATTCGCCAACTTCTCAGCGATCTCTAAGGCGGTGCGGTAGGCAGCGATGGCTTCGCGGTTCTTGCCGGTCACGTGAAGCGCGTTGCCACGCTCGTAACTGCTGACAGACAGCATGCGCTGCCACTGGGGCTCGTCGGGGTCCTGTGCGGCGAGGTCCTTGACGATCTCCATGCTTTCGGTGTAGGCGGCGAGGGCGCCCGGGGCGTCGCCCCGCGTCATCAGGGCGTCGCCGGTCCAGTTCCAGGCTGTAGAAACTGCGCGCGGGTACTCCCCAAACCTCTCTCTTGTATCCGCCCCGTCGCTCAGAATCGAGTCGAAAAGCCCGCGGGACTTCTTGATCACAATCAAACGATCCAGTAACGCAAGATAGCCCTGCCGGTCCATCGCTCCAGCGTTGAGCATGCGAGCCGCGAGGGGGCGAGCGGCGAGCACCGCGAACGCGAAACCGGGGGTGTCTTTGCCGTCGGCGCTCGGGCGCTCGCTTAGCAACGGCACGACGACGTCGAAAGCGGCTCGTGAAACCTTCGCGTCGAGTTGTTTGTCGCGATCCAGCTCTTTGATCAGACGTTCAGCAAAGAGCGCGTGAAACGGAGCATAACGCCTTTGGTTCTCCGGCCCGCTGATGCTGAGATACGCCTTGAATGCTGGCGTGTTGATCATGGTGGCAAATGCGACGGGCTCGATGCCCGCGGCGCCCTGCCAGATCTCGCGCGGCGTGGGGACGCCAAGCGACGCCAGCGAGAGCATCGCGCCCAACTGGTCTTTGTCGGAAGCCAGCTTGCGCAGCAGCTCATCGAGCATCAGCTCAAGCTCATCGGGCCAGGTCGCGAGCGCGGAGATGGGGTCGGCTGGGCGTTCGGCACTCATGCGCCGCAGCACAAAGTCGTGAGCGATCGGATACCCGTGATACTTCCTGAAAGCCTCGGCTGCGAGCGAGCGAGCTTCCTGCTCCGTCATCTGCGGGAACACCGCTTTCAGGCGTCCTTCTCGTCGCTCCGCGAGATAGATGTTCGCAATCTCCTGGTTCGAGAGGTCGCCGAGGTCTGCGCTTGGGAGTTGCCTGATCCACTGGCGAGCTTCGTTGCTCTTGGCCAGCACGTCATCGGGCCGCTGCGCGACGACAACGCGGACGCGGGGGGGCAACTGCTCCGCGAGGGAAATCCAGTCTGCAAGGTGGGATTCCTTGAGGAGATAACGGTTCGGATCGATCAGGATCACGTATCGCTGGCGATCCTTCAGCGCTTTCGAAGCGATCTTGAGATACTCGGTGAACCACTGGAAGCCCGCGAGCGTCTTGTTGCGGATCAGCGACGCGAGCATCTCGCCTAGGGCGGTTCCTTTCGGGCCGAACACTTTGGCGAAGCTCTTGACAAGGTTCCTGAGCCGATCGCGATCGTCGGGCTCTGTCGCGACGAAGGTGCCGGCGTACACGTCATGCATTTGCTCGACAACGCGGGTGAGAAACGCAGCCGAATCTTCGTTCTGATTGAGCGTGAAAAACTGAGCGATGTGTCCGTCATCGCTGTCATCGCAAAGCTGCTGGAAGTGCTTGAGGAGCGAGGTTTTGCCGCGGCCCGGCGAACCGACGACCATCGCGGCCCGGGGAATGCCGTCAGCTTCCAGTTCAAGCCATTCGATGAAGTCCCGCTTCTCGCGTTCGCGCCCCACGAAAATCATGCTGAGAGGATAGACAAAGGGCGGCCTGAACACACCGGTCTGGAGACCGGTGCCACCGAGGCCTGCTGCCTCAGCCCGCCGCACGAATCGACTTGCTTTCGCCCTACCGTCCGTTCCGCGTCGTGGGCGAGCACCAGAGCCGCGAAGGCTGCGTCGTACTGCCATTCAGTTCCGCGTTTTATCTGCTCTGCGTCCACCACGCGGATAAGCCATCGGTGAAGGCCATGGTCGCGCCGTCGCCGTGGCGTGCCGCAGGGCCTGCCTACTCGGGAATGAAGAACGGCCACGAGCTTGGTTCTCGCGGCCGTTCGCCTTGTCCTGAGATCAGGTTCCTCAGCACCCGCGGTCGAACGCCGCGACGTAGTCGAGATAATCGAAGAAGTCGACCTGGCCGTTGGCGTTGAAGTCGGCCGATGCGTCGTCGGTGCCGAAGGCCTGGGCGAAGTCGAGATAGTCGAAGAAGTCGACCTGCCCGTCGCTGTTGAAGTCCGCCGGGCAAGAGTCGGAGAATACCACCGCCCACGACTGGCGGCAGCCCTGCGGGTTGATCCCTTCGCCCACGATCGTTCGCCCGTCGTGTGAGACATCGACAGCGAGTTCAAGCCGCCAGCCCGCGAGCACATTCCCAAGCCCGAACCGCGTGACGAGCACGTTGGTGAGATCGTTGTAACCGCTGTCGTCCCAGTACACAGCCCGCGATCCAGGCTGCCCGAAGTTGACGCGACCACCGACGATGATGCCCGCGTCCTGGCTCACGGCGTACGCCGCGGCGCTGTCGCTGGCTCCGGGCGGATCGATGGGCAGGAAGGTGACGCCTTGCGCGGGCGTCCATGTAAAGGGCCGCTGAGGGAAGCCGGTGAGTGATCCGACGCCGACGGCCCCCGTGCGCGAGATGTCCCACGTCACGCCCTGATCGAGCGCTGGAAAGAGGTTCTGGCCAAAGGCCTGGTTGGGCAGCCAGACAGCCGGTGTAAAGCCGCGGGGCCGAGTCGGCGCGAAGATGTCGTCCTCCGTGCGCGCGCCGCCCGCGAGCGTCGTGCCGTCGCCGCTGATGGCCGCGAAGAACGAACCCCCGAGCGGGAAGTCGGCATTGTCGAGCGGACGACGGGTGGGCGCGGGCTCCGCGTCGATGTTCCACGTGAAGATATCCGTCGCCAGCGGAAACACCCCGACAGTCCCCACGGCGGTCGTTCCCGCATCGTCGCACCCGAAGAAGATCTTCGTTTGGAACGGGTCACCGGGCGGACGGGTCAGGTTGGTGAGGTTCTCAAACCCGCTGGCTTGCGACCAGCGCCAGTTCGCCCCCCAAACAACGGACCCATCATTGGAAAGCCCCATGATGCCATAGAGCAGTTCGCCCGTCTCGACCTCGATATCAGGGGCGATGGCGATCGAACCAGTCGCGACCGTCCAGCGCACGGGCCTCCACGAACCGCTGGTGCTGGAGGGGATGTAGCCCACCGCAGCCACGGTCCGCCCGTCGCCGCTAACGCGCACGCCGTACAGCCCGTTGAAGCCGGTGATGGCGCACCCGTTCGGCGTGGGAAGTGGGACGCCATCAGCGTTGGGAATCGGATAGAACCGCGCCGTTGATGTGCCCAGGGCGATTGAGGTCACAAGCGCGGACGAAACGAAGGCGATGCGAGCTGAGGCTTCCATTTACGGCTCCAAGGTTGACGATCACGAGATTGGCCACCCGTTCTGAGTATCATTCGCGGATCAATCTCCAAGGATTCTCTCAGAGAACAATTTTCTGACTTCTCCGTCGCTTCTCGGACGATGTACAACCCCAGGATCATCCATGGAACGCGAAGTCGCGCAGCTCGGCGAAGATGTCAGGCGGTCACTCGCCGCGGTCGTTCATGCCAGCGGCGGCGATGTCGATCGCCCGATGTCCCTTATCCGGACGCTTGACCTAGACAAAACCCTTGCCAGCCGGGCCGCCAAGGTCGTCCGCATTCGCGATCCGCTCTCCGCGTTGCTTGCGTCGCCGGCACCGACGGGTCTGAAGTTGATCGCCGACGGAGCCGCGAAGGCAAAGGTCCCGGTCCATCTCGTGGAGGATCTTCGAAGCGTTGCCGAGCGGTTCGAGTCGCTGATTCGGCTCTTCCCGGCTGGGCGAGCCGGGCTTGATGCGGCGATCGGCGGCTGGTTGCCCGAAGGCCGCGAGCAGCGCTCGCACCAAGCCCGCCAGCAGGTGTACAAGGGCATGTCATCCCTGCTCGGGGTGACGGTCGACGCGGTTTATCTCGGTGTCTGGTACTACCCAAGCACCGATCCCGACTTCTGCGACGGCGCATTCATCCAATCCCAGCAGGGCATCCGCCGGCTGCGGCGCGGATCGAGCCTCCTCATCGGCGGTGTCCGGGCCGACGCCCGCGGCGCCGTGGAACCGACGCGGACCAGCCTGCGCGGTGGCGATCTGGGCGATGACCCGCGCACGGCCCTTTGCCCCGAGCTGTGTGATGAGGCGGTGCGGGACAAGATCCGGATCGTGAGGCAGACCGAGAGTTCCTTCTCGCTCACGCTCGGGCCCGACGATCCGCCCATCAACACACCCGCGACCATCGCCATGGGCGCTATCTGGCGCAACATCGGCCCGCGATACTCCAGCCCCGAAAACCGCTACGAGTGCACCAACATCCGCGTGCGCAAGCCCACCGCCTTGCTCGTCGCCGATTATTTCATCCACCGAGATCTCTTCGTCCATGCACCGCCGGTCCCCACGATCAGCGTGCTGGGGCTGGCGACCCGACAGGCCGCGGCGATCGCGAGTCCGGAGTTCGATCTGGTCGACGTCCCGCTCGACGTGCTCTCGCTGGGGCAGGGCGCCGAGGCGTTCCACGCCGCGGGAATCGAGCGGGCCACCGACATCGTCTCGTATGGCTGGCGGGCGCTTGGGCAGAGCCCCGCCGACTTTCGCACGTACCGCGTTCGCCTCGAATACCCAGTTCCCACGGCGGAGCTCATGCTGTGGTTCGAGCTTGCGCCGCGCCCGGCTTCATGATCTCCCGCTGCGGGAGGTACACTGTCGCCATGGCAACGCTGGCGGCAACGATGTACTTGCTGAACGATGGGCGGGCGTGTCGCATCCGGTCCGCGACACCGGAGGATGCCGAGGGCGTTCTCGAGTGTGCGCTCGAAGCGTTCGCAACGTCGGACCACACGCTGACGAAGGCCGACGAGTTCGCAATGACGCTCGAGAAGGAGCGGGAGTTCCTGTCGCGAGTGCAGGCCTCGCCGACGGAGCTGTTCCTGATCGCGGAGAAGCAAGGTGCGCAGACCCCCTGCCAACCGGGCGACGTGCTGGGCGTCCTGAACCTGCGCCAGCCCGCGCCGCGGCGCAAGGTTCGCCACATTGTCGAACTGGGCATGAGCATCCGCTCCTCTCACCGGGGCGTCGGGCTCGGCTCGGCGCTTCTGGACGATGCGATCGATTGGGCCGAGGCGAACCCGGTGCTGCGCATCATGACGCTCGGCGTGTACGCGTCGAACGCGGCGGGGCTCGCGCTCTACAAGCGCTGCGGCTTCGTCGAGTATGGCCGCCTGCCCGACGGGTGCATCCACGATGACGGGACGTTGTGGGAGCAACTGCTGATGTGGCGTCGTCTGAAAGCGAGTTGAGCCGGCGCGAGCTTGGCCATAGTCCTCCTTGACCCTCGCGAGCGAGTACCTGCGAGCGTGGGCGAGCCTTGTGGGACGCGGATTGAATATCAGAAGCAGCTGGGGATTGAGTAGAACAGCGGCGCGGAACCAAACAAGCTGGCGGATCGAGAAGCAGTTCGGGATGATCAAGTACATCGGCTCCAAACGCACGCTCGTGCCTCGGATCGTCGAGACGGTTCGCAAGGTTGCCGGGGGGCGTGCGAGCGGCGGCACGGTGCTCGACCTGTTCTCCGGCACGTCGCGCGTGGGGCACGCGCTCAAGGCCGGGGGCTTCCGTGTGATCGCCAACGACCACAACGCGTATGCGCACGCGTTGGCTTCTTGCTACGTCCAGGCCGATGCCGAGGATGTGAGCGAGGACGCTGCGAAGCTCGTCCGCGAGCTGAACGCGTTGCCCGGGCGTCCGGGTTACTTCACCGAGATGTTCTGTGTTCGCTCGCGGTTCTTCCAGCCTCACAATGGCGAGCGAGTCGATGCGATCCGTGAGGCGATTGCCGCGAAAGGTCTGGGCCCGGAGCTGGAGGCGGTCCTGCTGACGTCGCTGATGGAAGCGGCCGATCGCGTCGATTCGACGACGGGCTTGCAGATGGCGTTCCTCAAGTCCTGGTCGCCTCGCTCGCACAATCGCCTGGAGCTCAGGCTTCCCGCGCTTCTGCCCCGCGCAGCCGCGGGAAAGGGTGTTGCGTCGTGCCTGGATGTTCTCGATGCGGCGGCTCGCTTTGAGGGTGACGTCGCGTATCTCGATCCGCCCTACAACCAGCATTCATACCTTGGCAACTACCACGTGTGGGAGTCGCTCGTTCGGTGGGACAAGCCCGAGGTCTATGGAATCGCGTGCAAGCGGTGCGACGTGCGCCAGCGACGCAGCGCCTTCAACTCACGGCGATCGTTCGCGAGCACCCTGCACGAACTGCTGCGGATCGTGCGGGCACCCGTCCTGATTGTGTCCATGAGCAGCGAGGGCTTTCTGTCACCATCGCAGATGTGGGCGATGCTCGAAGAAGCCTGCGGAGGGAAAGGCTCGGGATCGAGCAAATCGCCGCACGGCGACATTCCCGGATTGTTTTCCGAGAACCTGCTCGAGGACTTGCCCGACAACTTGCCCGTCACCCCGCCCGCGACGCACGCCGCCAGCGTCTCCTGCGTTGAGGTCGATTTCAAGCGATACGTCGGCGCACAGATTGGGATTTACAACCCCCGGGGCGAGAAGGTCGGACGGGTCGGCTCGCTGCGAAACCGCGAGTACATCTTTGTCGCCACGCGAGGGTGAGCGATTCTCTCAGTCGCTCGCGCGGACGATGTCGCGGGCCAACCGCTCCACGAGGTCGTTGAGCGAGACGCCCATGAACTCCGGCCCGATCTGTTCCGCAACCCAGGCGGCGTCGGAGCTGCCCATCTGCTCGGTCAACCGCTGGTGGGCGGTCAGAACGCTGGAGTGGTTGGGGCGGTTCATGGCCCGCGCGATCTCCGGGTAGCTGAAGGCGGTGAGCTGGCGGGCAAGCACGACCGAGAGCCCGCGTGCCAGCACGACGCGCTTGTGCCGCCCGCGCCCGTTGAAGTCCGCGATGTCGACACGCGTCACGCGACAGACCTCGGCGATGATCGTCGCCATCTGGATCGGTCGGCGCACACGCCCGTTGTTCGGATGCGCGCCGGCCATGCCCGGTCCGGCTTCGGTCTCGCCCAGCCCGAGCGCCTTGCGGACCAGCAACAGGCCGATCTGGCCACCTTCCGCGCTGGCAAGCTCGGGCAGCAGCTTGTAGACCGCTTCGACCTGCGTCAGCATGCCCTCGATGTCGCGGACCGAGCCGCCAAACCCGCGGGCCAAGCCCATGGGACCAAGCGACCGACCGGACCGCTCGGCGATGAAGCGCGTCGCGGCGAAATCCATCGGCAGCCCGCGCCGACGCGCGAACCGCTGGACGATCTCCGTTCGCAAATCCAGTTCGGGCGGGTCGAGCGCCACCACCAGACTTGCGATCAGGCGCGAGACCAGTTGCTGGCTCAGGTTGGCGATCTGGCGGGGTGATTCGTCGCTGGCGAAGATGATCCGCGCCCCGTCGAGCCCGATCGAGTCGAACGTGTGGAGCAGCTCGTTCTGCGTCGCTTCCTTGTTCGCGACAAAGTGCACGTCGTCGATGCAGAGCAGATCCAGACGACGGTGCGTCCGCCGGAACGTCTCGATCCGGTTGGACTTGATCGCCCCGATGAACTCGTTGGTGAAGGCCTCGCCCGTGGTGTAGCGCACCAGCGCCCCGGGGTGACGCTGGGCGAAGCGGTGCGCAACGCCCTGGAGCAGGTGGGTCTTGCCCAGCCCGCAGCCCCCGTGGAGAAACAGCGCGCCGAACTTGGATTGGCGCCCGCCCTCCGCCAGTTCCTGCGCCATGGTGAACGCGAAGCGATTGGACTGTCCCACGACGAAATCGTCGAGACGATACCTCAGCCCCTGTGCGTGAGGCTGACGCGAAGCGCGTCGTGCGTCGGAGTGCTCGTGCGAGGCGTGCGCTGAGCGAGACGGCTTGGGCGCGATCGCTGTGCTGGCAAGCGGGCTTGAGGTCGCACCGTCAGCGGAGCCCGGCTCGCCGGGTCTGGTGGAGGTTGGAGTTCCCGCCGCGACGTAGCTGAGCGTGACGCCCGATTGCCCGGTGGCAGCGCAACAGACTTGGACGGCGCGCTCGAAGACAGCGCCGAAGCGTCGCTTGAGCATCTCGGCGGCGCTGGCGTCGCTCGCGACGACTTCAACGCCTCGTCCCGCTGGACGGATGGAGGCGCGGGGTCGAAGGTACGCCGCCCGCTCGGCGCCGACGCTGGCGAGCACGTGCTCGTGAACGCGGGCGCAGAAGGACTGGTCGATGGCGGGCTCGATGGCAGTGGGCTGCGACGGAGTGGGCGAAGGAGAGAGCGAAGGAGCGGGCGTCTCCGGGGCCACCGTGTCGGGCGCCGCCGTGCGGGGCATCACCGCGTCGGTCGTTTCCGCAGGCGCGGATTCATCAAGATGGCTGAGCCAGGGCTCGTCGGCGGAGTCTTGCTCTCGCTGTGCGGACTCGAGATCGGGCGTCTCGCTCGGCGCGGGCGGGCCGCTGCCTGTCCAGCGCAGCGGGGGCGCCTCAGCGCCGTAGACGGTGCGGGTCGGCACCGGTCCGACCGGCGTGGTGGCCCCGCTGGCCGCTCGTGAGGCAAAGGTGCGCTGCGCAGAAGGAACAAACACGCCAGCCGCCCAACGAGCGGAGCCGGGGGCGATCGACCCGCCTGCGACCGTCGCCGCGGGCACGAGGCTCATGTTGGCGGGAAAAGGGTCGAGTTGATCGAGGCGCGCCGGGTGGAGCGTGAGCGCTTGCCCGTGGCGGCCCGGCGCGCTGTCGTGATGCGCGCCGTCTTGATCGGCGCACACTTGATCAGGACTGGATGGCGCAGCGATGTCCTGATCGACCATCAGGCGTGCCGCCGGCGCCGCGGGAACCGCGCGCTCGCGGCGTGCATCGGAATGGTCAGGATGCGCGGGTGACGAGGAGAGGCGGGCAAGCGAGCGAGCGTGAAGTGATTCTTGAGCAACCGCATGTTCAAGCTCCGGGATGAGGCGAGTCGTCCTTCCGCCTTTGGTGACGGCCAAGCCGTCTGCATGCCGCACGTCCACTGCGTTCCACCCTCGGGCGCGTCCCCGCCCAAGCTGTGCTCGCAACAAACGACAGGTTGTTCGCAGGCCCAGCGCAAGCGAACAGCCGTCGGGTGCCGCGAGCGGCCCCGTTCCATGCCATGGCTCAGAGTCCATTCTGTACCCGCTCGAACGCTTGGCTCCCCGATCGGGAATGCGAACACAACAAGGCGAGTTCGGAGTCCTTGAAATCGACCTCAAGCCCCCAGCGAACAGCCCCCTGCAAAGCCCTTTGAACCAAGTGAAAGCGTCGAGCTTCACGACCGGCAAATCCTTCGCCGATCGAAGTGGGAAGGTAGTCGATCATGCCGCGCCGAGCAACGTTCAACACGCGTCCCACCGTGAGAGTTTGAGCGCTTGCTCGGGCGGCGCAGGCATTTGCGCGCCGGAAAAAAAACTTGTCCACCGCGCGGCACCCTGACGCCGCGCAAAGGTTGTGCAAAGATCCGCTTTTTCCCGCAACATCAGCGAGCCGCGTTCGAGCCGGGTGTCCGTCAGTTGCCGCTCGCTAGGGCTTGGGGTCGAAGCGCGCGGACCGCTGCGCATCGGGCGCTGACGCGCGTGAAACCCGCTCGTTCGTACAACCGGAGCGCGGGCGTGTTGCGCTGATCAACGGCGCACGTCATCGCATCCACTCGAACCCCGGGTTCCCGCGAGCGGGCGAATGCCTGGCCAAGTCCGAGCGCCAGCAGACGCGAGCCGACGCGCTTGCCGCGCAGCGCGGGCGAGAGCCCGACGTACACGAGCTCGACGACGCCTTGTTCGGGGGAGAGCGAGAGCAGCATGCACCCTTCCGGTCGTCCGTCGAGCTCCGCGATCCACCATAACGAGGGGTCAAAGTGACCAGTCGCACGGTGGGCGGCGAGCGCGTCGCGCGTTTCTCGCAAGCCACAAAGCTCGGGACAGTCCAGGGTGTCTTGGTACGACGCGTCGAGCGCGGCGATCAGCGTGCTCTCGCAATGCTCCCATCGAAAGGTGGCGGCGGGCGAGAATGCCGTCAGTGGCTTGAGGGTGACGCCCGAATCGAGCGTCTGTGCTACGAACGGCGGTCTGGGCAATCCGGGTTCAAAAGACCGAATGGTGCGTGCAAGGTAATCGAGTGTCCCTACCGGCAAAAACCCCGCCGCCTGGAGCGCCTCGCTCGCCCAGGTCTCCTCGGGTCGGTGGAGCGATTGCACGAGGCGTACATCGGTCTGGCTGGAAAAGTGCTGGCACGCGGCGTGCAGCGAGGCCACGCGGCCAGCCAGAGCACGCGTTGCGTCGCGGTCGCCCCCGCGGGGGGGTTCGGACAAGAAGAGCATCGCAGCTCGTCCCGGGGCGATCACGCCCAGAACGGCCTCTTCGACCTGGCGTCCGTTGGGCGAGAGCACGCCAAAGAGGAGGCGGAGGTCGATCCCGAAGCTCGCGGCATTCTCGGCAAGCCGCTCGGCGGCGGCGCGGGTGTCGCCCCCAAGCTGCGAGACGATGCGTCCGAGGGCGGCAACGCGGAGCCACGGCGGGATGGGCAAGGCTTGGGGAGTCGAGGATGGGTTGGGCTGGAAGTGGCGCACGGACGCCGTAGACTAGGAACACGAGTCGCCTCGCCCGCGGAGCGGGTTGCGTGGTGGCTGTTTGCGACGCGGGCGACAAGGCGATACCCTGTCGTGCCCGTTCTTCTCTCGCCCCGCTGAAGGTCCCCCTGAACGTGGGGGAGCTGGCCCCTAAGGAAGCACAGA
This sequence comes from Planctomycetota bacterium, assembly GCA_033763815.1. Lineage (GTDB taxonomy): Bacteria > Planctomycetota > Phycisphaerae > Phycisphaerales > UBA1924 > JANRJU01. Next base: position 297,059 of record JANRJU010000015.1, read on the forward strand.
CGTGAAATACGCCATTTCTCGCCGCTGGATTCATTTCGGTGCGTCGGTCCGTCGCTTGCCGCGGCTGGCGGCGGTTGCCGGGGTGATGGTGTTCGGGCTGGCGGGATCGCTCCCTTTGGGCGGGCTGGCGCCTGAGCCTGATCCGGTGCCCAAGCGCTGGGAGATGGACGTGCAGGTCGGGCCACTTCGGCTGGCGACCGTCGAGCTCGAGCCTGGCAAGCCTCAGACGTACCTCTACATGACGTACGAGGTCGCGAACCTAACGGACGAGGATCTTCTGCTGGCGCCGGCGTTCGACCTGTCGACGGACCGGGGCGAGCTGTTTCGCTCGGGCCGCAACGTTCCGGCCGCGGTGACCAAGGAGATCCAGTCGCGTCTTGGCAACTCGGGCGTGCTGGATCAGATTGCGATTCTGGGCACGCTGCTGCAAGGGCCCGAGAACGCGAAGGAAGGGCTGGTGATCTGGCCAGCTCCGAACGTTCACCCGAGCGAGGTCGCGGTCTACATCTCTGGGCTGAGCGGGGAGATCAAGACCATCGAGGTGCCGGACCCGGAGAACGTTGGGGCGACCAAGCGCGTGACGCTGCGGAAGCAGTACATGGTGCGGTATCGCTCACCCGGCGAGCTTCGGAGCAAGTCGGCGGCGTACGTCTTTGAGCCGTTTGAGAGCCGCTGGATTCTGAGGTGAATCGCTTGCGGGCGAACCCGGGGCGACCGATGAACGTCTTGCGACTGTCGCCCGTCGGCGGGAGGGCGCGTCGCCCCCTGCGGAGACAACCGGAGAAATTCTCGTGAGCAGCTCGCCCGTTCGGACACGCTTTTCGAAGAATGCCCCGCAGCGGTCAGCCGCTGGGGTGAAGCCGCTGGCATGCCTGATCGCGGTGGCGATAAGCGGCGCGAGCGGCCTGGCGTTCGCGGCGACATCTGCTGGTGCTGCGGATGCGGGACAAGCGGAGGCGAGCAAAGGCAACTTGCCCAGCGCTGAATCGCTCTTTGAGAAGTACGTCGCGGCGATCGGCGGCACCGAGCGTCTGACCGCGATCAAGAGCCGCTTGACCGACGGGATGATGGAAGACAAGTCGCGGAACTTTCGTGCGAGGCTGACGCTGTGGCAGAAGGCGCCGAACTTGATGTTCGGCGTGATCGAGAATCCCGGCACGGGGACATGGGAAGTCGGGTTCGACGGGGAAAAGGCGTGGACCACCGACCTGAACGGAACGGTGCTGCACGACGGGCAGGATTGGGCGATCCGCGCCGACGCAGCGTTGTTCCTGGGCGATGCCGACTTCCGCAAGCGATACCGCTCGATGGAGACGCTGGACGAGGGGCGGATTGAAGGCCGGGCGGTCTACCGCGTGCGGGTGCAGTCGGTGCATGACCTGCCGCCGGGTTTTGTTTTCTTTGATGTGGAGTCGGGGCTGATCACGGGCACGGAGACGATGACCGGCCCTCCCGGGGCGGACGGTAAGCCCACGGCGTCGGCGTCGATCATCGGCGAGTACAAGTCGTTTGGTGATGTGAAGCTGCCGACGAGGATCATCGAGCGCCGTCCCGACGGCGAGATGGTGACGACGTACAGAGATATTCGCCTGGATGTGACGGATCTTCCGACTTTCAAGGCTCCCGCGGACGCCAAGCCCGCCAAGCCTGCTCAGCCCGCTGGGCAAGCGCCCACGGGGCAAGCTGGTGCGGGGCAAGCCGGCGGTGAAGCCGCGCCGAGCGGCGGGGGCAGGTAAGCCTCCGGCAACGGCACGGATTGGCGCGCGGTCCGGCGCACGGACTGGCACGCAGACTTGGCGCGCGGATTTGGGACGCTGGCGGCCTGCGGCGCGGGCCGCAGATCGGCACCAATTGCATGCGTTGGACTGAGCGAGCGCTTTGGGCCCGCGCGCGATCTACCATGCCCGCCTGACTGGCTCCGTAGAAAGGACAGGCTTCGCATGGCATCATCGCCCGGGAACGGCACGCGCGTCGACGCGTCGCAGACGGCAGGCTTCAACTCGCGTCGCCTGATCCGCGACCTTGGTCCCTCCGAAAGAATCGAGGGCGCGTTCTCAATCGCCAACGCGCAGCTCGGGCGCACGCGATCCGACAAGCCCTATCTGCGTTGCCTGCTTGGTGACAAGAGCGGGGAGGTCGCGGGACGGATGTGGTCGATCGACGAGGCGACGTTTCGGCGTGTGCCGACGGACGGCTTCGTGTGGGTTGAGGGTGAGACTCAGCCCTACCAAGGCGAGCTACAACTGATCATTCACACGATCGAGGCGATCGATCCCACGCCGGAGCAGATCCGCGACCTTCTTCCGTGCGCGAAGCGTCCGCCGGAAGAGATGTTTGCCGAAGTAGTTGCGTTGCTGGAGACGTTGCAACACCCCGCGATGAAGGCGCTGGCGAGCACGTATCTGGCGGATGCGATGCTGATGGAGGCGTTCAAGCAGTGCCCGGCGGCCAAGAGCATGCACCACGCCTACCTGGGCGGGCTGCTCGAGCACACGCTGAGCCTGCTCAACCTGGCCAACGTGGTGTGCCCGCTCTACCCCAAGATCAACCGCGATTTGGTTCTGATGGGGCTGTTCCTGCACGACTTGGGCAAGACGCGCGAGCTGGTCTACGACCGCGCGTTTGGCTATTCCGACCGAGGCGAGTTGATCGGGCACGTGGTGGAGGGGGCCATCATGCTGCAGGACAAGGCGATGCAGACGATGCGGGAGACGGGTGTGCGCTTCCCGCCCGGCACGCTGACGGTCCTCCAGCACATCATCATTTCGCACCACGGGCAGCCTGAGTTTGGGGCGGCGAAGTATCCGGGCACGCCTGAGGCGATCCTCGTCGCGCTGCTGGACAACGTGGACGCGCGGATGGCGATGGCGATTGCCGCGGCCCGGCCCGATCGTCCCGCGAATCTGGACCTGGGCGGGAACTTCACCGAGAAGCAGTGGGCGCTGGAGACCAAGCTCTATCGCCCGGATCCGCTGGCGTAGCGAGGGTTTGTTGGGACGAGCTTTGCGCGACGAGGTCCGTCGTGCGGAACCCGGCTACCTTGTCGCGTGCCGAAGCCGGAAGGACAGGAGCGGTCATCGACAGCGGCGACTCCGACCCAGGTGGGCGCGGAGGCGTCGCCTCGCGCGGCATCGAAACGGCCCCCGATCGGCCTGGCGGCGAAGGTCTCCGCGGTTGTGCTGGCGGTGATTGCCTTGGCGTGCGTGGTCTCGACGCCTTGGACGTTCGGCGCGGGGGAAGACGGGGTGCCCCGGCTGAACTCCGGCACGCCAGCGCAGGGGCGCGTCGCGCCGGCGTGGTGGTCGGGAGGCGAGGCTCAGGCGCTCCGGCGCGCGCAGGCGGCGGCGGCGACCGAGGAAGGGCAGGAGCGCGTGCGTTTGCTTGCCGCCGAGACGGGCGTTGACGTGCAAGCGTTGATGAGTTCCGCCGCGGCGGCGTCGGACCCGGAGCTTGCGCGGCTGGCGCCCGGTTTTTTTCTCGGAAGCGACGTGCTCGGACGCAGCCTGCTCGTGCGCGTGCTGGCGGGAGGGGCGATCTCACTGCTGATCGGCGTCGCAGCGGCGGTGATATCTGTAGTGATCGGGACGCTCTACGGCGGCATCGCGGGGTACGCGGGCGGGCGCATCGACGCGCTGCTGATGCGCATCGTGGACATTCTGTATGGATTGCCCTCGGTGCTGATCGTGGTGCTCATCGCGGTCGCGGTTGACGGCGTCATTGACCAGGCGCTGGCCGCCCGGGTCGAGCGAGCCACGGAACAGCAGCGGGTGTTTGTCGAGCGCGAGCTGGCGGGGTTTCCTGAGGGTGAGCGGGCGACCGCGACGCCGGCGTTGATGGACCGGGCGCGGGCGCTGCATCCGGTGCGAGAGGTTTCGCCCGGGCAGCAGCGAGCGATCAACGTGTTCACGCTTCTGCTGGCGACGGGCGGAGTGAGCTGGCTGACGCTGGCGCGGGTGGTTCGGGGTGAGGTGCTGAGCCTCAAGGCGAGGCCATTCGTCGAGGCGGCCCGGGCGATCGGAGCTTCGCCGGCGCGAATTCTGCTTCGGCACGTGGCCCCGAATCTGGTAGGGCCGGTGGTGGTGTATGCAACGCTCACGGTGCCGCAGGCGATCTTGCAAGAGAGCTTCTTGAGCTTTCTGGGCATCGGGGTCCAGCCGCCACTCCCGAGCTGGGGAAACCTGGCAGCGGACGGGCTCCGAGCGCTGAATCCGTACCAGTCGAACTGGTGGGTTCTGCTCTTCCCGTGCCTGTTCCTGAGCGCGACGTTGCTGGCGCTGAGCATCCTTGGCGACGAGCTTCGGGATGTGATCGACCCCAAGCGGCGATCGGCGCAGCGGGCAGCGCGCGACGGCGATGGGTGGGTGGACCCAGTTCCGGGCGGGCAGGGCGCGAAGGCGGGACGTCGGAGTGGGGCGTTTGGGTTCAGCGCCGGGCGCGCCTCGTGCCGATGGTTGTGGGCGATGCTGGGCGAGCCCGCAGGCCAATCTCGCGGTTCATTGGTGTACTTGTTCGCAGTCGTGAACGAGGGGATGACGCTCGCGCGTGGTGCCTCGGGCCTGGAGCCGGGCGACCGATTGGACGTGATCCGCATTGGGAAGGACCCTGGCGCCGGCCTGGCGGCGGTGGCGTCGCGCGTGCCCATGGAGCGATTTGTCGGTCCAGAGGCGGATGCGAACTTGGCCGACCTGGCGTGGCTCTCGCCCCGGGTGGAGCGACACCACGCGGTGATTCAGTCGCTGCGACCCGCGGCGGTCGTGCCGGTGAGGTTCGGCGTGGTGTTCTCGAGTGAGGAGGCGCTTTCGACGCGTCTGCTGGAGCACGCGGAAGAACTACGCCGCGCGCTCGTGCACCTGGAAGGGCGGGCGGAATGCGCCATCCGCGTGTACGTCGACGGAAGCGTCGGGCGATCAAGCCCTCGGCCGTCGCCCGCTCAAACGATTGGCGGGCCGGTGAATGGGTTGGCGAATGGGCATGGGGCGCCTCCCGCGGGCGGGGCGGGGTATCTTGCACGCAAGCGGCAGATGCAGGCCTCGGGGGTCGCGGCGGGGTCGCTACGCGATGGCGCGATGCGCGACGCGTCGCCCGTTGATGCCGCGGCGCGGGCGCTGATCACGCTCGGGGAACGGCTCGGGACGCGGTGCTTGGAGGCCAAGCCTCTGCGCGCGTCGGCGTTCGGGGGCAGCACGCTGGCGCCCGAGGAAGGAGCGTCGATTCGCACGTTCAGCACGGCGGTGCTCGTGGAGCCTGCGGCGTGCGACGAGGTGCAGCAGGCGGTGCGGACGCTGAGCGAAGAACTGACGCCGAACGGCGTGCGGCTTGAGTGCTCCGGCCCTTGGCCGCCTTACAGCTTCTGCCCGTCGCTGGCGGGAGGAGCGACGGCTGTGACCGAGGGGCAACCGTGACCAGCGAGCGAGAGACAGGCGAGAGTGACATGGCAGAGGTTGCGAGCAATGGGGTGGGCCAAGCGAGGGAACCGGGAGCAGGCGAGCGACTCGTGCTCGGGTTCGCTCGCGCGACCGATGCGGTGCGGCTGGCCGGTTTGTTCCCGGGCGTGGGCGTCGTGACGCATGGGCGTCATGCGGCGTTGGTGCTGGCTCGCAACGTGGATGCCCGCGCGGGGCGGCCAAGCGGTGCGGGAGCGTGCGCGAAACACGATCTCGTGCACGCGGGGGCGTTCGCCTCGATGCAGCGGGCCATCGCGATTAGGGTGGCTCTGGCACCGGCCCGATTTCCGGAAGTGTCGACCTGTGAACTCATTGTGAGGTATCTGCGAGCGGCGGAGGGCGTGCTCGCGGCGTCGCTGGAGCGTGTTGACCACCGAGTTGAGCTGACGCTGTCGATTTCGCGGGCGATGCTGAATCGGGCGAGGGTGGTTTCGGATTCCCGGGGCGGGGCGGATCGCGAACGAGGTTGCGCGGGACAAGCAGCACTGGGCGAGGAAGCTCGAGAGGCGCTGTGCGAAGACCGGTGCGAGCATGGATCGCACGCGGGCGCGAGGTTTTTACGTTCAAGGCGTCGCGCACATGCCAAGCTCTTTGGGCTCGGCGAGGCGGAGCTGGCGGGGCTGCGCGAGATCGTGTACGGGAGAGGCCGGGAGGTTATCGAGGCACGGGTTGCCGCGATGGGGACCGGGCTAATCGAGTCGAACGTGGGGGCGGATGCCAAGCCCGCGCCGGTTCGCGTTCACGTGTTGGTCGAAGCCTCGCGGTGGTCGAGCGTTGCACGGGAGTACGCGAGCCAGCTTGGGCTTGCGGATGCGACGAGCGAGCCGAGCGCGGGGCGGGCGGCGGCGTGCTGCGCGCTCGCTGCGTGGGCGATTGGAAGCGACGTCCACCGCGAGAAAGGCGAGGCGGGCCTCGTGACGGGACCCTGGGCGGCGGTGCACTTTCTGGATCCGGCGAGTGCGGCGGGCAACCGGTTTCTAGAACTGGCGCCGATGCCGACGGCCGCGTCGGGACAGGTCGCGCTTGGCTCAGTCCCGCTTGGCTCAGTCTCGCTTGGATCAGTTGAGTTCGGGAGCGGGGCGGCCGCCCAACTGCGAGCGGGCTAATCCCGCGCGGGTGCTCGGCAGAGGTCTAAACCTCGATCGTCACGCGCGTCGGTCTTCACGCGCGTCGGTCATCAAGCGGCGGGTGAGCGTCGCTCGGCGCGGTCGGGCTTGAGTTCGGCAAGCTCGGAGGCGTCGGGTGCTGTGTGCGACATCAACGTCGCGGCGAGTTCGCGGATCTCGTGGACCAGGGGCCGGTCCTTCATGATGGCTCGGAACTGGGGCATCCAGCTCGGGCTGGGCGCGGGCTTGCCCGGAGCACGTTCGAGCCTTCGCATGGCGTTGAGCTGCGCGAGCCCGAGCGCGAGCACCGCGAGCACGCCAGCCAGGCGCTCGGTCTGTGCCAACGCTGATCTTGCCGCGAGGGTACCCATCGAGACGATGTCCTGGTTCCGACCGTTGGTTGGGATGGAGGAGATCGCAACGGGCGTCGCGGCGTGGCGCATCTCGGCGACCAGCGCCGTCGCGGTCAACTGGGCCCCGGCGAGCCCGCTTGTTGCGCCGGGCGTCCAGGCGAGCAGGGGCGGCGCGTCGCCATTGAGATCCGGGTTGAGCAGCACGTCGAGCTGCCGCTCCGCGAGGACGGCGACCTGCACAAGGGCCTGGTTGATCACGTCGCCCGCGAAGGCGACCTGTTGACCCTGGAAGTTGCCCCCGTGCAGCACGGCGTCGCCCGCGATGTCGATGACTGGGTTGTCGTTGACGCCATTGATCTCGGTCTCGATCAGGAGGCGGGCGTGGCGGAGCTGGTCTCGGCACGCGCCGAGCACCTGGGGCGCGCAGCGGACGGAATAGACCTCCTGGAGCGGACGCGTGGGGTCCTCGATCCACGAGAGTGAGCGAGCCTCGCGAGCGATGCTGGCGGCGCTCTCGGATTGACCCTCGTGGCCCCGTGCCGCGTGCAGACGCGGATGCAGCGCCTGGCCTCGGGCGCTGAGGGTGGAGTAGATCCAACCCGTCAAGGCTTCGGCCCGGGTGATCAGCCTCTCGCCCCGCGAGAGGGCGTGGGCGGCGTACGCGGTCATGAAGCTCGTCCCGTTGACCAGTGCGAGCGCGTCGCGGCCGCTCAGCGGTTCGGGCTGCACGCCGGCGGCGCTCAGGGCCTCGCCCGCGGGGACTTCGCGTGGGTTATGGCCTTGGTCCTCGTTGGGCTTTGCTGGTAGGTCAAGGGCAGCACCGTCCACGGGAGCAGCGTCCTTCTCGGGATGCGGGTGGGTGTTCGCCTTGGAAGGTGAGTAGACGCGGACGGTTCCCTGGCCCATGAGGGCTCGGGCGATGAAGGAGAGGGGAGTGAGGTCGCCACTGGCACCGACGCTGCCGATCTCGGGCACGACGGGAACGAGGCCAGCGCTGAGCAGTGAGAGCAAGCGTTCGGCGATGCGGGGCTCGACGCCCGAGCACCCCAGGCCGATGGCGTGAGCGCGGAGGATCATGGTCGCGCGGACGATGGCGTCGGGAGCGGCTGGTCCGAAGCCGCTACCCAGGTGGGCGATGAGCCCGGCGCCCTGCTCGCAGCCGCTGGCATCCGCGGCGAAGGTGACGAGCGGGCCAAAGCCGGTGGTCAAGCCATAGATCGCTTCGCCACGAGCGTGGGCGCGGAGCAGCGTTGCTCGGGAAGCATCCATGGCTTCGCGAGCGGCGTCGGTCAGCGACGCACGAAAGGTGGGAGCAAGCGAGAGGTTCTCGAGCGCTTCGCAGGTGAGGCGCACGCCGAGCCCGAGCGAGTGCGTCGCGGGGCTCGCTTCGTGAACACTCGCGGCGTGCGCAGAACCGTTCCTGGCCTGTGCTTGCAGGTCGGCGGGGGTCAGGTCGATGGGCCTGAGCTTGATGCGGGGGGCGTGAGGCCCTCGTGTCGCGGAGATTGCTTGGTCGGCGTCGATCGACGCTTCCAGAGTCAAAGGCTTCATGCGAAAGACCGGGGATTGGCTGGATGTTGACACAGGTGAGGCGGAGTCCGAGAGCACGACCTGGTTTGCAGGTGCTGCGTTGACGGTGGGGCCGATGGCGGGGCGGGTGGGCATGGTGTCGCTCGTCAAGGGATGGGCTGGAAGTCGGACTGGCGTTCTGAAGCGGTCGGCAGCAGGTTGGGGCAGGCGCTCGCGGCGTCCACGGTCGAAGTGCGTTCCAGTCGCACCCAGCAGCCGTGCGGGGTCGTCGACGCGGCGTGGGTGCACGCTTTCTTATCGGCAATGGGATGCGATGGTGCGTCACTCGCGTCCGGGGGCGCAACTGTCAGACCCCAGAATCGACGAGCGAGTTGGTACGCCTCGCGCGTGAGAAGGTTGGCGTCGCGATGCGGGGCAACCAGGAGTACGCCTCTGGAGGGTGCGATCGCGCCCTTGGAACTCTCGAGCGGACAGTCGGTGAAGATCCACTCCGGCGCTAAGGGGGAAGCATCTCGCTGGAGGATCACGCCCTGAACCAGTGATGCGACCAGATCGAGCGCGATCGCCAGTGGGTTTGTCCAATCGGTCGCGGACTGCACGACCTGGTTCTCGCCAAGTGAGGTGTGGCTCGACGCGAGGTGCGCAACCTGGGATGCCTCGAGCGCTATGACGGGAGCACCGACGTTTGGGATCTGGCTTGCTTGGACCCCCATCAAGATGGCGCGGTGCGTGGGGGAACGGTCCGGGTCGGATGGTTCTGCCAGGGCGTGCAATGAGAGGCGTGCCGCATCGAAGATGAGGCCGGCCCCGGTGAGACGGGCGGCAAGACCAATATCTCCCGGGGCGCAGATCGTGCAGCGCAAGCCCGCGCACCAAGACGCCACCAGCGTGGCCACCCATTCGGGTGTCTCGGCCAGCGGGGCAATGACGACGCTTCCCGGAGCCACTTGGGCGGAGCGCAGCATCGCGATTCGTTCAGCGATGAGCGTCCAGAGTGTCGCCGCAGAGGTGCTTCGGCCGCCAAGCACGAGGAGCGGAAGCGGGCGCGAGCGAAAGCGCTCACGCCAGAACGAGGTGGAGGCGATGTTGATGGATGGAAGGAGGCGGGCGTCGTGATCGAGCGTGTCAACCACGACGGGCGAAAGCACCGGAAGGGACGGAGGATGTTCCGAGGGAGCGCGCGACATCGCCGGTGCGCAAGCCGCAAACCTTGTGCCAAAGGCACGGGGTTCCGAGGGGCGGGGCCTCGGAACTCACGCCGCCTGACGGCTGATCGGCTGGGCGAGGAACTCGGTGATCTGGTTGATGTCGTCGGCGGTGAGCAAGGTTTCGACGCGGGCGAGGATCTGCGAGATGGCGGCACCGCGAAGGGCGGTCTCGACATCGCATGATCCGTGGCGGAAGTTCTGATAGTTGACCTTGGTGTTGAGCGCGATCCAGTGGCTCTTGCACTCGATGTAATAGATCGCGAGGGTGGTCGGGATCTGATCCGGGTCATCGATGTCGCGAACGAGCGCGACGAGCTGCGTGCGCAGGTTGTCGACCCACTTCCAGGTGCGCTCGATCTGTTCGGGAGCGGCGCCGGGGAACTGCTCGAGATTCGGGCGGACCACATCGGCAAGCCACGAGCCTTCGAGGAACGAGGTGACCTTGTTCGATTCCATGAGCAGTTCCCTTCTTGGGGGTGTCAGGATCGTGCGACGGCGTCGCGCGGCGATCGTGCCGGTGTATCGGTCAAGCGAGTCGGCGAGTTTGCCCGGCTGGTTGCGCTCGCGCTCTTTAGGAGGATCCCATGCGGGATTGTCGTGGCGATTGCCAACGTGTGAAGATCGCTCGAAGCCGGGCGTGCAATAAGACGATGAGAAGCGAGGCGCGATTGTGTTTGGGGCGCCTCGGCGCGTGTGAAACCGTGCGCTCGTTGAACACCAAAGAGAAGTTGGGCACAGCGACATGAGGAAGATCTCTCCACTTCAGCCCGCGGAACAGCGCCCCGATGGCGAGCGGGCCCCTTCGGCGGGCGAAACCGTCGAACGAGGTGCCAGCCCCGACGCCACGGGACAGGCTCCGGGTGATGTCGCTTCTCAGAGCGGTGTGCGTTGGAAGCCCTTGCTCGATCAACAGCCGGCTGAAGAGCCGCCCGAGCGGGTGGAGGCACCGCACACGTCGGATACTCAGGCGGTGACCTTCGGTATGAACGCCAGCACGGAGAGCCAGCGCGTTGGCGAGGCGAACGTTGATGAGTCGCTGCCAGTCGCGGGGAGCCCGTTTCGGGCGATCCGCTCGAACGAAACTCCTGATGCCGCCGTTTCTGGCGAGGCAAACCCAGTTGAGTTGGATCGCGGTGCGACCACTCTGACCGATGCCGACCGAGCGCCGCAGGAGCGTTCTCCGGGCGTTGCGGCGTGGACCATTCCGAATATGGGTGGGGTGAGCCAGGAAGCTCGTTCCTTGGACGCGAGCAACTCCGACGTTGTCCATGTTGGCCAAGCGAACGCTGGTGCGACGAACTTCGGCGGCGCCATTCGTGGCGACACGAACGGTGGCGAGCACAGCCTCAACCAGCCCATGCTGGAACGGGATCACCTAGAACAGTCCAACTTGGAACAGGCCAACTTGGAGGCTGGTCCGCATGCGGCTGGTTCGGAGGCTGGGCGCGAAACTGGCGACCCGGGCTCCTTGACTAGCGCGGCGTCGGTCGGACTGGATGCGAGCGTTGTGGTGACGAATGACAAGACCGAATCACGATTGGAAGCTAACGGTGTTTCGGGTTGGGAATCAAGCGGGCCAGCGCCGAAGCGGTTCAAGCCTCACCGGTCGCTGTGGGAGTATCCGCCGCTGAGCGATGCGCATGGCGGCGTCGGCGCGGATGGTGGGGCGGTGCCCGAAGGCAGTGCGCCCGCGACAGTTGGCGAGACGACGATTGGAGAAGCGGTTGCAGGCGCAGCGGTGGTCGGCAATGAACCAGGCGCCGCAGAGGGAGTGTCGGACGAAGCCTCGAATGAGCCAAATCCAAAGCGGTTCAAGCCTCACCGGTCGCTGTGGGAGTATCCGCCGCTGAGCGACGTGCATGGCGGCGTCGGTGTGGATGGCGGGGTTAGGGCGGAGGTCGGCGCTTCCGTGAACGGCGGCGAGGACGCGAACAGCGCATCGCGCGCGTTCATAAGTGGGTCCGAGGCCAACGTGGAGCCCGAAGTCGCGGGCTCGGCCACTGGACCGGATGAACGCAATCTCGAGGGCGAGCCCACGAACGAGGCGGCGGGAGACCTTACGGCTGTTGAAGCCGTAGTCGCGGAGAGTGAACCGCCACGGCGGATGAAGCCACACCGCTCGCTGTGGGAGTTCCCAACACCCGACGCGGAGGTGATGAGCGATACTGCCAGACCGGAGGCCGTGAGCGAGGAGGTTCTACCGCCTGAAGCGACCGGTGAGCCCCAGGTTGAAGCGCAGGCGGTTGGATCGTCACCCGGAGGTGAAACTCATGATGGCGTCATCGCGGCGCTTGAGGCGATTCCGGAGCCCGATGCCGATGTCATGACTCCAGAGAAGCTCGTGGAGAACGTGGAAGCGCTGGTCACGGCGGCAACACCGGAGGCGGGTTTCTCCGAGGCGGCAGTTCAGGATGCAGCGGTGCCCGAACGCGTACTGCCGGAGGCGGTACAGCCCGAGCCTTCACAGCCCGAGCTTGCGCAGCCGGAAGACGCGATGCCGGGGGTGACGCACGCGTCAGAGCAGCAGTCGCAAAACGAGCCCGTGGCGATCGAGGCGATGGAGCACGAGGTGTCGACGCCGATGGTGCTCGAGCCCGAGGCGGCGGGGGCGCTGGATGCGGCTGGAAGCGAGGCGGGGGCAACTGAATCGAGCGATTCAGAACTGGCGAGTGTGTCCGGTCCGGCGGACCAGGTCGAAGCACCGCAAGCTGCCGCCGATCCAATGGCGCCAATGGTGCTGGATCCATCGGCGTTCAGCGACGTCGGGTCGGCGCCGGTTGAGCTGACTCCCGAGCAGATGCAGGCACTGCTGGCGCAGGATGCCGAGGCGGGCTCGTGGGGCACGAAGCCACTGGAGCTGACTGCGGAGAAGGCGGAGCTACTGCAGTTCATGGTTGCCGATGCGGGCTCGGCGGTCGAGCAGCTCACGGCGGTGATCGACCAATGCCAGGATTTCTCGACGCGCGCGGAGGCAGCGCAGGCGCTGGTGGAGCAGGCGCGGGAGATGCAGAAGATCGGGGAGTTCTTCAGCTTCGCGAGCCGCGATGCGCTGGTGTCGTTGCTGATGGAAATCGGGACGCAACTGCTGGCGGTTCCGGAGGCGCTGGTGGGCGAGTTGCTCCTGCGGGTGCGGGGCATTCAGAACCTGCTCGAGCAGCATACGCGGACGCTGGAAGTCGGCATGGAGCTGAGCTGGAACCTGGAGGTCCTGACCTCGCGGGTGAAGAAGCTCATGGCGGGCGTGCCTCTGCATCCGGGGCTCTGCGCGTGGCACAAGAACGACCCTGAGCGGGTGCTCGAACTGGACCTGGTGACCGAGGGGATTGACCCACCGCCAAAGGAGAGCGACCTGCCGGCGTGGGATCCGTCGCAAGCGGCGGTGAGCGAGGGCGCAAAGTCGGGCGGGGCGAGCGGGACGACGCCCAACGCATCGGGAGGCGACAAGGAAGCCACGATCCCCACGATGCGAGTTCCCGTGGAGACGATCAACGGCATGCTGGCGACGGTGAGTCGCCTGGTGCTGGCGAAGAACCAGCTTGCGAGGCTGAACGGGGAGGCCAGGAAGCTCGACGTCGCTCCGAGCTTTGTCGATCAACTAGCTGCGGCGACGGACGAACTGGGCAAGCTGACGGTGGACCTGCAACTGAGCGTGATGCAGGCTCGCACGCAGCCGATCCATCGCCTCTTCGAGCGATATCCGCGCGTGGTGCAGAGTGTCGCGCAGCTGGCGGACCGGCTGGTGCAACTGGTGGTCGAGGGCGACGACGTCCCGGTTGAGAAGTCGCTGTTTGACGCGCTGGGCGAGCCTCTGAACCAACTGCTGCGGGCGATCGTGGGAACGCAGATGCAGGGGGCCGACGAGCGCCGGGCGCTTGGCAAGCCTCAGACGGCGACGATCCGCATGTGGGCGGAGAGCAGCGGAACGCGCGTGCTTGTGAACCTCTGCCACGACGGGGTGACGCTGACGCGGGAGGCGATCCTCGCCCGAGCGTCGGGGAGCGCTCAGGCGCTGGGGATGGAGCCGGACGCGCTCTCGCGCCTGGGCGACAACGAGGTGTACGAACTGCTGTTCCGCCCGGAGGTTGGCGACGAGAAGCTCGCTTCGGCGGCTCAGCAGATTCAGGCCATCGGCGGCACCGTTGTGCTGCATCCGCAGGCGGACGGGATGCGGTTTGAGCTCACCTTCCCGGTGGAGACGGCGGCGATCGCGGCGATCATGGTCGATGTCGGGCGAGAGATTTATGCCGCCCCGCTGGAACACGTGCATGAGATCGTGCGGTTTGCCGACCATGCGGCGTCGAGCATTAATCAGCATCCGACGCTCCGTGTGCGCGACGATGTGCTTCCTGTGATCGATCTGGCGGAGCGGGTCGGAGTCGGCAAGATCAGGCAGCTTGCAGAGTCCGCGAGCGAGCTGACGGAGGCCGCAGAGTCGGCGTCCGCTCTGGACGCGGGTTCCGGCTTGAGTTCGGGTTTGGGCTCGGTGGCGGAAGCCAAGCTCGCCAGCGATGAGCGTGCACGGGCGGCAGCGCAGGGCTTTGGGCTCGTGGTGAGCGCGGGCGAGAACAAGGCGGTTCTGCGCGTTGATCAGATCATCGGTAAGCAGGAAATTGTCGTCAACAAGCTCAGCGAGCAGGACGGGGCGAGCATGTTCGCCGGGGCGACGATCCGCAACGATGGCGGAGTCAGCCTGATCTTCGATGTCGCGAGGCTCATGAAGGCCTGAGCCGCTTTAGCCGCCCTCGTTGGCTTCCTCGGTTGAGGCGGGCTCCGGCGGTGGGCGGCGATCGACGGGTACGTCGTCGAAGACCAGGTCTTCGCCCGTCCAGCAGCGATCGAAGCCAACCGCCTGAGCCGCGACGGCGGGATCGGGGCGGAGGATGACCTGCACGCGCTCGGCATTGAACGCCTCGACGCTGCTTCCGCCTCCAGAGCCCATGTGTGTGACGAGCGGCTGAAAGGCGACGCCGCCAATAACTGCTTCGCGCGACTGTCCCGAGGTGTCGATCCAGCGGACGATGATGGCGCCGGCAAACTCCATGGGCGGTTTCTGGGCGTAGACGGTGTAATGCAGCGTTCCACGGAGAGGGTCGCCGTCGCCCATGGGCACGATCTCCGGCTCGAACGTGAGTCGCTCGATGCTCAGCGAAGCGAGGAAGGCTTCGCGGAGGGCGGGGTTGGCGACGGCTTCGACGAGAGGTTCGCCCGTTTTCAGGACGTTGAGTTCGCGGGCAAGGGGAATCGACCACGAGCCGACGATCTGGCTGGCGTCCGTCTCGCTGTCACGAGTTTCGATGAGATCCAAGCGGAGCACGGCCTCGACGCGAGTGGTGCCGGGTTCTCGGGTGATGGTGACGGGGGCGGAGACAGTGGCGGCCCCGCCTCGGGCGACGCCGATGCGAGAGCCGATGGAGATGCCGCCGGTGATGGTGCCGCCGGCGAGGGCGAGTGAATCGGTGCGGGGGCTGAGCAGCACGCGGGCGCCGGTGCCGGATCCGAGCCGGGGGCCGGAGAACTGGACCTGCAGCGAGGTCATGCCGGGGTGGATGCGGTTGCGCGTGACGAGGCGTGTCTCAAGGCCAGCGCGAGCGAACGCGATCCACTGCTCGTCGCTGACGAGCCCGCGGGAGCGAGCGATGGAGACGATGTCGCCCCAGTCGGAGAGCCAGTTGACGCCGCGATCGGCCTGGATTCTCAGAGCGATGGCGACAAGGCGACGGGTCTGCTCGTCGGAGAGGTTCTTTTGATCGACTCGTCGGAGCAACTCGGCGACGTTGCGTGCCGCGACGGAGTCTTGGGTTCCCTGGGCTTGGAGTGTGAGCAACCACGTAGGCTTGAGGGTGGGAATTCGGGCGGCGTTGCGCGAGTGCCACCAGACCCCCTGGCCAGCCAGGCTGGCCAATAGCACGAGCGCACCGACGATGATCATGCCGCGGCGTCGCTGGACGAGCCCGAGGGACACAGCGCCGCGGCGGGCGAGGTTGACGCCGCACTCTGGACAACGCATTGGCGTCGCAGGGGAAGCGTCGTCCAGCGCCTCGCCGGTCGGGGCGCAGTTCGACCCGGGCGAGTTGGACGGGGCGGACCGTGCCTGAGGCGCCGACGCCGGTTGCTTGGCGAGCGTGCCTGAGAGGTCGAACGAGCACTTGCTGCAGGTGGGAAATCGGTGGACGCGGCGACCCCGAAGGCCAAAGAAGAGGAGGCAGACGCCCACCATCGCGGCGAGCCAGAGCAGGATTGCCAGCAGCGGACCTCCAGCGAAGACGGGCCCCATGGCGTTCCTCCCGGCTGGTTCAGCACATGGTCATGCCACCATCGACGCAGATGACCTGACCGGTGAGGAAGCCGGCCTCATCGCTGGAGACGTATGCGACAGCGGCGGCGATGTCCTCCGGCGTGCCGAGGCGCTTGACGGCGACGAGCCCCAGCACGTGCTCGCGGACTTCCGCGGGCAGGTCCTTGGTCATGTCGGTCTCGATGAAGCCGGGCGCGACGACGTTGCACGTCACGCCCTTGCCCCCAAGTTCGCGAGCGATGGTCTTTGAGAGCCCGGCGAGGCCCGCCTTGGCGGCGGCATAGTTCGCCTGGCCCGAGTTGCCCACGATGCCGGAGGTCGAGCCGATGTTGATGATGCGTCCGAAGCGGTTCTTCATCATGGCGCGCGAGGCGGCGCGGATCGCGACGAACGCGGAGGTGAGGTTGGTCTGGATGACGCCGGCCCAGTCCTCGTCGCTCATGCGGAGCGAGAGCGTGTCCTTGGTGATGCCCGCGTTGTTCACCAGGATGTCCAGGCGTCCGTGGGTTGAGGCGATGGACTCGATGCAACCGGCAAAGGCCTTGGAATCCGAGACGTCGGCGGGGGCGATGGAAACCAGAGCGCTGCGGGCCCGTTCCTTGGCGAGCGACTCGATCTGGTGCTTGACGTCGAGCAGCGCGGCTTCGCCCCGGCTGACGAGGACGACGTGGCGTCCATCGAGGGCGAGACGAGTTGCGATTGCCTTACCGATCCCGCGGCTGGCGCCAGTGACGACCGCGACCCGGGTGATGTTGTCCGGCACGTGGACCTGCCTTCCATGAGAGCTGGTGGGTTCAACAGGGAGCGATTGGAGCCTTAGCCGCCGCTGCCACCGGGCTGCGGGATCGTGACCGGTCCGCCCGGGGTGTTCTTGCGGAGGGGTGCGTCGCCCGGTGCGGCGGGTGCCGCGCTCGGCGCGTTCTCGGGAGGCGGTGCGCCGGGTGATGCGCCTTCGGGCGCTGGTGCGGCGGGCGCGGTGGAGACCACCGCGGCGGGGGCATAGCTCGACAGATTGTCCCAGTCCGAGGCGCGTGTCTTGACGTCCGCCGTGCTGGGCGCCGCGGCAAAGACCCACGCGCTGCCCGCGCGGCTGGCACGCCAAGCCAGAACGTATGACGACCCGGGCTCTTGGAAGGCCAAGACCAACTGGGCGTTCGAGGCCTGCGTGTCGGATTCCAGGCTTTCCACCAGGCTGACGACTCGCACCGCTTCAAGCTCCGCGGTTGCGGTCTCCCACCGTCTGTCGGCGGTCAGGCTCGACAGCGTGGGACGCGACGCTGCCTCGAGCATGGAGTCAAGCGCGCCGGAGTCGCCTCGGGCGAACGCGCCGGCAAACTGAAAGACCGCGCGGGCCAGAGACTCGTCGACAGGTGCGCGATCCTGCGGGAACTGGACTTTAGGGTCGGCGTTCACGGCCCGGGCTACGTTGCCAAGGTTGGCCGGCTCCGGCGGAGGCGGCGCGACCGGGGGCGGCGGCGGGGGTGGAGGCGGGGGCGGGGCTTTCTTGCCGCACCCTGTCAGGACCACGACGCTCAAGGCCGCAACCATGGCAGCGCCGGCGAGCCTGTGACGTGCCCGGCGCATCCAGAACGGGCTTTGGCTGTCCGACGAGCAACCGCCCGAGAGGCGGGTAGAGTCGGCCTTGCAACTGTGTGGCTGGTCAGGGCTCATCGTGCGTCTCCACTTGGATGCTTCGCTCGATCCGGCGCATCAGACCGGCGAGCGTCTTCCCGGGGGCCAGCTCGTGGTAGTGCCCCTTGATCTTTCCGGCCTTCCACGCCATCGACTGGGCCCACCTCACCGGCGAAACGAGCTGTTGCTTGAGGCGATCCCGGATCGACCTGCCCCACGCCTCGGGCTCGTCAACCCCGGCGTGCGGTTCGTGAGGCAGGCCGGTCACGTTCGACACCACCATCGTTCGCGGCTTGCGGACGGGCGTCCGCGAAAGCGCTTCATGGAGCCGCTCGGCGGCGGGGGACATCAACGGCGAGTGGAATGCGCCGGAGACCGCGAGCTCGGTCGCACGGACGCCTGCCTTGCCCGCCAGGTCGAGCACTCGCTTGCAGGCAGACTTGTGCCCGCTTAGAACGATCTGCCCGGGAGCGTTGAAGTTCGCGCAGACGAGGACTTCCTGCCCGCGGGCGTCGTCGCAAAGCTGCTGGGCTTTTTCTTCATCGGCACCGACCAGCGCGACCATTCCGCTCCCACCGCCCGCCTTGGATTCGGGCGTCAGCGTCGCGTCGTGCATCGCCTGTCCGCGGAGCGCGACGAGTTCGAGCCCGTCCTCGAAGCTGATCGACCCAGCGAGGTGCAAAGCGGTGTATTCGCCCAGGCTGAGGCCTGAGGTTGCCGCCAGCGGCACATCGTGCTCGCCCATGTTCCAGCGCGCGAGCATGCCCCGCCAGGATGCGACGGAGCAGGCGAAGATGGCCGGCTGGCTGGCGTCCGTCTGGTTCAGACGCTCGCTCGGCCCGGAAAAACAAAGCTGGGAGAGAGGCTGCCCGAGGCGCGAACCCATCACTTTGTCCGCGACTTCAAAGACGTGCCGGGCCTCCGCGGAAGCTTCGCTCCACGCACGGCCCATCCCAACTGCCTGAGCGCCTTGCCCGGGGCAGAGCGCGATGATCGGAGTACCCATCGTCGGCGATCCTAGGCCCCGATCTTGTGCATCCCCTGTTCGGGTATGAATGGTTTGGCAACCGATCCGGAGGCACGTTGTGGACGGAGCCTGATGCCGAAGAGCTTGGCCTGATCCGACCGAGCTGAGGCTGAGCTGGCGTCGTTGTTGTGCGAAGGGTGCGTCGCGGGCCGGTACCTTCGCCCTGCGGACTTCATCCAAGCTTGATGCGTGGGCCCGATGATGGAGTCGAGCGAGTCCGGGGTGAAACCGGTTCGGCGGCACGGGTCGAATACGCTCGGGCTATGGAACAAGCGTCCGCGTCGAGCCCGTCGAAGCCCCGGCGCGTTGCTGGAACGAAGCGTCGTTGGAGGGTTTGGATCATGCGTGCGTCCGTGGGGTTTGCGGGGCTTGTGAGCTTGCTGGCGGGGGCGGCGGTCGCTCTGCCCGGCTGCGTGTTCGGGCCGCCGGCATCCAACTCGATTGATGCCGGCTCCAGGCAGGCGGCGTTCCCGACCAATGGCCTTCCGCTTCGGGCTCCGGCGACGCTGCGATGGACCCCCGAGCGGATCCCGCTCATCCAAGCAGAGTCTGATCACGATGTGGCGCTCGTGATGGGCATGGTGCACGCCCACCTGAGGCTCGCCCAAATGGAGTTTCTGCGCCGGCTTTCTCAGGCGCGGCTCTCGGAGATGGCCGGGCCCTTCACCACCGATATCGATCACACGCTCCGCGCCCTGAACCTGGGCAAGGCAGCGCCGGAGATTGAGAAGTCGCTGCCCGAGTCGACGCGGGCGTATATCGAGCGGTACGTTGAGGGCATCAACACATATCGCACGCTCTCGCCGGCGCGCTCGGCGGACGTGGCTTGGTTTGGCGTGCGCGAGGAGCCTTGGACGGTTCGGGACGTGATCACGATCGGGCGACTCGCCTCGGCGGACGTCAACTGGCTGTTCTTGTTTGGGTCCCTGCGCTTGCGGAACGATCCAGCCTTTGCAAACCTTTGGCCCCGCCTGCGCGATGACAATCTCGCGGGTATTCCGAGCTTCGGGCCAGGCTCGTGGGGCGAGGCGCCAGCCGAGCCTCTCAAGCTGATTGGGAACGTTTCCAAGAGCGGGAGCAACTGCGTGGTGGTGGGGGGCTCTCGGACGCGGAGCGGGAGTTCGCTGCTGGCGGCGGATCCGCACGTGGGGCTGACGCTGCCCAATCTGTGGAACATCGTCGCGTACTCGACGCCGGAGAAGCGGGTTGTTGGGTTCACGATCGCGGGACTTCCGGCGGTGCTCGTCGGTCGGAACGAGACGATCTCGTGGGGCGGGACGAACATGATCGGCCTGAACTCGTCGCTCTACGACGCGACGTCGCTCGAGACCCAGTTCACAACTCGGGAAGTGACGATCGCCAACCGCTTCTGGCCATCGTCGACCCGCGAGGTAGTCGAGTCTCCGGTGGGGCCCGTGCTTTCGATGACCCCGTTGCTCGAGGAGTATGCCCTGCCGCCCACGGCCCTGAAGTGGCGGGGCCACCAGCCGAGCGATGAGGTGTCGGCGTTCTTGAGTGTGAGCCGGGCGCGGACGTGGGACGAGTTCCGCGCGTCGTTCGAGCCGTACGCCGTATCGGGGCAGAACTTTCTCTACGCCGACAAGAGCGGAAACATCGGTCAGTTACTGGCGATGGAGTTCGACCCTGCGGCGGGACGGACGGCGATGGTGCTGGTGGGCGATCCTGGCAACCCCGAGCACACTTGGGGTAACCCGATCAAGAGCACGGAGCTTCCGGCGGCCTACAACCCGAGCGCCGGCTTCCTGGTTTCGTGCAACAACACGCCCGTGCGGACCGACCCACCAGTGAGCCTGTTCACCAACGCCGATGATCGCGCCTCACGCCTGGCGGAGCTGATCGCGGCGGAGGACCGCTTTGATGTTGACGCGGCGAAGCGCCTGCAGCAGGACGTGTACGCCCGGTCCGCGCACCGAGCGGCGGGCATTCTCGCGTCGCGCGTGCGGCGCGCCCTTGAGAACTCGTCGGACGCACGGGGCGTCGGTTCTGCAAACGACGCGACGACGTCAGCGCTGGTGCGGGAGATCGCGAACTGGAACGGGCACTATGCCGCCGCGTCGCGCGGGGCCGCGGCGTATGAGACGTTGCTGTTCCATGTCGCCTCGCGTGGTTATGCCGAGATCTACAGCCCGGAGGCGGTCTCGACGCTGCTCGGTTCAAACTCTCTGCACCGGTTTGTGGCCCAAGATCTCGAGGCCGGGAAGCTGGACGGGGTCTTGGTCGCGGCGGCCAAGGCGGCTTCGGTCCGCTGGGGCGAGGGACGGACCTGGGGCGACATGCACAAGATCAACTTGTCGCACGTCATCGGAAACGTGCCGGTGCTGGGAAGCGGGTTCCAGTTTGGTCGCGTGCCGGCTTCAGGCTCGAGCGTGACGATCAACAAGAGCGCTCACAACGTCACCGACCAAGAGCACAACTCGACGTTCGGGGCGAACGCCCGATTCGTCACCGACTTGGCTTCGCTCGATGAGAACTACTTCTGCCTGCTGGGCGGGCAGGACGGCTGGCTCGGCAGCAAGAACTTCCTCGACCAATCCGAGCTGTGGTTCAAGGGTGAGTACGTGCGGGTTCCCTTGAGCGACGCGGGCATAGCACGCACCTTTTCCGAGGTGATGTCGTTGAAGCCGTGAGGCCCGAAAGGCGGCACAGACTCCGAGCATGACAAAGCTCGCCGGAAAACGCTCCGGCGAGCACCGCGGGACAGTTCACCTGATCGCTTGCCCGATCACGCGAGCGGGGGCATTTGCTCAGCCGCCGGTCGGGGCTGGTGGCGTCGTGGGCGCGCCGGGCGCCTTGGGCGATTCCGGCTCGGTGCCCGCTGGCGGGGTTGGCGCTACGCGCTGGGGGTTGGCACGAATCCACGCCTGCTCCGCGTCGCGACGGCGCTTCACGCCGGGGTCGCGGTCGAGCACAGCCGAGATCGTGTTGCGGAACTTCGGGTGGCAGATGGAACCGACATAGCGCAGGCCGCCTTCGGAGCTGAGCACGGCGCCGACCGGCAGGCAGTGGACGTTGATGTCGACCGTGATCTGCCCGTTGATCGAGGCATCCCAGAGCCCGCCCGAGAGATCGGCGAGCATCGTGTGTCCCAGGGTGCGGTTGGACGTGATCCGATTGACGCGGGCGAGGATCTCCTCGGGCGTTACCTGCTGCTGGGGCTGGCCCGAGTTGCTGTTCCGCCCGGCGCCCGTGTTGTCCAGCGGCGTCCACACGCCGATGACCGCGACATCTCGGCCGAACTCACGTTGCAGTTCGTCCATCTGCACAATCGCGCGTGAGAAGGTCAGCGGGATGTCCCAGTTCCAGAAGTAGAGCACGACGGCGCGCCCGGCGAGGGCGGGGGGCCTTGGAACAAAGCCGTCCTCGGGGAGCGCAACCACTCGCGCCGGAGCGTTTGGATCCTGTTGGCCCGAGTTCTCGGGCTGCCACTTGGGAAGCTTGGCGTTCTCGTATTCCTCAGGTGGCGGAGCCTGAAATGTCTGCTCCGGCATGTTGCGGAGGTCGAGCTTGGAAGTGATGCTGGTGCTCTGCAGGGCCTTGCGGCGGCGTTCCTCACGCTCCGCGGCTCGCGCGTCGTTCAACCCGCTGGCGACGTCCGCGGCTTCCTTCACGACGAGTTCGACCGCCTTCTCGACGGCGCTGGTCTGAACGTCGGCAAAGCGGAGTTGCCCGGCGCGATCGATGATGTAGAAATCGGGGTCCATGTCGGAATCGATGGCGGCGCGGAACTCGTTCTTGGCGTCGTGAGCGACGAGCAGCGTCGCCCCCTCAGGCGCCTTGGGCTTCGGCGCTGTGTCCCAGCCTTCCTTGTCGTGAACGAGCACGACAACGAGGCCCTCCTTGGCGTAGCGCTGGGCGAGCTGAGTTGCGAGGCTCTTGGCGCGGTGCGTCGCCGGATACCACTCCGCCCAGGTGATGATCAACACGGGCCTGCCGTTGGTGATTTCGGACGTGATCGCGGGCCCGTTGGTCCATGCGGAAAGCGTGGCCCAAGCTTCCTGCGGGAAGGGAGTGAGCTCACGCTTGTTAAGCGCGGCTCGGCGTGCACCTTCGCCTTCGCGAAGGACGGAATCCGGAGCGATCGCCGCCGCGGAAGCCGGACGAGTCAGCCCGAACGCCGCACCGAGCGCGATGCCGAAAGCCAGGCCAGCGAGGACAGAGAGCCTGGCAGGGCGGCCCGGGCGTCCGCCGCGCGATCGAGAGGCAAGGGCTGAGAGGCGCCGATTAAGCGACCTGTTCGCGACATTGCACTCGCCATTCAACCCGACCGACGTTTCAGCGTTTGGCATACAGGCTCCGTTGAGGCAGATGACCAGCGCCGAGGACCGGCCGGGCCGAAGCGACCCCCGATCGGACAATCCAAGGCCATGAACTGTACGTTGGACGCCCGAGGCGAGGTCGCGTTCCGAAAGGTATAAGCGAGGTGGAAGGCTGGAAGGGTGGGCAGGATCGGTCTCGGGGCTGTAACGGCGTGCTCCGGGCCTGTGGCCTGGCGCGCCGCTCGGGTGGGTCGGAGGCTAAGGAACGACGAAGCGGTGCAAGGCGATGGCGCCCGCCGTGACGACGTTGAGCGAGTCCGCAGCGGGATCGATGGCGATTCGGATTCGTTCATCTGCCGACGAGATGGCTTCGGGCGTGAGACCGGGGCCTTCGCTTCCCAGCATGATTGCGGGCTTACTGCCCAGTCCGCCGCGCTGGGCCAGGTCGGTCGCGGCCGCGTCCGGCGTCATCGCGAATAGACGGAAGCCAGCGCCGTGCAACTGCGGCGCGAGCGATTCCCACGTTGAGAACGACGCGAACGGGACGTGGAAGACCTGGCCCATGGAGACCCGGATTGACTTGCGATAGAGGGGGTCGCAGCAGCGGGGCGAGAGCAGAACGCCCGCGCGTGAGCCGCCGAGTGCTCGGGCGACGCGGAAGAGCCCGCCCACGTTGTCGTGGTTGGTGAGGTCTTCGAGCACCAGCAGGACGGCTGAGTCGTTCGCGACTTGGCTGGCGGTTGGTCCGGGCAGTTCCTCGCCACAGGCGATGATGCCCCGATGGAAGTCGAAGCCGCAAACCTGCTCGATGAGCGAGCTTGGTGCGACGAACAGGTCGAAACGCGGATTGGCGTCGTGGGATGGAGCTGGTTGGCTCGGTGAGGTCTGGGCGAGCGACTCGAAATCGGCATGGACACGATCGAACCGCTCGGGCGAAACGAGCATCGCTCGAACTCGAAATCGGTCGCGCCTGGCCAGCAGCAGTTGGCGGACGACGAACTCGCCCTCCGCGATGAAGAGCCGCGGCTCAGGCGGGTCCGCGCGGGAACTGGTCTTTGGGGAGCTCGGCGCCTTGACCGGTCCCAGGCGGCGTACGCGGTTCTCGCGCAGCTCGCGAAATGGATCCAGACGAGGATCCTGCAAGTTCTCAAGGTGTTCAACGCGGAACGCCGACATGACGCGGCATTCTTGCCGGGTGCGGAGGGCGAGGGTGCGTCTTGCGTAGCAAAGCTCAATGGAAGAATCGGGACCGGTGCTACGCTCGCCCGCTCGCGTGCCCTGCTATCTGCCCGCTGAATCTGGTGGTTTCCAAACGGTGGGGACCCAGGCGGCTGGCTCCGGCGTTCTTTGTTTGCGGTTGAGGTGCGAGGAACCGAGACAGCATTCACGTTGACGGGCTGCGCGTCGCGAGATCCGCATCACAGGGAAAGGTCGCTCATGGAGTGGTGGCAGGCCGTCGTTCTTGGCTTGGTGGAGGGGATTACTGAGTACCTCCCGGTGAGCTCGACGGGTCACCTGATCCTGGCGTCCGCGCTGGTGGGGCTCGACGATCCCGCGCGAAAGCACGCGGTGGACTCGCTCAACATCGTGATCCAAGGCGGGGCCATCCTCGCGGTCGTTGGCATGTACTGGCCCCGCATGAAGAAGATGCTGCTCGGCCTTTTCGGGCGGAGCGACAGCGGGCTGCGCTTGCTGCTCAACCTGTTTCTCGGTTTCTTTCCGTCGGCGGCGCTTGGCTTTGTGCTGCACGATCACATCGAGGCGGCGCTCTTCCACCCCGGGCCGGTGATCGCGATGCTGGCGCTCGGCGGAGTCTACATGATCGTCGTCGACGCGTGGCGGAGCGGGCGGTTTGGTCTGCCGGCGCCCCGGTCGAGGCAGATCGAGATCGAGGACGTCACGCCCGTGCAGGCGCTCTTGATCGGCGTGTTGCAGTGCGTCGCGCTCTGGCCCGGGACGAGCCGATCGCTGATGACCATCACGGGCGGGCTGTTCATCGGGCTTCGCCCACGAGCCGCGGCGGAGTTCAGCTTCCTGCTGGGCTTGCCGACGCTCACCGGCGCGTGCGTCTACGCGATGGTGAAGGATCTTCGTCGTTCCGCGGAACTCGAACAGCCCAACTTCATCGCGACGCTGGGCGTCTTTCCAGTGCTTCTGTCGCTGGCGGTCGCGACAGTGTCGGCGGCGCTGGCAGTGAAGTGGCTCGTGGGCTTCTTGAACAAGCGCGGACTGGCGCCGTTCGGGTGGTACCGGCTTGTGCTCTGCGTCGTGTTCGCGGTGCTGACGTCGCTGGGCGTGATCCAGTTCACGGCTTGATTCGCGGATGACGCATCAGCACCCGCCGAAGGCGCTCGCAAAGTCCAGATAGTCGAAAAAGTCGACAAGGCCGTCATGGTTGACGTCCGCGTCGGCGGCGTCGCTTGCGAACGCGGTGGCGAAGTCCAGGTAATCGAAGAAGTCCCGCGTGCCGTCGGCGTTGAAGTCGCAGCGAGGGGCGAGGGCACGGCGATAGAAGTCCCAGTTGTCGGCACCCATCGCCCTCAGGAGCGAGAGCGTGTCGTGGCGAACTCCCGAGTATGTGCGGTACGAGTGGGGGATGCCCAGGGAGAGCAGATGGAGGTGTAAATCGGCATTGGGCGCCAGCATCGAGTCGTCCTCGCCCACCATGATGCGCAGTTGCACCCCGCTTGTAATAATGGCCTGGGCGTTGCCCTCGGCGAGCGCCCATGGACTCGCGGCATAAAACAGCGTGGGGTCGCTGTTCCAGACGTCTTCAAAGATCTCGGTACGCCGCTCGGGCGGAATGTTTGAGCCCTCCGGAGCATCCATGAAATCGGTCTGAACGGGCCCGGCGCCGAGCAAGGAAACGGCGCCAAAGAGATTGGTGTGCTTGAAGCCCAGGCGACCAGCTCCATAGCCGCCCATGCTGAAGCCCTCGATGATGCGGGCGTTGCGAGTTGAAACAGTGCGAAACGTCGCGTCGACGTGGGGCACCAACTCCTGCATGATGACGGATTCGATCGCACGCGAGCCGTCGGCGGCATCGCAATACATCCCGTAGGGCATGCCGTTGGGAAAGACGACGATGATCGGGCCGAGATCGCCTCGCGCGATCGCGGAGGCGAACCAGTTGGTCATGGGGGCGATGCCGGCGGTCGGCGAGCCCGATCCGTGCAACCAGTACAGCACCGGGAAGCGCCGCTCGGGCTGGGTGTCGTACGCGGGAGGCGTGTAGATGTGGTAGCTGACGATCGCGCCCGCGGCGGCACTCTGAAACGTGCGGTATTGCAGGCGAGGTGCGCTGATGGGAGGCGTCGTCCACTGCGCCTGGGTGGAAGACGCCACCAAGCTGAGCGCACAGAACGCCCCAAACCGCGTGTTAATCCAGTTCATCGTCGCCTCCTTCGAGAGGAACGCGTGAGGATGGACGCGATTGCATTCGAGAGGGAGATCGGGTGCTGGGAAAGCGAGCCAAATCGGCCGCACGCATGGCAAAGCAGAACAGGCCGCTGTATGGGATTGGCGCTCAGCATCCCACGTCGAACGCCTGGGCAAAGTCGAGATAGTCGAAGAAGTCGACGGTGCCGTCGCGGTTGAAGTCGGCCGCCGGCTCTTCCGCGGCAAATGTCGAGGCGAAGTCGAGGTAGTCAAAGAAGTCGGCGGTGCCATCCACGTTGAAGTCGGCGGGGCACGGGTTGCCGACGCAGTCGGCGACATCAAGCAAGAACAAGCCGTCGTCGCGAGATGCGATGACGAGTGTGCTGCCCAGGAAAGCAACGCTTTCGGCGAAGAGAGGACCGGAGGAACCCACCAGCATCGCGTTCGCCGGATCGCTGATCCAGTACACGCTCGCTCCAAGATTCGCTGAGCACGAAACATAGAGCGAGTTCGCTACGGCGTTGCCGAGAACCGAGTACGTGCCGATGCCGTTGAGTGGCGTGGGGTTGGCGAACGGGCGCACGCTCGCAACCATGTAATCGGTCGTGTTGCACGCGACAAAGAGGCGACCGTTGGCGTCGAACGCGAGGGTGCCGGGAAACCCCGGAACCACCAAGGTTTCGCGAATGACGCTGGTGGCTGGCGTCGATATGTCAACTGAAACGAGCCCGGCGTACGTTGACACAACCGCAATGTCCTGGTTGATCGCGACATCCTGCGGCACAGCGCCGTCGAGCGCCAGCACGCGAACAACGGGGTTGTTGGGTGGCGTCGGAGGCGGGGGCACGGGCACTCGCATCAGCGAGCGATCGATCACGAACACGTGCCCGGAAATAGCGAGCAATGAGTCGTCGTTCAACGCAAGGCCGGGATTGACCCCGCCGCAAGGGAGCGCAACGCTGGACAACGTGCGGATCCTCGCGGGTGCCTGCGGCGTCGACACGTCGTACAGCGTCAGGCCGCTGGAAGTGAGCACGTAGAGCTCGTGACCTTCGAGTGAGATCGCGGCGGGCATCCCGCAGTTCAGCTCGTTCGGAACGTCCACTGAAGCGACCTGACGAGGCGACGCCGGGTCGCTGACATCGATCGCGAGCAGTTCATAATCCGTGCCGGAGCTGTTGGTCGAGACGACGAGGTACAGAACGCCGTCACGCGCGACCGGAGCCTCGCCTTGGACCAAGGCACTGGTGACGGGGAGATGACCAAGTTGTGAGACGCACCCCGTTGGCTGGGCGGCGGCGGGGTTTGTGAAAAGCGCGAACACAAACACTCCGACAGTTGACACGGTTCGTCTCATTGGCTTTTCCTTGTTGAGGTCGCAACCGCTCGCGACAGCGATCAACACCCGCGATCAAGCTCCGCGACAAAGTCGAGGTAATCGAAGAAGTCAACCACGCCGTCGCGGTTGAAGTCCGCGGCCGGATCTTCGCTTGAGTATGCCGCGACGAAGTCGAGGTAGTCAAAGAAGTCGGCGGTGCCATCCACGTTGAAGTCGGCGGGACAGAGGAACAGGAGCGCCGGCTCGCTGGTGATCGAGCCGCACGAACGAAGCAGGACGCAGCGAACCCGCTGCGTCTGGGTGCAGCCCTCAACGGTGATGCTGATGTCGGGTTGTGTATATGAACCGGAGGCGTAGGCCCGACCGCCGCAGGCCAGCGAGGCGGGCGAGGGGCCGAGAATCTCCCAGACGCCCGGCTGAGTTTCGATCTGCCACTGACAGCTGGGAACACCTTCTCCGGATACTTGGATGCTGAACTGGACCAACTCGCCCGGACGTGCCACGGCATCGGCGGGGTTGGAGACAAGCGAAAGCGCCGCACCTTCTCGCCAACGGGCAAGGCTTTCATTCGAGATCGCGCTTCGGCCCAGTCTGAAGCCGCCGCCCACGAAGAGGTCGCCGGCGTGCATCGTCAATGCGAAGACGCGCCCGCCGTGAGTTGTCTCGTCCAACGTCATGCGCTGCCACGCCGACCCGTTCCAGCGTGCAATCGGGCCAAACTCGATGACGGAGTAGTCACCCACGCTCAGGGACTCGCCACCGACCACGAGGTCGCCGTTGGGGAGGACGAGCATGCAGTGCTTCGTACCGACCAGTTCTTCGCCGAGCGGGAGCCATTGCAAGCCAGACCACCAGTACACGCCGTCGGAGGTGCCGACGACGAGGCGGCCATCGGGCAACTCGGCCCCGGCCATGGCGCTGTACCCCGGGATGGCGATGCTCGCGTTGGGCCCGTTGCGCGGCGGCGGTTGCCAGGCAAAGCCGTTCCAGATGGCCACGTCGGCCAGCGAGGTCGGGCCTGAGAAGCCGATCCCACCGAGAGCAACGAGCCCCTGCGACGTCGAAACGAAGTTCCAGATGTTGGCCTGGTTGCCCCAGGGTGGCGCGACCTGGGAGAGCCCGGCTCCCATCGCGTTCCAGGAGGAACCGTTCCAACGAGCGACGCCTTGGACGGGGACGCCGCCCGCAGAGTCGAGCCACCAACCGCCGACGACGATGTCGCCTCCCGGCAGCGTCGCCAGTGCGTTGGCGGTGCCGTAACCGGGCCCGATGCTCCAACCAAGCCCGCTGCCCAGCGCGTGCCAGTTGAAGCCATCGAACCGCGCAACGCCCGCGGCGGGCAGGGCGTCGATGGTCTCAAAGCTACCTCCGATGATGAGATGGTTGTTGCCATCGACGGTGAGCGAGTGGACCCGGTTGTTGGTTCCGGGGCCCGTGCCAAGATACGACCAGATGAGGCCGTCCCACGCGCCAAGGTGCGTCGCGCCGCCCGCGTAGGAGGTTCCGCCGCTGATGAGCAGGGGCGGGTGTGGCCCGCTCGCGTCGGGGTCCCACGACGCGAGGGCGAGCGGCGTCCAATTGAAGGACTCTGGGGCGGCGACCCACTCGCCAACGCACTGAGCGAGCCCAGGGGCGGCCGCCGTGATTGGCACGAGGCCAAGAATCAGCGTCCATCGACCAACAACTCGTCTCATGGATCATCCTCCTCTGGCGCTCGGCATGCTACTGGATCCACGCCGAGGCCGCAACGGGCGAGCCCGCGAAGCTCGGACTGGGTATCGAGTTCGGGTGCCCGAGCGCGAGGGAAGCTCCGCGCGGGGATCCAGCGCGCTACGCTTGACCCCTTGCCCAGCCGAAACCGGCATGTTCGGTTTTTGCTGGGTACGTTCGTGTATCCCTCGGGCCCGACCAGAAGGACCTTCGCCGTGAAGATCAAGACCGACGAGATCGCCAGCGTTATCAAGCGTGAGATCGAGCAGTTTTCCACTCAGCTCGAGGTGTCCGAGGTCGGTCGCGTCGTCGAGGTCGGCGACGGCATCGCCCGCATCTACGGCTTGGCCAACGCCATGGCGGGCGAACTCCTCGAGTTCCAGACTTCCGACGGCTCGGTCATGGGCCAGGTCTTCAACCTGGAACTGGACACGGTCGGCGCGGTCATCTATGGCGATTACCTCTCCGTGAAGGAAGGCGACCTGGTGAAGAGCACGGGGCGTCTGCTCGAGGTGCCGGTGGGGGAGGCCATGCTGGGCCGCGTCGTGGATCCGCTGGGTCGTCCGCTCGACGACGCGGGTCCGATCGTGACCAGCGAGTTCCGCAAGGTCGACATCATCGCCCCGGGGATCGCGGAGCGTCAGCCGGTCCACGAGCCTCTGCAGACGGGCATCAAGGCCATCGACGCGATGATCCCGATCGGGCGTGGTCAGCGCGAGCTGATCATCGGTGACCGCAAGACGGGCAAGACGGCTGTCGCGCTGGACTGCATCATCAATCAGAAGCAGTACTGGGGCACTCCCGAGGCGGTGGTGTGCATCTACGTCGCTGTCGGCCAGAAGGAGTCGACGGTGGCGGGCGTCGTCGAGACGCTTCGCAAGTACGGGGCCATGGATTACACCATCGTCGTGAACGCCGCGTCGTCGGACCCCGCTCCGATGCAGTACATCGCGCCGTACTCCGGCTGCACCATGGGCGAGTTCTTCATGTGGCAGGGCAAGAACCCCGCCGCCAGGCTGAGCACGGGCGCCCCGATGCCCAAGCACGCGCTGTGCATCTACGACGACCTTTCCAAGCAGGCCGTCGCGTATCGCCAGCTCTCGCTGCTGCTCCGGCGTCCCCCGGGCCGCGAGGCGTACCCCGGCGACGTGTTCTACTTGCACTCCCGTCTGCTCGAGCGCGCCACCAAGCTGTCACCGGAGAACGGCGCGGGCTCGCTCACGGCTCTGCCCGTCATCGAGACGCAGGAAGGCGACGTCTCGGCGTACATCCCCACGAACGTGATCTCGATCACCGACGGGCAGATCTATCTTGAGCCCGAGCTGTTCTTCTCGGGCGTGCGTCCCGCGGTAAATGTCGGCATCTCGGTCTCCCGCGTCGGTGGTAACGCGCAGGTGAAGGCGATGAAGAAGATCGCCGGCTCGCTGCGTCTGGACCTTGCCGCCGCTCGCGAGCTTGAGGCCTTTGCCCAGCTGGGTACCGAACTGGACAAGGCGACGCAGCGTCAGCTCGACCGTGGTCGTCGATTCGTCGAGCTTCTCAAGCAAGGGCAGTACACGCCGTTCGTCGTGACCGATCAGATCATCTCGATCTACGCTGGCACGAAGGGCTTCCTCGACGACGTGCCGGTTCCCGCCGTCCGCAAGTTCGAGAGCGAGCTTCTCAACTACATGCACGGTATGGGCAAGCCCGTCTGGGACGACCTGAACGCCAAGAAGGCGCTCGACGCTGACCTCGAGAAGCGGCTCACGGACGAGATCACGAAGTTCAAGAGCACGTTCAAGGCCTGATGCACGCCTCATTGAGCTCCTGAAGCGACCCCCTCGGCGATGGCGTCTTGGGGCGGCGTTTCGGGTCATGCGCCCCCTTTCGCCGGTCCGATTTGTTATCGGATTCGGTTGGAAGTATCGCGCTTGCTCGAATGAGTTGCAGGCTGTAGAGTCCCCGCTCCGCGGGGTTGAGGGAGTGCATCGCCATGATTTCTCGGACTCAGGCTGGCGTTGCTATCGCCGCGCTGGTTGCTTGCACGCAGATCTCAAGCGCGCAACTCATCCGACCGAACTCGGCGACCGCGACGAGCGAGTTCAGCTCGAACTACGTCATCACCAACACGATCAACGGCTCGGGGCTGCCCGCGAACTTTGGGTTGGAGGATGCCCACGCGGACTACTCGACCGGCAACCACTGGACGACCCGGTCTGGTCAGACGATTGGGCAGTCGGCGACGTTCACGTTCACGACCCCGCAGACGCTGGGTGGGTTCTACATCTGGAACCACCGTTCGAACGCCATCGCGGCCAACCGGTTCTATGAAGTGACTCGATTTGACCTCGTTCTGTTCGACGGCGCGAACGGCGCGGGTTCGACTCTGGCGACCTTTGCCGACTTGACGGCCCTGCCCAATCTCGCGACGGCGCAGACGATCCCGTTCACGGTCACCGGCAACGTACGATCGGTGCGGTTCATCGTGCGTGCGACGGAGAACAACAACGCTTCGCCCTTCACCGGTCTGGCGGAGGTTGCGTTCGGCGCGTGCATCGCTCCGAGCGTCCGTGCGCAGCCCATCGACGCAAACGTGTGTTCGAGCGGAACCGCCTCGTTCGCGGTCGACGCGCCCGCGTCGGGTCCGGCATCGTATCTGTGGCAGATTGAGAGCATGAGCGGGTGGGTGGATCTGAACGATGGGCCGGTCGTCATCGACGGGGAGCCAGCGTGCGCGACGGCGTCGGGCACGCGCGAACCCAGCCTCGTCCTCGCGATCGGCTGTACCTCCGGCGCGGACGCCGAACGATTGAGCGGGAGGAACGTTCGCTGCGTGATCTCCAACTCGTGCGGAAGCGTCACGAGCGATCCCGCGAAGCTGCGGATCTGCGCGGCTGATTTCAACTGCGATGCCCTCATCGACTTCTTTGACTACCTCGACTTCTCCCAGGCGTTCGGCAACGAGAGCCCGTCGTCCGACGTCAACCAGGATGGCGTTGTCGACTTCTTCGACTACCTGGACTTCGTGTCGGCTTTCGACGCAGGGTGCTGATTGTCCGCCGTGTGGCTGGCTCAAGCGACAGCGCCGTGGGCTTTGACTCAGTCGACCGCGTGCTCTTGAAGCGTGGCGAGCGGAATGACGCGGAGTGCCGCTTCGTGCGTTGCTTCCAGATCGACCTTGGGAGCACACGACGCGGCGTGGGCCTCGGCCCAGCGCGCGGCGCACAAGCACCAGCGATCGCCGGGCTTGAGGCCCGGAAAGCCCGGGCGAGGGGTTTGCAGGTCGTTGCCCATGGATCGCGTGAACGCCAGGAACTCGGGCGTCATCACGGCGCAGACGACGTGCATGCCGACATCTTCCGGGCCGGTGGAGCAGCAGCCGTCGCGGTAGAAACCGGTGAGCGGGCGGGTTGAGCAACTCTGCAGCTCGCCGCCAAGGACGTTGCGAGGCGGCTTCGGCATCGTGTCGCGCGTTGCGATCATCGTTTCGCCCTTCCAAGCTGGAGCGAGGCCTCGATGCCTTCGACCATAATGTGCAGCACGAGCATGTGCAGCTCCTGGATGCGATCGCTGGAGTGCCCCGGGACGATCAGCTCTAGCGCGCAAACCCCGCGCAGCGCACCGCCGCCCTTGCCCAGCATCGCGATCGTGACAGCGCCCGCGGCGCGGGCGGCTTCGGCTGCCTTCAAGATGTTGGGCGACGCACCGCTGGTGGAAAGCAGAATGACGACATCGCCCGGGCGGGCCAGGGCTTCAACCCACCGGGCGAACACGTGCTCGAATCCATAATCGTTTGCGGTGCACGTGATATGGCCCACGTCGGTGCAGGCGATGGCCGCGAGGGGGCGACGATCGAAGCGGAAGCGCCCCGTGAGTTCCTCGGCGAAGTGAGCGGCGTCGCACGCGGATCCTCCGTTGCCGCAGATCATGAGCTTGTGGCCCGCGCCAAGCGCCGCGGCGCACGCGGAGATCAACGAGTTGATGGTTTGGACGGCGCCAGGATGGCGCAGCAGGGCGTCCACGGCATCGCGCGCTTGGTGCAGCGAAGCGGCGGGGTCGAAGCTTGCATCGGAAGCGGTCGGCTCCATGCGCGTGCTACCGATCGCCCTCGGACGTTCCGTCGCCGCTTGGAGCACCATCCGGTCCGTCGGCGGGAGGGGTGTCGGCGGGTGAGGCGTCGGCGGGGGTGCCGGGGGCCGCGCCGCGCTGTTCCGCGGTGCCTTCGGGTGCTTCGTCGGGCGGAACGGCGGAGGCTGCGATTACGACATCACCTCCGCGAAGGCCCACGACGCGGACGCCCTGAGTGCCGCGACCGTATCGGCTGATGCTCGCCGCCGCGAGTCGGACGAGTTGACCGCCCTTGGAGATGATCACGACGCCCTCGGCGTCGGTCACGCCAAGCGCCGCGACGGCTCGCCCGTTGCGAGCGGTGATCCTGATGTCGGCTCGCCCCTTGCCTCCCCGGGACTGGGAGCGCATCTTCCCGTTCTCGGGCTGCACGCGATACTCGTCGACGTTGGTCCGCTTGCCGTAGCCGTTCTCGGTGATGGTGAGAAGCGAAAGGCCGGCGGCGATCGCGGTCGGCGCCGTGATGGTGAACTTGTCGTCCTCGGGGTCCTTCTCCATCGGGATGCGAACCACGCCGATCACCTCGTCGGCGTCGTCGGATGCTTCGGGCAACGTTGAGGATTCGTCTCCGGCCTCGCCACCTTCGACGCCTTCTCCCTGGTCGTCCCCCTCGTCAACGCTCGCCCCGGCGAGTGTGATGCCCTTGACCCCCGCGGCGGAGCGGCCCATCAGGCGCACGTCGCTCTCGGGGAAGCGGATCGCCGAGCCCAGCGCCGTCACGAGCATGATGTCGTCCGTGCCGTGGGTCAGCACGACGTCGATCAGCTCATCGCCCGGGCGGAGCCCCACAGCGATGATGCCCGCGCGGTTGACGTTGCGATAGTCCTTCAGGGGCGTGCGCTTCACAACGCCCTTGCGCGAGACGAACGTGAGGTAGCCGCCGCCCTCTTCAAACCCTCCCGCGCCGCGAACGGGCAGGTATGCGCACGTGCGCTCGCCCTGACGCAGGTCGAGCAGGTTGATCATCGCCCGCCCGCGGCTGGTCCGGCTCATCTCCGGAATCTCGTACACCTTCATCTTGAAGACGCGACCCGTCGTGGTGAAGCACAGCAGGTCGTCGTGCGTCCCGGCGACGAACATGTGCTCGATGAAGTCGTCGTCTTTGGCTTCACTCGCGCGGATGCCCTTCCCGCCCCGTCCCTGCTGGCGATAGGTCGCCAGCGGAACACGCTTCACGTAGCCCTGACGGGAGATCGTGAGCGCTACGTCTTCCTGCGGGATGAGGTCGGCAATCGCAACGTCCGCGTCGCCATCCTCGATCAGCGTCTTGCGGGGCGAGTCGTACCTCGCGCGCATCTCGCGGCAGTCGCGCTCGATGATGTCAAGCACGAGCTGGTGGTCCGCGAGGATCCGCTCGTAGCCCTCCATCTCGCTGACGACCTGCCGGTAGTCGTTGGCGAGACGCTCGATTTCGAGCCCGACGAGCTGGATCAGACGCATCCCGCCGATGGTTTCAGCCTGGATCCGCGACAGCAGCACGCCCCCATCCGCGTCCGCGGCTCGGACGCGCTTGAGCAGGCGCTCCGGGAGCAGCTTTGCGTGAGGGTGATCGGGAGCGATGCGGTATCGCCTTGCCATCAGGCGCTGGATCGCCTCCTCCCGCGTTGAACTCGAGCGGATGATCGCGATGACCTCGTCGATATCGCAGACCGCGTGGATCATGCCCTCCAGCACGTGAGCCCGCTTCTTCGCCTCTCGGAGTTGGTGCAGCGTCCGGCGGCGGATCACTTCCACCCGGTGGTCGACGTAGCAATCGATCATCTCGCGAAGGCTGAGCGTCCTTGGCTGGCGGTTCACCAGCGAGATGTTCATGATCGAGAAGGTGTCCTGGAGCGAGGTGAACTCGTAGAGCTGCTTCTCAACGACGCGCGGATCCGCGCCCTTCTTGAGCTCCACGACGATACGGGTCTGCGCGTCGCGCCCGGATTCGTTGCGCACATCGCTGACATCGTCGATCTTCTCGCCCTTGACCGCCTCGACGATCTGCTCGACCAGATTGTTCTGAACGATGTTGTACGGGATCGCGTCGACGATGATCTGCTGACGACCGTTGCCCATCTCTTCAACGCGGCAGACGCCCCGGAGGGAGACTTTGCCGCGCCCGGTGGCATAGGCCTCGACGATGCCCCGCTTGCCCAGGAGCGTGCCGCCCGTGGGAAAGTCAGGTCCCTTGATGCCCCGGAAGATGAGGGTGCGGTTGGCATCGCCCTCGGCGCCATCGTAGACGTCCTGCATCAGTTCGGCGAGTGTGATCTCGGGCCTGCGCAATACGCGGATGATCGAGTCGAAGACCTCGGTCGGGTTGTGGGGCGCGAGGCTAGTCGCCATGCCGACGGCGATGCCGATGCCCCCGTTGATCAGCAGGTTGGGGAACTTCGCCGGGAGGACCGTTGGCTCCATCAGGCGTTCGTCGTAGTTCGCCTGCATGTCGACGGTGTCGAACTCGACATCCGCGAGCATGTCAGCCGCGGCCTGCGTCATGCGTGCTTCGGTGTAACGCATCGCCGCGGGGGGATCGCCATCGAGCGATCCGAAGTTGCCCTGAGGGTCGACCAGCGGCACTCGCATGCGCCAGCGCTGGGCGAGATTGACCAGCGTCGGGTAGATGACACCTTCGCCGTGCGGGTGGTAGTTGCCCGACGTGTCGCCGCAGATCTTGGCCGACTTGATGTGCTTGCGCCCGGGGCGAAGATTGAGGTCGTTCATCGCCCAGAGGATGCGGCGCTGGCTGGGCTTGAGGCCATCTCGGACATCGGGCAGCGCCCGGTCCATGATCGTGCTGAGGGCATAGGTCAGGTAGCTGTCCTGAAGCTCTCGGCGGATGTCGAGGTCGAGCACTCGTCCGCCCGCAACCAGTCCACCAACCGCACCGGGACCATCCGGCATCCCGTTCATGGCGTTGTCTGGCGAATCCCCGACCGTGTCTTCCCCCGAGCCATCGCGCGGGGGCAGCCCCCCTCCTTGGCCCGAGGAGTCTGGGGAAAGTCTGGGTAGGAAGGCATCGTGGAGCCCGTCCGAGGTCATCATGAAAGCCGCGCTCCGTGCGTGTCAGGGCGGCGGCGAGACCGCCAATCCGCTCGCGCGCAGATGGTAGGCGGACGGGAGAAAATGGCGAGCGGGAAAGGGCCTGGCAGCGCTCGGTCGTCCCGGGCGGCGGGCTATTCCAGAGCGAACGTCAGGGACGTCCAGACGCTCTCCCAGTCGACGCCCAAGCGCGTTGCAATCTCGGGCAGCGCCGCGGTCATGTAGACGGAACTGACCATGAGCGTTCCAGTCCACGCAACGTCGATGCTCACCTCGCCCGAGGTGTTGGTCACGCCACAGACTTTCTCTCCGGGTTGCTGCGCCGCTCGAACGCACACGCTCACT
Source organism: Planctomycetota bacterium (assembly GCA_033763815.1). GTDB lineage: Bacteria > Planctomycetota > Phycisphaerae > Phycisphaerales > UBA1924 > JANRJU01. The sequence goes on from JANRJU010000015.1 coordinate 333,837, forward strand.
TCGGGCAGTGGCTTGCCCGCAAACATCGCTCGCAGCCGCAGCGTTACCCCGGGTGACGCGGGGTTCTCGTCGTCAATGCTAAGGAGAAGGAGTTCGAAGGTGAGTCCGACCGGGGCGTCGCGGACTTCGTGCCTCTTCGCCGCTCCGTCGCTGGAATCCGCGTCTGGATTGCCTTCGATCGACCCGCCCCCAGCCGGGCCAGCAATCACGAGCGCCTTGGCACACCGGCTGTACGCCTCCCGCCCGGGCTTGTCCGCCTCACCTCGCTCACGACGAATGGAGATGATCCGTTCCAGCCCCTCCTCACGCAGATACGCCTCGAACTTGGTGGCATCCAGCTCCACCGTTGCGTGATTCGAGCGGAAAACCAGTGCGTGCGTCCCGACGCTGGAGAGCATGACGCGCCCAGCCGGGTGCGCACCCGGTCGACCATCGATCGGCGTTTCGGTTGGTGCGGGCGTTGACGCGTTGTGGTGAGGCCCTCCGAGGGAGACCGCATCGAAGCGCTCGATCCGAGGCGGGTTGCGAGCGACCGGCTCGCCGGGGAAGCCGTCGCCAACCATGAGCGAGACATCGATCGGTGTGTTCGCCGGCGCGCGGAAGGCCGAGGGTTGGATCCAGAACTCGTGAGCAAAGGCCGACGAAAGCCCGCCAGAACAGGCGGCGAGGCACGCGGCAACACTGCTGAGCAAAGGAAGCGAGGGACGCATGGAAGTGGTCTCCGTCTGTGAATCAGGTCGGCGAGTGCCAGAGAGGTCTGGCGGTTGGATTGAAGGCCGGCAGGATCGAGCTGAGGCAGAAGTGAGCCCGGGGCGCTCTCGCGCACGGGGCTCGTAACACATCATGAAAGCCACCGAACGGGCGGCATCACTGGGGAGAAGACGCGACCGGCGTTCGCAGGTATGGGAAGAACGGGTCGTAGAGAGCCGCGCTCGTGACGGCGCCGTCCGTGAGCGGGAGGTTGCCGCCTGGGGCGCACCCGCCCGGCTGCCCGGCGTCGGGATAGAGCGCACCCGCGACGACGCGAAGCTCGATGTCCACGACATCGTCGATGGGGCGGCGCCCGTTGGGAAATCCCGAAAGATCTCCGCCCAGCACGCCCAGCGGGCTCTGAAGCGCGATCGGGGTCACCGGGATTCGACTCGTGTCGGTCTGGAGGCGCATCATCTCGCCCGGGTGGACGCAGGCGGGGCGGTTGAGCCCCTCGACGCCGGTCAAGAAGACGCTGACAAGGTCGTTCCGCGGGAGGCACGGCGCCTGCACCCCAAACAGCGATTGGATGATCACCGGGAGCGTCGGGTTGGTGACGTACACGAGGAACTGCGCGTCGTCGTCGGGCTCGCTGGCGTTGAACTTGTTCTTGTCTGGCAGTCCGATCACCAACTCATTCACCAGGGGCATCGCCAGACGCGACACCTGCTGCCAAGGTCCGCCCTCGGCGGCGGGGGAGTCAAACCCGGGCGAACGCCGGAGCATGCGGTTGCGGGGCAGAGACGCCGTGGTCCAGCCGCCGATGACCGTCTCGCCCCGCCCGTTGCGGAGAAAGCTCGCGGGCACCTCGATGATCAGCGATGTGCAGTTATCTTCCGCGAGGCTGTCTTCCTTGCCGTCTACGGGGCCCAGCGGGTTGAGATTGACAAGGTCGAAGACCTCGCCAAGGTTGACGACGAAGGGATCCTTGCGCTGCCCAACGAAGACGCGCGCGGTCTGCGTGGTTCCCGGCAACACCAGTTCGGTGATGAACGTGCGGGCGTAGTTTTCATACCCCTGAGGAAAGCTCTTGGCGCCGACGTTGTCCGCGGGTTTGCGGATCCGCGACTCACCGCCGGGGGTTGTCAGCCGCGTGGTGCGCCCGCGATGGCGGTCGCCCCGGATCAGGTCAACCGTGTAGCTTTCCTCGATGTTGAGGTTGGGAGACCCGCCTGGGAGGTTCGCGATGGCGCCGATGTTGTAGAGCGGCACGGGCACCGTTTGACCACCCACGTTCAGCGCGAGGGCGTCGAGCGTGGCGTTGAACCTGAAGGAAAACGTCAGGTCTTCGCGAGTGTCTCCATCGTTGTCCACGTGGATCTGGTAGAGCGCGTCGGGGTCGAGCTGGAAGAAGTTCGGCCCGCCATACGCCGTTTGGAAGGGCTGGTAGTTGGCGATGATGGTGACGTAGCCCTCACGACCGGGTTCATAGCTGTTGAACATATAGAAGTCGGTCGCATCGACCTTTGGCGTCTCGGTGATGAACGGAGCCTCGCGATGGCTCGAGGCGATGGCAAGGCCCGCCGAGGCGCTCAGCGCGAGCAGGGCGAGCGAACTGGACAGGCGGGCAATGCGATGACGAGACATGGATAACGCACGGCGTTTCATACAGTGCTCCTCGACCCGGGTGAGACGACTTCAAGAGCCCAGCACGGTGGGCCCGACAGTGAACAGCTTGACGGTCGTTTCGACGTTCAGCGTGGCTGATGCGGCAACAACACCGGTTGACCACAGTTCAACGGAGTCAATGCCACTTTGGTTTTTGGTTTCTCGCAGACGGTGCAAGGTCCGGGGCGGAGGGGCGTCTGCCCGTCTGGGCACCGTTCAGTCGGACGCCGGGCCCAAACGCAACCTTCCCGAGGGCGCAGGGTTCACTGGCCTGCCAGCCCGCGACTAACCTACTGAAAGCCCTGGGAGGAATCGCGATGGCGAATCCGGTGAACTACTTCGAGATCCCTGTTCAAGACATGTCGCGGGCGATGCGGTTCTACGAGCGCGTGTTGCTGGTGGACTTTGAGCTTACGGAGATCGATGGCCATCCGATGGCGCTTTTTCCATACGAGCCGGATGGCGCAGGTATCTCTGGTGCGCTCGCGCATGGCGACAGCTACACGCCGGGTCGTCAGGGTGTCAGGATCTACTTCAGCGTCGTGGATATTGACGCGACCCTTCAGCGATGTCTCGATGCTGGCGGGCGCGTGCTCTACCCAAAGACCTCCATCGGGGAGCATGGATTCGTCGCTGAGTTCCAGGACAGCGAAGGCAACTGCATCGCCATCCGCGCATCGGCTCAGTAGGCTCAGGTTGGGCGTCGGTCACAGTCGCGCGTGCGTCGCGGGCGAGTCTCTCCGTGCCCGTCTGCCCTCTGGCCGTGGACCGTTGTCTGTGGACCACGACGCCTTACCCCGTCGCGGCGTTGACTCTATTTAGAAGCCCAATCAGTGCGGCGTTGAACTCGTCCGGCCGCTCGAGGTTGGGCATATGCCCGACGCGATCCATCCAGCACAACTCGCAGTCTTTCAGGAGCGCTCTCATCAGGTCGGCATCGGACCGGGAAGTGAATGCGTCCTCGTCGCCCACGACGACGGTCGCAGGCCGAACGAATGTCGCGAGTACATCCTCATAAGGTGGGCGAAGGGCCCGCGCCCGCAGCGCAGCCGCTGCCGCGTGAGGATTCGTCGACCGCATCATCTCGAGCACGGCGGCTCCAACCTCCGGACGCTCCTTGAGGCACGTTGCACCCACCATTTTCGGCAGTACCTCCGCCGCGTATGCCGCCATCCCTTCTCGCATCAGACGATCGGCCATCGCACGTCGCCGGAGCTCGCCCTCTTCTGATTCGCTCTGCGGGAACGTGGCGGCTAGCAGCAGCCCTCGAACCCGCTTGGGTGCCTGGCGACAGAGGTCCATCGCAACTTGCCCGCCCATGGATAACCCGCCAACGACCACCCGTTCTACTCCGCACGCATCAATGAGCGCGAGCAGATCGCTCGCGAAATCGCCAAACGCCAGCGGGCCGCCCGCGGGCGAGCTTTCGCCGTATCCACGCAGGTCGGGCGTGAGCACTCGCCAGCCATTGGCGACGACAGCGCCCAGTTGCGCCCGCCACATCGAGCGATTGAACGGATGCCCGTGGATCAGCAGCAAAGCATCGGAGTGTCGCGGACCCAAATCGTCGAAACCGATCGTCACAGACCCGCATTGAATCAGCATGAGCGAATGTAGCAGCAGTGGGGGCCTGTTCGCGTGTCAGCGCCGTTTCGCCCGAACCTCGCCCGTTCGGTAGAGTCTTGTCGATGCTCATCCCTTCTTTTGGTCGATGCGTCGCCCAGTTGGCTTGGCAGGACCTGAGCCCGGGTGATCGACCATAACGTTGTGCCGATTCAAGACCATCCGCTCGGGACCGTTCTGGTTGATCTTAGTTGGCAGGCCGTGTACTGCCGGTGTCCGGTCATCGGCCGAAGTGAACGCACCTTCCGCAGCTTTGGGAGCCTCGCACATGACTGCGCCCACCAACAGCGACGCGAACGTCAACACACCGGTTCCGTTCTATGACGCGACCTACGGCCGCTTCTACAACGGTGTTTATCGGGAGATTCGCCGCGGCGTTTGGGGCGACGATATCGGTCAGAACGGCTGGATCACGGCGGGCGAGCAGGATCGCTTCATTCGCTGGTGTGCAGTCGGACCTCAACACCATCTGCTGGACATCGCGTGCGGCTCCGGTGGACCCACCATTCGAATCGCCGAGCAGACCCGAGCGGCGGTAACGGGTGTCGACGTCCATTCAGACGGCATCGCTGCGGCCCACCATCTCGCGGCCGAGCGCAACATCGCCGCCAGCACCACCTTCGTGGTCCACGATGCCGGTCAACGGCTTGAGTTCGCGGATGCCTCGTTTGACGCGATTATCTGCATTGATGCCATCAACCACCTTCCCGATCGCCCTCGCGTTCTGGCGGATTGGTGGCGAGTGCTCCGCCCCGGCGGTCGGTTGCTGTTCACCGATCCGATCGTGGTCACCGGCCTGCTGACGGCCGAGGAAATTGCCGTCCGGGCTTCGATCGGCTTCTTCCAGTTCGTGCCGACGGAGACGAACCCTCACATGCTGGGTCAGGCCGGGTTCAACCTGAAGGCGTGCGAGAATGTCACGCCCGCCGTCGCGGAGATCGCGGGACGCTGGCATGAGCAACGGCGACTTCGCTCGGTCGACCTCCTGCAAATCGAAGGTGAGACGACGTACTGGGGTCAACAGCGATTCCTGGAGACCGCCGCCCGCCTCGCCGGGGAGGGACGTCTTTCTCGCTTTGCGTACTTCGCGTTGAAGCCCGAGTGAGGATGGCAGTCCCCCGCCACGCGCGGCCCTCCATGACGACGCGCGTTCAGCGATGCCAGCGATTGGTTTCACCGACGTCAAGGCGACGCTGAGTCCGCCCACCTCGCATAGCGGCGGCTCCGGGACCTGGTGAACGAGTCTGAACAATCTTCGGAAACTCTGTCGATTTCGCGGATCTCGCTTCGTCGTTCACGGGTGGGGACGTGTAGGGCGTGTTGCCCGTACAACACCCGCACTCGTGCTCGTACACGCCCGCACACTCATGGAGCTTTGAATGAAGCCAACGCTGCCACTCATCTTCGGTATCCCAGCGATCTCGGCAATCGTTCTCGGTCTTGGACAGCCAACCCCTGGCGCGGCAACTCCGGCGCCTCCGGCCCCCAGTGAAGCCGCCGGAAGGGCATTCACCCTTTTCGTCTACGAGACGAAGGACTCATTTCGCGTCCGGACCGATCCCGATCGCTCGGGGGCCTACTGGGGTGCCTTTGCGAGCTATGGTCGCGAGCTGTCAGCGGCTGGAGTCCTTCGCGGCGGAGACGCGCTGCTCCCGATCGAGTCCGGCACGCGCATAGCGATGGACGGCGGTGCGATCTCTTCAACTCCGATTGTTCCCAGCACGAACGGACTCGAACTCGGGGGCTCGTTCGTGATTGAAGTTGCCGATCTTGCGGCCGCAACCGCTTGGGCTGAAAAGTGCCCGGCAGCTTCGACCGGAATGGTGATCATCCGAGAGAACATCCCGCAGACTGCCGCGATGGCCGCCTCGCCAAGCCCGAGCGAGCCCGCGGCGAAAGGAGCCCGCAAGTGAAGTATGCCATCATCGTGTATGAGAGCCCCGCCGAAGTTGCCAAGCGTGACGACCCCGCCGATGCGCCGGCGTACTGGGCAGCCTACCAGGCCTACTCGCAAACCCTCGTCGAGGCTGGCGTCGCCAGCGGCGGAACGGGCCTTCAACCCGCTGGCATAGCGACAACCATCCGCATCCGCGGCAGCGAACGACATGTCCACGATGGCCCCTTCGCGGACACCAAAGAGCAGCTCGGCGGACTCTTCGTCATTGAAGTGCCCGATCTCGACACCGCGCTGAAGTGGGCAGCGCGGTGCCCGAGTGCCTCAACAGGCTCGGTTGAGGTCCGCCCGGTTTTGCTGCCCCCCCCCGGCGTGACGCCTTGACCTCTCGCCCGGCCTCGGTGAAACTGTGGCCGGGTCTTTCTTCCGATGAACTCCTCCGACGACACTCCGTACCGGGTCGCCGAGCGTGCCGCTCGACAGTCATATGGCAGGCTGGTGGCGATGCTCATGGCACGGACGAGCGACCTGACAGCCGCGGAGGACGCGATGTCGAACGCGTTCCTGCGCGCGCTGGAAACGTGGCCCCGCGACGGTGTGCCCGAGAAGCCGGACGCCTGGCTGTTTCGGGTGGCGTTGAACGCGCTTCGCGACCGTCTTCGCCGCACGAGGGCTGAGGACGCTGCGCTGCACGATGTGGCACGGGCGTTCAATCAGGTCGAAGCAACCTTCGACTCGGGGATCGCGGACGAGCGACTCGCGATGCTCTTCGTGTGTGCACATCCAGCGATTGATGAATCGGTGCGGACTCCTCTCATGCTCCAGGCGGTGCTGGGCCTTGACGCGGCCCGGCTCGCTTCGGCATTCCTGCTTTCCCCCGCCACGCTGGCGCAGCGGCTCGTGCGGGCGAAGGCCAAAATTCGCATGGCTCGCATCGCGATGACGATGCCCGAGCCCGAGCAGCGAGCGCTCCGGATCGATGATGTTCTCGCTTGCATCTACGCCGCCTACACCCTTGGGTCCGATGGTTATGGACGCGATCCACGCATGGCAGAACTCTCCCAGAATGCGATTGATCTAGGCGAGCTTGTCGCAGCGCTGGCTCCGGAGCAGCCGGAGGCTCAGGGGCTGCTCGCGCTGATGTACTTGTGCGAATCCCGCCGCAGGGCGCGATTCGCGCCCGATGGACGCTTCGTGCCCCTCGCGGTGCAGGATACGTCACTCTGGGATCGGAACCTGATCGCCAAAGGCGAGCAGAAGCTGTGGGACGCGGCGCGCCTCAAGCAACCGGGCCGATTTCAACTGGAGGCTGCCATCCAGTCGGTACACTGCTCGCGAGTAGAAACCGGGCACCTTCCATGGGATGTCATCCGAGACTTGTATCGCCAGCTCCTCGACCTTGCGCCCACGCTCGGAGCCACATGTGGATATGCCTCGTCGCTGGCCGAGGCGGGCGAGTCAGCCGCCGCCCTTAGTACGCTGGATCAGATCGAGCGAAAGCGAGTTGTTGCCTACCAACCCTTCTGGGCCACGCGAGCGTCGGTACTGGCGCTGCTTGGTCGAAGCGCCGAGGCAGGCAAGGCCTACACGACTGCTATCGGCCTCACCGAGGACGCCGCCGTTCGAGCATGGCTGCTCGAGCAACGCGATGCACTTGCTCGGCACATCGAACGCTGAGATGCGTGAAGTTACCATGGCAGTGGAGCAACGCAATGAAGTCAAAAACCTTCGCCACATTGTCCTCTTTGCTGTTCCTCTTTGTGGTCAATGGCGGCACCGCCCACGCTCAGGGCAAGACCGCGGATTCTGGCGTAGAGCGCGAACCCCCACGAAACCCCCATCTTGCGCCCAGCACGTGGCCCATCTACCACGCCAACACATATGCAACCGCCTCGGTATTGAATACCCCCCCGGTTGACCCCACCTCGTTTGAGACGGTCGACAACCTGACCCATCGACGCCTCGGTCGCGGAAACGTCTCGCCTTGGACGGTGCTGAAGCCACCCACCCGGAACGGCACGCAAGTCGTGCTCACCACGCCGGTCAACGGCATCGGTAAGTACCTGATCGAGAATGGGCGCCTGCGTGGGGTGCACCTGCTCCCTCTCGAGCGGCGATTCCTTGACTTTGACTGGGGCATCCTGCTGCTCGCGGACGGTTCGGCCCTGGTGACGGAAAAGCAGCACAATCGATTCGCTGTGATCGTCGACGAGCGAAACCATCCCAGTTCACCACTGCGGGTTCTTCGCCGCATTCCGATCGATGAGGATCGTTACGGCGGCCTGACCGCCCACTTCACGATCGGCTTCGACGGCACCGTCTTCGCATTGACGGATAAGCCAATGTTGCTCGCCCTCAACCACGTCACCGGGAAAGTCCTCGCGGCGCTGGACCTTGGCAAGGAAGTCGGGCTCGCGACCCACAACAGTTTCCCGATCGACGAGCGAGGGCGGATGTATTTCGTCGGGCAGAGCGCGATGTTTGCGATCGATTGGCAACGCGGTGCCCTTCGGGTTGCCTGGAAGGCGCCGTACAACATGCGGGGACCGGGGTTCGACGACACGCGCGAACGGAGCAAGCGGCGAGACGCCATCGGCGTTGCCAGGGGCGAGGCCGGCACCGGTTCGGGCACCACTCCCACGCTCATCGGCGACCCGCACACAGGCGTGGTCGTGGTCGTTGACGGCCACTCACCGCGCAACCACCTCGTTGCGTTCTGGCGCGATGAGATCCCGCCCGAGTGGCGTCCGATCACGCATCCCACCCAGCCCGCACTCACTCTCGATCGCCGCGTCGCCGGTGTGCTGCCGCTCCCGCACTCCACGCCGGATGGCGAGGGGCACACCGCGGAGAACTCCCCCGCGGTGCTTGGGAACGGTGTGGTCATCGCGCAGTGGGCGGGCTTCCGCCCCGATGCAACCCCGCCCAAGGGGCTCCAACGCGCCGATTGGAACCCGCAGGCCCGTCGGCTTGATCTTGTGTGGGCCAACGCCGACATCCACATGAACGGTGTTCCAACCATCGGGAGGGGTCCGACCGGTCCTCGCATCTTCGGCATGGGTCGAGAGGGCGAGCGTTACGTCTACTCGGTCGTCGACTTCGCCACTGGCGAGCGGATCCGCCGGATCGATCTGGGCACCGACGACGCCGTCCTCGACCAAGGAAACAACCACGTGATTGCGGCCGATGGTTCGATCATCTATGGCGGCAAGGGCAGTGTCGTCCGATTGCACGCACCGTGACGTTCTCACCAACTCGACTGGAAAAGCCGCTGGGCATCGCTGAGCGAGTTCAAGTTCAGATCAAGCCGCGAGCGGATCGAAAGCCGCAGGATGGACCAGGTGCTATTCCTCGCGCGATCTCAGCAAGAGCAGCCCCGCAAGCAGCATGACCATGCCGATGCCCAGCGGATACATCGCGATGCGAAAGGCCTGATGCCCGATTTGCTGGTTCTCCTTCGGGCCCACGTCCGCAAGGATTCCAAGCACGCCCAGCACGCCCCCAAAGAGGCACGGCGTCGAGAGCAAGAACAAGCCCGCCGCGATCGCGACCAGCACTTGCCCCGCGCGTTTCTTGTGTCGATCGTTCATTTGGCAGCCGAATCCGCATCCGGGCGAATCGGCCGTGAAGTCTACCACATGCCAACCGCGACGCGCATCGGGCTGGCTCGGGCCGCCTCGAGAGAATTTCGCGGGTGAGGTGGAACCGCAGGACAACTCGATCGTACTATCTAGCACTATGTCCGACTCGTTGCCCAGCCCCGAGCGGGTCTTTCGGTCACTCCCCTGCCTGTGCGCAGCAACGCTCACCGCCTCCCGCGCACTGTCACGCGCCTATTCCTGCGCCATCCAAGACTCTGGGCTCGAGATCACGCAGTTTGCCATTCTGCAGCTCCTGCAGTCGCTCGGGCCCATGACGCAGACCGAACTTGGGGACCGTCTGGCGGCGGGCAAGACCACCGTGAGCAGGAACATCGCACTGATGGAGCGCGATGGGCTTGTAACAAGCGAGCCGGGTCCGGATAAGCGGACGCGACTCGTTGATGCCACCTCCTTGGGCCGCCGAAGACTCCGTGCCGCCGAACCCGGCTGGAACGCGGTGCAGACAAGGGTCCAGCAGGACATGCCAAAGGGGACGTTTGAAGCTCTGCTCAAAGCGCTTCCGGACGCCACGTTGGCGGCCTTGCGCACGTGAACTCGTGACCGCCAGCGTGTGCCACTGAGCCAGGCGGATAGTTGTATCTAGTACGGAAATCACTCATGTCGCACCATCTCGCTCGCTCGCACTATTCGCCCGAGGGTCTGGAAGCCAGAACGCTCGCCGCGCTCGGGAGAGCCGGCATCTCCGCCGATGGGGCTCCGGTCGATGTCGAGGCGCTTGCGCCGCTCGATCAGTTCCACGCCGGTGGGCTCGCCGCCACGATCGATCTCATCGAGATGCTGGATCCGGCTCCGGACACCCGAGTTCTTGATATCGGTTCCGGTCTGGGGGGGCCGGCCCGAGTTCTCGCCAGCCGCCGGGGCTGTCGAGTCACTGGGGTTGACCTCATGCCCGACTATGTGGCAATCGCGGATCGCCTGAGCGAGCTTTGCGGCCTGACCGATGCAACTACATTCATTCAAGGAGACGCTCTTGCGCTGGGGCTCAGCGGGCCGGCGTTCCACCACGCCTGGGCCCTGCACGTCGCGATGAACATCAGGGATAGCCGCTCGTTCTACCGCGGAGCACACGACGCCATCATGAGCGGAGGTCGGTTCCTCTCTTACGACGTCGTCGAGTCCGAGTTCCCGCGGGTCGACTTCCCCGTTCCGTGGGCGTCGTCGGCCGAGCTCAGCCATCTCCGCACGCGCGAGCAGACGACCGAAGCGCTCGCGGAAGCGGGCTTTGTCAATATCCGAGCCATAGACCGCACGCACGAGGCGAGCGCTGCGCTTGCACGGGCGACCTCAGGATCGCCGAGTCTGCCGCCCTCGCTGTCGCTGGGAGTGTTGCTCGGGCCGCGCACCGTCGAAATGGTCGCCAACTTCGCGCATGCACTTCGCACGGGCGGGGTCCGCATCATCGTGTTCATCGCCACCAAGCCGGCGCAGTAACTTGGTAACGCCTTTGGAGAACCGCATGAGTCAACCCACTGTCCTCGTCACCGGAGCCACCGGCAAGACCGGCGCCGCCGTCGTCCGCGAGTTGCTCGCACGAAACCTCCGCGTCCGCGCTCTCGTCCGGGTTGACGACGATCGAAGCCAGGCGCTTCGACGTCTGGGCGTCCAGCCCGTGGTCGCGGATCTTTACGATCCCATCGGCCTCACGAAGGCGTTGGATGGCGTGCAGCGTGCTTATTTCGTGCCCGTCTTCCGTCCATACATGATCCAGAGCGCTACTGCGTTTGCCACCGCCGCCGAGAGCGCGGGGTTGGAGCACGTCGTCCAACTCAGCCAGTGGCTTTCAAGCCCCCGGCATCCCTCCAACCTGACGCGACAGACGTGGCTGGTCGACCGGTTGCTGTCGCGCATTCCGGGTGTCGGCCACACGATTCTCAACCCGGGGATGTTTGCCGATAACTTCCTGCGCACCATTGACATGCCCGCGCACCTCGGCCTGCACCCCGTGCTCACGGGTTCAAGCCGCAGTGCCCCGGTTTCCAATGAGGACATCGCCCGCGTCGCAGCCGCAATCCTCGCCGATCCCACTCCGCATCGGGGCAAGGTGTACCGCCCAACAGGTCCGCGGCTGTTGTCTGGTGCTGATGTCGCCGCCTGTCTCAGTCGCGTCCTCGGTCGGAGCGTCCGCCCAGTCCCCGTGCCGTTCTGGCTCTTCACCAAGGTGGCTCGCGCTCAGGGCGTTCACCCGTTCGAGATCAGCTCATACCGCCATTACATGACGGATCATCGTGCTGGAGCCTTTGAAGCCGGCGGCGGAGTTACCGACGTCGTCGAGCGTCTCACCGGTTCGCCGGCGGAAGACTTCGAAACGACGGCCCGTCGGTACGCTCTGTTGCCCGCGGCGAGGCGCAGTGTGAGCGCTGCACTTGCGGCGTGGGGTCGATTCCTTGTCGCTCCGGCACTTCCCGGTTACAACCTCGACCGTTGGGACAGTCGCGCACAGATACCGCGAGCGATTCGTCCGGCCGTCTGATTCCCATCGCATCCCTGAGCTCATCGCGTGGCGTGCCCGGGCCGGCACACCAATCCACCCTTCGGTCGCAGCGCATGCCGCAGCGCTGCGACCGCGTCTACGGTGGATGGGAGGTCGTAGACGAATGGACGCTCGGTTCGCGCTGCCACCCAATCTGCCGGTGCCACGAGATGACGGGCTCGCCGATCACCTTGTCAACCTCAAGCTCCCAGCCATCGGTCTGCCTGCTACCGACACCAGCGTCGTCAATCTCGCCAATCTCTCGTTGGCAGTGATCTTCGCGTACCCGCGCACAGGCGTTCCAGACAACAGTCCTGGTCCCGAGTGGGACGCCATCCCCGGTGCACGCGGTTGCACCCCGCAGGCTTGTGCTTTCCGCGACCTGCACGCGGAGTTCCAGACGCTCGGCGTCGCCGTCTATGGCCTCAGCACCCAGCGCACCGACTTCCAGCAGGATTTCGTGGCCCGCAACCACATCCCGTTCCCAGTCCTCTCCGATCACGAACTGCGGCTCGTTCGCGCGATCAATCTCCCAGTCTTTGAGTATCCCATCGAAGCCATCGGCGGCGGGGGGCCCAGGACACTTCTCCGACGCATGGCATGGTTTGTCGAAGATGGCGTCATCCGAAAGCTCTGGTACCCGGTCTTCCCGCCGGACAAGAACGCTTCGGAAGTCCTCAGCTGGGTTCAGTCGCAATCGAGTTGAGTTGCGAGGGCGCCACCACCATCAGACTGCCGCCAGTGTTGGGTGGATCCTGCCTCGTTGTTCACTGCTGGAGCCACATCTGCCGCCATTCGATCCGGACGTCGCCGCGAGGGTCGAGTTCCACGATCGAGTACCGGAGTTCGCCGGGAAGCCCTTGCCCCGGCTGATGGCATGTTGTCCGCCCCAGCTTGGCCGTGTGTCGAGGCTCGCCATGGTTGGCCAAGCCAACATCGGGGCTCTCGTGAATGTGTCCCGACAGTGTGAGCAGCGGCTGCTGTCGGCTGATCCACGCATGCACAGACTTTGAGCCGACGTCGTCGCCGTTCCAAAGCGTGCCCAGGCCGAGATGCGCAGGTGGCGAATGGCTGACCAGCACGGCACGAGTCATCGAACCTCTGGGATCCACGATCGAATCAAGGTGCTCGTGCAAGGTTGGTCGCGACGCGAAAAAGGCGACGGGATCCTGAATCTCGTTTATGCCGTCGGGTGACGTGACGATCGACCGGCCGCGCGTGAGCACCGGCTTTGCGTCGGGCGTGTCTCGCAGGCACCAGTCCTTCAGCCCGAAGGGGTAGTCTGGCACCCACGAGCACCCGCGGATCGTGAACCCGCCCGCAAGGGAATGCCAGCGCTGCGCAAGGTCGTGGACGCCGGGCCTCGAACGAGCGAGGTTCAGCCACATCTCGTGCACCGCTCGGAGGTCGTCGTTTCCAAAGAGCCCAAAGAACTGGATGCCTTTCGAGGCACAGCGATCAAGGCACTTGGGTAACTCGCGGCTTAGAAACTCCCGTTGATCCGCGAGCATGTTTGTACCGTTGGGCAGCATGTCTCCCCCGTGAACGATCACCTGAAGATCGTGCGCTGCGCAGAGTTCAATCAACGCCCCATAAGCGAGTGCATCGCCGTGGAGGTCCGTGACGTAGAGGAACCGCATGTTGTGTGCCTCGATGTTGCTCACTCTTTGCCCCTCCAAACTCTTGAGCGCCTAATCCGTCGACAGTGGTCGACGCCGCCCACCCATGATTGATCGTCGATCGGAGGCGAGCCAAGCCGTGAAGACCCCGAGGGCCGGGATAAAGGCGGACCGATCAGACCTGCTTGGCAGCAGCACGGGCCGCTTCGAGCAGAGCTTGGCGAAGCTCTCCTTCCGGCAGCGCCCGGGCCATGAGCGCGGCACCGACCAGGATCGAGACCAGGGCCAGCGCTCGCTCTTTCTTCCGATCTCCACGGAAGCCCGCGGCCAGCGCGTCGAGAACCTTCGACAACTGATCCTGGTACACTTGGCGAGTGCTGTCCTTCGTCCTCGCGACGTCGATCGACAACGTCGGGAGTACGCACGCCTCGCACATGTCAACCCTGCCTCGCTCCACGAGATAGAAGTCGACGAACGCGTCGAGCCACCGCCGGCCGTGCTCCGCCTGATGGGTTTGGATGGCCGACAAGAGTGGCACAAACCCGGACGCCACGACCTGCTCAAAGGCTTCCGCCTTGGAGTCAAAGCTGGCGTAGAACGCCCCCGAGGTAAGCCCGGCGGTCCGCGCCAGCCCGTCGATCCCCGCCCCCCCGAATCCGCCCGAACGGAACACTCGACCGCCGGCCATCAGCAGGCGTTCCTTCGCGCTCCCCTCGCTGTTCTTGCTCGAAGCCATGGCGCATGCTCCAAAATAACGATCGTTCTTGACTCGATAACGATCGCTACCGTAGACTTGATCACGACCGTTATTGTACGGCCGGTCGCTTCGCTGTGGGTGTTCCCGGCCAAGCACCCGGTCGCGGTCGCGCGGAGGGCACACGCCCATGTCTTCGCAGTCCCCGGCGTTCGTGTATACCGAAGTCCAGCTGTCCGTTCCGTTCAGCCACGCTCCTTGGAAGCAGCTCAACCCGACTCTGCTCCGGCAACCCGGCTTCCGGAACAAGACGTGGTTGGCGGGAGTCGGCAACCATTCGGTTGGCGGCTTCTACGAGTTCGATAGCCTGGAGCACGCGCGACGATTCGTGGTCGATTACTTCCCAGCGGAGGCCCGGTCACTCGGCGTCGCGCAGACGACACGGATCTTTGACGGACGTCCCGTCGCGGAGGCCAGCAGGCAACTCCGTTCGCCGCACTTCGGTGCCCGCGTTGCCAAGCGTCCGGGCGCGTTCGTCTACACTGAAGTGCAGGTGGGCGTGCCTTTCGAGCAGGCCCCCTGGAAGGAACTGAATCCCGTTCTTGACGCGCAGCCTGGTCTTCTGCATAAGACTTGGCTGGCGGGGGTCGGCACAAACTCCCTCGGTGGGTTCTACGCGTTTGAAACCATCCCGTACGCCCTCGAGTTCGCGATCGTCTACTTCCCGACCGAAATCGCCAAGCTCAGCGCGGCGTACACCACCCGAGTCTTCGACGCCGCGGTCGTCGCGGAAGCGAGTTCACCCCTGCGGTCGCCCTATCTGTCTTGAGGTGCTCGCTTCTGGTGCCAAAGATCCTGCACACGGCCAACTGAATGAGTTTCAGGAGAAGGTCTTACGGGAAATGCAACAACCCCCGGGTTCTGAGGCCCGGGGGATTACGCTTATGCAGGCATGATCTCCCGGACAACGCCTGCGGTCGGACCGATGCGAAGCGGAGAATCACCGGTATCCCACTACCGAGGCTCTGGGTGCCACGTGCGCCGAGGCTAAGGATGATCGACTCGAGTTCCTTACCGGCAATCTGAACACGAGAGTCAACACCCGCCCCACGCGGAAGGAGCAGGAGTGAGCACGCAGTCGGTTACCGGCAGGGCACAGGTTCGAGTGCGCGCGCGAGTCGACGCGCAGTCGTGGGGCTTCTCGTCTGAGCGGCTGTGGGCGGATCCGACCGTCCGGAAGTTGGAAGTCCTTATCGACAGCATCCCCGTTTTCGCCGACGGTCTCGCACTCGGCGACAAAGTCCGGATCGAGAATGACTCAGAGATGTTCATTGAAGAGGTGCTCGAGAGAAGCGGGCATTCCACATTCCGTTTGGTCTTTCCCGGCGGCCTGCCGACGGGAGTCGCGCTGGAGAAGTTCTTCTCGCCGCTCGCCGCGCTTGGATGCCGTTACGAAGGCGCTGCATCCAAGGGCGTCATGGGGCTGGATTGTCCGCCGCAGGCTGGTGCTGAGGAGGTCTTTCGGTTGCTCAGCGAAGGCGAGTCTGTTCACGGATATGTCTTTGAAGATGCCTACTTCCACACGCCCTGAAGCGCCCCATCGTTTGGTATCGTTCGTTCGTCAGAAACCCTCGAGTCTCGCGACTCGGGGGTTATGCGGCTAGAGGGTGCGGGGTGGTCCGACGACGCGCCAGGAGAGGTTCAGAGACACCAGAGACCCAGGCCCAGCCGTCCCCAGTCGCAACGGACGGGGGTCTCCGGAGGCGGGCGAGCAATCCCTCGCGTCATCGCGTCTTCCGCTGCCGGAGCACGAAGGCCAGCAGTCCCGGGAAGCGTTCTTCAAGCTCTTTGGTGCGCAGCGAGTTCAATCGCGAGGCACCATGCCCTACCTGACGGATGAGACCGGCCTGACGTAGCACGCGCCAGTGATGCGACATGGTGCTCTTGGGAATCTCGTCGAAGAAGCGGTTACACGGCAGTTCCGGATGCCGTGCGGCGAGCCGCACGATCTCCAGCCGAACCGGGTCGGCGAGCGCGTGCATGATCTCGTGCAGCTGCACGTCCTGGAGTTTCGGATGGGAGATGGGTCGTGCCATGGCGGGAAGAGAAGCGAGGTTCCGGACGCAAGCGAGCGGATGAAGCGCGGGCCGACGCTTGCCCCGAGCCAATGTTCGAGTATTATCGAACAATCGAACTTGCGAGCGGCGGACGGTCCGACGAGCAAGCTCGGAGTTCATCGTAAGGGACCGCCAGCGGCGTTCCCTCAAGCCCAAATGGTCGGTCGGAGGCGAGGTAGCCGGGCTCGTTGCAGCGCTCTCAAAAAGCGAAAACCCCCGAGTCTCGCGACCGGGGTTCTCGAATCGAGGGCGCCGCGTGGTTTGGCAGCGTGCGATTTTGCCCCGGAGAAAGACGCACGCATGTCGGAACCCGGCGAGACGTGAGGCGTGATTCGGGTGAGCTTCTGGACAGGTCGCAGAGCGCGTCAGTCGTCGTCATCGTGCCGCTGGCGCTGATCACGTCCGTCGCGTCCGCCCCCATCGTTCTCGTTCTCACCGAGCTGCAGCGATGTCCCGACGAGCGGCACCGTCGTGGTCTGCGTCGCGGGGTCTTGGTTCCGCACCATGCGGCGCTGTCAGGAACCGTTAGCGGCCGGCACTCTGATTACCAGAACCACTCGAACAGCGGCGAGGCCATAAAGATGACCAGGGCGAAGCCGATGGTCATGACAACCCCGGTCACGATGCTGACCGTTGTCGGTGCATCGCCGAGTGCTGCACGCGTACCGAGCGTGCCGGTCGCACCCATGAACACGGGCCACGCATACGCGAACACCAACGCGAAGATCAGGAGAAACAAGCAGATCAACTGTGCCGCCGTGCTGCCCCGATCGCCCAGCACCAAGACCGCATCAACGACGACGATAAAAGAAGTCAGCAAGCACGCGGCGAGCGTGGGCCATAGACGACTAGCAATGGCTTTCCACGTCCATCCCGACGGCCGCATACCTACTGAGCTGATCGGTCCCCTGAGTCCACACTCGGGACATGACACCGCGTCCCCGGAGCGGTCTTCAAGTTCATAGCCGCAAACTCGGCAGAGCAACTTGCGCACGAGGGAGGGTAGTTCCGCTCGTTGCGAGTGGAGCGGTCGTCTCTCGGCGGCGTTCCCTGAAAACCAAAGGGCCGGTCGCTTTCGCAACCGGCCCGGCAATAGAGAGCGAGGGGTGGTGTGACAGCGTCGATTCCAGAGCCCCGGAGACACGACGCCCGGATGTCGAAACCCGGTGAGGTGCAGGGCGTGTCCCGGTTATGCCTGCGCGACGCGAGGCCGGGTGGCGGCGCTGCCGAGA
>JANRJU010000016.1:0-151973 GCA_033763815.1 Planctomycetota bacterium
GACGAGAACGGCTGGCCCATACTGCTTGACGAGCTGAGATTGCATAACGACTCAACGCCTAGCGCGACGGCACCAAACGACCACCCATCGGGTCGGAAACAATCGCCCGAGAGCCAACCGGAGTAGGGCGCACGTCCGTAGCCACCGTTTTGGCCGTGCGTGAAGTCAGCACGACGACAAAGGTTCGCTCAGAACAATATTACTACCACGGCATCCGGTACGTTCTCGACATGCGCATGGACCCTGTCGTGTCCGTTGCTGATGGCACCGGCTCGGAAGACGATGTAGACCGGCGCGCGTGCGGGCCGCCCCGACATCCACGCTGGCGTTGTCGCACAGATGCGTTACGACGCCTACGGGCAGTGCATCGCCGCGGATCACTTGCACGCGCACCCCTACCTCGCCGTCGGCCACAAGGGCCTCTTCTTCGATCGCTTCGATCGCGGCGTGTCGGACTCGGAAGCCCAAGGGGCTGCCCCGCCTCCCGCGGGCTCCGCGACGCCCAACGACCCGAACTATGTTGAAACGCCGCTGGTCGTCCCCTTCGCCCGCGGCGTCTACCACAACCGCAACCGAACTTACATTCCCGGCGGCGGCTCGCCGCAGCTCATCGGCCTCGCTGGCCTCACCTGGAACGGCCCCCCAGGCTCGACCCCCACGCCGGGCTATTCACCAAACTGGCAGCTCTCTCAAACCGGCCTCGCCTCCGGTGCCGCCGTGCATGGCAGGTTCATGCAGGCGGATCCGAACCAGGCAGGGATGCCGGTGCAGGCGTTGATGGCCTACCACGGCATGGGCATGTGGTTCACTCGTCGCGCCGGGTCGCGTTGTTTCGATCCGCCATCCAATCTGCCATCCACGCCGCGACGTCGGCCTTGAGCTTGATGCGATCCGCGTCGCGGACGTACATCATGTGCCCCGAGGGGTAGTAGGTGAGCGTGAACTGCTCGCGCAGTTCGGGGTCGAGTCCCAGGCCGATCTGGGCGACGGTCCGCTCGGCGGCGAAGTAGGGGGTCGCCAGGTCGAAATAGCCACAGTTGATCAGCACGCGGAGGCTGCGGTTCCGGGTCATGGCGGCGCGGAGCGATTCGGCGACGTTGACGTATTGGTTGGTCGCGCTGGCGTAGTTCCAGGGCTGGACGCGGCCGGTGAGGATCTCGTAGGGAAGGTCGCTGGTGTAACCAAGATCGCGACGGAGGTAGTCGTTGATCGCGCCGGAGTAGGTTCCCAGGATCGCCGCATAGCTGGGGTCGAACTCGCCCGTCGCGCCGATGTCGGTGCGATCGACGCCCGTGTATCGGCTGTCGAGCCGGCCCACGGTGAGGCCCTCGTCGCGGAGGAGTTCCTTCGTGAAGTTTGAGATGACTAGTCGCAGATCGGCTCGGCGGACGAACTGCTCGCTGACGCCCGTGTAGCGGGCGATCTGAGCCGCGACGCGCTGCTGCGCATCTTCGGGCAGGTCGGCCCCGGCGGCGAGGGCGAGCAAATAGTCGGTCTGCGCGAAGCGCTCAACCTCGTCGAGGAAGGTCTCGAGGGGCATCTGCTGCAACTCGGGGACCAGGCGCTGGTGATACCACGCGGTCGCGGCGTAGGTGGGGAGGAACATCCAGTGGGGCGTGTCGTTGCCGACATCGAAGCGGGCGGTCCCGAAGTTGAGGATGGCGGAGACGAGCACGACACCATTGATGTACATGCCGTAGCGGTCTTGGAGGTGGTTGGTGAGGTGGGCGGCGCGGGTCGTGCCATAGGACTCGCCGGCGATGAACTTTGGGCTGGCCCAGCGGTTGTTGCGGTTGAGGTAGAGATGGATGAACTGCCCGACGCTCTGGACGTCTTCATCCAGGCCATGGAACTGCTTGTCACTCTCGCCCGCGGCGGCGCGGCTGAAGCCCGTGGTCACCGGATCGATAAACACCAGGTCGGCCAGGTCGAGCCACGACTCCTGATTGGGCAGGAGTGCGGAAGGAGGCGGGAGCGGCTCGCCCTCGGGCCCCATCACAACGCGGCGCGGGCCGATGGTGCCCAGGTGGAGCCAGACGCTTGATGAGCCCGGACCGCCATTGAACGAGAAGAGGATGGGACGCGAGCCCGGGTTGGTCTGCGCCACGGGCAGCCCCGCGGCGTCGAGCTTCTCATAGGCAATATGGAAGACGTGGGCTTTGGCCTTGCCCTCTTCGTCGGCAAGCGGCAGACGCCCCGCGCTCACGCGGTAACGAATCGTCTCCCCCCCGATGGTGACCTCATCCACCTTGGTGACCGTTTCGGACGGGCGAGATGCCTGCGCGGCGGGCGCGGATGAAGCCTCTGGAGAGGTGCCGGGGGCGGGGGCTACTGCGGGGGCCTGTGTGGGCGCTTGCTGAGCGCTGGCGAGCGAAAGCCCAACAGCGATGCCGAGCAGACCCAGCACGCGAGAACGAAACTTGGCAACTCCGGCGGGCATGCTCAACTCCTTTTCGGGGGCGGAATCGTAGAGGGTGACATGGGCCGTGCTGCCCACGCTGCTGGGTGTCTTTGTGGCGGGCCTCTGCGCTTCGTGCCCGAAGAAGGGGGCGGTCAACTGCCAAGCAACCAGGTGGCTCGAGACGTTCTAGCGTTGGCTATGCCGCTGCAGTTCATCCAGCATCACTTGCACTGTGCCGCGGGTTCGTCGGCGGGGTTGGCCGGACTATCGGTGCGGCGGCGTGGTTGCGGACGGGCGAGCGAGAGCGAGGTTGTGGGGGGGCGTCGGGGGCTCCGTCAGTGGGCGCTTGGTTTGGCCTTGTGCGGTTTGCTTTCGATGTCGGCTTGCACCGTGCCGCGCGTCGAGCTTCCTCCGGCGAACAAGCTCAAGGGAGACGTCGTCGCCCGGGGCGATGCGGATGATCTCTTCGCGGCGGTGAGCGCGGCGGCGGGGCGGCACGAGATGGCGATTGTCCGACGGGTGGAACCGAGGCAGCAGCCGTCAACCGAAGCGACGGTCTTTGAGTTGATCTCGATCCGGGATGAGGATGTCGTGCTGAGGCTGGAGCCGCAGGCGGAGCAGTCGCACTACCTCGTCAAGGCGCGGTTCGTGCGTGCGGCGTCGAGCGAGGCAGGGCAACGCCTCCAGCGTCAGCGAGCGCGAGCGCTGGAGCTGGACGTCAAGCTTCGCCTGGAACGGCTGCATGGTGTTGATAGCGCTCCAAAGCCCGAAGGCTGGTAAGCGGGCCAGAGTGGAAGGCGATCAAGAATCTCACCAAGAAGGCGAGCAAGAAGGCGAGCAAGGAAAAGACCAGCGGGGGGGTACTGAGGCAGCGAGGGCGGGGGTTGCTCGGGTCATGCAGTGCTTGGGTGGAGCTTTGGTCGAGCTCGGGCGAACCTGTGGCGACGGCCGAGCGCTGCGGCGCACCGCCTACCCTACGTGCGATGTCTCCGACTTCGACGAACGATGCGCTGAACGCCGTGCCAATGCGTCACCCGAGGCCTCTCGGCGGCGATCCGCTCAAGCGTGCGGACCGCCCGCTGCTGAGCCTTCAGGTGGTGAACAACGCGGAGGGACCAGCGCAGCTGGCGAGCAAGCGCAAGCCCGACTGGCTCCGCGCGCGAGTGCCCGGGGGCGAGGGATACAACAAGCTTAAGGCGATCGTGGACAAGCACCGGTTGCACACGGTATGTCAGGAGGCGTCGTGCCCGAACATGGGCGAGTGCTGGGCACGGGGCGTCGCGACGATCATGATTCTCGGCGACACGTGCACCCGTGCCTGTGGGTTCTGCAACGTCAAGACCGGGCGGCCCGCGACGCTGGACCGTGACGAGCCCCGCCGGGTGGCCGAGTCGCTCTGGCTGATGTCGCAAGATTCGCCCTTGAAGCACATCGTGATCACGAGCGTGAACCGCGACGAGCTCTCCGACGGCGGGGCTGGAATCTGGGCGGAAACGATCATCCGCACGAGAGAGGCGTGCCCGGAGCTGTCGATCGAGGTGTTGATCCCGGACTTTGAGGGCAACTGGGCGGCGCTGCAGATGGTGATCGACGCCAAGCCGCAGATCATCAACCACAACCTGGAAACGGTGCGGCGGATGTATCCGGCCGTTCGCCCGAGCGCGAAGTTCGATCGCTCGCTGGAGCTGCTGCGGCGGGTGAAGGAGCAGGGCGGGGTTGCCAAGACCGGGATCATGGTCGGGATCGGGGAGCGCGACGAGGAAGTGCTGGGCCTGATCGACGAGGTTCAGGCCGCGACGCGGGCTTCTGCGCGTGGTGGCATGGCGGATGGCGGCTTGCTACGGGGCCTCGCGAGCAAGGCGGATGAGGGCGAGGAGGCAGGTGGCGGCTGCGACATTCTGACGATCGGGCAGTATCTGCAGCCAACGCGGAACCATCTGCCAGTCGACAGGTTTGTGCACCCGGACACGTTCCGACTCTTCAAGGAAGAGGGCCTCAAGCGCGGCTTCAAGGTAGTGGAATCCGGCCCGCTCGTGCGCAGCAGCTATCACGCGGACCATCAGGCGGACGAGCTGGCGCCGATCCTGAGGCAGCGGATGAACTGAGCGTGCGGGTGAGTTGAGACTTGACGATGCGGGTTGATGAGCTGATCTCAGGTTGAGCTCCGCGGGGCCATCAAGACGAGCAAAGCCAAACATGCAAGCCCCCAAGACGCACAAGCTCTTCATCGATGGGAAGTTCCCAAGATCTGAGTCCGGGCGGGTGATGCCAAGCCGCACGGCGCGGGGCGAGCCGCTGGCGCTCGTGAGCCAGGCGTCGCGCAAGGACCTGCGCGACGCGGTCGAGGCGGCCCGGCGAGCACAGGCGGGCTGGGCCGGGGCTTCGGGCTATCTCCGGGGTCAGATCATGTATCGCGTTGCAGAGATGCTCGACGCGAGGCGGGCGGAGCTGCAGGGCGTGCTGACGGAGCTTGGCGCAAATGAAGAGGCCGGAAAGCGAACGGCCGGTTCGCCCAAGCGGGCGAACATCGGAAAGCTCGGGCGCGGAGCGCCATCGAGGACGAAACGCGGCACGAGTGCTGGTTCGAGCGCGGCGGGCTGGTCGCCCAGGGCGAGCGTGGATGAAGCGATCGACCTTGTGATCCATCTGGCGGGCTGGTGCGACAAGCATGTGCAGGTGCTGGGGAGCGTGAATCCGGTGGCGGGGCCATACTGGAATGTCACGACGCCGGAGGCGATGGGCGTGTGCGTTGCGGCTCCTTGGGGGCGAAACCCGTTAGTGGACGTGGTGGTGCTGGGGCTGACGCCATTGATCGCGGGTAATGCGGCGGTCGTGCTGGTGAGGCCGGAGAGCGCGCTGCTGGCGACCCCGCTCGCGGAAGTGCTGGCGACGAGCGACGTTCCGAGCGGCGTGGTGAACGTGCTGACGGGAATGCACGCAGAACTGCTCCCGGTCGCGGCGGCGCATCGGGACGTTGATCTGGTGGTCGCGGGCGCGATTCCGGCGGAGCTGGAAATGATGGTCCGATCAGGTGTGGCCGAGAACGTGAAGCGGGTGCACGTTGAAGACCCCCTGGTCTCGCGAGCTTCTCCAGTATCGCGCGCGACGGCGGTGATCCGGGCAAGTGTGGAAATGAAGACGGTCTGGCATCCAGCGCTTGCATAGAAAAGTAAGAAATTCTCGCGAGTTGACTCCACATTTGACAAAGCACTCATTAGAATCGTCGCGTCCGGCGGCGAGTGTCATGTCTCACGAGGGTTGAGGGGAGTCGACATCGAGAGCAGGATGGTCGCGACGAGGCGACGGCTCGCAAGTTCGAGTGGCTTGAGCTCGTTGGCTTGAGTTGCACGGACTGGTCCGTCTTCGCGGCCGCGGGGCCGATCGCGTTTCCGCCGCGATCGGCCAGTTGGGGCCAGATTCTCCAGAGACTCAGTTGGTCTTTTCGCGCTGTTTACCTGGGTCTGCGGGGTCCAGTTGGCGGGCTTCCGCTCTGCAGCTGGAGGACAGAGCCCTCCGTCCCCGTGCGCTAGGCCTGAACAACCGAACTCAGCGTCCGAGGCAAGCGTGCTTCGCTGAATCCAGAACTGAACGTCAAGCCCAGTGAGCCGCGGCAGTTCTCTCCCATCGACCGCTCATGACTCTCGCTGGCAAAGGGCTCCTCGATCAATCGTCGAGGAGCCCTTTTTCACTGGACTTCGGCGCGCGCAGGTCCGAAGCACACTCGTCGGGGGCTGTATAGTCCCGCCATGGCCACGACTGCCCAAGCGACAACGCGGACGGTCGCGCTGCCCGTGTCCCAAGGGCCAGGCGGCGCGCAGGCTCGCGCTCCAGGTGATCGGTCGCCCTCGGTTGGAGCCGCGACGCCCGGGGTCAAGCCGGGTATGGGGCGCGAGCGGGGGCTGGCGCGCGAGCTTGCGAATGCGATCCAAGGCGAGGTTCGGTTTGGCGCGCACGATCGCATGCTCTATGCGACCGACGCCTCGCTCTATCAAGTCGCACCGCTGGGGGTGGTGATTCCGGCTTCGGTCGATGATGCCGTCGAGGCGGCGCGGTTCTGCGGCGAGCGGGGCGTGGCGATGCTTCCCCGGGGCGGGGGCACGAGCCTGGCCGGGCAGTGCACCAACGAGGCAGTGGTCATCGATTTTTCGCCCAACTGCAGGCGAGTCCTGGAGCTTGACGTTGAGCAGGGCGTGGTGCGCGTCGAGCCGGGCATCACCATCGACGAACTGAACGACAGCCTCGCGTCCACGCCTTGGTTCTTCGCGGCAGATCCGGCGACGAGCAAGCACGCGAACATTGGCGGGTGCATCGGCAACAACGCGGCGGGCGCAAGGTCCATTCGCTATGGACGCACTTCCGAGAGCGTGCTCGGGGTCGATGCCTGCCTCGCTGATGGAACGCGGGCGAGCTTCTCCGCTGGCGCCGCGCTGCACCCGACGCGCGACGGCAACGCAAGCGTGGTCGGACGCCTGAGCGAGGGCGTCGCCTCCATCGTCCTCGCGCATGCGAGCGAGATCGAGGCCAGGTTTCCAAGGACGGTGCGGCGGAACGCCGGATACGGGCTCGATCTCATGCTCCAGCAGCTCCGCAAGCCATGGACGCGGTCGGCGCTCGAGCATCTGAACCTCGCGCACCTCCTTTGTGGCAGCGAGGGAACGCTCGCGCTGACGCTCGGCGCGACCCTCAAGCTCCAGCGAAAGCCAATCGCCAAAGGCCTGGCGGTGCTTGGCTTCGGGTCGCTGGATGAGGCGATCGCGGCGGTGCCGGCGATCCTGGAAACCAAGCCCTCGGCGGTCGAACTGCTCGACGACCTGGTGATCGATCTGGCGCGGGCGAACGCCGAGTGCTCGCGTTACGTTGAACTGATGCCAAAGCCCGAGGGTCGCAAGCTCGACGCGGTGCTGTACGTCGAGTATTTCGCGGGCGAGATGGGGTCGGAGCTTCCGCCCGGTCAGCAGGGGCCTGGCGAGAGGCGGGTGGGCGGGAGCGAGGCGGCGCTGGACGAGGTCCGCGAGCGGTTTGAGGCGCTCCGGGTTGCGGTGCCCCGTGTGCCCCGCTCGCATTACACCGACGCCAAGGCGATGCTGAGCGCATGGAAGCTGCGCAAGAGCGGCGAGCCGCTGCTGCACGGCATTCCGGGAGCGCGCAAGCCGATCACCTTCGTTGAAGATAATGCCGTACCCGTTGAGAACCTGGCGCGTTTCGTCAAGGAGCTCCGGTCGGTGGTTGAAGCGCACGGAACTCGCGCGGCGTTCTATGCGCACGCGAGCGTCGGCGTGCTGCACGTTCGCCCATTGCTGGACATCCACGACGAGGGCGACCGCGAGCGAATGCGCTCGATCGGGGTTGCCGCGGCGGACCTGGCGCGAGACCTCGGGGGCGTGATGTCGGGCGAGCACGGCGACGGCCGCGTGCGGACGCCCCTGCTCGAGCGGTTTTATGGGCCGAGGCTCATGGAGGCGATGCGCGACGTCAAGCGTCTCTTTGACCCCAAGAACCTGCTCAACCCGGGCAACATCGTGGACACTTCGCCCGATGCTCGCTTCGCGCGGCCTCTGGAGAGCATGACGCGGGCGCTGCGTGTTCAGCCGACCGACGAGCCCGTTCGCGTGCCAGAAGTGTCCACGTTCTTCACGTACGACGATCAGCACGGGTTCGACGGGGCGCTGGAGATGTGCAACGGCGCGGGCGTGTGCCGAAAGAAGACGGGAGGCACGATGTGCCCGTCGTACATGGGCACGCTCGACGAGCGGCATAGCACGCGGGGTCGCGGGAACGCCCTGCGACTTGCGATCACCGGTCAACTGACGGCCTTGGCCGGCCAACTGGCCTCGGGCGGCGAGGGTCGCGGCACCAGTGAGTTTGGTACAACAGGCGACCGCGGCGTGAGTGACCATGGCGGCGCTCCGGTCGTCGTTACGAGCGATGGCGTGGGAGACCAGACCCCGGCCTCGAGCGACGATCGCTGGAACGATCCTGAAACGATGCGAACGCTTGATCTGTGCCTCAGCTGCAAGGCATGCAAGAGCGAGTGTCCGAGCAATGTCGACATCGCCCGCCTGAAGGCCGAGTACACGGCGCAGCGCTTCGCACGCCGCGGATGGCCCTCGCTGCGTGCGCTGGTCTTTGGCAATGTTCGGCTGATCAATCGTCTTGGCTCGCTCGTGCCTTGGGCGGCAAACGCGGCGCAGGCGTCGGCACCGGCGAGATGGCTGGCGGGTCGAGTGCTGGGAATCCACCCGGCGCGGACGCTCCCAAGCTTTGCTCGCTCGCTGAAGGCAGCGTGGCGGAGCGGCGATGCCCGGCGTGCTCGGGCAAGCGATGACTCAGGGGGCGGGGTGTCGGGCGGCGCTGAACCAGAAGCCTCCGCGCCGGTTGTCGTTCTCTTTGCCGACTGCTTCACGCTCTTCAACGAGCCCGGCATCGGACTTGCGGCACGGAAACTCCTGGAAGCGTGTGGCTACCGCGTGGAGCTGTTCAGCGAGGGGTGTTGCGGGCGGGCCCAGATCTCAACAGGGCTGCTGCCCCAGGCGATCGACGATGTCGACGCAACCTTGTCGAAGCTGCTCGCGATGGTTCAGCGCTCGCGGGCGATCGGTGTGGTCGCGTGCGAGCCCTCGTGCCTGTCGGCGATCAAGGACGATTGGTTGCTGCTCAAGCTGCGAACGCCGCTGGACGAGCGACAGCGACTGGCGCAGAAAAGCTGGCTGCCCGAGGAGTTCATCGAGAAGCGCTGGAGCGAGCATCCGCGCCGGCCCACCTTCCGCCAGCCCGCGGGCGGCGTCGTGCTGCACGCGCATTGCCACCAGAAAGCGCTCTGGGGCGCGGATTCCTCCGGCGCACTGCTCCGCCGAGCGTTCCCGGAGCGCGTGCGCGTTCCCGACACGGGTTGCTGCGGGATGGCGGGGTCGTTCGGATACACCCGCGAGCGATTCGACCTTTCGATGAAGATCGGCGCGCTGAGCGTCTTCCCGGAAGTCGAGCGGGCGCTGCGCGAGAAAGCGAGCGAAACGACCCGGGCGGCGGCCATCTGTGCGACGGGGACATCGTGCCGCCATCAGATCCACGACGGCACCGGGGCCAGGGCGGTGCACCCCGTCGAGCTTCTCGCGGAGCTGCTGGCGGAGACGGGGGAAGCGCGGGCCACGTGAGTGACCCAGGAAGGGAGTGCGCATGCGAGCGGTGATCGTCAACAAGCAAGGTGCGCCCGTCGCGGCGAACGTCGAGTTCTCCGATGCGTGGCCCAAGCTCGCGCCGGGCGAGCCGGGCGCTGGCTGCGTCGTGGTTCGCACGCTCGCGACCGCGTTCAACCAGATGGATCTCTGGGTCGGGCGGGGCGTGCCCGGCCTTGAGCTGAGCTATCCGCGTGTTTCGGGGTGCGACGCGTGCGGCGTGGTGGAGGCGGTCGGAGAGGGCGTCGACCCCGCATGGAAGGGGCGGCGAGTGATCTTGAACGCCGCGTACGAGGTCGCGTCGCCCGTGCGACCGGACGACCCGCCCGAGGGCGATGTACCTCCGGCATATGAGCTGATTGGCGAGCACGTCCATGGGATGATGCGAGAGCAGTTCGTCGCACCCGCGGCGAATCTCGTCGCGGTGGATGGCTGTGATCCGCTTGAAGCCGCGGCGTTTGGGCTGTGCTTCCTGACGGCCTGGTCGATGATGGTGAGCAAGGGAGGGCTTCGCCACGGGTCGAGCGTGCTGATCACGGGCATCGGGGGAGGGGTGGCGACGTCGGCGCTGGCGATCGCCAAGCACTTTGGCTGCCGCGTTGCTGTCACCAGCCGCCATCAGTGGAAGCTCGACCGGGCGAGGGATCTCGGGGCCGACGTGGGAATCCTCGACGACGGCAAGGACTGGTCCAAGGGCGTTCGAGCGTGGACCAACAAGCGGGGGGTTGACATGGCGGTCGATTCCTCCGGCAAGGCGACGCACCTTGCCTGCGTCAAGTCGCTTGCCCGAGGCGGGGTCTACGCGACGTGCGGCTGCACCAGCGGGCCCGATGCCGTGACCGATTTGGCACGCCTGTTCTGGAACCAGCTCCGCTTCGTCGGCTCGACGATGGGAAGTACGAGCGAGTTGGCGGAGACCTCGGCCTTGTTCGCCGCGGGCAAGCTCAAGCCCGTGATTGATCAGGTCTTCAAGCCCGAGCAGTGTGTGCAGGCCTATCAGCGGCTTGAGGCGGCGGAGCAGTTTGGCAAGATCGTGCTGGACTGGCGATAAACAGGGCGGCACGTCCGGGCGGTCTGCGCGTCCGGGCGGTCGGCGCCGGTGGCGTCGATTGCCCAGTTGCCTCAGATCTCAGTTGAGTTTGGCGTCAGTTGCACGGGGCACGCGGCACCGGTACCTTGCAGGGATGCCAACCCCCTCGCCCAGTGCCCCAACATCTGAGCGACTGTTCTCCCTCGACGCGCTCCGCGGCATGGACATGCTGTGCATCCTGGGCGTGGAAGAGCTGGCCTCCGCCCTGGCCAAGGCAGAATCGAACACGCTGACGCGAACCTTTGCGGAGCAGATGGAGCACGTGCCCTGGGAGGGGTTCCACGCGCTCGATCTGGTGTTCCCGTTGTTCCTGTTCTGCTCGGGCGCCGCGTTGGCGTATTCGATTCCGAAGGCGGTGCAGTCGCGGGGCGTGCTTGGGGCGCTAGGGCGCATCGCCTCGCGCATGGTGCTGCTCTATGCCCTGGGCGTCATCTATTACGGGGGCTTCTCCAAGGGCTGGGATGAAGTCCGCTGGGTCGGCGTGCTGCAGCGCATCGCAATCTGCTCGGGCGTTGTTGGCCTCATGCTCTGCTTCATGAACCAGATTGGCCGGGTGGTGTCGTTCATTGCCATCCTCGTCGGCTACTGGTTGTTGATGATGTTCGTCCCGGGCAGTTCGGGGGAGCGGAGCTTTGCTGAAGGGCCGGAGCACAACGTCGTCAACTGGTTTGACTATGCGTATTTGCCGGGCAAGCGATGGGACGGCACCCACGACCCGGAGGGAGTGCTGTCCACGATCCCCGCGCTGGCCTCGTGCCTGCTGGGGGCGCTGTGCGCCGATTTCGTCAAGAGCCATCCGGGGCCACCGGTCAAGAAGGGCGTCGCGCTTATCGTGGGCGGGGCGGTGCTCATCGCGCTTGGATGGTTATGGGGGTTGCAGTTCCCGGTGATCAAAAAGCTCTGGACGTCCTCGTATGTGCTGGTCGCGGGCGGCTGGAGCGCCCTGCTCTTCGGGGTGCTGTACCTGGTCGTCGATATCTGGAAGCTGCGCACCTGGGCGCTGGGCTTCGTGTGGATCGGCATGAACGCGATCCTGTTGTACATGTCCCGGCGGCTGATCAACCTCGACGATCTCTCGGCGGCGTTGGTGGGCGGCCCGATCGGGGAACTGGCGGGACGGTTTGGTCCAGTGCTTGTCCCGCTGGGGGTCGTGGTGCTCAACCTTGCCCTGGCGCGGTTCCTGTACCAGCGGCGTGTATTTCTGCGGGTCTAGGGCTGGGCGAGTCGCACCCTGCCAGGCCCCAACCCGGGTGGGGCGGGCCTGCCTGGCGTTGGAAGAAGGCTCGGGTGTGGGTGGGAATGGAAGTGGGAGGCCGCGGCTCTTCACCCGACGTGAGCTGTTGCCTATAGTAGAGGCCCGGCACTGAAGGCCGGATTGTCAGGGTGGGCGGCGCCAAGCCGCGGGTGGAGTTCGCCGTCATGTCCAAGAACAAGTCGCACAAAGGCCTGCTGAAGCGGATCCGCATCACGAAGACAGGGCTCGTGCGTCACCGCACTGCGGGACACAAGCACTTGCGGTCGGGCAAGGGCGGGAAGCGCCTCCGCCAGATGCGGAAAGATCCCTATATGTCCAATCCTGAAGCGAAGCGTCTGCAGCGGCTGCTGTTCCGGCGTTTGCGCGGTCGGGATCAGCCCCGGACGTCGTTGAAGCGGAACCCGTCTCCCGCCGAACGTCGCGCCGCAGAAGCCGCCGCGCAATAAGTGTTGTGGTGAAGGCTCGGCTTCTGGACTTCGGCTTCTGAACTTTCAAGCTCCGGAACTTTCACGATTCCGTTCGTGCTCCGGTCGATCCGACCGGTTTTCGATTCAGGAGTGCTGGCTCAACGCCGGCGCTCGGATTGCTCGACGGGCCCAAAGCCGGCACTCAGCGTTTCGCCCCTTGGTGCGAAGCACTGAAAACGCCGCCCCGATCAGGCGTCAAGGAGTTTCGCCATGCCTCGCGTTCGCAAAGGTTCCGCCCGCACCCAGGCCCGCAACAAGATCCTTCGTCAGGCCCGCGGGTACTTCGGCTCGAATTCGACGAGCAAGTATCGCGCCCGCAACGCGGTCATCCGCGCGGGTGTGTATGCCTTCCGCGACCGGCGGGCCCGCAAGCGCGACTATCGCGCGTTGTGGATCCAGCGCATCACCGCCGCCTGCCGCATGCGTGGGACGCGGTACAGCCTCTTCACCAACGGGCTCAAGCTGGCGGGCGTGATCATCAACCGCAAGATGCTTGGCAACATCGCCATCGAAGATCCCAAGCTGTTCGACAAGCTGGTGGAGATCGCGACGAAGGCGACCAGCGCCGTGCCCGCGAAGAAGAAGAAGCCCGTAAACGCCTGATTTGGGCTTGGTTTGCCCTGACTGGTCCGGACTGATGTGGGCTCGATCGGCCTGAGTCGGGGCACCTCTCTTAATCTGAGTCCGCCCTTGAATCGCCGTTTTGCGCCGCGCCTCTTTCGCTGCGCTGTCTGCAAGGGTTGCGAGGCGCTCAGCTGCGTGGCGTTGACGTGGGTTCTTGCCGCGACGCTCGCCGCGAATCATGCTTGCGAAACTGGCCCGGAATCTGGCCTGGAGTATGGCCCGGAATCTGTGTGGCTGGCGATCTGCCCTTGAGCCCCCTGGGATTGATGGGTCGGATGGTGGCGGGTCTGAATCTGAAGAGCATTGAACTGGGGGTATGATGATTCCGATCAGAGCCTGATCGCTCACCTGCCGTTCGTCCCGCGGTGAGGAGGGCGGCGGCGGAGTCCCGGGTATGGCGTCCAAGCGAGTGTCGAGGTCCGCATCGAGAAACGCGGCCACCCGTTCGTCCGCATCGAGCCGGGCTCGGGTCGCCAGCCGGTCGCGCGCCCGGTCTGCCACCAGTGCGAAGGTCGCGAAGGCTCCGAGCCAGAAAGCTCCGCGAGCGAACGCTGGGGGAGCAAGGGCGGCGGGAGCGAAAGGTGCCGCGGGCTCGGGCGCGGCCAAGCCCGCCAAGGCTGGCGCGGGTGCAGGGAAGGCGGGTGGAGTTGAAGGCAAAGCCAGCCGCGGGGGTGTTCAGGCGGCCGGCACTCGCCCGGCAAAGGCGAAGGTCGCCGGCAACGCCGAGCCGGGCGTGCTGATGGCGCGGATGTTCCATGTCGATGCGTTCACATCGCGGTTGTTTCACGGCAACCCGGCGGCGGTGGTGCCGCTGAAGAAGTGGCCCAGCGACCAGACACTGCAAGCGATCGCGGCGGAGAACAACCTGGCGGAGACCGCGTTCTTTCTGTACGACGACTCCAAGCCGCCCAAGGGTGGTAAGGCCGCGAGCAAGCGCGAGCCGACCAAGGTGACCCTCCCGCTCCGCTGGTTCACGCCGACGCTGGAGATGGACCTGTGCGGGCACGCGACGCTGGCGTCGGCGCACGTGCTCTGGACCCACCTTGGGCTTCAGGCGGAGCGGATCGTCTTCGAATCGCGCAGCGGCCCGCTAATCGTGGAGCGCGACCACGGCATGATCGAGATGGACTTCCCCTCGCGGCCCGGAAAGCCGGTGCCGGTGACGGTGGAGATGTCCGCAGCGTGCGGACGCGAGCCGGTCGAGGCTTATCTGGCGCGCGATCTCATGCTTGTGTTCGACAACCGTCGCGATGTGTACGAGATGAAGCCCGACATGGCGAGGATCGCGGCGCTCCCGGGCTTCGGTGTGATCGTCACGGCTCCGGGATCGGGCCACGACTTCGTCAGCCGGTTCTTTGCTCCGAACGCCGGCGTGCCCGAAGACCCCGTCACGGGCTCGGCCCACTGCACGCTGGCACCGTACTGGGCCGAGCGGCTTCGGTGCAAGCGGCTGTTTGCGCACCAGGTTTCGCGCCGGGGTGGGGAGCTTCGCTGCGACGTTGACGAGGGGCGCGTGCGCCTCGCCGGGCACGCGGTGACCTTCTCCGAGGGTGTGATCCGCCTGGGCGCGTGACGGGCGTGCGACTTCAGCAGCCTTGCGAGAAGGCCTGGGCAAAGCCAAGGTAATCGAAGAAATCGACGACGCCATCGCGGTTGAAGTCTGCCGAGAGATCTTCGGCGGAGTAATCGGCGACGAACGAGAGGTAATCGAAGAAGTCGATGACGCCAATCGGACAACTGACGTCGGCGTCGTTGCACAGGTCGATGGGCTGCGGCTGGCAGCCGGAAACCCAGCCGATGCCGCTCGAAGTTCGCGAGCTGTTCATGATCGCGATGAGTTCCCGCGCGACGCCCGGGTGTTCGCAGAGCACGTCGCTGGTCTCGCCCGGGTCGGCGGCGAGGTCAAAGAGCTCGAGCGTCATGCCGTCGCGCAGGCGCACCAGCTTGAAGTTGCCTCGCCGTACGGCTTGCTGGGGCTCGGTGCGGTCGATCAGCGGATCGTTGCAGTTGAAGGCGTGCTCCCAGTAGAGCGGGCTCTGGGCCGGGGGCGAACCGTTCTCGAGCAGTTGGCGAAAGCTCACGCCGTCGATCGTGGCCGGAACGCCCGCGGAGGCAAAGTCGGCGATGGTCGGGAAGAGGTCCCACAGCGCCAGCGGCGCGTTGCTGACTCGTCCAGTGCCGTTGATGGGGCCGCCCCAGGCGATGAAGGGAACACGGATCCCGCCTTCGTAGAGCGAGAACTTTTCGCCTCGGAGCCCGCCGGTCGAGCGGAAGAAGTTGAGATCTTCGGGGCGGATCCCTCCCGCGGTGTGCGGTCCGTTGTCGCTGGTGAACAGGATGATGGTGTTGTTGGCCAGGCCGAGTTCGATCACCCGGTCGCGGAGGCGTCCGATGTCTCGGTCCAGGCGGGAAATCATGGTCGCGAGCGTGGCGCGTGGCGCGGCGACCGGTCGCTTGTAACTTTCGTTCCCGCAGTCGCTCAGGCCCGCGTAGGGCGTTTCAGGGAAGACGCTGGTCGCGGTCGGGCCTTGGCCATTGAAGTATGGATTCGCCTGAACGGGCTCGCCGGGCGGGAGCGCGAGTTCCGCGTGCGGGAGCGTCAGAGGCAGATACAGGAACACGGGTTGCCCCGCGCGATCGTCCAGCAGTTCGAGCGCTCCGTCGATGAACACGTCGTGGAGATATGTGCCGGGGCTGGTGGCGAGCGTTGTGTACGCCCCGGCGGCACAGGGCGATGCGGGGATCGACGTTGGCAGGTCTTGCAGGATTCGTGCCGGATCGTGCCAGGGCGTTGCGGCTCCGATCACCGGTGAGCACTGCGCCGGACTGTCGTGGTAATAGACGTGGGCATCGACGTGGGTGAGGAAGAACGTTCCGCGACCAAAGCCCATGTTGAGGGGCGACCCCTGAGAGATGCTCTGGAATACGCCGCCGGGGCGCTCGTAAGCCGCGAGCCCCCACTTGCCAAACATGGCAGTGACGTATCCCGCGTCGCGGAGGCGCCGGGGGAGGATGTCGAGCGAATCATCGAGGGCGCCCTCGCCCCGGAGGTAGGTGTGCCCGGTGTGCTTGCCTTCCAGCAGCGCACTGCGGCTTGGCGGGCACCAGGGCGCGCCAGCGTAGAAGTTCGTGAGCCGCACGCCCTCGCTCGCCATCTGGTCGAGTTCCGGGGTGAGGATGCGGCTCTGCCCGTAAACGCCAACCTGGCCATAGCCCAGGTCATCCGCCATGACGAGGATGATGTTGGGCCGCGTCTGGAAGCGGACGTCGATCGCGTTGACACTGGTGACGTTGCGAACGCGGAGTGTTCCGGAGTTCACCCCTGCTGTGATGGTGGCGACCATGTCATTCCCGGAACGCGTCCACGCAACCTGCGCGGGCAGGATCTGGTGGAACACGACGCGATCGGCGCTGGTGAGGTCTTCGCAAACGTCGCTGCCATCGCCCACTCGATAGTTAAAGGCGTCGCTTCCATCGCCCCCGGTCAGGGTGTCGTCGCCCCGGTCGCCAAAGAGGGAATCATCGCCCAGATCGCCAAAGAGTGAGTCGGTGCCTTGGCCGCCGCGCAGCTCGTCGTTGCCTTGCCCGCCTCGGACGACGTCGTTGCCCTCATTACCATTGACCAAGTCGTCGTCCTCGTTGCCGTTGAGATCATCGTCGCCAAGAGCGCCGGAGAGGTTGTCGTCTCCCGGGCCGCCGGAGATGGGTTCACCCAAGGCGGTTCCGAACACGACGTCATCGCCGTCGATCGCGAGGATGTGAGCGCCATTGGAAGGGGGGTTGCAGATCACGTCGGCCTGGGCGGTCCCGGTGTAGACCGGTGGGAACGGCGAGCCGATGTCGAGTGGGCCCCACGCGTTGGTCTGTTGATCGAGCGCGAAGGCGTCGAACTGGTGCAATCCGCGGGGAGTCGCGGACCCATAGGACAGAGCGAACCGAACGCGAACCTTGGGCGCCGCGCCGGCGGCGAGCACGTCTGCGCCGTCCAGCGAGGCCAGTCCGTCCGCAACCACGACGCCGGAGCCCCGCACTCGGACTTGCACGCGAGTGTCGGAGGTCAGGTTGTTGGCGTCCACGGCCCATCCCCTGAGGCGCTCACCGACGGTGTCAAGAAAGCCCCAGGGCGGGTTGTTGATGGTGCCGGGATCAAAGATGCGCGGGTCGACGGTGGCGGGGTCAAACCCGTGCCTTCCGACGCGGAGCGATTCGATCGGGCGGAGGGAGAAATGATCTCGAATGGTGAGGAAGCGGGATCCCGAGTAGAACACGAGGAGGTCGTTGCCAACGCGGGAATAGACCAGTTGGCGGGGCTGCACCGCGTAGCGCCCGGCGCCAGCATTCTCGATGTCGTGGATCCACACAATGTCGGAGCCCGCGGCATCGGAAACCGTGTCGTCGCTGAAGTCGGGAAGCGCGATCTGGCGGATCAGGTAGATCTCGTCTCCCGCGCCGTCGTTGAGCATGTCGCGTCCGATGTCGCCCGAGAGTCGGTCGTTGGCGGCGCCGCCTTCCAGCGTGTCGTCGTCGCGTCCGCCGGCGAGGTAGTCGTTGCCCCCATCGCCAGAGAGGGAGTCTCGCCCTGGGCCACCGCTGAGCAGGTCCGCCCCGCCGCTTCCGGAGATGGTGTCGTCGCCTTCCAGCCCGCAGATGCGATCGCCCCCGCTGGTGCCCGTGAGCGTGTTGTTGGCGGAGGTGCCGAGGATCAGATTGAGATCCGGGCGATCATCGAAGCAGAACTGTGCCATGGCCGACTGAACGAACGCGGACTGGGCGAGCGCGAACTGCAGCAGGAATACTCCGCCCATCACGGATCGCTTCGACATGATCGTGCTCCTCTGCGCGCAGCATATCGGCCAGGTGCGGAATCTGCAAACGCCGACGAAATGGAGGTGGAGTCGTTGGTCCGTGGGTGCCCGTTCACGGGCACCCGTGCGTGCCGTGGTGCGACGGGCTCCGCAGCTCGTTCGCTCTCCCCGCGCCGCGCGGGTTATACTCGCGGTCTTCGCTCCGTGCGCACGCAACGACGGGGTGGGGAGACGGGCGCGAAGGTCGCCCGGGATCGGGCTCCACGCGGGCGGCTCTCAGCCCGGACGGGTATACCTGGCCGATGATGACGGAGATCAAGCTCGAGATCCAGGCGCAGCCCGACGACGTCTCGTGCGGGCCGACGTGCCTGTACGCCATCTACAAGTACTACGGCGTTGAGGATGTCACGCTGAAGCAGTTGCTGACGGAGATTCACCGGCTAGACCACGGTGGGACGTTGGCGGAGTTCCTGGCCTGCCACGCGCTCAAGCGCGATTTTCAGGCCACGATCTATACCTACCACCTGCAGATGTTCGACCCGACGTGGTTTGCCGCCGACGGGCGGGCGCACGATCCGGAGGACCTTGCCTCCCGCCTTGACCAGCAGCTCAAGGCCAAGGGCGGGGACCGGCGCTTAAAGGCGTCAACCAGGGCATTCAAGGAGTTCCTGAAGCTTGGCGGCGAGCTGAAGATGCAGGATCTCACGCCCGCGCTGATCCGCAGCTACTTGGTGCAGGGGGTTCCGATCCTGGCGGGGCTGAGCTCGACATTTCTGTATCGAGCGCAGCGCGAGATGGACGAGACCAACGCCGACGACGACATCCAGGGAAGCCCGCAGGGTCACTTTGTGAT
The DNA here is from genome assembly GCA_033763815.1 of Planctomycetota bacterium. GTDB lineage: Bacteria > Planctomycetota > Phycisphaerae > Phycisphaerales > UBA1924 > JANRJU01. The sequence goes on from JANRJU010000016.1 coordinate 18,668, forward strand.
GCTGGTGGGCTACGACTCTACCACGCGCGAGGTGCTCGTGGCGGATCCGCTGGACCACAACCCGCCCTTCCACACCGCGAAGTATCGCCTGGACATCGATCGCCTGGTGAACGCGATCTTGCTGGGCATCCTGACCTACGACGCGAATCTGCTGATCATCAAGCCCAAGCCCCCGGCCCAGCGTCATGAAGGGGAATCAAGGGAGCGCGAAGCTCCCTCGCCGCGGAGGGCCCGCCGCAGGCGAAAACAAGGAGGCGAATAACGCTCGTGCGGGCGAGAGGCCTGCGTGAGCGTCGAGTGCCATGGCCATTCTCCTGGTGCTGGACAACCCCAAAGACTGGCCCCTGAACATCGACGGCGTCGACGTCGTTTCGGCCCGGAAGTATCTGACCGACGCCCAGTTTTCGACGATGAAGCTCGCGAAGGTATTTAACCTTTGCAAGAGCTATCGCTACCAGAGCCTGGGGTACTACGTCTCCCTGCTCGCGGCGGCGCGGGGGCATAAGCCGCTGCCCGATATCTCGACGATCCAGGACCTCAAGCTCTCGGAGTTGATCCGCTTTGCGGGTGAAGAGCTGGAAGAACTGGTGCAGACAACGCTCAGCAAGGAGAAGGAACCGACCTTCGTCCTGAGTATCTACTTCGGTCGTAACGTCGATAAGAAGTATGACCGTCTGGCGCTGGCTCTGTTCAATCAGTTTCCGGCGCCGTTCCTCAGGGCCGAGTTCAAGCGCGACGAAGAAGGGCGCTGGTCGCTGGAGAGCCTTCGACCGATCGCGGCGAGCGAGATCCCGCAGGATCATTTCCTCTTCGTGCTCACCTGCGCGACGCACTACTTCACCAAGCCCCATCGCAAGCCTCGCCAGCAGGAGGCGAGATACGACCTGGCGATCCTGTACAACAAAGCCGAGAAGAACCCGCCCTCGAACGAGAAGGCGCTGAAGAAGTTCACCAAGGCGGCCGAGAGCATGGGGTTCGAGGTCGAGATGATCACGCGGGACGACTATGGGCGGATCCCGGAGTTCGACGCGCTTTTCATCCGCGACACGACGGCGGTCAACCACTTCACGTTTCGCTTCGCGCGGCGCGCCGCCGCGGAGGGGCTGGTGGTGGTCGACGATCCGGACGCCATCGTCAAGTGCAGTAATAAGGTGTACCTTGCCGAGCTTCTGCACCATCATCGCATTGCGACGCCCCCGACGCTGATCCTTCACAAGGGCAACTGGGAGAGCGCGCCCTCAATCCTGGGCCTGCCGCTCGTCCTCAAGCAGCCCGACAGCTCGTTCTCGCTGGGCGTTGTCAAGGTCGAGACGGCGGCGGAATACACCGCGGAGATCGAGCGGCTGTTCAAGATCTCCGACCTGCTCATCGCGCAGGCGTTCATGCCCACGCCCTACGACTGGCGCGTTGGGATCTTCGATCGCGAGCCCGTCTACTGCTGCAAGTACTTCATGGCCGGGCAGCACTGGCAGATCTACGACAACACCAAGACGGGCGACGATTCACTGGGCGAGTTCGAGACCTGGCCCGTCTCCGCCTGCCCGCCCGATGTCATCAAGGCCGCCATCCGCGTGGGCAATCTCATCGGCGATGGGCTGTATGGCGTCGACTTGAAAGAGATCGACGGCAAGGCGTACATCATCGAGATCAACGACAATCCGAACATCGACGCCGGCATCGAGGACAAGGTGCTGGGCGAGGAGCTTTACCTCCGCATCATGCGGGTGTTCCTCCGCCGGCTGGAGAGCCGAGGGCGCTGAGCTGAAGATCCGCGGGCACGCACAGACACAGCCTCATGGCGGGTGCGGGCACGCGTGGCAGCGCCAAAGCCGGGCTCGGGTGGCTCGCTCGACCGCGGGTCAGGTCAGCCGCACCCCTGGTCGAACGCCGAGGCGAAATCGAGATAGTCGAAGAAATCGACCTGGCCATCAAGGTTGATGTCCGCGGCGGGGTCGTCGGCGGCAAACGCCGCGGCAAAGTCGAGATAATCGAAAAAGTCCGACTGGCCGTCACGGTTGAAATCGGCGACGCACACCGACCCGCCTTCCATGAACGTGTCAAAGCCGATGCGCCAGCGCGGGTCGAACTCGGCGCCGTTCAAGAACAGAGGCTCGGCGTACAGGGGCGGGCCTTGCTCGACGAAGCTGCCGACCACGACGAGGTGAGCGCCGAAGCCCTGGAACTCGAGCACGAACGGAACACCGGCGAAGAGCTGGATGTTGGCGGACCGCATGTCGAGGTAGGTATCACGGGCAAAGTTCGCCCCGCCCGGAAACGTCAATGTTGTCTGGAAGAGCGGGGGCGCCACGCTCGGCCCGCTTCCGGCGCGAACCCGCACGGCAAGACGCGTCCCGGGCAGCGCATCGCCGTAGGTGATCCTGATGCCCTCAAGCCGCCCGGACCGCGCGGGGCGGATCTGCTGCTGCCACGTGAAGCCCGTCTCTCCCGCTTCGAACGTGGCGGCGAGCGGGTTTGATGGATCGTGCGGGCTTCGCTGGTCGATCGTCCCGGTCTGGGCGTTGGCAACTCCCGCCAAGCACATGGTCAAGAGGAGAACGCGACCGCGATGCACATTGCAAGCCGCGTGTTCTTGCGACAAGAAGCTAAGCCACATCACGCACCTCGTTGGATGGACGCGAGCGTCAAGACGACCTACTGAACCAATGAGAGATCGTTCGCGCGCGTCGACCACACGACCACTTCGACGCGCGTTTGGACTATGCTCGGGATGACTGTCGTTTTCCAGACCCGACGAAGCCGGAGGCCAAGATGTCACATGAGTTGAAAGACGCGAGCGGTTCCAAGTGTCCCTTCCACGCCACCCGCGCCGGCGGCACCACCAACCAGGATTGGTGGCCCAACCAGCTGCGGGTCGATCTACTGCACCAGCATTCCGCCAAGTCCAACCCCATGGGGCGCGACTTCAACTATGCCAAGGAGTTCAAGAGTCTGGACTACGCCGCCCTCAAACGCGACCTGGCGGCGCTCATGACCGACTCGCAGGACTGGTGGCCAGCCGACTTCGGGCACTATGGCCCGCTCTTCATCCGCATGGCCTGGCACAGCGCCGGGACCTATCGCACCGGCGACGGGCGCGGCGGGGGCGGGCGCGGGCAGCAGCGCTTTGCGCCGCTGAATAGCTGGCCCGACAACGTCAACCTCGACAAGGCCCGCCGACTGCTCTGGCCCATCAAGCGCAAGTACGGGCGCAAGATATCCTGGGCAGACCTCATGATCCTCGCCGGGAACGTCGCGCTCGAGACCATGGGCTTCAAGACCTTTGGCTTCGCGGGCGGAAGGGAAGACGTGTGGGAGCCCGACCACGACGTCTACTGGGGGTCGGAGACGACCTGGCTCGGGGGCGACGTGCGCTACAAGCACGGCTCCGAGGGAGTGGTCAAGAGCGGCGGCGTGCTCTCTTCGGATGATTCGCCCCAAGGCGCCCACCACAACCGGAAGCTGGAGAACCCGCTCGCCGCGGTGCAGATGGGGCTCATCTACGTCAACCCCGAAGGTCCGAACGGAACGCCCGACCCGCTCGCTGCTGCCCACGACATTCGCGTCACCTTTGGGCGTATGGCCATGAACGACGAGGAGACGGTCGCCCTCATCGCCGGCGGGCACACGTTTGGCAAGGCCCACGGCGCTGGCGACGCCAAGCTCGTTTCGGTCGAGCCCGAGGCCGCGGGGATGGAGCACCAGGGCCTCGGATGGCGCAGTTCGTTCGGCACCGGCAAGGGAGGCGACACCATCACCAGCGGCCTGGAAGTCACCTGGACCAACTCGCCCACCCGCTGGAGCAACAACTTCTTTGAGAATCTCTTCGGCCATGAGTGGGAGCTGACCAAGAGCCCGGCGGGCGCTCATCAGTGGGTCGCCAAGGGCGCCGCTGAGACCCACCCAGACGCGCACGACCCGAAGAAGAAGCACCGCCCGACGATGTTGACGACGGACATCGCGCTTCGCGTCGATCCCGCATACGAGAAGATCTCGCGCCGTTTCCTGGCCAACCCCAACCAGCTCGCCGACGCCTTTGCCCGTGCCTGGTTCAAGCTCACGCACCGCGACATGGGTCCGCGCTCGCGGTATCTGGGCCCCGAAGTTCCGGCTGAGGAACTCATCTGGCAGGACCCGCTCCCGCGCATCGACCATCCGCTGATCGATGCACGCGACATCGCGGCGCTCAAGGCGACCATTCTCAGCTCCGGGCTTTCGATCGCGGATCTCGTCTCGACCGCTTGGGCCTCGGCATCGACCTTCCGCGGATCGGACAAGCGGGGCGGGGCGAACGGCGCCCGCATCCGCTTGCTGCCGCAGCGTCAATGGCAGTGCAACAACCCGGAGCGCCTTGCCGGAGTCTTGTCGACTTTCGAGAGCATCCAGGGGAAGTTCAACGCGTCGCAAGCGGGAGCGGGCCAGTCGGTTGCCAAGCGGGTTTCCATCGCCGACCTCATCGTTCTTGGCGGGTGCGCCGCCATCGAGCAGGCCGCGAAGGAGGCCGGCGTTGTCGTCTCCGTCCCGTTCACCCCCGGGCGAGTCGATGCGACACAGGCGCAGACCGATCCGGAGTCGTTCGCGGTCCTCGAGCCGGTGGCCGACGGCTTCCGCAACTACGTCAAGGGTCGCTATTCCATCCCCGACGAAACGCTGCTGCTCGACAAGGCCCAGTTGCTCACGCTCACGGGCCCCGAGATGACCGTCCTCGTCGGCGGCTTACGTGTGCTTGGAGCCAACGCAGGAGGCTCGAAGCATGGCGTCTTTACCGATCGACCCGGAAAGCTCACCAACGACTTCTTCGTCAACCTGCTGGATATGCAGTGGGAGTGGAAGGCAACGTCGCCCGAGGCCGCGGCGTTCGAAGCCCGCGACCGGCGAACCGGAAAGATCCGCTGGACGGGCACGCGAGCGGATCTGGTTTTCGGGTCGCACGCGCAGCTCCGTGCCTTTGCCGAGGTCTATGCCGGCGCCGACGCCCATGAGCAGTTCGTCCACGACTTTGTTAACGCGTGGGTCAAGGTGATGACCCTCGACCGCTTCGACCTCGCATGATTCAACACCGGACGGGGGGGCAACCAGCCGCGGCGCACTCGGGCCCGCGGCCTTGGCTCGCCGTCTGGTTGCTTTCGCCCGGGTCGATGACGGCTGCCCACGGGGCGCGGCACGCCCTAGGCTTGCTGCTGGACCGCCCAAGGGCTGGTCATGCTGGTGGGAGATGCGATGGACAAGCGGCTCATCCGGTATTACGAGTCTGAGCTCCGCCATCTGCGCACCGTCGCCAACGAGTTCGCTCGCGAGCACCCCAAGATTGCCGAGCGGCTCGCGATCGAGGAGTTCAAGTGCCCCGACCCCTACGTTGAGCGCCTGCTCGAGGGCTTTGCGTTCCTTGCGGCGCGGGTGCAGCTCAAGATCGATTCGGAGTTTCCCCGCTTTACGCAGAACCTGCTCGAGACTGCGTATCCGCACTATCTCGCGCCGACGCCGTCGATGGCGGTCGTCCAGCTCAACCCGGACTTTGCCGAGGCATCGCTGGCGGGCGGGTATGTCGTCCCGCGCCAGACGATCTTGCGCAGCCTGCTGGGCAGGGGCGAGCAGACCTCGTGCGAGTATCGAACGGCGCACGAGATCAAGCTGTGGCCGATCAGCGTGGACGACGCCCGCTATTACACCCGAGACCTTCCGATGCTGGAGCTGGACCGGGGCACGCCGGTCGCGGGGTCGATGACGCTGCCCTCGGGCGCGAAAGCCGGCTTGCGTCTCACGCTCAAGTCGCCTGCGGCCCTGCCCTTTTCCAAGATCAAGCTCGACGCCCTGGACGTCTACTTGCACGGCGGCGAGGGGGTGCCCGGACGCCTGTACGAAACCCTGCTCGCGCACGCCTCCGCGGTCGTGCTCCGCGCGGGATATCCGCCCGGCACGCCGCCGGGGAAGATGAATCGCTGGTGCGTGGTTCTCGATCCTTCGACGATCAGGCGGGTGGGCTATTCGCGCAACGAGGCGCTGATGCCCTACGACGCGCGGAGCTTCCAGGGCTATCGCCTGCTGCACGAGTATTTCGCGTTTCCCCAGCGGTTCCAGTTCTTGGCGTTCACCGAGCTGGCCCAGGCCGCGGCGCGCTGCGATCAGAACCAGCTCGAGATCGTGATCCTGTTCGACCGCGAGCGTCAGGGACTGGAAGGGGCAGTGACCAAGGCGAACTTCCGCCTCTGCTGCACGCCCGCGATCAACCTCTTCCCCAAGCGCGCCGACCGCATCTTTGTTTCCGACCGGGCGAACGAGTTCCAGGTGATCCCCGACCGGGCCAAGCCGCTGGACTTTGAGGTCTATCGCGTGGCCTCGGTAACCGGGTTTGAGTCGGGCACGGCGATCGAGCGCCCCTTTGCTCCCTTCTATTCAGCGAAGGACTCGGCGATGGGCGCGAGCGTGGACGACGCCGCGTTCTACGCGGTGCACCGCGTTCCCCGGGCCCTCAGCGAGCGAGAGCAACGCTTCGGCAGGCGGTCGTCGTACGCCGGCAGCGAGGTGTACGTCTCGCTGGTCGACGCGGCGGCGACCCCATTTAGTGCCAACCTCCGCCAGCTTGCCGTCGAGACGCTTTGCACGAATCGCGATCTCCCGCTGCAGATGGCAGTCGGCAAGGGCTCGACCGACTTCACGCTGGAAATCGGCGCGCCCGTCACATCGGTCCGCGTCGTTGGCACGCCGACGCCACCTCGCCCGAGCCACGCGGAAGGGGAGATGTCCTGGCGCCTCATCAGCCACCTCGGGCTCAACTACCTCTCGCTGATCGACGAGGACGACCGCAACGGGGCGGCCGGCCTCCGCGACATCATGCGCCTCTACGCCGACGCGGGTGAAGGGACGATCCGCAAGCAGATCGACGGCGTGCGCTCGGTGACCAGCGCACCGGTCGTCAGGCGAGCGCCCTCGCCCGGCCCGATCACGTATGTCCGCGGGTTGGAGGTCACCGTCACGCTCGACGAAGAAGGCTTCGAGGGCACCGGCGTGTTCCTGCTGGGCTCCGTGCTCGACCACTTCTTCGCGCGATACGCGTCGCTCAACACGTTCACCGAAACGGTGGTCCGCACCAACGATGGGGAGGTGATCCGGTGGCCCGCCCGCCTGGGTCAGCGTCCGATCTTCTAGGCGGCCCCGGGCTGGGCTCGCTGCTGGAGCGTTCGCACGTGAGCGAGCGTGAGATGGATGCCGCGCGCGACAACGGCGCACCGGAGGTCGATGCCGCTCGCGTGCGAGCGCTCCTCCACGAGCGCCGCGAGACGTTCCTCAATCGCCTGCGCAGCGAGCCCTGGGGGCACGACTTTTTCCAGGCGGTGCGACGGCTCGAGTCGCTCTTTCCCGAGCTTCCCCGCGTCGGGTTGTCGACCATCGCGGGCGACGACGCGGTGCGTTTCTCTCAGGAGCCGTCCCTGAGCTTTGCGCCCGCGACGGTGTGGAAGTATCTTCCTTCTACCGAGCGGGCTCCGCCCCGCCTGTTCGTCAACTTCCTCGGTCTTCTCGGGCCGGATGGCCCTATGCCGCTGCACATGACGGAGTTCGCCCGCGACCGCGAGCGCCACTCGAAAGATCCGACGCTCGCGCGGTTCCTGGATGTCTTCAACCACCGCATGGTCTCGCTCTTCTACCGCGGGTGGGCATCGGCGCAGATGACGGCGAGCTTCGACCGTGCGACGCGGCGCCTCACGCGCGAGGGCGAGCCGGTGCCACCCTCGCCCGCGGACGATCGCTTTGCAACGTATGTGGCGAGCCTGATCGGACTGGGGATGGAGCACCTTCGCAATCGGGATTCATTCCCCGATGGGGCGAAGCTGCACTATTCGGGTCGGCTGGTGCCTCACGTGCGCAACGCCGAGGGGCTGGCGCTGACGATCGAGGACTACTTTCGAGTGCCGACATCGCTGGAGGAGTTCGTTGGCCAGTGGCTGTCGCTCCCGAAGCAGTATTGGCTCCATCTTGGTCGCAACCCGAGCTGCGCGACGCTGGGGCGCAGCGCGGTCCTGGGGCGCTCGGTGTGGGATTGCCAGGGCAAGTTCGCGCTTCGCCTGGGACCGATGAGCTACGCGGACTATTGCCGAATGCTGCCGCACGGGCGGTCGGAAACTCGCCTGCAGGATTGGATCCGCTTCTACGCGGGCGACGAGCTGGCGTGGGAGGCGAGGCTCGTGCTCCGGCGGGCGGAAACGCCCTCGCTCAAGCTCACGGGCGAGCTTCGCTTGGGATACACCACATGGCTCACCAGCGGCGAGATCGATCGCGACCCCGCCGACCTGTGCCTGCGCCCGAGATACGCCAAGCCGCCGCCCGAGGCCCTGCCCGACCCAGAGCCTTGGTCCGGCAAGACGTTGTCGCGTGACCGAGGACCGCTCGGGGCCAGCGCTGCTGCGGCGCTCCGAGAGAACCAGGTCGACGCCTTCGCGGCGGCGGTCGCCTAAGGGAGAAACCAAACCCGTCTCGCGGCGCCACCCACCTTGCTCTGAAGCTCGGTGCTGCCTTGTTCTGCGCTCCGCCAACCGCCGACGCCTGCTCACCCAATCCCTAGATCACGAACTTCACGAGGGCATCGATGGTGAACGTCGCCAGCAGAACGGGCAGGTGAACCACCGAAGCGATGAACAGTGTCCTTGCGTCCTTGCGGAGCTTGCTCCGCGCCAGGCGGATCGCCAGCACGCCGAAGATCACGCCCGTGACGCCCGCGACGATCGGCGACACCACGCTGAGGCGGTCGCCCATCATCCAATACGGCGCGAGCGTCGCAGGAATCAGGAGGGCCGTCCAGACCGCGACGGCGCGTGACGTCTTGTGCCCATCCTCGTCTTCGACCGCGAGCATCTTGAACCCGCCCAGCGCGTAGTCGGTGCGATAGAGCCACGCGATCGCGAAGAAGTGGGGGATCTGCCACACCGTCATAAGCAGGAAGAGCGAGAGCCCGCCGGGTTCCAGGGCCGACGCAAAGTCCGCCCCGCTCGCGTTGGCCATCTCCGCCGCCGCGGACCAGCCAATCAGCGGGGGGAGTGCGCCGGGCAAGGTGCCGACATAGGTCGCCAGCGTCGTGCGGGTCTTCATGGGGGTGTAGATCAGCGTGTAGATGAACACGCAGGCGAGGCAGATCGCCGCGGGAACGAGCCCGGAAAAGCTGGCGAGCGCGCCAACCCCAGCCGCCGCCAGGACGACGCCCCACCACAGCACGATTGCCGGACGGACGCGATGCTCGGGCAACGGACGATGAACCGTTCGCGGCATCTTGGCATCGAGATCCCGCTCCATGAACTGGTTGATCGCGTTGGCGCCCGCCGCGGCCAGCGCTGTTCCAATCGCGCAGGCCACGCCCGAGAAAATCGCATCGCGCAGCGGAACTCCACGCCCGATGATGCTCAGCGCGAAGCCAATTCCGGACGTCATGGTGACCAGACGCGTGATCCGCGGTTTGGTCGTCTCGATCAGGCTTGCCAGCACGCCGACGTTGCCGTCCGCCTGCTCGCCGCGCCGATCCGACTCGGGCATCTCCGGCGGAACTTCGCCCGGGCTATTCCCGAGCCGATCGTCGAGCGGAACACCATCCTCGCGGCCCGCAGCGCGCGGGCCGGGGTTCTCGGCGGGCGTCGGAGAAACAGATTGCAGCGGAGATCTGAGCGAGCTTGCGGCCAAAGTCGATCATCGTAGCGGTGTGCCTCGGCCTGCGTGCCCGAGCCCCCGGGAAGCAGGCGGAACTGGGTCTGGGGTCAGCGCCTGCGGCGTCGAGCGAGCCCGCTCGCGACGATCATCAGGCAAGCCGCCGACGCCGGCGCGGGCACGACGACGTTGATACGGAGGGGGACGACGCTCGTCTCCGGGCTGTTGTTGCCGTCCATGAAGCTGGGGCCGCGCCATGTGCGGATGCGGACGGGGTTGCCGATGGGGGGCAACAACCAGACGGACGACACTTCGCGCGTACCTGCTGAACCATCCAACTGCAGCGTGTATTCGAAGATCGACAGCGGATTTGCGGTTGTGTGGGGAAGTCCCGCGGACTCATACAACTGAGCCGGCGCGATGCTTCGCTGGCCCAGTCCCGGTGCGACGGTGTCTCGTACCTCGTCGATCTTCAAAATATCTGCGAAGCGTTGAGCGACATATGTATCACCGCCTGAGATCCCGGCCGTCAGCGGGCTCGGGACTCGGAAGTTGGTGGCCGCATCTGTCCGACCGGCGCCAGCAAACCCCCGTACCGTGCCGTCAAACTGTGACAAATCGAACGAGTACCCCGCGTCCTGGCTCCAACTGGCCACGGCACGGATGCGAACGCTCGTCCCGATGAGCGTCTGCACTTCGTTGCTGGTCCATGTGGTGCCGCCATCGAGCGACGCCTGCCACGTGAGTGAGGCGGTGCCGATTTGTGACAAGGCAACGCACGGAGCATACCCGATCAAGGTGAGTTGCAACAACATGATGACCTCCGCACTCACGGCAACACTGCCCGGTGAGCGTCAACGATACCTGCAGTCACACTTTTGCCAACGTGAGTCGGGACGAAGCGGGTTGAAGTCAGAACCTTGTTGCGAACAAGTTTATAGTTCCAAGATGGGTGCTGGTTCCAGACAAGATTGCACACTCCCGCAACAAGCGGGGCGGCGAAGGAAGTTCCGTCAACGCAATGATCGCGTGGGCAATAATTGAAGCTTGGAACACTGCTGTTCAAATCTGATGCAGGTGTCCATTGAAAAGTGCCCGGCGCAGCTACATCGACGGGTTTACGCACGTCCATGACATGCTCGCCGCGGCGTGCGAGGGGTTGTTGAGCGACGCGCTCGCGCGTCATCCAAGCAAGTAGAGGGGTTGCGTTTCGGGACGTGAGTCGGTGCGATCGGTGCGGTCTGGCCGCCGGTTCTTGTCCGCCGGTTCTTGGCCGCCAGCTCATGGCCGCTGGCTCCGGGCCGCCGGGTTCCGGGCCGCTGCTGGCGCCGAGAAGTTCAGCGCCGCCGGCGCAGCATGCACGCCATGCCCGTGGCAACGACGATGGTCGGGGCGGGCGCCGGGACGACAACATTGATGCGGAGGGGGACGAGCGTGGTCGCGGGAACGTTCTGGAGGTCGGCTCCCGCCGGCCCGCGCCAGAGGCGGATGGGAACAACTGCGCCAACGGGTGGACGGAACCACGCGGACGAGACCTCGCGTACGCCGGCCGACTGATCGAGGTTGAGCGTGTACTGAAAAACAGCAACTGGGTTCGCACGGGTGTGTGGCACCCCACTCTGCTCAAACTGCTGGAGCGGCGACAAAGAGTAGTTGCCCCTGCCCGGAGGGTTCGAGTCTCGTGCATCGTCAATTTTGATTGTGTCGCCGAAGCGTGCGGAGACCACCGTTTGAACGGTGAGCAGCGGCGCGGGGATGCTCCACTCGGTAACGGTGTCCTGAGAGCCAGCGCCGAAAAGGCCGCGGACGAAAGCGTCGAAGCGAGAAGATGCAAACGAGTATCCCGCGTCCGGGCTCCAACTTGCCAGCGCGCGTACGCGGATGCTGGTGCCGGTGAGGGTTTGGATCTCGTTGCTTGACCAGGTCTCGCCGCCGTCGAGCGACGCTTGCCACGTGAGCGAGGCGGTCCCGATCTGCGCAAGGGCGGGACTTGCAACGGCATTGAAAACAATGAACAAGTGTTTGATCGCCATACCTGTTGATCCTTAATCACGGAGAAACGGCAGCGAACGCATCAACAATTCCGCCAGTGACAGTCTTGTTCGCGTGAGAAAGAACTGGACGAGCTGTGTCCAAAATTCGTTGACGCACGAGCTTGTAACTCCACGTCGGATTCTTATTTCACAAAAGATTGCACACACCAGCGACCAATGGAGCAGCAAACGAAGTGCCATCGACACACTGTTCTGCGGGACAATAGTTGAAACTAGGGATACTGTTGGTCAAATCTGGACTCGGTGTCCACTGGAATGTTCCAGGTGCAGAGATGTCAACGCTCGTCTTTCCGAAGTTCGAGAATCCCGCAAGTGTGTCGTCGGGATTAGTTGCTGCCACGACAATCATGTTGTCAAAGTCGTAGATGGCTGGATATCGGCGTGCGAGATTCACTGGATCATCAACATCAACGCCATCATTATGAGCGCAGGCAACCACTAGGACGCCTGCGTCTCTTGCCGCCTTGAAAACATCATATAGCCCAACTGGGGCAAACTCGAAGCCCCAACTTACGTTGATAATGTGTGCTCCCTCGGCAACTGCGTAGTCGACGCCCTGTACCACGCCTATTCCGAAATCTGCATCGCATGCCTGACCACCGCAATCTGTGATGGTAGCGTCCCTTTCTGCTCGGACCGCCATAAGCCTTGCAGTCCAGCAGACTCCAGCCATACCGATACTGTTGTGCCCGATTGCCCCAATGATTGACGCTATCACGGTGCCGTGTACGTCGATACCGTACATCCTCTCGAGAGGATCTCCAGGTGGACGATCTGGCGCAAAGGTGTTCAGGCAGCCATATATTCCTTGACCAAAGTTTGCGCCATACACATCATCTTTGATCCCATTCGCATCGTCGTCGATTCCGTTCGCCGGTATCTCGCCCGGGTTCGTCCACATGTTCGCAAGGAGGTCCGGATGTGTGTAATGCACGCCCGTGTCGACGATCGCGATGACCTTACTGGTGCCGCCGGTCGTGATGTCCCACGCTCGGACGACGTTGATGTCCTTGCCTGCAAACGTCGGTACGGGCGAGTTGGGCGTGCATGCTGTCCAACAGCCGCACGTCACCGAGTTCCCGCCTTGCAATCCCCACTGCTTGGGGAAATCTGGATCGTTCGGTATCGCCGCGAGATACGCCCGCGGCGCTCGCCCCGCGGCTTGCACGAACACGTTGTTGCGGAGCAGGTCTTCCGAAAATGCCGCCTCGCCTCGCGGCACGCGGATTGCGACCAGCTCCGGAACGGTCCGTGCCTGCCAGATGATTTCGCCTTGCAGAGCCTGGATGATCCCGCTGCCAATGCGATCTTGTGCAGTCACGCCGTCGAGAAAGCGCACCAGAATCGCACGATCTTCCGGCAGCGGCGGCTCATCGGCACGTGCGACAGATATTGCAATCAAGCTAGTCACGGCAACGAGAAATGACGCGAGAACGCCATTGCACCGCGTTGCACAGGTCTTGACGACTCCATCCATGATCGATCCTCCGGAAAAACTCCCCACCGAGCCCTGCCCAGCCCCGAGCCCGCTTCCAGTCGAGCAATCTTGGACTACCCGCGTTCCGAAGCACCCCGTGTACTCCCCCGTACTCCAGCACAAGAACTGGGCCACAACTCGAAGAAGGCGCTTTCCAACAAGATACCTCAAGAAGCTCTCGGACGCAAGCGAAGTTGCAGGTTTCGAGCGAGTTTGTTGAGCATTCGACGTTGCGGCCGAGCGAGCAGAGGCGTTCCACGCTCCGGCACCACCCGACATTGTGCGACCACCCTTTCTCCGAGCGGCTGGAGGCGGTCTGATCCCTTTGGCATCGAAGGATTATCAAGTCGCAGTCCGCCCGGTGCGTCCGCCGGGGTCCGCCGGTCAACAATGGCTCTAATGGAGCTGGCGGTTCTGATCCCCGTTTTCAACGAGCGTCACTGGCTGCCGCTGGCGATCGCGCGCTTCGACCAGACCCCGCCGCCCGCGGGCGTGCGGCGCCGACTGATCCTCGTCGACGACGGCTCGACCGACGGCTCCGCCGACCTCGTCCGCTCCCTGGGCGAGCGCGAGGACACCACCGGACTCACGCACGCGCAGAACAAGGGCAAGGGCGCGGCTCTGCGCACGGCGCTCGCCGCAGCGTTACAGCCCGGACACCCCTGGGGCCCGCCCGATGTAATATTGATCCACGACGCGGATCTGGAGTACGACCCCGCCGACCATCCGGCGCTGCTGGAACCGATCATGACCGGGAAGGCCGACGCCGTCATCGGCTCGCGATTCTTAGGGCCATCGCACCGCGTCTTATATTACTGGCATTATCTTGCCAATACTGTCATCACACATCTGTGCAATGCCGCGACAAATCTGAATCTGACCGACATCGAGTGCTGCTCGAAGGCGTTCACGCGGGAGGTTGCTTCGCGACTCACGATCGAAGAGATGCGCTTCGGCGTTGAGCCCGAACTCGTCGCCAAGCTCGCGGCAATGCGCATCCCGAGCGATGCCAGCGGAGCTCGAATCGAGGCGCCGCCCTCCCTCCCCGTTCCGCTGCGAAGGCTCCGCGTCTACGAGGTCGCGATCAGCTACGCCGGGCGGACTTACGACGAGGGCAAGAAGATCCGCCCGGTTGACGGCTTGCGAGCGCTTTGGTGCATTCTCAAGTATGGCGTATTGAAGATCGCGACAAGGCCGTCCTCCGCTAGCCAGTGACGCCCGGGCGTTCGAATCAGCGGGCATCGATGAGGCGCCGCAGCGCTCGGATGTCGCCGTCGAGCATGCGATCGTGCTGCAGGGGCGCGACACGTTGACGGACGCCCAGATAGAGCTCTCGCGTTTCTACCCCGAGATGCTCGCCAACCAGCGATTGCAGGCTCGCGAGTGCGGCCGGCGTCGCATCGCGCATGAAGGCCGCGGCGCGCCGCATGGATTCATCGTGCCTGAAGCCTGTCGGGGTCTGCAAGCCGATGCCGCCAAAGAGGGACGGCTTGCCGGGGGCGGGGCCCGACTGATTTCCAGACCGGGGGCCGCTGCCCGGCTGGAGATCGGCATCGCTCAAGCCCAGGAGGACGCGCCACTCGACCGCCTGAGCCGCGATGAGCAGCTCGATCGCCAGCACGCTCTGGGCGTTGGCGACCACCGTCCGCAGCTTCCGCGCTGCGATCGTCGACATCGCGTTGTGATCTTCGCTGTTGGCCGACGTCGGGATGGAATCGACGCTCGCGGGATGGCAGAGAACCTTGTTCTCCGAGACGAGCCCCGCCGCGGTGTACTGCGCGATCATCAATCCCGATTCGCGTCCGGGCGTGGGGGTCAGGTGCGCGGGCAGCCCGCGGTTGTGCCCGGCGTCGAGCAGCAACTGGCATCGGCGCTCGGAGATGTTCGCAAGTTCCGCGACACCGATCGCGAGGAAATCCGCCGCCATGCCCACGGGCTCGCCATGGAAGTTGCCAGCGGAGTAGGCGAGCGTATCGCCAATGTCTGTCGTCGTGTCGCCTCGCTCCAGGCGAGCAAGAACGTCGCACGGACGCTCATCGGGCGAGAAGAACAGCGGGTTGTCCGTCGCCGCGTTAATCTCTGCCAACGCAACCCCGGCGGCGTACGCGATCGCATCACGCGATGCGCCATGCACCTGTGGAGCGCAGCGCACTGAATACGGGTCCTGCACGCTCACCGCTCGATCCGCGAGCTGGCTGCCGCGCAGCGCCGCCAGCATGTTCCCGGCCGTGCGCGACTGGCCCTCCAGATTCCGCACCGCGTGAACCTTCGGATCCAGCGCCCGCGTACGTCCGCACATCGCCTCAAGCGAAAGCGCCGCGGCGTCATCCGCCAGGTCGACCAGCTTCAGCGCGTCCAGCGCCGCCAGCGCCAGCATCGCCGCGGAGAACGTCGCCCCATTCGAGAGCGCCAGGCCCTCTTTGGCTTTGGGGTGGGGCGAACTCGACAACGCCGCGATCTCCGGATCGAGTTCGCGCCCTTCGCCATGCCCGGCAAGCACCGCTTCGTGCAGCTTGGCCCCCGGGATCACGCGTCGTGGAACGCCTCCAAAGACCACGGTCCCGCGAGCGCTGCTCTCAAGCGAACGTTCGCCCTTGTTCCGTGCTCCGTCCGCGCCGGGCTCCGTCGCTTCGGGAGTGATCCTCACGAAGGAGCCGTGCCCGAGCAGCACCACGAAGCAGTGCGCCAGCGGGCAAAGATCGCCGCTGGAACCGACCGAGCCGCGCTGCGGCACCAGCGGCACAACCCCGGCGCTGAGCATCGCCGCGAGGTACTTGACGAGGATCGGCCTCACGCCGGAGTGCCCTTGCAGCATGGTGTTGAGGCGGATGACGATCGCAGCGCGAACCACCTCGGGCGGGAAGTAGTTTGCCGCGTCAAACTCGTGCGTCGTTTCTCCGACCCCGACTGCGTGGCTGATCAGGATGTTCTCCTGCAGCGCGTCGAGGTCCTCCGCGCGGACCGATCGGTCCTTGAACTCCCCAAAGCCGGTCGTCACGCCATACACCCGCGGCCCTATCCCCCCCGAGGCGACATAGGCGCTGACCACCTGATCGATCACGGCGCGGCCGCTGGCAACTCGGGCGAGCGCTTCGGGCGAGATCGCGATTGGCGTTCCCGGTTCGCGCGCGATGCGAGAGAGCTGCTCGAGCGTCAACGATGAACCATCGAGCGTTGTCATGGGTGCGTCTGTGCTGCCTCCGACAGTGCGTTCCACAAACCCCCGCCAACAGACTCCGCCAACACAGCCAGCCAACAAACCCCCGCCAACAAGCTGGCCGCCAAAGGCCGCAGAGCGCCCCAGTACAAGGCTGCGCTCGTTCAGTCTGAGCGTGCGGAGTCTATCCCGAACCGCCCAACGCGAGCGTCGATACCGCATCAGCTCCCCGCCCGCCCGCCCGGGCTTCCCAAGGGCGAGGAAGCGGACCAAGAAAGAAAAAGGCCGACCTCCTGGTCGGCCTGTGGTGCACAGATTGGGCAGACCGCATCAGGCCCGGCGGCGACGCGCCGCGAGAAGCCCAGCGATCCCGAACACCGCCGCCGAACCCGGGGCCGGGATGAACCCATCAAATACCGGGAGGTGGACTTCACCCCGCTGACGCATGGACCGGACGAAGACCGAGCCGTTGATCTCGGTGGTGTTAGTCAGGTGGGCGAGCGGGGCGAGGATTGCGCCGCTGAAGATCCGATCCACGTTGATGGTCGTCGCCTCGTAGAAGTTCCAGATGGTCTTGCTGCGGGCCAAGGCGCCATTCCACGGACTGACCATGTTCCCGTTCGCGATGTTCACGTTCGTTCCCGAGACGTTGATCACGATCGCGGAAGCGCCGCCCAGCGAAAGCTCGATCTGCTGGATGAGCGAGGAGTTGAAGACGTCCGCGGCGGAGACGTTGAACACCGCCACGTTGTCCGGGCCGCTCGGCGTCGCGATGTAGTTCACCGGCCCAGGTTGGCCGTTTTGGGGCAACTGGACGCTGCTGTTTGGCGTGAGCGAGCGGTAGAAGTCCGACGCGCCGGTCAGTTCCACCTCGAAGGCAGAAGCCCAGCCGGCGATGGAAGCATCCTGCGCCCGGTTGCCACCGCCGTTGGCGTTGAAGTTGCCGCTAAATGAGCCGGCGTAGCGAAGATTGCCCGCCTGCATGTTGATGTTGCCGACGCTCACGTTCCGTCCGACCGCCAGGGTTGTGATCCCGGAGAACGCGCCAGCGTCGAGGTTCTTCGCGACGGTCGGCGATCCGCCGATAAAATCGCGACCCACGAAGGCGTTGCCTTCGATGTCTTGGCTCTCATTCTGCAAATCCCCCAAAACCACGAGGTTCCAGCTCGTCAGAACGCTGGCCTCGGCGGTCATGGCTGGAACAGCCAAGCCCGCGGCGATCGCCGCGGCGCACGCAAATCGAATCGTCATCTTGCTCTCCCTCTCGTACCCCAAAGTGTCGCACGACTCGCAAACACCGTGCTATTCGCCCAGAGGTTAGCCAGCGGCGTTGCCCCTATCCACTGAGGCCTTTTCCGGTGATGGCGTGGAACGAGTCCGAGAATCACCGCTCCGCTTGTCGCAGCACACTCCAAACCGCGCACAAATCGGATGATCCTCACATCGTCCGCCCCGGGCGGTGCAGGCTCGCCGACCGTGCCAGATCAGCCAGTGCGACGCATTGCACCAGTCCTTGGCCGGCACAAGCTCCATCAGGCGCTTCTCGATTCGCGCGACCTTGGCGTCCTGCTCGACCAAGCCAAATCGCTTGCTGAGACGCTCAACGTGCGTGTCAACGACGAAGCCCACATTGATGCCGAAGGCGTTGCCGAGCACCACGTTGGCGGTCTTCCGCGCAACGCCGCGGAGCGTCAGCAGCTCATCCATCGTCCGCGGCACCTGGCCTCCGAACTTCTCAACAATGTCCTTCATCGAGGCGTGGATCGACTTCGCCTTGTTTCGAAAGAGCCCAATCGTCTTGATGTAAGGCTCGATCTCCTCGGGCGAAGCCGCGGCATAATCCGCCGGGGTCGGAAATCGAGCGAACAGCTCGGGAGTCGCCTTGTTCACGCCCGCATCGGTGGATTGGGCCGAGAGAATTGTCGCGACCAGAAGCTCATGCGGACTCTTGAAGTGCAGCTCGCAGTGCGCATCCGGATACGCTCGCGCAAGCTCGGTCATGAGCTCCGCCGCCCGCGCCGGTCCCGGGCGTCTACTGGCCGGTTTCGTACCCGCCGACGTAATAGCCGTCGATTGGATATCCGCTCCCGACTTGGTCCCGCGCGATTTGGCACCAGCCGACTTGCGGCTGCGGCTGGGCTTCCTGCTTCCAGCTGGTTTGGCGTTGGCAGGTTCGCTGTCGTCGGTCGGCTCGAGGGGCTTTCGCTTGGGCATGTTGTGAGGATACCAACGCCTCACGCTCGCGCGAACCTTGTCCCCGCAAACGCGGACGCGAGCTCGCCCGCCAGCCAATCCATGGAGAAGCTCGCCTGGACGTTGGAGTCGATGTAGGTTTCGCACTGCCGCACAGCGTCGATCGCCGACGCGATCCGCTCGCAGCGATCGTGTTCCCCCGCGCCCGCCGCGGCTCGCAGCATTGTCCGGAGCTGCGTTCCCAGCACGCGGAACAAGAGGTCCGCCGCAACGCGATTGGCAGATTCCTTGCTCGCGTGGTCCGCCGCATCAACCTGCGCCTTGGCCCAAGCTTCGCACATCCCCGCCATGGTGGCGCCCATCGAGATTGGGAGCGAGCCCTTGCTTGCCGCATCCACCATCGGCGCCAGCAGCGCGCCCCACTTGGGCAACTCGTCCCTGATCGCTCCAAGGAGCCTGCCTGGCGAGCCCTGCGCGTATTCCAGCAGCCATGGCAGTTGTTCGGGCGCGATGCCACCGCTGCCACCTGAACTTCCGGCAAACCCCCCGTCAGAACCGCCCACCACATCGGCGCGGGCCATCCACGCTCGCATCGAGGCTTCATCCAAAGGCAGGAAGGCCACTCGCGTGCATCTGCTGCGGATCGTCGCCAGCAGCCGATCCTCGCTCGACGTCACCAGGATGATCACCGTTCGCTCTGAAGGTTCTTCCAGGGTCTTGAGCAGCGCATTCTGTGTTGGCGCGTGCGTGGTGGAGCGATCGAGCAACTCTGCTTCGTCGATGATGAACACCTTGGCCGCAAGCGCGCTGGTCTGAATCATCGGCGCCAGCGACGCCGGCTTGATGAGACGCTGGTCGATCACGTCCTTGGCGATCGTCACGTGTCGCGCGTCGCGAATGCGTTTGTCGTTGCTGAACTCGGCCAGCGCCTTGTTGATGACGTGCAGATCCGGGTGTGCCCCGCGACGAATGAGCTGTTGCACCTGGCTGTCCGGATCGGGGCGGATCGTGCCGTCGAGCCCCGGCGCAGACGACGGATCGAGAATGACGGCAGCGAACGCCATCGCCGCAGTGAACTTCCCCACACCCTCCGGCCCGTGGAACAACCACGCGTGATGCAACCGCCCGGCGCGGATCGCGGCTTGCAAATGCGCAATCGCGCCGCTCTGTCCGAGTACGTGGTCAAGCGCGACAACGCCAGCCTCGCGCGCAGGCCCCATGCCCGCAGCAGTGGAGGGGGCGTCCTGAGAAGGGGCATCAACCCGTTTGGAGGTGGCGCGCTTTGCCATTCGACGTTCGTCACTTCCTCATCTGAGCTATGGGCGGCGTTTACGTGAGCCCGCCAGAGTTTCTTTCATTCCGTTCGTTGCGGTGCCATTCTGTGCAGTGCCATTCAATCGTGCCCGAAACTGCGAAAACGCGCAAGTCGTGCGCGATTTGATCAAATGTAAGGGTTTTCGACCGGGATTTCCGGGGTTACATCCTTACAAAGAGTTGAGCGTTTGGCGGGCTTGTCCTTCCGGTGTGGTGGTGCTCCGATGTGGTTCGGAGGGTGGATCCATGGTACGGGTGGCAACGCGCCAATCGTTGGCGGTGGTGACAACTTACCGGGTTGAGCCGGACGCGCCTTTGGAATCTCTTCCAAGCGCCGTTCCGGGCTCGCAGGCTATCCCTGAGAGGGCGACCCGGGGGGCCGCGACCCTTGGTCCCGGGGTGCGCTCGGAAGCCGTCTCCGAGGTGTTTTCGCAGGCCCTCCCCAGGGCGCTCCCGGCTGTCGGTCTCGTTCCGGGGGCGGGCGGCGATTGGTCGTCCGGCGCTCTGGGCCAGTGGCTGGACTCGCTCGATGTCCGCCAGCGGCGGGCTCTGGCCTCCCGCGTCACGCAGCGGGCCAACGCGATGAAGCAGCGTCTGGCCGCGACGCTCCCGGCGAGAGACTCCGCTGATCTTCGTGCCGCAGCGGTCTTCGTCGAGTTTGCCGAGCACGCCGGCATCTCGCCCGTCGAGCTCTACTCCCTGATGTCCGACCCAAGACGCGAGGCCCAGCACGCACTCGCCAGCCTGATGCGAGCCGGCAAGCGCGCCGCCGCACAGCGGCAGTGAAAGATGGGCCCGGCTGGATTCGAACCAGCGACCGCGTCCATTATGAGTGGAGAGCTCTAACCGCTGAGCTACGGGCCCCTGGCCGCTCCCGCGACCGCAAGAGCTTAGTGCGGCTTCTCCCCCCAGGCGCGATTCCCACGCACACGGCCACGCCATCGCCGCCTCACCTGTCGTGCTGGTGGAGGCCGAACGTCGCATTCCGTTGCCCCGTTCGGCACCAATCGCCCGCTGAGGTCCTTCGTGCATTAGACAACGCGCACGAAGTTCGGTGCTTCGCGCAACATCACAAACAAGTTCTTCGCGCGATTTCTTCGCGCGATCCAAAACGAACCGTTCGCGGGAGGAAGCTGCTTCGCCCGCGAACGCGCAGGGTCCCAGGAAGCAAGAGTCATCAGATCCGCAAAAGTCCTGTAATTCACCGGTTTTGAGGGTCTCTGCGCGTTCTAGGGCCCGCCTTCAGTTGCACTTGGTTCCTGATGCTCGGGTCGGCGGGTGCCGGAATCACGCCAAGTTTGGAAGAGCTGCAACTGAGATCGAAGATCGCCTGTCCGATCCAAGCTTCCAGTCGGAAATGAGATTGCCGACCGTTCATCGACAGATCGGTTGAAATCTCAGATTGTTGAGAGACGTCGGAACTGGTGAGATTGCCGCGAGAGCCCGACTCGCGGTGCCGATGAGGCTTTCCAAAAAGCGACTCGCCACCCGCGTTTGCGAGTGGCGAGCGTGGATTTTCGTGTTCAGTCAACGATCGGACGTTAGCCCGACATTGAACTGGATTGCCTTAGGAATCCAACCGCTCCGAGGAGCGGTACGGATTACCGACGGCGACGGCCGGCGACGAGACCGCCGAGGCCGAGGAGGGCAACCGCGCCGGGGGCGGGGATGACCTCAACCTGAGCGCCAACGACCGTGGTGTTGGCGTTGCTGATGCGGGCCTGGCCGCCGTTGGCCGTGGTGTAGATCTGGACGACGCCAGCGGCGGCGCCGTTGCCGACGTGGCTGATGGAGCGGACGCCTTCTTCGCTGCTGACGGTCAGGTCGTAGGTGAAGAGGACGGCGGGGTTAGCCGTGACGAAGGTGGGGGTGAAGGCCGGGACGCCCTGCGAGGGCTGAACCCAGCGGGTGCCGGCGCCGGGGGCCAGCGTGTCGCGGTTGTCGTCGATCTTGATCGTCGTGCCGAAGGTGCTGGCAGCGAGCGTCTGAGCGGCGAAGTTGAAGGTGCGGTTGAAGTTGGCAACCGAGTCACCAGCGAGGATGTTGCTGACGGTGGCGTCGAACGCAGCGCCGGCGAAGCCGAGGCCGCCAGCGACGTTGAACGAGCCGAGGACGCGGACCTGGACGGTGCCGCCCGTGGTCAAGGTCGTGAGACCGCTGTTCCAGGTGGCGCCGTTGTCGGTCGAAACCTGCCACTCGAGACGAGCGGTTTGGGCCGAGGCGACGGCGGCGGCGCCAGCGATAGCGAGCAGAGCGATAGCCTTCATTTCGAATCTCCTCCAGTTCAAGAAATCCAAACACGCATACGGCGTGTCGCGAGACAGATCAGTGAGAGAAGACTACCAAACGCCCCTGGCCAAAAGCAAGTGAACTGAAGGTTTTCCTTGCATTTTTTTCCCGGCCGGAGCAACCGCGGGCCATCCCGGTATCCTCGCTGGGTTTCACAACCCATTGGAACACCCGGATCTACAAGCTTTGGTGGTCCCGGGTTCTTCTCCCACAGCGGTGATTTTTGACGCCGACCACCGACCCCTGAAGCCGCCTGTAGTTATAGGACTATATCTTGGTTTGGAAAAGAAAAGACCCCGTCGTGTGAGCGACGGGGTCTTTGAGTTTCGGCAGAACGTTCTGCTCACCGAGTCGGATTACCGACGGCGGCGACCAGCGGCCAGGCCACCGAGCCCGAGGAGGGCGAGGGCGCCGGGAGCCGGGATGGCGATCGAAGCGCCGGTGACCGTCGAGGTCGGGGTCGCCTGGGCGCCGTTGGCGGAGGTGTAGACGCGGAAGATGCGGTCCGTCGTGTTGCCGCCGGTCGGGGCGATGAAGGTGAAGCGGAGGTCACGGACGGTCGCGGTCGCGTCCGGGGTGTAGGAGAAGGTGAAGATGACGGCGGGGTTGGCCGTGCTGAAGTTGGGGGTGAAGGCCTGGACGCCCTGGCCGGGGGTCACGCCACGGGTCCCGAGGCCGGGGCCGAGCGTGTCGCGGCTGTCGTCGATCTTGATCGAGTTGCCGAAGCGGCTGGAAACGATCGTCTGGGGAGCGAAGTTGAACGGAACGGGACGCTCGATGTTGCTGACCGCGTCACCAGCGCCAGCGTTGTCGATGATGAAGTCGGGCTGGGCGCCGGCGAAGCCGAGAGCGCCGGGAACATCCCAGGAAACGACGACGCGAACGTTGACGGTCGTGCCGGGGGTCACCGTGCGGAGACCGGTCTGCCAAGCGTCGCCGCCGACCGAGGTCTCGTAACGGATAGCGCCCGTGCCTTGAGCGGAAGCGACCGTGGCCAGGCCAGCGAGAGCGACGAGAGCGATAGCCTTCTTCATGAAAAGTCTCCTCACGTAAAACGATGTTCTGCCGAAGACAGATGTGTTCTTCAGTCCTGCACGACCCACTCGTGTCGGACACTCTCAAACATGCCACAAGATTTGAGTCGTGCCACCCGTTTGGGCAAAACAAGTCAACTTTTTCGCGTTTGACGACCAAGGAGCCTTCGCTTCTTTGCCCAAACTGCCCTTTCGGCAGACATCGCCCCCGCTAGACCCCGGAAAAGCCCCCCCGAGAAGCCCCCCGAGATGTCCGCCTGATTAACCCCCGGCTCGCCGCCAACCTGCGCACCGTCATCTCTTCAACGCGCTCGGACGTTCCCTTTGCCGCGGGCTTGTGGTATCCTCCCCCTTGACTTCAGCGGCGCTGGGTTGGTCGTTGTTCCCCCCAAGCTCGGCGGGTCGCGTCCAGCGAGCTCCAAGCTCGGGACATCGCAGCGGGATGCCTCACCATGAAGATCCGCCTCTGGCATCGCGGCGTGGACGCCTGGCTCTTCGATAAGGCTGAGCGGGAGTGGGTCCGAGCCAAGCACGTCACGGACGCTGCGGCGGCCCGGGCGATCGTCGACAGCCTGCTGGCGGATTGGACGCTGCACGCCCGGGTCAAGGGCTGGCTGCATGCCAAGGGGCTGGTCGCGTCGGGCATGGATGCGCCGGAGGTCGTAGCGCCCAAGCTCGTCCGGGCGATTCAGCAGGGGGAGCTTCGCTTTCTTGAGCTGGCCGTCGAGCGGATGGCGCTGGCCCCGAGCGGGTCGCCCCCACCTGAGGTCGAGGCGGCGCCGCCGCCTCCCGCCCGGGGTGGTCCCGCGGCCCGTCCCCCGGAGCCCGTGGTGGGCGACGAGCAGGCGCAGGCGCTTGAGGAAGCGGCGCTCGCAGGCGCGGCATTGTGCGAGGAGTGCGCCTCGTGAGCAGTTCCGGTGAGCGAGCGGACGCCCAGCTGCTTGCCAGGCCCGTTAGCCCGCTCGCCGGGCGATTGATCCAGCAGGCGGAGCTCGACCGAGCGGTGTTTACCCCGGGCACGATGGGGGTTGCGATCCTCGATGGAGCGCGGAGCCGCGCGATCGAACCCATGATCCGTCTGGGGCGTGCGGAGTATCTCTGCTTGTTTTCCGGCAAGCTGACGCCCCGGATGGAAGCGGCGGCGGCGTATGCCGTTCGCCTTGAGCCCGGGACAACATTCACCCGAGAGTTGATGAGCTCGATGTGGGGGAAAGCCTGGGGCATCTTGGCGAGCGTCGACGAGAACGCGACCATGCCGGAGGTACGTCGGCATTTGCGCCGCTTCCTGCGTGTTGGCGATGAAGAGGGAAAGACCTATTACTTCCGGTTCTATGACCCGCGGGTGCTGCGGGCTTATGTCCCGACGTGCACGAACGCGGAGTTCGCAGCATTTCTTGGGCCCATGAAGCGAGTGATTGCGGAAACCGGTAGCGCGGGTTCCGAGGGATTGGTGTTTGAGCGCGCGTGGGCATGAGCCGCGTTCCGGGACCGCTGCTGTTCGGGTGGTTGATGTGGTCGCGGGCGACGCTGGTTGCCGGGGCGCGATGGCGTTGCGTAGGCTCCGGTTGTTGAGCGGGTGGATTGCCGTCGTCGTCGGCGCGCTCGCCAGACACAGCTTGATTTGAATCTGGAGGAGCGCATGAGCGGACGCTTGGACGGGCGACGTGCGAAGCTCGGGGGCGGGCGTCGTGACACCCGCGTGTTTCGTCGCGGCGGAGCGGGCTCCGGCTGGCTGGCTGCGATAGTCGTGCTCGGGGCCGGGCTCACGGGCCTGGGCGAGCCGAGTTCCGCCTACGCGCAGGTGCGATTGCCCGCGATCCTCTCCGACGGGGTTGTGCTGCAGCGCGAGGCCAACGTCACGCTTTGGGGTTGGGCCTCGCCGGGCGAGGCGGTCCGCATTACGCCAACCTGGCCGGGAGCCGCGGCGGTCACCGCTCAGGCGGATGATGAGGGCGCCTGGTCCGCGACGCTGACGACGCCCGGCGCAGGCGGGCCATTTGAAGTGGTATTCGCCGGCAGCACCGAGGTCACGCTCCGCGACGTGCTGCTTGGGGATGTATGGATTTGCGGCGGGCAGTCGAATATGGAGTGGACGGTCTCTCGCTCGCAGAACCCGGCGGGCGAGATCCAGGCCGCGAACTTCCCGTTGATTCGAAGCTTCGATGTGCCCAACGTGGCATCGGCGCGGGTGGAGAAGAACACGGGCGGGTCGTGGAAGGCGGCGACGCCGCTCAATGTTGGAGACTTCAGCGCTGTCGGCTATTTCTTTGCTCGAGAGATCCATCGCAAGCATGGCGTGCCGATCGGGCTGATCGCCAGCAACTGGGGCGGAACGGTCGCGGAAGCTTGGATGAGCGCCGAGTCGCTCGGGGCGTTTCCGACGTTTGCGCCGGCGCTCGAGGGCCTGAGGCTCGAGGCGAGCACCGATGCGCAAGATGTCGCGGCGCGCCAGGCGGAGCGCATGAAGCGAATGGTCTCGGCATGGTGGACCGGGCTTGATCGTCAGGGCGACGCGCCCGCGGACTGGGCGGCGCCAGCGTTTGATGACGAGGCGTGGAAGGCGATGAATCTGCCAGCCACGCTCCGGGCCGACGGGCTGGACCGGTTCGATGGCGTGATCTATTTCCGTCGCGTGGTGGACGTGCCTGAATCAGGGGCGGGCAAGCCCGCGGTGCTGGAACTCGGGCCCATCGACGATCGGGACGAGGCGTTTGTCAACGGCGTCAGCGTGGGCTCGACTTACGAGGATGGCCGGTGGGGGCAAAGTCGCTCGTATCAGGTGCCCGCGGGCCTCCTGGCTGCTGGGCGGAATGTCGTTGCCATCCGCATGCTCGATACTGCCGGGCTGGGCGGGGTGAACGGCAAGCCGGAACAGATGCGGCTTGTTCTTCAAGCGAATGGCGAGGGTGGACAAGCGATCTCGCTCAGCGGGGCGTGGAAGTATCGTCTGGGCAAGGCGTCCCCCCAGCTTCCCCCGATGCCTGACCCGACAAAGCTGAATCCCAACACACCCAGCGTGCTCTACAACGCGATGATCGCGCCGATCGCACGAACGGCGGTGCGGGGCACGCTGTGGTATCAGGGTGAGTCCAACCGCGCGACCGCCGGGCTGTACGCTTCGCTCTTCCCCGCGCTCATCGACGATTGGCGCCGGGCCTTCAACCAGCCCGAGATGCCGTTCTACTTCGTGCAGATCGCGCCGTTCAACTATCCGAACGACACGGGCCAGACCGCGCTGGTGCGAGAGGCACAGTTCGCGACGCTGGATCGGCGCAAGCACACCGGAATGGTCGTGACGACCGACATTGGCGACGTCAATGACATCCACCCGAGGAACAAGCAGGAAGTCGGCCGGCGTCTGTCCCTGCTCGCCCGCGCCGGAACCTACGGCGAACGCGATGTGGTGTCGATGGGGCCGGTGTGCAGGCATGTCTCCATCGAGCACGGCACGGACGGCAATCCCGGACGGGCGCGCTTGCATTTTCGAAACGTGGGGGAAGGGCTGGTGGCGCGCGGGAACGACCGGGGCGAACTCACGCACTTCCTGATCGCGGGCAGCGACAAGCAGTTCTACAAGGCGCGCGCGCGAATCGAAGGGGAGACGGTGCTCGTTTCCAGTCCGCGGGTCCCGAAGCCCGAGGCCGTGCGATTCGCGTTTGAGAACGCCCCCGAGCCCAACTTCTTCAACCACGCGGGCCTTCCGGCGGCGCCTTTCCGCACGGACAACTGGGACGAGCCCTTGCCGCCCGTGATGGACGACGGGCAGACGAGCTACTTGACCACCGAACCGGGCTTTATCGACCTGTTCAACGGAGAGAATCTCGAAGGCTGGGTCAACGTGAACTGCGCACCGGCGACGATCGAGAACAACTTGGGCACGTGGACGGTCCGCGATGGCGTCATCCACTGCACCGGCTTCCCGACGGGCCTTCTGCGCACGGCCAAACGCTACGAGAACTTCATTCTCGAAGTCGAGTGGCGGCACCTGCAACCCAAGGGCAACGCCGGGATCTTTGTCTGGAGCGACGCGCTCCCGGTGCGGGGGCAGCCCTTCACGCGGAGCATCGAGGTGCAGGTGATGGACGGCCTTGAGGGTGATTGGTTCACCAGCGATGGCGACATCTTCCCGATCCATGGCGCGACGATGACGCCGGAGAACCCGCGGCCTAAGGGCGGCAGCCGGGCATTCCCGACGGAGAAGCGCATGAAGCCCGCGCCGGAGTGGAACCACTACCGGATCGAGTGCGTCGACGGCGCGATTTCGCTGGCGGTGAACGGCAAAGTCGTGACCCAAGGCAAGAACGCCGACCCGCGCGTGGGATATATCTGTCTGGAGTCCGAAGGGTCGCCGATTCAGTTCCGCAATGTGCGGATCAAAGAGCTGCCGGGGACGCTGCCCACGCAGACGACGATGGACGCGATCGCAGTGGCGCAGGAGGGCTTTGTGCCGCTCTACACGGGCGTCGATCTCGCGGGCTGGAAGGCGGACCCGAAAAATGAGGGCAACTGGACGCCTCAGGACTGGGTGCTGGATTACAACGGCAAGGGCAACCATCTGTGGAGTGAGAAGTCGTTCAAGGACTTCATCCTCATCTGCGATTGGCGCTGGAGCGGCCCGGTCAACGACGCGGAGCGGCCCGTCATTTTGCCCGACGGCTCCGAGCAGAAGGACGCGGATGGCAAGACTGTGACGCGGACAATCAAGAACGCCGGTGACAGCGGGATCTACCTCCGCGGAAGTGAAAAGAGCCAGGTGAACATCTGGTGCTGGCCCGCGGGATCGGGTGAGGTGTATGGATACCGGACGGATGCGAGTATGCCGGCGGAAGTTCGTGCGGGAGTGACGCCCCGGGTGGTCGCGGACGCGCCGATCGGGCAGTGGAACCGATTCATCATCACGATGAAGGGTGATCGCCTGAGTGTGGTGCTCAACGGCAAGTCGGTCATCGAGAACGCGCAGCTTCCCGGGGTGCCAGAGCGCGGGCCGATCGCGCTGCAGAACCACGGCGATCCGATCCAGTTCGCCAACATCTTGATCAAGGAACTTGATTGACGGATCCCGCGAGCGATTCAATGCCCCGTGCGCCAAAGCTTGGCGACACGAGCGAGCGACACCAGGGAATCACCGACCCCGAACCACACACCACGCAGAATGCGGCGGTAACCGACGGAGCAAACGATGGAAATCTACCTGGATTCGGCCAATCTCGACGAGGTCAAGGCGGCGCACGACCTGGGCGTGCTCGATGGCGTGACCACCAACCCGTCGCTCATCGCCAAAGAGGGCGTGGACTACGCCAAGCGGCTGGGCGACATCTGCAAGATCGTCGATGGGCCGGTCTCCGCGGAAGTCATCTCGATCGACTTTGAGGGCATGATGCGCGAGGGCAAGGCGCACGCCACCATCGCGCCCAACATCGTCATCAAGCTGCCCTGCACCCAGGCGGGCGTCAAGGCCTGCAAGGCGCTGGCTGACGAAGGGCTGCGGACGAATCTGACGCTCTGCTTCCAGCCCTTGCAGGCGATGGTGGTCGCCAAGGCCGGCGCGTTCCTCGTCAGCCCGTTCATCGGGCGCCTCGACGACGTGGGCGAGGACGGGATGGAACTCATTCGGACCATCCGAACGATCTACGACAACTACGGCTACTCGACGAAGATCCTCGCGGCGTCGATCCGCCACACCAATCACCTGCTGCACTGCGCCATCGCCGGGGCGGATGTCGCGACCTGCCCGCTCAAGGTCATCACCGACAGCATCAAGCACCCGCTCACGGATATCGGGCTCGACAGGTTCCTCCAGGACTACAAGAAGGCCTTTGGGGGCTAAGCAGCGTGGGGGTGAGATCACGGGACCGGGGTCGAGCGGTCGGTCGTTCAC
The DNA here is from genome assembly GCA_033763815.1 of Planctomycetota bacterium. Classification (GTDB taxonomy): domain Bacteria; phylum Planctomycetota; class Phycisphaerae; order Phycisphaerales; family UBA1924; genus JANRJU01. The sequence continues at coordinate 47,688 of JANRJU010000016.1, forward strand.
CCCGCTTGCATCACGCCGCCCTTCGGGTATGCTCGCAATCCCGCGCCGCTCGGACGAACGGCGCTGAGCACCCGAGACACGCCCATGGCCATTCCTTCCCTCACTCCTGAACAAATCGAGACGTGGAGCCGCGAGCAGAAAGACCGCTGGTGGCTCGAGAATGTCTTTCGCGGCAACATGCCCCAGCTCACGCTGCGCTCGGGCCTGACGGGTTTCCTGTTGGGCGGGCTGCTCTCGGCGACGAACCTCTATGTCGGCGCCAAGACGGGTTGGACGCTGGGCGTCGGGCTCACGAGCGTCATCCTCGCGTTTGCCGCGTTCCGCATCATGTCGCGTTTCGGGCAGCGCGACATGACCATTCTCGAGAACAACTGCTCCCAGTCCATCGCTACCGCCGCTGGGTACATGACCGGACCCTTGATCTCCGGCATGGCGGCGTACATGTGGATCGAGAACAAGCCCATGAACTGGGTCCACATGCTCGGGTTCAACGTGGTGCTGTCCATCCTGGGCGTGCTCGTCGCATTCCCGATGAAGCGACGCTTCATCAACGAGGAGCAGCAGCCGTTCCCCGAAGGTCGCGCCTGCGGCGTCGTGCTCGACACGCTTTATACATCCGCCGCCGCCGTGGGAATCTTCAAGGCCAAGGCGTTGGCGCTCGCCGCCGGGGTTGCCGGGGGCATCCAGTTCATCTCGGGCGAAGCCTACATGAAGCTCATCCAGGAGAAGTGGCTGGGCATCAAGGAAGCAATCGTCCTGCCCCACACCTTTGACCCGATCTATGCGTGGCTGGCGAAGGAAGGTGCCGAGCCGCGGCTTGCCGGGGTGACGTTCAAGAACCTCGGGATCAATCCCGCCCTCGACCTGGCGATGATCGGTGCCGGCGGGCTGATGGGCATCCGGGCCGCGAGCAGCATGCTCATCGGCATGGTGCTCAACTTCTTCGTGATCGTTCCGTGGATGATCTCTCTTGGCGAGATCAAACCCCAGGTCGACTTGGCGACGGGCGTGATGAAGACGACCGCGTCGGGCGAGCCGCTCTTCACGCGAGCCTGGATCTTGAACTCCTGGGCGCTCTGGTGGGGCATCACCATCATGGTGGTGGCTTCGATGGTCGCGCTCTTCGCCAAGCCCAAGGTGTTCATCGAGGCATTCAAGGGCCTGACGGGCAAGAAGAAGGACACGGGCAAGGACCTGCTGCACGACATTGAGGTCCCGCTGTGGATTTCGTGGGTCGGCATTCCGGTCGTCGGCGCCATCGGCGTGTGGATGGCGCACGACTGGTTTGGCGTGTCCTGGATCTTTGGTTCGCTCGCAATCCCGCTGATCATCATTCTGACGCTGATCGCCGCGAGCAGCACGGGCATGACGGGGATCACCCCCACAGGTTCGCTCTCAAAGATTCCGCAGTTCATCTTCGGCGCCGCGGACCCCAAGCACCCGGCGACCAACCTGATGACGGGCGTCATGTGCGTCGAGGTCGCGTCCAACGCCTCCAACCTGCTGATGGACATCAAGCCCGGCTACATGCTCGGGGGCAAGCCCCGCCACCAGGCGATCGGGCACATCATCGGCATCTTCTCCGGGGCCATCGCGAGCACGTTTCTCTTCTTCGCACTGTTCACGGAGGGATACGACCCGGCGAAGGCCGCGGTCAATGATGCCCACCTGCAGGAAGTCATGGCGCCCACGGACGGGCAGTTCGGGTTCCCCAGCGCGCTGCAATGGAAGGGTGTTTCAGATCTCGTGACGTCGATCTTCGGCGGCGAGGGCGAAGGAACGCTGCTGACGCCGTCGATCATCACGTCCATGATCATCGCCGCGGCGGTTGGCCTCGTCTTCGAGCTTCTTCGCATCTTTACCAAGAACAAGTTCCCCATCAGCCCGCTGGCGATCGGCCTAGGCGTCGTCGTCCCGGCGGAGTCGACCATGTGCATGTTCCTCGGCGCGCTGTTCTTCTGGTGGGCTCACAAGGCGTATCAGGACAAGCCCGCGAGCACGGGCAACAAGCTCTGGATCCAGACGCACGAACCAATCTGCGCGGGGATCATCGCCGGCGCGGCCTTGGTCGGCATCGGCGACGTTCTGGTGAAGGTGTTCGCGCTGAACTAGGGACGCGGTTGGCGCAAGAAGGAGAGGCGCCGGTCTCGGGCATTGAGCCTGCTGTTTCAGAGAGTCGCCCGGCCTTGACCGACGACTCACTCGCCCCCAAACTGCCCTCGGTCCGCTCGCAAGCGTTCCAGAGCCGGGTGGCGTTGTTCCTTCTTCTCACGCAGCTTGGCGATCACCAGCGGCGGCACCATCGGGGCCAGCGCGGCGTCCAGGTCCGCCCCCATCGCGGTGATCTGGCGGATGAGGCTTGACGACGTGTACGCGAAGCTCTGACCCGCGACGATGAACGCCGTCTCGATCCCCGCGACCTCTCGATTGGTTACCGCCTGCTGGACTTCGTATTGCAAGTCCGAGAGGTTGCGGATGCCGCGGATGATCGCCGCCGCATCCAACGAGCGGGCGAGGTCGACCGTGAGCCCGACGTAGCTCTGCACTCGCACGGAAGCGTCGCCCGGGCGATCGGGCGCCAGTTCCTTGACGAGCGCTTCAGCGATCGCAACCCGCTCCTCGGGCGTGAAGAGCGCATCCTTCCCGGGGTTGCGCCCGATCGCGATGACCAGCTCGTCAAAGAGACGTCGCCCGCGGCGAACAACGTCCAGATGCCCGAAGGTCATGGGATCGAATGAGCCGGGGTAAACAGCCAGATGCCGCGTGTGCCGCGATGCCATAGCCCAAGTGTACAAGATGTCCTTGCACGAAGTGCGCGGGGTTGGCGTGCGGCGCCGACTTCACTGGGGCTCGGTCGGTGCCAGTTTCTCAACCGCGCCGGCGGCGCGTCGCGAGGAGCGCAAGCCCGCCCATGAGCGTTGCCGAGGCCGGCGCCGGGACGACGACATAGGCGTACTCGAGCGAGACGTAGTTGATGCCGACGCCGATGTAAGCACCGGTGAGCAGTGTGCCGTTGTCGAATCCCTGCCAGTTGTCGTTTGGCTGGGGCAGGCTCGGGCGGATGTTGATGGACGGGATCTGCGCGAACGAGCGTCCGCCATCGAGGCTGAACGAGGCGCGCGCCTGGTCAACACGGACCTGCGAGACCCACTCGTGGAAGTCGACGCGGTTGTTGACGCCAAAGGACCACGACCAGAACGCCGCGGGGATACCGCCAGGCAGGGTCGAACCAGCGGGCACGAGCTGCGAGCCGTCGGTCGTGCGGAAGATGACGCGAAGCGTGTTACGCTCGGTTCCGACGAGCTCTTCCCAAGACGCCTCGATGCGGCCTCCGGTGTTGGGGTTCGAACCGAGGTCAACAAAGCCCTCGCCGCGGCGGACGGGCACGGCGCCCAAGCTGTTCAGCGACGCCTGGCCGTTCGAACTGTGCAGCCAGAGCTGCATTGTCGCGCGAGAGTCGAACTGGACCGCCCGGAGCGCGACATGGGCTTGCGCCAACGAACCGCCGGCGGTGAACAACACAACCGACGCGATGAGAGTCGAGCGAACCATGAACCACCCCTTCCCCGCCGCAACAACGAGCGGCATCGAACACGCGTCCGCTGGTGCAGACGCGCGATAACCCCATGCGGCCAAAAGGCCGCGTGCAAGACCGCCGCGCTTCCTGTCTCGCGACGGATCGAGAACGCCCCATTGTCTTGTCGCTCTTCCCCCCCTCCAAACATACCTCAGGATTTGCCGCGTGCCAGCAAAAGCGACAAAGCTCGCTCAGATTCTCAAAGGCCACCCCGGGGACCCTTCCTCTCCCGGGGTCTTCCCGGTGCGTCGTCCCTCGTCGGTGCATCTGGTGTCATGGCCTTGGGGCGAACCCCTGAAACCTCGATCAGGCTCTGCGCCCACTACCATCGCCGATGGTTCAACACAAGAGCGTCGACCCCTATGCAGCGCCTTGGGATACGCCGGAAGTCGGGTCACGCATGAGCGTGCTTGCGATTGCGGCGTTGATCCTCGCGCTCGTCTGCTTCGTGCCCGGCTTCGGTCTCGCGGGTGTGTTTTTCGGGTTGATCGCGCTGGTGCTGATCGTCCGTAGCGGCGGGCGTTTGCATGGCAAAGGCGCCGCGATTGCCGCCATCGTCTTTGGCACGATCTTCACGATGGTGTGGGCGGGGCTGGGCGTCGGGGCCCTCCAAGCGGTGGGCTTGTACCAGACGCGGTTCGCCAAACCTCACGCCGAGAAACTCCTTGCCTTCGACGCTGGCGACGACGCGGCGCTGAGGTCGCTCCTCACGCCCGATGTCGCTGCGCAGGTCACGGACGCGCACCTCGCGGCGTTCCGCTCGGCGTACCAGGCTGAGCTTGGCAAGTTCGTGAGCGTGCCTGAGAAGCCGATCGAGCTGGTGCGTCAGGCGGTGCGTTCCGAGTCGTTGATGAAGGCGACCTTCCAGAGTCCGCCGGTGCAGGCCCCGACGCAAACCAAGCTTCCGTTGTTCGCGACGTTCGAAAAGGGTGAGGGCGTCGTGATCTTCGTGGTGGATACGACCGGCGCCCAGGGAAACAACACGGTTCCGCTGGCAAGCCAGATCGAGTTGCTCTACTCGAAGGGGGTGATCGAGCTGAGCCCCCCGACGAACGCACTCCCGCTTCCGCCCGCTGTCCCAGCTCCCGAGGCTGCCCCGGCTCCCGTCGCCGAATCCGCTCCGGCACCCCCGGCCCCGGCACCCCCGGCCCCGGCAGGCCCGGCCCCGGCAAGCCCGGCCCCGGCACCTGCACCGGCGGACGCCCCGGGGCGCGATTCGCCGGCCCCGCCAGATCGGAGGCCATAACCGGGGGCGCTGGTCCATACCATCGGCGGTGCCCATTCCACGCATCGCCATCGTCGGCCGACCCAACGTCGGCAAAAGTTCTCTTCTCAACATGATGGCCGGGGCGAAAGTCTCGATCGTTGACCCGACGCCCGGCGTGACCCGCGACCGCGTCGTCACGATCGTCGACTTTCCGCACCCGGACGGGGTTGACGCCGGACCCGAGAAGCTGGCGGAGGTCATCGACACCGGCGGATTCGGTGTCTACACCGCCGAGGGCGCCCGCTACGACGAGGTCGGCGCCGACCTGGCGACGCTGACGGACGACATCGAGTCGCAGATCGCCGCGGCGATCGAGTCGGCCGATCTTGTGCTCTTTGCCGTCGACGCCCAGCGCGGCGTCACGCCCCACGACCTGGAGATCGCCCGCCTTCTGCGCGAGCGAAGGCTTGGGCCCAAGGCTCGACACACCCGGGGCGGGAAGATAGATCAGGCGGAGCGCGGCGCTCGAGCGCCACACGAGCCCCTCAACGTCCGCGTCATCGCGACCAAGGTCGACGGCCCCAAGTGGGAGACGCACGCCCACGAACTCTCGGCGCTCGGTTTCGGCGAGCCCCTCATGTGCTCCGCCAAGAACAACTACATGCGCCGCGACCTCATGGACAAGCTCTACGAGCTTCTGCCCGCCCGCGGCCCTGAAGAGCCCGCGCCCATGGCGGACCTCAAGCTCGCCATCGTCGGCAAGCGCAACGCCGGCAAGAGCACCCTCGTGAACACGCTGGCTGGTGCGCCGCGCATGATCGTCAGCGAGATCGCCGGGACCACACGCGACGCGGTCGACGTCCGCTTCGAGCTCGACGGGCGGTCGCTGATCGCGATCGACACCGCGGGGCTCCGTCGGAAGAAGAGCTTCCAGAGCATGGTCGAGTGGTACGCGCTGGAGCGGGCCAAGAAGGCCATCGACCGGGCCGATGTGGTGCTGATGCTCATCGACGCGACGCTGAAGCTCTCGCAGGTCGACGAGCAACTGGCGATGATGTGCCAGAAGGTCTTCAAGCCGGTCATCATCGTCGTGAACAAATGGGACCGTGAAGAAGGCGGAGCCGCGGGGCGGGCCGGCCGGCGCGGGAAGCCCGTTTCGACAGAGGACTACGAGGAGTATCTGCGTCGCGAGCTCAAGGGCCTCTCGTTCGCGCCGATCGCGTTCATGTCCGCGCGCACGGGCCTCAACGTTCGCGCGACGATCGACCTGGCCTTCGAACTCAAGGAGCAGACCCAGACGCGCGTCACCACCGGGCAGCTCAACCGGATCATCCGCGAGTTGCTGGCAGCGAAGGCCCCGACCGACAAGATCGGCTCCTACGCCAAGGTGTACTTCGTGACGCAGACGCGGGTGGCGCCGCCCACGATCACGCTCGTCGTCAACAAGCCCGAACTCTTCACGCTCAACTATCAGCGATACCTCATCAACCGCTTCCGCGAGCTGCTTCCCTTCTACGAAGTGCCGATCCGCCTGCAGATCCGCGCTCGCCGCCAGACGGTGCTGCCTCAGGAGGCACAGGGCACGCTCATCGCCTCCGCGGGCAAGGTGCGTGAGAAGGCGCTACTGCGGGCCGGCAAGAAGCCGGGCGAGGCGGTCGAGCTTTCCGACGATCCGTTCGCGGATGCCAAGGCGCTCTCGCCCGACGATGCGGCGCAGTACTTTGCCGACCCCTTGGGCGCCGACCCCTTGGGCGAGGAAGGTTCCGACGACGCCGGAGAGAACCTTGTGTCGCTTGGTGGCGAGGGAGACTCGTTCGAAGGCGACGAACTTGAGATGGGCGAGCTGGATGACAGCGATGGCGACGACAGCGCTGACCGGGCGAGCGGCGATGCGGAAGAGCAGCCCTTCGATCCCGACGAACTGGAGCCGCTCGGCTCTGGACCTTCCCGCGAGAAACCCGCGACACGAGCAAGGAGCGGCGCGCGGACCTCGAAGAAGAAAGCAGCTCGATCTGGCCCAGCGTCTCGTTCTGGCCCAGCAGCCCGAAGCCCAAAGTCCCGCTCGGCCTCCGGTGGCTCGCGAGCAATGAAGGGGAGCAGCAACCGCTCGGCGAACGAGCGGGGCGCGGACGGCAAAGCCGGCCGATCTGGTCGGGCGGGCAAGTCCGCCAAGCCGACTCGATCTGGTGCCAGCCAGCCGGCCAAGCCGCGAAAGAGGCGCTGAGAGAGTGCAGGGCGCTGAGATCTGAATTGACCGGCTCAATCGAGCTGGCGTGTTGTTCCAGCCCGCTCAGTGCCGAGCATCGCCACGGGGCGCCCCCTTGGGCTCAGCCCACTTCTTGGGGCGTGTTCTGTTGCCGTTGGGCGCCGCCGCTGGCGCGGCGCTGGTCGTCTCCACTGCTGTCGCCACTCCTGGCGCGTTCATCGCGGTGCTGCCCGCCTCGGGTGGCGTCGTGCTGCTCGTGCTGGTTGTCATTGCTCTTGCCCATGACGCCAGCCTCGCGCAGCGCCGCGACGATGCCCGCGAAGGCGGCGCCCCGGCTGACGATCTTGATCGCGCGGATCGGCCCGAAGACGGTGAGCATCGTGAACGCGGCGCCGAGGGCGACCTTTGGGTCTTCGAGGATCTTGAACATGGCCTTGTCTCGCGATTCGGTGGATTGAGCTTTCATGGGGCCCTCGCGGGTATTGAGTTTGGTTCGAACCTGCGACACCGCGGTACGGGCCGTGCTTGAAGCGCCCGAGACCAGTCGCCGGACTTCGGCGTCGGCGGCATCGCGATCGTGGATGAGCTCGCGAAGGGTGCGGCGAGGCTCGTGTACATCTCCCCCCGCGAGGCGGCGGGCGAGCAGCAGGACGCCGACCGCCGCGCTGACTCCGATCGCGCTGGAAATGGCGACGGCGCCGGGCCACCCGACATGGGGACCAAGCGCCATGGCCAGAGCCGCGAGCAAACCGATGATCGCAACACCCAGAAGGCGAAGGCCGATGTTGGCGACGAACGCGCCGGTCGCCGCCAGCTCGGCCCGCTTGACAGCGACCTGAACGCGGGCCTGGACTGCCGTCGCGCTTGCCGCCGCCGTTGCCTTGAGCGTCTTGAACATGGGCTTCCTTTGCGGAAGGCTCGGGGCTGATTAGCGGAAGATCCGCCCGAGGAGGGCCCCGACGCCGACCGCGATGAGGACCGCCGCGGTGGGGTTCTCCCGCACGTAGTTGCACATCTGGTCGTGCGTCGACTGGGCGCGGTGCGAGATCTCTCGCGCGCCGTCGTAAACGCTGTCGACCGCGTGCTTCACGGACTTCTTCCCGGTCTCCAGCGCGTGAGCGCCGGCCTGCATCGCGTCATTCTTCAGTGCGACCACGTCGTGCCTCAGGTTGGAAGCGTCATCGCGAACGTTCTGTTTGCCTTCCTGCTGCGGGGGCTTCACTTCGCCAAACCGCGACTGGACCGACTCCGATGTCGGACTGTTTCCGTTCATGCCTTGACTCCTGCGAAAGGGGCAGGCAACTGCCCGCCGACGCGCGGAGATTCCGGCAATCCCCTCGCGCGCCAGTGAACACCTCGTGAATCCGACCTCATCGGCCCGGGAGAGTCTGGGCAAGTCACGGGCGTCCAAGAGCAGCACGCGCGCACGAAACCGTCCGGCTGTCAGGCCCCGCTGCTTCCCGCACGAACTCGCGTTGAAAAGCCTCGCGCCGCGAGGGCTTACTTGTTCGCCTCTTGCAGCACGAGACGGATGGCGTCTCCAGCGCCGGTCAAGCTCTCGCCCGCGATGATCCCAGCGCAGAGCGTGACGAAGAACCGCGTGCTCCAGTTGGGGAAGAGCTTGGCGAGCACGGCACCGATCACCGCGCCGATGAACATCGAGATCGAGTTCGTGCCCGAGATCACGAACGCAAGTCCGGCGGCTGCGCTGCTCGGAACATACAGGGCAGCCTTCTTGGGCAGCGTCTTCTCCGCAACCGGGAAGATGATGCCCGCGATGGCGGCGATCAGCATGGCCATCGGAGCGCCCTCGGGCAGCGAGCCCAGCCCGCGCTGGAAGACCTCCGCCACCGCCTTCCACATGGCGACGGCGGGCGCTGGCCACTCGGGCGTCAGGAGCATCTCCGTGGGGTTGGGAACCAGGATCAGGTAGAAGGCGCTCCCGACCAGCGCCCCGGCGACGGCGCCGCCGATCTGGGCAATGACCTGGTAACGCGCCACCGCTCCGAGCAGATACCCGCACTTGAGGTCGTGCATCAGGTCGGCACACTGCGAGGCCGCCCCGGCAGTGATGCTCGCGCCCATCAGGTTGGCCGACGCGTTCTTGGGCAGCATCACGGCAAACAGCAGCTGCGTGACCTTGCCCATCGCCCCGACGGGCGTCACGTTCGTCTCCCCCGCGACGCGCGTTGCGACGATCGCCAGAATGAAGCTAAGCAGCACAGCAAAGATCGCCGCCCACCACGAAATTCCAAAGAACCACGTCTGCAGCGCCACGCAGATCAGCAGCACGACGACGATCGATCCGAAGAACCACTTGCGCGACACCTCGCCCGCGTCGTCCGCTGGTGCGTCGCCACTCGTGCGCCGGAACGAACGCAAGATCGCCGGCATCGAGAACCCGAACGAAACCAGCGACGACACCACCATCAGCGTCACGCCAGGCCAGAGCAGCCACTCGCCAAAGGGCGCGATGTGCTGCTCCGGGGGCAGCGAGGCGTTGTGCGCCGCGGCCTGCGCCTTGTCGAGCGCGGCCCGCCCGGTATTGACAAGCCATGGTCCCAGCACGGCGTATGCCAGAATCGCCCCGCCCAGCAGCGAGATGCACGACCTCAGCCCAACCAGCCCGCCGACAGCCACCATCAGCAGCGTCGGATCGAGCGTCAACAGATACTTCGACGCCGGAGCTCCATTGATCAGCAGGCCAAAGTCGCTGGCCTTCGTGAGCTTGAGGATGTTCAGAATCTTGAGCCCGCACGCCACGGCGGCGCCGATCCCAAGCACGCCCACACGCTTCACCGCTTCGGCGCCGGTGCTGTAGATTTCCTTGAGCGTTTCGGCGCACGCCAGCCCGCCCGGGAACGGGAGCTTGTCACGCACAATCATCTGGCGGCGAAGGCCCATCGCCACGACGATGCCCACCAGGCACACGACCGAGAGCCAGAGCGACAACTGCCACCATGGGAAGGTCGTTCCCTCCAGCATCGTGACGGCGGGGATTGCGCTGACCAGGCCGGCGCTGGAGACCGCGCCCGCCGCTGAGCACGCCGACTGGTTGACGTTGTTCTCCAGGCGGTTCATCATCGACACGCGCCCCGAGCTTGCCCGGCTGATCGCCAGCCAGAGCACATAGGCAAGCAGGATGCCCGTGATCGACATGTTCAGGCCCCAGCCGATCTTGAGGCCCGTGTAGACGTTGCAGATCGACAGCACCCCCCCGAGAATCATGCCCGTGCCCAGCGCCCGGAGCGTGAGCTGCCTCGTCACGAAGTCGACCGGCGGTGCCTGGGCAGCGGCTTGAGGCGCCGCGTCCGGTGTGCTGCTCATGAATGGTGCTCCGAGAGGGAGCCAAGTTTATCCCAAGCCTCATCTCGGGATAAAAACGGAGATGCGTGTGCGGAGCACGGTGCCAAGAAAAGAAAAAGGGCGGCTCGTCAGAGCCGCCCTCCCTCGCGACGTTGCCGGCTCGCGACCCGGCTTTGCCAGCGTCACTCACTTGCGTCGATCGTGGTGATCCTTGTTGAAGGGAATACCGATCTCGATCCTTAACCCCCCGCGGCTGCCATGCCAGCCACGATCCCAGCGCCCGCCGCGATCACAGTCGTCGTAGCGGGGCGGGCACCAGTCACGCCTTGGAGGCGGACACACGACCACCGGAGGCGGACACACACGCCGAGGCGGGGGGATGATCACGATCGGGCGGTCGCAGTCGCGATCGCGGCCCCAGTCGTGACGCCGATCCCATCCGCGATCGTGCCGGTCCCAATCCCGGTCATGATGGCGATCGTCCCAGCGATCACGCCGGTCGTGGTCGTACCGGTCGTCGTGCCGATCGTCGTAGCGCCGGTCGTCATCGTGCCAGCGCCCATCGCGTCCGTCGTCGTTCCAGCGGCCGTCGCGATGACGGATCGCGTCGGAGTTCAGGTCCTTGTGATCGCGCCGGTCCTTGTGATCACGGTGGAACTCGACCTTGGCGTCGGTCCTGGGTTGACCCTTGACGGGCGGAGCGCCAAACTGAACGCTGGATTCGGCGCGAACGACCTCACGCCGTGCGGGCTCGCCCGGTCGGAACGCGTCGGTGTTCTGGGCGTTTGCGCCGCGTGAACCGGCGTCACGACGCGAACCATCCTGACGGGTGAGGCGCTCGCTGATGACGCGTTCGATGCCGCCACCGGGCTCGGGGGCGCGCTGGGTGACGACGCGCTGCTTGGTGTGCGTCGTTTCCCGTTGGCGAACGCTCTGTCGATCTTGATTCTGGCGGTCGTCGGCCTGGGCCGAGACCGTCACCGCCGCAAGGCCCGCGCACGCCGCCAGCAGAAACGCCAGCGAACGAACGCCCGACTTACGACTCGTGACCATGGACCACTCCATCAACCGAGGTGTTGGACCCGGGCGACACGCCCAGAGGCGAGACCTCGCTTCACGCCCCGTGCCGCTCGAGACGAGCCGCACGACACGCATAGGCGAATCAGACGCACCCGACCCCGGTCTGTTCCACGCCAAGGCCCGTTTGGACGCACGTGTTACACGCGGTAACTGCAGATGGACCAAGGGTTTGGCAACGATCGTCCGTGTTTGAACACGCGACCGGGCTAGAACGCCTGCTGCAACAGTTGCAGCGCCTGAGGCGTGGTGAGCCGACGTGGGTTGTTGGAAAGGCGGACGGTGTCCGCCGCAGCCGCCATCGCCGGGAGCGACTCAGGAGTGACGCCCACGGCGGCAAGGGTTGGGGGGAGCCCGAGTTCGCTGATCATGGCTCGGACTCGTTCGGGCATGTCGGCGGGCGCAACGCCAAACGCCTTGCACGCTTCGCCAGTGCGCGCCCGCGCACTCTCGACGCCCTCCGGGTGCGAGCAGTCGGACTCGTCCACCCCCGCGTTGAACGCCGCAACGTGGCCGAGCGTGAGCGCAACGGCGAGCCCGTGCGCCACGCCGAAGCGAGTCGTCAGCTCGTAGGAAAGCGCGTGCGAAGCCGTGGTCTTGCTGATGTTGATCGCTTGCCCCGCGAGGTGCGCGCCGCGCATCATCGCCTCGCGGTGCTCCCGCGCGCCGGTCCGAACGCTTGGGACCAGGTGCGGCACGATCAATGCCTGCGCCTGGCTTGCGAACGCGCGGCTTACTGCGGTCGAGCCCGCTGCCCAGTACGACTCCGTCGCCTGGCAGAGTGCATCCAGCCCGGTCGTTGCGGCGATCATGCCAGGCATCGCGACGTGCAGGCAACTATCGAGAATGACGCCCTGAGGCCTTATCGCCTCGTGCGCAACCGAGACCTTCTTGCCTTCGACGTAGATCGCGGAAAAGTGCGTCGCGTCGCTGCCCGTTCCGCTGGTGGTGGGGATGGCCACGATGCGCAGTGGCGTGACGCCGCTGGATGGAGCGCCTCGAACGAGCTGGCTCGCCTTCGTCGGGTCGCCAGCAGCCAGGGCGCCAACCTTCGCGACATCCATGCACGAACCGCCACCCAGCGCCACAAATGCATCGCAGCGAAGTTCGATCGCGCGGCGCGCGGCTTCGAGCGGCTGGTCGGAGGTTGGATTGGGCGTGAACGCATCGAACACGCCGACTAGCGCGGGACCAAGGGCATCGCGAAGCCCGGGCTCCACGCCGCTGGCGCGGGCCGCGCCGCGATCGAGCACCAGCATGGTGCGGCGAACGCCCAGCTCGTCCAGGATGGCGCGCAGATCGGAGATGGACGAACCAACCAGTTGGGCGTTCTCGCGGGCGATCATTCCGAGCGATTCCCCGGGGCAAGGGCACGAAGGCCGAGGCACAAGCGTGAGTCAGAACGCAACAGGGGCGACGCGGGGGACCACGCGAGTGAATCGCTCGAGGTTCAGCCGCGCCACTTGCCGTAGACCGCCTGCTCGCCAAGCTCTTCCGCGATGCGAATGAGCTGGTTGTACTTGGCGTTGCGGTCGCTCCGGCAAGGTGCGCCGGTCTTGATCTGCCCGCAGTTGGTCGCGACCGCCAGATCCGCGATCGTCGCGTCCTCGGTCTCGCCCGAACGGTGGCTCATGATCGCGCCGTAGCGGTTGCGAAGCGCCAAGTTCACGGCGTCGAACGTCTCGCTAAGAGAGCCGATCTGATTGACCTTGACGAGAATCGCGTTGGCGCAGCCTTCGCTCAGGCCCCGCTGCAGGAACTTCTTATTGGTGACGAAGAGGTCGTCGCCCACCAGCTGGATCTTGGCCCCCAGCTTGTCGGTGATCTTCTTCCAGCCCGCCCAGTCGTTCTCCGCGAGGCCGTCCTCGATCGAGCGGATGGGATACTTCGAGCACCAGCTCGTCCACATGTCGATCATCTGATCGGACGAGACGATCTCCTTGGTGCTCTTGAACATTTTGTACCCGACCTTGCCCTCGGCGGCGGCCTCGTTCCAGCACTCGCTGGTCGCGGGATCGAGCGCGACGAAGACTTGCTCGCCCCACTTGTAACCCGCCTTGGTCGTCGCCTCTTCCAGCAGCTTGAGCGCGTCCTCGTTGCTCTTGAGGTTCGGCGCAAAGCCGCCCTCATCGCCCACCGCGGTCGAGAGGTGCCGCTCGTGGAGGACCTTCTTCAGCGTGTGGTAGATCTCGACGCCCGCGCGGAGGCCTTCATGGAAGGTGTCGAAGCCCCAGGGCTGGACCATGAACTCCTGGAAGTCGACGGTGTTGTCGGCGTGCTTGCCGCCGTTGAGCACGTTGAACATCGGGACCGGCAGAGTCTTGGCCCCGCTTCCGCCCAGATAGCGATAGAGCGGGAGGCCCGAAGCTTCCGCCGCGGCCTTGGCAACCGCGAGCGAGACGCCCAGGATGGCGTTGGCACCCAGGCGCGCCTTGTTGGGCGTTCCGTCGAGCTTGATCATCAGGGCGTCGATCGCCTCTTGCTCGCGGGCGTCGAGGCCGAGCAGCTCGGGGGTGATGTGCCGCTTGACGTTCTCGACCGCGTTCAGCACGCCCTTGCCCAGATAGATCTTCTTGTCCCCGTCGCGGAGTTCGACGGCCTCGTGCTCGCCGGTCGACGCGCCGGAGGGCACCGCCGCCCGAGCGACAACGCCGGAATCGAGCACGACTTCGGCTTCGAGCGTCGGATTGCCACGAGAATCAAGAACCTGACGAGCGGTGACGTTCGTGATGGAAAACGACATGCTGAAGCTCCAGTGTGAGGGGCCAACGATAGCCCCGGCATCGGCCCCTCGGCTCTGGAACGAACCGGCCCAGTCTGACGAGAAAGTTGGAGCGGGTTGGCCCAGGCGACCCGTGACCGTGCCGCGATCGTTTACCGCCCCCGAAGCACCAAGCTCGCCTCTGGGCTGAAGACGAACTCGCCCTCGAGGATGCGTTCCACCGCTTGGATGAGCTGGCCGTCGCCGTCGTTTTTGGAAATGAACCCCCAGGCCCCGGCTTCGACGGCACGTTCGATCAGGTCGCGGCGGGCGTGCCCGCTGAAGACGATGGTCCGTGTCCGCGGGCAGTTGAGCGCGATCTCGGTAAGGGCCTCGATGGCGTCCTTCCCGGGCATGTCGATGTCGAGCAAGACGATTGCGGGCTGGAGCCTTCGGACCGTGTTGATGAGCCCGTCCGCGTTTTCCCGATGCCCGAGCCACGTGAACCGCTGATCGCTCTGCAAAAGCGATTGCAGTGCGGCGCACATCTCCGGGTTGTCGTCAACGCACAGTATCGAGATCGGGCCCATGGCGTCCCTCCCCCGTATCCGGCGCCCGAAGCCATTCTACTCACGCCGCATCGCACGCCGCGCGGCTTGGTGTCGCGATGCGCGAAGTCGCTTCACACACGAAACTACCCCCCATCGCGAGTCCGGGTTGCTGGTTCTGCGACGCTTGCTCGCATGTTCCCGCTCCATCGGGGACAGCCCGGGCGTGAGATCCACCCTCGCCCACTACACTTGCGAATGCCGCTCGGCGACACCATCGTCGCGCTGGCGACTGGTGAAGGGCGTTCACCCGCAGCGCTGATTCGATGTTCCGGGCCGCACGTCCGGGAAATCGTCGCTCGCCTTCTCACAGAGCCGGGCGGCTGCGCACAGCGCGCTGAGGTCCAGGGGGAAACGTCGGGACATCGGAGCCTTCCGGGGTTTACGCGGAAGCAGGGCTTTCTGGTGGACGGCGTTCCGGGGGTTCCGGGGGTGTCGCGCATTCCGGGGGTGCCGGAAGCCCGTTGCTGTGTTCACGCCACGTTTGCGCTACCGGCGATTCTCCCGGCCTGGGGCACGCTCCGTCTTCCGGTCGTTGCGTTGCGATACCTGGCTCCACGATCGCACACCGGCGAGGATGCGCTGGAACTGCTCGTTCCGGGCGAACCTTCCGTGATCGAGCGTGTCCTGCTGGCCCTGACTTCCATTCCCAATGTCAGGCACGCGCACCCGGGTGAGTTCTCCGCCCGCGCGTTTCTCAATGGCAAAGTCACGCTCGACGAGGCGGAGGGTGTCGCGGCGATGATCGAAGCCGAGTCGAGTGACGACCTGCACGCCGCCGAGCGAATCGTCCAGGGACGTGCGGGGCAGGAGTATCGCCAGTGGAGCGACGAGGTCGCCACCCTGCTGGCGCTCGTCGAAGCTGGAATTGACTTCACGGATCAGGAAGACGTGGTGCCCATCGCACCGTCCGCCCTTCGGACGCGGCTTCAGAGCGTGTGTTCAGCCATCCGAGGCGTGGTGGGGGACGAGCGCCCGCGCGAGCGGAGAGACCAGCCGCCGCGCGTTGTGCTGGTGGGCGCGCCCAATGCGGGCAAGTCAACGCTGTTCAATGCGCTGCTGGGTTGGAAACGAGCCGTGACGAGCCCCGTGGCGGGAACAACTCGCGACGCGCTCATGGAGGACGTGGTCTTCGCGGCGGCGCACGCCGAGCCGGCGCTGGCGACGCTGATCGACCTGCCCGGGATCGATCAACTTGCTCCCGAAGCGTTGGCCTCGGATGGGCCGTTTTCGGACCAGGGCGGGTCGGCAGGGGCGAGCGCCGCACGCGATGGCTTGCACGGCACGCCAGTGGAGATTCAGCGGGCGATGCAGGAACGGGCGTTTGAGGCCGCGCAAGACGCGGACGTCATCGTGTGGTGCGACGCGAGCGGGGCGTTCCAAGGACAACACGTGTTCGTGCGTGGCCCTGGCGTGGCTGGAGCGGGCAGTTCTGCGAGCGCGCGGGCGATCATCCGCGTGCGGACGAAGGTCGACCGGGGCTGGGAGCGGTTGCGACGATCGTCCCGCGGGGAGTCGGATTCCGGGGAGTCGCATTCAAACTGCATCGGCGTGTGCGCGCTCGATGGGCGCGGCTTGCAAGAGCTGCGCGGAGCAATCGCCCGGGCACTGGGCGCGGGCGCTGGAGGGACTGGCTCGAGCGGCGCCGGGTCCAACGGGCCAAACTCCAGCGGGCCAAACTCCAGCGGGCCAAGTTTCAGCGGGGCGGGTTCCAGCGGGGCGGGTTCCAGCGACTCGAGGCGACGAGCGGGCGGCGTTCCGCGTCGACATCGAGCCGCGCTGGCGCTCGCCGCGGCTCATCTGGACGCGGCTTGTGCGCTCGTCGAGGTCAACGCCCCGGCCCTGCGCGAGCCGGAGCTCGTCGCCGACGCGCTTCGGGCCGCCAGCCACGCCCTGGGCGAGATCACCGGGCGACTCTCGCCCGATGACATCCTCGCCCGCGTCTTCTCGACCTTTTGCATTGGCAAGTGAGCCCATCTTGCGTCGGGGTCCGGGGTCGGTGGTCCGAAGTCCGGGTCCGGGTCCGGGGGGGGGGCGGGCTCCGCTCACGACTTGCCAAATGGCGAGACATAGCGGCGCGAGGCGAAGCGGTAGGCAGTGAGCGTGCCCATGAACGCCCAGAAAATCGTGCTGTTCTTCGTGAGCTGCTTGATCGACGTATCCCACACTTCCGGGAAGAACTTCACGGGCTCGGGCGGGTGGGGATTGACGCGATAGTTGATGGTCCGTGTGTTCGGGAACGCGACGGCGACGGTCAGCGCAAGCGTCAGTGCGGCGGCCAGCGCGCCGAGGCGAGTAGAACCCACCTTCGCGACGCGGATCAGCCACCCGCCGATGAGCACGCCCGCCGGCCAGACGAACCAGTTCTGGTGGCTACCGAGCAGGTTCGCGGTGGCGATCCAAGTTGCAGCGCCAATGAGGAACGCAAGGGTGGAAGCCAGCGCGATGCGACGCGAGGTGGATGCGGTGCTCGGGGGCGATGCAGGCGCCGGGAGCGCCTGCTTGGGCACGGGCGGCGCGTGGTGCCCGCGCCGAGTTGAAAGGGCCTCGAGCTCGCGAGCGACGCTCAGGGGTCGTTCGTCGCCCGCCTTCTCCGAGGTCGCGGGCTTGTAGCCCTCGACCGTGCGGAGGTACGTCACCAGGTTCCGCTCGAAAGCGTCGGTCCACGGGAGGTCGAGTTCCGCATAGCAGCGCTTGAGCTGGCCGATCGGATCGGCGCGGAGATCCTCGAATCGGACGCGGGCGAGCGTGCCGGGAGGGAGCTTGGTCGCGGCCTCGTCGAACGCGGCCTCCGTGTCCAGGTACTCCCGCGCAATCCGCTCGCGGAGCGTGTCGTCGCTCGCCGGTTCCTGCATCTGGTGCGTGTGGTGGCGATGGTGCATGGTGAGGTTCGACCTCACCACTGCCAGCGGACTGCGACCAATGTGGATGAACTTGGCTTTGCCCGGCGGGAACAGGGCCGCAACCTCGCACGCCCGCGCGGTGTGGCTTGGAGACTTGAGCAATAAGCCGCGCTCGCCCACGACCTTGGAGAACTTCCAGAGAAATGCCCACATCGCTCGCTGCCAGCGGCGAAGCTGGCCTCCGCTGAGCCCGCGAAGAAAGTGGTAGCGACGGAAGCGCTCGTATTGCTCCGGGCTGGTGTAGACCATCTTGCCGATCAAGCCACTGGCAGCGGCCCAGTTGTTGGCGGCAAAGTCGTCCTCGGTGGGCCAGTCCGGGCCGTATTCAACGTCGTCCATCGGGCGCTTGCCGCCCATGAACGGGACGAGGAACAGGCGGAGGAAGATCCAGGAGAGGATCCAGCCCTGGGGGGCGAGCGCCTGGTGCCACTTGGGCGTGGCAAAGTTGGGGTCGCACGTGAGTAGATATTGCAGGTGGGTTGTGCCGGAGCGGAAGTACCCGAGCACGACCAGAGCCGGGCGATCGACGACGTAGCCGCTGGCGGCGCCCCTCCATCGCAGAACTGGCGCGAGCAGCAGACGCTCGGGCAAGGTGAGCAGGGTGCCCAGCACCGAGGTTGCCAGCGCTCCCGCAAGGCGGAGCCAGAATCTTGGCGGGATGTCGCGTCCCTTGAACTCTCGCTCGCCCACGAGAACGCGGGCCCACGCGTCGAGCGGCGCGAAGGCCATGTAGTGCGGATATGGGGCCGCGATCGGCGATCGGTCAATCATTCGGGCAGTCGGTTGTTCTTAGGCTCTCAGTGCGGCGCGACAAACACAGTCGCGAAGCGCTTGTGCGCGATGTTCAGTGCTCGCGGCAGAGCCCGCACCAGATCGGTTCGGGGCGCCAGACACCAAGGGAGATGCTGCTCGACGACCCGCTGTCGGCTGACAAGTTGCCGTGCGGCAAGTTGCTGGACGCCAGCGCGTGGCGCGCGTCCGGGGCTGGCGGAAGGGCCGCCAGGAGGGACAGGAAACGCTGGCGGAAGCGCTCTTCATGGAGCTGGAACTGTGGATTGTTCTGGGTGTAGGCGAGATCGCCAGCGAGCGCGTTGTTGATGCGATCGATGCGTGTCTCGGGGTATGGGTGGGTCGAGAAGAACTCACCCGGGCGGTCGGCCCCGGACATCGCGCCCTGCAGAATCTCCATCACCTGACGCTGGGCGATGGGGTTGTAGTTCTCCTGAACCATGTATCGCATGCCAAGCGCGTCGGCCTCCGACTCCTGGTCGCGACCATACTTGAGCAGTACGAGGCCCGCGCCCTGCTGGGCAAGCCCGCCCAGATCTTCGCCCAGAACCAGCGCCGCCAGGAGCGACCCGCCGCTGGCAACCCGTTGGCGACCCATTTGCTCGTTGATGTGGCGCGCGGTGACGTGACCGATCTCGTGCCCGAGAACGCCAGCGAGCTGGGCCTCGTTGGTCATCTTCGAGGCAAGACCTCGGGACATGAAGACCTGTCCGCCGGGCAGGGCGAACGCGTTGATGACATCGGAATCCAGGAGCGTGAACTTCCAGGGGAGTGCCTTGTCCTCCTCGACGACGTGCTGCACGAGCTTGTTCCCGATCTCGCTGACATAGGCCTGGAGACGCGGGTCCTTGACTTCGCCCCCGCTTTCCTGCGTGAACTGCGGGCCATACTCGCGGCCCATCTTGATCTCGTCCTCGCGCGAGAGGAGGGCCAACTGGCTGCGCCCGGTGGTGGGGTTGGTGGTGCAAGCGCCGAGCAGCGCGGGAAGGGCGGCAAGGCACGCGATCAGCAAGGTTCGTGCGTTCATGATGGAGATTCCGGATCGCCCCGACGACCCCCGATTGCCTCGGGATGCGCCCGCCGCCCTTACGCGGGAGGCCGGGTCTCACGAGTATACAGGCGAGGGCGGCGCGGGCGAGTTGCTTGCTCGCGGGTAGCGAGTGCGGGGCCCAGGGGTTGACCAGCCCCGGCAGTCGCCAGCGCCCGCTATCGTCGGGAATGCGGCAACCAACGACCATGCCCGATGGCTCCGACCTGGCCCGGTTCTGGGCCCTGGATCCCCAGACGGTGTACCTCAACCACGGGTCGTTTGGCGCCTGCCCGCTGCCAGTGCTCGAGGCCCAGCTTCGCTTCCGCACGTTGATGGAAGCGGACGGCGTTCGATTCTTCGTCGAGCGCTGCGATCCGCTTCTTGACAGCTCCCGCGCCATGCTCGCGGCGTTCTTGAACTGCCGGGGCGAGGACCTGGCGTTTGTGCCCAATGCGACCATTGGCGTCGCCACGGCGCTCGCGCATCTTGAACCGACAATCCGTGCGGGCGATGAACTGCTCACCAACGACCATGAGTATCCGGCGTGCCAGAACAACCTCCAGCGACTCGCCCATCGCACGGGCGCAAAGGTCGTCATGGCCGACGTGCCGTTCCCGATCCGCTCGCCCGGGGAGGTGATTGAGGCCGTGCTGTCGCGGGCGACGGAGCGGACCAAGATCGCGTTGCTGAGCGCCGTCACGAGCTCGAGCGGGCTCATCCTGCCCGTGCGCGAGATCGCACGCGAGCTTGAGGCCAGGGGCGTTGCGGTGGTTGTCGATGCCGCCCACGCGCCGGGGTTCCTGCCTATGGAGCCCGGCTCGGGCGTCGGGCTCGATGTTCCCGGGATGGGCGCGAGCTTCGTCACCGGGAACAACCACAAGTGGCTCTGCACGCCCAAGGGCTGCGCGTTCCTCTGGGCGAGCGAGCGTCACCGAGCGTCGTTCCGCCCGCTCGTCCTCTCGAACTTCGCGAAAAACGGCAAACCCGGGCGCTCGCGGGTGCAGGCCGACTTTGACTACATCGGAACCAACGACGTCACGGCATGGATGGCCGCGGCAGAGGCGATCCGGTTCATGGGCAGCTTGCACCCGGGTGGCTGGTCCGAGCTGACGCGGCGGAACCACGAGCTGGTGCTCCGAGGGCGAAACATCATCTGCAGCGCGATCGGCGTTGCGCCGCCGGCGCCCGACGCGATGCTGGGAAGCATGGCGACGATCCTGCTTCCGGCGAATCCGCCCGAGCGCTGGGCGCGATTGAGCGCGCGCCCCAGCCGCTACCACGATGCCCTGCAGGATCGCCTGCTCGACGAGCACGCCATCCAGGTTCCGGTGTGGTCGGTGCCCGATAAGCCCGCCGGAACGACCAGGCTGCTGCGAATCTCGGCGCAGGCGTACAACACGCTGCAACAATATGAGTATCTCGCCGGCGCGCTGCGCATAGAACTGGAGCGCGAAGCCCGGGGCGACTGAAGCACGCAACAACGGGGAATCCAGCAATGCACGTTGCGCAACGGATGGAAGAGAGACGGGCGGTGCGCCACATCGCGCCCGCATGGTGCTCGCGTGCGACGCTGGAGCTTTGCCGGCCGGTTGCACGCAGGCTGGCTTCGGGCGTGCTCGCAGCGTGCGGGCTCGCGGTGCTGGCGTCGGTTGCTCGCGCGTGCCCGAACCACCACACCCAGAATGTCCCCCCAGCCCAATGGGCTGGGCTCGCGCCTCCCCCAAGCTCGCCCGCCAACCCGCCAGCCAACCCGCCCGCCAACCCGGCCGCCAACACGCTCGCCAACCCGCTCGAAGGTAATCGTCGGGCGGCGCCCGCGACGCAGACGAGCGTCCCGAGCCGCGAGATGGACGAGGAGCCCGCGCCCGAGGAGCGAGCACCACCCCGCGAGATGCGCCAGATCGAGCGTGACCTGGAACGGGCTTGGAAGTCGCAGGACCAACTGCTACTGGCGTCGTGCCTGGACGAGGCGTGGCGCGCCGACCGGGCTCGCGGGCGAGAGTTGTGCTATTCGGTCCTGAGCGCCGACGGCATCGCCTACCGCCCCGTCGCGGCTGAGGTCTTTGTCCGCTACGCCAGCGGGCGAGACCTTGCCTCTGCCGTTGAATCGCTCCCGCGCACGCTGGGCGACGAGCGGCGCTGGCTCGTTCGGGCGCTCGGTGGTGTGGCTGACGAAGAGCGCGAGCGAGCGTTTGCCGCGGCGGCCTCATTCATGGAGGATCGCGACCAGCTCGTGCGCTTGGCAGCGGTGCAGGCGCTGGTTGAGCTCAGCACGCCGGCTGGCGACACGCGGGCGATCGACCTGTTCATGAAGCACATGGAAGAGCCCCCGGCCGATCAGAACTCGTTCAGCGGCAACGCGCGGGGGATGATCAACATGGCGATGCACGGGGGTGTTCGCGCGATGAGTGGCCCGCGTCTTGGAGGACTGCGCGAGATCCGTCAGTGGCATCGCGACGGGGCAAGGCCGGCCACTGGTGATCAACGTGATCAAGAGCCGCCGCTGCTCGTGGGCAAGCGGGGCGGGCGACCGTTCATCGCTTCCGCGAGCTTCAACGTCTTTTACTTGCTCAAAAGCCGGTACGCCGCGCCCGAGAGCGGCGACCTGGCCTACGACGCCATCGTGCCCGAACTGGAGCGGGCCAGCACACTCGCCCTCAGCTCCGGACGACCGATCTTCGGCAAGCTCACGCTGCCTGTCGTCCGCCTGACGCTCGCGGACAAGGCCGGGTTCCTCGCTGAAGGGGGCGAGATCACCTTTGGCGGCGTTGCCAAGGGGAACGAGGTAGTGCTGAACGTCTCGAACCCGCCCGAGACCATCGGGCCGACGATGCTCCACGAGTTCGTCCACGTGATGCACAGCGCGATGTACGAGAACCAGCCTCGCTGGCTGGCCGAGGGTGTTGCCGAAAGCGTGACCTGGTCGCCCCGGCGGACGCGTTGGACGGCGCAGATGGTCCGCGACCGGGGTCTGGATCGTGCGATAAAGAAGGGTGTTGCCAGTTCGATCACCCAGTGGGTCGCCGGCCCGAGCAACGACAAGGACGAGGGCGATCGCTACGCGACGGCGTACCTGCTTGTCGACTTCCTGCGCTATGGCGGGTTTGCCGCTCCGGATACCCGGCTGGCGTTTCTCATGGGGCGCCTTTCCCGGCGCGAGAGTTCGGCTCAGGCCCTGGAAAAGCTCTACGGCATGAAGCCTCGTGAACTCGACCGGGCGATCGAGCGCTGGATCACTTCGCGGACGGGCGAATAGCCCTCGCCCGTCAGGCGCTGGCCTCGGGCGCGAACGAGTCGACCTTCCGCGCCAGCGCGAAGTCCTTGTCGGTGATTCCGCCGGCGTCGTGCGTGCTCAGCGACAGCGTGACCTTGTTGTAGCGGATCAGGATGTCCGGGTGGTGCTGGGCGACTTCCGCCGCATCGGCAACACGACGCACGAACGCGATCGACTGCACGAAATCGCGGAAGTGGTAGGTGCGCTGGATGCCGTCGCCCACGACCGACCACTCGGCGACGTCCTGCATCCGCTGCTCGATTTCTTCTTCGCTGAGCTTCTCGGGCATGAATGGCTCCCTCGCGCCGCGCAGTGTACGCGCTTCAGAGCCCATAGCTGGGAATGGGCATGAATCCGCGACAATGTTGGCGTTTGCCAACGTGCGGTTATCCTGGGGCTAGCACCACGTCCGCCCGGCAAGCACGCCCGCCCCGCGGAGTCAGCCAGGCAGTCTGCTGGTCCGGGAGTCAGCCGGCCCGGGAGTCGCTGGGGCGCAGGCGGCTTATTCGGCGAGGCTTTCACCATACGCCTCGGGCACGATCTTTCGCACGCGATCGCGCAGGAACGTCTCGACTTGGACTTCCGAATCAAACGAAAGCACATGCTTGGCGACCCGTTGGCAGGCGCTGATGTTGATGCTCCGGATAAGCCGCTTGAGGCGCGGGATCGACGTGCTGGTGACCGAGAGCGTGCGGACTCCGAGCCCAAGGAGGACGATCGAAAACTCCGCATCGCCCGCGCTCTCGCCGCAGCATGAAACGGGTATTCGATGGTTCTTCGCCGCCCGAACGACATCGCGGATCAGGCGGATGACCGCCGGATGAGCAGGCGTGTAGAGGTGTTGCACGCGCTCGTTGATGCGATCGACCGCGAGGGTGTACTGCACCAGGTCGTTGGTGCCGATCGAGAAGAAGTCGGATTCGGACGCAAAGCTCTCCGCCATCACCGCCGCGGAGGGGACTTCGACCATCATGCCGACCTTGATGTTTCGGTCGAATGGCTGACCTTCTTCTTCCAGGTCTTCCATCACATCGTTGAGGATGTACTTGGCCTGGCGCAGCTCGGTGATCGTGGTGATCAGCGGGAACATGATCTTGACGCTGCCGGGTGTGACTCCGGGCAGGCCGGTGGCCCGCATGATCGCGCGGAGCTGCCGCTTGAAGACCCCCTGGTGCTTGAGGCAGTAGCGGATGGATCGAAGGCCAAGGAACGGGTTGCGCTCGGGAACTTCGGTACGCGACTGGGTGTACTTGTCGGCGCCGAGATCCAGTGTGCGGATCGTCAGTGGCCGCCCGCCCATGAGCTCGATGCAGCGCTTGTAGGCCTGGAAGTGGTCGCCCTCCGTCGGGTCGGTCGCCCGCGTCAAGTGCAGAAACTCGGTGCGATACAGCCCGACGCCCTGACCGCCCAGGGCCACGACCGATTCCGCCTCGTCGGGGAACTCGATGTTGCCCAGCAGTTCGATCGGGGTGCCGTCGAGCGTGACGGCGGGAAGGTCCGCCAGTTCCGAGAGTGAGAGCTGGTAGGTCCGGCGCTGCTCGATCAGGCCGTGGTATTCCGCGAGCTCGTTGGGCGTCGGGTCGAGCACGACCACGCCCCGGTCGCTGTCGAGGATCGCGGTCGATCCGGTCGACGCGCCCGCGGTGATGTTCTGGCAGCCCACGACCGCCGGCAGCCCGAGGGCCTTGGCGACGATGGCGGTGTGGCTCGTGTGCCCGCCCAGGTCGGTCGCAAAGCCGACAACCCGGGAACGGTCAAACTCCGCCGTCTGCGAGGGCGTGAGATCCGTCGCAAGCAGAATCGTGTTGGGCGGGAGATCCCTGATCTTGTGTTCGGGTCGCCCGACGAGGTGCCCGATGAGCCGGCCCGAGAGATCGTCGATGTCGTTCACCTTGGTCGCGAACGCGGGATCCGGGTTGCCCCGGAACTTGCTCGCGAACGACCCCAGCACCTGGCTTGCGGCATACTCCGCCACCACCTGATCGGTCTCGATCATCTTGCGAATCGGATTGATCATCCACTTGTCGGTGAGCATGCCCACGTGGAAGTGGAAGATCTTCGCGGCGTCGCGGCCCATCTCGCGCTCGGCCTGCTTTTGAACCGCCTGGATTTCCTCGATCGACGCCTTCAGCGCCGCGTCGAATCGCTGCAACTCAGCCTTGATCGCGTTGGCCGAGATGAGCCGTTTGGCGATCCGCAGCGGGTTGTCGTTCAGCACGAAGACGCGCCCGATCACGATGCCCGACGAGACACCGATGCCCTTGATGATGCGACCGGCCATCCGGTCCACGACAGTGGCGCCCGTCAGGCCCGCATTCGAGTTGCCGGCTCCGAGACCCCGGGAGCCGGGAATCCCTGCGCCGGAAGCGACCGGACCCGCGCCGAAGGAATGGGCGCCAGTGCCCGATGTCGAACCGCCCGCCCCGCCGCCACCGGCGAGGGCGCTTGGACCGCTCCCGGCGTTGCCCGCCGCGCTGCCTTGGGCTGGGGAACCCCCTGCCTGAGCGGAGGCCTGGGAAGGGGGCGTGTGGGCCCCGCTGGCCTGTTGCTTGCCGCCGCGCGAGGGCAGGGAGTTGGAGTTGGCTTGCGGAGTCACCAACGGCAGTTTAGCGCCTTGCGGTCCCTGCTCTCGCCAGCATCGTGCGGCCGAGCCTCTCCCGCCAAGCCAACCCGACCAACCAGCCAGCCACGGGCAGGCGCCGACTTGACTCATGACTTACATGTATGTAAACTACCCCGCGAGCCACTTACTGACCCGACGCTCGCGAAGGAGCATCCATGGCAGCGACGTTTACCGGCAAGTCCCTCCTCGTCATCGGCGGCACGAGCGGCATCGGCATGGCGACCGCCCGCGCGTTCCTCCAAGCCGGTGGCTCGGTCACACTCCTCGGCTCCAAGAACGACAAGGCCAAAGCCGCGGCGGGCGAGCTCGCGCCGCTGGGAAATGTCCAAACGCTCGTTTCCGACATCACCGATCGCTCGGCCCTGTCCTCGCTGCTCGAACAACTGGGCCGCGAACGCTTCGACTGCCTCGTCAACGCCGCGGGCGTCTTCCTTCCCAAGGCGTTTCTCGAGCACTCGTTCGATGATTACGACCGATACCTTGAGCTCAATCGAGCGACCTTCTTCATCACGCAGCGGGTCGCCAAGGGCATGGTTGCCCGGGGCTCGGGCGGCGCCATCGTCAATATCGGCTCGATGTGGGCGAAGCAGGCGGTCGAGGCGACGCCTTCCTCCGCCTATTCAGCCGCCAAGGCCGGGCTGCACGCCCTCACCCAGCACCTGGCGATGGAACTCGCCCGGCACCGCATTCGCGTCAATGCCGTCTCTCCGGCGGTGGTCGAGACGCCGATCTACGAAGCCTTCATTCCGCGTGAGCAGGTCCACTCTGCCTTGCAGGGCTTCAATAGCTTCCATCCGATCGGTCGCGTCGGTACTCCGACCGATGTTGCGGAGGTGGTCGCGTTCCTCCTCTCCGATCGGGCGGCGTGGGTGACCGGAGCCGTCTGGGATGTCGATGGCGGCGTGATGGCGGGTCGCAACAAGTATTGACTCTGAACGCGGAAACGACGGGCGCAACACATGCCAAGAAACGGCGGGCCAAAGCCACGGACCAAAGCCTCGAGCGCCCCGAGCACCCGCCAGAGGCTGATCGAAGTCGCCCGCGCTCTGATGCAGGAGCGCGGGTACAACGGTTTTAGCTACCTCGATGTTGCCGCCAAAGTCGGCATCAGCCACGTCGCGGTCCACCACCACTTTAAGACCAAGGCTGACCTCGGCGCCGCGGCGATGGGCGATTATGCCAAGTCCTTTGCGGAGGCCCTGACGCTGGCGGAGCAGCGCCACCACGACGCGCCCGCCCGCATCCACGCCTTTGTTGAGCTCTTCCGGCGCGTGCTGCTCGTGGGCGATCGCATCTGTCTCTGCGGCATGCTCGCGTCGGAGTATGCGACGCTGCCCAAGGCCGTCCGTGTGGAAGTGCGCGCGTTCTTCGAGCTGGCGGAGTCGTGGCTCGCGCGAGTCCTTGAAGAAGGGCGACGCAAGGGCGAGGTGAGGCTTGAAGGCGATGCAGCGTCGACTGCGGCGTCGTTGTTTGCCGGGCTGGAAGGGGCGCTGATCGCGGCTCGCACGTTCGACGATGCAAGCCGATTCCAAGCCGCCAGCGCGTGGCTGGTGGCGGGCTTGATCGCCGGGCGTCACGCGGGCACGGCGTCGACGAGCGCAGCCGCACCTTTGCCCGCGACATAGCCGCTTGCCCAGGCCCATTGAAAGTTGAAGCCCCCGATTCTTCCGTCGACGTCGCAGATTTCGCCACACAGGTGCAGGCCAGGGCATGGCCGCGACTCCATGGTTTCCAGTCGCAGCTCTGCGAGCGGCACCCCGCCCGCCGTCACCTCGGCAAAGAGGTAGCCACGATCGCCGGTGATCGGGAGCGCAAGCTCGGTGCACGCTCCGGCAAGGCGCTTGCGAGCTTCGCGGGGGAGCGACGCTGGGCGACCGGTCGGATCGCACGACGCATGCTCGCAGAGGGCGCGGGCGAGTCGCTCGGGAAGCGGGTCCGCTTGGTCGCCGGGTGCCAGCTGCGCTTGGTCTGGCGCTCGCGACGTCAAGTACCGCAGCACGGTGCCGTTGGTCGCACCCGCCAGTTCGCGGTCGATGTCTTCGGGTCGCGCGCCGGGCAAGAAGTTCACCACCATTCGCGCGCCGGGGTCGGCGCCTCGGGCGTGCGTCCAGAACCGGCTGATATCCAGCGCCGCGGGCCCCGAAAGTCCAAAGTGCGTCAGCAGCAGAGAGTTCGTCAAGGTGTGCAGGACCTTGCCGGTCGCGGAGCGAATCGAGAGTGTCGCGGGAAGGGCCACGCCGCTGAGCGAGCGAAGAAAATGCTCGCCCAGCGTGAGGGGCACAAGCGCCGGGCAGACCGTCGGCGTGATGCTGTGTCCGAGCTGGCGAGCGAACTGATATCCCGCGCCGTCGGATCCGGTCTTGGGAAGGCTCTTGCCACCCGTCGCGAGGATCAAGCGCCGCGCCCGGAGCGACGGGCGTGTTGCCAGCGGATGGAGCGCGAGCACATTGCGGGGCCTCGCCCCGGGAGACGGGGCTGGTGCGCTCCCGTCGCCGCCTTCCGTCGCCGCCGCCGCGGGCT
The DNA here is from genome assembly GCA_033763815.1 of Planctomycetota bacterium. GTDB lineage: Bacteria > Planctomycetota > Phycisphaerae > Phycisphaerales > UBA1924 > JANRJU01. Next base: position 75,509 of record JANRJU010000016.1, read on the forward strand.
CGCGATGGACGACAAAGTCGCCCTCATGCTGTTCGATCCGCGCAACCCGCCAGGGGTGGATGATGCCAACCTGCGCCTCTGCCGCGGCATCCAGCATCGCATTCAGCACCGAGTGTGCGTCGTCGGTTGTCGGAAAAAGCTTGCCCGTCTCCTCACGCTTGAGCTCGACGCCAAGATCCCGGAAGAAGGCGACGGTCGCTGGCACGTCAAACTGGCGAAGGACCTTCTTGACGCTGTTCCGGGACGAGCCGGCATAGGCAGACTCGTCGACGGCGTGGTGGGTGACGTTGCACCTGCCTCCCCCGGCGACCAGGATCTTCGCGCCCAGTCGGGCTGCGCCATCGAGGGCGATCACGGCAAGATGGGGTGCGGCGCGCTTTGCCCAGATTGCCGCGAACAACCCGGCCGCGCCGCAACCGACCACGATGATGTCGGCGTCGGGCGAGCTGGGAGCAGGTGGAGTGGTGGTCACGGGTAGGCTCGGGGAGCGGTGAATCGAAGCTGGAATGCTGGGCAACGCGGGAACGTTCAGTGTTCAGATTTGATGAAGATTGGCAGTGTAAGTCCCGGAAACACAAGGATGTAGGGAATGAGGCGAACGTGCCGGGTAGCCGCCGCCGGGCTGGCGGCTATTCTCTTGGGTCTTCTCACCGGTTTCCGCCCGGCGGGAGGATGCCTGGCAAGGGGAGGGAGAGAACCCCCTCAACGTGAAGAATGGGCGTGACCGCAAGGTCGCGTTGTCGTTCGTCTTGCCACGGACAGGGACAAGACTGTGAGTGATTTCTAGGAGGAGAGAGAAACATGAAGATCGCGCTTCTTGCTATCGCGGGCCTGGCCGCTGCTGCCAACGCCCAAACCGTTGCTTCGTGGGTTCTGCTGGGCCAGCCCGGCAACCAGCCTTCCGTCGCCGGCGTCGGCTCGGCCAACGTGACCGCCAACCCCCTCGCTCGCGGCGCGGGCCTGGCGGGCAACTCGGGCAGCAACTCCCTCAACACCTCGGGTTGGGCCGACCTCGGCGCTAACGACTTCATCAGCCTCGGCTTCACTGTGGCTGCTGGTTACCAGACCGACCTCAGCCAGCTCTACATCGGCACCCGCTCCTCGGGCACCGGCCCCGGCTTCCTCGGGCTGTTCTACAGCGGCGACGGGTTCTCCACGAACCTCTTCTCCTTCATCCAGCCCGACTCGACCTTCGTCAACAGCGTCATCGACCTCAGCGCTCTGCCCAACCTCACCGGCAACGTTGAGTTCCGCCTCCGCGCTCTGAACAACACCTCCGCCAACGGCGGCGCGATCAGCGCGAACGGCACGTTCCGCGTCACCGCCTACTTCGTCAACGGGCAGTTCGACCGCGACACGCAGTTCACCGGCACCACGACCCTCATCCCTGCCCCCGGCGCCGTCGCGCTGATGGGCCTCGGTGGGCTCGTCGCTGGCCGCCGTCGCCGGTAATCGTCTCGACCAGTCCGTTCTCGACGCAGGCGGTCCCTTGGGGGCCGCCTGTTTTTTTATGAGTCTTGGTCTGCAAGAGTCGCGGCGGTCGACCTTCGAGCGGGCAGCCAGGGCGGGCATAGCCCGATGAGCAGCCAGAGCACGAACGCCGTTGTTGTGTTGTAGTGCACGGGATCAAAGACGCTCACGAACGCGAGCGAGGCGAGCGCCGCCGGGGGTGAGAAGCGGTACGCGTGCGCGAGCAGGGCGAGCGCGTTCGAGTCGGCGGTTGAAGAAGCACCGACCGTTCGAGCAGGGGCGGTGGCACGGGATTGTCTGGTGGCGTTCAAGCCGATGCGCACGCCAAAGGTGATCGAGCCGGCGAGCAGCGTGAGCACAAGGCTGGCGCCGACAAGCCCCGTGGTCGCGGCGATGTGGAGCAAGGCATTGTGCGCGTGCTGGAAGAAGCGTCGCGACGCGGGGTCGATGCCTTGCCGCGTGACGTGGGCGCGCGTCCACGCTTCGTACGATCCCACGCCCACGCCCGTCACAGGGCGCTCGCCCACGGCTTCGATCGCCCACCACGCCATGAGCAGGCGAGCGCCATTGTCGGTCGTGAAGTTCTTCTCTTCGATCGCGCGGCTCACATCCGCGCGGGCCAGTTCGAACCGCCTGGCCAGACGATCGCCCATCGTGACGAGCGAGCCTCCTCCAAGCACCAGGGTGACGGCGAGCACGATGAGCGTCGTCCGGCGATTGCCCCGCCGCCTGAGGGCGAAGCGCGCCACGAACAAAGCAAGGATGGTGGCGCTGAGCGCCAGGATCGCGCCGCGGCTGCCAGTCGCAACGACACTCACGCCCGCCAGCAGCGCGGCGCCCGACGCAGCCAGCGCGGGCCAGTGTGCCCGCAGGCCCGAGAGGGCTCGATCACGAACGTCCGAGAGCATCGCCGCGGAGAGGTGGATCGCGCACGCTGCGAGGAACATCGAACCCGCGATGAGCGGATGCCACCATCCGCCGTTGCGATCCGGATCGCCCGCGCCAAGCTCGTCGATGGCCCAGCCCACGCGATTCCCGGCGAGCGGGTACGTGAGCGCGGGGATGTTCAGCGCGACGCCCGCGGCATGAACGAGTTGGGCGAGCTGGGCGCACGCGATGCCCACGAGCGTTGCCGCGAGAATGGTCATGCGGCGATCGATCGAAGGCCAGAGAATGAACGGGACGAAGGCAAAGCGCAGCTTGCCCCACTCGTTCCAAGCCGCGTTCTTGTCCGAAGCCCAGGAGATTGACAGGAGCGACCAGAGCACGAAGGCGAGGATGCACAGGCCGATGGGCGAGAGGAAGGGCCGCCAGGCGGTGCGGTAGGTGCGCGGAAGGCCGGCGAGAAAGGATGCAGCGCCGAGGGCGAGGCCATATTCGGCATAGGCGGGCGGCAGGCACGCGCCGAAGGCCATGAGGGCGCAACAGACGGTGTGGCTGGCGTGTCCGCGACTGCCGGCGCGATTCTGGTGGTCGAAGTCCTCTTGAGCGCGTTTGGCGTCCGTCGGGTGGATCACGCCTCGCAATCGCCGAAGACCGGATCGTGGTGGCGAAGTCGGCATCGTGTACGGGGATTGATCGGACGCTTGGGGCCTGAAACGCCGGAAATCGAAACCAGACCGGGGCGTTGCCGGAACACCACAAGGTAACGAGTCGGTGAGTTGGCGGCCCGGCCAAGAACGAGTGGCCGCCAGATTCGTACGATGGAAGGTCTGTGGGGCCGGGGCCGGGGTTGGGGTCGCGTCAAGCGGACGAACAGGAGCGGCAATGAACGAGATCTTGCGAGCGGTGCGTCAGGCCGGGCTGCGACTCAGCGTGACGCGGTTCCTCGAGACGTTCGTGCTCCTGCTGTGCGTGAGCGCGGGAATCGCGATCGCTGCCCGACTGGCCCAGCAGGTGCTCGGCGCTCCGATTCCGTGGCGGGAGGTCGCGACGTGGTTTGCCCCCGCGTGTGCGGTGCTCGCGCTCGCGTGGACGATCATCCGGCGAGAGTCGCGGCTTTCAATCGCGCGCCAGCTCGATGAGCGGGCCGACCTTCGCGAGACGCTGAGCACGGCGCTGTGCGTGGCGCCCGATGCTTCCAAGGACCCATGGGCCAAGGTGATTCTCGCCTCCGCACGCGAGCGCGCGGTTTCGATCGAGATGGCCAAGGCGATCCCGATCCAGGCGCCCCGCAACTGGGCCTGGGCCGCGGGCCTTGGGATCGGGTTTGTCGTCGTGTGGTTCAGCGTTGGCAAGGTTGACCTGTTCGGGCAGATTGCCAAGCAGAAGCAGCGCGAGACGGACCAGCGGCAGATCGTTCAGGCCAAGGCCGAGGCGCAGCTGGCCGAGCAGAAGCTCGAGGAGTTGCTGAAGCGGGCTGGCGTGGAAGTGAAGGACGACAAGGGTGGTGACGCGGCGGAAGAAGGCCGGAGCCCGGAGAGCGCTGAAGAGATCCGTCGGGCGGCGGTCAAGCGGCTGGAGAGCGCCAGCGAGCGTCTGAAGGAGCTGCGCAGTGGAGAAGCAGCCCAGGAGCAGGAAGCCTTCAAGAAGGCGCTGGAGCAACTGCGTCAGCCGGGCGATGGCCCGCTGAACGATTTTGCCCGTCAGCTTGCGCAGGGCGACTTTGCCAAGGCGTCGCAGTCTCTGTCCGAGCTGGGCAAGCAGCTCGCTTCCTCGGATATGCCCGAGACCGAGAAGGCGAAGGCGGCGGAGCAAATGAAGCAACTTGCCAAGCAGTTGGAGAAGATCTCCAAGGACACCCAGCGCCTCTCCAAGGAACTGATGAAGCAAGGCCTCGATCCCAAGACGGCGTCGGAGCTTGCCAAGAAGATGCTCAGCGACCCCGAGGCCGTGAAGAAGGCGCTGGAGCAAATGAAGAACCTGACGCCCGAGCAGAAGCAGCAGATGATGGAGCAGGCGCAGGCGATGCAGCAGGCGGCCTCCAAGGCCGAGAACATGTCCAAGGCGATGGACCAGATGTCGCAGGGCATGGGCAAGGAAGGCATGAGCCAGCAGGGGCAGCAGGGCGAGGCGGCCATGCAGCAACAGCTCAGTGAGTTGGAAATGGCCCAGTCCGACCTTGAGTCGCTCGAGCAGGCGATGAGCGAGATCAAGGGTCAGATCGGTCAGCTCTGCGAGGGCATGGGGCAGTGCGAGGGTGACAACTCGTTCCTGGCTTGGCGCGATGCCGCGGGCGAGTGGAGCGAGGGGGACTCGCTCCGCCAGGGTGCTGGTTCAGGAAGCGCTGGCCAAGGCATGGGCGCGGGGCCGGAAGAGAATCCCGCGGACTACAAGGTCGACAAGGTCAAGGCCAACGTCAAGACCGGCAAGGGGTCGATCATCGGGACGAGGCTCGTGCAGGGCGAGCAGGTGCGGGGCGAGTCGGTCGCGGAGTTTGCCGAGGCTGTCGAGGCCAGTTCCAAGGCCGCGGCGGAAGCCGTGAACGAGAACGTCGTGCCGCGCGAGTATCAGAACGCCATCAAGCACTACTTCGGACGCTTGAACGAAGCCGCCAAGCGAGAGGGCGGCGCGGCCAAGTCTGGCGAGACAAAGTCGGCCGACACCAAGCAAGACGACACGAAGTAACGCCTGAACACGTCAATGCCAGAGGAAGTGCTGCGAAGCTACAAGCGAAGTCAGTTGTGCGTGTCCACGGGGTTGCATGGCGCACCGGCTCACGCTCTATCGTCGCGGCGAGATTTTCTCGAGCGCTGCGCGCGAGGGGCGGCTCTTGCTTCGGCGGCGGGGCTTATGGTGCCGTTTTCCTCCGCGTGTGCACGGCCCTCCACCAAGCGAGTCGTGCTCTACAGCAGTTGTGATGAGCCGCTGCTGCGGATGGTCGTGGCGCGATTCCGCGAGCGCACGTCGATCGACATTCGAGTCGTTGGCGACACCGAAGCGACCAAGACGATCGGGCTGATGCAGCGGCTACTGGCCGAGAAGCAGAACCCTCGCGCCGACGTCTGGTGGTCGAACGAGCTTCTCAGCACGCTGCGCCTGGACAAGGCGGGCTTGCTCGACCCGAATGTCAACACCCCCGCACTCGCGGGCCCGGGGGATCGGGCGTGGCCCGAACACCTTCGCTCGCCCGCGGGCACGTGGCACGCCTTCGCGCTGCGGGCGCGGGTGATCGCATTCCACACGCAGCGAATCGGCCGGGAGCAGGCGCCCACGACGCTCGCATCGCTCACGCAGGAGCGCTGGCGGGGCCGCGTCGGCATGGCCCGGGCGCAGTTTGGTACAACGCGGACGCAGATGGCGGCGATCGCCGCGCTGGACGGCGAGGCGGCCCTGGGAGGCTGGCTGCGAGCGATGCGTGAGAACCGCGTGAAGCTCTACGACGGGAACTCGTCGGTCGTCCGGGCGATTGCGCAGCGCGAGATCGACCTCGGGCTCACGGACACCGACGACGTGTACGCCGGCATCCGTGAGGCTTGGCCGGTGGACATGGTGTATGAATCGGTTGAGGATGCCCTTGCGCTTCCTGGGGGGGATGGCCTGGGCGATCGCTCGAGCGGGGTAGCCGCGCTCCCGCGAAGCCGCGGGCCGCTGACGATTCCAAACTCCGTCGCGAAGATCGCCAACGGACCAAACCCGGAGCACGCGCGCACGCTGATCGACTTCTTGCTCTCGCCCGAAGTCGAGCGGCTGCTGGCCGAGAGTGATTCTCGCAACACGCCGATCCACCCGGAGGTGGCGAAGGACTTTTTGCCGTACACCATCCCCGACCCGATGATGGTCGAGGGCGAGAAGCTGCTCGCGGCCGACGACGGAGCGCAGCGGATTGTCGAGACGGAACTGCGTGGGATGTAGATCTGAGGCGACGCTTGGGCGGCGGGGATTACGACTTCACCCGTCCCACGAGCGTCTGCACCTTGACTTCGACGCCCCGGATGACGCTCGCGAGCATGTCGCGGTTTGGCGCGTAATCCATGGCGGTCTGATAGGTGATGATGTCCTTCTTCACGAGGTCGGCGAGGCTGCTGGTGAAGGTGTGCATGCCGCCTTCACGCGTGCCGACGATGGCTGGCATGTCGGAGTCGGCGCCCTCGCGAATCTTCTCGCGGACGATCGGCGTCCCGAGCAGGACTTCCGTCGCCGGCACGACCTTGCTCGCGAACTCCGGCACGGCAGGGATGAGTCGCTGGGCGCAGATGCCCTTGAGCGTGTTGGCCAGCGCCGAGCGGATGAACCCGTGGTCCTTGGTGTCGAAGAACTCCAGGATTCGGCTGAAGGCCTGCATCGTGTCGGCGGTGTGCATGGAGCCAAAGACGAGATGCCCCGTCTCCGCGGCCTGAATCGCCGCCAGCACCGTCTCATGGTCGCGCATCTCGCCGATGAAGACCACGTCCGGGTCCTCGCGGACGATGTATCGAAGCGCCGTGGGATAGTTCTCAACGTCGATGCCGATCTCGCGCTGACTGATGATTGACTTCTTGGGGCTGAAGCGGAACTCGACGGGATCCTCGATGGTGATGATGTGCTCGGGGCGGCTGGCGTTGATGTGCTCGATCATCGCCGCGAGCGTGCTGCTCTTGCCCGAACCGGTGACGCCCACGACGAGCACGAGCCCTTCGTTGGTGGTGTCGACCAGGTCGCTGTAGACCTGGGGCAGGTGGAGCTTGGAATAGCTGGGGATGTCGGCCTTGACGCGCCGGATGGCGGCGTGCGTGTGCCCGCCCGAGCGGAACATGTTGACGCGGAAGCGGTCGCCATCGGGCAAAAAGGTCGCAAAGTCGAGGTTGCCCGTGCGATCGAACACGTCCTGCTTGTTGGCGGGCACGATGGGGTCGAGCAGGTGGTCGGCCTCTTCCTCCGTGAGCGGGTCGGCCTGAATGGGCTTGAGCAGCCCTCCGATGCGGTAGGTGGGCGGAATGCCGACCTTCAGGTGCAGATCGGAGGCGTCGAGCTTCTTCATCGCGCCCATGAGACGCTGAATCGTCAGGCTGCCGGAGAGCATGGAAGATCTCCTTTCGTGGACACAAGGCCGGTGAACGGACGACCTGCAACATGCTAGCCGACGGGCTTGGCGATGCGACGAAGAACGGAGAAGGTGCCGGGACTCAGGATGCGTGCGATCTTCATGGAATCTTCGCGCGGCGGGGCAACGCGCGCCCGAGGTTCCGCGGTAAAGTCATCTTCCGTCATCAACAGAGGGGGCCTATAGATATGCTGATCATCTGGAATCACGGAGTCGGTGCGCGGACGCGCGATCACGCCGGCAAAGGCACGCTCGCCCGGGGCTTCACGCTCATCGAGCTGCTCGTCGTCATCGCGATCATCGCACTGCTCATCGGCATCTTGCTCCCGTCGCTGGGCAAAGCGCGCGAAGCCGCGAAGACTGTCCAGTGCACCGCCAACATCAAGCAGTTGCTCGTCGCGGCCCACGCGTCTGCAAACGACGCCAAGGACCGCCTGCCCGACGCCAACTTCGGTGGCGGCTCCGGCGGCAGCAACCCGCGCGGGTGGCTCTACACCGTCAACGCCACCTGGATGTGGGCCGGCACCTTCCGCCTCGGCCCCTCCACGGGCGAACTCTGGAAGTACATGGGCGGCGAGCCGGCCATCGCCAACGGACAGATGGAACGGGGTTACCTCGATCAGAAACTCTCGCAGGTCTATCGCTGTCCATCCCACAAGGGCCCGTTCACCGGCACCGACCACGTCACCAGTTACATCTTCAATGGCGCTGTCATGGGCTTTGGCGACCTCGCCCAGCCCGCACGCATCTTCGACTTCTACCGGCCCGACTGCGTCCTCTTCTGGGAATCCGAAGAACGCGGCGGGCGGCGGACCCCGGCGCCCTGGAACGATGGCGGCAGCTTCCCCGACGAGGGCCTCACCAAACGCCACGGCGACGGCGCGACCATGGCCTTCATCGATGGTTCCGCCGCGTGGTGGACGCAGGGCACGTACGACGCCGAACTCAATGGCGATCCCGCCCGCCCGTCGCGTCTGTGGTGCGCTCCGTCGCGGTCGAATGGGCGATGACAAAGCCTGACTGAGCTGGCCTGACACAGCTGGCCTGACAAAGCCGGCCTGACAAATCTTGACAGAGTCCGACAGAACCAGCTTCAAGCCAGCTTCGTCGCGCCGCGCCCTGACGTCACCCCTTCACCGATCCCGCCATCAGTTCCGGCCTGAAGAGCCGCTGAGCCACCACGAAGAACAGCACGACCGGGGCCATCGCGATCACCGAGCCTGCGTACGCGGCGCGGACATTCGTCGAGAACTGACCCATCAGCCCCGCGAGCGCAACCGGCAGCGTGAAGTTGTCCCGGCTTTGCAGCACGATCAGGGGCCAGAGCAAGTCCGACCAAGCGCCGATCACGCTGAAGATCGCCAGCGTCGCCAGCGTGGGCTGGATCAGCGGCAGAAACACGCTCCACCAGATGCGTAGCGGGCCCGCGCCGTCGATCCGCGCCGCCTCCTCGACCTCGTCCGGGATCGCCAGAAACGCTTGGCGGCAAAGATAGATTCCAAATGCGGTGACTGCCAGTGGCAGCACGACGGCCGCGAGCGTGTCATACAGCCCGAGCTGCGCGATCGTCTTGAACATCGGAACGACGAGCACCTGCTCCGGGATCATCATCGTGCCCAGCAGCAGCACGAAGAGCGTCTCGCGCCCTCGAAACTTCATCCGCGCCAGCGGATACGCCGCGAGCGCCGCGATGAGGACGTTGAGCCCAGCGCGGGCGAGAGTGACCAGGAAACTGTTGACCATGGGCCAGAGCAGCTTGCCATCTGTCCAGGCGGTTGCGAAGTTCACCAGGCTGAAGCCCGAGACGCTGTCCAGGTCGGTCCGGGGCGGCTGGAACGCGACGATCATGAGCCAGAGTGCGGGCCCGACCGCAAGCACGACGAGAAGCCACGCCAGCCCGTGGGCCAGCGCGCTCAACCAGCGCGGGCGACGCTGGAGGCTCTCGCCGCTCCTCATCGTGCCCCCTTGCGGGACGAGAGCCCGATGTTTGCCAGGCTAAGCACCAGGATCAGCACGAACAGCAGCACGCCCGCGGCACTGGCGAGCCCGAACTGTCCGCGCTCGAAGGCCAGGTGGTAGATCAGCGGCATGACCGTCTGATGCGAAAGCGGGGTGCCCTTGATCGTGACGAAGAGCTCTTCAAAGACTTTGAGCGCCGAGATCGACGACACCACCGTGACCAGGATGATCGAAGGACGCAGCGCCGGAAGCGTGACGTTAAGGAACGAGCCCAGCCGCCCCGCGCCGTCGATAGCCGCGGCCTCGCGCAGCTCCGTCGGCACCGCCAGCAAGCCCGCCAGAAAGACCATCATGTAGAACCCAAAGCCCTTCCACAGCGTGACGAGCATCGCGCTCACGAGCGTCCACGGTCGCTCGCTCAGCCAGGGAACCGGCCCCGCGCCGATGGAGGCCAGGAAGCCATTCAAGATCCCGCTGTTCTCATCGAGCACCAGCCGCCACGCGAGCGAGCCCACGATGGTGGGGGTGATGACGGGCAAGAAGAGCGCCAGGCGCAGCCAGCCCATCCACCTCAGCTTGGCGTCGACGATGAGCGCCGCGAGCAGGCTGAGAAGCACGAGCGGGGGAGTGACCAGCAGATACGCCAGTGAGTTGATCAGCGCGGAATAAAAGATCCCGGTGTCCAACAGTTCGCGGTAGTTGTCGGCCCCGACAAAGGTCGCGGGCGTGAAGGCGGAGTAACGCGTGAAGGAATACGCGAGGACCTGCACCGCGGCAAAGCCAAAGAAGACCCCGAGCGGCAACGCCGCCGGGAGCAGGAACGCCAGTGGCGTCAGAGGATGGTGCGTGCGTGTGCCCACGAGCGATTCACGTTCACTTGGCGGCGCCGGTCTCCACGCCGGTGTGCCGGTTCTTCCCGAGCCGACTCCAGGTCACCAGTTCACGAGCTTTGGCAGCCTACAGCCAAGGCGACCGGATCGAAAGATCCGCGACGCCGAACCAACTCTACCGATCCAGCGGCGCCGGCCTGGGCACCGCGTCCAGCGTTGCCGGCGAGGATGCTGCCAGCAGTTCGTCCCACTCCTTTTCCACCCGCGACATCGCTTCTTCCAAGTCGGCGCCGTCGGTCAGCACCCGCTTCATCTGTTCCTGGAACGCGCGGCGCATGTCGGGCCAGGCTTCCAGAGCCGCGGTGAACGCTACGGCGTTTGGGAGCGACGCCGCAGTGAGCGCCCGTGCCCGCTCGATCAGTTCGCCCCCACCGGAGGGCGCAAAGAACGGGTCCTCGAGCGACGCCTTGGAGCTTGGCATGATTGGCACGATCTTGCAGAACGCGGTCTGGCTTTCGGGGCCGGTCATGAACCACGCCAGAGACGCCGCCTCGCGGGGCGAGCGCGAGGTGTTCATCACGCCCAGCACCATGACGGGCATGTGGTTCCGTCCGAGCGTGCCTGTCATTCCCGGCATCACCTTGACGCGCTGATACATGCTCGGCGCCGCGTCGCGGATCCGCTTGAGGAAGTTCGGCCCCGTCACGATCGTCGCCAGTTGTCCGCGCTGGAACATCTCCGTCAAATGCGAGTGTCCGGTGGTTGCCGCCGCCCGGGGCAGTGCGCCGGAGCGATAGAGGTCAACCCACTCGCGAAGGAAGGCGATGATCTCGGGCGTTTGCAGGCTTGCCCGCAGTTCACCCTCACGCTCGCGAAGCGGAACGAACCCATCCGCCAGCATCATGATGGGCAGCTGCGATTCCTCGCCTAAGGGTTGCGAGAACAGGAACGCCCCCGTTTTGTTATGAAACTCGCGTGCACGCTGCATGAGGCCGCGCCAGGTTCCATCCAGATCGGTCATCGTCAGCCCGCCCCGGGCGAGCAGTTCGACGTTGATGATCGACACCTGGGGTGCGACATACCAGGGCAAACCCATCGTGCGCATCACGGGCGTGGCCCGCGCACCGGGCGGGTCGACCTTGCTCGCGTCGTTGCCCGAGATGGTGCACAGCGCCAGCGCGCTCTGGAGATACTGCTCGCGCGGGTCGCCCGGCGTGAGTTGCGAGAGGTCCTGGAATGCTCCGAGCGCGACGTAGCGTGCGAAGTTCAGATCGGCGACGTTGACGACGTCGGGCGCGCGCCCCGCCGCCGCCGAGGCCACCAGCTTGCGGTCCAGCGCGTCATAGGGCACGTCTACCCACACCACATCAATGCTCGGGTTCTCGCGCTCGAACGTGGCGATTCGCTCCTGGATGTACTCATCAAAGAACGGGCTGAGCGCCAGCGTCCAGAACTCGACGCGCGTGCGCCGGTCCGTCTGGCGATGTTCGCACGATGACAACGCGCCAATCACCAGCGCGAGCACGCACGATCGCAGCGGCACCGAGCGACGGTGCTTTGGTTCAGTAGAAGGCAACGAGGCACGTGGCATCCAGGCACCGAGCATCGTCAAGGCAGCTCTCTGACACTTGTCGTTAGCGTTTAGGGGGCCTTGGTGCCGTCTTGCTGTTCACTCGCTCCCGCGATCCTTGGGCGACCAGAGCGTGTCGTAGGTGCTCTTGCCGGCATCGGGGCCGCTCGTGCTGAAGTTCGCCAGATCGTCGTGCTTTTTGAGGCTGACGTGTCCGTCGGCGTAGCCGATGTTTGCCGATCCGGCGGGCCGGGTGAAGTCGGTGTTGCGAAGCGGGTGCCGGTAATAGGGCAGGTAGCTGATGGGAGTTCCGCCTCCCACGCTCTCTGGGTGTCCGCGGCTGAGCGCGATGTTGCCCTCGCCCTGCACGCCCGTCCCCGCGCCGAACCGCGCTCCGGGCCGCCCGAAGAGGCCCATCGTCGAGTTGGTGAAGTAAAGGCCCTTGGAGCCCGCCGGGCCCGACGCCATCCAGGCCTCCGCCAGAAGCAGCATCCGGAAGGGCTCGTCGACGTTGGCATCCCAGCCCGAGCCGGGGTTGGCGGTCGTGCCAGTGGGGCGGTTGCCCGAGTCGATCTCGGAGCTGGCCCAGTAGTTCAGCGTGTAAGAGCGGCCGGCTCGCGGGGCGTTGGGGCAGGCCATGACGCCGCCCGCGATGGTCGGGAAGATGTTGGCACCGCGATCGGTGGGCTCGAACTGGGGCATGTAAGCCCCGATGCGAGGCTCGTCGTACCAATAGACGCCGTTGTTCGCCACCCCGTCCTCGGGGTCGGGCGTGCTGACGTCATTGCGGTTGGGCGGGAACTTGCTCTTGAAGTCGTTGGAATAGGTGACCAGAGCGATCGCCAACTGACGGAGGTTGTTCTGGCACACGGTCTGCCGGGCGGCCTGACGGGCCTTGCCCAGCGCCGGGAGCAGAATCCCGATGAGAACGGCGATGATGGCAATGACGACGAGAAGCTCAATGAGCGTGAAAGCCCGCCGCGTGCTCGGACACTTGGTGTTCATGGTGAGTTCCTCCAAGACGCGTCGCGTCGGATTATCCCGCCGCGCTCCATCATCTCCCTCACCTCGACTCCATTGATCATACGAGTTGAGGCGGGGTCGGGGTCCGTCGGAATTGCGATTGTCGAAACCGGCCTCGGAGCTTGCACCCCGAGGCAGGGAGTTTACTTCAGCCAGCGAGCCGTGGGGCTCGCGGTCCATCAAGCCCGGCGACGACGCGCGGCGAGCAGGCCCGCGACGCCCAGCACCGCCGTGGCGCCGGGGGTCGGCACCGCGAAGATGTACAGGCGCTTGTTGCCGAAGTCGGTCACCGCGAGGGTGCGGCTGGCGGCGTCGTAGTCGTAGTCATACCACCCATTGCCGCCTGGGTTGGCCGCGCTGGGATCGAACCCGATGAAGTTGGCGGTCGTCAGCGTTCCGTTCATGGTCGCGACGCGGAAGTTGCTCGCGAAGGTCTGGCCCGGATTTCCACCCGTGCGGCTGTTGAAGATGATGAAATCGCCATCGGCGGTCCCGCGGAGGATCTCGATCGCCTGGCCCGATTGATCGCCCGCGGCCATGTCGACCAGCACACTGAGAACAGAGCCCGCGTTGTCGCCCGTGCGGCGGCTAACCCACACGTCGTTCTGCTTGCGGTAGTAGACGTCGCCCGTCGCGTCGTCGATCTGAACGTCGCGCCAGTTCGTGTTGGCGTCGGTTGTCGGCAGAATGGAATAGCCGGCGGTCGCGGGAGCGATCGGGCCGTAGATCGCGGTCAGGCTGGCGTCGTCGTTGAGGACGAACTGGCGGAGCCCGGTCGCGACGCTGCTCGAGACGATGTCGCCCGTGCGGGAGTCCACGTCGATGCCGCTGGCGCGGTAGCCGCTGTTGAGGAAGTTGGCGAAGTTGGTGGGGGGGAGACCGCCCGAGACGTCGTAGCCGTAGATCCCGTTGGTCGCCTGGCCGCCGCCGTTCTCGTACGCGGCGTAGACGTTGTTGCCCTTGCGGGTGATGTCGAGGTAGCCGCGGCCCGAGGCGGAGTTGATCACGCCGAAGGCGTTGCTGAACGAGGGCGTCCCGAAGACGTTGGAGACGCGGGCGAGGGCGGTGCGGGGCGACGAACCGAAGTTGTTCCACCCAGCGATGTACGCCTCGCTCCCGTTCCAGGCGACAGCGGCAGGGCTGGTGCCGATGTACTTGTCGCTGGCCGCGTTACCGGTCAGATCGATCAGGTCGATGTTGGCGACCAGGGTCAGGTTCAGCTGAGCTTGCGCAGCCCCGGCCAGGCCGGCGATAGCCAGCAGTGCGATCGTCTTCATCTTGCTCTCTCCTCTTGGAAACCCTCAAACACGTACAACGACCGGCATCAGCCGGCGCCACCACTCAGCAATCGCTCCCGGCGGAAACGGAAGCGATCCCGAGACACAAAGACATCATTTCAACGGATCCCGGAACAGCGGGGCCAACCAACGACAGGCCGAAATCGCGCACGGCGTCGAGCGACGCGCGTACGGAGACAGCAGAGCGTCTCCTCGGCACGCCGCCGCATACCCCGCCCAACCCCGGGCGGGCCAACCAGTCGCCAAGCTGTACCATTACCGCCATTATGACGGGGCGCGCGATTTCCGCAAGCCCAAATCGCGGGAATTCCCGCCGGAATGATGGCAAAGTGGAGAAACTGTGCGTCGCTCGGGGCGGTCCTAAAACGCGGCCGAGGCCATTCTCACCTTCGGCTCAGGTTCTCGCGCTTCAGCATCACGTCCAACGTGCGCACGACGTAATCCACGTCGCTCCGCGCCATGTCGTTGAAGAAGGGCAGCGCGATCGTCCGTTGCGCCACGCTCTCGGCAATCGGGAACGAACCCGGCTTGTAGCCCAGCTCCCGGTAGAACGCCTGCATGTGGATGCATGGGAAGTAGTCCGCGCAGCCGATCTGGTGCCGGCGCAGGCCGTCGATGATTCGGTCGCGCTCTTCCAGGGTGTAGGTCGTTGCAAGTCGAACGACGAAGATGAACCAGCTCATCAGCGTCTCGGGCTCGATGGTGGGCATGATGATGTGGGTGTTGTCGGCAAGGGCCGCCATGTAGAGCTGCGCGACCTCGCGTCGCCGGGCGAGCATGGAATCCAGGCGTTGCATCTGCCCGACCCCGATCGCGGCGTTGACGTCGGCAAGGCGGTAGTTGTACCCGAGTCGCTCGTGCTTGAGCCACGATCCGAGCGGGACGCCGCCACGACCCAGGTGGTCCACCTTGCCCGCGATGGGTCTGCCCTGATTTCTCATCGAGCGGCAGAGTTCCGCAAGGCGCTCGTCGTCGGTGACGATCATCCCGCCCTCGCCCGTGGTGATCTGCTTGTTGGGATAGAACCCAAAGACGCCGATGCGACCAAAGCTCCCGCAGGGCCGCCCGCGGTAGACCGTGCCCAGAGCTTCGCAGCAATCCTCGATCAGCGGGATCTCACGCTTGGCGGCTATAAGGGCGTACTGATCCATGTAGGTCGGGCTGCCGAAGGTCTCGACAGCGAGGATCGCCCGGGTGCGCGGGGTGATGGCTTTCTCGACCGCGGCGGGGTCCATGTTCAGCGAACGGGGGCAGACATCGACGAAGACCGGCTGAGCGCCGACCATCAGGATGCAGTTGGCAGAGGCAACGAACGAAAAGGGCGTGGTGATGACCTCGTCGCCCGGCCCAAGCCCAAGGGAACGACAGACGAGATGGAGCCCGCTGGTTCCCGAGTTGCACGCAACGCCGTAGCGGCGTCCCGCGCGTGCCGCGACGAGGCGCTCAAACTCTTCAACGACCGGGCCCATGGACAGGCGCCCCGAGCGAAGCACCCCCAGAACCAGGTCCTCCTCCAGGCGTGTCAGGTCGGGCTTGGAGAGCGGCAGCACAGGATCGGGCATGCAGAATCATCGGCGCTCACCCGCGCCGAAGTCGAGCCCCCCCGGGTGCTGATATCGCAAGCCCCGGGTGGTTCCGGGCTGCTCGGCGTTGCCGGCCTGGGCGGGCGGCGCTAGGCGGGCAGGGCGGGCGGGCTTGCTCTTGCTACTTTCGAAGCGCGATGGCGACCAGCGTCTGGTCGTCCTCGCGGGCGCCCGCGCCAGTGTGCTGCCTCACCCCCTGGCAAATGGCTTCCACCACCCGGTGCGGGTCGCCAGCGGCTTGCGCGAGGATGGCATCGAGCCGGTGGACTCCGAACTGCTCGCGCCGCCCGGAGAATGCTTCGGTGACGCCGTCGGTGTACAAGAGCAGAAGGTCGCCCGCGCGGAGCTCGATGACTTCCGAAGCGCCGCCAAGAGAATCCAGCACTCCCAAAGGCGGGGAGCCGGCGCCGTCGAGCGATTCAACGCTGGGGGGCGGCCCGTCGAAACGCCAGAGGCGGGGCGGGTTGTGCCCGGCGCTGGCGTAGTCGAGCGAACGCCGCCCGGGGTCATAGACGCCGAAGAACGCGGTAATGAAGGAACCATCGAGTCGGGCGTGGCGAAGTCGCGCGTTGGCGTACTCCAGCATCGCGTGGGGGCGGGCGGCGTGGTCGGCAAAGCTGTGCACGATCGCGTGGAACATCGCCATGACCGTCGCCGCGGCGGCGCCGTGCCCCGAGGCGTCGGCGACGAGAATTCCAAGGCGGCCATCGGGCAAGGTGAAAAAGTCGTAGTAGTCGCCCCCGGCCCGGTCGCTCGTCATGTAACTGGCCGCGAACTCAAGCCCGGGAACCGAGGGCAGACGCTCGGGAAGCAGCGCACGCTGCAGGCGGCCAATCTCCTCGTACTCGCTCACGAGGGCGGTGTTCAATCGCTGCACTTCCGCCAAGCTCGTCAGTTGGAGGTTGAGCATCGTCATGAAGTTGGCGGTCATGAGGGCGCTCTCGATCGCCTGGATGGGGGCCGCCTGCCTGGGCCGGCTGAAGCAGAACGCCCACTCGACGACCCGCGAGCCATGGAACGTCGGAATCACGAAGCACGAGCCAAGGTCGCGAGCCTGATCGCCCAGCACCGGATCGCTGCGAAGATCGAGCTCGACCACGAGCTTGATCTCCTGATCGCGAATCTGCTCCGCGACGAACCCGCCTCGGCAGATGGGGAGCGCCTGCTCGCGACCGAGCTCGGCGAACCGCGACGGCACGGGCTTGCCCGACGCCAGGTCCCGCACATCGACGACATAGGTGACGCGATACGCATCGGGCTCGCCTTCGACGGGGGCCACGCCCACAAACAACTCCAGTGGGCGGGCCAGCGGGAACAACGTCATGAACGTCTTGAACGCGCCGTCGAAGTCGCTTGCGGCGGAGAGCTCCTTGACCATCCGGTGGAGCAGCGCCGTGGTTGCAGAGTTGGAGAGATCGACTCGGTGCAAGGCGGTCTCCCGGCTGAGGCTGCGCCGAGCGTGCCTCGGCGCGCGTGATTCAACTGCAGGCGGATTCAACCCGCTGGGCCAGGTCGGCCGCGGACGAGGCCATGCGCTCCGCCTCCGTGACATAGCCCCCGCGCTCCTGCGGGTCGGCGATGGATGGCAAGTTGATCCGCACGTTCCAGCGAGAGGCGTCGGCGGTCGCCCGCGCCAGCACCGCCGCGATGGCAAGATCGCTGCGCAGGTGCTGGTTCGTCGTTCCCGCGAGCTTCTGGAACAGGCGGAGCAGATCCGTGCAGGCGGCCATCGTTGCCAGGGGCACCATGATGCTGGCGCGGGCAGCGCCCGGAAGTTCGAGGTTCCGCCTGGAATCGGACTCGGGCAAGCGCTGGAGCTCGTTCATGGCGCCATAAGCCGCGGCGTCCTCCTCGGACAGACGCAGGAACACGTCGCGGGCCCGGGCGAGCTGTCCGGCGGCTTCTTGGAGAGAGACCTCGTGCATCGCGAGCGACTTCTTGCCGAGTGAGAACGAAACGACCATGCCGGCGAGCGCCGCCGCCAGCGCCCCGACCACCGAGGCCACCGCGCCGCCTCCCGGCGTCGGAGTCTTGGCGGCAACCTGGGCGAGCAAGTCGCCCAGCGCCACACGAGCAAGCTCGGGGCCGGAATCTTGTGCCTGTGCCGCTGCGCTCATGGGCGATTCTTGGCGTGCGGCAGAGCGCCCGGGGCCTTTCGAGGCGGATCCGCCCCGAGTTTGTTCTCGCGGCGGTGCATCGCGCCGCTCGGGGGTGCGAAGGATACAGAGATGCCAAACAGAGGATCAGTTCCGGATGGTGGCCCAGATCGCGGTTCTGGTCCGTCGGGTGGCGAGCCGCCGCGGCCCGGAGAGCAGGACGGCGAGCCGGGCGGCAAGCAGTCGACCGGCAAGCAACCCGGGGGCAAGCAACCCGGCGGCAAGCTGGCCGGCAACCAGCCTGGCGGCATCGTTCACACGTATCAGAAGTACGATCCAAAGAACTTTCCTTCGCCGACGGCCCCGCCGCCGGACATCGCCGGAGCGGCGATGGAGCACATGCTCTCCCGGGGTTCGCTGCGCGACCTGACGCCCGAGGAACTTGCCCGGGCGATTCGGATCGACCCTTCGATGTTCCCGCGGCTTGGGCCAAGCCTCGACTCGATTGCAGCATCGCTCGAGGAACGCAAGCGGAAGATCCTCTCAACCTACGAAACGCAGGCGGCGCGGCGTGACGCCCGGCGCGAGTTCGAGCGAAGCGGTCGCGAGGCCCAGCCTCCGAAGAACCTCCGCGAGGGGTTCCAGCAGGCTTTCCGCACCGAGCAGATCGACCAACTGGAGCGCCTGTACATCAAGCTGCGCGATGATCGGGGCGACTTTGCCGCGCAGCTCATGCGGGTGATCGACGCCCTGGGGACCGTCTACCAGCTCGATGAGCTGGATTCCAAGTACGCGTTCACGGGGCGGACGGAGATGTCGCCCGAGAAGGCGCTGGAAGTGAAGGCGGAGCTGGAAGAGATCGACCGCCTGCTGGAGCAGATCAAGGAAGCCGCGAAGACGGCGCAGTTGGCGATCATCGACATGGAGTCACTGTCGGAGCTGAGCGATCCCGCGGAGGTGGAGCGCTTGTCGAGCATCCGCCAGCAGATCGAGGACTATCTTCGCGAAGCCGCACAGGCCCAAGGGCTGGAGCACACGCGCGACGGCTATCGCCTGACGCCGCAGGCGATGAGGCTGTTCCAGCAGCGCATCTTGTCCGAGGTGTTCCAGCAGCTTCAGGCCGGCCGCTCCGGGCGGCACGGGCCCGTGCTGGGCGACGGTCCGGTCGAGCTTCCGTCGACAAAGCCCTACGAGTTCGGCGACGCGGTCTCGTCGATGGACGTCGCGTCGAGCTTCACTAACGCGATGCTGAGGCGGGCGCGAGGCGGCGCGAGCGATTCCGCCTCGGGCGCATCGGATGCTCCTTCGCCCGTTCAGTTGCTGCCCGACGACATCCTGATCCATCGCACCCGCAACACGCCGCGGTGCGCCACGGTGGTGGCGCTGGATATGTCCGGCTCGATGCGGCACGATGGGCAGTACATCAACGCCAAGCGGATGGCGCTCGGCCTCGATGGCCTGATCCGCACCGAGTATCCGGGCGACTTTCTCGGGTTCGTCGAAGTTTTCAGCCTCGCCAAGGTTCGCCACGTTTCCGAACTGCCCGGGCTGATGCCAAAGCCCGTGACGATCCGACAGCCGGTCGTGCGTCTCCGGGCCAACATGGCCGACCCGCGGGCGAGCGAGTTGCAAGTCCCGCCTCACTTCACGAACCTGCAGCAGGGCCTTCGCCTCGCCCGCCAGCTCCTGGCGGTGCAAGACACGCCCAACAAACAGGTCTTCCTCATCACCGACGGCTTGCCCACCGCCCACTTTGAAGATGAGCACTTGTACCTGCTCTACCCGCCCGACCCGCGAACGGAAGAAGCGACCATGCGCGAGGCCCGGGCCTGCGCCCGCGACGGCATCGTCGTCAACGTCTTCCTGCTGCCCAACTGGTGGCAGTCGAGCGAGGACGTGCAGTTCGCCCATCGCATGGCCGAGCAAACGAAGGGCCGCGTCTTCTTCACCGCAGGCAAGGACCTCGACCGCTTCGTGCTGTGGGATTACGTGAGCCAGAGGCGGAAGGTGATCGGGTAGAGGCGCGAGGGCGAGCAGGTTGATCCGCTGTTGGTTGCGTTCACTCAGGGGACTGTTTCTCGTGTGTAGATGGAGTTATGGCGTAACGGGGCCCGGATGACTTTAGCCCCCACGTCAATTTCATGCTTTGAGGTTGAGCCCTTTCACAGTGAGCCCGGTGTCCGTGGTGGTCAGGTAGGTCACCTGTAGGGTCTTGAGCCGCGTAGCTGCGCTAGTGAACTCCTTCACTCCCACATCCGTCACCTTTGTGTTGATAAGCGAGACCCGCTCGAGAGCCTTGAGCCCCGTGTCCGTGCGGGTGAGTGCTTTCACTGCCGCGTCCGTCACGTTCGTGCCGGTGAGGTCGAGCACTGTCAGCGCCTTAAGCCCCGAGTCCGTGCGTGCGAGTTCCTCCACCCCCTCGTCCGTCACGTTCGTGTAGGCAAGATTGAGCTCTTGCAACCCGTTGAGCCCGGTGTCCGCGCGGGCGAGTTCCTTCACCCCCGCGTCCGTCACGTTCGTGCCGCTGAGAAAGAGCTGTTGGAGCGTTTTCAGCCCCGTGTCCGCGCGTGCGAGTTCTTTCACCCCCGCGTCCGTCACCTTCTTGGCGCGGAGCGACAGCGTCGTCAGCGCCTTGAGCCCGGTGTCCGCGCGGGCGAGTTCCTTCACCCCCGCGTCCGTCACGTTCGTGCCGCAGAGAAAGAGCTGTTGGAGCGTTTTCAGCCCCGTGTCCGCGCGTGCGAGTTCCTTCACCCCCTCGTCCGTCACGTTCGTGGCGTGGAGGGACATCGTCGTCAGCACCTTGAGCCCCGTGTCCGCGCGGGCGAGTTCCTTCACCCCTGCGTCCGTCACGTTCGTGGCGCTGAGGTAGAGCGCTCTCAGCGCCTGGAGGCCCGTGTTCGGATGAGCGAGCCACGCCGCACCGATGTCGGTGATGTGGTTCCCAGATAGCCCCAGTGTCTTGACGCTCGCCATCTCAGCAGGTCCGAGCGGGGCGTCGGCGGGCAAGTCCAGCTCGCCACGAATTCTCCGCTCGATGATCTCCAGTTCTCCCTTCGGTATTAGCGAGCGGGTGTCCGGCTTGTCCGTGTCAACAGGCGCTTGCGTAGGGACGGCTTCATCGCGCGTGTTTACGCTCGCTTTGGGCTTCGTCTCCTCCGGCCGCTTGGCGTAGAACGTCTCGACGAGCTCGCGCTCCTGCTTCGAGCCAAGCCAGCGCTGGCCCGGCTCGGTCTTGAACAGAGCATCCAGCCGAGGCCACGCACTCAGCAACCGAAGAACTTCCTGACCCCGCCGAAGCTCGTCTTGCTCGCTCTCGCTCATCTCACCATGCTCAACCGCTTCATCGATCCCGTCCGCCTCACTCCCGCGTTTCTGCCGACGGGCCAGCGAAGCAGGGCTTTCTTCTACGCCCTGTGGCTGGCTCAACGCAGATACGCGAGCGAGGCACTCGTCAAGGCCTCTCGTGCGAATGAGCGTGCACAGTGCCTCGGCGTTCGAGAGCTTCATCGTCTCCGCGACGCCGACGAACTGCCGCAGCGTGTGACGAATAAGGCAAAGGCCCAGGAAGACGCCCTCGGCAACGTCTGGTTTCCCGTCAAGAGATGACTTAATGTGAGGCGACGCGCTGCGGGCATCGGTGAGCAAGCCGTTAATCCGCCGAACGAGCGTGCGCGGGTTCTTCTGGCTGCTGTAGATCAGCGCCTGGGTCAGTTGCTTGAAAACCTGCCCCTGCGAGGGATCGAGCATCTGCTCCAACGGCCCATCGACCAGCTTGTTCACAAAGACCGTGAACTGCTCATCGTGCAGCCGGAGCGGATACGCAAGCTGGACCAGCTTGTCGAGGTAGATCGCCTTCGACGTCGCGCCCGCGTTCTGTCCCGCCTCGCTCGCCTTCTTGTCGATGTAAGGCTGCAACGCCGTCGGGTCGAGCGTCATCACGAAGATAAAGCCCGGTTGGGCCAACGCAAGCTTGATGGACTGCAACAGTGAGAAGGCGTCCTCCGCCATGCAGCGGTCCATGTCGTCGATGAACACGACCACGCGAGGGATGCGCTTCTCGGCGCCGGGGCGGACCTTTTCTAGTAACGATGTGTCGGCACGAAAGCTCGTGAGTACAGCTCGCGTCACGGACTGCTTAATATGGGACTTCCACACGTCGCTGCCCGGCTTACCCATCTCCTTCTGGAGTTTCTCGTATCGATCAATCGCATCCTTTCCACTGAACTTGAAAAATGGAATCCACTTCCAGAAATGCCACCGGCGCGCCTGCGGCAGCTCGTCCGTCGGATCAAAGCGCGACTCAACCGACGTCGCGTAGACGAGCGACCTTGCCGCAAGAAGCACCGAACGAAGCCACTGCACGGCTTTCCATCCCGCCTCATCCAGTGTGCCACGAGTTTCGCTCAAGCGCTGGGTCACCGCCGCGTCTACGGCCTCCGCCAGGTGTGCGAGCGGAACAGCATCCTTCTCGTGCTGCCACGCGTTGAACATGACGGTGACGAGGTATGGATAGCGCCGTAAACCGGTCTTGGGATCCGTCTCGTCGAGCAAGCTCTTGACGTGATTAAGAAGGCTCGTTTTGCCCGTGCCCCACTCGCCGTAGATGCCGACCGAAAACGGCCCGGTCGTGCCCAGCACGGCCCCGGCAATTGTCTTCGCCTCCCCATCCCGGCTGAGAAAATCGTCCGAGTGACAGCCTATCGGCTCGTCGCTGAGCAAAAACAGCGGCCTGAGCTCTTCGAGCTTTTTCTGGTCCCCGTGCATGCCCAGAGTTTATCCTGAGCGTGCCGAGACCATATTATCGGCAACGTCGTCGGCAGGATGCCGGCGTTTTCCGCCTCATGGGAACGAAGGCCATGCACCACACCAATCGCGCTCATCCGACCCAGCCCGCTCGGGCTCGAACCACTCAAGCGAAGCGAGCCCTTCAACCGAGGCGAGCCGCCCAGCCGGTCTTGGTCGCTCTGGCCTTGACCATGACCGCCGCCCTCGTCGGTTGCGGCACGCAGCGACCTTTGCACATTGTCGAGTCGTCGGCCAAGCGGCACTTTGACAACCGCGACTACGCCGCGGCTTTGGCGGACTATCAGGAGTACGTGGACCGCAAACCGGGCGAGGTCCGCGTCCGTTATCAGCTCGCGCAGACCTACCTTGAACTCGATCAGCCCGCCAAGGCGGCGGAAGAACTGACAACGGTCTACAACGTCGACCCGCTCAACGACGCGTATGTCGACGCACGGGCCGAGGCGCTGTATCGCGCCGGGCAGCGTGATCGCCTCGTGGTGTTCCTGCAGCGGCAGACTGCTGAGCGCGGGCGCGTGCTCGATTATCTGCGCCTGGGCAAGTATCAACAGCTGATCGGGAACGCCGACGAGGCGCGGACGGCGCTGAACATCGGTGCGAAGATCGACCGGGGTCAGACGATTGGCCCGCAGATGGCCTTGGCCGACTTCTACAAGGCCGTGGGCGACCGGGAGAACGAGCTGACGCGTCTTCGCATGGCGATGTACATCGAGCCGATGAACCAGGTCGTGTGGGAGCGGATCCGGGCGCTGGGCGAAGTGCCGGGCCCGTCGCTGGCGCTCATGCCCGAAGAAGCGGCGCCGATCCCCGGCGCGCCCTGACGCGGGACCTCAACCCGGGGGCGAGAAATCGCATCCAAGACGGGCATCCAAGACGGGCATCCAAGACGGCCATCCAACCGGGGCGCCGAAGGCCGGCGCTCAAGCCCACCAGAATCCAGCATCAAGCTTCAAGCAACTTGCACTCAAGATCCATGGCTCAATCTCTTTCCAATCTTGTCGGCGTCTGTTCATGGTCGCTCGAACCGAAGACTCCCGAGGATCTCGTCGAGCGTCTCCGTGCTTGCCGTGTTCGGGCGGTGCAACTGGCGCTGGATCCGATCGGCGCTTTCCGCTGGCGCGCCGACGAGACGTCAAGCCGCTTGCGAGCCGCCGGGATTCGCATCGCCTCGGGGATGGTGGGGTGCAAGGGTGAGGATTACTCGACGCTGGAGACGATCCGTCAGACTGGCGGCATCCGCCCCGACGCGACCTGGGACGACAACCGCAAGGCCGCGGAGCACAACGCCATCGTCGCGCAGCGCTTTGGCGTGCATTTGGTCACGCTGCACGCGGGCTTCCTGCCCCACGAGAGCAGCGACCCTGAGCGTGTGAAGATGCTCGATCGACTGGCGGAGCTCGCGTCGATCTTCGCGGCCAGGCACGTTCGCCTCGGGCTCGAGACGGGGCAGGAGTCGGCCGACACGCTGCTTGGCGTGCTGGGCGAGCTGCACGCCCGAGGCGGGGCCGCGGCGAGCGTCGGCGTCAACTTCGACCCGGCCAACATGATTCTCTACGCCATGGGCGACCCCGTCGCGGCGCTGCGCAAGCTCGCTCCCCACGTTGTTCAGATCCACATCAAGGATGCGCTGCCGACGAGCAAGCCGGGTGAATGGGGCAGCGAGGTGCCCGCGGGCAAGGGCGCTGTCGATTGGCCCGCGTTCTTCGCCGTCGTGCGACAGACCGGGCTCCTGACGCGCGGCGTGCCCTTCATGGTCGAGCGCGAAGCCGGCAGCGACCGGGTGAACGACCTGCGTGCGGGCGCGGAACTCGCGCTGGCCATGCTCGAACAACCACAGCTCGCGTAGTCCAGCGGTCGAGGTTTGGGGTCGGATCGCGGCTCGAGCACAAATGCCAAGCGTTCGGGCCTTCAGCAGCCGGCATCAAACCGCGCCGCGAACTCCAGGTAATCAAAGAAATCGACCTGCATATCGCCATTGAGATCGGCGCTCGCATCCTCAGCGTTGAACGCTCCGACGAAATCCAGGTAGTCGAAAAAGTCCGGCTGCCCATCACCATTGAAGTCCGCTGGGCACTGGGGCGTGAACGTCACGATAAGCCTCGGACGAGTTGACGCGTCGGGACTCTCTCGGCTTGCGAGCTGCACGGCGGTGCGATTGCGCGTTTCCGTTCCGCGCAGCATCCACCCGAAGTTCGTCGTGGGCGAGGCGACCCACGCGCGAACGTCGTCGACGAGGGCGGGCGATGTGAGCGAGACAACCGTTGGAGTCGTCGGGACGCTTGCCGCCGCGCTCGGCGCTGCGCGGAACACGCCGCCCGGCGCCCAGGGAACGGTGCTGAAGAACGCGAACGTCCACGTAGCGTCGCCCGGAGCGGCTGGCGCCCCTGTGCCTTCCTGCTCCAGCGCGTCGGATGCACCCTCGCCCCACGCGGCGAGGGCGACGTGGGCCGCGATGGAGTTGGGCGGCGCGCTCAAGCGGGTCGCGACGATTCGCAGTTCGGCCTCGTCGATCGCCGCGCCGGGCGGGATCGCTCCAAGATCGAATCGCACCAGAGCGCGACGAATCTCGAAGTTGGCTGTGTTGCCAACAAAGAGGAACTGCCCGCTGCCGTTGGAGACGAGCCCGGGCTCGCCCTGATACAACGTGTTATCCGCGACGGGCAGGAGCTCGATCTGATCCGCGGCGGCCGGCACCAACGCCGCCAAGCTCGCCAGCGCCGCGATCGGCGGCCAGCAAACGGGCATCGAGCCAGGTGCAGTGGAGTGAACCCGAGCGGAGCCCGCAAGGCGGCGGGCGGACTCGATGGCTGGGCGGGTGCGCGAGCGGATCTTCAAGGTTGGCCTCCTTGCTGAACTGGCCCCGAGCCCAACGAGACAAGCAAGACCGGCCCCCCGCGTTGACGAGGGGCCGGCGAGTGTTTTGCGTTGAGAGATCAAGCCTTCGCGTTGGCGCGACGACGACGGGCGACGAGCCCGCCCAAGCCCAGCAGCGAGAGACCCGCCGGCGCGGGGATCGACTGGGGAACGTACATCGCCAGGAGCTGGCCGCCCTCGACGAGTTCGCCGCCGATGCCGTAGTGGGCCTGGACGTCCATCAGGAACCATCCATCGCCCAGGATGTCCCAGGCGGGGATGATGCCAGAGGCTTCCTCGTTGGTGGTGAGGAAGTTGGAACCGCCCGCGGAGAAGTACTTGGCGTCGTGGGCAGCGACTTCGAGGAGGCTGTCGTCCTCGACGGTGTACATCCAGATCTTCGCGAGGCGGCTGGAGCTGCCCGGGTCTTCCTGGATGAGCAGACGCGTTTTGCCGTCGCGTCCGACGACGAGGGTCATGTTGTCCATCGCCGCGGTTCCTTCAGAACCATCGAGCAGCATGTCGACGCGGCCGCCAGCCTCGGGGTTGTTGACATCGTCGAGCGTGAGGCGATAGAGGCGGTTGGGGGCGTCGGCGGTGCCGGTGTTGACCCAGTAGAACTCACCGGGACGGGCCGGATTCCACGCGCCGTCCTCGGGGCGGGCGTAGCGGGTGACGCCGGCATTGGTGCTCTCGGTGTCGAGCGTTGAGCCAAGGCCGGTGGCGAACGCCGTCAGGTTGGCGAACGAGGCGGTGCCAACGCCCGGGTTGGCGGTGGTCTCGAGCCCGACGCTCGTGCGCAGCCCGTAGAGGTTGCCGTTGTTCAGGCCAGCGGCTTCGATTGGGTTGGCGCTGTTGGACTTGTTGCCGACGTACATGTAGACCTGGCCCGGGGTGCTGTCGTCGGTCCCGATGACGATGGTCTTGTCCTGGGCGTAGGGGTTGGCGATCGAGTTCTCCCAGGAGAACTTCCCGAGGCTCGGGAGGTAGTAGGCGGTGCCGGTCGAGACAACGGTGCCGAAGGCGCGGCCTTCGCTGCCGACTTCTTCGCCGTTCATGAAGATCTTCTCGCGTGTGCCGAGGCCGGTCGCGGCGTTGTAGAACGCGGACTCGGCCGGAAGGTCGGCGGAGCAGAAGCGTCCGAAGGGCGCCGCGCCGCCCGCGATGTTGGCGACGTTGGTGATGAGGTCCTTGCCGCCGACGACGTTGAAGCCGGCGGACTTGCTGACGACCCACTGGCTGACGAACGACCCGCGGGTGCCGTGGGCGCGGGTGATTCCCTGCGTCGAGCCGATCTCATGGTTGACCAGGAGCGTGAAGGTGCCGTCGCCGTTGTCGTAAGCGCCGGCGCCGTCCGGAATGCCTGCGAGGCGATAGCGCTCGCCCGAAGCGCCGCCGATCTTGGCGTAGGTCTCGTCGGCCAAGCCGCCGGTCCCGTTGCCGTTGCTCGCGATCGACCAGGTCTGCACGCCCGAGGCCGACGGAACGACGTAAGGCGTCTGCAGCGTGCTGCTGCCCGTGAACTGGGCGCAGGCAAAAGCCGCCGGAACAACCGTGCCAGCGATAAACGCCAGCCGCATCGTGTGCTTGCTCATTTTCCCCTCCAGCATCGGGATTCGGGACCGACATAGTCACGAGCTTCCCGAGAAACAGGAGAAGACTATCCGAGTATCTATTAAGCTCTGATTCAGAACGTGCGCAGATGGTGAGAAACTTTTCATACACCGAAGGCGGAACATGGCTCGAAGTCCCGACCTTTGGCGACGGCGATTGAGTGCTTGACGCGCCGAGAGCCTTGTCTGCACAAGAGTTGCGCGGCAACGCCGATTGATGCACGTCCCGCGGGATTGGTTCGCAGGCACTGTCAACTGAACGCGAATGTGGTTTACGAGAATGCAGGATCTCGTGTTGCTTGCAACTCCTAACCAACGCGAGCGCGGGCACGATCGCGAGTGGCAAGCGGTCGGAAGTCGCGGGTGGGGTCGATCGTGTGTTGTTCGAGCAAAAAAAACGCCAGATGCCACGGGTGCATCTGGCGGAGTTCTGTTGGTCTCGTCGTGCGTGACCTTGCGGGAAGGCTTCGCCGCGATTAGTTCGCGAAGTGGGCAAACGCGCGGTTGGCCTCGGCCATGCGGTGCGTCTGGTCACGGGTCTGCATCGCCTTGCCTTCGCCCTTAGCGGCGGAGTACAACTCGTCGGCGAGGCGCTCGTGCATCGGGCGGCCGCGCTCACCTCGGCAGGCGTCGATGAGCCAGCGGAAGGCCAGCGATTGCTGACGGGTGCGGTTCACGGGCATGGGAACCTGGTAGTTGGCACCGCCGATGCGCTTGGAGCGCACCTCGACGAAGGGCTTGACGTTCTCGATCGCCCGCTGGAAGATCTCGAGCGCGTTCTTGGGGGCGTCGGGCGCGGTTTCCTTCTTGAGCTTGTCTTCGATGACGTCGAAGGCGTCGTAGACGACGCGCTGCGCGACGGACTTCTTGCCGTCGTACATGACGCAGTTGATGAAGCGAGAAAGGACGAGGTCGCCGAAGCGAGGATCGGGACGAAGCTGCTTCTCCGCCGCGGTAATCTTGCCGCCCATCGAGAACACTCCTTGCGTTTCGGGCTGGTGTTGCCCTTGCTTCACCGGCGACGCCGGGCAGGCAGCGCCGATTACTCGCCGAGACCACACAAAAATCGGTTCTTTACACGGTCAATAAGTCAGAAAGTCAAAAGCCGGGAAGCCTGAAATCACGCAGGCGTGGCTCGCAGGCACGTTCGCCGACGGCTTGCGTGAACCCTTACTTCTTCGCCGGGGCGGCGCCCGCCTTGGCCTTCTTGGCGCCGTACTTGGAGCGGCCCTGCTTGCGGCCTTCAACGCCCAGGCAGTCCAGCGTGCCGCGGACGACGTGGTAGCGGACACCGGGAAGGTCGCGGACACGTCCACCGCGGACCAGCACGATCGAGTGCTCCTGGAGGTTGTGACCCTCACCCCCGATATAGGCGGTGACTTCGCGTCCGTTGCTGAGGCGGACACGGGCGATCTTGCGGAGCGCCGAGTTGGGCTTCTTGGGGGTCATCGTCTTGACGACGGTGCACACGCCTCGCTTCGACGGGCAGTTGGACAGGTCCTTGACCTTGGACTTGGCCGGGACCGGACGCCGGGGGTTGCGCACAAGCTGATTGATCGTCGGCATACGTGTTCCACTCGTGCGGCTGTGTGCCGCTCAACCTCGCAAAGCCCGTTCCGGGCGCGCCAAGAACCGTTCTGAGTCAGTCCACCACCCCTGCCCAGGGCCAATCTGCGCCGGAGCAGGGTCGAGATACTAGCCGGGTCACGGGTCCGAAACCACTCGGGCGCGGGCCTTCTGGACATGCCGCGTGTCGTCGGGCCTTTGGCACCGCGCTTCTGGCACCGGCCTTGTGGCAAGCGGCGGGGGGGTTACTGGGGGACGCTGGGCGTGGGCGGACGCGCGGGGACCTCTTCGATCGTGTCGGCGCGGCTGACGCGCTGGTCGATCCCCTCGGTGACCGGGGCCTTGTACGCCCGTTCTTCGATCGCCCGCTGGTTGCTCGCCGCGTCTCGCTCCTTGGCCTCACGCCGAGAAACCTCGGTGTCTACGTCCTCTTCCACAGTCTTGAGCCCGCGCTTGAACTCGACGATGCTCTTGCCCAGACCCCGCCCGACTTCCGGCAGGCGCTTGCCGAACAGCAGCAGCCCGATCGCCAGAATGATGAGCAGCTCCCACATCGAGAGGTTCTGGATAAAAGCGAGCATGGACATGGGAAACTCCTCTCGGCGAATCGTGCCGAACCCCGGGGCCCCAGCGTCCCGGTCGCAGCGTCGTTCGCCCGTGCACCACGTTGTTCGGAAGATTGAAGGGGCGCGTTGCTCCCGAGTCAACGCAAGATCGCCCCGGCGATTGCCTGGACACCTTGCCCTGGACACTTTGCCTGGCGGTTTCCGTCTTTATGTGCCCGCGCGCGGTGGCGGGTTCTCGGAGCCGCTTGAACGGCTCCAGCGATGGTCGAGGCTGGAGCATTGGTCAATCCTCGCCTAACCTGTGCGGTGAGAACCGACCGGCTGCGGCTTGCCGCGGGCCGGGGCCCGATTTGGCCCCATCGTCTAGCCTGGTCCAGGACGCCAGGTTCTCATCCTGGAAACATGGGTTCGAATCCCATTGGGGTCACTTGAAAACCCCGCGAGCAATCGCGGGGTTTTTCTTTTCCGCCGTCGACCCGCCGTCGACCCGCGCAAGCGGGCCACCGCTCAGGCGAGCATGCCATCGCTTGGGGGCTGCTGGCCCGGCGTGCCCGGGCCCTGACGCTGGGCCTGGCCCTGGGGCGCCGGCCCCTGTCCGGGGAGAGAAATGCCCGGCGCCGCCGGAGCCCCGCCCGTCGGCAGAGGACCCGCGATGGCAGAGCCCGAGGGCTCGCCCGGAGCAGCGCCGCGGCGATCGAACCCCGGGCCGGCGAGCGACGTGATCGGTCCTCGCTGGATTCGCCTCGGCGGCGGGGCCATGCCCTCCGTGCGTTCGATCGCCTGGGCGAGCGGGCTGATGCGCGCCTTGAAGATGTAGTCGGTAACCCGGTCTCGGATCGTGTCCCACATCTGGCGGAAGAGCAGCGAGCCCTCACGCTTGAACTCGATGCGCGGATCCTGCTGGCTAAAGGCGCGGAAGCCGATCGAATCGCGCAGCTGGTCCATCGCGTAGAGGTGGTCCTTCCAAGCGCCGTCGAGCGTCTCCAGCAGGATCGTCCGCTCAAAGTGCAACAGCTCGGCCCGCATGATCGTCTCGATGCGAGAACGGATCGCGTCCTGGCGCTCCTCGCCCTCCAGGTGTTTCATGTCTTCGGGCAGCGGCAGCGAGAAGCGGTCCTTCATCATCGCTTCGAGCTTCTCGTCGGTGTCGCAGGCGAGCGCCTGATCGATCAGCTTGGGCAGTTCGTCCTCGTCGACGAACTTCTGCGATGCGGCAAGAAGGTCCTGCCTCACCTTCTGAGGTGTGCTCGATCGAAGCGTTTCGGGCGTCCAGCCCAGCTTGTAGCGCCGGTTGGCCCAGGCGACGAGCTGGTTGGCAGCTTCCGCCCTCGACTGGCGAGAGAGCTGCATCGTCATTTCCATCGCGTAATCGACGGGGAAGGCGTACTCGCGCTGGCGATAGAGCGCGATCGCCTTCTGCATGATGAGGTTCGTGGGCGAGGGCGCGGTCTCCTCGTCCTGCTCCGCCTTGCTCGCGGCGGCCTGCACCGCGGAGATCTCCTCCGCCGTGATCTCCAGCACGAGCTTCTTCTTGACCCAGTCGGCGAGCTGCTCGGCGCCGAAGGTCGGGGCGAGGAATCGCTCGATTCCGGAAAGGTCGGCCTCGTCGATCTTGGCCTCGGCGGCCGCGACGAGCATTTCGAGCACGCGGTTGCGCTCGCTGGCGCCGCCGCCCCGAAGTTCGGCGGGGTCGATCTCGACCCCAAACCGCGACTTGGCCCAGTTGATCAGACCCTGGCTGTCGAAATCGACGGAGACCTCGGAGCCCTCCATGGGCATGTACTCGCCCAGCGTCAGGCCGATGTTGTGCCGCGCTTCGTACTTGGCTTCACGCCGGATGAACGAGGCGATCTCGTCGCGCTCCTTGCCCCGGAGGCGGTCGGCCTGGAAGGAAACGTCGAGCTTCTGTTGGGCGTACTCCGCGGCGCACGTGAGCGGATACTCGGGGTCGAGGTACTCTGCCGCGGCGTCCTGGACCGACTTCTTGACGTACTCAAAGAGCAGGCCCTTGACGTCGCGCCCCTCGATGACCCGCTGTCGCAGGCCATAGAACGACTGGCGCTGGTGCTCCATGATCTCGTCGTACTCGAGCAGGTTCTTGCGGATCTGGAAGTTCCGCTCCTCGACCTTCCGCTGGGCGTTTTCGACGCTCTTGGAGAGCCAGGGATGCTCGATCGCGATGCACTCCTTCATCCCGAAGCGCGCGAGCCAGCGGTTCATGGCCTCGCCCGCGAAGAGCTTCATGAGCTCGTCGTCCATCGCGACATAGAAGCGGCTCGACCCCTTGTCGCCCTGTCGTCCCGCGCGCCCGCGGAGCTGGTTGTCGATGCGCCGGGCCTCGTGACGCTCGGTGCCGATGACGTGGAGACCGCCCATGTCCTCGATGCCCTCGAACCACCGAATGCGGTGGAGCAGGCAGCGCCCGCGGGCGTCGAGCGCCTCGCGCAGTTCCTCGGCGCTGGCCCGCTCGATCTGACGCTGCTCGAGGAAGGTGTACTTGACCGCCCAGGCGCGGAGCAGTTCCAGCTCAAGCTCGGCGATCGGGGCGTTCTCGATCTCGCGCTTGTTGACGCCCAGTTCCTGCGGGGCGATCTTCCGATAGACCTGCTCGCGGAGCTGCTCCTCGCTCGCGTCGACGCTGAGCGTGCGCGGGGCGATCCCGCGGCGGAGCCAGTGCTCGAGCAGCTGCTCGCGGGTGAAGCCCCCGAGCTTGATGTCGGTGCCGCGCCCGGCCATGTTCGTCGCGATCATCACGGCGCCAAGCTGCCCGGCGTTCTCGACGATGTGCGCCTCGCGCTCGTGCTGCTTGGCGTTAAGCACCTCATGCTGCACCCCGTGCTTGCGGGTCAGCATCTGGCTGAGCATCTCGCTCTTCTCGACGCTCGTCGTGCCCACGAGGATCGGACGCCCGACGTCGTTGAACTGCTTGATCTCGTCCACGATCCCCTGCCACTTGTCCTTGGCGACGAGGTACACCAGGTCCTGCATGTCGCGCCGGATCATCGGGCGGTTCGTCGGAATCGCGACCACGTCCAGCTTGTAGATGTCGTGAAACTCCTGCGCCTCGGTGTCGGCGGTGCCGGTCATGCCCGCCAGCTTCTTGTACATCTTGAAGAAGTTCTGGATCGTGACCGTTGCGACGGTCTGCGTCTCCTGCTTGATCGGGACGCGCTCCTTGCACTCGATCGCCTGGTGCAGCCCGTCCGACCACTGGCGCCCGATCATCGGGCGACCCGTGTTGGTGTCAACGATCACGATGCTGGGCACCGGGCGGCCTGAGAAGTTGTCCGGAACGTTCATGACCACGTAGTCGCGGTCGAGCTGGTACACCGCGTGGGCGCGGATCGACTGCTCCAGAAGGTGCGGAAGGTCCATGTTCTGGTCGACGTAGAACGAGCCGATGCTCGCGGCACGCTGCGCCTCGGCAACGCCCTCGTGCGTCAGGTGGCAGCTCTTTCGCTCGGGCTTGACCTCGTAGAACTGGACGTGGCGTGCGCGGGCCGATTCCAGCCCGGGAAGCTGAGCGCGGGCTTCCTTCAGGCGCGCCTGAAGCTCGGGAATCTTGGTCTTGTCCAGTGCCTGGCGGATGTCGCCTTCCAGGCCTCGGATCCGGCTGATGCACTCCTGCACCGCCTTGTCCGCCTCCTGCCACGGACGCTGCTTCTCCAGCAGGTGGCGGGCGAGCTTGTCGGCAAGCTCGTAGCGGGGCTGGTCCTCGTGGGCGGGCCCGGAGATGATCAGCGGCGTGCGAGCTTCGTCGATGAGGGTCGAGTCGACCTCGTCAACAATGGCGAAGTGACGCTTGCGCTGCACCTGCTGCGCGTGCTCGCGCTTCATGTTGTCGCGGAGGAAGTCGAAGCCGAACTCGGAAGTCGTGCCGTAGACCACGTCGCACTTGTACATCTGGCGCTTGAGGTCCTCGTCCTGCTGGTGGATGGGGTGGATGGCGCCGACGGTGAGGCCCAGGGCGCGGAAGTAGGGCGCGGTCCAGTCGCGGTCGCGCTGGACGAGGTAGTCGTTGACGGTGACGACGTGGACCTTGTTGCGCTGGATCGAGGCGAAATAGGCCGCCAGCGGCGCGACGATGGTCTTGCCCTCGCCCGTTCGCATCTCGGCGATCTTGCCCTGCGTCAGCACCATCCCGCCGATGAGCTGCACGTCGAAGGGACGGGCTCGGAAGGGCGGGCGGCTTTCGGGGTAGAGCTCGCGCACGGCCTCGTAGAGCTCGTTCGGAATGTCAACATGACGCCAGCCCGGGATGGGCTCGGTGTTGCCCAGGTAAGGCCCGGTCGGCGGGAGCGGCTCGAGCGCGTCCATCTCCGCCTTGATCTTGGCGTAGAGATCCCGCATGGCGGGCTTCAGACGGGACACGTCGAAGTTCGCCTTGGGGTTGAAGATGTTGCGGATGCCGACACCCCGGTCCATCGCTTCACGAGCGACGGCGAAGGCTTCGACCATGAGCTCGTCGCCCTTGGTGCCGGAGTCGTACCGCTTGCGCAGGTCGATGGTGCGGGTTCGGATGCCCGCGTCGTCGAGCTTGCGGATCTCCGGCTCGAACCGGTTGATCTGCTCGACCCGCTGGAGATAACGCTTGACGAAACGGTCGTTGCGTGAGCCAATGAGCTTGTTCAGAAGAAAGCCGATGACGGGAATGTCTTGGCCGGGCATGGCGTGGGTTCTCGCTGCAATGGGCCGCGTCGAAATGTCGCGGCGTGGCAAGGTTCGGTCCAGCTCGCGCGGGCAGACTTGGTGCCGGACGGAGCGGAGCGAGTGCGTCGGTGTCGTTGATGCGTGTCGAGCGTGAATGGCAAGAGAACCGGCATCGAACGCACGAGTCGAGCCGGGCTGTCGCCCTGCTCGTTCAGCGTGGTCGCTCAAGGTCGTCGCTCGTGTCTCAAGCCGAGGGAAGCGTTAGCAAGTGTTGCCGCTCGCGCATACTGCCGAAATCGGCAAGGCGGCGCGTCAGCAGCCCCTTGCGAGGTTTGCCGGCGGCGGGAGATGCAGCAACGCCAGCCGCACGCGCCCGCGAGAAGCTTCGGGCGCCAGCCCCGTGCCGGTGGATTCAGCAAGCAGTAACGCGACGCAAGCAACCCGGGCGGATCGCTGCCTCGTGCTTGGAAGGTCAACGGTGGGGCTCAGGCGATCATCGGCCGAGCTCTGGCGGCCCGCGAGTTGTGCGAGCACGCCCACCAGGTCGGCCCGTTGGGAGCCAACGCCCCGGCTGTCGGGCGTGGAGGCGGGGGCGCTCGCGACGACATGGAGGCTCAGGGCGACAAGGAGCAGCACGCTGACGCCGCCAATGAACGCACCAAACACGCCGACCGGGCTCGCCTGGTTGGGCACGCTCGCGACGGAGTCGTCTCCATCCGGGCAGCCCAGCTGCGCGGCATCTTGACGCTCGCATGGAGCGAGGCGCGAGCGCGCGGCGGGGTTGGAACCCTTTGGCTGCATGGTGCCTGACGACGTCGGGGCGATCTGCTTCGAAGCTGGCTGCTGCGCCATGTCAACGCCGCGACCCACACGCGGCTGTGAGATGGTACGCGGGGCGGGGGTGCCCCGCTTCTGGATCGAAAAGCCTCGTGCGGGCCCACCGAATCCGGGGTTGGGGCTGTGATCGGTGGGGCTGTGATCGGCGGGGCTCTGATCGGTCACGGCCCTACATCAACGCCACCGGGTCGACATCCACCGCGGTCTTCGCGTCGCTGCGGAGCATGCCCGCATCGCGCAGCGCCGTCAGCGCCCGGTGCAACGACTGAGCGTCGGGGGCGATCACTTCCAGGCCCACGCGGTGCTGATTTGCGACTCGCGCAAGGGGGCAGAGTGACGGGCCCTCCACGCGCAGCTCGATCGGGCCCCGCTGCTGCTCCCCTCGCGTCATGTCGCCTCGGAACTGTCGCAAAGCGGTGCCAAGCTCCTCCGCGCGGCGGCTTGCTTTCTCCAAGTCCTCATCACGGCAGACGATCCGTGCCATGCGGGACACGGGCGGCAGCTTCGCCCGCTGGCGAACCGCCAGCTCGCCCGCAGCAAAGCCTTCGTAGTCGTGGTCGGCCGCGAGGAGGATCGCCGGGTGCCGCGGGTCGTACGTCTGCACGAGCACGAGCCCCGGATGCTCGCCTCGCCCAGCGCGTCCAGCGACCTGGCTCACAAGCTGGAAGGTGCGTTCGGCGGCGCGAAAGTCCGGAATCGTCAGCGCCATATCGGCTTGAACCACGCCAACCAGGCGGACGTTGGGAAAGTCCAAGCCCTTGGCAACCATCTGCGTGCCGACAAGGACGCGAACCTCGCCCCGCTCGAAGCGCGCGAGCACGCCGGCATACGCGCGAAACGACTGCATGGCGTCGGAGTCGACGCGGACCAGTGTCTTGCCTTCAGCGAGGCCATGCGAGATGCCAAAGGTCCTGACAAGCTCATCTTCCAGTCGTTGGGTCCCGGTGCCGAGGGAGATGAGCTTCCTGCCACAGGCGGGGCAGAGAGCAGGGGCGAGTGTCCGAGCGGTGCAGTGGTGGCAGGCGACGAGTTCGCCTTGGGGCAGCGAAGCGTTGCGATGCAGGACCATCATCGCGTCGCAGTTCTGGCAGTTGAGTTTCCAGCCGCAGTTTGCCGAAGGGCAGGCGAGCAGGCTGGCGAACCCGCGCTTGTTGAGCAGAAGAATGGCCTGTCCCCCGGCGTCGAGCGTTCGCGCCAGCGCGTCCTCGAGCGTCGGGCCCACGGCCCGGGGCAGCCTCTCCGTCGGGCGGCGGCGCATCTGCTCCAACCGCTCAAGATTAAGGTCAACAACGCGGACCATCGGCAGCTTGGCACGCCCGACCCGCTCGCGCAGTTCCCACAGCTTGAAGCGGGGTGGTCCGCCTCCGGCGCTCGGCATCGTCGCGTTGGCCCAGCTCTCGAGCGAGGGCGTCGCAGAGCCCAGCACGACCGGGCAGTTCTCGATCTGCCCGCGCCGAATCGCCACGTCACGCCCGCCATACCGCGGCAACTGGTCCTGCTTGTACGAGCCATCGTGCTCTTCATCCACGACGATGAGGCCCAGGCTTCGCAGCGGAGCGAAAACCGCAGATCGCGCCCCGACAACGACGCGGACGCGCCCCTCCGCCGCTCGGGCCCACTCCGTGTGCCGCTGCGCGGGCGTCAGCCCCGAGTGCAGCACTGCGACACTCTCTCGGCCAAGCCTCTGCAAGAACCGACGCGAGGTTTGGGGCGTGAGGGCAATCTCCGGCACCAGGACGATTGCCGTCCGCTCCGCGGCGATCACACGCTCAATCAGATGAAGATAGACCTCTGTCTTTCCCGAGCCCGTCACGCCCCGAACCAGATGCACTCCAAACCCCCCGAGCGAGGCGCCGATGCCCTCCACGACGGATGCCTGAGCGTGGGTGAGCTTCGGTGCGACATCGTTCTGGATTCGCTCTGTCCCCGGGCCCAGGGAGATCGGCTCTGCTTCTTCGAGTTGGTTCGCGTCCTCAGCCCAGTCGTCTCGGGCGCGGACACGCTCAACTCGCACCAGCTTCAGCACGCCTGAACGCAGCAGCCCAGGAAGCACCCGGGGCGCTGCGGGGCCAAGCTCTTGCACGAGCCTGGCGCGAGCGTCCGTCGGCGTCATGGGCCACGCGTCCCGCTCCCACGAGGTGATCGCCCGCGCCGCGGCGTCGGCGGCGGGCTTCAGCACCAGATCCGGCCCCGGGCGGGCGTCGCCCAGCGCGATCATCGAAACGACTTGCCTTCCAACACCTTGCTTGACCGCCGCGGGCGTCATCGACGCCACCACCATCCCCAGGGGACAAATGGTGTACTCCGCGATCCATCGCGCCAGTTCGACGAGGCTGGGGGTCAGCCCGCCCGGCGTGCGCTCGTGGGCGTCCTTGATGCGATGGGGGCTGAGACCGCCGGCAAGTTCGACGCCGCCACTGGCAAGCA
Source organism: Planctomycetota bacterium (assembly GCA_033763815.1). Taxonomy (GTDB): domain Bacteria; phylum Planctomycetota; class Phycisphaerae; order Phycisphaerales; family UBA1924; genus JANRJU01. Next base: position 112,615 of record JANRJU010000016.1, read on the forward strand.
CGATCGCCCCGACGCCGCGATCTCCCTTGCCCAGCGGAACCAGAATGCGCTCGCCCACGACGGGCAGCCCGGGGCCCGTCCAGCGATACACGAGCGAGTCTCCGCGGGAGGGCTTGCCTTGCGGCACGCGGGCTCTGGAAGCTTGGCTTCCCGGCTCTGGGGTGCCTGTGCGGACCCGGGGTGCTGGGCCCTGTCCGCCGACATGCTCGATGCCGCGCTCGGGGACAACGAGGAGATAGGTGTTGCTGGCGGGGTTGACGCCGCGCTGGGGGGTGAGGCCGGAGATCCCGAACAGCGAAGGCTCGCTCACCGCGCGTACACTCCGGTTTGATGCCCAACTCTCCGAATCGTCCGGCTTCCGGCTCAGCCCCCTCCAGCCCGCCCGCTTCTTCCGCCGCCGCGCCGCTGCTCGCGACGGATTCCAGACCGGTCGCGCGACTGGCGCTCGTGGATGGATCGATCTTTGTTGGCCGGGGGTTCGGCGCCGTCCATCGGGGCATCGTCTCCCGCGCCGAGGTGGTTTTCAACACCGCTCACTCGGGCTACCAGGAATCGCTCACCGATCCCTCGTACACCGGGCAGATTTTGGTGCAGACCTTCCCGCTGATCGGCAACACCGGCGTCAACCCCGAGGATGTCGAGTCGGTCAAGGTCCAGGTCGCTGGGTTCGTCGTCCGAGAGCTCGCCCGCCAGCATTCCAACTACCGCGCGACGCAGAGCCTCAGCGACTACCTCGCGGCGTCGAACGTGCTGGGCCTTGAAGGCATCGACACCCGCGCGCTCACCAAGAGGCTCCGCAGCACGGGCTCGATGAACGGCGTGCTCACCGACAACAACGCGCTCACCGACGCGGACCTCGTCCGGCTCGCCCGCGAGGCACCCTCGATGGCCGGGCTGAACCTCGTGCCGCTGGTCGGGTGCTCTTCGCAGCAATCCTGGTCGGAGACGCTGGGCGAGTGGCTGCCCGCCGAGACGAGTTCGCTGCTCGGGGCGGGCGCCGGTGGCGTGGGCGAGCCCCCGCTGCGCGTCCTGGCGCTCGACTGCGGCGCCAAGCGGAACATTCTCAGGCACCTGACGAGCCGCAACTGTTCGGTGCGCATCGTCCCCCACGACATTTCCGCGTCGGAGATTCGCCGCTTGCACGAAAGCGGCGAGATCGACGGGCTCTTTATCTCCAACGGCCCGGGAGACCCCGCGGCGGTCGAATCCACCATCCGCACGCTCCGTGAGATTGTCGGCGCAGGAACACCAGGCGCCGCCCCGCCCACGATGAAGGCCCACCTGCCGACCTTTGGCATCTGCCTTGGGCACCAGCTCCTGGCTCTGGCGGTGGGGGCCAAGACTTACAAGCTCAAGTTCGGGCATCGCGGCATCAACCAGCCCGTGCTGAATCGCAGGCGCGGAAGGGTCGAGATCACCAGCCAGAACCATGGCTTTGCTGTTGAGCCTGAATCGCTGGCCAGCGTGGGCGGCCAAGCGACGCACGTTCACCTGAACGACGGCACCGTCGCCGGCTTTGCGATTCCCGATCGTGCCGTCTTCAGCGTTCAGTATCACCCCGAGGCTTCGCCCGGTCCGCACGATGCGGGATACCTCTTCGACCAGTTCGTCGACGCCATGCGCGCGGCCCGTGCCAAACGCCAGGTCGTCGCTTCGCGGTAACGCGGTGACCATCGCCCGCGATCCACGCGATTGGCGGCGATTGGCGGCTTCTCCCCCGAGCGAAAACCAGCGTCCTGGTCAGGGATCTTGCACCGCTGGTGCCGGCGACGGGGGCACGGCCATATACGTCAGCGCGCGTTCCATCACGCGGCGCACGACTGGCCCCGCGGCATAGGCGCCGTAGTGCGTGCGCTTGCGCACGCGTTCCGGGCCCGGATCGTCGATCACCACGATCACGACGAGCTTGGGGTCCTCGCTCGGACCGCCCGCGATGAAGCTCGAGTTGTACTGGTTGTCGTAGTAGCCCGAGGCGCCGGGCGGTCGCTTCATGCCCCGGGGAGCCTTTCCAAGCGGGATCTCCGCGGTCCCCGACTTCCCGAACATCGTGTACCGCCAACCACCCTCGGGGCGATCCTCCTCCGCGATTCGACTCTCCATATTGTGCGCGACCGCGGCCATCGTTTCGCGGGTCAGGTTCGCGATCTTGGGCGGCAGCACGCGAAGCACCAGCTTCAGATCCTTAGCCTCGCGGCCCACGCCCCAGGAACTCGCCCGGAGTGTGACGGGCGGGATCGTCCCGGCGTCGTCTCCCGTGCGGCAGAACGCCGCAAACGCGCGGGCCATCTGGATTGGCGTCACCGCGATCTCGTGCCCATAGGCGACCGAAGTCTGCGAGTACTTGCTCCAGGCGGAAACGGGCGTGACCAGCCCCGTCGCCTCGCCCGGAAGCCCAATACCCGTACGCTGTCCAAAGCCAAACCGCACCGCGACATCGCGCAGTTGTTTGAAGCTCATCCGCTCCGCGGCCTTCACCATCCCGATGTTGGACGAGTTGACCAAGACCTCGTTCCAAGTCATGATCTGCCGGCGAATGACGTCCTCGATCGGGCGTCCGTACGACGTGCGCCACCGCCCGCCCTCGGTCTGGAAGACCTCGTCCGGGCGAGCGAGCCCAAGCTCCGTGATGGTCGCCCAGACAAATGGCTTGAAGGTCGAACCGGGTTCGTAGACATCCTCGACGCAGCGGTTGCGGGCCAGCGAGGTCTGCTTGGCGCGGTCTTCGTCCGGCGCCAACGTGCGATAGCGAGGCGCGCCGCCAAACCCGGGAGCAAGGTTCGCCGAGTTGACGACCGGTCGAGGCGCTGGAGGATCCTCACCCGGGCGCGGCTTGTACTTCGGATCGACCACCCACGGATACTCCGCCAGCCCCGGAAGGTCGCGGATCTGATCCGAGATGGCCAGCACCTCGCCCGTCGCGGCCAGGAGCACGACGCAGCGCCCGCCCGCAGCGTCGGCTTCCGCGACACCCCGCGACAGCTCCTCGTCGACGATCCGCTGGATCTCCAGGTCGATGGAAAGACGAACATCCTCGCCGTGCCGGGCGGGACGAAGATCCGAAGGTTGGATCCAGAGCGGGTTGCCGCGCGAGTCACGCACGTAGCGGATCAGGCCCGCGTCGGAGCGGAGGCGTTCATCGAGCGAGAGTTCAGCGCCCGCCAGGCCCGTCTGGTCGAAGCCGACAAATCCGACGAGAGACGCGACCCGCTCGCCCCCGGAGTTGGTCCGCACCGGCACCGGCTCCAGGATCAGCCCGGGAACGTCGAGCGCACGGGCGGCGACGGTCTGCGCATCGGTCAGAACGCCGGTCAGAGGCACCCACTGCACGGGCTTGCGCGGGCGGGGCTTGACGGTGCTTTCGTTCTCCGGGGTGCTGCCGCTGGTCCTGCTGTTGGCCTCGCCGGAGGGTGAGTCGAGCGAGCCGCCGGGGACCTCGGCGCGTTCCGCGCTTCCGGCAGCCGCTTCCGCGTCCCTGTCGCTCCGCGCCCAAGGCGGAGGCAGCGAAGCTTGACCAGCCGCACGGCGGGCGTTCTCGCTCTTGGCCCAGATGAGCCGCTGCCCGATGCTGTCGGGGGAGGACTCCGTCGCCTCGGCGATCTGAATGATGGCCTCGTCAACCCGGTCCGGGTCGACCCGCGTTGGGTCGATGCACAAGCGATAGCCCACGCGCGTGACCGACATCGGGCGATCGCGCCGGTCGAGCAGGTCGCCGCGAATCCCAAGTTCGATCGCGCGCGACGTGCGCGATTGAACCTGCGCGACCAACTCCGGGCTCGGTGCATATTGCAGCTGCGCCACCCGGGCCAGCAGCACCAGCAAAGCCATGACCATCAGCGTGATCGCCAGCGAGCCATACGCGTCGGTCCGGCGATGCGCCTGCGCAGGCGTCTTGGGCGTGTCGTCGCTCATGGGCGGCCCTCAGGTTCATCCACATCGGTGTCGGGCGATCGCTCGGCGGGCACTTCCGCGTGCGCCAGCCGCACCTTCCGGGCGGCGGGCTTGCGCTCCTGTGTGCTGGTGGGCTCGGCGCGCCGCGGAGCCTCGGGCCCACGCGGGGCCGGCGCAGCCTGCTTGGGCTCCGTGCGCTTTGGCTCGGGCTTCTTGGGAGGTGGCGTGCTTGCGGCGGGCTTCTCGACGGAAGGACGCTGCTCATCGCGCGCCGTTCCGTCGCCAGCATCGCTGGAAGGAGCCCCGGGGGGAAGCAGGGGCTTCATCTCGCCCAGCGTGCTCAGCAACGCTCGCGTCTGGTCGGGCGTGGTGCGGCTGGCAATGTCGCCCCGAAGCCGCCAGAGACGCTCATCGTGTGAACGAAGCCGAAGCTGCGCCTCCGCCAGTTCGTGCGCGGCTTGTAGCCTCTGCTGACGAAGCGCCAGCAGCGAGCAGGCGACCACGCCCGAACCGAGAATCACCACGCAAAGCTTGGCGAACATGATCGCCCCAATTGTTGGAGCCCCGAAAGCTCGAAAATCTCCCCGGAGCCCCCGGACGCTCAGAATCGCGAAAGTTCGGGCTGGCCGTCACTTGGCTGGCCGTCACTTAGGCAGGATGAGCGTGAGCCCGGCCTGAACATGGTCCTCGTCATCGAGATCGTTGAGGGCCATGAGCTCCCCCGCCCGCCGAGACGATCCCAGCACCCGCTGCGCGATCGAGCTCAGGCTGTCGCCGGCGCGAACTGTGTACGTGCGGGGCTTCTCTGGCGACTTGGGGGCCGTCTCGGTGGAGCGAGCCTGCGTCCGACGCTCTGGCTCCGCTGGGCGAGCGGTGCGCGTCGCGGGCGTTGGACGCTTGGCCTCGTTCGTCCTGGTGTCGGCTTGCTGGACGGGCTTCGCGCCCGGGGCCAGTGTTTCCTTGGGAGGGATGCGGAGAGTCTGGCCTTCGCGGACGGACCCATCGAGACCGACGACGCCAGCGTTATACCGGGCCAGCTCGCGCCAGAGCGAGCCGTCGCCATAGAAACGCTTGGCAATGGAGATCAACCGATCACCCGAAGCGACCTTGTACGCCGTGTCGTTGGTGCCGCGCCGGGTGGCGGAGCGATTGGCTTCGGTGCGGGGTTCGCCGGGCGTCGCGACGAGCGCGTCGCGATCGGCCGAGGACGACGGGGCGCGATCCTGAACCTGGCGGGTCTGCACGGCGGCAATCGGGCGGATGACGTCCTGATCCCCCTCGCGCTCGACGGTGAACCCGTTCTTGCGGAGCAGAGCCATCAACTCCGAGTCGGGCGAGGACGGGGCGCGGGTCGCCAGACGAGGCTCGGCGGTTGCGGAGTTCGAGTTCCGAAGGTCGGAGTTCTGGGGTTCCGGGTTCCGGGGGCGGGACTGATCAATATGAACAGGGGGCGGCGTGTAGGCATCGGGCCCGAAGCGGTTGGGCACCGCGACGCCAAACATGGGATCCTGAGCCGAAACCGAGCGCTCGGAGTCGAGCTCGGGGTTTGCCGGGGCCTGAACGATGCGGGTTGGCGGCAACTCGACATCCGGCGCACCGGGATCCGCCCCGAGCACCGGGCCGCGCGCGGGCAAAGCCCCGGGCGCCGGGATCGGATCGGAAACCGAGCCCGTGGCGTTGGCCAGCGGGGGGAGGGTTGCCTGTCGTGCCTTGGAGAGGTGGTCGCTAATCAGCACGACCACGCCCAGAAGCACGACGAAGCTCACGATGAGCGCAAGTTTAAGTTCCCGGGTCACGTGCCCAGCGTCCTTGCCGGCGAACCGGCGCGACTCCCGCGCCAGCCGATCCCGGCCTAAATCACCTGTACCGACAGCCCGAGCCGCATCCATGCTCCTCGGACGCCGTCGATTCGAGTCCTGTTCGAACGTTTGCCAACGAATCCGCGACGAGCCAATCCTGATCCGTCCGCGGGGCTTGACGCCCCGCGGACGCGACCCGCTTCAACTCGTTCCATCGTACTTTCATTGATCCCAACTTCAAGGGATTCCGCGCAACCAATCATGCTCTCTGTGCGCCGCCCGCCAGCCGGATGGCCCGTAGCCGAGCGGAACGCGAACGCGCATTCTCGGCGACCTCCCGTTCATCGGGCGACGCGGGCCCCGGGGTCAGGTGTTCCACGATCCCCTCCCCGGCAAGCTCCGCAAAGGCGCGCTTAACCGGACGGTCTTCCAGCGAGTGGAATGCGATCACCGCGACGCGAGAGCCGGGTTCCAGCCATCCTCGCCCCCGCGTTGCATCGCGAGCCCCCTGGGCCACGCCTGCCAAGAACGCTTCGATCCCGCCCAGTTCGTCGTTCACAAGCATGCGCAGCGCCTGGAACGTTTTCGTCGCCGGATCGATCGCGCCCCGACCGGGGCCCGACCGCCCGCTCCCGACCGCTTCGCGGACCAGCACCGCGAGTTCCAGGGTGGTGGAGATCGGTTTTTCCTGGCGTGCCTGGACGATCCGGGCGGCAATCCGCCGCGCGTTCGGCTCTTCGCCCAGTTCCTTGAAGACGCGTGTCAGCTCGTTCTCGGGCAGAGACGCAACCAGTTCTGCCGCGGTGATGCCCGCCGTCTGGTTCATCCGCATGTCTAGCGGGCCATCTCGCTGGAACGAGAAGCCGCGGTCTGCGTCGTCAACCTGGGTTGACGCGAAGCCCAGATCGGCCAGGACCATGTGGGCCCGGATGTTTCGGGCTTCCAGCTCGCGGGGGAGATCCGCGAAGTTACCGTGGATCGTCAGCACGCGATCCGGTTCACCACCCTGCTGCGCAAGGACAGCTCGGACTCGTTCTCCCGCCCGCGCGAGGTTGGTCGAGTCGAGATCGTTGAGAACCACCCGGCCCGTGGGCCCGACTCGGGAGGCGATCGCCGCGGCGTGCCCCCCCAGCCCTGCGGTGCAGTCGACAACCGTCTGACCTGCCTCGGGCGCCAGCAGGTTGACCACGCGATCAAGAAGAACTGGGATGTGGACCATGGGAGGGAATCACGGGGCAACAAACACGGAAATCAAGCGACGGAGTGCGGGGTTGACAGCAATGGGGCTTACGCCGCGGCGGGCGTGCTCGAGTGCAGTTGGCTTGGGGATGCGGATGCCGCCATGTTCTCCAGCAGTTCGCCATCCATCGCAGCGCCGCCCATCATGAGCAGGCGCAGCGAGTTCGCGACAACCAGCAGTGTCCCGCCCTCGTGGGCGAGCACGCCAGCCCACATTGGCATCTGCCATCCCATGAGGCTGCCCAGTAGCGCGACCAGCCCCACAACGATGATGATGCCGAGAGCAAATGCCAGGTTCAGCTTCACGGTTCGTCGTGCGGCCCGGGCCAGCCGGAGCGCCCAAGGGACGACCCCAAGGTCGTTGGACAGCAGCACGATGTCGGCGGATTCCAGTGCGGCGTCGGAGCCGATCGAACCGATCGCGATTCCGACATCTGCCGCGGCGAGGGCCGCCGCGTCGTTCACTCCGTCGCCGATCACGCCGACCCGCCCGCCCTGCTTCATCTCGCCCACGATGCGGAGCTTGTCTTCGGGCGAGAGTTCCGCGTCGATGATGTCGATCCCCAGCGCTGCGCCCACACGCTGCGCCGTCGCCCGGTTGTCCCCCGTCAGCATCCGCACCGGCTTCACGCCCAGGGCGTGAAGCTCGCGGACGAGCGTGACCGCCCCCGGGCGCACCGCGTCGGCCATGATCAAGACCGCGGCCTCGCCGCCCCCGGGCGCCTCCGCCCCCGCCCGCGCCATCACCACCCCGATGTGCCCCCGGCTCTGGATCCTCCCGAGAATCTCCTGGACCCGCCCCTGCAGGCAGACGGGAACCAGTTTGCCCGCGTGCTTGTACGAGCCCAGGCGAACCTCCGCGCCGTCGTGCACGCCGGACAAGCCTCGTCCCGCTGTGTGGTTGACCTCTTGGGGAGCGATTGGCTCGATCTGGCGTTCCTCTGCGGCGGCGCGCACCGCTTGAGCGATCGGGTGCGATGAATCCGCCTCGAGCCCCGCGGCCAGCGCCAGCAGACGCCGCCCATCGGACCACGCAACGGGATGAACTTCGTAAAGTCGGGGCTTTCCGTACGTCAGCGTGCCCGTCTTGTCGAAGCAGACGCGGGAGATCGAGGCGAGGCGTTCGATGGCGGCGCCGCCCTTAAAGAGCACCCCACCCCGGGCGGCCCGGGCGATCGCCGAGAGCGTCGCGGTGGGCGTCGCAATCACCAGCGCACAGGGCGACGCGACGATGAGGAGCGTGATGGCGGTGTACGCCGCATCCGCCGGTGTGAAGCCGATCCCGCCCCACCAGACGAAAAAGACCGCCAGGCTGAGCAGCGCGACGCTGATCGAGTATGGCTGGCTGAGGCGATCGATGAGCCTCTGCACCGGTTCCCGCTGTTCGCGGGCCTGGGTGACGAGGGCGAGCACGCGCTGGAGGCTCGATTCACTCGCGGCCTTTGTCACCACCGCCTCGAGCGGGTCGTCGGTGTTGATCGTGCCGCCAAAGAGCCCGTTACCCACGCCGACCATCCGGGGCATGCTCTCGCCGGTGATGGCGGATTGATCGATGGACGAGGTGCCGACGACGACGGTCGAATCGGTGGGGACGCGGTCGCCCGGGCGGATCTTGATCCGGTCGCCCACGCGAAGTTCCTCGGGCGTGACCTTCACCCACTCGCCGGTTTCGCCAGAATCGCTGCCGGCGCCGGGCCTCCAGGTGATTGCTTCGGTCGGCATGAGCGAGTGCAGCGCTTTGACCTCGCGCTGGGTGCGCTCCATCGCCCGTTCCTCGAGCGCGCCCGCCAGGACGAACAGAAAGAGCAGCAGGCCACCCTCGCCCGGGTGACCCAGGGCAGCCGCGAACCCAGCCGCGACGATCATCAGCACGTCGATGTCGAACGTTCGGGAGGCGAGACTCTCCCACGCGGCCCGCCCGCCATGGATGCAGCCAACGCCCAAGGCGGCCCAAAGCAGGACCGTGCCGATGGTCTGCGTCGTCGGAAAAAGGCTGCACGCCCCGCCCAGCAAGAGGAGACCGCCCGCCATGGACGCGGCGGCGAGCTGGCCGCGGGGCGACCAGAGCCACGCGCGCGACCAGAGGGGAGCATGCCCTTCCTGCTCTTGGAGGTTGGCATGCGAAGCATCGGGCATGTCGGATCCTACGGCTGTTTGGATGGGAAGCCTGGGTCGGCGATCGCAAGCGCGTGACGTCCAACCCGCGGGGCGGCTTCGTGGGGGCGTCTGACGCTTGAACGCGTGTTCGCCAATCTGAGTACTGGGGCAGCCAAAGGCACCATGGTCAGCAGCAGAGCGGCCAAAAGCACAACGGCCGACCCGTGAGGGCCGGCCGTTGGAAGAATCGAGCGTTCAGAGCGGGTTAGAACCCGAGCTGGAACTGGAGAGCGAGAGCGAGTTCGCCTTCCTCGCGGTCACCCAGGATGGTGGTCTGGGTGTTGGGGAGCGAGCCGCCCGAGGAACCGCCACCCACGCCGTAGACGGGGCTGGTGGTGCGGAGGTCAGCGGTCTCGCTGATGGCCCAGATGAGCTGAGCGGTGAACTTGGCGGCGTGGCTGTTGGCGGCGAGGTAGTAGTTCACGCCACCGGTGAGGAAGGAGATGGTGTCTTCGCGGAAGTTGGCGGAAGCGGCCTTGTCGTCGACGAAGGTGGTGTCCCAACGAGCGATGATCTCGACCTGGTCGGTGACGAACAGACCGCCCTGGAAGACGATGCCGAAGTGGTCGGCGCTGTCGTTGAACTGATCGTCGTCGAGGTTGGCGCCGATGAACGCACCGTAGAGGTTCCAGCCGTTGGCCTCGTAGGCAGCGTCAACGGTGTAGAGGAGCAGGTCGACGTCGGAGGGGTTGGCGTTGTCGATGCCGTCGCCCGTCTCGCCGGACTGCTGGTAGTGAGCAGCAGCGCCGATGAGGAGGCCGGCGTCGGAGTTGCGGAAGCTGGTAAAGTCGGTCCAGCGGTTCCAGTCGGTGCTCAGGGCCTGGAACTCGACGCGGCCGGTGAGGGCCCAGTCGGCCTCAGCGCCGCTGTTGAAGTCGGTGTTGGCGGTGCGCCAGCCGTCGCTGAAGTCACCGAGGATGCGGAACTGCTCGCCCTCGTAGCCGAGCTCGATGCCCTGCGACCAGTCCTGCTGGAAGACGGAGTTGGTCACGGAGCGGTCGACGAAGAGCTGGCGGCTGTTGTCGATGAGCTCTTCACGGAGGATGGGGAGCTTGAACTGCCCGAAGCGGACGTACACGCCGCTGTCCCAGCGGTACTGGCCGAAGGCGTTCTCGAGGTTGAAGTCCCCGCTGTCGGTGGAGGAATCACCGAGGCCCTGGAACGCGCCGACGATCTCGTAGGTGAGACCGGGCTCGATCACGCTGCCCTGGAACTTGAGCTTGGTGAAGGGGATGTTGAAGCCGTGGGTGAAGTCATCCTGGTCGCCAACGGACTTGTCGTCACGGAAGTTGGCGTTGTAGCGGATCTGGGTGTAGCCCGAGATGTTGAGGGTCGCGTCGCCCTCGGAGAGCTTGAATCCAGTGCCGTAGAGGTTGCTGGAACGAGCCGCCGCGTCGGCGTTAAGCTCGGCGGCGTAGGCCCGCTCGCGATCCAAGTTCGTCTGAGCCAGAGCCGTGCTGCCCATGCCGAGGACGGCGCCGGCGAGAACCACAAGAACCTTGGTCTTCATTTCCTGAGACTCCTTTAGTCCCGGGCCACAGGCTGGTTCGTCGTCCCGCCTTGCCCTGCCTTGAACTGTCCACAAACCCGCCCAACCACAACGGTTGTACGCGCTCGGGACTTTCCCTACCGAAGGCCGCCTCTAGACCGCTCCGCCCGTTGCACCGAGCTTCGGGCTGCGGACGCCTTCGGAACTTCCCCTTGCATAGGGGCGCTGTTGTCGTTGAGAAAAACTGGTAAAGCCAGACACTCCCACATGCCCCCGTCTTCGCGATTCGCCCCGTCTACCAAACCTCCCAAACACCGTTTTCAGCTCAATCTCGCGATTCTCCCGGCCCTCACCCTAACGCCGCGGAATGTGAAGAAGGTGAAGCTGACGAGGTGAGGTGCGTGCGGGCTTGAGGCAGGATTTGTCGTCGCTGAATGCCGGATCTGAATGACAGATCCGAATCCTGCATCCCGAGTCCTGCATCCGAATCCTGCGTCCGGAATCCTGGAACGGATCCCAATCCGGGATTCTGGAGAAAGGTGCTTCCATGACGCTTGGGCCTCGTCGCGGGCCGACCTCCCATGAGGTCCGAACCGAGCGGGCGAGTCCAGCCCCAAGGTCAGGAGAATCCGAGAACATGTCGAAGAAAAGGGCCGGACTATACCCCCGGTGATTAGCGAATGCAAACCAGCGCTGAGTCAGTTCTTCGGTCAATCTGAGCGGAAACGCGTACTTTAATCGCTCGATCCGGTGGGTTTCTGTCTGCCGGTGCCCGACAGACCCCCAGCCCTTCGGCCCGAAAACCCGAACAGATGGCGATACTCGTTGCACGACAGCCATCTTTAATCAAACCTGAACACCGAAATCCTGACGAAAGACGTACGCTCTGTTAAGATCCTCGCGTCGGTCGGGTTTGCGGCGTGTCGTGTGGTCACGCCCGATCGTCTTCAAGAGGAGTCTTCGATGCAGGGTCGCAAGCACGTCCTGGTCGTCGATGACGAGCGCGACATCGTCGATGTGCTGGCGTACAACCTTCAGCGGTCGGGGTACGAGGTTTCAACGGCCGGGACGGGGCGTCAGGCCCTGGAACTGCTGGCCGCTCGCCCGGTTGACCTGATCATCTTGGACGTGATGCTCCCCGAGCTGTCGGGGACGGAAGTCGCCAGCCGCGTGCGGACCAACCCGCTGACGACGTCGATTCCCATCGTCATGCTGACGGCCAAGACGGAAGAGATCGACGAGATCGTCGGTCTGACGGTGGGCGCGGACGACTACATCACGAAGCCATTCAGTGCCAAGGTGCTCATGGCGCGGGTGGACGCCATCCTTCGCCGGGCGACCAAGCCTCAGGTGACGAACTTCGTCGCGCGGATGGGCCCGGTGGACGTTAACACCGAGACGCACCAGGCGGCGCTCAATGGCGAGCCGATGAAGCTGACGCTGACGGAGTTCCGCCTGCTGGCGGCCCTGGTCTCGGGGGGCGGGCGGGTGCTGTCGCGCTCGTCGCTGATGACCAAGGCCATGGGCCCGGGTGTGACGGTGACGGAGCGGACGATCGACGTCCACATGACGAGCATCCGCAAGAAGCTCGGGGATTATGCGGGCATGATCAAGACGGTGCGGGGCGTTGGCTATCGCATGACGCTCGAGGCCGAGCCTTCGGGAGTTGAGCTCAACTTCTAGCGTCATGCTCCAGGAATCCTCCAACTCACGGGCGTCGGGCGGGGAGCCCGGTGCTTCTGACACCAACGAACGCCGCGTTGCGATCATCGCGCTTGGCGTCGTCCTGGCGGCGGCGGTGATGGGCTTGGGGCTCAGGCCCCTGTCGGTCCACTGGTCGATCGAGTTGCTGTCGTTCGCGGCGTTGCTCGCTTTGGGCGGGTGGCTGATCCTCCGCGCGAGCGACGCCAACGCCCGCGAGCTGCGGCGGCGGGTCGGGGCCATCGAGAAGGCACTCGTGCCCCAGGGGCCTTGGCGCTGCCAGGCCTCCGCGTCGGAGCACTCGACCACCAGCGTGCTCGCCCACGTCGTCGAGAGCGCCGCGGAGGTTCCCGGTCTGCGGGCCCGACTGATGGAGCGCGACGAGCGGACCGAGTCGCTGCGGTCCGTGATCGACGCGCTCGATGTTCCGCTGCTGGCGATTGATCCCGAAGGATTTGTCGAGATTGCCAACCCCGCGGCTGGGCGGTTTCTCGACCGGACGAACGACGCGCTGGCGGGCCGCCCGTTGGGCGAGCTCTTCACGCAGGGTGCGGTGCAAGAGCTGGTGGGGCGGGCGCAAGCGGGAGAAGCCGGGCGCGCGCAGGTAAAAATCGGGCGTCGCGAGGGCCCGCGGGTGTATGAAGTTCAGGCCTCGCCGGTCCGATCGAAGGTACTCAAGGCCGGCCTTGGGGCGGGCGTGTTCGCTTCGGAGCGAGGGAGCGATGCCAGGCTGCCGCTGATCGGGGAGAGCGTCGCGGGCGATCTTGGCGAAGCCCGGTTCGGCGTCGTGCTGACGCTCGCGGACGTGACGGAACTAGCAACGGCGGTGCAGCTCAAGACCGAGTTCGTCGCCAACGCCAGCCACGAGCTGCGCACGCCTCTGGCAGCCATCAAGGCCGCGATCGAGACGATGTCGGATGTCGCCCGCGACGACGAGGAAATGCGAGACAAGCTGGCCCGCATGGTCGCCTCGAACGTGGACCGACTGGAAGAACTCACACGCGACCTGCTCGACCTTTCTCGGCTCGAGACCCCGGATGTCGCGGTCACCCGCGAGCGCGTCGACGTTGGTCGCCTGGCGGAGACGCTGGTTCAGATGTTCGAGAGCGTCTGCAGCGAACGGCGTGTCGGGCTGGATTTCGACGTCGATCCCGCGCTGCGCGGGCTGATCAGCGACCCCAAGCTCCTGCAGCTCATCTTGAAGAATCTCATCGACAACTCGACCAAGTTCGCATACGAGGGGACGACCATCCGCGTGGTCGGCAGGGTGACGGAGGACCGGGGCGACCGAGGACGGCGCGGAGCGCGGTTCCAGGTCGTCGATCAGGGGATCGGCATCCCCATCGCTTCGCAGGCCCGCGTCTTCGAGCGGTTCTACCAGGTCGACCTGTCTCGTTCGGGCGTGACGCCCAGGCGCGGCACCGGGCTCGGGCTTGCGATCGTCAAGCACGCGGTCAAGGCGCTGGGCGGCAGCGTCCGCGTCGAATCCGTCTGGACGCAAGGCACGACGATGACCGTCGATCTGCCCGGGTGCGTCGAGCCCGAGGAACGCGAAGCTCGTGACCGGGCGGCATGACATGGCGTACCGTGCGGGATCACCATGAGTGCTCCCGCTCGCGAAGCATCGCCGCCCGCCAACCATGACGCCCCACAGCCCGAGGGAGCCCGTGCCGAGCTGCCAGCGGGCGCGACAGAGGGTGCCCCGGTGCAGCGGCTGGCGGGTGGAGAACCCGACGCCGAGCGAGAGGAAGGCGGGACCGCTGCCGAGCTGGCAGCGACGCTGGCCCCGACCATCGAGGCGATTCTGCTCACGCTCGAGCGTCCCGCGCCGGCGCGGCGTTTGGCCGAAGCGCTCGGGCTCGTCTCCCCAGAGGCAGAGGAGCCCGAGGCACGGGTCAAGGGCGACGAGGGCGGCCCTGCGTCATCCCAGCCAACCGGCGACCAGCCTGCGGGCCAGTCCGCAGGCGATCAGCATGCCGAAGGTCAGCCCGGCGGCGCCCAACATGTGGGCGAGCCTGCCGGGGCCGAATCCAGCGCGGGCACGCCAGCTTCGGAGGCCGCGCCGAGCAAGCCCAAGCGAAGGCGGAGCGCCAAGCTTGAAGACGCTCGCCAGCGTGCGGCCCAGGAGGCGCTCGAGCGTGTCGCCAATGCGGTGACGCTGCTCAACACCGAGTACGAGCGGACGGGACGCTCGTTCCGGATCGAGAGCGTTGCGGGCGGTTATCGCATGATGACGCTCGCGGAGTATGCCGACGCGATCGGGGCCTTCAACGCCTCGCGATCGCCCGGCAAGCTGACGCGGGCGGCGATCGAGACGCTGGCGATCGTGGCATACAAGCAGCCCATCACCAAGGCATACCTGGAGACGATCCGCGGCGTCTCGTGCGGCGAGGTGATCAAGACGCTCATGGAACGCCGGCTGATCACGATCAAGGGGCGCGCGGAAGAACTCGGTCGCCCGATCCTGTACGGCACGACCAAGCACTTTCTCGATGTCTTCGGGCTCGCGTCGCTCAAGGACCTGCCGACGATCCAAGAGTTGCAGCTGCCGCAGTGAGCGAGTCCCGGGTGGGGTAGGGGAGGGCGCAGGGCGGAGTGGACGGTCACGGCCTGTCGTCGGCTCGGCGCCCGCGGGTGGCTCCCGCTATTTCCCATCGAACCAGTTGGCCGCGATGTGGGCATCGGCCTTGAGCGGAACGCTCAGCGTGAGCGCGGCCTCCATCCTGCCGCGGACGACATCGCGCACCGCTGGCGCGTCGACTTCCGGGCACTCAAAGACCAGTTCGTCGTGGATCTGCAGTAGCATGCGGGCGCGGCCCAGCGGGCTTTCGCTTCCGGCTTCTTCGGCGGCACGGCGCAGGTCCACCATCGCGAGCTTGATGAGGTCTGCCGCGGAACCCTGGACGACGCTGTTGATGGCGGTTCGCTCGGCAAAGGCGCGGCGGGATGGGTTCTTGCTGTCGATGTCGGGGATCGGGCGACGGCGCTTGAGCAGCGTCTCGACGTAGCCGTAGCTCCGGGCTTGATCGACGCACTCATGGAGGAATGTGGTGATTCCGGAGAAGCGCTTCTTGTAGCCGGTGATGATGGTCGCGGCTTCTTTCTCCGGAATGCCAAGGCGTCGCGCAAGCCCGAAGGACGTGATGCCGTAGACAATGCCGAAGTTGACCATCTTGGCGCCACCTCGCTGCTCGCGGGTGACCTGGTCGAGGGGCACGCCGTGGATCTGGGCGGCGACCTGCGCGTGGATGTCTTGCCCGCTGAGAAAGGCCTGGATCAGCGCGGGGTCGCGAGACAGGTGGGCCAGCAGGCGTAGTTCGATCTGCGAGTAGTCGGCTGTCACGAGCAGGTGCCCGGGCGGCGCGACGAACGCACGGCGGATCTCGCGCCCGATGTCCGTGCGAATCGGGATGTTCTGCAAGTTCGGGTCGCTGGAGGCCAGGCGTCCGGTCGCGGCGACAGTCTGGTGGAATGAGGTGTGGACGCGGCCCGTGTCCGGATTCACTTCCTCGCGCAGCGCGACCAGGTACGTCGAAACCAGCTTGGCGAGCTGTCGATACTCGAGCACCAACGCCGGGATCGGCGTGGTGATGGACGCGTCCTCGACCAGGTCCTCAAGGACTTCCGCGTCGGTCGAGTAGCCCGTCTTGGTCCGCTTCGTAGGCTTGATGCCAAGGCCCGGCGGGTCGTCCTCGGGCTTGTGAAAGAGGGCGGCGGCAAGCTGCTTGGGCGAGTCCGGATCGAAGGTGCGATGGATCGATTGCTTCGACTCACTCGCGAGCTTGTCGAGGATCGCGGAAATCTGGGATTGCAGGCGGCGGCGCTGGCGCTCGAGCTCGTCCACGTCGAGGAGAATCCCGCTCAGTTCAAGCTCCGCCAGCACACCGACCAGCGGCATCTCGACGTTGTCAAAGAGCGGGAGCAAACCCATCACGCGGAGCTGGGGCAAGAGCACGTCACGCAGCGACAAGGCGAGGTCCGCATCCGCGGCGGCGTAGTTGGTCGCGACATCCAGTGGCAGTGTGTCGAAGCAGGTCTGGCTCCGCCCCGAGCCCAGCAGCTCGGAGAGCGACTGCTTGCCCCGCTGGAGCAACGCGAGCGAGAGCGCCTCGAGCCCGTGCGATGAGCGCGATGAATCGACGAGATACGACGCGACCATCGAGTCGAACGATGCGGGTCGGTCGCTCGTCGGCGCGCTCTGGCCCCGAACCTGGCTCACCAGCGCATCGCCCAAGGTCAGACTCGCAAATCGCCCGAGGGCGACCCGGATCCCTGCCCGCCGAAGGACGACCAGGTCGTACTTGAGGTTGTGCCCGCACTTGGGCTTGTCCGGATCTTCCAGCACGGGGCGCAGCGCGTCGACGACGCGGCGCTCGTCGAGATGATCGGCGGTGGAGGGCGAGCGAACGGGGATGTAGAACCCGGAGCCGATGGCGGTCGAGATCGATATGCCGCAGAGCGAGGCTCGTGTGGGCGAAATGTCGGTGGTTTCGGTGTCCAGGGCGAGGATGGGGGCATCGCGGAGCTGCTCGACGAGGCCCGAGAGTTCACGTTCGCTGGTGATGCAGCGATACGCGCCGAGGGCGGGACGGGGCTGCAGCGCGGGGCGGTCGACGCCAAACAGGCCGAGCTGGGGGCTCGCGTCGGGCTCCGCGCGCCGTCGGGTGGGTGGCGGCTGGGCTCGGGGGTCGCCGGCTGGCTGGCCTGTGGGTTGCGGCAGTGCCGCGGCCCACATCGGCGGCGCGGGGGCCGCAGAACTGAGCAATCCGTCGGGCGTGTCGGGCCTGCCGGTGTCGGGCCTTCTCGGGGGGCCGTCGCCCGATGTCGCGCCAGCGAAGGTCAGCGACTGGCCCGTGCGCTCGTTGATGATCGCGCGGAGTTCGTCCTGATAGCGGTTGAAGCCGAGTTCCTTCAGGATCGGAAGGAGCTTCTCTAGACGCAGCTTCGATGTATCGGCCGATTCCAACGAAAAGTCCAGCGGCACGTCGTCGCGGAGGCGGATCAGGCTCCGAACCAGGTCGAGCTGCGGCAGAAACGCCCGGATCTTCTCGCCACGTTTGCCCTTGATCTCGTCGGCGCGGCGGGCGAGTTCATCGACGCTCCCAAACTGCTGGATGAGCGCCGCAGCGGTCTTTTCACCCACGCCCTCGGCGCCGGGCACGTTGTCCACGTTGTCGCCCATGAGCACGAGCATGTCGAAGACCTGCTCAGGCCGAAGACCGGTCTCGGTCCGCAGCGATTCCGCGGTGAACGCCTGATCGGTGTGGACGTCAAAGAGCTGGACTTGGCCCGCAGCCTGCGCGCCCGTCGAGGCTTCGGGTCCCGCGTCGCGGAGCAGTTGTTTGAGGTCCTTGTCCTTGCTGACCAGGCGGATCGTCACGTCCGGGCGCTCGATGCTCAGACGCTTGACGATGGTCGCAATCGCGTCGTCGGCCTCGTAGCCGGGCGCACCGAGGACCGGCACCCCAAGCTCGCGCAGCATCGCCAGGCACCGCTCGACCTGGGGCTGGAGATCCTCGGGCGGAGCCGAGCGGTTGGCCTTGTATTCCGGATAGATCTCGGAACGAAACGTCTCGCGATCGCCCGAGATATCCAGCGCGACGGCAAGAAAGTCGGGCGGCCCGGCGAGGTTGCCCTGCCCGCGCAGCAGCTTGAGCAGCATGCCCACGAACCCGAACGTCATGTTCGTTGGTTCCTTGGTAACCGGGCTGGTCATGGGCGTGCGAATGGCGTGGTAGTTGCGGAAGAACTGGGCGTAGCCGTCGATGAGGTAGAGCGTCGGCATAGAGGCACGAAGGGCTGGCGGGCTGATGGTGAGATTGCTGATGGCGACTTGGCCAAGGGCGAGCCTACGACGGTCGCTTGGGCTTTGCCGCCAGCCCGGCGGCGTCCCGCATCAGCACCTCGAACGAGCCCAGGACCTCCGCTGAGTCGGGCGCCGCGTCGGG
Organism: Planctomycetota bacterium; assembly: GCA_033763815.1. Lineage (GTDB taxonomy): Bacteria > Planctomycetota > Phycisphaerae > Phycisphaerales > UBA1924 > JANRJU01. The sequence continues at coordinate 130,836 of JANRJU010000016.1, forward strand.
CGGAGGCGTGCGGCGGACGTACGTCCCATCCGGGTTCAGCTTCCAGGCCTTGCGCGCGTCGGCCAGGTTGACATCGATGATTCGCTTCAGCCGCGCCCGCGCGTCCGGATCGCGCACCGGCGTGATGACTTCCATCCGCGCGTTCAGGTTGCGGTACATCCAGTCCGCGCTCCCGATGTACCACTCGCCCTCCAGCGGGTCCTCGCGCCCGCAGCCAAAGTGGAAGATCCGGCTGTGCTCGAGGAAGCGCCCGACAACGGAGATGACTTCAATGTTCTCGGAGAGTCCGGGGATGCCCGGTCGCAGGCAGCAGAACCCACGGACGACGAGGGTGATCTTGACCCCGGCGCGCGACGCTTCGTAGAGGCGCTCGGTGATGCGGATGTCTTCCAGCGAGTTGAACTTGGCGATGATCCGTCCGCCAACCGGGGGCGGCTCCTCGCCCGCATCGGCACGGCGCTTCGCCCGGCGGGCGATCTCGATCTCCCGGTCGATCATCATGTTGAACCGGGCCCGCATGTTGTCCGGCGCCACCAGCAGCGTGTCATAACTCCGCGGCACCGGGACGCCCGTCAACTGGTTGAACAGGTTGATGAGGTCGCTCGTCAGGTCGGTGTCGCAGGTGAGCAGCCCCAGGTCGGTGTAGAGCTGCGCGGTCTTTGGGTTGTAGTTTCCGGTTCCGATGTGGGCGTAGCAGCGAAGGCCCTGTCGCTCCTTGCGGACGACCATCGCGACCTTGCAGTGCGTCTTGAGGCCCACCACGCCGTAGGCGACATGGACGCCCGCGCGGCGGAGCTGGTGAACGAAGCGGAGGTTCCGCTGCTCGTCGAAGCGGGCTCGCACCTCGACCAGGCACGCGACCTGCTTGCCCGCTTCCGCCGCTCGGACCAGCGACTCGATGAAGGGCGAGTCGGGGCTCGTGCGGTAGAGCGTCTGCTTGATCGCGATGACGTCGGGATCTGCCGCGGCGGTTGCGATGAACCGCTCCACGCTTTCGTTGAAGGATTCGTACGGGTGATGGAGCAGGACATCCTGCCGGCGAATGCAGGCGAAGAGGTCCTGTGGCTTGCCGGTTTTGGTGCGAGCGAGCCGCGCCGGCACGACCGGCCTCCAGGGCTTGCGCTTGAGTTCCGGACGGTCGAGGTCCGCGATTTCCATCAACGCGCCATAGTCCATCGGCCCCTGGCGCTCGTAGACGTCCTGCGCGTCGATATTCAGGCGATTGAGGAGCTGCCTCAGCAGCGCCGGCGCCGGGTCCGGCTCGATCTCCACGCGCACGACGCGGGCGAAGCGACGCTGGCGCAGTTCGGCCTCGACGGACTCGAGCAGGTTGCCCGTCTCGGCGCCCTCGTGCGCGGGCCCCTGGACGCCCGATGAGCGCGTCACGCGGAAGTGGACGTGCTCAATGACGCGTGCGCCCGGGAAGAGATCGTCGAGGTTGTGCCGAACGACCTCGGACACCGGGAGCAGCCGCACGCACCGCCCCTCCGCGCCGTCGGGCAACGGAACGAACCGGCGAATGCGATCGGGAACCTTGACGCGGATGAAGGGCGGCTCCTTCGCGGGCGCTCCTTCTTCGCGGGCCACATAGCCGTTGGTCGGCGGTTCGATCAGGATCGCCAGATTGTCCGAAAGGTTGGAGATGAATGGGAAGCCGTGGCCCTTGTCGACCGCCAGCGGCGTGAGCGCGGGGAACGCGTGCCGCCGGTGCCAGTCCTCCGCGAATGCCCGCTCGCGTGATGAAAGATCCTGCCAGCGGACGACGTGGATCCCCGCCGACGCCAGCGCCGGGACGATCTGCGTCAGATAGATCGACGCCTGTCGGGCTTGCAGATCCTGTACCGCGGCGCGGATCGCGCTCAGTTGCTGGCGAGGCGTCATTCCATCCGGAGAAAGCTGCTCGATCCCCGAGTTCACCTGGCGGCGGATCAGCCCCACCCGCTTCATGAAAAACTCATCGAGGTTGGAACTGAAGATCGCCAGGAACTTCACCCGCTCAAGCAGCGGAATGCCCGGGTCTTCCGCCTGCGCCAGGACGCGGAGGTTGAACTCCAACCACGACAAGTCGCGATTGAAGAACTTCTCGGCATCCGTCAACGTCGCTGCCTCTGGCGTCGGGGAAGGTGCCGGCACCACGACCGGTGCGGCGTGCGGCGTGCGCACCTTGATCGGCGTCGCTTGAACCTCCGCCAGTACATCCGAGGAACCTGATCCGCCCCGAGAACTTCCCGGCCCGGTGCTTGTTCCGTTCGCTGGCCCCGTGTCCGGCCCCGTGCCCGGCCCCGTGCCCGGCAAGCCTTCGCTGGATCTGGCTCGTTCGCCCGGTTGCTCCGCAGCGTGGTCGGGTGTGCGTTTGGTGGTTCGCCCCGGAACACGCGAAGCAGGAGCGGTCTTTTCGTTACGCCGGGCGGTGCTCGAGTTGATCTCTTTCATGGGTGTACGCCATCCCGTGGGACGTCCTTTTCCCGCGATTGGCAAGTTCGAATGATAGGGACGACGCCAGCGAAAAGCGGGCCTGCCCGCCGGCGGCGGCATGGCGGCTCATGCCGCCAGGGGCGGCCCACCTGGGCGGCCTGCCCTGGAAGGCCGACACGACGCGTTGTCGACACGACGTGTGCGAGCGCTCGGTTTGTCGAAGACGGATCTAGGCTTGTCCATGCTCGATCGAGGGGAATCCAGCGCCGCGGAGGCAACGCCGAGCATCTCCGTTGGAGACGAGTCGCCGGGCGGGGCGCCGATCGACGTTGTCCAGTTCGAGTTGCCTCAAGCACGGCTCTCGCGTCGGAATGCGGCGTGGATCGGTCTGGCGCTCGCCGCGTGCTTCGGGGTGTTGGGCTGGGCGTTGTATACGTCAGGAAGGATTCCCGCCGGTTGGGCGGTGTCCGGCGTGCTGCTGGCCTCGTTGGTGGGGTGGTCGGTCGCAGACCTGGTCGCGCGACGGAGCGCTCGAGAGCGCGAGGAGGCACGCGCGATCCTCGCCCGAGCGCTCACCCGGCAACCGACGAACGACACCGAACCAGTGGACGCCGCGCAGGTCGCGCGGGCCTGCGCCGTCGCCGCCGGTTGCTCTCACGGGCTGGTTCATCGCCTCAAGCGTGAGCATGTGCGGAACCTCGAGACCCTGCTCGGGCGGGAGTTGCCGCGGATCTGGATCGACACCGCGAGGGCGAAGCGACGGAAGCGGCGCAAACGACGAGAGCAACGCGACGACACACAGCCCGAACCGAGTGTCGGCACACCGCCGGAGAAACTCGGGGAGGATCTTCCCGGCGACGTCGCGGCGATCGTTCGGCAGCTGGACCAAAGCTTGGCCACCGAAGCGGTCCGCGCAACGTTGGAGCAGCGGGCATATCCGGACCGCGGCCCGTGGCAAGTGACGGAACGGCTCATCAGCATCGTTCTGATCCTGCTGGTCGGCATCGCGGGCATCGTGCTGTACAAGGCAGTTGGTGCCGGTCAGGGCTCGGGGCGCATCCCGTTCTGGGTGAAGCTGGCGAGCGCCGTTGGCGCCACAGGGCTCATGGCAGCTTGGAGCCATGTGTTCCGCCGCGCCGGCTGGTGGCTTGTGGGCACGCCAGAGGCTTGCAGGCTTGTGCGGCGCGATCGTCGCGGAAACGAGCTTGTCAGCTACGACATCGATCGCTCAACGACGCTGGCGATCGTCACCAGCGGCAAGCTGCGCAAGAACTGGCTCGACGAAGAGCGAGGTGAGCGCATGTGGCGGTTTGTGCCATTGGAGGGCAATGCGCCCGCGTTTGAGATCGGGAACTTCATGGCCGGTTCGACACCCTGGCGGGGATTGAGCGGGAGTCTTCCTCCGGTCGCGACGAAGCCGCGGACGCGTAGCCCAGAGTGCGGACCAGAAAGCGGATGATGCTGGAGGGTAGCGGATAAAGGGATCAAGCGTTCAACGAACAGCACGGCTCGCGGGAGCCGTGCTGAGAAGGAACAGATGCGGATCGCACCCCGACGACGCCCCGATCACGCCGCGTCTTGGCGATGGACTTCCTCGGTGCCGGCAACGCCATCGCGCGTGACGAGAAAGAACGAGTCGGTGATGGGGTACGGCAGGCGGCGGAAGTCTTGGCGAACGCGGTTGCGGAGGCGTTCGACAAAGGGCAAGGGGCCCATGGACATCGCGACGAACATGTCGCGGGCCGGGAGGGCGACGTAGAAGTCGCCACCGAGTTGGGCCGCGAGACGACGGTGCAGGCCCGAGAGGAGCAAGCGGGCGGCGTCGTAGCCATCTTGAAGGCTGACGATGGCGGCCCTTCCGCCTTCCTTGCTCTCGACGAGCTGGATGTCGAACTCCGGCGCGTAGCTGTCGAGGTTGTCGCGGGCGATAAGGTCCAGATCCTCGACGCTGACGCCCCAGCGAATCGTCTGTTCCGTTGTGATGGAGACGGTCATGTTGGGCAGGTCGGTGACGAAGACGACAACGGTGTCGTTGACGAAGGGGACGTGGGCGACCTGATCGCGAGAGAGCTGGTCGAAGATGCGCTCGTGCTGGATCCGGGGCATGACCCTGGGCTTGGCGAACTCGAGCGTCATGTTCATGAGCTGGAACGTGTCGCCGGCGAAGAGTTGGTCGAGGTAATGCTCGACAATCTCGCGTCCCCGCGCGGGCTCGTTGTTGACCATGCGGAGGAGGTTCTCAAGGTCGAGTCGTCGCCCGTTGACGAGCAGCTCGCGCGGCCCGATGGCGTCGACGCGATACGCCGGCCTGAGCTGGCGGATCATCCCGGCGATGAGTTCGGTGAAAGCTTCGGGCTCGTGGGGCACGGATGGCATGGATTTGGTTCCAGTACGAAGCGGCCGCCGCCCGGGCTGCCGCAGAACCGGTATCGGCAGTCGGTACGATGCTCGGAACCAGGCGGTTGAGGTTTGGGGTCGGAGCGAACCCCGATTCGGGCCCACCAAGTGGGACGGGAACGAGCAGGGCGGCTATTCTCGGCACAGGGGGATCGCGTCCTCGCCCGGGCGGTCGGGACTTGTTGGCCCGCCCCGGACGCGGGGTATAATGAGCCCTCAGGTACGCCTGCTGGCGCCGAGTGCGGGAGACGTCGCGTGACCGAGCAAGAGATCGAAGCCAAGGTGATCGAAATCGTCGCCGAGCAGATGAGCACCGATAAATCGAAGATCACTCGGGATACCCATTTCATCGAGGATCTCAACGCCGACAGCCTCGACACCGTCGAGCTCGTCATGGAGTTCGAGGACGAGTTCGAGACGTCCATTCCCGACGAGCAGGCCGAGAAGATTCGGACCGTCGGTGAGGCGATCGAGTTCATCAAGCAGGCGCACGGCGTGGAAGGCGACGGGAAGGCCCGTTGAGTCAAGCGACTCGAGTGCTTCAGGCGGCGCGGGCTGCGGGCGGTTCCGCCTCGGCCCTTCGCTCCAGGGGCAAACCCGGGTCTCTTCGGGCTCGATCCTGTCGAGTTGGGTCTCTTGGGCCTCAGTGTGGGCTCATCGAGACCATCCTTGCGCTGGCGAGCATGAGAGCTTCCCCAAGCATCCTCCGGGGTGCCGCAAGTCCGGCACCGGCTTCGTTGATCGAACGCGGCTTGGTCCGCACGGGCTTTGGACCGAGCAAGCTTGGGCCTGAACCAGCTCGGTCCAAGTCAGCACCGTCGAAGCCAGTAGGCTGGTCACCCGGGTTGAGCCAAGAGTTTATCGGGCGTTGTGCCCTGTCGGAGTCCGGGACATTGTCGGGGGCGTCCGGGGCGACCGGGTCACAATTGGCGGCGCGGTTGGGGGCGTCCTTCGGGCGAGCGGAACTTCGAGGCTAGCTATGAGCACCAACGCGGCCAGATCTGAGCGAATCGGGTCCGGGCGAGTCGTCATTACGGGGATGGGCGCTGTCACCAATATCGGTGCCGACGCCGCCACCACTTGGGAGAGCATGCGCGCTGGGAAATCCGGCGTGACGCGAATCGAGGGCGATGAGTTCCTCAAGCACGACGGGCACTGGTCGGTCAAGATTGCCGGACAGGTCAAGAACTGGGATGCCTCGGGCGTCATCGATCCTCGCGAACTCAAGCGTCTGGATCGGGTGACCGCTCTTGGGCTCTCGGCGGCCATCGAAGCCGTGCGAAACTCGGGGGTCGATTTCTCCCGGTGCGATCCGGACCGCTGCGGCGTTGTCGTCGGCTCCGGCATCGGGGGCATCAAGACCATCGAGGACGGCATGCGCGTTCTGGTCGATCGTGGACCCGATCGCCTGAGCCCGTTCACCGTGCCCCGTCTCATGGCCAACGCGACCACCGGGAACATCTCGATCAAGTTCGGGCTGCGCGGGCCCGCGTCGTGTCACGCCACGGCGTGTGCCAGTTCCGGGCACGCCTTTGGCGACGCCCTCAATGTGATGCGTCGCGGCCATGCCGACGTGATGATCGTCGGCGGGTCGGAGGCCGCGGTGACGGCGCTGTGCATCGGGGCCTTCATGACCATGAAGGCGCTGAGCACCCGGAACGACGAGCCCGAGAAGGCAAGCCGCCCGTTCGACGCCGATCGCGATGGGTTCATCCTGTCCGAAGGCGGCGCGATGTTCGTCCTCGAGACCGAAGAGCACGCCAAGGCGCGCGGGGCGACGATCCTGGCGGAACTCCTGGGCTGCGGCAACAGCTCCGACGCGAGCCACATCACGGCTCCGGACGCCGAGGGTCGCGGGGCCGCTCGCTCCATGCGCTGGGCGCTGGAAGACGCCAAGCTCAATCCGACGGACATCGGCTATATCAATGCCCATGGCACATCGACCCCCCTGGGCGACAAGGCCGAGGTCTCGGCGGTGCTGGGCATGTTCGGCGACCACGTGAAGAAGTCCGCGGGCGGGAAGCTCATGATGAGCTCGACCAAGAGCATGCACGGGCACTGCCTCGGGGCGTCCGGCGCCGTCGAGATGCTGGCATGCATCCACGCGGTGCGCGACGGGATCATCCCGCCGACGATCAACCTCGACAAACCCGACGACGGCTTCGACATCGACCTTGTGCCGCACCACGCACGGGAGCGACGGATCAAGTACGCGATGAACAACACGTTCGGGTTTGGTGGTCACAACGTGACCCTGATCGTCGGGCGGTACGAGTAGATCGCGGGGGCCTGGTGCCGCCCTGGCACCGCTTCGGAGAGCTCGCTTACGTCGGGTTGATCGGCAACGTCGCGGCGCTCCACGCACGGAATGCCTGAGCGTGGGCGGCGATGTCGTGCACGCGGAAGAGTCGCGCGCCGGCGTTCCAGTGGTTGAGGCTGAGCGCCAGCGTGCCGGCCAGTCGCTCCGAGGGCTCCGAGTCGCGCTCCAGTGAGACGCGCCCCACAAAGCTCTTGCGGCTCAGAGCGCTCAGGATCGGGCGCCCGAGCGCCAGCAACGTCGGCGTGGCGCGAATCAGCTCCAGGTTCTGCTGAACGGTCTTGCCAAAGCCAAGCCCGGGGTCGAGCACGATCGAGCGAGGATCAACACCCGCCGCGATCGCGGCCTCAAGACGCTCGCGCAGGAACGCCGCCACATCGCTCACGACGTTCGTGTACGCGGGCGGGCTGGTGTAGCGGTCGGAGTATGAATCGGCCGATGGCGGACGGAGCCGATGCATGAGCACGAGCCCGGCGCGGCGGGAGGCAGCCAGGGCGAGCATCGCGGGATCGTCAAGGCCGGCCGATACGTCGTTGATGGCGTCGGCGCCCGCCTCCAAGGCTGCGGCGGCGACCTCGGCGCTCGTCGTGTCCACGCTGATCGGAATGTCGCGCACGCGAGCCGCCAGCGCGGCGGGGTCGTGTTGGTTTGGCAACGAGCCGGCTGCTCGTGGAGAAGCGTGCAGATTCCGGCCGTGGGCGGGTGAGAGCGCCTCGCTTGAACGAATCGCCCGAATGAGCGGGACAACGCGCGAGATCTGTTCCTCTGGGGAAACACCCGCTGCGCCGGGGCGCGTGGATTGGCCGCCCACGTCGACGACCGCGGCGCCGGCGGCGACGGCGTCTACTACCGCAGCAAGGGCGTTTTCCACGCCGGATTCCGGTGGCGTCACCGAAGCGGAATAGAAGCTGTCGGGCGACGTGTTGATGATCGCGATGAGTACCGGCTCGTGCAGACTCAGACGCACGCGAAACCCGAAGGAAATGTCGGCGTTGGGGGCTTCGCCGCATCGAGGATGTTGGCTTGCAGGCATGTGAGGGATTATGCCCTTGGATCAAGCGGTGTGCACCGACCGTCGATCTCACCCGAGCAGTTGTGGCTATCGGCGGACCGAGCGCGGCTGGCCGAACGCCCCGCGCCGGTGAGATCGAACGATAAGGAACTCGAGCGTGCGACGTCGGCTCAACAGTCTTCTCACCATTGAGAACATGTTCCGCGGGTGCATCCTGCTGGTGTTGGTCACCCTCGGGAGCGCGACGTGGCTTTCCTACTACGGCATGAACCAGCTGGCACATGCGGGCCCCTCCGCCCGGGCGGTTGTCGCAACCGAGGAGCTTCTGGCGGAAATCCTGAAGCCCTCTGTGCTGGTGCACGAGCCGATGTCGGAGCTTGAGGCCGCCACCTGCACGTCCGCGCCCCGCCATCTTGAGCGAGCACAGCAGGCGCTGGACGCGTGGGAGAAGAACCTCGCCACTCGCAATGCGCTGTGGCGCACATGGAAAGACGAAACGACCAACAACCTCCTTGAGCGCGTCGCCACCAGCGCCGACGCGTTTGTCCGGGCTGCACGCGAGGAGGCGCTCGCTCCGCTCGAACGAGGTGACTTGGCGGCGGCACAGCGGGGGATGTCAGAGAAAGTCCAGCCGGCATTCCGCGAGTACATGTCCTTCTTGGCTCAGGCGAGCGACGCCGCGGAGCAAGCCCACCGCAGCGCCATCAGCGAAGGCCGGGCGCACGGCTCGTGGTGGCTCCGCACCGTGGTGATCGTCAGCGGGGTTCTGGCGGTCGCGACGCTCGTCCCGATGGCCCTTGCCATGAGGCGGACCAAGAGTCGCCTGCGCTTGATCACCCAGCGGATGGAGTCGGTCGCCTCGGGGGAGGTTGACTTGGCGACGCGCATCAGCGACATCTCGGGCAAGGACGAAGCGGCGCAGCTTGCCAGGGCATTCAACGGGTTTGCCAAACGGATCCATGATCTGGTCCGCGCGGCGGGTTACGAGATGGCCCAACTGGTCGGGTCGAGCCGCACGATCACATTCAGCGCCGAGCAGCTCGCACAGATGATGGCGCACCAGACGCGCGAAGTGAATGAGATTCTCCGCTCCGTCAGCCAGTTGACCGAGGTCGTCAAGCAGGTGTCGCTGTCTGCGCGTGACGCGACATCGCTGTCGGAGCAGGCCGGGCTCGCCGCTTCGGAAGGGCGGGGGGTTGTGGATCAGACCGTGGACCAGATCCGGGCGATCGAGAACGCGGCAAAGTCCGTCGATTCCGCGGTGCACTCGCTCAAGGGCCGCAGCGACACGATCGGGCGCATCCTGACCGTGATCAACGACATCGCCGACCAGACCAATCTTCTCGCGCTGAACGCTGCGATTGAGGCCGCGCGCGCCGGCGAGCATGGCCGGGGCTTCGCGGTGGTCGCCGACGAGGTGCGCAGGCTCGCCGAGCGCACGACGAGCGCCACAGCAGAAATCTCTTCTGTCATCGAGCACATCCGGGGCGACACCGTCCTGGCCAGCGACAAGACGACCGACAGTCTCGCCAATGTCGCCCAGGGCGTCGCTTCCGCCTCGCTGGCAGGGGGCAGCTTGGAGCGAATCGTCGATCAATCGTCCCACGTCTCAAGCTCGATCGAGAAGATCGCGGCACAGACCGCCCAGCAGGCCGAAGTTGCCAGCGCCGTTCGCGAGCGCACGCAGGCGTTCCACAACGGCATCACCGAGGCCGAGCAGGCTACCTCTCTCGTCGCGGTAGCATCCACAGATCTTGCGCGCTTGAGCGAGGCCATCGGCCTGACCATCAGTAAGTTCAAGGTCAACCGCCGCGAGGGAGAATCGGAAAGCGAGCGGGCGACCATGCGCGACACGACCTGCAGCATCGGCGCGGTGCTTGATCTCTCAGTCACCGGAATGAGGGTGCGGCTCACCTCGAATGCCAAGCAGGACGTTGACGTCGTGGAGACTGTCCTGCGGCATCAACAGATCGAGGTCCCCGTCAAGGCCCGTCTCTGCTGGAAGAGGGTTGTTCGCGGCATCCCCCATGCCGGGTTCCAGTTCGTCCAAGCTGACCCCAAGCTGATTTCAGCACTCATCCAGCGGGGCGTGGATCCCGATTCGGTTCTCTAGCAGTGGTTCCGGGACCTTCCGTGTTTGTGGAGTTCATCCTGTGTTGAATTCGTTGCTCAACCGGTTCAGCGTTCGCACGCGGCTGATCATGGCCGGTGCATTCTCGGTTCTCGGCATCGCCTTCGTCACCGTCAGCCTGATTCGAACCATGGAGACGGTTCGGATCGGAAGCGAGCAGTACGAGGAGATCGTCTCGAACAAGGACCTGGCAGCGGACATCCTGCCGCCACCGATGTACGTCGTCGAGCTGATGCTCGAGGCCCAGATCGCTGCGTTCTCCGATCAACCCGACGTTGAACGAATCGCCAAGACGCTCGAGCGTTTGCGTTCGGACTACGACACCCGGCACAAGTTCTGGGCGGCTGAACTGGAGCAGAGCGAACTGCGCACGTCACTGCTGGAGCGATCGGCAGCGGGCGCGAAGCAGATGTTCGCGATTCTCGAGCGAGAGTTCGTTCCCGCTCTGCGGGCCGGCAACAGCGACCGGGCCAGGACCATCGTGACCGAAGACCTGCTGCCCGTCTACTACGAGCACCGCGCCCGCATCGAGGAAACGGTCAAGCTCGCGAGCGACGAGTACACCCGGGCCTCGGAACTGACGGTCGGGCACGTCGCAAGGGCGGAGCGCATCGCGTGGGTCGTCTCGGGCGTGTCGATCGCGATCACGCTGGGTCTGGTGGCATTGGTTGCTAGGTCGATTCTCAGGCCGCTTGCGCTGATCCGGGGTCGCATGACCGACATCGCCTCGGGCAGCGGAGACCTCCGCTCGCGCATCGTGGGAATCGAGAGCAACGACGAACTGCGGGCAACCGCCGACGCATTCAACGCCTTTGCCGATCGGATCGCCGGCACCATGAAGGAGGCGACCAAGGCGATCGACGGCGTTGGTGTTGCGACGCAATCCATCGCCAGCGCCAGCGCCGAGCTGGCCAGTTCCGCCACCAGCCAGACTCAGCAGGTGGAGGAGATCACCACCGCTCTCGAAAAGCTGGTGACGGCGGTCAACGACATCGCCCGGAACTCCGCGCAGTCGGCGGGCGAGAGCTCCGAGGCCGGAAAGATGGCTGCGAGCGGGAGCGAGGCCGTCGAGCAGACGCTGGGCGAGATGCGGGCCATCGACGAAACAACGACCAACGTCAACACGACGATTGGCACGCTTTGCAAGCGGGGCGAAGAGATCGGGCAGATCGTCCAAGTCATCAACGACATCGCCGACCAGACCAACCTGCTGGCGCTCAACGCCGCGATCGAGGCGGCCCGGGCGGGTGAGCACGGGCGAGGTTTCGCCGTTGTCGCCGACGAAGTTCGAAAGCTGGCGGACCGCACCACGACCGCGACGGGGGAGATCGCGAAGGTCATCGAGCAGATCCAGAGCGACACCAAGCTCGCGGCCGAGCGGATGAACGAGAGCCAGTCGCGAGTCGCATCGGGCCTTGAAACCGCCGGACGAGCGGGCAGCAGGCTGGGCGAGATCGTGCGAAAGAACCGCACGCTCGAATCGCTCATCCAGGCGATCGCGTCGGCGTCGGAGGAGCAGGGCCAGGTCGGTTCACAGATGCAGTCACGGGCGCGAAGCATCGCCGAGAGCGTTCGCGAGGCGCAGGACGCGACGCACAACGTCGCGAAGACCGCCGAGCAGGTCAACGCGCTCACGCTCAAGCTCAAGAAGGAAGTCGGCGTCTTCCAACTCACGCGGCGGCGCGAGGGCACGGATCACGAGCGATTCAGGGTCGAAGCGCTCCACAGCGACCTTGGCGAACTGTCCGACATGTCCGTGAGCGGCATGAAGGTGTCCCTGGCCCGTGGCGTAAACGTCTCCCCCGGCAGTGAGCAAACTACGACGATCACGGGCTCGACTGGCACCACGACCGTTCGAGTTCGTGCCGCATGGGTGGATAACGACCGGCGCATCGCGGGATTCATGTTCGTCAATCCCGATCAGGAGACGACGCAGCGTCTGCGAACCGCCCTCCGCTCGGCGAAGCGAGAGCCCGTGCCCCAACATGCCTGACCCGTCACGACCGGAGGGGGCAGCGTTGCACATCCTCACGGGTGTGGCACACGCTCACGGATGAGGATGATGCGTGTGCGCGAGGTTGGCCCGGTGGGTGAGCGCGTGCTTCAGCTTGCGCACAGCGGCAAGAGAGGTGGAGTGATAATCGGTGCCGCGCGACTCGACGACGATCGGGCGAGCGCCGCTGACCTTGGCCACCAGGCGGCAAAGCTTGTCGACCCCGCCGCGAGGACCATTGTCATCGCGAACGAGCACGTCGACCTCGCGCACCCGGTCGCCCAGGGCACGGGTCGCGCGAGCGATGGCGTCATCGACGCGGCTCATCAAGGACGTGCTGGTGGGAAGCTTGCCATCGAACCAGCGAATCACCATGGAGCACCTCCAGAACTGCACAGCACCACGCCGCACGCGTGCGCACCGGCGCACATCGCGACGAGGATTCCAAAAGGCTTGATTCCGCAGGATTCCGCTTGAAAGCGGGAGCACATTCCGCTGTATCTCGGCGTTTGTGCGCGCCCATCCTCGTTCGATACGCCCGGTTGCGCGACGGGTTCGGGGGCAGTGCCGATTACCCGACATCCCTCGCCCAGATCGCCCCGACGCAGCGGACGCCTTCGTCCGCGAAGCGTCGGTCCCGCACCCCGACCAGCCCCCGGACCGAGGCGGGCCCGGACCGATCTGAGCCACGGACAGCGGTGTCATGAACCGCCTCCGGCGTCCTACACTGGCGTTCTAGGCGCCGGGAAAAACGCACGAGTCATGCGCTCCCGGTCCGTGCCTTGCCCGTTGAACCATCGACTTGGACACCGACATGGACCTGTTCAGCTTCGTCACCGCGCAGTTCCTCGTCTCCGCCGCGGTCATCATCGTGATGGTCCACGTGATCCTGGGCCTGGTGGCCTACGGCGTTCTGCTGGAACGCAAGATCTCCGCCTACATCCAGGATCGCATCGGGCCCAATCGAGTCGGGTTCGACTTTGGTCTGCCCATCCTCGCCCCGCTCAAGGGGCTCTTTGGGCTCGGGCAGCCACTGGCCGACGGCATCAAGTTCATGCTGAAGGAAGACTTCACGCCCGCCCGGGTCGACAAGGTGCTGTTCACGCTCGCGCCCATGGTGATCGTCATCCCGGCGCTGATCGGCTTTGCCGTCATCCCTTGGGGCGGATGGGTCGAGATTCCGACGTTCACGATCCCGATCATCAACCACGTCGTTGAGGGCGGGCTCGTCCACGTCACCGGGGCGAACGTCAACATCGGCATCGTCTACCTGCTCGCGGTCGCCTCGCTCGGGGTCTATGGCGTCACGCTCGGGGGCTGGGCGAGCAACAACAAGTACTCGTTCCTCGGCGGCCTCCGCGCGACGGCCCAGATGATCTCCTACGAGATTCCCCTCGGGCTAGCCCTGCTTGCCGTGCTCTTGCTCGTCGGCAGCGTGCTGCCCGATGAGATCATCCGGTATCAGGTCGAGAACGGGTGGATGATCGTCGCACAGCCCGTCGCGGCCATCATCTTCCTGATCGCCATCCTCGCCGAGGCCAACCGCGCTCCCTTCGACAACGCCGAGGCCGAGCAGGAGCTGGTGGGCGGCTACCACACCGAGTATTCCTCGATGCGCTTTGCGCTCTACTTCCTCGCGGAGTACTCGCACCTCGTCACGTCGTGCGCGTTCTTCACGCTCCTGTTCCTTGGCGGGTATCACATCCCGCTGGTGCCGGGCTTGCAGCCGGACGATACCTGGGTTCTCGCGCCCTTCCTCAAGATCGGTTGCTTCCTCACCAAGGTCGTCGTGCTGATCGCCCTCTCCATGGTCGTCCGCTGGACGATCCCCCGCCTGCGCTACGACCAGATCATGATGACCGCGTGGCAGGCCGTGATCCCGCTGGCGCTCGCGGTCGTTGTTGTCACGAGCGTGATGATCTACTTCGACCTTGGCGGGCTGCTGCCCATGCTGACCGCCAACGGGCTGCTCGCGGTCGCCTTCGTCGGGTTGCTCTCCGTGCTGCCGAGCCGCGACCCCAACCGGCGAGTCCCGATGTATGGCTCTCGCTTCATGCCGGCGGCGGGAACAACCACCTCGACCGCGCCGAGCGAGCCCATGGCCCTCATGGACAAGCCCTAAGCGGACAAGGGCCGACGGGACGGCGGCAAAGGCGGATCGATCGCGACGAGGCACCGGCCTTAGAATCGGGCGGCTTTGCCTCGTGCGTCGTCCCCGTGGCCGAGTGGATCAGGCACCGACCTTCTAAGTCGGATCACGCAGGTTCGAGTCCTGCCGGGGATGCTTCGCGTCGGACGCGCCTAAACAGGCCCACACGGGCCATGCTTCCCGCTGTCGCTGCGGGCTGGGCCGCATCGCTCCGCCCGCGCCAAAGGTCGCCCGCGCACTTACTGGGTGCGCAGCACGGACTCGACAAACCCGGGCAGGTGCCGATCGCGAAAGCAGCGGACCGCGTCCGCCGTCGTCGCGGCGTCTTCGCCATAGCAGCAAACGTGCGGGCCATCGAGCATCGGCTCCATCAGCACCGCGTAACGCCGGCTCTCGGTCGAGACGCTGGGCAGGCGATTGGCCAGGAACGCGCTGACGGCGTTCTGCGAGGGTGGGCCAATCGCGATCAGCGCCGCGCCCATGGGCCAGCGCATTCCGACGGCCCAGAGATCCGCGCACACGCTTGCAGCCACCGAGGGCGTCTGGCCCTCATCATCGATCGTCGAACGCACCACCCGCTCGATCTCTTCAAGCAGGGTATAGGCCAGCGGGCGGGCACAGCGCTCGGCGTCGATGCCGGAGCCCGTCACGATGAAGATCCGGGCGCGAGGCGGCGCTTGAGACGAATCAGGATCGTCCGCGAGCTGGAGGAGATCATCCCCTGATTGCTGGTGGGCGTCGTGGTGCAGTCGATCGGGCATCACCCGCCTATGTCGGCCCGCGCGAGAGCGAAGCTGCAACACGGGGGGAGGTCCGCCCGGCGATCGCAAGGCCTGAGGGTTGCCGCCCGTCAGCCGCTCGGGACAACGAGTGCAGCCTCGATCCGGACTTTGCAGCAGCGACAGGTCTCCCGCCCGCACCGGTTGTTCGAGCTTCGCCGCCTCGAGCGGCTTGATTATCGCATTCTCGCAGCCGCTGTGTTCGAGGCTTGTGTCGCTGCCGCGAGGGCCTCGCTCACTCCACCGTTACGCTCTTGGCCAGCTTCCGCGACTCTACGCTTGGTCATGCGACGTGAAAGACCCGTGTTCCGCTATCAATCGCGGGCGGGCCTGGGCATCTTCCGGTTCTTCGGCACGACCGCTCTTGACGAGCGGCGGCGGGTGACGCCCCGTGACCAGAAGCTAATCCGCGACCATCTGGATTGGTTCAACGAGCATCTGCCCGCGCCACCGGTTGAGGCGTATGTTGTTACGCGCGAGATGCAGCTTCGCGGCATGCGGGCGATTACGTGGTACAAGCCTGAATCCACCGACCTGATGCGCAGGACGCGTGAACTGGCGCTCGTTGGGCATCGGTATGGACATCAGTTGTTTCTGCTCAGAACGCGAGAACCAGGTACCCTCGCGTACGAAGACGAGTTTCAAATCGTGGCGAGATGCTGCGGCGTGCCCGCGCTGGTGATGCCGGTGCGGGCGATGTCGGCCAAGGGGGATCGGCGCCGCGTGGATCGGGAAACGATCAGGCGGTGGCAGCACTCAGCGGAGCCGATTGAGTGACGAGCACGATGGAGACGCGCTCGCTCTCTTTGCCTACTCCACCGTCACGCTCTTGGCCAGGTTGCGGGGTTTGTCCACGTCGTGGCCACGCAGCACCGCCGCGTGATATGCCATGAGCTGCAGAGGCACCACCGTCAGCATGGGCGACAGGCACTCTGGAACATCGGGCACGTACAGCACGTCGTCCGCGTACTTTTTGATCTGCTCGTCGCCCTCGGTCGCGACCGCGATGATGCGCCCGCCGCGGCTCTTGACTTCCTGGATGTTGCTCATCACCTTCTCGTACTGGCGACCGCGGTTGGCGATGAAGACCGCCGGCATCCCATCGTTGATGAGCGCGATCGGCCCGTGCTTCATCTCCGCCGCGGGCATGCCCTCCGCGTGGATGTACGAGATTTCCTTGAGCTTGAGCGCGCCTTCGAGCGCCGTCGGATAGTTGTACCCGCGCCCGAGGAACAGCCAGTTCTCGCGGTCGATGTACTTCTCGGTGATCTTCTTCACGCGGGCGTCGTTCTCGAGGATCCGTTCGATCTTGCCCGGACCCTGCTCCAGGTCCGTGTTCATGTCGGTGCAAGCATCGGCGGACATGTGCCGGCGCCGCGCCAGATAGAGCGCGATCAGCGTGAGCACGGCTCCCTGCCCGGTGAACGCCTTCGTGCTCGCGACGCCGATCTCCGGACCCACCCGCAGATAGACGCCCGCGTCGGTCTCCCGCGCGATCGACGAGCCGACGACGTTCACGACGCCCAGCGCCAGCGCGCCGCGCTCCTTGGCCTCGATGAGTGCCGCGAGCGTGTCGGCAGTCTCGCCCGACTGGCTGACCGCGACAACGACCGTGTTCTCCTCGATGATCGGGTTGCGATAGCGGAACTCGCTGCCATACTCCGCGACGGAGTAGATGCGGGCCAGGTCCTCGATGAGATACTCACCGATCATGGCCGCGTGGAGCGCCGTGCCCTGGCCGGTGAGCACGATGCGGCGAGCGAGCGTCAGCGGCTTGGCGAAGGTCCCAACCCCGCCCAGGACGATCTTGCCCTCACGCACGTCGGTGCGCCCCCGCAGCGTGTTGCGCAGGCTCTTGGGCTGCTCGAAGATCTCCTTGCGCATGAAGTGCTCGAACCCGCCCAGTTCGATCTGCTCCAGGTCCAGCTCGAGCTGCTGGATCTTGGGAGTCACCGGCACGTTGTTGATCGTGCTGGTGCGGAACCCCTTGGGCGTCACCTTGACAACCTGGTAGTCTTCCAGCGCAAAGGCGTGCGAGGTGTGGGCGATGATTGCCGAGCCGTCCGAAGCAATGACGAACTCGCCGTTGCCCACGCCCACCATCAGGGGCGAGCCCTTGCGAGCGGCGACGAGCACCTCGGGCTCCTTCTCGCACATCACCACGATGCCATACGCCCCGGTCACCTCGCGCAAGGCCGCCTGCACCGCGGCTTCAAGGTCCACCCCGTTGGCGGGGTCGTAGAGCTCGCCGATGAGCATCGCGAGGACTTCGGTGTCGGTCTGGCTGACGAACTTGTGCCCCTTCTCTTCGAGGTAGGTCTTGAGCGAGGCGTAGTTCTCGATGATCCCGTTGTGGATCAGGCAGATGCCGGACTTATCGTCGGTGTGGGGGTGGGCGTTCGGGTCGGTCACGCCGCCGTGGGTGGCCCAGCGGGTGTGGCACATGCCGATGCTGCCGCGGACGCCGCCGACCGTCTCCAGCTTGTCCTCGAGGTTGGCGACGCGGCCAACGGTCTTGACGACGGTGATCCTGCCGTCGTTCATCGTGGCGATGCCCGCCGAGTCATACCCGCGATACTCCAGCCGCTTGAGGCCTTCCAGGAGAAGGTTCTGGCACTGCTTGGACCCGACGTACGCGACGATGCCACACATGCTGCCGACCTCCCTGCTTGCGGGGCTGCTCGAACCAGCCCGCGCCTGTCGTGATCTTTCGAGTGATGCCCTGCCCTGGTCTCAGTCGTGATCTTTGCTCACCGTCTATCGGCCCAAACCACGGCTCGCTTGGCGCTCGGGCTCGAGGCCCGCGAGAATCGCCTTGGAGAATCAATCACCGCGGCTTGCCGAGCGTGATCGCTCAATGCTACGACCCCGCAAACCTCAGCGGCGCCAGTCGGGACCGCGATGGGCCACTTTGCTCCGCGGCAGCAGCCGAGCGCAATCACCCCGACTCAGGGGGATGGCACCGCTTGCCGCGATTCGTTCGGCTTTGTGCTTCGCTCTCCATCCGCCAACAGGGAAACCATCGGCGTCCGCAGCCTCGTACGTTCCGCGCCTGTACAGAGTTCGAGCTCGGCGCGACTGCCACCGCGACCGCCAGTCCAACTTCCAGACCGACCACCAAACCAACTTCCAGACCGGACCGCCGCGGCACGGTGGCTCATCACCGGTGTTGGACGTTCAGCGGTGCAAGCCGCAGGCGAACCAACAGCTCACTTAGTGCGGGCAGCGAGGTGGGCTCGTCCGGCAAGCTCGAGCGTTCTCGCTCCTGCTCCAGTCTCGCGCGCAGTGCCCCGTACTGGGCTTCGTGGTGCGTGATGTCCGCGTCGCACAACTCGCCTTGCTCGTCTCCGCTCGTCTTGAGCGCGATGAGTTCCTGCACCGCGGCAGGCAATAGACCTCATTCAGCCGGGGCAGGTTTGCGTCAAGCTCGCCCGTTCGCATGAGATGAATGCCGGTGAGCAGAACCCGGTAGACATAAAGCAATGGCTTCACGCGCCGCGGCGACTCTTTGGCAAACAGATTCCACTGCGTATCGCCAAATCCCAGGTGGTGGTGCGCGTGGTGCCTGGTGATGTACCCCGTTGCCAGAGATTTGAGCTCCTCGTGCTCGGGGCTGGTGAGCACCACCAGGGGCGAGAGCAACTGTTCGAGCACGTACCCGTTGCGATTGAGCATGAGCTTGAACAACTTGGCCGCGTCATGCGTGACAAGGTCGATCTCGACGCCGCGGACGATCACTTCCGACTCGATGGTCTCTCGCAAGTCCTGGAGCGAAAGGACTTCTCGGGCAGGCGAAACATGGACGCCTCGCGGGTCGTAGTCGGAATCCCCCGATGCGAAGCCATAGAAGTGTGCTCCGCTGATTGTCGCGAAGAGAAGCGGATACGGCAGATAGATTCCGCGGCGATCGGTGTCCGAGGCCTCGTGATCCAAGCCATAGGCGCGCGAGCCGACCACGCAGTGATAGATGATGTACTTGTGCAGCTCTTCGCCCACGGAAGCTGCTCTACTCAGAGAAGCCAGGACTACCCAAAGAATGGAGCCGGGGGGAATCGAACCCCCGTCCCGTGACAGCCTTCACGACACCTCTACGCGTGTATCCGCTTGTTTGATCTCAACGTCCGGGGCGGCAAGCGGCAGCCTCCCCGTCCGTCCAGCCTCCGGAGTTTTCTCACCATCGCGCCCGTTGGCGCCACGCGAGGGCCAGCCTGATGTCGTCGATCCCCGCCCTATCAGGCGTTGAGCGGGGATCGCGCAGCCAGTATTAGGCCGCGAGAGCGTAAGTGCGCTCAGCAATCAATTTTGTGCATGCTTTTTACCAAGCCAGCATGCTCTTGGACGCGCCACATCGTGTTGGACATGCCCGGTCGAATCCAGTCGGCCCCAGTTGCCAAAGACAGTCGAACACCCATTCTATGCAGCGACGAGGATCCAGCCGCGGGCCAGCCGCGTTCTCGCGTGTTCGACCAGTCCATCACGCCAACTTGCCGGGCGAGCCAGCCGGGCCGACCACCGGGTCCAGCTCAATCGACTCCGCCGAGCCAGCGTCTCTCACCAACGTCGCTCACCGACGTTGATCACGAATGGCGGGGCGTGATCTCCGACGCCGGGATCTTCTCGCGGCATTCATCCAAAAACGCCACGCCCCGGCGAAGGTGGGGGATCACGATCGACCCGCCCACAATCAGCCCAACGTCGAACGCCTCGAACAGTTCTTCATCGGTCCATCCGAGCCGCACACACTGATCGATGTGGTACGCCACGCAGTCGTCGCACCTCAACACCAACGACGCGACCAACCCCAGCAGTTCCTTGGTCGACGCTGGGAGCGAAGCGTCCTCGTACGTCTGTCCGTCCAGACGAAAGAACCGCTTCGTCACCAGCGTCCCCTCGGCCCGGGGTTTGGGCTCCGCCCCAGACGCCGGCGAACCGGGCTCTGCACCCGCCGAACCCAAAATGCGGCGGTTCATCGTCCTTCGATACTCGTGAAAGTCCTCAAATCGACCCATGTTCAACGATAGCGAGCGACCCCGTCTCCTGCTTTTCGCTCTCTGCTTCCCGCTTCCGCCGCCTCGTGCCGCTTTGCCTCTTGTCTCTCGCTTCTCGCCTCACCTCGCCCCGACACTCAACTTCATCAGCACGTCTTCCATGGCGTGGTCGAAAGCTCCCCGCGAGAGGACCTCATCCGCGCCGGCGTCACGAGCGCGCTGGAAGTCGGCGGTCGCGACGTGCGGCCCGAACGCCAGCACACGAATCCGGCCCTCGGACCCGCCGACGGCCATGCCGCCGCTGCCCCCGGTGGTCGCCGCGCTGGTCGCGTCGTTCGAGTGCTGGCGCGCCCGCACATGCTGCACAAGCTCGATCGCCACGTCCGCCGCGGCAAGGTCCACGATGAGTGCCCTCACCGGCGAATCTCCCAGGCGGGCGTCCAGCATCGCCAGCGTTCGCACGGGTCGGCAGGCCAGCCCGAGCCCATCAGCCACGCCCTTGATCTTGCTGGCCCAGATCAGGTCCGACGCGTGATAAAGGATCATCGCTTGGAGTCTACGAGTCCCTGCCGCGCCGCACGCACGTCCATCCATGAAAAACGCCCGTGCCTTGTGGGGCACGGGCGTTGATTCGCGGAGCGGGACTCAAGGCCCGGGAGGCCGAGACCTCGGGGACGAGAGCCGCCGCCCTTCAGGCGAGCGAGAACTTAGCAGTTCGCGCCGTAGGCGTTGGCGAAGTCGAGGTAGTCGAAGAAGTCGACCTGGCCATCGCCGTTGAAGTCGGCGGAGGGGTCCTCAGCCGAGAAAGCGTTGGCGAAGTCGAGGTAGTCGAAGAAGTCGACCTGGCCGTCGAGGTTGAAGTCGGCGCTGAGGTCGACGGAGCTGGTGAAGTAGCTGTGGGAGACGGGGGTGGACTGCGTGATGAGAGCGCCGTTGACCGCCTCGACGCCCCAGTAG